>NZ_CM141436.1:4800000-6205626 GCF_045809005.2 Mycobacterium cajalii
GTGGCGCCGGATCCGGTGAACCAGCCGATGATCCGGCACTGGGCTTACGCCATGGCCGACATGAACCCGGTCTACCTCGACCCGGAGTTCGCGGCATCGTCGCGGTTCGGTGGCATCGTGTCGCCGCCGGTCATGCTGCAGACCTGGACGATGCCGTCGCCCAAACTGGAAGGCATCGGCGAGCGGGGCGGCGCCCCGGTCGAGATCACCGGCAACCCAACGGCGTTCCTCGACGAGGCCGGCTACACCAGCACCGTCGCCACCAACTCGGAGTTCGAGATCGAGCGCTATCCCCGGCTGGGCGACGTCATCAGCGCCACGGCGGTCTACGAATCGGTCTCCGAGGAGAAGAAGACCGCGCTGGGCACCGGCTTCTTCCTGACCTGGCTGACCACCTACACCGACCAGAGCGGTGAGGTGCTGGGGCGGCAGCGATTCCGGGTGCTGCGATTCAGGCCGGAACGCTGATGGCGGCCCGGCTGGCCCCGGCCATCAGCAAGGACACCGAGTTCTTCTGGAACGGCCTGCGTGAGCACAAGCTGCTGATCCAGCGCTGCGGCGGCTGCGGGGCGCTGCGCCACCCGCCCCGGCCGATGTGCCCGGCGTGCCGGTCGCTGGACTGGGAGGCGGTCGAGGCGAGCGGCCGCGGCACCGTCTACAGCTACGTGATGCCGCACGAACCGAAATTCCCCTTCCTCGACTACCCCTACATCGTCGTGCTGGTCGAGCTCGCCGAGGGCGTACGGCTGGTGTCGAACCTGTGCGACATCGACCCGGCCGACGTCAGGGTCGGGATGGATGTCGAGGTCTTCTACCAGGCATTCGATGACGGCCTGGTGCTGCACCAATTCCGGCCGGTGGGGTGAGTTGTCGTGGATTTCGCCTTCACCGAGGAGCAGGAGACGATCGGTAAGCTCGCCCGCGACATTCTCGAGCGCCGCGCCTCCCCCGAGCGACTCACCGAACTCGAAGCCGGCGCGACCCGCCACGACCCGGGGCTCTGGCGCGAACTCGCGTCCGCCGACCTGCTGGGCACCGCGCTGCCGGAGCAGTTCGGCGGGAACGGCGGCGGTTTCGTGGAACTCGGGGTGTTGCTGGCCGAGGTGGGCTGGAGCGTCGCGCCGGTTCCCGCGTACGCGACCCTGGTGCTGGGGGCCGACCCCATCGCCCGGCACGGCACCGCGCAGCAACGGCAACGCTTTTTGCCCGACGTCGTCGCGGGCGCCCGCATCCTGACCGCCGGCTTGAACGAACCCGGCCGCTCCGACCCGACGAACCCCGGCACCACCGCCCGCCGCGACGGTCCGAATTGGCGCCTCGACGGCGTCAAGGAACTGGTGCCAGCCGCCCAGATCGCCGACACCATCCTGGTCCCCGCCGCCACCGACGACGGCGAGGCGGGCCTGTTCCTGCTCGCGACCGACGCTCCCGGCGTCGAGGTCCGGCCGGTGGCGACCACCAACCACGAACCGCACGCCGACCTGTTCCTGGACGGCGCAACGGTTTCCGAGCAAGACCGGCTCGACGCCACGCTCGACGACCTGCACACCCGCGCGCTCATCGGGCTGTGCGCCATCCAGCTCGGCGTCTGCGAGCGCGCGTTGCGGCTGGCCGCCGACTACACCAGCGGGCGTGAGCAGTTCGGCCGGCCGATCGGCAGCTTCCAGGCGGTGCAGCAGCGGCTGGCCGACGCGTTCATCGACGTCGAGGCGATCCGCTGGACCACCTGGCACGCGGCCTGGCTGGTCGCGAACGACCGGCCCGCAACGGAGGCCCGCCGCGCGGCCCGCATCGCGAAGTTCTGGGCCGCCGAGGCCGGCGCCCGCGTCGCCGCCACCGCCCAACAGGTGCACGGCGGCATCGGTATCGACGTCACCTATCCCCTGCACCGCTACTTCCTGTGGGCCAAGCACAACGAGCTCGCGCTCGGCCCCGCCTCCGCCCAGCTCGCCGCCATGGGCAGCGCTTACTCCGAAGGACACCGATGACCACCACGCAAGCACGCACCACCACCCTGAAGTGGGCCGACATCAATGTCGGCGACGAGGTGACCCCGCTCGACGTCCCCATCACCACCACGATGATCGTCGCCGGAGCGATCGCGACGCGCGACTTCATGCCGGTGCACCACGACCGGGACTACGCCAACAAGCAGGGCTCACCGAACCTGTTCATGAACATCCTGACCAGCAACGGCTACTGCGTGCGCTTCCTGACGGACTGGGCCGGCCCCGAGGCGATGGTCAAGAACCTCTCGATTCGCCTCGGGGTGCCGTGCTTTCCCGACGATCCGCTGCGGTTCACCGGCAGCGTGACCGGCAAGAGCGAGGGCTCGGGCGGCGAGAACTTCGTCGAGGTGACCTTCAAGGCCTCCAACAGCCTCGGCGATCACGTCTCCGGCACCGCGGTACTCAGCCTGCTCGACGGGGAGCGCGCGTGAGCGCGCTGCCCGGCGCCGCCGCGATCGTCGGGATCGGCCAGACCGAATTCTCCAAGGAATCCGGGCGCAGCGAACTGCAATTGGCGTGCGAGGCGGTCAGCGCCGCACTCGACGACGCCGGCCTGGCGCCCGCCGACGTCGACGGCATGGTCACCTTCACCATGGACTCCAGCGACGAGATCGACATCGCCCGCAATGTGGGCATCGGCGACCTGAGCTTCTTTTCCCGCGTGCATCACGGCGGCGGCGCGGCCTCGGGCACCGTGGTGCACGCGGCGATGGCCGTCGCCACGGGCGTGGCCGACGTGGTGGTGTGCTGGCGCGCGTTCAACGAACGCTCCGGCATGCGCTTCGGCGGCAGCGGGCGCACCGACCTGGGGACGCCGCTGTTCATGGCGCACTACGCGCCGTTCGGGCTGCTCACCCCCGCGGCGTGGGTCGCGATGCACGCGCAGCGCTACATGTCGACCTATGGGGTGACCAACGAGGACTTCGGCCGCATCGCCGTGGTGGACCGCAAGCACGCGGCGACCAACCCCGACGCCTGGTTCTACCAGCGCCCGATCACGTTGGAAGACCACCAGAATTCGCGCTGGATCATCGAACCCGTGCTGCGCCTGCTGGATTGCTGCCAGGAAAGCGACGGCGGGGTGGCGCTGGTGGTGACCAGCGCCGAACGCGCCCGCGACCTGCGCCAGCCGCCGGCGATCATCACCGCGGCCGCCCAGGGCGCGGCCGCCGACGGCGAGATGATGACCAGCTACTACCGCGAGGACATCACCGGGCTCCCCGAGATGGGCGTGGTGGCCCAACGGCTGTGGCGCGATTCCGGCCTGAAGCCCCAGGACATCCAAACCGCGTTCATCTACGACCATTTCACGCCGTTCGTGTTCGCCCAATTGGAGGAGCTCGGCTTCTGCGGGCGCGGCGAGGCCAAGGACTTCGCCACCGTCGAACGGCTCTCGCTGGGCGGGGAGTTCCCGATCAACACCAACGGCGGGCTGCTCGGCGAGGCCTACATCCACGGGATGAACGGCATCACCGAGGGGGTGCGCCAGGTGCGCGGCACCTCCCACAACCAGGTCGACAACGTCGAGCACGTCCTCGTCACGTCGGGAACCGGAGTGCCCACCAGCGGCCTGATCCTCGCACCGGCCGGCTAGGAGGGACCCGATGCCCACGCTCGCGCTGCTGACCGCACCCGGCGGCCCGATCGAGCTGGCCGAATTTCCGCTGTCGGACCCGGCGCCGGAGACGGCCGCGCTGAAGCTGCGGATGGCCGGGATCTGCGGATCGGATCTGCACATCTTCCGGGGCGAACTGCCGTTGCCGTGCCCGTTCGCCATGGGCCACGAAATGGTCGGTGAGATAGCCGAACGCGGCGAGGGGCTGACCACCGACGCGACCGGCCAACCGCTGGCGGTGGGCGATCGCGTGGTGACGCCGTACTTCTGGTTCTGCGGCTCATGCCACGCTTGCTCGCGGGGACGCCCCCGCGCCTGCCAGAACCTGATGGCCGGCGAGTACCGCACCCACGAGCAGGAGCCGCACTTCGTCGCCGCGCACGCCGAGTACTACTGCACCAGCGCACGCCAGCCGCTGTACAAGGTCCCCGAACGGCTCGACGTCGCCGCCGATTTCGGTGCCACCCACTGTCTCGACGCCGGCGGTCTGTCGGCCGCCGAGCTCAGCGAGCGGGTGCACGGGCTCACCGACGGCATCGGGGCCGACTGGGTGCTCGAGGTCGTCGGCGTGCCGGCGGTCATCCCGGACGGAATCGGCTTCCTCAACAACGGCGGCACGCTGCTCGAGGTCGGCAACGTCGGGATGGGCCGCACCTTCGAACTCGACCCGAGCGTCCTGGTCTACGGCAACAAATCCGTGCGCGGGGTGATGTTCTACGACCCGGTCACGCTGGCGATCGGCCTTTCCTTCTTGCAGCACAACAGCTTTCCGTTTCGCCGGTTGCTGCCCAGGCCCTTCCGCCTCGCCGACATCAACGCCGCCTACGCCGCGGCCGACACGGGGTCGATGCCCAGGGGCGCGCTGGTGCCATGACGCCCCAGGCTCAGGCCATCGAAACGCGCGAGCTCATCGTCGAATCGGCGTATGCCTGCTTCGGCAAGCAGGGTCTGCAGAAGGCGACGATCGTCGACATCGCCAAGAAGGCCGGCGTGTCGCGCAGCACGGTCTACGAGTACTTCAGCGACAAGGCCGCGATCGTCGAGGCGTGCGCCGAACTCGCCTCCCAGCGGTTTTACCGCGAGATGTCCAAGGCGATGGACCAGGGCGGCTCACTCGAGGACAAACTCAGCCGCGCCGCGGTGTTCGTCACCCAGGCGCGCCGGGTCATCGCCGCCGAGCGGTACTTCGACGAGGACGCGGTCAGCCTGCTGCTCACCAAGGATGCCGCCGTGCTGCTGCGCGAGTGCGTCGACTTCTTCAAGCCCTACCTGTCGGCGGCCAGGCTGACCGGTGAGGTGCGCAAGGACCTCGACGTGGACGCCGCCGCGGAATGGTTCGCGCGGATACTCTTCTCGCTGTTCAGCACGCCGTCGTCCACCCTGGACATGGGCAACCCCGAGGTGGCCGCGGAATTCGTGCGCGCGCACGTGGTGCGCGGCTTCGCCGGCGACCGCTCGCGGCCGAAGCGGTCTCAGTGACCGGCGCCGGCCGCTAGCATCCTGCGTTGTGCGACGAATCCTGACGCTCACGACAGCGGTGATGGCGGCGACGGCGTTGCTGGTGGCCTGCGGCCGGTCCGGCGAGGCGAAACACGCGGCATCGCAGGCGGTGGTGATCGTCTCCGGTGGCGACGCCACCAGCCCGTCACGAAATCCCGCCACCCGTTCACGCCCGGTGACCGCGAGACGCCAGCGCCCTCAGGAAGAACGTCAGGTTGGCGGGCCGCTCGGCCAGGCGCCGCATGAAATAGCCGTACCACTGGTCGCCGAACGGCACGTAGACCCGCACCCGGTTGCCGGCGGCGACCAGCCGCCGCTGCTCGTCGTCGCGGATGCCGAACAGCATCTGGTGCTCGAAATCGTCGACCCCACGGCCGGATTCGCGCGCCAGTGACGGGACCGCCTCGATGACGGCGGGATCGTGGGAGGCCACCATCGGATAGCCCGAACCGGCCATCAGCACCCGCAGGCAGCGCAGGTAGGAGTCGGTGACCGCGGCGGGGTCGCGGTAGGCCACCGACGCCGGTTCGTCGTAGGCGCCCTTGCACAGCCGGATCCGCGCTCCCGCCGCGGCGAATTCCGCGCAGTCCCCGGGTGTTCGGCGCAGGTATGCCTGTAAAACGGTTCCCAGCCAAGGGAAATCGGCCCGCAGGTCGCGCACGATCGTCAGCGTGGAATCCGTCGTCGTGTGGTCCTCGGCGTCCACCGTCACCCACACCCCGGCACGCTGCGCCGCCTCGCAGATCGCAAAGGCGTTCTCCCGGGCGATCTTCTCGCCGTCGCGGTCGAGCGACCGCCCCAGCGCCGACAGCTTCAGCGACACCTCCAGGGGCCGCGCGCCGACCTCGACGCGGTCGCCGAGCCGGCCCAGCCTGTCGATCAGGTCCAGGTACACCTGCGCCGCCGCCTCGGCGTCGTCGGCGCCGGTCACGTCCTCACCGAGGTAGTCGATGCTGACACAGAACCCCGAGCCGCGCAGCGCGGCGACGCTGTTCAACACCGACCCGATCGTCTCCCCGGGCACGAACCGCTGCACCACCTTGCGGGTGACCGGCAACCGTTCGGCGGTGCGGCGCAACCCCTCCCGCCGGCCGGCCGCCAGGATCGCCGGACGCAGCGTGTTGGCGAAGACCCCGCCCATCAGTCGGATTCCATGTGCGGGTAGCTGTGGTGGGTCGGCGGGACGAACGTCTCCTTGATGGTGCGTGCCGACACCCAGCGCACCATGTTCAGCAGCGACCCGGCCTTGTCGTTGGTGCCCGAGCCCCGCGACCCGCCGAACGGCTGGCGCCCGACCACCGCCCCGGTCGGTTTGTCGTTGACGTAGAAGTTGCCGGCCGTGAACCGCAGCCGGTCCTGCGCCGTCAGCACCGCGCGCCGGTCGTCGGCGATGACCGCTCCGGTCAGCGCGTAGCGGGAGCCGGTGTCGACGACGCCGAGGATGCGCTCGTATTGGTCGTCGGGGTAGACATGCACCGACAGTATCGGCCCGAAGTATTCGGTCGAGAAGGATTCGTCGGTCGGGTCGTCGGACAGCAGCACGGTCGGGCGCACGAAATAGCCTTCGCTGTCGTCGTATTCGCCGCCCGCGGCGATGGTCACGCCGGCGGCGCCCTTGGCGCGCTCGATGGCGTTGACGTTCTTGGCGAAGGCGCGGCGGTCGATCACCGCGCCACCGAAGTTGGCCAGGTCGGTGACGTCCCCGTAGCGCAGCGCCGCCGCCTCGCCCAGGAAGTCGTCACCCATGCGCTGCCACACCGAATGCGGGATGAAGGCCCGCGATGCCGCCGAGCACTTCTGGCCCTGGTAGTCGAACGCCCCGCGGATCAGGGCCGTGGACAGCACCCGCGGATTCGCCGAGGTGTGTGCGACGACGAAGTCCTTGCCGCCGGTCTCGCCGACCAGCCGCGGGTAGCTGTGGTAGCGGCCGATGTTGGCGCCCACCTGTTGCCACAGGTGCTGGAAGGTGGCCGTGGACCCGGTGAAGTGGATGCCGGCCAGCCGCGGGTCGGCCAGCGCCACGTCGGAGACCGCGAAACCGTCCCCGGTGACCAGGTTGATCACCCCGGATGGCAATCCGGCGGCCTCGAGCAGTTGCATGCTCAGGTAGGCCGCCAGCGTCTGGGTGATCGACGGCTTCCACACGACGGTGTTGCCCATCAGCGCCGGGGCCGACGGCAGGTTCGCCGCGATCGAGGTGAAGTTGAACGGGGTGACGGCGTAGACGAAACCGTCCAGCGGGCGGTAGTCGCTGCGGTTCCACTCACCCGGCCCGCTGAGCGGCTGCTGGTCGAGGATCTGGCGGGCGAACGCGACGTCGAAGCGCCAGAAGTCGATCAGCTCGCAGACCGCGTCGATCTCGGCCTGGTACGGCGACTTGGACTGGCCGAGCATCGTGACGGCGGCCATCTTCTCCCGCCACGGGCCCGCGAGCAGGTCGGCCGCGCGCAGGAACACCGCGGCACGTTCCTCGAAGGGCATTGCCGCCCAGTCGTTCTTGGCGGCTGTCGCGGCCTCGACCGCGGCGGTGGCCTCGGCGTGCCCGGCATTGGTCAGCGTCCCCAGCTTCGCGGCGTGCCGGTGTGGCTGCACGACGTCGATCCGCTCGCCGTCGCCCATCAGGTGCTTGCCGCCGATCACGTGCGGAAGGTCGATCGGGTGGTCGGCCACCGCGGCCAGCTCGGCGATCAGCCGCGCGCGTTCCGGGGAACGGGGGGCGTAGTCGTGGACCGGTTCGTTGGTGGGTACTGGCACCTGGGTGATCGCATCCATGCCTGCCAGGGTCCCCGCCGCGGCCCCCGATATGTTTGTCCGATCGGACAGGATTGGTCGGACTACGTAGTACAATCCAACAATATGCGGGCGGCTGGTGTCGGACTTGGTCAGTTGCTGCTCGCGTTGGACGCGACCCTGGTCAGCCTGGTGGGCGCACCTCGCGGCCTGGACCTGCCGGTGGGGTCCGCGGCGCTGGTCGATTCCGACGACGTGCGCCTGGGACTGGCGGCGGCGGCCGGTTCGGCCGACATCTTCTTCCTGCTCGGCGTCGCCGACGACGAAGCCCTGCGCTGGGTGGACAAGCAGGCGCGCGAGCGCGTGCCCGTGGCGATCTTCGTCAAGGAGCCCTCCGACGCGCTGGTGACCAAGGCGGTGGCGGCCGGGTCGGCGGTGGTGGCCGTGGAGCCGCGGGCCCGCTGGGAGCGGCTCTACCAGCTGGTCAACCACGTGCTGGAGCATCACGGGGACCGCGCCGACCCGGCGGACGACTCGGGCACCGATCTGTTCGGGCTGGCTCAGTCGCTGGCCGACCGCATCCACGGCATGGTCAGCATCGAGAACGCCGAGTCCCAGGTACTCGCCTATTCGGCCTCCAACGACGAGGCCGACGAGTTGCGCCGGCTCTCCATCCTGGGCAGGGCCGGCCCGCCGGAGCACCTCAAGTGGATCGGCCAGTGGGGCATCTTCGACGCGCTGCGCGCCGGCAGCGAGGTGGTGCGCGTCGACGAGCGACCGGCGCTGGGGCTGCGGCCGCGGCTGGCGGTCGGGATCTACCAGCCGGCGGCCGGCGCGCGCCGCGCCCCGGTGTTCGCCGGCACCATCTGGGTGCAGCAGGGGTCGCGACCGCTGGCCGACGACGCCGAGGAGGTGCTGCGGGGCGCGGCCGTGTTGGCCGCGCGGATCATGGCGCGGCTGGCGGCGCGGCCGTCTACGCAGACGCGGCGGGTGCAGCAGCTGATGGGCCTGACGGACGGCGCGCCCGCCTCGCCGGCCGCGGTGTCCGCCATCGCCGCGGAGCTGGGCCTGGCCGTCGACGGCAGCGCGGTGCTGATCGGTTGGGATACCGCGGACACCACCGCGCCGCGCCCGCCGCGGCTGTCCGATGTCGTGGCGTTGAGCGCGAGCGCGTTTCGCGGCGACGCCCGGGTGGTCTCACACAGCTCCCGGATCTATGTGCTGTTGCCGCAGACCGCGACGACGCGGTCGGTCACCTCCTGGGTCCGCGGCACGATCGGCGCCCTGCGCGCCGAACTCGGTATCGAGCTGCGGGCCGCCATCGCGGCGCCGGTCGCCGGTCTGGCGGCTGTCGCGGCGGCGCGCACCGAGGTGGACCGTGTACTCGACAGCGCTGAGCGCCATCCGGTTTCGATCGGTCAGGTCACGTCGCTGGACGAGGCGCGCACCACCGTCCTGCTCGACGAGATCGTCACCGTGGTCGCCGCCGAGAAGCGGTTGGTGGATCCACGGATACGCGACCTGCACGCCCGGGACCCGGTGCTGGCCGAGACCCTGCGCGTCTACCTGGACAGCTTCGGCGACGTCGGCGCCGCCGCGTCGGCGCTGCAGGTGCATCCCAACACCGTGCGTTACCGGATACGACGGATCGAGAAGCTGCTGTCGGTATCGCTGGCCGATCCCGAAGCGCGCCTGCTATTTTCACTCGGACTGCGCATCGTAGAAAGATCGCCTTAGCGACAAGATCGATCGGCCCCCAGCAGCGCCATCGGCTGTGCGGCGACCCTGTCGACGCCGCCACGCTTCGGCGAGCCCACCCTGCCGATCGTGTCGTATGCTTTCTGCCGAAGCTCTTTTCGGATCTCGAGGTGGGAGACATCATGCGCGCGACGAAGCTGCTGCTTTTGGCCATCACCTGTACGACAACCTCGTTCGTCGCATTTGGCGTCGCCCACGCCGACGGCAATGATGACGCATTCATCGAGGCGCTCAACGCAGAGGGGATCGAATACCCCAACGCGGACAAGGCTATATCCAGCGGCAAAGCTGTCTGTTCCTACATCATCGCGGACCGGCACACCGAAGACGAAACCGTGCAAATGGTGGAAGAACAAAACCCCAAGCTTTCGCCGATTCAAGCCGTTCGGTTCGTGAACCTCGCCCGGGGCGCCTACTGCCCGATGCCGCCGATGGGCGGAGGCGGCGGCGGCTAGGATCGCGGGTCAGGTTTTCATCCTGCGCTGAGGGCGACGAAATCCCGGTCCGCGCCGCCCTGGTCCGCTCTGGCCGATGACGGGTTCGGCGATCGCCGTGCGGCGTGCACAAATGTGGGCCGCGCTGGACGCACGCTTGCGGGCCATGCGCTGCTTTTCGCTGAGATCGTCGGGGATGGGCTCACGTTGGGCGACCGGCCGCGCGCCGCATCGGCGACGTCCGGGTGGCGATATCCGAAAGATCGAGACCGGTACCCGGCAAGGTCGCCTGGCTGCACGCCGCGATGCTCAAAGCCCCTCCCGCCCGGAGCTTTTGCGCCTCCCCAAAGCCGCCGGGCCTTGCCCCTCCGCCAACACCTGCGACATCTTCAACGCCTACGCCGCGACCGCGAGGGCCGGTTGACGCTCCTCTTCGCGCTAACCCCACGCGAATTCGTTGGCGGCCAATTCCTCCTGCCAGTCCGGTGGCAGCGGTAGTAACGCCGATGCCGGCTCCACCCGTCTGCGGTTGTTGTACGCCAGCGTCGACGCCAGCCAGCCGCTGGCCATGATCAGGGCGGCGGCCGACCCCTCCCCGTCCTTCGCCTTCTCATCTTTGCCCCCGCCGTTCCTGCCGCCTCGACCGCCGCCGTGGCTGTCCGCCACCGCGGACGCCGCGCCGCCCCCGGACATCGTGCCTACCATCGCCTCTTGCATCGCCATCCCCGGCGGCAGGCCGACGGCGGCAACCGGGGCGGCGCCGGCGCTGCTGGCCGTCAGCGACAGTGCCACCGGGTTGGTTTCGACAGCCGCGGCCGTGGCCCAGCTCGACGGCACCGACAACGCGCCGATCCCATACCCCTGTGCCATGCCCGCAGCCGGCAAGCCGACAACGTTCGGCCCGAGCAACGCAGTTCTACCCAGATCGCCGAGATACCCACCGGCACCGGACAAGTTGTTGAATCCGCCCAGCCCCTCGAACCAGGTATAGCCAGCGATCCCGCCGCGTACGATGCCTTCACGCCAATAACCGAAGCCGTTGGTGCCGACGGTGTAAAAGGCAGTGGTGTAACCCAACGGGACGTTTGTAGTGTCGCCAATCCCCTGATTCAGCCAGCCCAGGGCCTGGACGGTTAAACCGCCGTCCGCGGAATTGAGAAACGATGCTATCCCCGACGGGCTCAAGGAGCTCGCAGTGGTCGACGCGAGGGTCTGGGTGTGGGGCGCGACGCTGCCGGCAGCCTGGGCGACCGCGCCGGCCAGCGTGTCCAGCCCGGGCGCGTTGGTGGTCAGCGGCGGTTCGCGGAAGGGTGTGAGCACGCTCGCCGACGACGAGGCACCCGCGTAGGTGTACATCGCGGCGGCGTCCTGCGCCCACATCTCGGCGTAGTGCGCCTCGGTCGCCATGATCGCGGGCGTGTTCTGTCCGAAGAAGTTCGTGGCGACCAGCGCGGCCAGCGTCGCCCGGTTGGCGGCGATTACCGGGGGCGGCACGGTCGCGGCAAACGCCACCTCATAGGCCGCCGCGGCCGCCTTGGCTTGTATCGCGGTCCGCTCGGCTTGTGCGGAGCTGGTCTGTAGCCACTCCACATAGGGAGCGACCGCCCTCGCCATGGTCATCGCGGACGGACCGGTCCACTCGATGCCCGTTAGTTGCGAGACCACCGAGGCGTAACCGGTCGCCGTCAAATCCAGTTCGTTGGCCAGCGAGTCCCATGCCGCCGCGGCCGCCAGCAGCGGCGCCGCCCCGGCGCCCGTGTACATCAACCCGGAGTTGATCTCCGGTGGAAGCGATCCGAAATCCATGGGTTTTACCCACTTTCTTGTTAGCTACGCTTAGTAGATACGCGCAAGTCCCCGCCAGCCAGGTTGTTTGGCCCGGGACCAGCTACGACGACCCGCGCGGGCAGCGGGGCACGCCGCCAGATCCGGCCCCGGTCGGAGTGGTTCAGCCGCCCGCGGGCGAGTGGGACACCACACTGCGCCGGCGGGTGGCCGCGCGCTCTGTCGCCCCACCGAGACCACGGCCGGCCAGGGTGCCCAGCATGGTCTCGCCGAACGCCCCGCCCGGGAAGCCACCGGCGGCGGCCGGGATGCCGGCCGCGCTGCTGACTGGCAAGGTGAAAGACACCGGCGTGATCGCAGCGGCGGGCGTTGCCCAGCTCATCGGCACCGACAACGCGCCGATCTTGAGTGCCTGACCCGCGCTCCCGACGGCCCCGGCTGTCGCCGCGGCGCGCGCCGCCCCACCGCCGAAGCTCAACGCCGCCGGACCCACGAATGCCGGGTTGAGCGTTTCGGCGAGGCCGCCGGGGTTTTCGGCCGCCCACGTCAACAAACCGGCGCCGTTGTTGGCGTTGCTGAGGGCATTTGCCATATCGGCCCAGGAGGCGGTGCCGTTGCCGAACGCCTGACCCCCGTACCCGGCCGTCTGGTTGAGTAAGCCGTCCGCGTTGACCAAGTCGCCGTTCCCGAGTATTTGTTGCAGCCACGACGGCATGCTCGCTCCGGTGCTGTTGCCGGTGGCCTGGGCAACCGAGGCGGATTGGGCCGCTTGCCCGGTCGGGTTGGTGTTCTGCGCCGGTTGGTGAAACGGAGCGAGTTGCGCAGCGGCAGAAGAGGATCGGGCATAGCCGTGCATCGCGGTGGCATCCTGGGCCCACATCTGCGCGTATTGCCGCTCGGTTTCCCCGATCGCCGCACTGTACTGCCCGAAGTAGTTGTGCGCGATCAGCGCAACCAGCAGGGAACGGTTGGATGCGATCACCGGCGGCGGGACGTGGGCGGCCAGTGCCGCCGCGTGGGCACTGGCGGCGGCTTTGGCTTGGCTTGCCGTTTGTTCGGCCAGGGTGGCGGTGTTGTACAACCACGTCACATACGTCTGGGCGGCGGTCGCCATCGCCGTCGCCGACGGGCCGGTCCACCGCCCAACGGTCAAGCCGGAAATCACCGACTTGTACTGTGCCGCTGCTGAATTGAGCTCGATCGCCAGCGAATCCCAGGCCGCTGCGGCGGTTGCCAGCGAACCCGATCCGGGGCCGGCGTACATGCGCCCCGAGTTGATCTCCGGCGGTAACAAGCTATAGTCCACAACCATTTATTTCCCCAATCTCCTGGACATATTTTCGGGCTTTGCTGGTAAAGATTGCGGTTCGCCAACGGCACCGCCTCGGGCGGGAAATGCAGTAACACCGCCGTGCTTTTGGTCATCAATTTTGGCGCTTCGCTAAGGCGCGTCGGCGTGGCTATATCGAGACTGAAGCGACTGAGAAAGTTGGCCGGGCGCGTAGCCGGCAACGCCGTTTCAGTTGCGCTCCATCAGCGCTCACCGCCTTCCGCGCTGTCGCCAATCGGCAGGTCATGGTGCAGCTCACCGCGGCAGGCAAGCGGCCACGATCACGCCTGCGCCCCTCGGGTGAGCCAGTCTTCAACCGCTGAAATGACAACCTCTTGCGGTGAATAGAGGGACGGCAGAAATGGTCCGGATCTACTGACGTTGTAGTGGGTCATTTCCGTCCGGGTAGTGCTGGGCAGAGGCCGCCTCGGGTGAGCATGGCCATGGCGATGAGTGCGTCTGGGCTGTGGAATCCGTAGGCGCGTTTGGTTAATGCCCGCAGGTGGGTGTTAGTGGCTTCGGATCGGGCGTTGGACAGGCCGTGATCGAGCGTGTTCCAGATGAGGTCGCGGTAGCGGCGGATGCTGCGGGCCAGCGCGGCGAACTCGGGGATGCGTGAGTGCGACGCCCACGACAGCCAGCCGGCCAGCAGCTGCCGCCCGTGGGTGCCCTTGACCCGAAACACCTCGCGTAGTTGCTCTTTGAGCAGATACGCCCGGTAGAGGGTGCGGTTGGTGTCGGCGATCTTAGCGAGGCTGGTGCGCTGCTCGCAGGACAGGTCAGCCGGGTTCTTGCGGGTCGCCCACATGGCGTGCCGATCGGTGATCCCGGCGCGGGTCATGGTGCGTACCCGCACCTTGTCCAGTGCCTTCATGGCCCAGGCCACGACATGAAACCCATCCAGGCAAATCAGCGCCTGCGGCGCGCGGGCACGCACCAGGGCGTGGATCCATTCCGCCCCGTCGCAGCTGACGTGGGTGAGCAGCTTGGCCCGCTCGGCGCCGAGCTGATCGAAGAACCGGCCCAGCGTGTCCTGGTTGCGGCCCTCGCCGGCCCACACCAGCCGGCCTGTCGTGTGGTCAACCACGCACGTCAAGTAGCGATGTCCCTTGCGGTAGGCGATCTCGTCGATGCCGATCCGCGACAGTCCGGCGAGCAGGTCGTTGGTGTCGCGGCCATCGGCCACCACCCTGGTCACGATCGCCGCCACGGTGCGCCAGGCGATCTGCAGCAGCACCGTGAGCACACTCAATGCGGTGTGCGCGGCCAGCCACGCGCAGGTGTCCTCGAACGCCCAGGTGTGTTTGGCGCCCGGCCGCGCCCACGGCACATGCGCAACCACCACCCCATGCTCGCCGCATGCCACCCGCGGGGCCGCGGCCTGCAGATACGCCTTTGTGGTCCCCACATCCAGGGTCCGCCAGCGCCTGATCCCGTTCCCGTCCCGGCCCCCCGCGTCATAGCCCGGGCACCGCTTCCGGCACCGCGAGCACCGGCCCGCCTGCGACGCCTTGGGCCGCACCGAGAACACCAGAACTTCGGAGGTCTTCGGCTGCTTCCGACCCGTGGTCTCGGTCTCGATCGTCACGTCCTCGATCACCATGTTTTGGTCACCCAGACCGCTCGCCAATACCCTGGACATGCGCAACGCCGTAGCTCCTTCTCGCGGATTGAACCCTAGACAGTCCAAAACGTAAGCAGGACACGGCGTTGCGCCCAAATTCCCAGGTCAGCGAACCCACGACAACGTCACAAGAGCCAATGGTCCAATCGGTAATTTACAGATGAACTGTTGGTTACTGACGCACATTTAGCATGACCAGAAATTTGATGAGCAAATGCCGTCCCCGCACCGAACGGTGAGGTCATCGCCAATTTCCACGGGACTCGAGAAAACCTGCGGAATTAGCTTCCCCGGCGCACGGGCCTCGAACCGTTGGGGAAGCCGCGACGCCAAACCGGTTTGGGGACCTCCGCTACGGGTGCCCCTCTGCGCCACTGCGACTTTGAGCTGCAGAGGTGCGCGAAACAAATGCACACACCACCCGATTCCGAACTCACAGAACCGTTGCGGCCCTTGTGAAAACGACTCCCGACCATCGCCCCGGAAAGGCACCCACGGCAACCGCCTTCGGCGGCGAAGACCTTCTCGGATTCATCGACCAAGCGTTCGCCGGCGGTCGAGCGCTCGACGATGCACGTCCGGCAGTGCCTCGCAGGGGGCTTCGGCGATCATCGAGGCAACCTTGATGACCTTGCCCTCAGTTGCAGAGTCGAAGCGGAAGTAGGTCATCAACAACATTATTCGGGGAATTAGCTTCGATTGGTGCAACCGAGGACACCCCGGTCCGCTTTCGCGGAAAGAAGGCTTGGACCTGACACCCTTCCTCGCCCACGACCGAAGGCGTCCCCGAATAGCCTGGGGCGGTTCAACTTCGGGCAGGTGGCACCGTGATGTCGGAAACCCGACGACCAGTGTTCAGGTTTTCTTTACCTTCCGCCCAAGTGGAGTTAGTCGACAGCGAGAAGACTTCCGCAGCTATGTGGTTGACGAGATCGGCTTTGTCCGCGGCTGGCGTGTTGACGGCGATCGGCCTGGCTGCGTCCGCGCATGCCGACTACAACGACGCCATATTCTTCGATCAGCTCGATCGCGCCGGCATCGAGTTCGCGGACGCGCAGGACGCCGTGTCCACGGCCAAGGGGGTCTGTAGCTATCTTGCGGAAGGACGCTCCCCGTCCGTCGTCGCACGCGCACTGAAGATCCGGAATCACCATCTCTCCAACAACAACTGCCTCCAATTCGTCGAGATTGCCGGAGAGACCTACTGCCCGGGCGAGTTGTCGCCTGCTATCAGCGGTTGAAGAACGTGATGAGCGAGTGCCTGGACGGTTCCGGCTTTTCAGTTGTGCACGGTGCGTGGGCACCGTTGACGGGCGGCGACGGGTGCCCCCACCGCCAAATCCGGCTATGGCTACGCAAGGTTTCAGGATGTCTTTTGGTTCGTCGCAGAGAGCCAACCGGCTCAGGTGATGTTGATAGGGAGGCAACAGTGACAACGAAATTGGTCAAGCCGATGTTGATCGCGGCTGGAATCGCCACCTTCGCGGCGCCCGTGACTGCCCACGCCGATGATACCGGCTACTTCAATGAACTGAATCAGGCCGGTATCCAGTTCCCGGACCGGGCCGCAGCTATAGCCGCGGCCCGGGAGGTGTGTGACTACATTGCGGACGGACACACCGCGGCACAGACCGCTCGCGGGGTGAAAAATGCCAATCCCGAGTTGCCTCTGACACAGGCCGGCCACTTCGTGACCATCGCCCGAGGGGCGTACTGCAATCAGCCCATCATTGCCGCCAGTGACGATCAGCCCGTTGGTGAAGGCGCGCAACCGTAGCGGGTAGCTATCCGAGCCGATCGCTGGGAACTTATAGGCGGCGACCACATTTCCTCGGCAACGCGGTGGTGGAACCGATTGCGGGCGTGCATGCTTCGGAATCGCGAACGTCGGTAGCGGTGTGGCGTGGTGACATGACGAAGACGTCCGGGTGAAGTCTGACCCTGATTTTTCAGCCTGGTGTGGGGTGATCGCCGTGTCGTGATGCGAAAGTGCCCTTCGTGCAAGGGAAAATCATGGTGTCAACAGTCATGCTGTCCCGAGCAGAAGGGCACCCGCGAGGTGAATGCTACCGGTTTGTTGTTCGATGTCGATGATGTGGTGCTGGCGAGTCCGCAGCGCGCCGTGCCGCACCCGGTGGTTGCCGCGTCGGAGGACGATCTGACGCCGGTGGCGGGGGTCGCGTTATGGGGTCCGCTGCTGGACCGGCTCAACGTGGTCGCCGAGGCCGATCGGCGTGGGCTGCGCCCGATCGGGCCGGGTGGCTACACCGGTGGGCAGTGCTACCGGGCGCTGACCGAGACACTGCTGGCCGGTGGGGACTTCTTGAGTGATCGGGCGTTACTGGCCGACCCGGCAACCACGGTGCTGCGCGGGACCAACGCGTTGCCGTCGGTACCTACGTTGTGGCGGTTTTTGGCGGGTGCGGATTTGGGTCGGGTGGTCAAGGCCGCCGCGGTCAACCGGGTGATGCTGCGTCGAGCCTGGGCGGCCGGCGCCGCCCCTGAGGGCGATCGGCTCACCATCGACCCCGACGCCACCCGGGTGGCCACCTACGGGCCGGGCAAAGAAGGCAGCGCGTTTTCGCGTACCGGACAAACCGCCCTGTCCCCGCTGGTGGGGGTGTGCGGGGAGACCGGGGATGTGCTCGCACTGCGGGCCCGGGGCGGGGCGGCCAACGACGGTCGGGCGATGGGTAGCTTCATCGATGAGTGTGTCAGTGCGATCCCGGCCGGTTGCCGCGGTAAGTACCGGTTGTGGCTGCGGGTCGACTCGGCGGGCTATCAGCAGCAGGTGATCGAGGCGGCCGAACGCCACGACGCGGACTACTCGGTCACGGTCAAACAGTACAAGCCGGTCGCGGCCGTAATTCACGCCCTGGCAACCGATCCGGGCACGGCATGGGTTGCGGCGTTGGGGCATGAGACCGACAAAGGCAGCCAGATCGCCCAGACCACCACTACGTTGCTCGGGCGCAGCGTGCGGTTGATCGTGCGCCGTCAACCCAAAGGGTGCGGTGACCAGTTGGCCTTCGATGACCTGGATGGCTGGCGGTTGCACGCGATCATCACCAACGTTTCTGCCGAGCGGCTCAGCGCAGCCGAGGTCGAGGCGCATCACCGGCTGCGCGGTGGTATCCCCGAGGACACCATCCGGGCGCTCAAGAACGACTTCGGGATGATCCACGCCCCGGTGCAATCGTTCTTCGGTAACTGGCTGTACTGGCACGCTGCCGCGCTCGCCCACAACATCGCGCTGTGGTTGCGCACCCTGGCGCTACCCCGCACGGTACGTCGAGCGCGCGGCAAACGACTACGCCTGGCGTTTTTCAACGTCGCCGCCCGGCTGGTGCGCCACGGCCGGCGCCTGCATCTGCGCTTCGGCGCCGCCTACCCGCACCTGCAGGCGTTCATCGCGGCGCTGCACCGCATCCGGGCACTACCAGCCTTCGGTTGACCGCCACCCGCACCTAAAAGCACACCCTCGCAACACATCCCGAACCTCACACCGCGATCGGCCACGCCCGAAACCGGTTACCCCGCCGCCGCAGCCGTGTGCGCACCCAGTTACGCCATCGCCCAACAGCTTCCAACCCCGTCAGCGCGTCCCAACAGCGCAGCCGTCACCGACCCGATCACCGAAAACAAGATCATCACAAGCCGGCTGAAAAATCAGGGTCTGAGCTGTCCGGGAACGGCACTCGCTCTGGAGGGCTTCGTGGCCGACCGTAACGTTTCGCTATCGGAAACTGGTCGTTGCGGCTTGCTCGCTGCATTCCTTCGAGGAAGGCTGGCCGCCGCCTACCGGCGCACCCGGCATCGATGCCCGGTCTGGCGTACCCGGGAGCGCACCGACTCCACGCCCTAGCCGAGCCGACGGGCTACGCGCGAGATGGTGCCCAACTCAATGCCCAGCCAGCGCGCGGCGCACGCACCATCCGCGCCGCCGTGCCCCATCGTGGTCGAACACACGCCAGGTCCTGGGCGTGCGGCCGCGCGCCCTCCAATGGCCAGGTCCCGGCGCACGCCGGGTTGTGCCGAACCGTCCAGCACACGGCGTGGGTGCCGAGCACAGCCCGCATGCGGTGAGGTGAGGACCGGTAACCTGACGCCATGCAGAACTCGTCCGTTATCCCCTCTGCCAGGGAGTTGCCTGCAGCGCGGGGCTGCTCGACGTGCTGCCGGCTGGCTTGACCGCGATGCTGCTGCCGGTACCCGCGGTGGACGCACACGACGCCGGAATGAGTGCCGTCCTGGCGGATATCACCCCTAGCGTCACCCGCACCACGGCCGGCGTCGGGGGAGCCATCACCGAACACGATGAGCACCGCGATCACCACCACGAGGCTGTTCGCAGACTCACGAGCGCCGCAATCGAGGGCAGGGCCGCACCGTCGCGATCCCACGGCCGCGACCCGGCCGGCGTCGTCCCCGCCTCCCCCGCATCGGTTCCCCCGACGACGAACGATCTGACCAGGCGGGCCGTCTGCGTCGAGCACTATCGCCGCCGCGAGCTCGCCCACTGGGCAGTCTGAACGGACACGCCCGTCCGCAACCACGATTCGCCATGTTGATCACCATCCTGGTGATGGCCGTCGCCGTGAGCCTCGAACCGTTCCGTATCGGGATGACGGTGCTGATGCTGAACCGGCCGCGGCCGCTGCTGCAACTGCTCGCCTTCCTGTGCGGCGGTTTCGCGATGGGAATGACGGTGGGCCTGGCCGTTTTGTTCGTCTTTCGGCGCATTCTGGTGCGCTCCACCTATTTCACCCTGCCCAGGGTCCAGATCTTGATCGGGCTGCTCGCGCTGCTCGTCGCCGCCGTCCTGGCCGTCCGGGTCGCCACCGGGCGGTCCGGTTCGGTGCGGCTGCCCGCGCGGACACACCGGCTGCTGCACGGGCGCTCGCTGTGGGTCGCCGCGGTGGCCGGCCTGGGCATCGCCCTGCCGTCGGTGGACTATCTGGCCGCGCTGGCCGTCATCCTGGCCTCGGGTGCGGCCGCCGCGACGCAGGTCGGCGCGTTGTTGTTGTTCAACGCCGTGGCCTTCGCGTTCGTGGAGATCCCACTGCTGGCCTACCTGCTGGCACCGCGGGCGACGCGCACGTCCGTGGCGGCGCTGCACGACTGGATCCGCTCTCGGCGCCGCGTCGAGGTGGCCGCCCTGCTCACCGTCGTGGGCGGTGTCCTACTGCTGGCCGCCCTGACCGGTCATTGAGCGTCGCCCGCTGCCCGGCCGGGTAGCTAGGCCTGGGTGGGCTGATCCGCGGCCGCCCGGCCGATCACCGGCGCGGCCTCGGAGTCATGAGGCGCGCCGACGGGTTCGGCTGCCGCCATGTCGTCTGCGGACCCCTTCTCGTCCAGGTCGGACTTGAGCAACGGCCAGCCCCTGCGCAGCACGTAGTCGAGCCAGGCGCCGGCCACTTGCGAGGTGAGCACGGCCGCCACCACGAGGGTGGTGTAGAACTTCGGGCTGATGATGCCGGCGTCGAAGGCGACGCTGGCCAGCACGATCCCCGGGCCGCCGCGGGCGTTGGTGGTGATCGCGAGGTTGATCAGGTCGAGTCCCCGGAACCCGGCGAACCGGCCGGCCAGGGCGACGGCGACCACTTTGACCGCACAGGTGCCGACGATGAAGATCGCGATCATCGGCAGCGAAACCCCGCGGATCAGGTCCAGCTTGAGGCCGACGATCGCGAAGTACACCGGGATGAAGAAGGCGAAGGAGACCTTGCTGATCGCCTCCATCGAGTCGTCGAAGATTCTGCGCTCCTTGTGCACGACGGCGAAGCCCGCCAGGAACGCGGCGAAGACGAGGTTGACGTCGAGCGCCCCAGCGATGGCGCAATAGGTCAGCAGGATCGAGATGGCGTAGCCGGTCGGCGAGTGCTGCGCCAGGACGTTCCAGCTCGCGGTGTTGACACGCCTGATCAGGCGCGGCGCCAGCGTGAGTCCGATGACGAAGTAGGCCACCGTGACCGCCAGGTGCACGGCCATCTCCTCGGGCCGCAGCGCGGCCTTGGCCGCGACCGCGGTCGCGATGGCCAGGGCCAGCCACAACACGATGTCCTCCAGCACGGCGACGCCGAGAATGAGCCGCGCGAACCGGGTGTCCATGATGTTGAGGTCTGCGAAGATCTTCGACACCACCGGCACCGAGGTCACCGCGACGCCGACAGCGAGAATGATGATGAGCGACAACCGATTTCCGTGCGGCCCGGCCAGGCTGGGCCGGATGAGATGCGGTCCGAAGCCAAGCCCCAGCAGGAACGGGATGCCGGTCCCGACGATGACGAGCCAACTCACCGTGCGCCGCTCACCGCGGCCGAACAGTTGCTGCATCTCGGCCCCGGACACGAACATCAACAGCAGCAGGCCGAGCCAGTAGACGAACGTCAGGATGTTGCCCTGATGTGTGGCGCTTGTGACGAGGTGGGCCATGAACGGGATCTGCCCGAGCACCGCGGGGCCCAGCACGATGCCGGCCAGGATTTCGCCGACCACCTTGGGCTGGCGAAGCTTGACGAACACATACCCCAGCAATTGGGCGAGCCCCACTAGTAAGAGCAGGACGATGATGACGTGGGTCAGTTGGGCGTTTGACACTGTGCACTCCTCATATTCAGCCGCCGGTAGATCAGGTAGGCGAGCGTCAGGGCTGCCGCCCCGACGGTGACGGAGACGGGAAATTCGATACCGGGAGAAACGATGACCAGTGGAAGCAATCCGATCGCCAGCGCCGGTGGCATGTGGAATTTCAGGGCGCGAAGCACGATGATGCCCAACACCATCGCGCATCCGGCGGCGAAACCGCCCTTGCCCCACAGGCTGACGGCGATCCAGCCCGCGGTCGATATCGACGAGCATGCGGCCAGAAGCGCGATCGGCTTTCCGGCCCAGGGGCAGGTTCCGGGATGCGCGAACATCGCGTAGGCGATGACGATCACCGGCGGGATCAGCAGCAGCCGCAGGCCCGAAGCCGCGGCGCAGAGCGCCATCGTCGTCACGAACGCGTAGAAGGGCACGATCCAGCCGCGCCCGCCGGGTGGCGTTTCGAGGATGTCGTCGAGATTCGTGGCCGCGGTCGCGTCCGCCGACTGGTATCTGCGCCGGCAATATCGCTGCCACGGCAGCAAGATACAAAGCAGGACAACGAGGCTGACCGCTATCGAGGCGGGATAAACCCAGCTCTCGATCCCCAGGACCAGTGGCAGCACGCCCGCCGCGATGGCGGGGGCGATGTTCGATTTCAGCGCGGCCACCACCAGCAGGCACCCGGTGACAAGGCCCACGACGGTCAGAAAGTGGTACGGGAATTGCCGGGTGGTCCACACTCCGGCCACCGCCGCCACCGACGGCGTCAGCACGAGCCGCGCCGGCTGGCTCGCCCATTTCCCCCAGGGCCGGGTCAGCACGTCGTAGGCCAGGGCCGCGAGGCCCGGGAAGAACAGGTAGTGCCGGCCGTCGCACTGCGCGGCCACGACGATGTAGACCACGGCCACGGCCTCCGTGAAGAGGCGGTGGCGCGGCAGCAGCACGCGCGTGCGCGGCAGGACCCCGTCGTCCGGCGAGGTCCCGCCAACGCCCACGTGGCGGCGGTGAAAGCTAGCCCGCTGTTGAGGTTTCACCGGTCTCCAGCCAGTGCGCACACGCGGCCCCCAGCTTGTTCAGCGCGACCCGGTCGAAACGCTCGACCTGCCGAGGGCTCAGCTCGGTGCGGTGGTCCAGGTCTTTGCCGTTGCGCCCGACGAACACGTAGCGGGCCTCGGGCGCGATCGGCAGGGCGTCCGCAGGCAGGTGCGACTTCATGACCCACCGCGTGCCGGCCTCGCGCTGCCCCTTGAGCGTGGCGAGCATCGCGGCATGATCGCCCCAACTGGAGTCCAGCCACGGCGAGGTGTCCGAGAGGCCGCCGTCCCCCTCCTCGCCGTTCTGCAGAATCTGCTGAACGATTCGTTGAGTCCAGGTGGTGCCGGCCTTGAACGGATCGGCGACGACGATGTCCCCGTCGACGAAGCCGCCCTGAGCCGAAAAGTCCTCCCACACCAAGGAATTGGACAGGTAGTCCCTCAGCACCCGGCTCGGTGCGATGAGTTGGTTCGGCACGGCGATCCCCCCTTTCTGCGGGTGGGTCGAATGCCAGCGATTTCCAAGCCCGCCGACAGGGCGCGTGGAGGTGATTGGAGCGCTCCGGCCCCGGAAGGCAGGAACGGACGAAAAAATTCTGGGTCGAAATTGACATTTGCCACACCACTCGCCTAAAAGCGGCCCGGTCGACGAAAAAGGCGTCCGGGCTGAGGATTCGGCGGGATTCAGGACGCAGGCGCCGGCGTTGGTTATCGTTGCGATGTCACCGACCGCCTCTCTGCGCCCGTTTTATTCATCCTGATTCTTGAGGTAGCCTGGCCGCCCAAGCTGACGGTTAGCTGTGTTTCGGTTGGGTGTTTCCTGTTCCTTGCCTCGGGGTCCGGCGACGATCTGGGGGTTTCGCCGCCGCACCGACTTTTATTCAGGCCGCGGTAATCTCACGTTCATATCGCCGTCGGTCAAGTGCACCGCGTGGATGCCCGGCTTCTTGCGCAGCTTGGCGACGAGGCTTTCCAGTTCCGCCGATTCGGTGTACCAATGCTGGACATCGTCGGGCTTCTCGGCCATTTCGGCCACGAGCCGCTGCAGATTCGCCGGCGTCTCACCGCCTTTGGACGCGCCGTCTTTGAGCGAAGTGGAGCGCAGTCGTGCGTCCGCACCGCTGCGCGCTCCGGGCACGGCGGCGCCCAGAGCGCCTCCGGCCATGCCCGCCAACGCCGTTCCGCTCAGCCACGTGCCCTCGCTGACCGCGGCCGCCGGTACGGCGTCCATCCCCGCGCCGGACAACACCGCCGCCACCGTCCGGATCGCCGGGGTGGCCGTGGCCCAACTGGGCGGCACCGACACACCGCCGACCAGGCCGGCCTGCCCGACGCCCGCCGAGACGGCACCCACGCCCGCCAGATTCGCCAGCGGCGACACCGAGCCCAGACCGGCCGCCAACGCCGCCGACTCTGCACCGCCGGCGGCGGCCCCCACATCGAGGACGTGCCGCGCCCCGGACACCAGGCCGAAGATGGTGTTGATGAAGACGACATTGACCGGCAGGACCAGTTTGCCGATGTCCTCGAAATACGAGCTGAGCGAGCTCAACGTCTGCAGACCGGCGAATTCCTGCAGAGCGGTGAGCAGTCCTGCGGCCGGATTCGGTCCGGTCACGACGGCCCCCAGGCTCTGCAGCGCCGCGGGAACCGCGCCGAAGGCCGACGCCAACTCCGTTTGCGCGCTGGAGATGAAGTTCGCCGCCGGGGCGAGAGCACCGGCGGCGGTGGTTGCCGGGGGCGCCGAGAACGGGGTCACCGTCGACACGGCCGCCGACTGGGCGGCATAGGTGGTCATCGCCGAGGCGTCCTGCGCCCACATCCGGCTGTACTGGGCCTCGGTGGCCGCGATCGCCGCCGTGTTCTGCCCGAAGATGTTGGTGGCCACCAGGAACGCCAGCTCGCTGCGGTTGGCCGCGACCACCGCCGGCGGCACGGTCGCCGCGAACGCAGCCTCGTAGGCGGCCGCGGCGTTACGGGCCTGCGCGGCCGCCTGCTCGGCCTGGGCCGCCGTGGCGCTCATCCAGGCTGCATACGGCGCGGCCGCGCTCGCCATGGACACCGCCGACGGGCCCTGCCATGCCGTCGCCAGGCCGGAGATCACCGAGGAATAGGAGGCGGCGGTGGCGTGCAGCTGCGCCGCCAGCGCGTCCCACGACTCGGCGGCGGCCACCATCGGCCCCGATCCCGGACCGGAATACATTCGACCGGAGTTGATCTCCGGCGGTAACAACCCGAAAAGCATTGGCGGACCTCAGACCTGCGGGGGAATGGCGGGAATCACGAAGATGTTGACCGGGCCGGCGGCCTCGTCGCCGACGGTGAACCCGGCGGCGCCGGCCGAGCGGGCGGCGGTGCCGCCGGTATTCGCGATCGCCCTTCCGGCCAGGCTCGACAGTGCCACGTTGCCGAACAGGTTTCCTTCGCCCGCCGTCGAGGCCGCGGCCGCGACGCCGGGCGGGCCGGGATCGGCGAACACGGCGGCCACCGGCTTGACCGCCGGGGCAGCCATCGCCCAACCCTGCGGCACCGACAGACCCCCGACGAAGCCGGCACGTCCCACACCGGCCGTCACCGCCGAACCCAGCGCCCCGGTCGGCGAAACCGGCCCCCCCACAGCGGCGATCGCCTGCGCCGCGCCCACCTTGGCCATGGCGTCGGACAGGTTCGCACCCGCCTGTGGCAGCAGATAGCTCTGTGCTCCCAGCAGTTCGGGGGCGCCGAACGAACCGAAGTAGGACAGCGGCGACAACGGCCCGCTCGCGGAGGACAACAGCGAGTTCAGCGCCGATGCCAGCGATTGCGGGGCCGCCGGAGCGGAAGTCGTGACCGCGGGCGCCGCCGCGGCGGCGGGTCCCGCGAGGCCGTGCAGTGTGGACGGCACCGCAGACATCAGCGCCGGCAGCGCCTGGGAACCGGCCTGGCTCCCGGCGGCCTGGACGACGGCGGCGGCCTGCGCGACGGTGCCCGCCGGTTCGGTGATCCGCGGCGGCGGGCTGAACGGCAGCAGGTCGGCGGCCACCGCCGAGGAGCCGGCGTAGCCGTACATCGCCGCAGCGTCCTGGGCCCACATCTCGATGTACTGGGCCTGGATCTGCATGATCGCCGGGGTGTTCTGGCCGAAAAAATTCGTCGCGATCAGCGCCAGCAGCTGCGAGCGGTTGGCCGCGACCGCCGCCGGTGGGACCGTCACCGCGAACGCGCTCTCGTAGGCGGCGGCCGCCGCCCTGGCCTGGCTCGCCGCCTGCTCGGCCTGGACGGCCATGCCGCTCATCCAGGCCACATACGGCGCGGCCGCGGCCGACATCGTCAGCGCCGAGGCGCCCTGCCACTTCGCCGCCAGCCCCGAAATTGCGGACGTGTAATGCGCTGCCGCAGCGTGCAATTCGGCGGCCAGACCGTCCCACGCCTCCGCCGCGGCCACCATCGGTCCCGAACCAGGGCCCGTGTACATGCGACCGGAGTTGATCTCCGGCGGCAACGCCCCGAAATCGATCACCAGTCCACATCCCCTGTTCGCGTCGACGCAAAGAACTGACCCGGGCGGCCGTCCGGCCGCCCGGGTCAGCGTCAACGGCGTCGCGTAGCTCTGCAGCTTAGCTGACTCCGCCCGTCTCCAACCAGTGTGCGCACTCCGCACCCAGCTTGTCGAGGGCTTTGCGGTCGAATCGCTCGATCTGTCCGTCGGTCAGCTCGGTGCGGAAGTCGCGCTTGGGCCCCTTGTGGAAGAAGGCTTTCGCACTGGACATGTGGCCCCCACCGAAGGGGGCCATCTTCTCCGCCCGTCCACTCATGTACTCGAAGGAACTGTGCTCGAGGATGGCGTCCATCCGCAACGAACCGGGGTCGATGGACAAGAACTCAGCGATCCGCGAAACCTGGCCCCCCAGATCAGCTTTGAGGTCACCGTAGTGCACCAGCAGGATGTTGGGCTCATCCTTGAGCCGCCACCACGAGGCCATGACGTCGAACAGGTCGCAACACTGATACCCGTCGGTGTCCAGCCACAGGTCGAAGAACTCCCGCATGTCGTCGGGAATCACCAGCGGCGTCGGGTCACCGGACCATTCGGCGTGAATCCGGTTGATCTCGGCCATCGTCGACTCGGAGAAGTTGTGCAGGTAGTTGTGGAAGCTGATCCCCAAGTCCTTGCCGTTGCGGCCGACGAACACATAGCGAGCCTCGGGCGCGATCGGCAGCGCGTCGGCAGCCACATGGGACTTCATCACCCGCCGCGTACCGGCCTCGCGCTGCGCCTTGAGCGTCGCCAGCATCTCGGCATGATCACCCCAGCTGGAGTCCAGCCACGGCGAGGTGTCCGACAGCCCGGCGTCGTGCTCCTCGCCGTTGCTCAGGATCTGCTGGAGAATCCGCTGGGTCCAGGTGGTACCGGCCTTGAACGGGTCGGCGACCACGATGTCGCCGTCGACAAAGCCACCCTGGGTCAAAAAGTCTTCCCACACCGCGGAATTCGACAGATAATCCCGCAGAACCCTCCTCGGTTTGATCAGTTGATTCGTCTGGTTCGTCATAGGAGTTTGCCTTCCTCGAAGTTCGTCGTTCAGATGTGCGGACGGGGAATCTCTAAGCCTCGGCGCTCCCTTCCAGCGGACCTCCGCTTCGCGCAAGAGCCGGAATGATGCCCAGCTTCTCCAGGTAGGAAATCACTTCCTCGGCCAGCGTGTCGGCATCCTTCGACCCGCCCTCGAGACGCAGCTCCGGCTTGACCGGGGCCTCGTAAGGGTCGTCAATCCCGGTGAACCCCTTGATTTTTCCTGCCCTTACCTTCTTGTAGAGCCCCTTGGGATCGCGCTGCTCACATATTTCGATGGGCGTGTCGACGAAGATCTCGACGAAGTCGTCCCCGTCCAGCGTCGCACGAACCCTGTCCCGGTCGCGGCGGTACGGGCTGATGAAGGCCGTCAACGCGATGATCCCTGCCTCGCAGAACAGCTTCGCCACCGACCCGATCCGTCGGATGTTCTCCTCGCGGTCTTCGGCCGAGAAGCCCAGGCCGAACCGCTGGGCGAACTCTTTACCGTGGTGCTCTTCGATGATGTCGGGACTGGCGTTGAGCCCGTAACGGACGTTGTCGCCGTCGAGCAGATAGCTGCGCAGACCCCGCTCGAAAAGCTTCCGATCCACCAGATTCGCCACCGTGCTCTTGCCGCTGGCGCTCAGCCCGGTCAGCCAGATGACGCAGCCCCTGTGCCCGTTGAGCCTTTCCCGCTCGAGTCGAGTCACGCTGTGGTCGTGCCACGTGATGTCAGTGCTCACTGCAAAGCCCTTTCTGCGCTCATTTTCATCAGCCTGATTTTTATTGTTGCCGCGTAAATAGGTAATCGTTTTTTGACGATGCTTCCTACCCCTGACTCACCTGAAACCCATGACGAAGCTGCCATTTTTCAAAGCGGGTTTGTTATACGTCAGCGACGACGTGCGCCGCCCCAGCCGTGCCGAATTGCGGTAAATGCAGTCACCCGCAGCGACATCCCATTCCATGGTCGGGTTCATCCGCGGGTAGATATCCGCCAGACCCTCCGCCACCAGGCAGAACTTCAGCGAACTGCCCGCACTCACCCGCTCCTTGACCGGAAGGTCCTTGAGGTAGTCCTCCAATTCCGCCGACGGGTGCGACTTGCTCTCGACGACGGTAAGTCCCTTGGTCAGGTCCGGCACCGACGAAAATATTCGCACCGGTTCCTCGTCGCCCCGCCGCCGCCAACTGCCCCCGCCCTTTTCCGCGTAGTAGAGCAGCTCCTGCGCCGGAACGTAGATCACGCCGAGAACCGGTTCCAGATTGTCGATCAACGCGATGTTGACGGTGAATTCGTCGCTGCCCTTCACGAATTCCTTGGTCCCGTCCAGGGGGTCCACCAGCCAGAAACGCCGCCAGTTCTTCCTGGTCGCGTAGTCGGCCGATTTCGATTCCTCCGAAATGATCGGGGTTTGCGGATCCAGGGCCGCGAGATGTTCGGTGATGCACTGGTTGGCCGCCAGGTCGGCGTCGGTGACCGGCGACGTGTCGTCGCCGTGGTCGCCCTTTTCCGCCACCCGCGGATCCCGCCGGTACTTGAGCGTGAGCTTGCCGGCTTCGACCGCGATCGCGGTCACCTCTTCGAGGTGCCGGCCCAGGTCGGTTCCGCTCATCGGTTCACTTTCCCTTCGGTCATTGCCGTCTCGATCGACTCCCCGGTCGCCGGTTCCCGAGGCCCCGACGTCGCCGCCCGCCCGGCCGGGGACCGCACGTAGCGCGCCCAGGTCAGCACCGCGGCCCCGACGTAGCACGCCAAGAAGAGGCAGAACGCCGGGGTTTCCGTGCCCTCGGTGTCGTAGGACTGCCGCAGCGCCAGGTTGATCCCCACCCCGCCGAGCGCGCCGAGCGCTCCGGCGAACCCGATCAACGCGCCCGACCTGACCCGCGCCCAGTGGTGGCGTTGGCTGTCGTCGAGACCCAGCGCCCGGCTGCGCTCCTCGAACACCGACGGGATCAGCTTGTACACGGCCCCCTTGCCGGCGCCGCAGAAGATGAACAACGCGATGAAACCGACGATGTAGCCGGCCATCGTCAGCCCGGTCACCGGGCTTCCGCGGTCCTCGGCGCCGTCGGCGTTCATGCTGACGGCGACCAGCAGCCCGCCGGCCAGGATCGAGGCGAGGAACGCGGTGAATGTCACGTGACCGCCGCCGAAGCGGTCGCTCACCTTGCCGCCGACAATCCGCGCCAGCGAGCCCAACAGCGGTCCGATGAAGGCGATCTCGGCGGCGTGCAGCGCCGCCTGGGCGTGGCTCTCCCCGGCCGCGGCGAAGTTGTGCTGCAGCACCTGCCCGAAGGCGAACGCGAAGCCCAGGAAGGAACCGGAGGCGCACATGTACAGCAGGGAGATCGCCCAGGAATCGGGCACCGCGACGATGGCCCGCAGGTTGTCCAGCGAAAGCCCGGTGCGATGCGCGACGACGTCGTCCATGAACACCGCCGCGCCGACGCCGCCGACGGCCAGCAGGACCAGGTAGATCGCACACACCCAATAGGGCGCCTGGTGCCCCGCGGTGGCCAGCACGACCAGCCCCACCACCTGGATGGCCGCCGACCCGAGATTGGCCAGCCCGCCGGTCAGCCCCAGCGTGAAGCCCTTGAGCCGCTGGGGGAACAGCCCGTCGACCTTGGCCAGCGACCCGGAGTAGTTGCCACCGCCCAACCCGGTCAGCGCCGCGCAGATCAGGTAGGGCCACAGCGGAAGGCCGGGGTGGGCCAGCAGCACGATCGTCCCGGCGGTGGGGATCAGCAGCACCAGCGACGAGATCGTGGTCCAGGTGCTGCCGCCGAACCAGTTGGCCGCCATCGAGTAGGGAATGCGCACGAGCGCGCCGACCAGGGATGCGACGGCGTCCAGCAGGAGCTTGTCGCCGGTCGAGAACCCATAGATGGACTGCGGCATGAACAGCACCAGCACCGACCACAGGTACCAGACCGAAAAGGCGATATGCGCATTGATGACAAGCCAGATCAGGTTGCGACGGGCGATGGCGTCGTTGCCGGCGGTCCAGGCAGCCGTGTCCTCTGGATTCCAAGCGGTGATGCGCGAACGCGCCATGCGCTGTTTACCTTTCAGGATTGATGCCGGCTACCATCAAGCCGCCCCTAGCGCGTAGGGAGTAAGTTTGGGAGTTGTTGGGCCGGTTGAAGATCCGGTGCGAGCCGATCGAATTAGCCCCGCGTGGTTGGAATTTCCCCGCCTAGCGACGGCGGGAGCCGGTCGGCCATGCGGACCGGGGGACCCGGCTGGCGCTCAGCCAGAGATCGGGGTGAGTGGAAAAAATTGGATCGGCGCTCATAGTCCTCCTGCGTCACACGCGGCTGCATCGCTTGTCAGCCGATTACTGATCGGTTACGCAGGGACTGTTGGCCGTCGATGTCCGACGTGCGGTTATGGCGAGCCCCACCGCCGTCTTGCGTGGCCGGCCGGGGCGAGCCCCGAACTCGACACCGCAAGTTCACCACTTCGGTGGTCAGTCAAACGGAGATGCGGCCGTCAGACAACTCGGCGGGCTTGATGCACAGGAGATTTCCAGCAGACTTCATCGAGACGTCCAGCTACCGAGCACCCACCGGGGCGCGGTGCGGCCGGTCCCGGCGGCCGCCCACCCACTGGGGCGCGCCGGCCGCCGATTCGCCTGCCGAACCGCTGCCTCATTGCTCGATGTTTCCTGCGTACCTGTTGCCGAACAGCGCCTTTCGCGCCACCATGAGACATGCTGGCAACCCCGCTTCGGCGGGTTCCGTCGGCCCACGCAAGGAAGCCGAGATGCGGCCTTCCCGCCTCCCCGCGAGAGTGCACGAAGGGTTGGCTAAAATTGTCCACGACTCGCGCGGCATCGGTTCTTGCCCAGCACCAAGGCAATGGGTGGCCGTCATCGAAGAGAGCGGGACAGATTCAGCACAGGAGCGACGACGGTGGTGCAGCGCCGATAAAGACAACCGGAAGAAGTACCCCGCCGAACTGAACGATTAACAGTGGCAGAACTTTATCTCGGAAAGAGGTGGTAACAAGATGGACTATATCGGTCACAACGGAAAGCCGATCGTGGAGAGGTTATCGACCGCGAACGCCGCCAAGCAGATCGAGGGCTTGACGCGTGTTCCCATATCCAAGGCGACCGCGCACGAGGTGATCAGCCTTTCCTACGGCTTCTTCACCCCGCTCACGGGGTTCATGAGCCGCCAGGAAGTCGACGGAACGCTGGACAACATGCAGCTTCCGGACGGAACGCTCTGGAGCATTCCGATCGTGTTCGACATGTCCACCGACGACATCGAGAAGTTCGACATCAAAGAGGGCAGCAAGGTCGTCCTCGAGTACCTCGATGCGCCGATGGCCATGTTCGAGATCGCGGAGATCTACGAGTACGACCTCGAGCGCATGGCCGAGAAGACCTACGGCACCACCGATGCGCGGCACCCGGGCGTGAAGAAGACGATGTCGTACCAGAACAGGTTCCTCAGCGGTGCCATCACCCTGATCAACGAGCCGGTGTTCAACGAGCCGTTCAAGAGCTTCTGGCTCACGCCGAAGCAACACCGGGACCTGTTGTCGCAGAAGGGCTGGCAGCACGCCGTCGCACACCAGACGCGCAACGTGCCCCACACCGGTCACGAAGCCCTGATGAAGCAGGCCTGGTTCGCCGCGAACGAGGACCTCCCCATCGACACGCTCAAGACCGGTGTGCTGGTCAACTGCATCATCGGGCAGAAGCGGGCGGGTGACTACATCGACGAGGCGATCCTGCTGGCGCAGGACGCCCTGAGGGCCAACGGCTACTTCCGCGACGACGTCCACAAGGTTTCCTTCACGCTGTGGGACATGCGGTACGCCGGACCCAGGGAGGCGATTTTCCACGCGATCCTGCGGGCCAACCTCGGCTGCACGCACCACATGTTCGGCCGGGACCACGCCGGCGTCGGGGACTTCTACCAGCCCTACGACGCGCAGAACCTCCTCACCAAGCACCGGGAGCAGCTGTCCATCAAACCGGTCTTCCTCAAGGAGAACTGGTACTGCCCGCAATGCCAGGAGGTCACCAACTCGGCGCTGTGTGGCCATGACGCCACGTCGCAGAGCTTCAGCGGCAGCGTCATCCGCAGCATCCTCACCGACGAGGTGAAGCCGACCCAGCGGGTCATGCGCCACGAGGTTTTCGAGGTCGTCATGGACAGCGCCGCCAAGTACGGCGAGGGTTCACCGTTTTGCACCGAGGAGTACCTGAAGAACCGGCGGCCGGTCTTCACGCTCGATCAACTGGAAGGACTCGACTCATGAGCACGAATGGCGGCACCATCAAGATCAACGTGTGGATCAACGACGAGCGGCTCGACGCGCTGGAGAAGGCCGGAATGGCGCAGTTGGCGGAGGAGGCGTTCGCCGGCATGAGGCTGCTCGCCATCCACACGACCGAGGAGCAGAAGGACCTCATCCTGCAGCGGTTCGCGGGGGCGAAGTACGACTCCGCCACCACCAAGTCCATCGAGTTGCTCCCCAAGAAAGCCAAGGACAAGTTGCTGGAACTCTCCATCAAGATGCATTCGACCGGTCCCGACGTGACGGATCGCTTCCTGCAGGAGGCGTGAAAGCGGGAATCTGAGCAAAGCCAAGGGCCGAGCGGGACTACGTCCCCTCGGCCCTTGGCTTTGCCACCGTTGGGTTATCGGCGGCGTCCACATCGGAGGGCAGTCAAGTGTTGACCGTCACCTCGGCGGTGGTCTGCAGCGGCACCGCCGCCGGCGCCGCCTGGTCCTGCGTCCGCACGTAGCGCGCCCAGGCCAGGACCGCGGCGGCGATGTAGCAGCCCAGGAAGACCCAGAACGCGGGCGTCTCGGTGCCGGCACGGTCGTAGGACTGCCGCAACGCCAGATTGATCCCCACACCCCCCAGCGCGCCGAACGCACCGGCGAACCCGATCAACGTGCCCGATCGCACCCGCGCCCAGTGACGGCGTTCGGTCTCACTGACGTCCAGCTGGCGGCTGCGTACCTCGAAGACCGACGGGATCAGCTTGTACACCGCGCCCTTCCCCGCTCCAGAGAAGATGAACAGCGCAATGAACCCGATGATGTAGCCGGCCATCGTGAAGCCGGTCACGGGGTCGCCCTCGTGGCGGGTGACGTCGTCGTGGGTGCTGACGGCGACCAGGAAGCCGCCGCCCACGATCATGCAGGACAGTAGGGCCAGGCTCATGTGGCCGCCACCGAAGCGGTCGCTCAGCCTGCCTCCGACCACGCGGGCCACCGAGCCCAGCAGCGGTCCGCTGAAAGCGACCTCGGCCGCGTGCAGCGACGCCACCCCGTGGCTTTGGCCGCTGGCCACGAAGTTGTGCTGCAGCACCTGGCCGAAGGCGAACGCGAACCCGAGGAACGACCCGGAGCAGCACAGGTAGAGCATCGCGATCCCCCACGAGTCGCCCACCTTGAGGACGTCTTTGAGGTGGCTCATATCGATGCGGTAGTGCAGGTTGTTCATGAACAGCGCCGCACCGAGCCCGCCCACGGCCAGCAGGGCCAGATAGACCGCGCAGACCAGGTACGGCGCCTCGTGGCCGGCGGTGGCCAGCACGATCAGACCGACTGCCTGAATCGCCGCCGACCCGAGGTTGGCGATGCCACCGGTGAGACCCAGTGCGAACCCCTTGAGCCGCTGCGGGTAGAAGGTTTCGGCGGTGGCGAGCGACGCCGAGTAATTGGCACCGCCGAGGCCGGTCAGCGCCGCGCAGAGCAGATACGGCCACAACGGCAGCCCCGGGTGAGCCAGCAGGACGAGGGTGCCGGCGGTGGGAATCAGCAGCACCGCCGAGGAGAACACCGCCCAGTTGCGGCCGCCGAACCTGGCCCCCGCCATCGCATACGGGATGCGGGCGACCGCTCCGACCAGAGTCGCGGTGGCGCCGATCAGCAGCTTGTCGCCGGTGCTGAAGCCGTACACGCCGTATGGCATGAACAGCACCATCACCGACCAGAGATACCAGATCGAAAACGCGACGTGCGCGGTCACGATCGACCAGATCAGGTTGCGACGGGCGATGCGGCTGTTGCCGGCCCCCCAGGCCACGACGTCTTCCGGATCCCAGTCCAGGATGCGACGCGTACTTGCCATGCGATCTTTACCTTTCACAATGTCGGGCAACCATCGAGCCACTCCGCGCGCGGTGGGGAGCCGGGTTGCAGTGAACTCGTCAGCGCCACGGATCTTGCAATCCGAACAGCCTGGCGGTTCTGCTATTCGTTATCGCCCACCCGCATGCAGGAAGACCCGTATTCGGTGGGCACCACGCTGCGATCCCGAAACCCGTTGTCGGTCAGTGACATTGAACGACACCATGGAACGTGCGTCCGACCCTACCCGGCGGTCGACGGTAACGGGCATCGACACTCCGAAGCCGCGCCGGGCGCGGCTTCCGACGATCGCACCCGCGCACCCGGACGACAAACGAGACGAGACATGAACCGCCACTTGTTGCCCTCCGCGTCACATCTGGCCGCCGTCGCCGGCGCAGCATCGGTTGCTACAGGACCTGTTGGCGGTCGACATTGACGCGCGATCATGGCGGGCCCGCGCCACAGTGGGTCGACCCGTTCGGGACACCTGCCGGACACCACTCGGAAACCGTTCGGAAACCTTTTGGCGCGCGTTCGGGTGCGCCGTCGCGGCGACACGCTCCACTGCCCGACAGTCAAACTCAATTGCCGCGCTCCGACAACTCGCACCGACCGATCTACAGGATATCCCCAGTTAATTGCACAGAGACGTCCAGCTAGCCGGGCTGGGCGCCGTACACGGCTCCAAAGCCGCTGCTTATGCGAGTAAGAACTCACAAGCCGACCGGGGACCGGGTGAGGCATTGCCTGTCCAGCAAATTCGAGAATTGCGGTCGGCGCAGGCCCGGCATATACCCGTTCCACCTGCCGGTCATCCCTTATTCACGCCGGATTCGGTGAAATGCGACTGCCTCGTGGTGAACAGAAATTAGCTGCCCTGCGATTTGTGATTCGCAAATGCGCGGCGCGCGCCGCCGGCCCGGTTTGCCGGATCCCTCGCGCGCAGGTTTCGGCAGCGCCCCCGATGGCGGCCCCCACTGGGACGCCGGCCGGCACACCGGGCCCGGCCGGCGGCAAAGTCTCCCCCCGGCGCACCGCACGTTTGCGCAAAATGACGTAGGTAACGCCGCACCGGCGCCGGCCGCCGCCGGTGCGGCGCTTTCCGGTAGCCCCGGCCGGGGCGGTCCCGTGCCGGACGACGGTCGCGTCGCACCGTCAAAGTTCGTGCAGCCGACGTAATCACGCCCGCTGATGCTCGCGGTCGCAACCGCGTCGATTGCCGCCGCCATTCCGGTAACCGCGGGCGGACACCCGCCTCACGGCTAACTGGATATACTGGTGAAGTTAGCTGGAAATCTGCTGTACATCGATCATTCGCCGTTGTCGAACGGCCTAGGCTGGGTTTGACTGTCTATTGAGTGTCAAGGTGTGTTGACAGGGGTGTGCCCCGCGGGGGGATAGCCCGCCCTGGCAACGCACGATGGCGGTGGGGCCCGCCAGAACTGCGCGTCACCGTCGACCGCCAACGGTCCCTTCGGAACAATGAGTGCGCGACTGCCCAATGGCGCAGCAGCCGCAACGACCCGAAGGAGCACAAATGACCGTTGAATATTCGTCCTCGAGGCCATGGTCGTTGACTGCACCGGTCGGCGCGCCCCTCGCGGTCTCGACGCTCCGCGGCGTTGCGCGCCCGGGCGAGGGAGGGGAACGCTGATGCTGGATTTCGGGGCGCTGCCGCCGGAGATCAATTCGGCGCGCATGTATGCGGGTTCGGGCTCGGGCCCGATGATGGCCGCCGCCGCGGCCTGGGACGTGCTGGCCAATGGCCTGGAGTCGGTTTCGCGGGGTTACTCCTCGGTGATCACGCGACTGCAGGGCGAGAGCTGGTCCGGCGGCGCATCGGAGGCGATGAGCAGCGCGGTCGCACCGTATGTGGCCTGGGTCGCGACCGCCGGGGCCAAGGCCGAAGAGGCCGCAGGCCAGGCGCGCGCGGCCGCCGCGGCTTATGAGACGGCATACGCCGCGACGGTGCCGCCGCCGCTGGTCGCTGCCAACCGTGCGCAGTTCGCGGATTTAATCGCCAACAACGTCTTCGGGCAGTACGCCGCGCAGATCGCGGCCGTCGAGGCGCAATACGAGCAGATGTGGGCCCAGGATGCCGCCGCGATGTACAACTACGCGGCGTCCTCGTCCGCCGCGACCACGCTGAGCCAGTTCGGCCGGCCGCCGCAGACCACCAGCGCCGCCGCCCAGCCCGCCCAGGCCGCCGCGGTGGCCCAGAGCGCGGGCAACTCGGCGGCGGGTCAGTCTCAGACGACGCTGTCTCAGCTGATGTCGAGCGTGCCCCAACAGCTGCAGTCCCTCGCCTCCACGGGGTCTGCGAACCCCGCACAGGTGGCGGGGGCAACGCCGGTACTCAGCGCCTTTGACGCCTTCAACACCCTCACCGGGCCAACGTCCCTCGGCGCCGGCCTCAGCCGCACGATCACGTCGGGCGGAAGCTTCGGGACCGGGCTGCAGCGTGTCGGGCTGCAGTCGGGCGGAGCCATCCCGGGCGCGGGTGACGCCGCCAAGGCGGCCGCCGCCGCGGGCTTGGGACACGTGCCCGCACCGGTCGCCGCCAGTGCCGGCACTGCCGGCACGCTGGGCAAGTTGTCGGTCCCGCAGAGCTGGGCGACGACGAACCCGTCGGCCACCACCGTCGCCGAACCGCTCTGGCTCTCGGACTCCGACATCGGCGGGGGCCCGTCCTGGGAGGAAGTGACTCCCGCGACCAACATGTGGAACGGCGCGCCCGTAGCCGGCACGGGCACCAAGTCGAGCGTGGTCTCGGGTTCCACGGTCAACAACACGCTGCGGGTGGGGCCGCGCAAGTTCACCATGCCCCGCCCGTCCCTCGGCGGATAGCAGCCAGCCCACCACCTCAACGCTGAGTTAACCTGCCCCGCCTGGCCGGGGTGCTGCTTGACGGACGGTTGAGAAAGGAATGCCGATGTTCGATTTCGGGGCGCTACCGCCCGAGATCAACTCGGCGCGAATGTATTCCGGGCCGGGTTCGGCGCCGATGATGGCGGCCGCGTCGGCCTGGGATGCGCTGGCCGCACAACTGGAGTCCTATGCGTCGGGGTACGCCTCGACCCTTGAGGAGCTGCAAGGACTCTGGTCCGGGGGTGCATCGTTCGCGATGGCCGCCGCGCTCGCGCCCTACGTCGCCTGGTCGACGGTGACAGCGGCGCAGGCCGAGCAGACCGCCGCCCAGGCCCGCGCCGCGGCGGCGGCCTACGAGACCGCGTTCGCGGCCACCGTCCCGCCGGGAGTGGTGGTCGCCAACCGTATTCAGCTGGCCGTGCTGGTCGCTACCAACTTCTTCGGGCAGAACACACCGGCGATCGCTGCCACCGAGGCACAGTACGCCGAGATGTGGGCCCAGGACGCCGCCACGATGTACGCCTATGCCGCGTCGTCGTCGGCCTCGACCGTTCTGACTCCGTTCACCCAGCCACCGCAGACCACGACTGCGGCAGGCCCCGGCGAACAGACCGCCGCGGTGACGCAGGCCACCGGCACCTCGGCCGGAGAAACTCAGACCACCCTGGCCGAGCTGATACCCGCTCTGCCGCAACAGCTGCAGACCCTGGCGACGGGAATGTCAACGAACGCTTCGACAGCGAATCCGGCAGCCTTGTTGGGGTCCACGCCCATCGTCACCGCCTTCTCCTACCTCGACATCCTGCTCGGCCCGGGAAGAGTGATGTACGAAATTCCCTACGCAATTTTCTCGGCGGGCCATTACCAGACCGGTTTGATTCTGCGCGACCGTCAGCTGGCCAAGATCGCCGCCAAAGCGGCCGCCAACGGGGTCGGCGCGGTGGGCGGCCGCGGCCCCGTGCTGGCGGCAGTCGGCGAGGCGGCGCCGGTGGGGAAACTGTCGGTCCCGCAGAGCTGGGTCGCGGCCACCCCTGCCGATACCGCGGCAGTTCAGCCGGTCACCGTGTCGGACCACGAGTTCCGCGCGGTCCCGGCCGCGGCGGCGCACCAGCCCTCGGACATGGTGGGCGGCCTACCGACCGGCAAGTCCGAACCCGCGAGCAGTGTCGTGCTGCGCAACGGACGCCGGCGCTTCACGATGCCCCGCCCGCCCTACGGCGGGTGAGCGCGTTCAGCCGGCCTGGTCGGAGCCACCCGACTCGGCGGCCTTCGCGGGATCCTCGATCACGTGATAGGCCGGGTCGACCATCGCGATCGGCCAGTTGCCGCTGCGGCGCGCCTTCCCGGTGAGTCGTAGCAGCTGACCGGGCTCGATGTCGGCACCACCGTGGCCGGGACGGAACGTCACGGTCAGCTCCCCGCTGCTGTCGCCGACGACGACCTGCCGCAGGGTCCGCCGGCGTTCGCTGATGTCCTGGACCTCGCTGACCCGGCCTTCGACGGTGCCGCGCTGCCCCGGGATCAGCCCCGCCACCATGATCACCGAGGAGGGCCGCTCGGGATGCGTGTAGGCCTCGAGCGTCTCGTCGTCGCCCTGGGACACCCACGCCTCCACCTGGTCGAGTTTGTGCGCGAGCCGCTGTTCGAACTCGTCGGGATAGGCCTCCCTGATTCGCGATTCCACGTCGTAGGGCACGATCGTGGCCGCCGCGTCCGGGATTCGGCTGACGGCCGCTGCGATCTTGTCCGCGCTGCGGTCGTGCAGCAGCCGGCCCAGCAGCCGCGCGTACGTCCGGCGCGGGAGCAGCACCGTCACGTTGGTGTCCGGATGCTCGTCGCGCGCCTTGGCGACGAACACCTGCGCGGCCCGGGTGATCCGCCGGTCCGGGACGTCCACGATTCGCAGCGGCGTGTCCAGTTCGAGGTGATCCCATCGCTTCCGCAGTTGCGCGGCGTGGGCCGCGTCGACCATAAAGTGCACGGCGGTGAGCTCGTCGGCCCGCAGGCCCTTGCCGTAGCGCAACGCTTCGATCACCGCCAGGTCCACCGAGTCGACGAACACGAACACCCGGTGCCGCGCATACTTCATCAGCTCGGGACGGTCGGTGCGAAACATCTCGAGAATCGCTGCCTCGGAGCGATATTCGCGGTTGAGTCGGACGAGCACGAACACCAGGACCGGGAATACGACGACCACCAGCCACGCGCCCTCGGTGAACTTGGCCACCGCGAAGATGCCGACGACGACCGTCGACAGGATCCCTGCGGACAGGTTGATCGCCAGCCGCTTCCGCCAACCCGGAGCGCGGTGGGTCAGATGGTGTCTGGTCATCCCGTAGCCGGCCATCGAGAAGCCGGTGAACACGCCGATCGCGTAAAACGGGACCAGTGCCCCCACCGAGCCGCCGGTCGCCACCAGTAATGCCACCGACAGCGCGGTGAGCATGACGATGCCGTTCGAGAACACCAGCCGGTGGCCGCGTTTCATCAGCTGTCGCGGCAGGAAGCGGTCCTCGGCGACGAAGCTGGCCAGCGCCGGGAATCCGTTGAAACTGGTGTTGCCGCCGGTGAACAGGATGGCCGCGGTCGACACCTGCAGCAGCATGAACAGCGCCTGACCGATCATCCCGTGACCGAAGACCGTCCGGGCGACCTCGGACAACATCGACGGGTATTCGGAGACGTAGGGCGTGGCGTGGGTGGCGTAGACCAGGTAGGACAACCCGGCAAGCAGAAAGCCCAGAACGCACGCCATGATGGTGAGCACCCGGCGCGCGTTGACGCCCTGCGGCTTCTGGAAAACGTTGACGGTGTTGGAGATCGCCTCGACTCCCGTTAGCGACGACCCACCGTTGGCGAACGCGCGCAGCAGCACCAGGATCGTCGCGCCCATCACCAGGCCGTTGCCCTGGTGAAGCGGCACCGCGCCGGGGATGTGCGCGGGATCGTAGGTCGGCAGACCCCAGAAGAGCGCGCGCACGACGCCGACGACGATCAACAGCGTCATCATGGTCACGAACGAGTAGGTCGCCGCGGCGAATCCGCGGCCCGCCTCGCGCAACCCGCGCAGGTTCGCGTAGCACATGATGAACACCACGCCGATCGTGATCTCCAGGCTGTAGGAACCCAGCGCGGGCAGGGCCGAGACCACCGCCACCGTGCCCGCCGCCGTCTGCACCGCCACGGTGACCACGTAATCGATCAGCAGCGCCGCGGCGGCCACCTGCGCGACCCGGGGTCCGAAGTTCTCCCGCGCGACCACATAGGATCCGCCGGCCCGCGTGTAGGCCATCACGACCTGCCGGTACGACGCGGCCACCAGCACCAGGATCAGCAGGATGACACCGGTGATGGGCAGCAGCAACACGAACGCGGCCACCCCGGCATGCGGCAGCAGTTCCACCAGGATCTGCTCCGGCCCGTAGGCGGTCGACGAGATCGCGTCGGGTGAAAGCGCTCCGAGCGCAACGGGGTTCGACAACCTCTCGGACGACAGGTCCTCGGTGATCAGCGGCTTGCCCAGAAAGACGCGCTTGGCGATGTCCCCGATCGACAGTGGGATGCGTGGCTTGCCCGCCGAAGTAGTCACGACCACATCTTTACCCAAGTTCGCCGAGGACCGTGGGCACCCCGGCTAGCCGAGCCGTTCCACCGCCGCGGCGACCCGTTCGTCGGCGGCGGTCAGCGCGACCCGCACGTGCCGCGCTCCCCGCGGGCCGTAGAAGTCGCCGGGCGCCACCAGGATCCCGCGGGTGGCCAGCCAGGTGACGCTGTCCCGGCAGGGCTCGTCGCGGGTGGCCCACAGGTACAGGCCCGCCTCGGAGTGGTCGATGCGGAACCCGGCCACGCGCAACACCGGCAGCAGCGCGTCGCGGCGCCGCCGGTACCGTTCGCGCTGCGCCTGCTCGTGGGCGTCGTCGTCGAGGGCCGCCACCATCGCCGCCTGCACCGGCGTCGGAACCATCATCCCGGCGTGCTTGCGCACGGCCAGCAGCTCGGCCACCAACTCCGGGTCCCCGGCGACGAAACCCGCCCGGTAGCCGGCCAGCGACGAACTCTTCGACAGCGAGTGGATCGCCAGCAGCCCCGTATGGTCGCCGTCGCAGACCGACGGGTGCAGCACCGACAGGGGGCGCGAGGCCTCGGCGTCCCAGCCCAGGCCCAGATAGCACTCGTCGGAGGCCACCACGGCGCCCCGCTCGCGCGCCCACCCGATCACCTTGCGCAGATGCTCGACGCCCAGGACGCGTCCCGTCGGGTTGCCCGGCGAGTTCAGGTAGATCAGCGCCGGGGACTGCGGGCCCAACTGGGTCAGCGAGTCGGCGCGCAGCACCTGCGCTCCGGCCAGCCGCGCGCCGACCTCGTACGTCGGATAGGCCAGCTCCGGCACCGCCACGACGTCCGGGCCCGCGAGGCCCAGCAGCGTCGGCAGCCAGGCGATGAGCTCCTTGCTGCCGATCACCGGCAGCACCGCGCTCTCGTCCAGCCCGGTGACGCCGAAGCGTCGCGACAGCGCCCCCACGGCAGCCGAACGCAGGCCCGCGGTGCCGGCCGTCGTGGGATAGCCCGGCGCTGATCCGGCGGCCGCCAGCGCCTCCCGGATCAGCGGTGCGACCGGGTCGACCGGCGTGCCGACGGACAAGTCGACGATTCCGTCCGGGTGGGCCGCCGCCAAAGCCTTCGCCTCGACCAACGTGTCCCAGGGAAACTCCGGCAGCGACGCCGACACCTTGGCGCGCGCCGGCGGCGCCCAGACCGACCGGCCCGACCCGGGCTCGAGCGGCACCGCCCCGCTCAGTCGCCTTCGCCCTGCGGGGGCAGGTCCTTGACCACCTGCGGATCGTGCTCGGTCATGCCGACCTTGGCCGCGCCACCGGGCGAGCCCAGCTCGGCGAAGAAGTCGGCGTTGATCTGCGTGTACTGGCTCCACTGGTCGGGCACATCGTCTTCGTAGTAGATCGCTTCGACGGGACAGACCGGTTCGCATGCCCCGCAGTCGACGCATTCGTCGGGGTGGATGTACATCATCCGAGCACCCTCGTAAATGCAGTCGACCGGGCACTCCTCGATGCACGCCTTGTCTTTGATGTCGACGCAGGGTTCGGCGATCGTGTACGTCACAGACGTCTCCTCGTACTGATCAATGTGGGCTGCTGTTGTCGGCTCGCCGCCGGCCGCTCGGTGCCGGTAGGCGAGCATCTCGGTTACTGATACTAAACGTCGCACACACGTCGACCACATGGCACGCCCTTCGGCTTGCAGCCGTGTCCTCGCACGCGGGCTCTCAGGCGTCCGCCAGGGCGTCCAGCAGCGGAGATGTGACGGACATCACCACGTCCCCGACCTGCCGCTTGTCACATTCGGAAGCCACTTTCCGAAAAGACGTACGATAGGAGAACGCCCGCGCGGACTGGTAATCTCGACCGAGACGACACCGTTTGGGCAGTCGTCGTCGCCGTCTGTCGACGGTGCATTGAATGGGGAAGGTGTCCATAATGGTGAAGCTGTCGTTGGCCAAGATCGCCGCCGTGGCCGGTGGCGTGGCATTGGCGTTCACTGCTGGGGCCGGGATCGCGTCCGCGGACCCCGCTCTGGATCCGATCATCAACACGACCTGCAACTACGGGCAGGTCATGGCGGCGCTCAACGCGACTTCGCCCGGTGCCGCAGCTCAGCTGAACTCGTCGCCGATCGCGCAGAACTACCTGCGCCAGTTCCTCGCGTCCGCGCCGCCTCAGCGTGAGGCGATGGCGGCTCAGATCCAGGCGATGCCGCAGGCCGCGCAGTACTTCGGCGTCGTCCGGTCAGTCGCCGGTAGCTGCAACAACTACTGAGCCGATAACTCGTAAGCACCGGCTGCTCAGCACCCGCTGAGCAGCCGGTCGCTATGCGAGCTGCGTGGCGTACGTCGTGGTGCGCTGACGCGCCGGACGGCCGATGCCCTCGGCGATCGCGGCCAACTCCGCCGCACTCTTCGACGATCCGTGTTCCGAGCCGGCCATCCTCGAGATCGTCTCCTCCATCAGCGTGCCGCCGAGGTCGTTGGCCCCACCGTTGAGCATCACCCGGGTGCACTCCACGCCGAGCTTGACCCAGCTGGTCTGGATGTGCGAAATGCGGCCGTGCAACATGATCCGCGCGAGCGCGTGCACCGCGCGGTTGTCGCGATGGGTGGGTCCGGGACGGGCCGCCCCGGCCAGGTACAACGGCGAGTTCTGGTGCACGAACGGCAGCGGCACGAACTCGGTGAAGCCGCCGGTGCGGTCCTGGATGTCGCGCAGCACGTTGAGGTGGGCAACCCAGTGCCGCGGGGTGTCGACGTGTCCGTACATCATCGTCGACGAGGAGCGCAGGCCCACCTCGTGCGCGGTGGTCACGATCTCGATCCACAGCGACGTCGGCAGCTTGCCCTTGGTGAGCACCCAGCGCACTTCGTCGTCCAGGATCTCGGCTGCGGTGCCGGGTATGGTGTCGAGTCCGGCTTCGCGCAGGCTGCTCAGCCATTCGCGAACGCTCAACCCGCTCTTGGTCACACCGTTGGCGATCTCCATCGGGGAGAACGCGTGCACGTGCATCGAGGGCACCCGGGCCTTGACGGCGCGCACCAGCTCGGCGTAGCCGGTCACCGGCAGCTCGGGATCGATGCCGCCCTGCATGCACACCTCGGTGGCGCCCTGCACGTGCGCCTCCCACGCGCGCTCGGCGACCTCTCCGGTGGACAGCGAATACGCGTCGGCGTCACCCTTGCGCTGGGCGAACGCGCAGAACCGGCAGCCGGTGTAACAGATGTTGGTGAAGTTGATGTTGCGGTTCACCACGAAGGTCACGTCGTCGCCGACCGCGTCGCGGCGCAGCGAATCGGCCAGTGCGGCAACGGCTTCCAGTGCGGGGCCCGCAGCGGTGGCCAGCGCCAGGTACTCACTTTCGGTACAGCCGGCGGGATGGCGCTCCGCCGAGCGCAGCGCCGCGAGCACGTCGGTGTCTAGGCGTTCTGGCGCTTTGGCGCCCTGCGCGGCCAGCTCGTGCACGTGCGCCCGGATCGACTCCCAGTCGCCGAAGGCACTGTCGAGGTCGCCACGGGTTTCGGTGGTGCGCCCCTCGGTGTCGATGGTCGCGTTGAGGTCCACCCGCCCCGAAGACTCCACGTCGTCGGGTTCCTGCCAGGGCAGGCCCACCGGGTTGACGTCGCGGGCCAGGCCGGTGGCCGGATCGGCCACCGCCAGCACATGGCCCCGCACCCGGGGATCGATCCAGGCCGCACCCGCTTGCACGTATCTGGGTTGGGCGGTCAGCCGTTGCACCAGGTCGTACCCGGACTCCGCGGTGACGGCGGCCAGTTCCGCCAAAGCGGGCCAGGGCCGTTCGGGGTTCACGTGGTCGGGCGTCAGCGGCGAAACACCGCCCCAGTCGTCGACGCCCGCGGCGATCAGCGCCCGGCACTCCTCGCGCGAGACCAGGTTCGGCGGCGCCTGGATGCGCATGCCCGGGCCCAGGACCAGCCGCGCAACCGCCACCGTCGCCAGATAGTCCTCGAGCCCGGCGTCGGGCACCGCGGCCATCGCCGTGTGTTGCTTGGCCCGGAAGTTCTGCACGATCACCTCTTGGACGTGCCCGAATTCCTTGTGCGACTTGCGAATCGCATGCAAGGTGTCGGCACGCTCGGCCAGCGTCTCGCCGATGCCGACCAGCAGACCGGTGGTGAACGGGATGGACAGCCGGCCAGCGTCGGTGAGTGCACGCAGGCGCACCGCCGGGTCTTTGTCCGGGCTGCCATAGTGGGCAAGACCTTTGGTCTCGAACAGTCGCCGCGACGTCGTCTCGAGCATCATGCCCATCGACGGCGCCACCGGTTTGAGTCGCGACATCTCCGACCAGCTCATGACACCGGGGTTCAGGTGCGGCAGCAGCCCGGTCTCCTCCAGCACGCGGATCGCCATCGCCCGTACGTAGGACAGCGTGGCGTCGTAGCCCCGCTCTGCCAGCCACTCCCTGGCCTCGGACCATCGGCCCTCGGGCCGGTCACCGAGGGTGAATAAGGCTTCCTTGCAACCGAGTTCGGCCCCGCGCCGGGCGACTTCCAGAATCTCGTCCGGCTCGAGATACATGCCCGCCCCCTGGGCGCGCAACTTGCCCGGCGCGGCCACGAACGTGCAGTAGTGACAGCTGTCGCGGCACAGGTGAGTGACCGGGATGAAGACTTTGCGCGAGTACGTGATCAGCAGCCGCCCGTTGGGCCCGCGGCGTCCCGCCGAGTCCAGGCCCGCGTCGCGGACCCGCGCCGCGCTCGCGCACAGGTCGGCCAGGGCATCGCCGCGCGCGGTCATCGCGACCGCCGCCTCCTCCAGGTTCAGCGCGACGCCGTCCCGGGCGCGGCGCAACACCCTGCGCAGCGCTGACCCACCGGACCGGGGCGGAACGACGGGGCTGGGCAGAGCGGTGGGCTCCTGGCCCGGAGTCAACGGCACCTTGGTGTAACTTCCCCACGATCGATTTTCATCCGCGCGTCCCAACGCGAATCCCTGGGCAACGGTGCCATATGCGCAACAGTAGCGCCAGGCTGCCGCGCGCCTGCGCTCGACCGTCCCGGCGCGACGGCGGCCCGGGTGTGCGGGCGTGGCCGTTTTGCCGACATCCCGGCTAATCAACCGCGATCGCGCTACGATCCGAGCAAATCCGTTGCCGGCGACCCCGGTTGCCGGTCAGCAAAGCCTGAACCGAGGAGGCTGCGGGGATGTCCTTCGTGCTCGCGGCGCCGGATGCGCTGGTTGGCGCGGCGTCGGACCTGGCCGGTCTCGGGTCGACGATCAGCACGGCCAGCGCCGCGGCCGCACCGCCGACGACCGGCGTCCTCGCCGCGGCCGCCGACGAGGTGTCGACGCAGATCGCCGCCCTGTTCTCCGCACACGCGGCGCAGTATCAGCAGCTCAGCAACCAGGTGTCGGAATTCCACCAGCGGTTCGTCCAGGCGCTGACCGAGGCGGCGAACGCGTACGCGTCCGCGGAAACACGCGCCGCGCAGACCCTGGTGAACGCGGTCAACACGCCCGCCGAGATGGTGCTGGGACACCCGCTGGTCGGAACCGGGTCCGGCTGGATGACCGCGGGCGGCGCGGCCGGACTGCTCGGCACCGGAGCCGGGCTTTTCGGCGGCGACGGTGCCGCAGCAACGCAGGCGGCCGCCGCATTGCTCGCGCCGGCCGCGATCACCGGGGCCGCGTCGGTCCCGGCCGCCAACATACTGGCGCCGCTCGGCACCGCGATCGAGAACGCCTACCTTGCCGTCGAGCCGTGGGTGGCATACGGCTTCGACCTGGCCTCCTATGGAGTCCGATGGCTGTTCTTGATCGGCATCCTGGCACCGCAGATCAACTACTTCTACTACCTGTTCGAGCCCATGGTTCGTGGCGTCCTGTTCAACACGATCGACTTCCTCGACGGGACAGTGACTTTCACCCAGGGATTGAACAACATCTATGCGGCCACCACGGCCTCGATCAACCAGTTCGTCACCACCGAGACCAACTGGTTCCACAGCCTGTTCCCCCCACTCCCGCCGATCGGGACGAACCTGCCGTAATCCTCAGCCGTGTGGGCCGCGCCGCCACAACACCCACGCCGGCGGCGTCACCCCCAGCAGGATCAGCAACAGGGCCCCGTAGCGCATCAGGCCCTCGCCCCCCAGGATCACGTCGTCCGCCGGACCGCCCATGCTGATGAACCCGACGGTGATCAGCCACATCCATAGCGGCACCGCGGCCACGCGAGGGGACCTTGCCCACGAGCCGGCGGCCCACACCAGGGCCGCGTTGACCAGCCCGCTGGCCAGCCCGCTGGCGGGAAAGGGGATGGCACCTATATAGGAAGGCAGCAGCAGCGCCCCGGCCAGTGCGGACAGGACGCCGTCCACGGCCAACAGCGTCAGGACGACGACGCGAAAAGCGGAGTCCGCGGCGCCGCCGTCCTCAACCGGCGCGGCGCTCGGCTTGGTCGCGGTCAGGTCGGAACGCTATCGACCTGCGAGAGGATCGAGCCGATGACCCACTGGAAGCTGTCGAGCCGGTCCTGCCAGTGCTGCATATTAGGGTCCAGGTCAGGGTCCATGCGAATTCCTTCCGTGGGGCGCCTGCCTGGAAGCCTACCGCGTCACGCCGCAGTGAAACCAAGCCCTGCAAGCAGATCCGTTTCCCAACCGCGCGCGTCTCGCTCCCCCGCGGCGCCGGCGGCCAGCACATAGTGCTCGTGGGCGGGGATCGGCAGCGCGATGTTGTTGGACAGCGCGCAGGCCCGCCCGGTCGGCCCGAGATCCACCTGGGTGGCATGCGCGGCCAGCGCCGCCCGTTTCGCCGCCCAGGCCTCCGGCCCGGCCTCCACGACGGCGTCGATGTCCTCGTCGGCATACCCGAAGGCGAACCCGTCCTCCGGCGGGACCACCCAGTGCGGTTGCAGATCCTCGGCCCGCAGCTCGCCCCGGGCCGCCCGGAAGGCGCTCAGTGCGAACACCGACCAGTAGAACTTCGGGACCTGCCACGGATCGCCCGGATAGCCGGTCGTGGCGGCGGCCGCGACGGCGGCGGTGGTCACGGTGTGGGCGTGGACGTGGTCGGGGTGGCCGTAGCCCCCCTGAGGGTCGTAGGTCACGACGACGTGCGGGCGCATTTCGCGGATGACGGCGACCAGCGACCCGACGGTCTCGCGCTCGTCGGCGTCGATGAATCGCTGGTGCCGGCGCTGTTCGGTGCCGACCATGCCCGAGTCGCGCCAGCGGCCGGCGCCGCCGAGATAGCTGGGTCCGCCGGCGCCCAGCGCCCGCAACGCCGCGGTCAGCTCGGCGACCCGGTAGCCACCGAGCTGGTCGGCGCGATCGACGGCCAACCCGGCCCACCGCTCGCCGATGACCTCGCCCTCCTCGCCGAGCGTGCAGGTGACCACGCGCACCTCCGCCCCGCGGGCGGCGTAATGGGCGATGGTGGCGCCGGTGCTGATGGTCTCGTCGTCGGGGTGCGCATGGACGAACAACAGCCGCGGGGACTCAGACATGAACGCACCCTACCCGGACCGGCCTTCCGCCCACGGCCCATATAGTGGTCGGTTCCGTTTCTTATCCGGTTCTTCGGAATGTGAGAACGCCGACGGCTACTATCGAACGATGCCGCAGCTCACCCCCGCCGCCGGCGCCCGGGGCCGCCGACGCGGCGAGGTCCTCGAACGCGCGCTCTACGAGGCCACGCTGGCGGAATTGGCCGACGTCGGGTACGGCGGGTTGACCATGGAGGGCATCGCGGCACGCGCCCACACCGGCAAGGCGGCCCTGTACCGGCGCTGGTGCAGCAAGCACGACCTGCTGCACGCCGCGCTGGTGTATGCCCTGCCGTCGCTGCCCGAGTCGCGCCCCGGCCGGTCGCCCCGCGAAAACCTGCTGGCCGTGTTCACCGCGCACCGCGACGTGCTGGCCGGCAAGACCGGATTCCCCGGCCTGGACATCATCGGCCAGCTCGTCCACGAGCCCGAGTTGCGCGCCATCTTCGCCGACGCCGTGGTCGGCCCGCGGCTGGCTGTCGTGGAGTCGATCCTGCGCACCGCCGTCGAGGACGGGGACCTCGACCCGGCCGCGATCACACCGTTCACCGCGCGCATCGGGCCGGCCTTGATCAACCACCAATGCCTGGTCACCGGGTCGCCGCCGACCCGGCGGGAGCTGGGCCTGATCGTCGACACCGTCATCCCGCCCAGGCCGCCGGCCCGCGGGAACTGACCGCGCCGCGCCCTACAGCAATCCGGCGAGGTCGAAGCCGGCCGCGAGGGTCTGGTCGAAGATCCCCTCGATGCCGCCGATCGCGTTCGGGCCGGACTGGTTGAAGACCAGCGCAGGGGTGCGCGGCCCGTCGATGACGAGCGACCCGCCCCCGGTCAGGAAGGGGTTGATCGGGCCGGTGGGGAACGCCGGGACCGCCTCACCGCCCAGGACGCCGTTGACGGCTTGCTGGCCGGTCAGCACGGTCAGGTTGGCGACGTTGAAGAGCCGATCGAGGGCGCCGTTGAACGCGCCGGCGCCGAAGGTGTTTGCCTCCCAGGTCAGCTCGCTGGCCAGCAGGTTGGTGTCGAAGGCGGTCTCCATGCCGACCAGGTTGTGGAAGAAGCCCAACTCGGCCGTCCCGATCCCCTGCAGGCCGGCGAGCGGCGCCGCGATGAGCGCGGCGCCCGTCGTGGGAATCCCGGCGAACAGCGACCCGTTGAGCAGGGCGCTCACCGACAGCCCCGCGCCGGAGAGCGCCCCGGTCAGCGTGGCCGACAGCGCGCCGTTGCCGGTCAGGGCGCCGGTGATCGCGCTGATGATGTTGAGGTCCCACAGGAACTTGTCGGGCACCGCGGCCAGCAGCCCGCCGAGCGCTGAGCCGAAGATGCTCGGGCTGGTTCCCACGAAAAGGCTGGAAACCAGGGCCGCGCCCACCGGCACACCCAGGATGGCGTCGAACGTCGCCTCGCCGGCACCCAGCAGCGGGTTCCAGAAGTTGTAGAAGCTGTTCAGCACGCCGTTGCCGAGGTTGCCGAACAGGGCGAGCTCCAGGCCCGCCTCGTTGGCGACCAGGGCGGCGTTGAAGCCCAGTTCGGCGTTGAGCAGGGTGCTGTTGAACGCCAACTCCATCGCCTGCAACTGGGCCAGGAACGCGGCCGGCGAGGCCGCCGTCAGCAGCGCCTGCCACGGCGCCGCCAACGTGCCCAGCAAGGCGGGAATTCCGGCCAGGCTGGCGCTCAGACCCCCGGTCAGGAAGGCGCCGAGTTGGGCACCCATCCCGGCGAGCCCGGCGGTCACGTCGGCGAACAGGCCGGCATTGAGGCCGAGCATGCCCGCCAGCCCGGCGATGTCGGCGCTCAGCGCCGGGAACGTCGCGCTCAGGCCGGCCGCCAGCCCGGGCAGGCCCGCGGCCAGCACGCCCGACAGGGCGGGCAGCGCGGCCCCGGTCTGCGCCAGCGCCGTCACCGCGCCGTTGACGTCCGCGGCCAGTGTCACGCCGAGGGGCCCCAGGCCCGCGAGGCCGCCGCTGAGGCTGGCCTGCAACCCCGGCAGGCCGGCCGTCAACGCACCCGACAGGCCGGGCAGCCCGACACCCAGGTTGGTCAGGCCGGAAAGGCCGGCTTTGAGGCTGCTCGACAGCGACGCGCCGGTCTGCGTGAGGGCCGACAACCCGCCGTTGAGGTCCGCGGTCAACGCGGCACCCAGTGGCGCCAGCCCGGACAGATTGCCGCCCAGGTTGAGAGACAGGCCGGCGTTGAGCGCAGCGCTGAGCCCGGAGATGTCGGCGGCCAGGTTGGCCTCGAGGCCCCCGAGCGCACCGCTCAGGTCCCCCCCGAATGCGGGAACCGCACTCGCCAGGGTCTGGACGACGCTGGTCTCGGCGGACGCGTACGAGGCCGCGCCCAGGTTCATGGCCTCGACGAACTGCTGATGGAACGCCGCCGCCTGCGCGCTGAGTTGCTGGTAGCCCGCCGCGTGCGCGGAGAACAGCGCGGCGATTTCCGCCGACACCTCATCGGCGGCCGCGGGCAGAACGCCCGACGTCGCTGCCGCCGCCGCGAAATTCGCCGAGCCGATGGACGAACCGATGTTCGCCAAGTCAGATGCGGCCGCAGCCATCGCATCCGGCGCTGCGATCAAAAACGACACCCCGTACCTCCCCAGTTCAGCGAAATGTGACCGCTATCCCACCAGCACGCGCGTGCAGATATTGCGATGGGTCGGAGCGTATCGAAATAGCACGGTGAAAACGGTCATTTGCAGTAACGGATTTGTGTATACCCGCTGAACGACCCGAGATACTTCGTTTCCGGGGCAGAGAAATTCGCGCCGGACGGCCGGCGATCACTGGCCGGTGAACAACCCGACGAGGTCGTCGCGCGGGCCGCGAGGGTCTGGTCGAAGGAACCCACCAGGCCGCCGAACTGCCCGCTGTTGAAGACCTGGAGGTCGCTGCCGGTCAGCAGGGTCTGGTTGAAGGCGGGCTGGCTCACCAGGGCCCCCGACAGGTTGTTGATGCTTTGCTCGCCGGTGCCGACCAACAAGTTGAAGGCGTTGTAGGAGCGGTTCACCGGGCCGTTGAGGGCGCTGTCCGTTCCGAAATTGACTTCCCCAAGCCGAGCTCATTGGTGAGCAACGCATTGTTGAAGCTCAGCTGGTGGGTGATCAGGCCGGCGTTGTAGGCGAGCTGCGCCGTCTCGAGTTGCGCCAAGAAGTTGCCCGGAGCACTCGCCAGCATCGCCCGGGGGTCTGTGCGGGCAGCAGACTCAGGACGGCCTGACCCGGCTAGGTGGGCGCAGCAACCGTACCCTGCATCGCCTGGACGACGCCGGCCTCGGCGCCGGCGTACGCGTTCGCCCCCGCGGCCAGTGCCTGCACGAACTGGGCATGGAACTGCGCCGCTTGCGCGCTGAGCGCCTGATACGCCTGGCCGTGGGCAGCGAACATGGCGGCGACGGCCGCCGATACCTCGTCGAAGGCCGGCGGCATCACCCCGGTCGTTCCCGCTGCCGCCGCGGAACTGGCCTCATTCAGAGTGGAACCGATACCCGAAAGGTCCGCTGCGGCCGCAGACACCATGTCCGGCGTAGCGCTGAGGAACGACACCCGTACACCTTTCTGAAAGCGTGGCATGACGGCCGTCCCCCCAAGACCCGGTCGTCAAGCCTTGGACGAGCAAATGATAGCGCCCCCGCGCACAATGCGGGCTGTTATCCGGAAACCATCGTTTTCCGGCTAGGGCCCGGTCTTCACCCACTGGCCGGCGTCGCCGACGATGCCCACCGGCACCGCCCCGGTCAGGCTGACGTTCTGGACGCTGGGGCCGGCCGCGACGATGGTGGTGTCCTGCAGGATCGGCAGCACCGTCGACATGTTCCACAGGCGTGGCTCGACCGCGGTGATCACATCGTTGATGTTCTTGGTGCCGTTGAGCGCGGCGTCGATGTTCGACTGGATGCTGGGATCGCAGATGCCGGTGAGGTTCGACGGCGCCTGCACCAGCGCCCCGGGCTCCGGCGCCGGGCTCGGCGACGGCGCCGTCGTCCCGGGACCCGCCCCGCCGGACGGCGTCGCGCGGGCCGGCGGGTTCGTCGGGGCGGCGGGAGCCGGAAGCTGCGTCGACTGCAGCGCCGGGCAGCCGTACCGCGACTCCAGCAGCGTCGCTAGGTTGCCGCCCGCCTGGCGCCAGCCCACGACCGCGTCGACCCGGTTGTCGTCGAGCGCGTCACGGTAGAGCGTCACCGGGTCCAGCGCCAGCACCGTCGCGGCGATGCCCACGTTGCGCAGCTGGTCGGCGGCCGTGTTGGCCACCGCGACGGCCGTCGGGTCGTTGGCCGCCACTCCGATGACGAGCGACAGCTGGTGGCCGTCCCTGCTGATGCGGCCGCGGACGACTTCCGGCGGTCCGGTGCTGGCCGGCGTCGGCGCCGGCACCGAAGACGCCACCGAAACCGGCCCGTTGCTCTCGACGTCGAACCCGGCGGCGGTGAGCAAGCCCAGCGCCGCGGTGGTGGTCATCGCCGGGGGCGCGGTCGGCTCGTAGCCGGGATCGCTGGGCGAGCGGATCTGCGCCTGGTCCAGCGTGACAGTGTTGTCGCTGCCGGCGCCCACGGCCGCGAGCAGGTCGACGTCGAGCAATCCCAGGATCGCCTTGCGGACCTGGGTGTCGGCCAGTTTGGGTTCGTTCGCGCGCAGCGTCAGCTGCATGACCCGCGGTGTCACGATCCGGGCGGTCCGCACGTCGGGGATCGCCGACAGCTGCGCGAACGCCGCGGACCCGCCGTGCACCTGGGCGACCTGCGTGTCGCCGTTGCGCATCGAATCGGCCAGCGCCGCCGGGGCGCCGGCCCGCCGGAACAGGATGAGCGCGGGCTTGGCCGGCGGCCCCCAGTAGCGGTCGTTGCGGGCGATCAGGATCTCGTCGCGCTGCGGGTCGATGTTCTCCACCCGGAACTGGCCCCCGGTGACCGGCAGCGCCCGGGCCAGCCCGGCCGCGAAGCCGCCCGGCACGTCCTTGACGATGTGCGCGGGCAGGATGTTGGTGAACAGCTCCCGCCAGGCCGGATACGGCTGCGCGAAGGTGACCACCGCCTGCTTGCCGCCCTCGAGCGACTGCACGCCGGTGATCATGTCGTAGCCGGCCGGATCCACCACGCCGGGCTGGCTCACCATCTGGCGCCACAGGTACCAGAAGTCGTCGGCCGCGATCGGGGCGTTGTCCGTCCACTGCGCCTCGGGGCGGATCTTGTAGGTCACGGTGAACGGGTTCTGGGCGGTCACCTCCGCGGACACCAGCAGCGTCGGATCCATCTCCCAGCGCGATCCGGTCGGCGTGCTGGTGTCGGGCACCGGCCGGAACGCACTGGGCAGCACCAGCGCGCTGATCGCCGCGTTCACCGGCGACAGGTCGGACAGCAGGTGCGGGTTGAACCCGGCGCCGATCGAGTCGATGCCCATGATGATCTGCGTGACCCGTTGGGGCGGCGCCGAGTTGTGCGGCGTGTCGGTGCTCTGCGGCGCCGGCGGGGGTTTGACGGTGCACGCGGCCGGCGCCAGTCCGGCCAGCGAGACGACGACGCCGACCGTGGTGAGCAGGCGGCGAACTCGTCTCGGCACGCCGATCAGGGTATCGGGCGCGCGGGCCGCGGTCCGCTCGGCGAGCGGAGCGCCGTCGCCGAAATCCGGGCCGGGTTTGGCAACGGCGTCACGCCCGCGGGCGCAAAAGCCCAACGACCTAACTCCGGGCCTTGGCCCGCGCCCGGCTGCGGGCCCGGGACGTCGCGTCCAACTCGACCTTGCGGACGCGCACGATCTCCGGGGTCACCTCGACGCATTCGTCGTGCGCGCAGAACTCCATGGCTTGTTCGAGGTCCAGCTCGAGCGGCTTGGCCAGGGTCTCGATAACGTCCGCGGTCGACGACCGCATGTTGGTGAGCTTCTTTTCCCGGGTGACGTTGACGTCGAGATCCTCAGCGCGCGGGTTGATTCCGACGACCATGCCCTCGTACGTGTCTTGGCCGGGTTCGACGAAGAACTGGCCACGGTCGGCGAGTTGGATCATCGCGAACGGCGTGATGGTGCCGGAGCGGTCCGAGACCAGGGAACCGGTGTGGCGGGCGCGGATGTCCCCCGCCCACGGCCGGTAGCCGTCGAACACGGCGTTGGCGATCCCGGTGCCGCGGGTGATGGTGAGGAAGTCGGTGCGAAAGCCGATCAGGCCGCGGCTGGGCACGATGAAGTCCATCCGCACCCAGCCGGCTGCGTGGTTGGTCATGTCCTCCATGCGGCCCTTGCGGCCCGCCATCAATTGGGTGATCGCGCCGACGAATTCCTCGGGGCAGTCGATCGTGATCGCCTCGAACGGCTCGTGCAGCTTGCCGTCGATCGTTCTGGTGACCACTTGCGGCTTGCCGACCGTGAGCTCGAAGCCCTCGCGGCGCATCTGTTCGACCAGCACGGCCAGGGCGAGCTCGCCGCGGCCTTGCACCTCCCACGCGTCGGGCCGGCCGATGTCCACGACCCGGATGGACACGTTGCCGACCAACTCGGTGTCCAGCCGGCTGCGGACCATGCGCGCGGTCAGCTTGTGGCCGGGCACCTTGCCCGCCAGCGGCGAGGTGTTGGTGCCGATGGTCACCGAGATCGCCGGCTCGTCGACGGTGATGCGCGGCAGCGCGTGGGCGTGATCGGGGTCGGCCAGCGTGTCGCCGATCATGATCTCGGGCAGGCCCGCGACGGCCACGATGTCGCCGGCGATCGCCTCGTCGGTGGCGCTGCGCTCGACTCCCTCGGTCGCGAGCAGCTCGGTGATCTTGGCGCTGGTGACAACGGGCAACCCGTCGACTTCCCGCATCCAGGCGACCTGCTGGCCCTTGCGCAGTTTGCCGTTGTAGATGCGGATCAGGGCGAGCCGCCCGAGGAACGCCGACGCGTCGAGGTTGGTCACCAACGCCTGCAGCGGCGCCTCCGGGTCTCCCGACGGCGGCGGGATGTGCTCCATCAACACGTCGAACAGCGGGTCGAGGTTGTCGCCGGCGGGCACCTCGCCGTCGGCGGGCTGTTCGGTGCTCGCGATGCCCGCGCGACCGGACGCGTAAAGCGTCGGCAGCCCCAGCGCGTGCTCGGCCGCCTTGGCCGCCTCGTCGTCGAGGTCCGAGGCGACGTCGAGCAGCAGGTCGTGGCTGGCTTCGACCACCTCGGCGATGCGCGCGTCCGGCCGGTCCGTCTTGTTGACGACGAGGATCACCGGCAGGTGCGCGGCCAGCGCCTTGCGCAGCACGAACCGGGTCTGGGGCAGCGGCCCCTCCGACGCGTCGACCAGCAGCAACACCCCGTCCACCATGGACAGTCCGCGCTCGACCTCGCCGCCGAAGTCGGCGTGCCCGGGGGTGTCGATGACGTTGATCACCGTCACGGTCCCGTCCGGGTGAAGGCGGTGCACGGCGGTGTTCTTGGCCAGGATGGTGATGCCCTTTTCTTTCTCGAGGTCACCGCTGTCCATGATGCGTTCCTGGGTGTCGTCACCGCGGTGCGTCAACGCCCCTGACTGCCGCAGCATCGCGTCGACCAGGGTGGTTTTTCCGTGGTCGACGTGGGCGACGATGGCGACGTTGCGAAATGGCACGTCGGTGATTGTGGCAGCGCGGGCTGCGCATACGCGAACCGAGCAGGTCACCGGGCGCCCGTCGAGTGTGAAAGGGCGGCGTCGAAGGGTGGGCTGGGCGGCGACGACGCGCGGCGTGTCGGCGCCCGTGCGCCTACCAGCCCTTGCGGGGCGGCGCCGCGCCGAGCATGTCGCCCTTGGCCGCCACCTCACGGCTGCGGTAGACGATGTAAGGCCGGAAAAGGTAGGCGACCGGCGCGCTGAACACGTGCACCAGGCGGGTGAAGGGCCACAGCGCGAACAGCACCATCCCGATCAGGGCGTGCAGTTGGTAGTCCCACGGCGCGTTGATCATCACCTCGCCGTGCGGCTGCAGGATCCAGATCCGCCGGAACCACAGCCCGACCGTGTAGCGGTAGTGGAACTCGCCGCCGTGGGGACCGGTGCCGAGCAGGTCGCAATAGAGGCCCACCACGATGGCCAGCACCAGGACCACATACATCACCTTGTCGCCGCGGGTGGTGGCCATGGCTACCGCGGGCCGGGTGAATCGCCGGTAGATCAGCAACCCGATGCCGGCCAGCGTCGCGGCGCCGGCGATCGACCCGGCGATCACCGCCTGCAGGTGGTAGGCGTGGTCGCTGACATGGAGCGCCTGGGTCACCCGCGGCGGGATGAGCAGCCCCATCACATGCCCGGCGAAAACCGCCAGGATGCCGAAGTGGAAGATCGGGCTGCCGATCCGCAGCAGCCGCGACTCGTAGATCTGCGAGGACCGGGAGGTCCAGCCGAACTTGTCGTAGCGGTATCGCCACCAGCTGCCGACGCTCAAAACGGTCAGCGTCACGTAGGGCGCGATGTCCCAGAACAGCACGTTGCTAAACACTTGGCGCTCCTGTCTGCCGCCGGGGCGGTACGGTCAGTGTGAACGCCTGCAGCCCAACGGCTTCCGCGGGCGGCCCGGCTTTGGCCAGTCGCTCCGCCCGAGTGATCTCCTGGTCGGTTGCTGCCGGCAGCGTCCCGCAGACCGCCGCCACGGTGGGCTCGTAGGGCGACTTCGCATCGGCCAGCGCGCTGCGCAACACGTCGAGGGGGACCCGATGCTCGCTCAACAGCCGCCGACCCGCCCCGGGATCGACGGTGGCAGCGAACTCGAGCACCACCGGGAGGTGGTCCGGGGCTTCGGTGCGCGGCGGCTGCACGCCGGCCTCCCGGTAGGCGGTCGCAAAGGCCAGCATCTCGCGCCCCCGGTTGCGGGTGTCCCCGGCGGTCCAGTACGTCAGATACATCGTGGCCCGCCGGCGCAGGTCGAAGGTCGCGACGTAGTCCATCGCCGCGGCCATCGGCTCGCGAACCCGCAGCGCCGCCGCCGTGTGCCCGAGCAGCTCGCCCGCGGGGCCCACGACGTGAGCCAGCAGCTCCGCCACGGTGTCCAGCCGTGCGGTCAGCCCGTCGTCGGGGTAGGCCAGCAGCAGCGACGCCGCCTGCCAGACCAGCCGATCTTGCATCCGGCCGCCGGTACGGTCCCGGCGCTGAAGCAGTCTCATTGCCCGCGTTCTTCCGGGAACATCCCGGCCGATGCCTGACGAGCGTCCCAGTTGAGCAGATTCACCCGGGATCGCTGCGTGGCGTGGAAGGTTTCCACCGACACGGGCACCGGTTCGCCCGACTCGTACATGCCCGGGCCGCCGTCGCCCTCCAGCGCGCAGACCTGCTCCTCGAGCTCACGGGCCTGTGGGCTGAAAGCCGTCGGGATGACGTAGCGCTCCTCGTATTTCGCGATCGCGAGCAACCGGTACATCTCGTAGATCTGCTCTTCGGTCATTCCCACCGAATGCGGGATGTGCGGCTGGGTCTCCCGCCCCAGATTGATGTCGCGCATGTAGGAGCGCATGGCCGCCAGCCGGCGCAACACATCCTCCACCGGGCCGGTGTCACCGGCGGTGAACAGTTCGGCCAGGTACTGCATCGGGATCCGCAGCGCCTCCAGCGCACCGAACAGGTTGCCCAGGTCCTCCCCGTCGTGACCGTCGCGGCTGACCGCGTCGACCACCGGCGACAGCGGCGGGATGTACCAGACCATCGGCATGGTGCGGTACTCGGGATGCAACGGCAGCGCCACCTTGTAGGTGTTGATCAGCGCGTAGACCGGCGAGCGCTGCGCGGCCGCGATCCACTCGTCGGAGATGCCCTCGGCGCGCGCACCGGCGATCACCTCGGGATCGTGGGGGTCCAACAGGATGCTGCGCTGCGCCTCGTAGAGGTCGGTGTCGTTCTCCACCGACGCGGCGGCAAGCACCCGGTCGGCGTCGTAGAGCACCAGGCCGAGGTAGCGCAGCCGCCCCACGCAGGTCTCCGAGCAGATGGTCGGCAGGCCGACCTCCATCCGCGGGTAACACAGCGTGCACTTCTCGGCCTTACCGGTCTTGTGGTTGAAATACACCTTCTTGTAGGGACATCCGGACACGCACATCCGCCAGCCCCGGCAGCGGTCCTGGTCGACCAGCACGATGCCGTCCTCGCTGCGCTTGTACATCGCGCCCGACGGGCAGGAGGCGACGCACGAGGGGTTGAGGCAGTGCTCGCAGATCCGCGGCAGATAGAACATGAAGGTCTCTTCGAGCCGCAGCCTGACCTCCTCGCTGACCTTTTTCAGGATCGGGTCTCCGGCCAGGATCTCCGGCGACCCGGACAGGTTGTCGTCCCAGTTCGGGCCCCAGGTGATCTTCATCGGTTTGCCGCTGATGAGGCTGCGCGGAGCTGCGGTGGGGAAGGTGTCTCCGGCCGGCGCCGTGGTCAGGTTCTCGTAGTCGTAGGTCCACGGTTCGTAGTAGTCGTCGATGGTGGGCAGCCGCGGGTTGGCGAAGATCCGCAGCAGTTTGGCGATGCGGCCCCCGTCGCGCAGCCTCAGCCGGCCCGTCTTGTCGCGCATCCAGCCGCCCCGCCAGCGGTCCTGGTCCTCATAGGTGCGCGGATAACCTTGTCCCGGGCGGGTTTCGACGTTGTTGAACCAGATGTATTCGGTGCCGCTGCGGTTGGTCCAGGCTTGCTTGCAGGTGACCGAGCAGGTGTGGCAGCCGATGCATTTGTCGAGGTTCATCACCATCGCCAGTTGGGCCATGACTTTCATTGCTCAGTAACTCACTTCCTGGCTGCGCCGGCGCACCACGGTCACCTCGTCGCGCTGGCTGCCGGCGGGGCCCAGATAGTTGAACGCGAACGCGTGCTGGCCGTAGCCACCGGCGAGGTGGCTGGGCTTGATCCGGACCCGGGTCAGTGCGTTGTGGTTGCCTCCCCGCTTGTTGTTGGTCTCGGTGCGCGGCGTGTCGACGGTTCGTTCCTGCACGTGGTAGACGAACACCACCCCGTCGGGCATGCGGTGCGAGACGATCGCCCGGCACACGTAGATGCCGTTGGTGTTGACGGCCTCCACCCAATCGTTGTCGCGCACACCGATTTTCGTCGCGTCGCCGGGACTCATCCACATCGTCGGTCCGCCGCGCGACAGCGAGAGCATGTACAGGTTGTCCTGGTAGGTGGAGTGGAACGACCACTTGGAGTGCGGGGTCAGATACCTTACGGTGAGCCCGATCCCGTCCTTGGTCGGGCCGAGTTCGGACTGACCGAACAGCCGCGCCATGTCCAGGGGCGGACGAAAGACCGGCAGGTGTTCGCCGAGTTCCTCGACCCAGTCGTGGGCCAGGTAGAAATGCATCCGCCCGGTCAGGGTGTGAAACGGCTTGAGGTTCTCGATGTTGACGGTGAACGGCGCGTAGCGCCGGCCCCCGGTCTCGCTGCCCGACCACTCGGGGCTGGTGTTCACCTGGACCGGACGCGCCTGGGTGTCGGCATAGGTGATGCGGCGTTCCTCGTTGCCCTCGGCGAGGTGGGTGAGCCGCTGGCCGGTGCGCTTCTCGAGCTCGCGGAAACCCTCGACCGCGAGCCGGCCGTTGCACGTTCCCGACAGCAGCAGCATGACGTCAGCCATCCGCTCGTCGGTGGTGACCGCCGGGCGGCCCTGCGCCGCACCGGAGTTCATCACCCCGAATTTGGCCGCGAGCTCGTCGACCTCACGGCTGGGATGGACCGTGACGCCCTTAGTGGTCACCCCGAATCGGTCGACGAGCGGGCCCAGCGTCCGCCACTTGTCGTAGACGGCGGTGTAGTCGCGCTGCACGACGGTGAGCTTGGGCATGGTGCGCCCCGGTATCGGCGTCGCACCGGTGTGCAGCCAGTCGTTCTCGGTGCCGTCGGGATAGACCATCGCGTCGGGGGTGTCGTGTTCCAGCGCGCTGAGCACCACGTCGTCGCGGATGCCCAGGTGCTGCTTGGCCATCGCGCTGAAGGTCCGTGCGATCGCACCGAAAGCCTCGAAGTCCGAACGCGTTTCCCAGGGCGGATCGGTCGCGGCGCTGAACGCGTGAACGAACGGATGCATGTCCGTGCTGGAGATGTCGGCCTTCTCGTACCAGGTCGCGGCCGGCAGCACCACATCCGAGACCAGCGTCGTCGAGGTCTGCCGAAAGTCGATCGACATCAGCAGGTCCAGCTTGCCGTCGGGAATCTCCCCCTCGCACCGCACGTCGACGGGACGTATCCCCCCCTCGGGGGGCTCGGCCTGCACGTTGGAGTCGGTTCCCAGCAGGTGGCGCAGGAAATACTCGCCGCCCTTGCCCGACGAGCCGATCAGGTTGGCCCGCCAGACCGTCAGCACACGCGGCCAGTTGACCGGGTCGTCGGGATCGGTGACGGCCAGCTTGAGCTCGCGTCGACCGAGCTGCTCGGCGACGTACTCGGCGACGTCGCGCCCCGCGGCGTGGGCCTCGTCGGCGACGTCCAGACTGGACCGGTCGAACTGCGGGTAGTAAGGGCTCCAGCCCATGGCCGCCGCCGAGGCCAGCAGATCGATGGTGTGCTTGCCCGCGAACCGGCCCCGGCCGACCGGGCTGGCCAGCTTGTCGGCTTCGTAGCCGTCGTAGCGCCACTGGTCGGTGTGGGCGTACCAGTAGGAGGCTCCCGGAATCTGGCGCGGCGGTCGCACCCAGTCGGTGGCCATCGACATGGTCTGGAATCCGCTGAGCGGACGCACTTTTTCCTGACCGACATAGTGCGCCCAGCCGCCGCCGTTGCGTCCCATCGAGCCCGTCAGCATCAGCAGCGCCAGCACCGCGCGGTAGGTGGCATCGCCGTGGAACCACTGATTGATTCCACTGCCCATGATGATCATCGACCGGCCGCCGGACTCCTCGGCGTTGCGGGCGAATTCGCGCGCAACCCGAATGGCCTGTGCGGCCGAGACACCGGTGATCGGCTCCTGCCAGGCCGGGGTGTTCTGCTGTGCCGCATCGTCGTAACCGGTGGGCCAGTCGCCCGGCAGCCCTGGCCGCGCGACCCCGTACTGGGCGAGCATCAGATCGAACACCGTGCAGACCAGATGCTCTCCGACGCGCCGTACCGGAACACCGCGCGCCGCGGCCGTACCCTCGCCGTCGACCGTGTCGAAGCTGGGCAGATGTATCAGCGCGGTGCCGGAATCGGTGTCCGTGCGGTCGGCGTCGTGCACGCTGAGCGCCGGCACCAGGTCGCCGAGTTCCAGGTTCCACCGGCCGATGCCGTCCTCGCCGTAGCGGAATCCCAGCGAGCCGTTGGGCACCGCGGCGCAGGCGGTCGCCTCATCCCACACCGCGGGCTTGAGCGCTGCGTTCTCGACCGCCTCTCCCAGGTCGGCCGCCGTGAGGTTCTTGCCCGGCACCACCATGTCGCCGCGCTCTTCCAGCTTGATCAGGAACGGCAGGTCGGTGTAGCGGCGCGCGAAGTCGGCGAAGAACGGAATCTGCTTTTTGACATAGCATTCCGAGAGGATGACGTGGCCCATCGCCATCGCCAGCGCCCCGTCGGTGCCGGCCGCGCACGGCATCCACTCGTCGGCGAACTTGGTGTTGTCGGCGTAGTCGGGGCTGACGGTGACCACCTTGGTGCCGCGGTAGCGCGCCTCGGCCATCCAGTGGGCGTCGGGGGTCCGGGTGATCGGAACGTTGGAACCCCACATCATCAGATAGGCCGCGTCCCACCAGTCGCCGGATTCGGGCACGTCGGTTTGATCGCCGAACACCTGCGGCGAGGCCACCGGAAGGTCGGCGTACCAGTCGTAGAACGACGTCATCACGCCGCCGATCAGCTCGACGAACCGGGAGCCGGCGGCGTAGGACACCATCGACATCGCCGGGATCGGGGAGAAGCCGGCGACCCGGTCCGGGCCGTAGGCCTTGATGGTGTGCACGTGGGCGGCGGCGATCAGCTCGGTGGCCTCGGCCCAGGTGATCCGCACCAGCCCGCCCTTGCCGCGGGCCTGCTGGTAGCGCCGACGACGCTCGGGGTCGGCCTGAATGTCGGCCCACGCCAATACGGGGTCCCCGAGGCGGGCCTTCGCTTCCCGGTACATGTCGACCAGCACACCGCGGGCGTACGGGTAGCGCACCCGGGTGGGCGAATAGCTGTACCAGGAGAACGAGGCGCCGCGGGGGCATCCGCGCGGTTCGTATTCCGGGCGGTCAGGACCCACCGACGGGTAGTCGGTCTGCTGGGTCTCCCAGGTGATGATCCCGTCCTTGACGTAGATCTTCCACGAGCACGACCCGGTGCAGTTGACGCCGTGGGTGGAGCGGACCACCTTGTCGTGGCTCCACCGGTCGCGGTAGAACACGTCGGCTTCGCGGCCGCCCCGGCGGGTGACGGTGCGCAGGTCCTGCGAGATCTGGCCCGGCGTGAAGAATCGTCCGCTGCGCTGCAGCAGTTCCTCGAGCGTTCCGCCGGCGTGAGGTTGCGCGGTCAACGGCAAAACCCCCTATCCGATGGCTTCGATGGAGTGGTGACCGTACGCGTTCGCCCCCGTTCGTGCCGGTGAATTCGCCGCTCCTGGCCGGACGGCGGAAACGACGCCATCGGCGCCGGGTTCCCGCTCAGTGGGTGCGCCGGCCTCCCGCGTGGCACCGCGATTCGCCGCCTCAACGATGTCAGTATCTACAAATTGGACTGTAGTAACCTACCGCCGGCCTGGAGGTTGGCTGAATAACTCCTGTGGAGTTGTCACGAGACGGCTGAAAGCGCCCGGGTCAGGTCTCCCAGCCAGCCCCGGTCGGCGGGCACCCAGTCGACGTCGTGCAGTTCGGCCGCCGTCACCCAGCGCAGCGCCCGGTGGTCGTGCGGCCGCGGCTCACCGCGGAGCAGGCGCACCCGGTACGCCCGCAGCGTCGTCGTGCCATTCAGCGCGATGTCGTGCCCGAGCCGATCCCCCACCACGACGTCGGCCTCGCCCACCCCCAGTTCCTCGGCCAACTCCCTGGCCAGCGCGTCGCGCTCGGATTCGCCGGCGGCGACCTTGCCGCCGGGCAGCTCCCAGCGGCCGGCCAGTTCCGGCGGCCGCACCCGTTGGGCCACCAGGACCGCGGAGCCGGAGATGAGGGCCGCGGCGACGACGATCTGGGTGGGCATGGCCAGTGACGGTATACCGTCGGGTCATGGCTGTGTTACACCCCGCCAAACGTTGTGCGCGACCTGCATAAACGCTGGCCAGAGGGCGGCTTTGCGAAGCCTGTTAAACGTAAGTATCTGCAAGCTGCCCGCGTTAGCGAAGGCTGGACCGTACTAGCTACAGTACGTAGTACGAATTCTCTTGCAGAACAGGAACTTTCGGCTTCACCGCAACCCTCGGCGGGTGGTACTGTTTGACATAGCCCAGCGAAAGGACAAGGCCCATGGCCGACAACTCGTTCGATGTCCCGCTCCCGGCCGGCGCACTCGACGCGGAACCCTGGCAGGACGATACCCATACCCACCGTCAGTTCTGGGGCACCACGTACATTCACGATGCCGCAGTTCAGCCCTCCAAGGGCGTGCGCCTTGGCATCTGGGGGCTGCAGGACATCAGCGGCACGGTGCTCACGCGGACAATCCTCATTGAAGCTGACCGCTGTGGCACCGAGGTTGATTCCGCGACCGGTCGAAGGATCGCGACCCACGTACTGTCGTTGTGCGACGAACTCGATGCCCTGTCGGACCCCGACGACACAATCGAATCATGAGCGACACGCTGGCCTCTAACAGGCCAGACACCACCACCCATGCCATACGGGCATGGCAGAACGCACCCGACGAACCGCTGTTGTTGCCGGTGGGCCGCGTCGCCGAGTTGAAGTACTACGTTGCCCGCAGGCGCGGCAAGCTGGCCGCGGTCCTCACATTCACCGCGTTAGCCGCAGCGCTGTTGGTGCTAACCCCGGCGCCAGTGCAGCAAGCCACACCGCCGGTCGGGATCGCGCAGGCGCCGATTAGCGGTCCCATCCCGCCGCCGGTAGCAGCACTGCCCGCACCGAAGCCACCTCCACCACCTCCCGTGCCAGCACCGGCACCGGTAGCAGCACCGCCGGTTCAACATCGAGCAGCGGTCCCGCAAGCGCCGCCACCGGACGCACACCAGCAGTTCACCCAGTCGCTACAGGACGACAAAGCGCAGACGGTGGGCGGCAACGGGCTACATCCCAGCCAATCTACGGACGTTATCAACGCAGAGGCGCAAGAGATGTGTCAGGACTTGGCGAACGGTGGCAGCGTTCAGCCCTACATCGACGGCACGCTCAAGAAGTCGCCATCACTGGCACCGTGGCAGGCGGCGTTGGTCGTTCATCAGGCCATTCAGGCCTACTGCCCGAAGTACGACAGATGAGGAAGATAGACAAGTGACACGGCGCTGTATCCGTTCGCCCGAGACATGGCATTCGCCGTCCTCGATTGGTGGAATTCCCCCTCAGAGGAGAACTTCAAGAAATTGCAACACGCCAGCCGGCGTTTCGAGCAGGAGCGAGTCAAATGACAGACGGAATCGTGAACGAAGCGCCCCGTGACGGCCTGCCATGGACACCGGAGGAAGACCTCCTAATCCTGGCGGAGGAACCCACGCCAACGCGAGCTTTTGAGGCATTCGCTGCTATCCAGCGGCTTCGCAAAGCCGCGATCAACGTGGTCGGCACATATGCGGACGACTACTCATGGCAGAACCAGGGCGCAGACGGGGACTGGGCACGAACCCCACTTGGGTCCGCCGTAGCCGAATTAGAAGAGGCCCTGCTACTCGGTATTGAACCCGACTAAGGGGTACATACACAAAAAAGGCCCTCAGATCAATTCTGGGGGCCTTTTTGTTGTCTCAGGTATGTTCTATCTACCCGCATGCCGTTGAGGCCTCTACGGGCCATTCAAGACTGGGAAATGCACAGAGGGCCGGACCGCGCGGTTTATGACATCTTTTTTTGTGTTTCGATCCGGCCCCCTGGCGTGGGGTCAGGAGAACTACCGACTGACCCCCGGTGTTTCCGACACCTTTTTGGGGTGCGGAAGTTTGAAAGCCGGGACGTGCACCTCACATGTCACGCCCCGGCCTGGCGCCGGCCTTTCAGGGGAAAGCCGCGCCCATCGCCCGCGCAGCCAGGGGGACACGGCGCAGCTGGGCGGAAGTTTGAGGGGGGGCCGGGCGAACTCCCGAGATCAGGGGAATCGCCCGGCCCCATTTGGCCGTGAGATGCGGGGTAGGAGAATAACTAAAAAGAAATCCCCGCAAATACGACCATTCTCGACAATTTACAGAGAAAGGCAGCCGCAATTGTCGAAGGTTAATTGGGAGGCAGGGGCCTACGGCCGCGCCTGCCGTCCCGTTCATCGTCCACCTGAACGTGAATCATCTCGCCGGAATCGGGAAGCTCGCGACCCATAGGCTCGAATCGCCTAGTGGGGCCGACACGCTCCTCAAACAACGGGCGACCAACCGTCACCACGTCGCCGAGCGGCGCCGCTACGCTTATCACGGCGTGTAGGCGGTCGCAGGCAAGCCAGTGATCGTCAGGATTGCGCCCGGTCGCACAACCGCCAGCTGACCGCGCCAAATCAACGCGTAACGCTGAATGAATTCGCTGAAGTCTGCCGCGTTGTACCCCTGGTGCAACTGAATACCCTGACGGATGATACCGAACCCCATTTTGGTGGAGTCCATTATCACAGCCGTTCCCGCGGTCATCGCGGTGGTGGTGTAGACCGGGATATTCCACAGCTTCTTAGGCGCGTCCTCAGTCGGGTCCGGGGTAATCATGTAACGCCCGTAAGCGTCCTTAATGCCGACTAGTGAAAACCAATCGTTGGGGTGAAGCCAAATCTGATCGGCGACACCCAGGACGTTCGGGACAGTCCGCAGGGTGTTGATTCCCTGAAGGACGTAATCCAGTGCCGTCGCGCCGGTGGGCAACGTGGCGGGAACCGCGATTGTGTTGGCGGCCTGGTTGATTAGGCCGTTCATGTTCCCGGTAGTGCCCGTAGCTGTCAGCACCTGTGAGTTCTCGACATCCACGATTTGGCGCATAACCTCGGACTGGGCGTATCCCAAAAGGGTGGGCCAGTCCTGCAGCGACTCGTAACTGAGCCCGAACGTCGCCTTGAGCGGCACCATTTCGACGATCTTGGCGCCAAACGTTAGCGTCACATCGGGGGCGGCAACGCCTTCGGCGGTCGGCCCGGTAATCCCATCGGCGGTCGTTTCGTCGCAGATGAATTCGTAATTCAGCGACGTTGCGGTCACGCAAGGCAGGTGGTCGTATACCCGGTCCTCGTGAACTCTCTCAACTACTCCGGGGGCGAGTTCCGCCGGCAGTAGGCTCGACGTGGTGGTCGAATACCCGGTTTCAACGGTGTTGAAATCTTTGGTAATCAACGTGGCTGTTGGGCTTTTCGCCTCGAAGCCTTTGCGAAGCGCCTCGATGGCGTGGCCATCGAATGACAACGGCTGAAGATCCGCGCCGGTCGTCGTAATCGTCTGCCCATTGGGGCGGATATTGCTTAGGGCCTTGCGGCCGTTTGTGTCAGGCGCCGATCCGACGCCGGTGGGATTAGTGCCCATGCGTGTGATAAACGCCTCTCCGATTTCGTGTTTCCGCTTTTCGGCCTTCAGGGCTTTAAATTCCGCCGTCAGGGCCTCAAAAGTTTGCTGTTTTTGGTGTTCCGTGAGACGGGGGTTATTCTCGACATCCGTCTCGAAGTTCACCAAACGCTTCTCCAATTCGATGCCTTTGGCTTCGAGTTGGGTGATGTTCATATTTTGTTACTTTCATTTTGGTAGTCATTTTGCATAGACTGACCAAGCGCCAACACCGTTTAATGCGGGTCACGAACGTGAGCGGCGGGGTGTGGGGGTGGTTCGTGCCCAAGGGCACTCATAGGCGATTGTCATCGGCGGGCTGTCGCTCGACAGGCGGCCCCACATGGGGGCGGGCTATCGGGGTTGACAGGCGGCCATCGACGGCGCCCGTTGGGGCCGGGAATCGGCCCAGTTGGGGGTAAGGGACTTTGCCCTACCCCGGTACGCCGGCCAGGTGATCGTATCTGGCCTGCATCTCAGCGATGGCGGCGTCACGCCGTTCGGTCGGCCAGCCATTGATAAAATCGGTTGCCCGCCCGAGGGCGAATGTTCGCAGCAAGGAGGACAGACGTGACATCTCATCCTCACCGCTGCGCTTGCAACCTTCACTACACCACCGTGTCGGCCGGCCAGGTCCCCCTCGGGCCAAGGCGTTTCCGCATTTAGGGCAGTGCGTCGGGGTGTACTTCGGCATTCGGTATCCTTCATTGGACGGCAGCGGGCCCACCCGTACGATGGGTTTGATCTACTCAGGGCCCGACCTTTCTGGAAAATACGAGGTTGATCAGAACCCTGGCGGGTGATCCAGATGGATCAGTTGGGGTACACACGCGGTTCATCTCCAAGGCGTCCGATTCTGGACAGCCGGACCCGGCGGTTCCATCGCCAAAACACGTTGCACACCAGACGGTTTCTGCAATCCCTTGCACCACAACACATCCCGCACCAAGGCCAAACATGCTGCACCACAACACATCCCGAAAACCCTTACGTGTCACCACTTCCCGCGTGTGGATGAAATCCCAAGCGGGAGCGGGTTTTTCGCGTCCAGTGGAGTTGCCCTTGCGTGGGAAATCCCCTGAGCGGGAATGCTTTTCGCGTAGGGGAATTCCCTTGCGTGGGAAGGGTTTTGATTTACGCAAAAACAGGCGTTTGACCAGCGGTTATGTGGTTTTCACGAAATCCGTTGTGCCGCAATATGTGGAATTGGCGAAGTTTGACCCGAAGGGTCGCCAGGGTGAGCAATCCTAGGGATTTCAACCCACCCCCCCAATCTCACTGCAACTCAACCGCTTTCATGGTTGAAGGTTGAATAGCGATGGGGTGCAATCACATTCAACAACAGTGGTATGTTCAACACACTACCGTTGCGATGCCGTCCACCCGTTATGACACGACACGCACAACCCCCTACCGTGTTCTGGGTTGTTGGGATCGAAACCACGACGAACTAGTTGCTTACGTGTGAGCGGATAGTGGTCGGCTACGGTGGCATCGGCGTCATTGCACACCACACATATGGGGTCGCGTTGTAGCACGCCGGCGCGAAACACTGTCTCGTGTTCTCTGTCGTATCCGCGTTGTGCACTTGTTCCGCGGCGTTTCTCTGCCTGGCGGTCGTGTTGGCGGCATTTCCCTTTGCGTACAGCTGGGCGGCCGCATGTTGAGCACGGTCTAGGTGGTTTGTTCAAGTGCTGCCACCAAGCGTGCACCCACGACAGGCTCATCGAGGTAGGCGATGCCGTACCGCGAAAATCCGACCACCGCTGCGCCCCCCCGGTGCGTACCGTCGCGCAGTGCCCGTGAGGTGGGCCGCTGTAGGAACGGACACACCAAGCTCCCCGTACAGGGCGCAGGACAAGTGCAATGGCGGCTGACTATCCACGAGCACGCCACCTGGATAGGAAAGGCAAGGCTCATAGTCGTCTGAGCAATGTTCTACTACATACCGCGCACCAGACACGGCATAACCACAGTGCCCGCACTCTCCTAAGACCAAGGGCCACGGCGCGAGTCACGTCAAATGACGTTCCACCGGGGTGGCACACCGCTGGGACGGGAAGTTTCAACTGTGACGGGGTGCGCCTGCCGTCCGGCCGTAGCCGCGGAAGGTCGGCCAGCCAGGGTGGTTCCGGAATTCCGCCGGCTACGGGACAGCTAGCAGACACGGCAAGTAGCGAAGCGGTTCACGGCGCGGAATAAGGCGTGGTAGGTCTCGGCGGTGTCGAACACGCACCAGTCCATAGCCCGGAATGCCATTGTGCGCGCCAGCTCGGCCCCTTCGGACGCATCCGCTAGAGGGGTGGTGGCGTCTAAAAAGGCGTTGGCGGCCAACAGAAGCCGGTTTTTGTCCACGTCTTCGGGCGCTTCCATGGCCGCGAACAGGAGCCGGGAAAGGTTCTGCAAAACTTTCTTCCTTTTAGGGCGGTGTCAGCAGGCCGAACGTCGCGGGACGGTCGGGCGTAACGTAGCTCAGGTAAGTATCGGAGTAGTTGCCCATTGGCACAGATACGGGCTCAACGTTGTCATCATCTAAGAATTTGGGATCAAGAACGTATTCATCGGCTGTGGCGATTCCATATGGCCATTCCCATCGCTTATTCCATTTATAGATATATGCTAGCAATTCTTCGGGAAATGCCCAATGTGCATAAATGTTCACACACTGCCGTTTCCCTGCGCCGTTATAGTTAGAAAAGTTCACAGCCTCGTCATAGTCGCTTGTCCACGACATCCCGAGCCGACGCACCACCGGAGCGGCCCTGTACAGCAGGATCGGTTCGTCGGGAGGTGTGGCCGGCTTAATTTCATGGCACACCCAGTCAGTCCCGTGGCCAACGCCTTCGCAGTACCCCGCAGCGCGAAACGCGCGAACCCACGTCGCGTAGCGGACGCGGCCGAACCCGTGGTCATCGCTGCTCGGTTTCCATCCGCGGCCATCCCACGTGGTGGCCCACCCTCTCTCCCACGTAGCCACCACAATGCCGGGGTTGCGCCTGGCCTCGGCAACGATGGCATCCCGGTCGTTGGCCTTCAGCAGCTCCAAAAACATTCGGGCATCCATGTTGCGTGCCCGGTGCTACTCGTCGCCCTGCGTGGCGCTCAGCGGTGCTTTTGGTGCCACGTAGCGCTGCAGAGGCCCGTGAACGAACTGAATCAACCGATCCAGCTCGGACCGGCTCAGCAGCATCGCGTGACGGTGGTTGCGAATCACAATGCCGCCCTCCGCGTCAGTTCGCCTACGGACCGAAATGGGCGAGCGAAAGCGGTCGGAGATGACCAGGGTTTCCGTCATTGCGCCTTTTCCAGCAATAGGGTGCCGATCTCTACGGCGGTGCGCGCCGTCATGGGGACGACGAAGCTCTCGCCGAACCGCGGATTCACTTTCAGGCCCAGGATTTTCTCGGGCGCCGTATGGTCGACCAGCACGGCATAGCTGGCCGCTTCAATGTTAGTCATAAAAATTTCCTCTCACCTATTGGTGATGATCGGAGAAGTAATCTACGTGCATCTACAGCGGCGATTTTAGAATCATGAAGCCACGGTCTGCGGCTCTTGTGACGTTGTCGTGGGTTCGCTGACCTGGGAATTTGGGCGCAACGCCGTGTCCTGCTTACGTTTTGGACTGTCTAGGGTTCAATCCGCGAGAAGGAGCTACGGCGTTGCGCATGTCCAGGGTATTGGCGAGCGGTCTGGGTGACCAAAACATGGTGATCGAGGACGTGACGATCGAGACCGAGACCACGGGTCGGAAGCAGCCGAAGACCTCCGAAGTTCTGGTGTTCTCGGTGCGGCCCAAGGCGTCGCAGGCGGGCCGGTGCTCGCGGTGCCGGAAGCGGTGCCCGGGCTATGACGCGGGGGGCCGGGACGGGAACGGGATCAGGCGCTGGCGGACCCTGGATGTGGGGACCACAAAGGCGTATCTGCAGGCCGCGGCCCCGCGGGTGGCATGCGGCGAGCATGGGGTGGTGGTTGCGCATGTGCCGTGGGCGCGGCCGGGCGCCAAACACACCTGGGCGTTCGAGGACACCTGCGCGTGGCTGGCCGCGCACACCGCATTGAGTGTGCTCACGGTGCTGCTGCAGATCGCCTGGCGCACCGTGGCGGCGATCGTGACCAGGGTGGTGGCCGATGGCCGCGACACCAACGACCTGCTCGCCGGACTGTCGCGGATCGGCATCGACGAGATCGCCTACCGCAAGGGACATCGCTACTTGACGTGCGTGGTTGACCACACGACAGGCCGGCTGGTGTGGGCCGGCGAGGGCCGCAACCAGGACACGCTGGGCCGGTTCTTCGATCAGCTCGGCGCCGAGCGGGCCAAGCTGCTCACCCACGTCAGCTGCGACGGGGCGGAATGGATCCACGCCCTGGTGCGTGCCCGCGCGCCGCAGGCGCTGATTTGCCTGGATGGGTTTCATGTCGTGGCCTGGGCCATGAAGGCACTGGACAAGGTGCGGGTACGCACCATGACCCGCGCCGGGATCACCGATCGGCACGCCATGTGGGCGACCCGCAAGAACCCGGCTGACCTGTCCTGCGAGCAGCGCACCAGCCTCGCTAAGATCGCCGACACCAACCGCACCCTCTACCGGGCGTATCTGCTCAAAGAGCAACTACGCGAGGTGTTTCGGGTCAAGGGCACCCACGGGCGGCAGCTGCTGGCCGGCTGGCTGTCGTGGGCGTCGCACTCACGCATCCCCGAGTTCGCCGCGCTGGCCCGCAGCATCCGCCGCTACCGCGACCTCATCTGGAACACGCTCGATCACGGCCTGTCCAACGCCCGATCCGAAGCCACTAACACCCACCTGCGGGCATTAACCAAACGCGCCTACGGATTCCACAGCCCAGACGCACTCATCGCCATGGCCATGCTCACCCGAGGCGGCCTCTGCCCAGCACTACCCGGACGGAAATGACCCACTACAACGTCAGTAGATCCCGGTCTGCCCAATCCAATTCCGCCAACTGGTCACGGTCATCACCAGGCCGGCGGCCCACCAATTTCGGTTCGGCAGGCGCCCCGGTGTGATCACGTATTCCGGCGACGCCGAAATGCAGGGAGTAACAATTATCGGTGGGATAGCTTCTCGGAGCATCGCCGCATCGGAGGCAGATCCGGTTGCCGGTGCCCCAGTACGCCAGTTTCGGCTTGGGCGTCATCCACGTCTTGAGGACTTCGTGGTCAAACTCCATGAGGGGATGACCCTTGCGGCATGTGACCTGCGGGCGCTGGCGTGCGGCCCGTCGCTCCTGGTCGACCAGCTCGGGAAACACCTTCGGAAAAAGGTCCCGCACGTGAAACCGCCGCGATTGTCCGTTCTTGCACAACCAAACCCGGCCGTCGTCGCACTTGATCCGCTTGCCCGCATGCTGTCGAGTGCGACCACCCTTACACGCAACCTCACGCGGCAAGCTCCATACTTCCAGCCGGACACTCATAACGTAGGCGCTGAATTCGGGGATGACGCGCCACTCCTCGCCCCAGTCGAACTCCACTAGGCTTCGCGCTTCTGGTTCGCGCGCCACGCCTCCTGACGGGCGCGGTTGGCCTCGCGGACGCGTTCCTGTTCTTCGAGCTGCGCACGGGTCGACTGCCACGCCCAGTAATCGGCATTCACGCGATAAAGGCCCGCATCATCACACTCAACCAGTCCCATCGCTAAAAAGCGGGCGATGTGCCCGGAGTCCAGATTGGCGACCATCTCAGCGTCGGTCGGGTCGAAGACCCCATCCGAGATCAGCGACACCACCCACACGTTGAGATTGATAAACGCCCGAAACTCCTCAGCCGTCAGCTTGCGTTGCAACTTCGCATCTAGGAGCAGCTTGTGACGCAGGCGAGTATCCAACGATTCGCCTTTAGTCTTAAGTGTCATTCTCAGTTCCTTTTCCTGGCACTCGCTAAACGTGCCTTAAATCCTTTTCCTGAAAGACTGGCGTGGCCTTTACCTGGACTTGCCGCGCCTCGCCTATTCCTGTCCTTCTCCTAAGACCTGTGGCCTAAGCCGGGCCTTTACTAACTGGCCTTTCTCGCCTAACTGGCCTAGTTCCTAATTCCTAGCCTGTTTCCTGGCTGGCCTCGCCTCGCCTTGCCTTGCCTTGCCTATCCTAGGGTCACGCCGTTACGTAACGCGTGACGTAACGCTCCCCTTGCGTAGCCGCCGGGCACGCGCGGACTTTCGCGCCATATCGGCGTAGTGGGCCTTGCGTAAGGACTCGGCGCGCTTGTGGCGTTCGGCCGGTAGAAGCTCCCCGTCCGGGTCTGCCAGCCGCTCAAAGCGGGCCAAGAGGCCCAACCGGGCCGGCAGCGTTCTGATTGACCGATTCTCGGTCGCGGCCCAGGACAGGTGGGCTGCGTATTGCGCGCCCAAGCGGCGCTCAGCGGGTGTCAGTGTCATGGTTTCTCCTCGGCATGACAAAAAGGCCGGCCTGTGAGACCCGGCCTGAAAATTGGCAAAAGAAAAAGCCACACCCAATGCGGATGCGGCTCAAAGAGTTTCGTTACGGCCTTGTTTGGCCGTTTGTTATGGATTGCTGGTCTGACTCCCGAGTTTCACGGGCTTGCGGTCTGCAACCGACACCTCAGCAGCGTTTGTGACCACAAGCATACAGCACGGCATCTACACGTCCCCGAGGTTGAGAGTGCGGGCCTCATCGACGGCGCGTTGGGACGCGGTGGCGCGGGCGTACCTGTCCAGCATTTCCCTTGACGACCACCCGGCGACGGCCATTAGTCCCCCCTCAGAGCCACGCTGAGACAGCCAGCGGCTGGCGAAGGTGTGCCGCAGCACGTGGGGATGGAATCCGGTTACACCGGCCTTCCGTGCCCGCTCGGCCAGCGTGACACGCAACCCGTGCGGACCCAAGGGCTGGTGCGTACGCGCACCTAACCAGAGCGCCTTGCTCTCCGAGCCGGGATGGGTCCGGCGCAGCCGGATGTACCGGTCTAGGGCTTTGGCGGTCTGCGGCCCAAAAGGCGCGATACGACCCTTGCCGCCCTTCCCCCGCCGGATTGTCACCAGGCCGCGCACCGGGTCGATGTCGTCCAGTTCGAGTGCCATCAACTCGCCGGCCCGCATTCCAGTCTCGGCGAGGAGCCTGACAATCGCCTCGTCGCGGCGATCCTTCAGGGACTTCCCGTCGCACGCCTTGATCAACGCCGCCAGTTGCTCCTCTGTGAGCACCGGAGTGATGGGCGTGTCGCTCTTCGGCGCGTTGAGCCGCAGCAGCGGATCAGACGGAATCTCCCCCTCTGCGGCAAGCCATTTCGAGAACTGGCGCACACCGGCCAGGCGCGCCTGTGCGGTAGCGGCCTGAGCGCCGGAATCGAGCATCTGCGCGATCCACAGCTGCACCTGGCGCCTGTCGATCTGGGCGGGGTGGCCGTTGTCGGCGCACCATTGCAGATAGCGGCGCACACTAGAGAGGTAGATCGTGCAGGTCCGAGGAGAGCGGCGGGCGGACTTAAGCTCTATCTCGAAGCTGTCAACCAAGGCGGCAAGGTCAACGGCGTCGGTCGTCATATGTTAATGGTAACTGATTGCGTTATGCGCAACCCCGGGGCCAGATCATGGGTGTATCGTCGCAGCTAGAAGCTAATATCTGCGGAGAAAGGATAGGTCCGATATGGCTGTGTTATCGGATGAGCAGGTGGATGCCGCACTGGCCGAACTGAGCGGATGGGAACGCGCCGACGGCGCCCTGCGCCGGTCGATCAAGTTCCCGGCGTTCCTCGACGGGATCGACGCCGTGCGCCGGGTGGCCGAGCACGCCGAGCGCAAAGATCACCACCCGGACATCGACATCCGTTGGCGGACGGTAACTTTCGCTCTGGTTACACACTCCGAGGGCGGCATCACCCAAAACGACCTGGCGATGGCGCGCGACATCAACGGGATCGTCGGGGGCTAACCCGGCCGACCGGCCGGGGTGTCGCGCCGGCTGGTGCCGGCAATCCAGCTCAGAGTCGCGACCGCGGCGGCGATGTAGACGAGGCCGGCCCAGGCCAGGTACCAGGGGCGGTGGATCGTCCAGATGGACGGTTGCACGAAGCTGAGCAGCCACGGCACGCCGACGACCGTGAGCGCCAGCCAGGTCCAGCCCAGGATGCGCGCGCCGCGGCGCGCGCTCAGGGGGCCGTGCAGCAGCCACATCATCAGCGGGACCAGCCACACCCAGTGATGGGTCCAGGAGATCGGCGAGAGCAGCAGCCCGAACAGCTCGACCACCAGTAACCTGCCGAGCCGGTCCCCGGGGCCGAGCGCCCACCACGCCAGCAGGGCCAGCACGGCCGTGATGCCGATGGCCGCGAGCACCGGCGGGCCGTGACCCGCGTCGTAGCCGACGATCCGGGAGATGCCGCCGCGCCACGATTGGTTGAACGAGGTGGCCACGGGCCCGACGCGGTGTGCATCGCCGAGCAGTTCGGTGAAGTAGTAACGAGTCTGGTCGCCGACGACCAGGGCCGACAGCCCGACGGTGGCGACGAACACCACGGCCGAGAACACCGCGGCCGCCCACCGCCGGACGCCGACGAGGTAGACCCCGGCGATCGCGGGGGTCAGCTTGATCCCGGCCGCCACGCCGACCAACAGGCCGGACAGCCACCACCGCGTCGTCGCGACCGCCCACAGCACCGCCAGCATCAGCAGCACGTTGATCTGTCCGTAGTCGAACGTGCTGCGCAGCGGCTCGATCCAGATCGTGACCGCCGTCCACAGCATCGCCATGCGGTGTCCGGTGCCGGAGGCGACGCCCATCAGCCGCTGGCTGATCCGGATCGCCCCGTACAACGCGGCCATGGTCGCGAGCTGCCACAGGAAGGCGACCAGGCCGAACGGCAGCAGGTGCAGCGGGTAGAACACCACCGCCGCGAACGGCGGGTAGGTGAACGGCAGCGGGAAGTCCGGCGTCTGGTCGGCGTAGACGTAGCTGTACAGGCTGCCCGGATGGTCCAGCGCGGCCGCGCCGCCCAGATACACGTGCAGGTCGACGAAGTTCGCGCCGTTGCGCGCCAGGTACGTCCAGGCGAGCCGGGCGGCGACGCTGAGGACCAACAGCACCGGCGCGGCGGTGCTGAGCCCGCGCGCCGGCCGGCCGTCGGTGGTTGCCGCCGGGGCGGCCGAGGTGGTGTCTATCCATCCGACTTTAGGGCGTGCCGCCGCGGCCGTTTCGGCGTCGCCGGTCACGGTCCGGCGAGTGCCCGGTCACCGCCGTCACTCGAAGGGGTAACGATCGAATAAATGCCACACGTGTCACTTGAGTCACCTCCGTATCAAAGTAGCTTCAGCCGCGGGACCTGTCGTCGACAACCAGGGAGAGACATGCCAACCATCTGGACCTATCTGCGTGCAACCGCCGTCGTGGTCGGTTCGTCCGCAGCGCTACTGACGGGCGGTATCGCCCACGCCGATCCGGCGCCGGCCCCCGCGCCGCTGCCGAACATTCCGCAGCAGCTGATCAGCTCGGCGGCCAACGCGCCGCAGATCCTGCAGAACCTCGCGACCGCGCTCGGCGCCACGCCGCCGGCGGCTCCGCCGTCGGCTCCCGGCATCAGCTTCCCGGGTGTGACCCCGGCGGCGGCGACGGCGCCGGCGTCGACCCCGGCGGCGGGCCTGCCCTCCATCCCCGGGCTGACGCCGCCCGCGGCCACCGCACCCGCCGCGCCGGCATCCCCCGCGCTTCCGGGGTTCCCGGCGTCGATCCCGGGCCTGACGTCGCCGGCACCGGCGACCGCTCCCGCTCCGGCGGCTTCGCCGATCCCGGGCCTGCCCGTGTCCCTGCCCGGCGCGGCCGCTCCGGCCGCTTCGACGCCGCAAGCGGGGATGCCGCAGGCAAAGATCGACATGCCCGCGCTGCCGGGCCTGCCGGTGAACGTGCCGCCGCAGGTCACGCTGCCGGGCGACCTGCCGGCTCTGGCTTCGGCGGCGCCGGCGGCCGCGGCGCCCGTCGCCGCGCCGGGGCTGCTCTCGGCGATGCCCTGATCAGCCACTTAGTCGGCTAAACCACTACCAGGACCGGAGGACATCGTGGCACGTACAAGGAAACTGTCCGAAGGATTAGCGGTCGTGGCCGCGGCGTCGGCCGTCGCGTTCGGGCTCTGCCCGAGCGCGGCGGCCGACCCGGCGGCACCGCAACCCGCACCGCAGGCGGGCTCGGCCCAGCAACTGCCGGGCCTGCCGGCGTTGTCGCAGCTGAGCCCGATCATCCAGCAGGCGGCCGGCAACCCCGAGCAGGCGACCCAGCTGCTCATGGCCGCCGCCCAGGCCTTCACCCACAACCCGACCGCCCCCGCCGAGTCCAAGAACGTGGCCGCGTCGGTGGACCACTTCGTCCAGGCCCCGGTCGAGCACGTGCCACCGGCGGGGCTCGAGCCCGGCCTTCAGGCGCACCTACCCACCGGCGTCGACCCCGCGCACGCGGCGGGCCCTGCGCCCCTCGCCGCCCCCGTCGCGCCACCGGTGGACACACCGCCGGCCGCGGCACCGGCACCCGCGCCCGCCCCGGCGGCTGCGGCGCCCGCCCCGGATTCCGCGGCGCCGGGACCCGCGCCCGAGGCGGCGGCGACCCCGGATTTCGGCCCCGACGCGCCGCCCACGCAGGACTTCTTGTATCCCTCGATCGGCAGCAATTGCCTTGCCGACGGCGGCAATTCGATCGCGACCGCGCTGTCGGTGGCGGGTCCGGCGAAGATTCCGCTGCCGGGCCCGGGCCCGGGACAGACCGCCTACGTGTTCACCGCGGTCGGCACGCCCGGCCCGGCCGAGGTGCAGAAGCTCCCGCTGAACGTCACCTGGGTGAACCTGACGACCGGCAAGTCCGGCAGCGTCACGCTCAAGCCGCGCTCGGACATCAACCCGGAGGGGCCGACGACTTTGACCGCGATCGCCGACACGGGCTCGGGCAGCGTCATGTCGACGATCTTCGGGCAGGTCACCACCAAGGAGAAGCAGTGCCAGTTCATGCCGACGATCGGCTCGACGGTGGTGCCGTAGAGCTCACTTGATGCAGACGTGCCGACCGGCGTGTCCCCGCGACGGGGCACGCCGGTCGCTCGTCAGTACGCCATGAACAGGATGGCGTCGCGGTCGTACTCCAGTCCCGGGTGGACCGCGGCGAGGTGGGCCTGGGTCAGTTCGACCAGCTCGTCCTCGTCCTTGCCGACGATGGCCTCGCCGCACGGGCACGTTATGTGTGTCTTCACGATGCCGCCTTTCTGTACTGCTCCACCGGTTACTTCGCCGCCTTGGCCGCGGCCTTCATCTGCTTCTTGTGCGAGCGCACCTGCCCGAGCGAACGGGCGTCGACGATGTCGGCGACCGAGATGTGCGTGCCGGGCCGGCCGAACTCGCCCGCCGCCTCGCGCCAGCCCGGCGGTGTGACCCCGTACTGCTTGCCGAGCAGCGCCAGGAAGATCTGCGCCTTCTGCTCACCGAAACCGGGCAGGCCTTCGAGCCGTCGCAGCAGTTCGTGCCCGTCGGGCTCGCCGCTGCGCCACAACCCGGTGGCGTCCCCGTCGTAGCGGTCCACGACGATCTGCGCCAACGTCTGGACACGCTTGGCCATGGACCCCGGAAACCGGTGTATCGCAGGCTTTTCCGAACACAACGCGGCGAACTTCTCCGGGTCGTACTCGGCGATCTCGGCGGCGTCGAAGCCACCCATCCGGTCGGCGATCTTCTTCGGCCCCGCGAACGCGGTCTCCATGGGCACCTGCTGGTCGAGCAGCATGCCGACCAGCAATGCGAACGGGTTCTCGTCCAGCAGTGCGTCGGCGGCCGGGTCTTGAGTGAGGCACAGTTTCACTGTCGGCGACCTTCCTTCCGCTGAACACCCTACGACCGTGACCGCTTCGGTTCGACACCAACCACCGACCCGCCGCCGACGACCAGCGCATAACCACGGCGTTATGGTGGCACGGTGGTCGATGAAGCCCAATTGACGCTTATGCTGGCCCGCGATGAGCTGCATCAGCTGGTCACTGCCTACTGCCGGGCCGTCGACCGCGCCGATTACCCCACACTTAGCCTGAATCCGTGGATGGGCCGGTGATTTGATCGGCGTGTGAACAGCGAAAGCGCCTTCTGAACTGGGATAATACGAGTGCTTACGTCGTATTTGTCCAGAGTTCAAGAAGGCACTTTCGATGCACTCATCGTATACGTTCACCGCCGACTCGGCGGTCTTTGACGAGCAGAATCTGGTATCGGCGGCCGGGCTGGTGCCGGTGTTGGACCTAGCTGAGCAGGCCGGTCTTTCGGAGTTGATCGGCGAACACGTGCAGCTGCCGTCGACTCGGGTGGCGTCGGGGGCGGTGAATCCGGCCGGCAAGCTGACCTCGATCATCGCGGGCATGATGTGCGGCGCGGACAGCATCGACGATGCCGGCGTGCTGCGCGCGGGCGGCACCCCGCGGGTGTTCGACGAGGTGTATGCGCCCTCCACGTTGGGGATCTTTCTGCGCGAGTTCACTTTCGGGCACGCCAACCAACTCGCTGCGGTAGGTCGAGCCCATCTGGTGGCGCTCGCGGCGCGGGTACCGCTGTTACCCGGCATCGAGCAACGCGCTTTTGTCGACATCGACTCGCTGCTGCGCCCGGTCTACGGGAAAGCCAAGCAGGGCGCCAGCTTCGGGCACGCCAAGATCGCCAGCCGCGCGCTGCTGCGCAAAGGCCTCTCACCGCAGATCACTACCATCTCCACCGCGCAGGCCGCACCGGTGATCGCCGAGGCCAGGCTGCGCAGCGGCAAGGCCGCCTCCGGGCGCGCGGCCGCCTCCCAGATCACGGTGGCCATCGGCACCGCCCGCGCCTGCGGGGCCGCTGGGGCGATCATGGTGCGCGGCGACTCGGCGTTTGGCACCAAGAAGGTGATCACCACGTGCGTGGCCCAAGGTGCCGAATTCTCCTTGTCGATCAGCCGCAACAAACGCATCAACGCTGCGATCGCAGCCATCGACGAAGCCGCCTACACCCCGGTGCACTACCCCGGCGCGGTGACCGACCCCGACACGGGGACGCTGATCTCGGATGCCCAAGTCGCCGAAACGCCCTACACCGTGCGGTTGGGCTCTGGCCGCACGCTGACGGTGCGGCTGGTGGTGCGCCGGGTCAAAGACGCCCGCTACCCCGATGCGTTGTTTCCGGTGTGGCGCCATCACCCGTTTGTCACCAACTCCGAACTGCCGGTTACCGAGGCCGATATCACCCACCGGGGCCACGCCGTCATCGAAACCACCTTCGCCGATGTGATCGACGGCCCGCTGGCTCACATCCCTTCCGGGCTGTTCGCCGCCAACTGCGCCTGGCTGGCGGCCGCGGTGATCGCCCATAACCTGCTGCGCGCCGCAGGCACCCTCGCTGGTGGCCATCACGCCGTGGCCCGCGGCGCCACCCTGCGCCGCGACCTGGTCAACATCCCGGCCCGCTTCGCCGCCCCGGCCCGCAAACCGATGCTGCACCTGCCCGCGCACTGGCCGTGGCAAAACGGATGGAAAACGCTGTGGAACAACACCATCGGCTATAGGCCCGCGATCCCACGAGCAGGATAACTATCACATCCCCTGCCCATCTGCCCTCCCAGGCCCGACCCGAGGAACCCCGCAACAAGGAAAAGCTGGTGCAGGCCAGCGGATCACTCATACCCACAACACCCCGAACCGCCCCAACCGTGCAAAAATCAACCCCACGACACCACGAAATCACTGATCCACGGATTCAGGCTTAGGAACCTGTACCACCCAGGGGCGACCGACTCGCACGGCTCGTTCTCGACGGGCGGCGTCGAAGAGTTCATCGCGCAACTACAGGCCGCGGAGCCGTATGTGCTTGTGTCTCAACACAACATCACCACCACGAACTTCGTGATCGACGGCGACACGGCCCGGGGTGAGATCTACTGCCTGGTGTTTCACACCTTCGCCGGTCCCGAAAACGACGTGGACGTCATCATCGGCGGCCGGTACCTGGACGAGTACGCCAAACACGACGGCCGCTGGAAGTTCAGTCGCCGCAACATCGTGGCGGACTGGGCATACCAAAACGACCCGTCCCAAGTGAACTTCGACCACCCCAGCACCCGAGGAAGCCTGCGCGGCCGGCCGGGCCAGGCCGACCCTTCGGTCGGCCTGTTCGTTCCGCCCCGAGGCTGAACGCCTACTTCAATCCCGGCAATCCGATGACAAGCCTCCTGCCGGGTCTCGTTCGCCGCGCGTACCCGTTACCGGCTCGCCGGAAAGCAGGCAGTGCCGCACCGTCCTGAAGCCTCCCGGATGCAGGCCGACGGGAGGCCCGGGTAGCCCGGAGAGCCGGTCGGATAGCGGCCGGATCGACTGGGTGCGGCACCGCCGCTCCGAGCGCATATCGCCGAGTGCCGTGGCCGCACGGCTGCGGATAATTTGCCGCGATCCAGCCGACTGTGTCGGCGGGGTGTGCGAACGTATGGAGATTGCCGGATGCAGCCAGGGGAATGGACATGACACGTGTGATGGCAGCGCTGATCGCAGCGGTGGTTACGGCCGTTGCCTTGGCCAGCTCAGCTGCTGCGGTGCCGGACCAGGGCACACCCGAATTCGACAACTACATGCAAGGCCTAGAGCGCAATGGATTCCATTTGAGCCCCGACACCGCGTGGCGCGTCGCTCACCAGGCGTGTGAAGGCGGCCTACCGGGGTTCATCGGATGGGAGTTGGCCGCCCAGGGCGTCGTCGGCCCCGGATCACAGCAGCGGCTGATGGACGTGGCCAGAAAGTACGCGTGCCCGGTTCAGTAGGCGACCCGCCGGGCGCCGGCCGCCAGCGGGACCGGATCACCCTGCAACCCGAGCGAAAGCACCTGCGCGACGCAGTCCACAAGCGCCACCGACACCACGGACTGGCTACCGCTCAACGGTATTCAGCGGCACTCAGCCACTCTTGCGACGGAACTCCCGACGGTTCTCGACCGGCCCGTGCGTCCGCGGCTGCTTGCCGCCGCCGTCTTTGTGGGCGGAGCCGCCGGCCGCCTTGGCCATCTTGCGGTCGAGGGCTTCGCGGAACTTGCGCTTGTTCTCGTCCTCGGAGTCCCCCGAGGCCGCATCCGTGGGTGACTTTGCTTCTCCCGGAATACTCGACTCAGCCATACCGGCAGCTTAGTCCCGTCGGCGCGGTCAACGCCTGCCCGGCGGCATGCCGTAAATGTGGGAGATCGGCAGCGTCAGCACGACCCGCCGATCGGTGACCATCGCCTGCCGGTATTCCTCCCAGTCGGGGTGTTCCCCGGCGATGTTGCGGTACAAGGCAATCAGGGCCTCGACGGTGTCGTCGTCGGGCGCGGCCGCGGGCGGCGTCAACTCCGCCGTGCCCTCGGCGACGGCATACGACCACCCGTCGTCGGCGTCGACCAGCAGCGACGCCCGCGGATCACGGCGCAGGTTGCGGGTCTTGGCCCGCGGCTCGGTGATCGACACCCGCAACACCGCTTCCCGCGGGTCGAAGTGATACTGCACATTGGACAGCTGGGGGCGTCCGTCCCGTTTGATCGTGGCCAGGACCCCGATGGAGTTCCCACTGATCACGGCCAGCAATTTGTCGTCGAAGACCTGACGTCCCATGCCGAAAGACTACGTCGCAGGCGCGCAGTGCTGGTTCGATGGGGCCATGCCCCACTACGCGGCCTTCCTGCGCGGCGTCAACGTCGGCGGCGTCAACCTCAAGATGGCCGACGTGGCCGCCGCGTTGACCGACGCCGGATTCGCCGGGGTGCGCACGGTCCTGGCCAGCGGCAACGTACTGCTGGACGCGCCGGGGGGCGCGGCTGCCGTGCGGGAGAAAGCCGAAGCCGCCCTGCGCGCGAGGTTCGGCTACGACGCCTGGGTGTTGACCTACGACGTCGCCGCGGTGCGCGCCGTCGTCGACGCCTACCCCTTCGAGCGCGACGCCGACGGGTTTCAGTCCTATGTCACCTTCGTCGCCGACGCGGCGGTGCTCGACGAGCTGGCGGCGCTGGGTGGGCAAGCCGGCCCGAGCGAGAAGATCGCCCGTGGTGACGGTGTCGTCTACTGGCAGGTCCCCAAGGGCTCCACCCTGGACAGCACGATCGGCAAGACGACGGGAAAGGCGCGGTACAAGTCGTCGACCACGACCCGCAACCTGCGCACGCTGACGAAAGTGCTGCGCTGAGCCGACGGAGGCCCGCCGCTAGCGCGGGTCCCGTTCCTCGGGCACGGCCTCGATGTAGCGCAGCGCGTCGGCTTTGCCCAGTCCCAGGCCCCGGGCCACCTGGACGTACTCCCGCGCCGCGGCCGCCATCGCGGCGTCCGTCGGGTCGTAGCGGGCGATGAAAGTGCCGAAGCGGCCGCGGGTTTCGACGACCGCAGCACTCTCCAGCTCGCGGTAGGCGCGGGCCACCGTGTTGACGGCCACGCCGAGTTGGCCGGCCAGCTCGCGGACGGTCGGCAGGCGGGTGCCGGGCGGCAGCGCACCTTCCCGGACCCCGTCGATCACCTGCGTCCTGAGCTGGTCGAACAGGGGCTTGCGCCCCTTCACGTCGACCCGCAACCAGTCATCCAGCTCCACGCCCCCAGTATCCACCCCGCGCCGACTATGTTGGGTGGATGCGCGTAACGGTGCTCAGTGGCGCGGGGATCTCCGCGGAGAGCGGCGTGCCCACCTTCCGCGACGACAAGAACGGTCCGTGGGCCCGCTTCGACCCCTACGAGCTGTCCAGCACCCAGGGGTGGCGCGACAACCCCGAACGGGTCTGGGGCTGGTATCTGTGGCGCCACTACCTGGTGGCCAACGTCGAGCCCAACGCCGGACACCGCGCCATCGCCGCCTGGCAGGACTACGCCGAGGTCAGCGTGATCACCCAGAACGTCGACGACCTGCACGAGCGGGCCGGCAGCACAGCGGTGCACCATTTGCACGGCAGCCTTTTCGAATTCCGTTGCGCCCATTGCGGAATCGCCTACACCGGCGCGCTGCCCCAAATGCCCGAGCCGGCGCTGGAGGTCGAACCCCCGGTGTGTCACTGCGGCGGTCTGATCAGACCGGGCATCGTGTGGTTCGGGGAGCAGCTGCCCGACGCGCCCTGGCAGCGCGCCGTCGAGGCCACCGAGGCCGCCGACGTGATGGTGGTGGTGGGAACCTCCGCCGTCGTCTACCCGGCGGCCGGGCTGGCCGATCTGGCGCTGTCGCGCGGCACGGCCGTCGTCGAGGTCAACCCCGAGGCCACCCCGCTGTCCGCAAGCGCGACGATCAGCATCCGCGAGACCGCGAGCCAGGCGCTGCCCGAGCTGTTGCAGCGACTGCCCGCGCTGTTGGGTTAGCCGGCTGTAGGTCGAGTCTGCGCACAGAGCGTGATTCGTCCACAACGACGCGCGCTGAGCGCCGTCTCGGCGCGGTGGCGTCGGCGCGGCGCCCCAGTCTGGCGTCATGGACGAGCCCTTCATCGGCAGCGAGGCGGTCAACGCCGGAATCCTGCGGCCGCACCAGCTACGATCGCGTTTCCGCGCGGTGTTTCCCGACGTCTACCTGCCCCGCGATCATCAGCAGTTCACGCTGCGGCAACGGGCGGTGGCGGCCTGGCTGTGGTCGCACCGACGGGGCGTGCTCGCCGGCACCACCGCGGCGGCGTGGCACGGATCGAAGTGGGTGGACGACCGCCTGCCCATCGCGTTGATCTGGTCGAACGCCCGGGCGCCACGCGGCATCCAGACCCACGACATAAGCCTTGCCGCAGGGGAATTCGACGCCGTCGCGGGCCTGCCGGTGACGACCCCGCAACGGACCGCGTTCGACATCGCGCGCGCCAAACCGATGGGGACGGCGGTCGCGCGTCTGGATGCGCTCATGCGGGCCACCGACGTCACGGTTCCCGAGGTCTGCGAAATAGCTGCCCTTCATCGGGGTGCGCGCGGGCTCAGGCAGCTGGAAACGGCGCTGGGGCTCGTCGACACGGGTTCGCAATCGCCGAAAGAGACGTGGCTGCGGCTCCTGCTGATACACGCCGGGCTGCCCCGGCCCACCACGCAGATCCCCGTGGTCACCGCCGACGGAGCCCGCGTGTACCACCTCGACATGGGGTGGGCCGATTCGATGGTCGCCGTCGAGTATGACGGCGAGCAGCATCGACTCGACCGGCGGCAATACGCCTGGGACATCCGCCGCGGTGAGGACTTGGCAAGGCTGGGTTGGATCGTCATCCGAGTAGTAGTGACCGATCATCCCGCCGACGTCATCCGCAGGGTGCGCGCCGCGCTGGAATTCCGGGCATCGAACATGCGCTGACCGCACCGAGCCTGCACACACAGCGCAATTCGGCCGGCAAATCCGCGCTGAGCGCAGGCTCGGCGAAAAGGAGACTAGCCCGCGGGCCGGCGTGCTCTGCCCAGCGCCAACTCGGACACGGGCAACGGCGCCCAGACCGGCAGCGTCTCCTCCCGCCGGGCGGTTTCCACCTCGAATCCGGCCGCGACGATCTCGCGCTCGGTGTCGCGATGGGTGTGGCAGTTGCCGAACAGCCGGGGCCACACGGTCGCGTCGGCAAAGCGCTGCAGCCGCCCCCGCATCCCGCGGCTGGCCACGTGCTCGAGGTAGCGCAGCTCGCCACCCGGCCGCAACAGCGAATGCAGGCGTTGCAGCACGTCGCCGGGGTCGGCCACCGAGCACAACACCAGCGAGCACACCACCGCGTCGAACGGTTCACCGCCGCTGAAGGCCTCCACGGCGTCGCCGTGCACCACGACCCGAACCGGTACCACGTCCGCCGCGGCGCGGGCCTGGACCGTCAGCCGCTGCTCGGGCTCCACGGCGACCACCTCGTCGACCGACTCCGGGTAGTGCGGAAAGTTCGTCCCGATGCCCGCGCCGACCTCCAACACGCGGCCGGTCAGGCCCGCCAGATTCTCCCGGCGCAGCGCCTTTATCGCCTCGACCTCGTGGGCGGCGATGTAGGGCCAGATCCGGGCGAAGAACGGGTTGTCGACCGCTGCCCCAGCTGATGCCATGCGCGTCACCCTTCCACACCACGAATACCGACGATCTTCACGCTAACCCATACGGGTCACCGGCTGCGTGATCGGACCGCAGGGCACGGGTTCGTCGGCCGGCTCCGCCGCGACCTCCTCGCTGATCCCGAACCGCTCGTGCAGGCGGGCCAGCGGTCCGGGTGCCCACCAATTCCACCGCCCCATCACATGCATGAACGCCGGCACAACGACCATTCGCACCAATGTCGCGTCCGCGAACACGGCAAGCGTCAGGCCGAGCCCGAACATCCGCATGAACGACACGTGGGCCGCGATCAGGGCCGCGAACGACATCGACATCACCAGCGCGGCGGCGGTGATCACCCGGCCGGTGCGGGCCACCCCGAGCGCCACACTTTCGTCGTTGGCCGCGTTGGCTTCGGCCGGGCGCAGCGGCTCGGCCGGCCGGGCGGCCCCGGACCCCACCCAGTACTCGCGGATCCGGGCCATCAGGAACACCTCGTAATCCATGGACAGGCCGAACGCGATGCAGAACAGCAGCACCGGCATGTTCGCCACCAGCGTCCCGCTCGGCGTGGTCCCCAGCGCACCGAGGTGGCCGTCCTGGAAAATCCACACCAGCGCGCCGAAGGCCGCGCTCAGCGACAACACGTTGCACATCAGCGCCTTCACGGGCAGCACCACGCTGCCGGTCAGCAGGAACAGCAACACGAAGGTGACGACGGCCATCAACCCCAGGACCAGCGGCAGCCGATCGGTCACCGCGTCGACGCTGTCGCGGTTGATCTGGGCGACGCCGGCCATCTCGACGGGCCGGCCGGCGGGCCCGCTGACCTGGTGCAAACGCCTGAGCTGGGCGTCGGAGGCCTGGGTGAACAGCGGCGCGCTGCTCTCGACGGTCAACAGGGCGCTGCCGTCGGCCACCCCGGTCGCCGCGGCGGGCGGGCCCACCCGGGTGCCCGCCACGAACGACCCGCCCGGCGCCGACACCCCCGAGACGTCGGGGACCTTCGACAGGGCGGCGGCGTACGTGTCGAGGGCCTCGGGGCTCAGCCCACGGGCATCGGGGACGACGATGGGCACGGACGCGGCGGAATCGTGGGCGAAGTCGTGGCGCAACTGGTCACCGACCTGATGGGCCGACGCCGACCGCGGCAGCACCCGGTCGTCGGGGAAACCCCAGGTCACGCCCGCGAACGGCAGGCCGAGCAGCACCAGCACCGCGATCACGGCCAGGCCGATCGGCGCCCAGCGCCGCATCACGAATTTGCTGGAGCGATACCAGAACAGCTGCTCGACCGGCTTGCGTACCGGATCGGACCGGTGCAGGATCCGCCGCAGCAGCGCGCGCACGTCCAGCGCGTCCAGGCGCGGGCCCAGCAGCGCGATCGCGGCCGGGGTTATCACGATCGACGATGTGGCGACGAAGGCCACCGTGGCCACCCCCGCATAGGCGAACGACTTGAGGAAGTACATCGGGAACGCCACCGTCGCCGACATCGACAACGCGACGGTGACCGCGGAGAACAGCACCGTGCGGCCGGACGTGGCCATGGTCCGGATGGGCGCCTCGTCCCGGTCGGCGCCCTCGGCCAGTTCGTCTCGGTACCGGCTGACGATCAGCAGCGTGTAGTCGATCGCCAGAGCGAGGCCCAGCGCCGTGCTCAGGTTCAGCGCGAAGATGGACACCTCGGTGGTGTAGGTGACGAGCCGCAACACCGACATCGACCCGACGACGGCCAGCGCGCCCAGGGCCATCGGCAACGCCGCCGCCAGCAATCCGCCGAACACCCAGACCAGCACCAGGAAGCTCAACGGCAGGGCGATCATCTCCATCACCAGCAGGTCGTCCTGGTTCTGCTTGTTGATCTCGGCGTACTCCATCGCCGAGCCGCCGGCCCGGACGGTCACGCCGTCGCGGTCGTGGACGAATTCGTCGGCCAGCTTCTGCGCGTTCGTCTGGACGTGGTTCTCGCCGCCTTTGAGGTTGACCACGATCAACCCGGACTTGCCGTCGGTGCTGACCATGTCCGCGGCGCTCTGCGGGGGCGCGGTCCAGGCCGAGGACACGTTGTACACCAGCGGTGACCGTTGCAGGTCCCCCACGAGGTCGGTGGCCACCCGGCGCGCCTGTGCGCTGTGTGCGTCCGCGGGGGCGGTCACCAGGATCAGCATCTTCTGACCGCTCTGCCCGAACTTGGCGGTCAAGACCTTGATCGCGCGGGCCGACTCCGCGCCCGGATCCTGGAAACCGCCGGGCGACAGGCTCTTGGCGACGGGGATGCCGAAGACCGCCGCGGCCACGAACAACAGAAGCGCCGCCCCGATGATTCGGCGCGGCGCGGCGATGGCCAATCGTGCGATTCGTTGCAGCATGTCGGCGTTCTCCCCCAGCCGGTCGCGTGCGCCCACCCCGATGGGCCTTGCTTAGGGTCAACTTACAGGTGTCGAACAACGCTGTTCACGTTATCGACGGATGCGGGCACCCCAGGGTTCAGCGCCGTTTTCAAACCGGCGCGACCCTAAGAGTCCGGCCAGAAAACTGGGGGGCGAATAGCCGGTCAGCGGCACAATCGGGGGTTCGACGGGCGAGTAACCTACCCGCCGGTAAATTGCCACCATTTTCCGAAGCGCGACTCAAAGATTCCTTAAACGTGGCCCATACGCTCTGTGTCATGTGGATCGACGACTCGAGTGCCGACGTCATCAAAGCCGACTTCGAAGCCCTCTACCACGGCGACATGCTGGTGGAAGGCGAGACCTCGGAGCAGTTCGAGGACTGGCACCCCCTCCCTACGGCAAGCTGACCGCCATGAGTGTGCTCGCACGGCTCTTGATGGCCGAACCCGCAATCACCCGGTGGTTCCGTCGATAGATCCGGAGTTCGTCTCCGGGTCAGCCCCCCGCGATGCGGGGGGCTTTCGTTTTCCCGCCGACCCGGGGCTGGGGGCGCCCGTCAGCGCGGGGCCATGCGGATGGCGCCGTCCAACCGGATGACCTCGCCGTTCAGCATCGGGTTCTCGATGATGTGCACCGCCAACGCCCCGTACTCGTCGGGCTTCCCCAGCCGCGACGGGTGCGGTACCTGCTTGCCGAGCGACTCGCGGGCCGGTTCCGGCAGGCCGGCCAGCAGCGGCGTGTCGAACAGGCCCGGGGCGATGGTGACCACCCGGATGAGGCGGCTGGCCAGATCGCGCGCGATCGGCAACGTCATGCCCACCACGCCACCCTTGGACGCCGAGTAGGCGGCCTGGCCGATCTGCCCGTCGAACGCCGCCACCGAGGCGGTGTTCACGATGACCCCACGCTCCTGGCTGTCCGGGGGGCCGACGGGCTCGGTCTTGGCGATCCGCTCGGCGGCCAGCCGCAGCACGTTGAAGCTGCCGACCAGGTTGATGTCGACGATCTTGCGGAACGCGTCCAGCGGGAAGACGCCGTCCTTGCTCAGCACCCGGATGGCGTTGCCGGTGCCGGCGCAGTTGACCACGATGCGCAGCGGACCCATCGCCTCGGCGATGTCCAGCGCGCTGGTGACGGCGGCCTCGTCGGTGACGTCGGCCGGCGCGAAACGCGCCCGCTCCCCCAGTTCGCGAACCACGTCCTCGCCCCGCAGGTCCAGCACGACCACCTGGGCACCAGCGTCCAGCAGGCGGCGGGTGGTGGCCAGGCCCAGGCCCGAGGCCCCGCCGGTGACGATGGCGACGGCGTCCTTGATCTCCATGCGAATCCTTCCCTGATCCCAGCGGTTTGGCCCACCAACCTGTTGGTCGGGGACTATACCCAGTCCTTCAGAACGGCCTCGGCGTCGGCCACCGGCGCGGCCGCACGCGGCGTCTCGGGCGCGGTGCGCGAGAACCGCGGCGCCGGCCGGGGCTGCAGGCCGTCACCGACCTCGTAAAACGTGTTGCGCTCGGTGATGTGCGGTTCGGTCTGCACCTCGCCGAACGCGAGCACCGGCGTGACGCAGGCGTCGGACTCGGCGAACACCTTCGCCCAGTGATCGCGGTCACGGCCGGCGAACGTCTCGGTCAGCACCGCCCGCAACTCCGGCCAGCGGCTGACGTCGTTCTGCCCGGGCAGGTCCGCACCCTCGAGACCCAGCCCTGTCAGCAGGGCGGCGTAGAACTGGGGCTCGATGGCCCCGACGGCGACGTAGCGGCCGTCGGCGCACTCGTAGGTGTCGTAGTAGGGCGCGCCGCCGTCGAGCAGGTTGGTGCCGCGGTTGTCCGACCACATGCCGGAGGCCCGCATCTGCCACATCATCTGGACGAGCACGCTGGAGCCGTCGACCATCGCGGCGTCGATGACCTGGCCCTTCCCGGAGCTCTGCCGCTCCCACAGCGCCGAGAGGATGCCGACCAGCAGGAACATCGAGCCACCGCCGAAGTCGCCGACCAGGTTCAGCGGCGGCACGGGCCGCTCACCGACCCGGCCGATCGCGTGCAGGATGCCGTTGAGCGAGATGTAGTTGATGTCGTGTCCGGCGCGCTGGCTGCGCGGCCCCGTCTGACCCCAGCCCGTCATCCGGGCGTAGATCAACCGGTCGTTGACCTCGGCGCACTGCTCGGGCCCGAGGCCGAGGCGCTCGGTGACGCCGGGCCGGTAACCCTCGATCAGCACGTCGGCCTTCGCGACGAGCCGCAGCACGAGGTCGCGTCCCGCGTCGGATTTCAGGTCGGCGGTCACGACGCGCCGGTTGCGCATCATGGCGTCCTTGGCGACACCACCGGGACCGCTCGAGGGCCGGTCGATGCGCACGACGTCGGCGCCCAGGTCCCCCAGGATCATCGCCGCATGGGGGCCGGGTCCGATACCGGCCAACTCGACGACACGCAATCCGCTCAGCGGTCCCGCCACGATGCACCGACCTTTCGTCCGCTCCGACGCCCGGCGACCGGCGGTGAGGTCGAACTACCGGCCGTTGGCATCTTTGCAGCCGCCCGTGGGAGCCGCGCACCCGGTCGCCTAGGGTGGCCCCATGGAACCCGGCATCGACACACTGGCACCCGTCGCAGGCCTTGCCGTCGCGCTGTCCGACGGCGTGCTGTCGGTCACGATCGACCGGCCCGAGAGCCTCAACTCGCTGACCACCCCGGTGCTGGCCGGGATCGCCGACGCGATGGAACGCGCGGCCACCGATCCCCGGGTCAGCGTGGTGCGCCTGGGCGGTTCGGGCCGCGGCTTCTGCTCGGGGGCCGGCATGAGCGCCGAGGACCTGGCGGGCGCCGGCCCCGGCACCGAGGTCCTCGAGCAGGCGAACCGCGCCGTGCGGGCCATCACCGCGCTGCCCCGGCCGGTCGTCGCCGTGGTGCACGGCCCGGCGGCCGGTGTGGGAGTGTCGCTGGCGCTGGCCTGCGACGTCGTATTGGCTTCGGAGAAGGCGTTTTTCATGCTGGCCTTCACGCGGATCGGCCTGATGCCCGACGGTGGCGCGTCGGCGTTGGTCGCCGCGGCGATCGGCCGGATCCGCGCGATGCGCATGGCGCTGCTGGCCGAGCGGTTGCCGGCCGTCGACGCCTTGTCCTGGGGCCTGGTCTCCGCGGTGTATCCGGCGGAAGACTTCGACGCCGAGGTCGACAAGGTGGTCGCCAAGCTGCTGGCCGGTCCGGCCGCGGCGTATGCCAGGACCAAGGATGCCATCAACGCCGCCACGCTGACCGAACTGGAGCCGGCCCTCAAGCGCGAGTTCGACGGGCAGGCCGTCCTGTTGCGGTCGCACGACTTCATCGAGGGTGCGATGGCGTTCCAGGCCCACCGCGCTCCTCAGTTCAGCGACCGTTGACCGCTTAGCGGTCCCCGGAAGGGGCAATCCCAGCCTGCGTCAGCTCCGAACGATCGGCGAGGAACGGAGAAGCGATGGCGGAACGAGTTCGCTGCCTGGTGACGGGGGCGACCGGCTACATCGGAGCCCGGTTGGTGCCGCGGCTGCTGGACGAAGGCCATCAGGTTCGGGCGCTGGCCCGCAACCCGGACAAGCTGGCCGACGTGCCGTGGCGGGACCAAGCCGACGTGGCGCGCGGCGACCTCGGCGACGTCGAGTCACTGGTCGCGGCGTTCGACGGCATGGACGTCGTGTACTACCTGGTCCATTCGATGGGCACGTCGAAGCATTTCGCCACCGAGGAGTCCCGGGCCGTCGGCAACGTCGTGACGGCCGCACGTCGCACCGGGGTGCGGCGGGTGGTGTACCTGAGCGGCCTGCACCCGGAGGGCCGCAAGCTCTCGCCGCATCTCGAGTCGCGAAAAGCCGTGGGCGAGGCGCTGATCGACTCCGGCATCGAAACCGTGGTGCTGCAGGCCGGGGTGGTCGTGGGGTCGGGATCGGCGTCCTTCGAGATGATCCGGCACCTCACCGACCGGTTGCCGGTGATGACCACCCCGAAGTGGGTGCACAACAAGATCCAGCCCATAGCGGTGCGTGACGTGCTGCACTACCTGGCCGCCGCGGCGGCAGCACCGTTGCCCGCGGAGGAGGGGTCGCGCACCTGGGACATCGGGGGTCCCGACGTCCTGGAATACGGCGACATGATGCGGGTCTACGCACAGGTGGCCGGCTTGTGGCCGCGCCGGTTGATCGTGCTGCCGTTCTTGACGCCGACGATCGCCAGCCTCTGGGTGGGAACGGTGACCCCGATCCCGCCCGGGCTGGCGCGGCCGCTGATCGAGTCGCTGGAATGCGACGCGGTGATGCGCAACCACGACATCGACGGCCTCATCGCGCCGCCGCCGGGCGGGCTCACCGACTACCGCCGCTCCGTCTCGCTGGCACTCGACCGCGCCAAACGGGGCCTGACCGACGCCACCTGGGACTCGCTGCTGTCCGCGCCGGCCGAGGCGCTGCCCAGCGACCCGGACTGGGCCGGCGAGGTCGTCTACACCGACGTGCGGACCGCCGTGAGCGGCGCCGCGCCCGACGGCGTGTGGCGGGCGGCCGAGAGCGTCCTGGGCGGCCGCGCACATTGGGCGGTGACCGAGCGCGAGCCCGGCCGGCTGCTGCGGCTGCGCGGGACCCGGCGCCGACCGGGGCGGGCCTGGCTGGAGATCTCGGTGGCGCCGCGCGACGGCGGCGGAACCACCTACACGCAGCGGGCGATCTTCCTGCCGGCCGGCATCGTCGGGCGGCTGTACTGGTGGCTGACGCGGCCCCTGCACACCGCCGGGACGCACCGCCTGGCCCGCCGGATCGTCGACGCGGCGCGGTAGGCGGGCATCAGACGCCGAACATCGGCGGCAGCACCAGCACCATGATCAGGCCCCACACGAAGTGGGTCAGCACCGGCGCCAGCACACCGCCGGTGGCCCGGCGCTCCACGGCGCACACGGTGCCCAGGATGACCGCGGCGAACCCGAGCATCGGGTTGCCACTGGCCATCGTGGCAACGGTGTACAGCAGGGTCGAGATCACCACCGGGTGATGCCGGCCCAGCGCCGTGTAGAGCGCGCCGCGAAAGAAGATCTCCTCGGCCACTGCGTTGACGACGGTGATCACGACGATGAACAGGTAGGACCCGTGGGCGAAGAGCAGCACCCGGGTGATCAACTCGGCGACCGGCGGAATCTCCCTGGCGACCAGCCCGCCCGCCACGAACACGGCGCCGACCAGCAGGCCGATGCTCAGCCCGGAGACGACGGGCCGTTGGTTGCGCCCCCGCCAGCAGATACCCCCCAGATGCAGCGGGCCCGAGGCGAACGCGCCGGCTATCCACAGCGCGGCCAGCGCGAGGGTGAGCCAGTAGAAGCTCGACTCGCCCGGATGGCGCCGCAGCGAGAAGCCCAGCACCGCGGCACCGGCGACGAGCGTGACGCTGACGACGACCCGGCGGCGCCACACCGCCCTGGGTGCCTCATTGTGCGGGACAGCGACATTGGCCATCGCGCGGCGCAGCTCGGCGACGGTGCTGGTGTGCGCGGACGCGGTCGGCCCGCTCATGCGGGACGCACCTTCGGGGTGACTGCGGCCAGGATTTCCAGGCCGGTCCGCAGCGCCCCGGCCAGCGGCCCGGGGACACGGTTCACCAGCCGCAGCGTGGGCCGGGCGAGGGGCGGTGTGACCGCTCGCGCGACCCGGCGGATCCACAGCGCGTCGCCGCCGGCCCAGCTGGGATCGCTGTCGGCGAGATGGTGCGGATCGGCGAGCGCGTTGACGGGCGGGGGCCTGCGGTTGGCGGTCAGCGCGCGCGCGACGGCGTCCTCGACCCCGAGCAGGCCGCCGGGCGGGTCGGGCACCCGGTCGCGCAGACCGCTCACCGACGCCACCATCGGATGATCCAGCGACTCGACGAGGTCTCCGGCCAATCCCGGCGGAACCGGCAGCGCGACCCCGGTGATCAACGACGCCAGCGCGGTGTCGACCGGGCCGACCCGCACCGCGGCGTGCCACCTGCCGGACACGCGCGCGTAGGTCTCGAGCAATCCCCGGTAGGTCGTGGTGTCGGGGCCGCAGATGTCGTAGGCGCCCGCGGGCACCCGGTCGGGATCCGCGGCGGCGACGAGATAGTGCAGCACGTCGCGGATGGAGATCGGGTCGATCGGGTTGTCCATCCAGGTGGGGATCGGGATCAGCGGGAACCGGTCTCCGACGTAGCGCAGCATCTCGAACGACGTCGAACCGGCGCCGATGATGATCGCCGCGCCCAGCCACACCAATTCCGGGCCGTCCTCGACCGTCAGCGCCTCGGCCACCTCGGCACGGCTGGCCAGGTGTTCCGACAGGGCACCGCCGGCGGGGACGAACCCGCCCAGGTAGACGATGCGCCGCACCCCCGCGTCCCGGGCCGCCGCCGCGACGTTCGTCGCGGCGGCCCTGTCGGCGTCGCGGAAACCGCGCTGCCCGATCGCGTGTACCAGGTAATACACCACGTCGACGGGGCCCGCGGCCTGCATCGCGGCCCGCACCGACTCGGGGTCGGCCGCATCGAGGGTGACCGACGTCACGGCGGCGAACCATCCCAGACGTTTGAGGCGCGCCGGGTTCCGGGAGGCCGCCACCACCTGGTGCGCGTCTGCCAGCAACGCCGTGACCAGCCGCGATCCCACATAGCCGGTGGCACCGGTGACCAGGATCCGCATACCTGCCCACCCTAGCTGCCGCGCCGGGGTGGGCGCGGGCGCGCGCGAACCGCTGAACCGATCCGACGCCGACCTCGTGAGGCGAGATGTGTCAGCAACAGCCGCCCGTTGGCCCGGTGGGCCCGGCCACGAGATAGTAGTCGCATGTATTACCTGCTGATCCTGGCGGTCGGGCTGGAACGCCTGGTGGAGCTGGTCATGTCGAAGCGAAACGCGGAGTGGTCTTTCGCCCGGGGCGCCAAGGAGTTCGGCCGGCCGCACTACGTGGTGATGGTGACCATCCACACGGCACTGCTGGTGGGCTGCGTCGTCGAACCGTGGGCGCTGCACCGGCCGTTCATCGCGTGGCTGGGTTGGCCGATGCTGGGCGTGGTGGCGTTGAGTCAGGGGCTGCGCTGGTGGTGCATCGAGACCCTGGGCCCGCGGTGGAACACCCGGGTCATCGTGTTGCCGGACGCGCCGCTGGTGCGCCAGGGGCCTTACCGGTTCCTGCACCATCCGAACTATGTTGCAGTGGTGGCCGAGGGAATCGCGCTGCCGCTGGTGCACACCGCGTGGGTGACCGCGGCCCTGTTCACCGTGGCCAACGCGATATTGCTGAGGGTGCGCCTGGGCGTGGAGAACGCCGCGTTGGGCTACACGTGAGCGACTACGACGCCGACGTGCTCGTGATCGGCGGCGGCCCGGCGGGCCTCGCCACGGCGTTGCACGCACGGCGGCAAGGACTTTCGGTGATCGTGGTCGAGCCGCGGGACGGCCCCGTCGACAAGGCGTGCGGCGAGGGGCTGATGCCCGGCGGACTGGCCGAGCTGGACTCGCTCGGTGTCGATCCGCCCGGCATGCCGTTCCACGGGATCGCCTATGTGAGCGAACATCATCGGGCCCAAGCCCGGTTCCGCAACGGCCCCGGCCGGGGCGTGCGCCGCACCACCTTGCACGCGGCGCTGGAAGCACACGCCAAACGGCAGGACACCGAATGGCTTCCGGCGCGGGTGACGGCCGTCGACCAGGACGCGTACGGCGTGACGGCCGCCGGCGTGCGCGCCAAGTGGCTGGTGGCGGCCGACGGGCTGCATTCGACGGTTCGCCGCGCGGTCGGAATCACGGCGACGGCCGGAACGCCGCGTCGCTACGGGGTTCGCCGGCATTTTCGGGTCCCGGCGTGGTCGGAGTTCGTCGAAGTGCACTGGTCGCGATTCGGCGAGGCGTACGTCACGCCGGTCGAACCGGACCTGGTCGGCGTGGCGATCCTGTCACCCGGGCGGCCCGACCTGGCCTGGTTTCCGGAACTGGAACGGCGCCTGGCCGGCGCCGAGCGGGGGCCGGCACGCGGCTGTGGCCCGCTGCGCCAGGTGGTTTCGCGCCGGGTCGCCGGGCGCGTGCTGTTGGTCGGCGATGCGGCCGGCTACGAGGACGCGCTGACCGGCGAGGGCATCAGCCTCGCGGTCAAGCAGGCGGGCGCGGTCATCGACGCGATCGCCGCCGACGTGCCCGCGTCCTACGAGGCCGCGTGGCACCGGATCACCCGCGATTACCGGCTGCTCACGCGCGCACTGGTGCTGGCCAGCGCGCCCCGCGCGGCGCGCCGCGCGATCGTGCCGGCGGCCGCCCTGCTACCCCCGGTGTTCCGGTGGGGAGTCAACGTCCTGGGGAGCTGACACCGCGAGCTGGGGAGCTGACACCGCGAGCAGACGCAAAATCCCCCGAAAAACCCTGTTTTTGGGCGATTTTGCGTCTGCTCGCGGTGTCTAACGCGCCTTCCAGACCGGTTGCCGCTTCTCGGCGAAGGCCAGCGGCCCTTCCCTGGCGTCCTCGGATTTCAGCAGCGTGCGCATCTCGCGGGTGGTGCGCTCCCAGCCGGGTTCCTCGTCGGCGACGACGCCGTCGTCGACCCCATAGGCGATGCGCTTGCTGGCCTGCACGGACAGCGGCGCGTTGACGGTGATCCGCGCGGCGAGCGCCAGCGCGGCGTCGAGCACCGAACCCTCCCCGACGACCTGGTTGACCAGGCCCCAGCGGCACGCGTCGGAAGCCGTGATCGGCTCGCCGGTCATCAGCAGCTCCATGGCCACCTTGCGCGGCAGGTGGTTCATGATCCGGAACACGCCGCCGGCGGCGGCGATGAGTCCCCGCTTGACCTCCGGCAGCCCGAACGTGGCACCCTCGGCGGCCACCACCAGGTCGCTGGCCATCGCGATCTCGGTGCCGCCGCCCAGCGCGGTGCCGTTGACCGCCGCGATGGTCGGCTTGTCGATGAAGTGGTGCACGTAGCCCGCGAAGCCCCACTCGCCGTGGTCGGGGTGATAGATGTTCTCCCGCCGCGAGAGCGCCTTGAGGTCGGCGCCGGCGCAGAACGACTTGTCGCCCGCGCCGGTGACGACGACGGCCCGCACTCCCGCGTCGCGCCCCGCCTCGTCGAGCGCGTCGCCGACCCCGATGCTGACCGCGCCGTTGATCGCGTTGCGGGCCTCCGGCCGGTTGATGGTGATGACGGCGACGTTGCCGCGGCGTTCGACCAGCACCGCGGGCCGGCCGGCCCCACCGTCCGGGCCTTCGGTCACAGCAGCTCCAGGATGGTGGCGTTGGCCTGGCCGCCGCCCTCACACATCGTCTGCAGGCCGTAGCGAATCCCCTTGTCCCGCATGTGGTAGAGCAGCGTGGTCATCAGCCGCGCCCCCGAGCCGCCGAGCGGGTGCCCGAGCGCGATCGCCCCGCCGTTGGGGTTGAGCTTCTTCTCGTCGGCGCCGATGTCCTTCAGCCATGCCATCGGGACCGGGGCGAAGGCCTCGTTGACCTCGTAGGCGCCGATCTCGTCGATGCTCAGGCCCGAGCGCTTCAGCACCTTCTGGGTGGCCGGGATGGGCGCGGTCAGCATGATCACCGGGTTGGCCCCGGCCAGGGTGGCCGTGTGCACCTTGGCGATCGGCTTGAGGCCCAACGACTTCGCCTTCTCGGCGGACATGAACAGCAGGGCGGCCGAGCCGTCGGAGATCTGCGAGGAGTTGCCGGCGTGGATCACACCGTCCTCCTTGAACGCCGGCTTCAGCGACGCCATCTTCTCCATCGGCGTGCCGCGGCGGATGCCCTCGTCCTTGAGCACCACCCCACCCTCCTGGTCCTTGATGCCCACGATCTGGTCGTCGAACGCGCCGGAATCCTGTGCTGCCGCAGCCTTTTCGTGTGAGGCGAGCGAGAACTCGTCGAGCGCGGCGCGGCTCAGCCCCCACTGCTCGGCGATCATCTCGGCGCCGAGGCCCTGGTTGGGCACCTGGCGGTCGTAGCGGTTCATAAACGCGTCCGGGTACGGCCGTCCGCCGTTGGCCAGCGACGAGCCCATCGGCGTGCGCGACATCGACTCCACCCCGCCGGCGACCACCACGTCGTAGTGGCCGGCCACCACGCCGGCCGCGGCGAAGTGCACCGACTGCTGGCTCGACCCGCACTGGCGGTCGACGGTCACACCCGGAACCGTCTCCGGCCAACCGGCCGTCAGCAGGGCGGTGCGGCCGATGTCGAGGGCTTGCTCCCCGGCCTGCATGACGCAGCCCCAGATGACGTCGTCGACGATCTCGGGGTCGATGCCGGCCTTGCCGACCAATCCGTTGAGCACCTGCGCGGACAGGTCGGCCGGGTGCACGCCGGACAGCCCGCCGTTGCGCTTGCCGACGGGGGAGCGAACCGCCTCGACGATGACGGCTTCAGCCATGGTTGTGTCTCCTTTGACGCTGGGACTTCGGACGAAGTGGTCTGGCGTCGATTGTCAACCAACGCGTTGGGAGGGCGGGCGGCGGGGGTGATCTGCGACTTACGACCCCGCGAGGAGGGTCGTTATGCCCTGGTCTGGGCCGGTGCCGGGGGCGACAATTTCTGCCAGGTCCGGACCGGAGCGGCCGGACCCGAGGAGATCTCCTCGCTAAGGAGTGCAGAGATGTCGAACGGCGTAACGGTCCACACCAACCAGGCCCCTCAGCAGCGCACGCGGGATGCCGACTTGTTGAAGGAGTCCGGTGCGCACAAGCTCGTCGTGGCCGACCACGATGGCAACTGCCTGGCGTTCGTCCTGGCGTGGAACAGCTTCGACTACGACGCCGAGACCGACACCTATGTGTGCGTTGCCGACGGCGACGGGAAAGAACTCATGACCGTTTACACCGCCGGTGAGATCACCTGCGCCGACGGCGCGCACATGTACGTCGTGACCGCACCGGATCGGCGCAATGGCCACGGGCCCCGTTGAACTGCCGGACACCGGACGGCCCCGACCCCGGCGCCTCGCGCGCGCGTCCGGCGACTGACCGCCGCGGACGGCGATCCGCACGGCCGACACACCCGACTGGGGATATTCACCAGCCGAAGGTTATGGTAGACCGTTCGTACGGTTAGTCGACGCCGAAGGGTTGGAGAATGCCCAGATCCCCCGGCAGACGTAGCGAGATCCTCGACGCGTTCGTCCGCTATGTCGCCGAACGCGGCTACGACAAGACGAACATCGGCGACATCGCCGATGAGCTCGGCATGTCCAAGGGCACCATCGTTCATCACTTCGGAACGAAAGCCCAGATGTTGCGGGAGCTGGAAGAGACGCATCTGGCCCGCCAGCTCGATGCGCTGCGGACGGTCTGGGATCACGTGGGCGCCCCGCACGAACGCATCGCAGCAATCATTTTCACGTCCGCGCTGCTGCAGGTCACCGAACGTGCCGCGACGGTGGCAAGCCAGCGCGAGGTCGTCCAACTCTCCGACCACCCGGCGCTGCAACACGTGCGTGAGCTGCGCCGAGATCTGCTCGCGCTCACCGTGAACGAGATTCGCAACGGCGTGGACAGCGGTGTTTTCCGCAGCGTGGACGTCGAACTGGCGGCACTGCAGCTGTGGGGATCGCTGGAGTGGATGTGGGTGTGGTTCGATCCCGCCGACTCCCGCACACCCGAACAGGTCGGGGCCGCCTTCGCCGACGTTTTCCTGGGCGGACTGCTGCTCGACCGCCTGGGACTCGACAGATGGGCGAGCCCTTCCGCCGACGTGGTCTCGGTGGTGCGCGACTCCCTCGCCGCGGCGGCGGGTACGTCGGGTTGACCCCGTAACGATGGAATGCGTTGGGCAGGGCGGCATTTGCCCGCCATTCAGGCCCAGGTGACACGCCGGGCGATCGCGCGGCCGGCGGAAAGCTCGACTGTACGACGGGTCGGCTTCAGGCCGGGCATATCCCCTCCCGAGGGCAACCGAGACATCGGGCGGGCGTAAACGGCCCCACCCACCATGGCCCCGGGGCGCGGCGGGGCGATTTCATTGACTGACCGTACAGTCGGATGCCATAGTGGCAGCGTGGCGCAGACGCGGACAACACCGGACCGGACGGCGCGGGCCGACGCTGCCGCCCCGGCGCGATACGCGCCTATAACCGCGAAACACCTTTCTTGCCAAACCCTTTCGCCGAGCGGCCCCTGCGTGGGCGAGCTGGCGAACCACGTAGGCCGGGGGCCGCGCCGATGACCACTTCGACCACGTTCGGCGGCAAGCTCGGCAACCAGATCCGGCCGGGAACGGAAGTGGTCGGCGGGTTCTTCCGGATGTGCGTGCTGACCGGCAAGGCCCTGATGAAGCCGTTCGAATGGCGCGAATTCATCGTCAACGGCTGGTTCATCATGCGGGTGTCCCTGCTGCCCACCATCGCGGTGTCCATCCCGGAAACCGTGCTGCTCATCTACGTCATCAACATCCTGCTGACCGAGATCGGCGCCGCCGACGTCTCAGGGGCCGGTGCCGCGCTGGGCGCGGTCACCCAGCTCGGCCCGATCGTGACGGTGCTGGTGGTCGCCGGCGCCGGGTCCACCGCCATCTGCGCCGACCTCGGCGCGCGCACCATCCGCGAGGAGATCGACGCGCTCGAGGTGCTCGGCATCGACCCCATCCACCGCATGGTGGTGCCCCGCGTCGTCGCCTCGACCGTGGTCGCGGTGCTGCTCAACGGCCTCGTGGTCGCCGTCGGCCTGGTCGGCGGCTACCTGTTCAGCGTGTATCTGCAGAACGTCTCGAGCGGTGCGTACCTCTCCACGTTGACCGCGATCACCGGGCTGCCCGAGGTGGTCATCGCGATGGTCAAGGCCGCGACGTTCGGTCTGATCGCCGGCCTGGTCGGCTGCTACCGCGGACTGATCGTGCGCGGCGGCTCCAAAGGCCTCGGCACCGCCGTCAACGAGACGGTGGTGCTGTGCTTCATCGCGCTGTTCGCGGTCAACGTCATGCTGACCACGATCGGTGTCCGCTTCGGGACGGGGCGCTGAGGTGACCGCGGCTACGGCGACCGCCGCACTGCGCGTCCGCTTCCCGCGGGCGGCCACGACCCTCAGGAGATACCGGGACGCCCCGGTTCGGCTATTGGTCGAGATCGGGCAGATGGTCTGGTTCACGCTGACCGCGATCGGGCTGATCCCCTTCGCGGTGCGCCGCTACCACAAAGAGACGCTGCGGATGGTTGCCCAGGTCGGGATGGGGACGGGGGCGATGGCCGTGGTCGGCGGCACCGTCGCCATCGTCAGCTTCATCACCCTGGCCACGGGCTCACTGGTCGCCATCCAGGGCTACGCCTCGCTGGGCAACATCGGCGTCGAGGCGTTCACCGGCTTCGTGGCCGCGATGGTCAATGTGCGGTTCGTGGCGCCGGTGGCCGCCGGTCACGCGCTGGCCGCCACGGTCGGCGCCGGCGCCACCGCCGAACTGGGCGCCATGCGCATCAGCGAGGAGATCGACGCGCTGGAGGTGATGAGCATCAGGTCGATCGCCTTCCTGGCCTCCACCCGGGTGGTGGCGAGCCTGGTCGTCATCGCCCCGCTGTTCGCGTTGGGAATCACCATGGCCTTCCTGTCCCAGCAGGCCACCACGGTGTTCCTCTACGGGCAGTCCGCCGGCACGTACGACCACTACTTCCACACGTTCCTGCGCCTCAACGATGTGGGCTGGTCCTTTCTGGAGGTGATCGTCATCGCGGTGATCGTGATGACCACCCACTGCTACTACGGCTACACCGCCAGCGGCGGACCGGTCGGCGTCGGCGAGGCCGTCGGCCGGTCGATGCGGCTGTCGCTGGTCACCGTCGTCGTGGTGGTGGTGCTGACCGCGATGGCGGTCTACGGCAACAACCCGAACTTCGCGCTCACCGTGTAGCCGGCCATGACCAGACCGGTGCAGGAGAACCCGCAACGCATCCCTCCGTACAAGACGGCGGCCGTGGTCTTCTTGTTGGTCGCCGCGGTGGTGTTGGCGTTCGTGTGGTTGCAGTTTCGGGGCCGGCTCACGCCGAAGACCCCTCTGACGATGCTGTCCGCCCGCGCGGGTTTGGTGCTGGACCCCGGGTCGAAGGTCACCTACAACGGTGTGGAGATCGGCCGGGTGGCCAGCATTTCCGAGATCGAGCGTGACGGCAGGCCGGCGGCCAAGCTCATCTTGAACGTGAAGCCCGAGTACATCCCGCTGATTCCTGCCAATGTCGACGCCAACATCACCGGGACCACGGTGTTCGGCAACAAGTACGTGTCGCTGAAGTCGCCGAAACACCCTACGCCGCAACGTATCACCCCGCATCAGGTCATCGATGCCAGGTCGGTGACGACGGAGTTCAACACGTTGTTCGAGACGCTCACCTCGATCGCCGAGAAAATCGATCCGGTCAAACTGAACCTGACGCTGGCCGCGGCCGCGGAGGCGTTGAGCGGGCTGGGCGACAAGTTCGGGCAGTCGATCGTCAACGGCAACGCCATCCTCGACGACCTCAATCCGCAGATGCCCCAGATCCGCCACGACATCGCGCGGCTGGCCGCCCTGGGCGACACCTACGCCGCCGCGGCGCCGGATCTGTTCGACGCCCTCGACAACGCGGTGGTCACGGCGCGCACGCTGCACCGGCAGGAAGCCGACCTGGACGCCGCCCTGCTGGCCGCGGCCGGGTTGGGCGACACCGGCGCAGACATCTTCGCCCGCGGCGGGCCCTACCTGCAGCGGGGCATCGGCGATCTGGTGCCCACCGCACAGCTGCTCGACACCTACAGTCCCGAAATCTTCTGCACCGTCCGCGACTACTACGACGCCGAACCCGCGGCCTATACGACGGTGGGCGGCGGCAACGGCTACGCACTGAGAACCATGACCGAGCTGACGTCGGGCCTGGGCGGCATACTGACCCTCCCTGGATTGGCCGGCAGCGTGGCCACGATGGGGCTCTTGGGATTGGCCGGACTGGTCGGCGGAGCGCCGAATCCCTATGTGTATCCGGACAATCTACCGCGCGTGAACGCCCATGGCGGGCCGGGCGGCGCGCCGGGGTGCTGGCAGCCCGTCACCCGTGATCTGTGGCCCGCCCCGTCCCTGGTGGTGGACACCGGCGCCAGCATCGCCCCGTACAACCACGTGGACACCGGCTCTCCGTACGCAATCGAGTACGTGTGGGGCCGTCAGGTGGGGGACAACACGATCAACCCATGAAAATCACCGGCAGCGCAATCAAGCTCGGCAGCATCGCGTTGGTGCTGCTGCTGATCACCGTGGCGATCGTCCTGGTCTTCGGTCAGATGCGCTTCAACCGCACCAACAGCTATTCCGCCGAGTTCAGCAACGCCACCGGGTTGCGCGACGGGCAGTTCGTCCGCGCCTCCGGGGTGGAGGTCGGCAAGGTCAAGAACATCCGGCTGATCGAAGGCGGCACACGGGTACGGGTGGATTTCGACGTCGACCGCTCGATACCGCTCTACCAGTCGACCACCGCGCAGATCCGCTACCTCGACCTGATCGGCAACCGCTACGTGGAGCTCAAACGCGGTGCCGGTGAGGGAGTCGACCGGATCCTGCCACCGGGCGGTTTCATCCCGCTCTCGCGCACGTCACCGGCCGTGGATCTCGACGGCCTGATCGGTGGTTTCAAGCCGCTTTTCCGGGCGCTCGATCCGGAAAAGGTCAACACCATCGCGTCGGCCATCATCACCGTCTTCCAGGGCCAGGGCGGCACCATCAACGACATCCTCGACCAGACCGCGCAGGTGACCGCGCACATCGCCGAGCGCGACCAGGCGATCGGCGAGGTGGTCAAGAACCTGAACATCGTGCTGGACACCACGGTTCGGCATCGCAAGGAGTTCGACCAGACCGTCGACAACTTCGAGAGGTTGATCACCGGGCTGAGCAACCACGCCGACCCGCTGGCCGAGGGCACCGCGCAACTGAGCAATGCCGCCGGGACGGTGTCCGACCTGCTGGCGGACAACCGCGCCCTGCTGCACAAGGAGATCAACTACCTGCAGGCGCTCCAGCAGCCGCTGATCGACCAGAAGGATCGACTGAACGATCTGATCCACAAGACGCCGACGGCGCTCAACCTGATCGGGCGCAGCATCGGCCTCTACGGAGACTGGGTCAACTTCTACCTGTGCGACCTCACGATCAAGTGGAACGGACTGCAGCCCGGCGGCCCGGTCCGCACGGTCAGGATCTGGCAGCAGCCCACGGGTAGGTGCACCCCGCAATGAGAACGCTGACGGAATTCAACCGCGGCCGCGCCGGGCTCATGGGTGTCACCGTGCTGGTGCTCGTCGTCGCCGTCGGACAAAGCTTCACCAGTGTCCCGATGGTGTTCGCCACTCCGAGTTACTACGGGCAGTTCGCCAACACCGGACAGCTGAACACGAATGACAAGGTGCGCATCTCCGGGGTGAACGTCGGCACGGTGAAGGGACTTGCGATCGACGGCAATCACGTCAAGATCAAGTTCTCCATCGGTGGCAACACGATCGGCACCGAGAGCCGCCTGGCGATCAAGACCGACACCATCCTGGGGAAGAAGGTGCTCGAGATCGAGCCGCGGGGCACCCGGATGTTGCGGCCCGGCGGCGTGTTGCCGCTGGCCCAGAGCACGACGCCCTATCAGCTCTACGACGCGTTCTCCGACGCCACCAAGGCCGCCGCCGGCTGGGACATCGACACCGTCAAGCTTTCGCTGAACACCCTGTCGCAGACGGTCGATCAGACCTACCCGCATCTGAGTGCCGCACTCGACGGTTTGGCCAGATTCTCCGACACCATCGGTCAACGCGACGAACAGATCAAACACCTGCTCGCCCAGGCCAACAAGGTGGCCGGCGTGCTGGGTGACCGCAGCGGACAGATCAACAGGTTGCTGGTCAACGCGAAGACGCTGCTGGTCGCGTTCAACGAGCGCGGACGGGCCATCGACGCCCTGCTGGGCAACATCTCCGCGTTCTCGGCCCAGGTTCAGGGGTTCATCGACGACAACCCGAGCCTGAATCCGGTGCTGGAGCAGTTGCGCACCCTCAGTGATGTGCTGGTGGCACGCAAAGACGACCTCGCTCAAACCCTCACGTACGTAAGTCAATTCGCGGCCTCGCTGGGAGAGTCCGTCGCGTCGGGGCCGTACTTCAAGATCGTCCTGTCCAATCTGCTGCCGTACTGGATGTTGCAGCCGTTCGTCGACGCCGCCTTCAAGAAGCGTGGCATCGACCCGGAGGACTTCTGGCGCAGCGCCGGCCTGCCGGCCTTCCGCTGGCCCGACCCCAACGGCACCCGGTTCCCCAACGGCGCGCCGCCGCCCGCACCGCCGGTGTCCGAAGGAACCCCGGAGCATCCCGGCCCCGCCGTGCCACCGGGATCGGCGTGTTCGTACACGCCGGCGCCCGACGCGCTGCCACGGCCGTGGAACCCGCTTCCGTGCGCGGGGGTGGACGCCGGCCCGTTCGGCGGCAGTTTCCCGGCACCGCTCGACGTGCAGCCGTCGCCACCGAACCCGGCGGGCTTGCCGCCGACACCGGGGATCGGAATCGCCGGGCGGCCGGGCGAGCCGCCGCCGGACGTCCCGGGCACACCGGTGCCGCTTCCGACTCAGGCACCGCCCGGTGCGCGCACCGAGCCGTTGGCGCCGGCCCCGGCCATCGCACCGGATGGGACGGGAGGTGGCCGGAGTTGAAGTCCGTGTTGAGCATTCACAAATTGCGGCGCCGCACGATCATCGGGTCGGCCGTGGTCGTGCTGGCCCTCGTGGCCGGCTTCCTCGGCTGGCAGCTTTACCAGAAAGCGACCACCAACACCGTGGTCGCGTACTTTCCGGAGGCGAACGCGCTCTACCCCGGGGACAAAGTCGAGATCATGGGCGTTCGCGTCGGGTCGGTGGACACGATCGAGCCGGCCGGCGACAAGATGAAGGTGACGTTCCACTACGCCAACAAGTACAAGGTGCCCGCCAACGCCTCCGCGGTGATCGTCAATCCCACTCTGGTGGCGTCACGGAGCATTCAGCTCGAGCCGCCCTACCAAGGTGGTGCGGTGCTGGCCGACGACGCGGTGATCCCGATCGAGCGGACGCAGGTGCCGACGGAGTGGGATCAGCTGCGCGACAGCGTCGCCCACATCATCTCCCAACTCGGTCCCACACCCGAGCAACCTGCGGGCCCCTTCGGTGAGGTCATCGAATCGTTCGCCGACGGGCTGGCCGGCAAAGGCACCCAGATCAACACCACGCTGAACAGCCTGTCGCGGGCGTTGACCGCACTGAACGAGGGCCGCGGCGACTTCTTCGCGGTGGTGCACAGCCTGGCGCTGTTCGTCAACGCCTTGCACAAAGACGACCAGCAGCTCGTCGCGCTGAACAACAACCTGGCCGGGTTCACCGACAGGTTGACCAGGTCCGACTCCGAACTCGCCAGTGCGATAAGGCAGTTCGACAGCCTACTCCCCACCTTGCGGCCGTTCCTGGCCAAAAACCGCGAGGTGATCGCACGCGATGTCGGCAACCTCGCCGACCTGACCACCACACTGGTTCAGCCCGATCCGCTGAACGGTCTGGAGACCGCCCTGCACGTCCTGCCGACGCTGGAGACCAATCTCAGCCAGATCTACCATCCGTCCCACGGCGCGGTCATGTCCATCCCGGCGATCCCGAATTTCGCGAACCCGATGCAGTTCATCTGCAGCATGATTCAGGCCGGCAGCCGGCTGGGGTATCAGGAGTCCGCCGAATTGTGCGCACAGTACCTGGCGCCGGTTCTCGACGCGATCAAGTTCAACTACCCGCCGTTCGGGCTGAACCCGTTCAGCACCGCCGAGACGCTGCCCAAGGAAGTCGCCTACTCCGAGTCCCGGCTGCAACCGCCCAACGGCTACAAGGACACCACCGTGCCCGGGATCTGGGTTCCCGACACCCCGTTGTCGCATCGCAACACCCAGCCCGGCTGGGTCGTCGCGCCGGGCATGCAGGGCACCAAGGTCGGGCCGATCACGGCGGGTCTGTTGACCGCCGGGTCGCTGGCCGAACTGATGGGCGGACCGGACGTCGCACCGCCACCGCCGGGGCTGCAGACCCCGCCCGGCCCGCCGAACGCCTACGACGAGTACCCGGTGTTGCCGCCCATCGGGGTGCAGGCACCGCAGGGGCCGGTCCCGCCGCCCCCCGGGCCACCGCCCGCGGAGGCGGCCGCAACGAAGGGCGCAGGATCGTGAAAGCGTTGCGCACGTGGGGAGCTCGGACTCGGCGCCAGGCGTTCCGGGGGCTGGCCCTGATGAGCGCAACCGCGGCGCTGTCGTCGTGCGCGAGTTGGCACGGAATCGCCAACGTGCCGATGCCCGGCGGTCCGGGCAGCAGGCCCGGCTCCTACACCGTCTACGTGCAGATGCCCGACACGCTGGCCCTCAACAACAACAGCCGGGTGCGGGTGGCCGACGTCTTCGTCGGCACGGTGCGCGCGATCGCACTGAAGAACTGGGTCGCCACGCTGACGCTCCGTCTGGACAACAACGTCAAGCTACCCAGGAACGCCACCGCCAAGATCGGGCAGACAAGCCTTTTGGGTTCCCAGCACTTGGAGCTGGCCGCGCCGCCCGACCCGTCCCCCGAGCGGCTGAAGGACGGCGACACCATCCCGCTGAAGAACTCGTCCGCTTACCCGACGACCGAACAGACGCTGGCCAGTCTCGCCCTGATCTTGCACGGAGGCGGCATCCCGAACCTCGAGGTGCTGCAAAACGAGCTCTACAACGTCGTGCACGGGCGCGCCGACCAGATCCGCGCCTTCCTCGGCAAGCTGGACACCTTCACCGCCCGCCTCGACGAGCAACGCGACGACATCACTCGCGCCATCGAGTCCACCGACCGGCTGTTGGCGTACGTGGGTCCGCGCTCGGACGTCCTGGATCGGGTACTCACCGAGTTCCCGCCCCTGATCAAACATTTCGCCGACAAACAGGACCTTCTGATCAACGCGGTCGACGCGACGGGACGGCTCAGCCGGCTCGCCGACGGATACCTGTCCGCGTCGCGGGGCAACCTGCACCAGGATCTACTGTCGCTGCAGTGCCCCTTGCGGGAACTCGGCCGTGCCGCACCGTATCTCATCCGCGCCCTCAAGGTGATCCTGGTCCGGCCGTTCGATGTCGACGCCGTGCCGAAGTCGTTCCGCGGCGACTATTTCAACCTGTCGCTGACGCTCGACCTGACGCTCAGCGCCGTCGACAACGCGGTCCTCACCGGGACCGGGTTCTCCGGAGCGCTGCGCGCGCTCGAGCAATCGTGGGGCCGCGACCCCGAGACGATGATTCCCGACGTCCGGTACACGCCCAACCCGAACGACGCCCCCGGCGGGCCGCTGGTCGAAAGGGCCGACCGGCAATGCTGACCCGCTTCATCAAGACCCAGCTGATCGTGTTCAGCGTTCTGAGCGTGCTCACGGCGATCGCACTGGGCTGGTATTACCTGCGGATCCCCGCCGCGATGGGAATCGGCCAGTACACGTTGAAGGCGGATCTGCCGGCCTCGGGTGGCCTGTACAAGACGGCCAACGTGACGTACCGCGGTCAAACCATCGGCAAGGTCACCGCCGTCCAACCCACCGAGACCGGCGCGCGGGTGAGCATGAGCATCGCCGACCGCTACAAGATTCCGATCGACGCGTCGGCCAACGTGCATTCGGTGTCGGCGGTCGGTGAGCAGTATCTGGACCTGGTGTCGGTGGGCAATCCGGCCCGGTACTTCTCGCCGGGACAGACCATCACCAAGGGCACCGTGCCCACCGAGATCGGGCCGGCGCTCGACGCCGCCAACCGTGGCCTGGCCGCACTGCCCAGGGACAAAATTCCCGCGCTGCTCGACGAGACCGCCCAGGCCGTCGGCGGCCTCGGCCCGGCGCTGCAACGACTGGTCGACGCGACGCAGGCGATCGCCGGTGACTTCAAGACCAACATCGCCGATGTCGACGACATCATCCAGCACTCCGGGCCGGTCATCGACAGTCAGGTCGAGTCGGGCGGCGCGATCGAGCGCTGGGCGCACAACCTGAACATCCTGTCCGCGCAGACCGCGGGAGAAGACCAGCACGTGCGAAGCATCCTGACCCAAGCGGCGCCGACCGCCGATCAGGTCAACGCGGTGTTCGGCGACGTCCGCGAGTCGTTGCCGCAGACGCTGGCCAACATCGAGATCGTGCTGGAAATGCTCAAGCGCTACCACAAGGGCGTCGAGCAACTGCTGGTCTCCTATCCGCAGGGCGCCGCGGAAGGCCTGACGGTGACGGCGCCTTTCCCCGGCTATGCGTCCCTCGGCACCTCGGCGACCATCAACCAGCCTCCCCCGTGCCTGACGGGCTTTCTCCCGGCATCGCAGTGGCGGTCTCCGGCGGACACCAGCCTGGCGCCGATGCCGTCCGGAACCTATTGCAAGATCCCGCAGGACGCTCCGGCCAACGCCGTGCGCGGGGCGCGCAACCTGCCGTGCGTCGATGTCCCGGGGAAGCGCGCTGCGACACCGCGCGAGTGCCGCGACGACAAACCCTACGTTCCCCTGGGGACCAACCCCTGGTACGGCGATCCCAACCAGATCCTCACCTGCCCAGCGCCGGCGGCGCGCTGTGACCAGCCGGTGAAGCCGGGGCAGGTGATACCCGCACCGTCGGTCGACAACGGTCTCAACCCGGCGCCTTCCGACAGGGTGGCGGGGACGCCGCCTCCCGTCAGCGATGCGCTGCAGCGGCCGGGGTCGGGGACCGTCGAATGCAACGGGCAGCAGCCGAATCCCTGCGTCTACACGCCCAGCGGTCCCCCGACCGCGGTTTACAGCCCGCAGAGCGGGGAGTTCGTCGGGCCCGACGGTGTCAGGTATGCGGTCGAGAACTCGAGCAAAACAGGAGACGACGGATGGAAGGACATGCTGGCGCCGCCGGGCTGAACGCGATCGGCTCTACCATCCCCGCCACGTCCGATGCCGTTGAATCACGGCGCCTTTTCCGGCTGCCTTGGCCGACGGGGCCTCGGCGGCGAAGCGTTGACACTGACCGCACGTACAGTCATATACTGGCCGGGTCGGCGCGGTCGCAACGCGTGGCCGATACTTCCCGGGGCCGGTCCGGGAGCACGGAGATCGGAGCGGAATGCGGGAAGTCATTGGCCTAGGCCAACTTCGGTACGACATGTCCACCTATCTCGCGCGGGTCGCCGCCGGCGCGACGATCGATGTCGTCCGGCGCGGCAAGTTGGTGGCGCGAATCGTGCCGGTCGGCGACCGGAGGGTCGCTCCGATCCCGGCGCGATCCGTCCGCGTCGCGGCACCGGACGCCGGCGGATGGGTCGGCCTCGACGAGCTGCGCAAGCGTGCCGGCCGATGCTTCGATCGGGTCGCGGCCGGGGAAACGCTCTTCGTCGTCCGGGACGGCAGCTTACTGGCGCGGATCGTGCCGGCCGGCGACTCGAGGACTGCCCCCGTCGCGGTGGACGCGGGTCCGCGAGTCGAACTCGAGGAGCTGCGCAGGCGAGCGGGTCGCTATTTCGACAGGGTTGCGGCGGGACAGGCGATCGAGGTCACCCGTGGCGGCAAGTTGGTTGCCCACATCGTGGCGGCCGCCCCGAGCGACGATTCCCCGAGCCGGATCGCTGCGCTGAGTTCCGCGCCATGAGAAGAGGTCCCGCAACCGGATGGATCGTACGAGGCCGTGCGCGCGCGACCGGCGATCGCCGCGGTGTCGGGCAAAACTCATTGCTGCGGCACATCCGCCGATAACCTGGCATCGACGGGACGGATGGGGCCGACTGCAGAAGGATTGCCGCGACGAGGCAGGGAGAGCAAGTGAAGACCTATCGGACCGTGGTCGTCGGCACCGACGGCTCGGAGTCGTCGCTACGAGCGGTCGACAAAGCCGGCGAGATCGCCGCCGAATCGGACGCGAAGCTGATCATCGCCACCGGCTACGTTCCCCTCAAGGACGATCTGCGCGCGGCCGACATACTGCGGGACGAGGCCTACAAGGTGCAGGGCAACGCGCCCATCTACGCGATGCTGCACGACGCCCGGGAGCGCGCCGAGGCGGCGGGGGCCACGGACATCGAGGAAAGGCCGATCCAGGATGCCCCGGTTCATGCGCTGGTGGACCTGGCCGAGGAAGTCGACGCCGATCTGCTCGTGGTCGGCAATGTGGGGCTGGACGCGCGATCCGCGCTCATCGGCCGGGTCTTCTCCGTCCCCGGAGGAATCGCCACCAAGGCGAAGATCGACGTGCTGATCGTCCACACCACCGGCTGACCCGACGCGCCGGCCCTGGAACCCGTTGGTTCAGCGGGCGTTTCGGGATCGCGCCGCAGCAGACCGCGCCACTTCAGGCATGCGTACTCAACGGGTGAACGGAAACAGCTCCCTGGGCTCGTTTCCGTACCTTTCCCACCACTGGAACAGCTTGTTCAGGCCCGGGCCGTCGTGGACATTGAGGAGCAGCAGTTGCCGATCGCGTGTCCATTCGATATCCGGGGCGTTGTCGAGGGTGCCGCAAAAGATCTGACCCGCGGTCTCCCCCGGCGTGGCGGTGTAGTGCCACACCGTCGGGGACGCGTCCAGCCCGGGGCACGGCGACGGCAGGTAGTCCGCCCCGCGGTTGGCCAGGTCGTCGTGGAAGGCACGGTCCAACGATCCCGGATCGGCGAACGACGTGAAGTGCCCGCCCAACGGGCTGTCGAGTCCGGCGTCCTGGCCGCAGTCCAAACTGGCCAGCGCGCCGGCGGGCGGGTTGGCGGCTGTTTCGCACGAAGCTTCCGAAAATCCGAAGGGCAGCTCCTCGACGATTCGTTGCTCGTCGGGGTCGAAGCGAGTGGCGGCCGCCGGCTGCGCACCGGCGTAGGTGAGCAAGCCCAGCCCGACCACGGCGGTCAGCGCGCCGGCGGCGCCCCGCACGGCCGCGCGGGCCAGCCGCCCCCGGACGAACATTCCGCGTCCGGCCCGCGTGACCGGCGAAATCCCGTTTACGCGCATCACTGACTCCTCCGTCATTCCGGTCGCGATGCTCACCGGTTCTGCGTCGCACACGCCGGCGAAGAGAGGCGACGTCATGAATATCCGACCATTTACCAAAGAGTCGCAACAGGGACCAAAGTCGCGCCGCTTCAGGACGTTCGTCCTCGCGCCCCAGCGGGCCACTTCAGCGGGGATCTGCTGGAGAGACATGCGAGAAGGACCGCAGGGCGCCGGCTTTGGCAGCGTGATACAGCCGCGATTTCACGGTTGATTGTCAGTCAAAGGATTCGGCCACGTCGGAGCGCTTTCCGTGCCAGAAGCGTTGGCGGCGGTGGCGGTCCCGACAACGAAGATTTTGGTGGCGGCCGCCGACGAAATGCCCACGAGCGTCGCGAACTTGTCCGGAGCCGTCGGGCACGAGCTTCAAGTTTCCAGCGCCCGAGCGGCATAGTTCCACGCCTGGTTGGTACCGGCTCCGGCGTGGTCGTGGTCGTGGTCGAAACCACGGCCCGAACGGCAATCTCGGCGCTTGCGGATCCCTAGCCGGCAGGGTAGGCCACGGATTTGATCTCGGTGTACTGGTCGAAGCCGGCCACGCCGTTCTGGCGGCCCACCCCGCTGTACTTGTACCCGCCGAACGGTGTGTCGGCACCGTACGGAGCGCCGCCGTTGACGCCCATGAAGCCGGCCCGGATCCGGCGGGCCACGGCCAGCGAGCGCTCCAGCGAACCGGACATCACGTTGCCGGCCAGCCCGTACCTGCTGTCGTTGGCGATCCGGATCGCGTCCTCCTCGTCGTCGAACGGGATGACGCACAGCACCGGGCCGAAGATCTCCTCCTGCGCGATCGTCATGGAGTTGTCAACATCGACGAAAAGCGTTGGCCTGACATAGAATCCCTTGTCGAAGCCGGTGGGCGCGTCCGGTCCCCCGACCAGCGCCGTGGCACCCTCTTCCACGCCCTTGCGGATATAGCCCATCACGCGGTCGCGCTGTATCTGCGAGATCACCGGGCCGCACAGCGTGCCGGGGTCCTGCGGGTCGGCGCACGTGACGTTCTCGTAGATGCTCTGCAGGATCGCCACCCCCTCGTCGTAGCGGGAGCGCGGCAGCAGCATCCGCGTCGGGTTGGCACAGCCCTGCCCGGCGTGCATGCACGGCGCGATGCCGATCGCGCAGGCCATCCCGAAATCGGCATCCTCCAAGACGATGGTGGCAGACTTGCCGCCGAGCTCGAGGAACAGCCGCTTCATCGTCGCGGCGCCCTTCTCCATGATCCGCTGGCCGACGGTGGTCGAACCGGTGAACGAGATCAGGTCGACCTTCGGCGAGAGCGTGAGCTCCTCGCCCACGAAGTGATCCGACGCGGTGACGACGTTGACGACACCAGGTGGGATATCGGTCTTCTCGGCGATGAGCCGGCCGAGCCGGGTGGCGTTGAACGGGGTGTTGGGTGCCGGCTTGAGGATGACGGTGTTACCGGTGCCGAGTGCCTGGCCGAGCTTGTTCAGCGTGACCTCGAAGGGGAAGTTCCACGGCACGATCGCACCGACGACGCCGACCGGCTCCCGCCAGACCTTGCGGGTGGTGAGCGTGCCGGTCAGGCTGATCACCTTGTCGCCCAGGTCGACCTCCCACGGATACTCGTCGATCAACCTGGCCGGGAACTTCAGGCCATCCTCCAGCGGGGCGTCCAGCTGCGGGCCGTAGGTGATCGCCCGGGGCGCACCGACCTCGAGGATCAGCTCCTCGCGCAGCTCTTCCTTCTCGGACTCGATCGCTTCGTGCAACTGCAGCAGGCACCGCTGGCGCAGCTTGTGGTTGGTCGACCAGTCCGTCTCGTCGAAGGCGCGCCGGGCGGCGTCGATGGCCCGGTGCATGTCCTCCTCCGAGGCGTCGGCGACCTCGCCGAGCGCCTCTTCGGTAGCCGGGTTGATGTTGGTGAAGGTGCCGGCCCGGCCCTCGACGAGCTTGCCGTCGATCATCATCTTGGGCTCGAAACGGACCTTTACAGCCTCGGTCATATCTGTCACTCTCTTCTGAGTCGTTGAGGGGCTACGGAGAGCCTTACCGGAAACTATCCGATTGGCAAGTTTCAACCGCTGTCAGGTCGGCTATCGAGGATCGAACAGCACCGGCAGCGACGTCGGCGACCGGAAGACCTGCCCGCGGATGTGCGGGTCGTCGCCGTCGGGGTCCAGCCGAAGGTTCGGCAGCCGGTCGAGCAGAAGGTTGACGGCGGTGCGCATCTCGAGCCGCGCCAGGTGCATCCCCAGGCAGACGTGCACGCCGTGGCCCCAGCCGAGGTGCGAGCGCGCGGGCCGGAAAATGTCGAACGTGTCCGGGTCGGGGTAGCGGTCCTCCTGCCGGTTGGCGGCCCCCAGCATCGGCATCACCGTCGAGCCCGCCGGTATCGCCACCCCGCCGAGTTCGGTGTCACGGGTGGCGACCCGGGTGATGGTCAGCAGGGGTGGTTCCCACCGCACGCCTTCTTCGATGGCCTGCGGCAGCAGCGACCGGTCGGCACGGACGGCGTCCAACTGCGCGGGGTCGCACAGCAGGGCGAACAACAAGCTACCCAGCGACCGGTAGGTCGTCTCCACCCCCGCGGGCAGCAGCAGGCGCAAGAACGAGTAGATCTCCTCGTCCTCGAGTTTCTCTCCGTCGATCTCGGCCTGGGCCAGCCCGCTGATGAGATCGCCCCGCGGATCGGCGCGGCGCGCCTGCAGGATCGGCGCGAAGTAGTCGCAGAGGGCGGCCGACGCGGCAAGACCCCGTTCCGGATTCAGGATCCAACTCAGCAGGGAGATGGACCACCGCTGGAACTGCGGATAGTCCTGTTCCGGCAGGCCCAGCAGGCCCGCGATGATCTGGCTGGGGTAGTCGAAGGTGAACTCCTTGACCAGGTCGGCCCTGCCGTTGCCCGCGAACTTGTCGATCAGGCTGTTGCCGACGCGCCCCACCAACTCGTCTTCCCACCGCGCCAACGCCTTCTGCGAGAACGCCTTCGACACCAACGACCGCAGCCGGCCGTGCAGCGGTTCGTCCATGCCGAGCATCACGCGTTCCCCCAACACCGGGCCGAACGCCGCGATCACGCCCGCCGACGAGAACGTCTCGTTGTCGCGCAGCATCTGCTGGGCTTCCTCGTGGCGGTAGACGATGAAGACCGGCTTGGACTCCTCGTGCGGCATCCCGGAGACGTCCAGACGCTGGATCGGCTCCTCGCGGCGCAGCCGGGCCAACTCCGTGTAGGGGTCGCGCACGTCCCCGGAGACCGCGGCGTCGAAGGCGCCGAAGTCCTCCAGGTCGTCGAAAAGCTGTTCCATCAACGCTCCTTCACTTCGCTTTTGCGGGCCGCCAAGCGCTGCAGGACCGGCTGCGGCAGAATCCGCGCGGCGAACACCATCGCCCGCTGCGCCGCGGTCAGCGGCCAGGCGCCGTCCCGCATCGAACCCTGCCGCGGTATGCCCAGCACGACCCGGGACATGTGGTGCATGCCCGACACGGGCAGAATTCTGCTGGCCGCCAGCAGCATCGAGGCATCGGGGCCGACGCCGCGGCGGCGGAACGGGCCCCGGTCGTCCAGCGCCCGGAGCAGGCCGTCGGCGAACCGTTCGGGTGGCCGCGCCAATTTCATCGCGGCCCTCCCACGGGTGTTCATGGTGTTGTGCAGCCGGGCATACGGGCCACTGAAGTCGCGGTTGTCGGTGGTGCCCGCGTCGGTGATGATGTCGGTGTCGTAGGTGCCGGCCACCAAAACGGTGACACCGAGACCGAACGGCGCGATCTCGCAGGCCATCGATTCACCCCACCGCTCCACCGCTCCCTTGGCCGCCGAGTACGGCGCGGTGGCGGGCTGACCGCGGACCCCGGCCGCGCTGGACACCAGCACGATGCGGCCCTCACCCGCTGCCCGCATGCCCGGGAGCAATGCCTTGGTGAGTTCGACCGGACCCAGGACGCTGGTGGCGAACATGTTCTGCCACAACCGGATATCGGTCTCCTCGACCATCCCGGCCGCAGAGATGCCCGCGTTGTGCACGATGGCGTACGGCGCACCGACGGCTTCCTCGATCGCCTTGGCCGCGGCGGCCACCGACGCGGTGTCCAGCAGGTCGAGGTGCACGCCGATCAGCCGGTCGTCGTCGGGCAGGGCGCCGGCTGCCGCGCGCAGCGGCGGCATCCCGGTGGCCGGGTTCCGCATGGCCGCCACCACGCGCCAGCCCTCGCGATAGAGCCGCGCCGCCGAGGCGAATCCCAGGCCGCGGGACGCGCCGGTGATGACGACCGCGCGCGCCTCAGCCATTCGCGCTCGGTGACGAAGAAGTCGCGCAGGGCCCATGACCGGGCGGCGGCGCTTCGACATGGGGCCGTCCGTTCGGCTCCCCACTCGCCCAGGTCGACCAGATGCCCACCGAGTAGGGCCCCTGGGCGCCCGCCTTTTCGTAAAAGCCCTGCGGGTCATACACTTTGGCTTCCGGGTAGGGCCACGGGCAGGCCACGGAGGTCGCCGCGTGGCTGATCTTGATCACGGCGAACCATGCCCCGTAGGCGAAGTAGGACACGTTGATGATCGCGAACATCACCAGGAACGTGCCGAGCACCGGACGGCCGGGGAAGACCTTGGCTTTCGCGGCCAGCTTCTCGGCCACCGACTTTCCGGTGTCGTCGCGGTAGCAGAGTATCGCGGCGGGCACCATCACGAAGGTCACCGAGAACGATTCCCAGATCAGCGGGAACTGGAATGTCGTGCCGGTGAACACCGAACCCCACGGGATCACCTGGGAATAGATGTACATGCCGGTGTGGACGAGCTGGATCTCCAGCCACGCGTCGAAGACGAAGCCGATGGCGCAGGTCAGCACGCCCAGGCTGACCAACGGGTGCCGCGACACGAACGCCTCGGGGCCGTGCCTGACCTGCAGCTTGCGCAGGATCCAGATCGCCGGGAAGTACGGACCGAAATAGAAAGTGACGTAACCGAATACGACGAAGGGCTCGACCGTCGGCGACAGCGACACCAGCGGCCACGACTCGGGCCAATGGATGAGATCGGGGTTGTAGACCGCGAACGGCGCCCAATTCATGATCGGGTCCTGCCACACGATCAGGGTCGTGCACAAGAACATCAGCATCACCGGGCTGCCCGGGTTGCGTCGCCAGCCCCTGATGAACACCACGAGCAGCACGATCAGCATGATCACGGTCGAAATCTGCAGGAAAGCGATGTAATCGAGGCCGAAGATGAACCTGACCGGGCGGGGCCGGCCCTGCACCTTCGGGTTCGCGACGCGGGGATCGAGGGCGACGCGGCAGTTCGCGATGAAGAAGGCCACGAACGCGGCCACGGCGGCGCCGGCGATCCATCCGCCCCAGCCGCGCCCTGCGCCCCCGGGTTGCCGGACCGGTGTCTCGCCCACGGTCAGCGACTGGTCCGCGGACATGGCATCAGCCTTCCTCTCCGAACCGGTCGACCGGATGCGAGCTGACGCCGTCGGCGTCGAGCGTCCGAGCGACCAGGTAGCCGGCGCCCATCCAGGCCCGTCGAGTCCACTTGCCGAACGACACGCGGGTACCGGGCGCACCGGCCGCGGCGGGCATCATCTTCACCCGCTCCAGCGCCTCCTTGACCCCACGCGGGCTGAGCGGATGAGCGTCGGTGAACGCGCGCACCAGCGTCGCGGCGACGTCCCGGTTGACCACGGGCACGCAGTATTCGGGGCGCCTGCCGCCGTACGCTGCGGCGTAGCGGTCGAGGAAGTCCTGGCCGAGCCGGTTCTGCTCGTCGTACTGGTCGACGCCGATCCAGCCCGTGAACGCGTCCCACATGACGGGGTTCACCCAGGCGTTCTGGAAGGCCGTGGTGGTGAATCTGGGTGGGTCCCAATCGACGGCCTGCAGCGCGGGATTGATGAACACGATCCCGAACCCGAAGCCTAGGTGCACGATCGCGTCCGCCTTCGCATCGTGCAGGGAGCGCACCGCTTCGTCGACGTCCTGCGCGGTCTGCGCAATGGCCGCCTCGGCGACGATGCGGATGCCCTTGCGCCGGCACGCACTACGCAGATTCCTCAGGTAGCTTTCGCCGATCAGGTTCTGCTCGACGAGAACTCCGATCTCGGACAGTTCGCGCTTGGCCAGGAGGTCGGCGATGAAGATGGGCTCGTCGGTCATCGATCCCTGCGGGAAGGCAAACGTCCATTCGCCCAACCAGTCGTCGGTGCCGGTGACGCTGATCGCCGGGACCTTGAAACGCTCCTCGATCGCCTCGCGGGTCGGCACGCAGTTGTCGGTGATGTGGGGCCCGAACACCACCAGACACCCGTCGTCGACGAGTGCTCCGAACGCGTCGATCACCGCCTTGACCGATCCCTTGGGCAATCCCTCCACTTCGCGGTAGACCATCTGCACGGGCCGGTCCAGCACCCCGGATGCGAGGGCCTCGGCGAATATCAGGTCGAAGCACCGCGTGAAGTCGGCTTTCATCTCCTCCGGGAACTGCGGTGGGAGCGTGAAGTCCATGAGGTAACCGACCTTGATCGGTTCTGCGCTGCTTTCGTAGGACATTCGACCTGCCCGCCTGGGAAAACCTAATATTTGTTCAGACACTAGCTGCGCTGGCAGACAGCGTCAATCGGCGGGGCCGGCCCCGCCGAGGTAGAGGTCGATCATCTCGCCCAGCGCCCGGCCCACCGCCACGTCGTCGGTGAGCGGCCCGGCGATGGCGGCCCGGGCGGCGTCCGGCATGGCGAGCCCCGCCGCGACGAGCCTGCCCGCCGCGATCAGCACGCGGGTCGACGCGACCTCGCGCAGGCCGCCGGTCTCGAGCCGGCGGATGGCCTGGCCGAAACGCACCAGCTCGGCCGCGGTGGCACCGTCCACCCCGGCCTCGTGCGCGACGATCCCCTCCTCGAATTCGGCGGCCGGGAAGTCGAATTCGATGGCCACCATCCGCTGGCGCGTCGAATCCTTGAGGTCCTTGAGCACGCTCTGGTAGCCGGGGTTGTAGGACACCACGAGACCGAAACCCGGGGCCGCGTCCAGCGTGACGCCGAGCCGCTCGATGGGCAGCTGCCGCCGGTGGTCGGCGAGGGGGTGCAGTACCACGGTGGTGTCCTGCCTGGCCTCCACCACCTCGTCGAGGTAGCAGATGGCCCCCTCGCGCACCGCTCTCGTCAGCGGGCCGTCCACCCACACGGTCTCGTCGCCCTGCAGCAGGTACCGGCCGACGAGGTCGGCGGTGGTGAGGTCGTCGTGGCAGGCCACGGTGATCAGCGGCCGGCCGAGGTCGTGGGCCATCGCCTCGACGAACCGGGTCTTGCCGCACCCCGTCGGCCCCTTCAGGAGGAGCGCCAGACCCTGGCGGTGGGCCGCCTTGAAGATGGCCTCCTCGTTGCCGAGCGCCTTGTAGTAGGGCCGCACCGCCTCCGAGGCCGCGCCGTTGCGGAACGCCAGCCCGGGCTCCTCGGCCATAACTTCCCTTTCGCCACGCTGTGGTTGCAGCGTATCCGGAACAGATGTTTGTTTCAAGCGCACATCAGGGAGGGGACATCGTGCCCCTTTGCCCTCAACTACGTTGTGCGACAAGCATCATCGTGAACCCGAGAGAGTGCACGTCACGAGACCCGGCGCCGGACCTCCGCCGACCGCAGCGCCGACCGGAACAGCGGTCCGATCACCCCGGCGAGCTGATCCGGGCGCGCGATCGTCGCATGGGCGGTGTCGCCGAACACCCGGCGTAGCGACCGCACGTCGGTTCCCGCGCCGATCGTCAGGCACACGCAGCCGGTGCCGCGCCGGCGGGCCTCGGCCAGGGCGCGGCGCGAGTCCGCGGCACCGTAGGCGCGCTCGTATCCGTGGTCGTATGCGATTCCGTCGGACAGCACCACCAACAACCGCCGCGACGTGCCGCCGCGCGCTTCCACGACCGCCGAGCCGTGGCGGATGGCCGCACCGAGGCGCGAGTACGCGCCGGGCTCTATGCTGTCGAGCCGCTTCATGACCCGGGTGTCGAGGTGGTCGTCGAACCGTTTGACGGGCACCACGCTCACCGCGCCGCGGCCCTGCGAGTAGTAACCGTAGAGCGCGACCCGGTCACCCAGGTCGTGCAGCGCGACCAGCAGCTTGGCCACCGCCGCTTTCTGCTGCTCGTGCACCGTGCGCCCCGAAGTGCCGGGCTCGGCCGCGGACCCGGAGACGTCGAGCAGGAGCAGCACCGACAGGTCGCGCCGGCGCCGCAGGCTGTCCAGGTAGACCGCCTCGCCGGGCAGCGATCCGGCCAGCGCCTCGACCCGGGCCTCGACCGCGGCGTCGATGTCGATGTCGTCGCCCTGGGACTGGCGGTGGCCGCGGTGCAGGCCCATGCCCAGCCGTGACAGCGGGCGGCGCACGCTGACGGCGTCGTCGATCGCGTGCGTCGCCCGCGCCTTGATCCTCGGCTCGAGCTCGCGCACGGTGCACCACGCGGGCCGGTACTTCCTGCGCGCCACGTCCCATTCCGGATACGTCAGGCCACCGGTGCGACGTTCGGGGTCGCCGAGGTCCTCGATCGACGTCGCCGCCGACGACGACACGGCGTGCTGCCCGCGATTCGCCGCGTTCGTCCGATGCGTCGGGGTGTCCGCGCCGGCCGGTCCGCCACCGCCACCGGTCTTACGCACCGACGACAGCAGCTTTTTCAGCCACTTGCCGAGAAAACCGCCGCCGCCGACCGGGCTGGTGAACATGTCCGCATCGTCGGAATCGTCGACTTCGCCGTCGTCGAGGTCTTCCGGTTCTCCCCCGGCGCCGCGTCGCGGGACGTGTCCGGGTGCCGGATCGCCCCGTCGGGCCGCGCGGGAACGGCCGGCCAGCACCCTGGCCGCGCGGATCTCGCCGAACTCCGGCGCCGGGTCCGCGATCGTGCTCCGGCCCTCGGCGATCCTCAGCGACTGCGCGGGCGAGTCGCTCCGGCCCGCGATGTCGCGGTCGGCCAACGATGCCAGGATTCCCGGCAGCAAACCGCTGTTGCCGGCCAGTGCGCGGTGAGCTTCGATCGCCAGATAGCGCCTCGCCAGCCGGGGCCGGCGGCGCAGGCGGCGCAGAACGTCGGGTTCCAGGCTGCCGGCGGCGATCATCGAGGCCTGCACCGCAACGGTTTCGAGATTGGCGCGGGCTCTGGCGGACGGATCGAGATAAAGCGTGTGGCCGTCCGTCCACGGGGATTCGCCCGGTTTCGACTCGGCCACCGCGACCCCTCGGCCCGCGAGTACGGACGCGAGCATGCCCAGTGTCTGGACCCGGGCTGCGCGATCCTCGCTCGGCACGCTCACCTCCGACCGCAGGACTGCGTTGACCAAATATCTGTTCCACCGTAGAGTCCGGTGCCATTGCCGTCAATCGCATCGCGGCGCCGGCTGCAGGCTACGGGGAGTGCATCATGATCGACTTCACCGACCGCGTGGCGGTTGTCGCTGGCGGCTTCCATCTTTCGCAGCCCGCCTATCGCGAGATGAAGAAAAGCGGGGGCGGACGTTTCGTGTTCGTCTCGTCCTCGGCGGGGGTCTTCGGTCAACCGATGGAGGCGCACTACGCCGCGGCAAAGGCGGGACTGGTCGGATTGACCAACGTGATTGCCATCGAAGGCGAAACGCACGGCATAATCTCGAGCAGATGTCGTGCACCGAAGCGTTCTACATACCCACGTCGATCTTCGATCAGGTGCTGGAAGTGTGTGAGCGACGCGGGATAAGCGCGATGCCGGGTGGCCATGGATGAAGCGGTTCGACCGCCATGATCTACGAACCCGATCCCCGCCCGGTGAACATGCGCGCGGAGTTGACCTCCGGCGGCAACCACGAGAAATCCAGAACCATCACAACCCCACCACAGCTGCCCGCACCAATGTCTCCGCACCGGCTCAACGGTTATCTATAGCAATAGTCCCCTATAGAGACTATTTGCAAGATGGTGAAATGGTAAGGCGCTGGCAGGTAGGCAAGCCCCAATTCGGCGAAATCGTTATTAGAGGGCGCCCGCACTCGCCCCGGCCGGCCCGGGCGCGGCCGGGGCCGCGGCCCCCCTCGGGCCGTCCGCCGGCCTCTACGATGGTGGCAACGCGTTGTGCAGCGCGTTTGGCGCACCCCGTCTGATAGCCTCCAACAAAGATTTGGTTCGGCGGGAGGACGAATGCGCAGGGCCGCGAAACCGCACTCGCCACAGCTCGACCACCGCTGATCATGGCCAAAGCCAACTCGCTGCCCAAGGGTCGCCCGCCGGAAGCCGAGCGCGCGAACCACGCAGAGAACTCCGGCACCCGTCGCACCGAGATCCTGCAGACCGCGGCATCGTTGATCGCGTCCTCGGGATTGCGGACCTCGCTACAGGAGATCGCCGACGCCGCAGGAATCCTGCCGGGCAGCCTGTATCACCATTTCGAGTCCAAAGAGGCGATCCTGGTCGAACTGATCCGCCGCTACCAGGACGATCTGGATCGGATCGGCCGGACCGCGCAGGCGAAGTTGGACGCACCCGACGCGCGACCGGTACCCGAGAAGATCATCGAGCTCGGGTCGGCGATCGCCCGCTGCGCCGTGCAGCACGGTGCGGCGCTGCAGATGTCCTTCTATGAGGGGCCGAGTTCGGATCCCGAGCTGATCGAGCTGACCCGGCGGCAGCCCGTGGCCATCCAGGAGGCGATGCTGCAGGCCTTGCGCGCCGGGCGGTGGAGCGGGTACATCAAACCCGACATCGACCTTCCGGTCCTGGCCGACCGCATCTGCCAGACAATGCTGCAGGTCGGGCTCGCCGTGATGCGCCACGATTCCTCGCCCGACCAGGTTGCGAGCCTCCTCTGCCGAATCATCCTGCAGGGGTTGGCGACCCGCTCACCCGCCGATGCGGCCCTGGACCGATCCCAGGCCTTTGCCGCCGCAAACGAGGTCATCGACACCTGGGCCGACGACAGCGACGCGGATCCCAGCGACAAAGCCGCCCACGTGCGTGCGGTGGCGCGGACCGTGTTCGGTCGCAAGGGTTACGAGGTGACCACCATCAGGGACATCGCGGCGGCCGCCGGCATGGGCACCGGGACCGTCTACCGAGTGATCGGGTCCAAGGACGAACTGCTTGCCTCGATCATGGAATCCTTCGGCAAGAAGGTGGAGGCGGGCTGGGTCAAGGTCCTGCGCTCGGATGCCACGCCCGTCGAGAAGCTGGACGCACTGAGCTGGGTCAACGTCAACGCACTCGACCGGTTCTCCGACGAGTTCCGGATTCAGCTGGCCTGGATGCGGCAATCGCCGCCGGACAGCCCGAACCCCGGCTGGTTGTATGCCACGAGGCTTCGGCAGATGAAATCGCTTCTCTCCGAGGGCATCAAGTCAGGAGAGATCGCCATCGAAGCCCCCTCGACGGCGATGCTGGCACGGTGCGTCGTCGGCTTGCAGTGGATACCGGAGAACATCCTTCGCAACATCGGCACCCGCGCGGCGCTGCTGCATGCGCGTGACACGGTTTTGCGCGGCGTCGCGGTTCGAAGCGGTTAGGTATTGAACCAAAAAACTGTTACCCATACAGTTGGGCGGTTAGAACCGGGTTAGCAGTTACCGAGAAGGGGATTTCCATGACCATCGTCGATCGGTTGCGTTATGACGGTAAGCGGGCGCTCGTCGTCGGCGGTGCGACCGGCATGGGTGCCGCGGCGGCGAAGTCGGCCGGGGAGCTCGGCGCCGAAGTCATCGTCATGGACTACGCGCCGGTGAACTACGACGTCGCCAAGTCGATCCAGGTGGACCTGCGCGACCCCGCCTCGATCGATGCCGCGCTCGAGCAGCTGGACGGCCCCGTGCACGCCGTTTTCTCGGCCGCCGGCATCGCCGAGGGGACGACCGACCTGATGGCGATCAACTTCCTCGGCCACCGGTATCTCATCGATCGCCTGCTCGAGAAGAACCAGCTTCCCTCCGGCTCGGCGATCTGCTTCATCTCCTCGGTGGCCGGCATGGGGTGGGAGAACGACCTGGACCTGCTGAACGAGTTCCTCGCCCTGGGCGACTTCGCGGCCGCGCAGGACTGGGTCAAGGCGCACGAGTCGGAGGGCATCATCCACTACGGCTTCTCCAAGAAGGTCGTCAACGCCTACGTGGCAACACAGGGTTATCCCCTGCTCAAGAAGGGCATTCGGATCAACGCGATCTGCCCCGGCCCCACCGACACCCCGCTGGCCCAGGCCAACGCCGACCTCTGGCTGACGTTCGCCCAGGACTATCGCGACGAGACCGGTTCGAAGGTTCACACGCCGGAGCAGATGGGTGACGTGATGGCGTTCCTCAACAGCGCCGCCGCCTTCGGTATCAACGGCATCACGCTGCTGGTGGACTACGGACACACGATGGCGTCGCTGACCGGCGCCTACCCGCCCGGTAAGCCCATCATCGACATCATCATGGGGCGGGTGAAGCTCTAGCAGCGGGTTGCCCCCGGTCGGGACCACCGCGCTACCGTCGGGGTATGTCACGCATCGTCGTCATCGGCGGCCACGGGAAGGTCGCGCTGCATCTGGCCCCCATCCTGACCGAGCGCGGTGACGAGGTGGCTTCGGTGTTCCGCAATCCGGACCACGGCGACGACGTCGCGGCCACCGGCGCCACGCCGGTCGTCGCCGACATCGAGCGGCTGGACACCGATGCGCTGGCCGGCCTGCTCGCCGGGCACGACGCGGTCGTCTTCTCCGCCGGGGCCGGCGGGGGTAGCCCGGAACGGACCTACGCCGTCGACCGGGACGCGGCGATCCGGACGATCGACGCGGCCGCGCGGGCCGGGGTGCGGCGCTTCGTGATGGTCTCGTATTTCGGAGCGGGCGCGGATCACGGCGTACCGCCGAGCGATTCGTTCTTCCCCTATGCCGAGGCCAAGGCGGCCGCGGATGCTTGGCTGCGGGCTAGCGACCTCGATTGGACGATCCTCGGGCCGGGTCGGCTCACCCTCGACGCGCCGACGGGCCGGATCGTGGTCGGCGCAGGGCACGAGGTCACCCGGGCCGATGTCGCCCTGGTCGTGGCCGCCGCGCTCGCGGACGATTCGACGATCGGTCGCACCATCGACTTCAACAACGGCGAAACCCCCGTCGCCGAGGCGCTGGCACGCTGACCCGACTTCGCGGTCGGCGTCGAACCCGGCAGGTTAGACGTGCGACGCGGCAGGGAACCCGGTCAGAGTCCGGCACGTCCTTGGTAGCGCCACGCAGGCCAGCCGGCAGTCGTGCCGGGCGCGCCGCGTCCGGTGGCTCACCGCCCGGTGGAATGGGCGTTTTGCTGTGGGCGTTGCGCAAAAGGCGTGCACCGCCGCGGGCGGTGACCACATTCCGTCGAGCGATAGGACCAGACCGTGACCCCCCAGCCATTCACCGCCACAGTCACCGGCTCCCCACGCATCGGCCCGAATCGCGAACTCAAGCGCGCGACCGAGGGGTACTGGGCCGGGCGGACCAGCCGCTCCGAGCTGGCGTCCGTGGCAGCCACACTGCGGCGCGACATGTGGTCGGGGCTGGCGGGCGCGGGCCTGGACTCCGTGCCGGTGAACACGTTCTCCTACTACGACCAGATGCTCGACGCGGCGTTCATGCTCGGCGCGCTGCCGCAACGCGTGACCGACATTCCCGACGAGTTGGATCGCTACTTCGCCCTCGCCCGCGGCAACGACGACGTCGCACCACTGGAGATGACCAAGTGGTTCGACACCAACTACCACTACCTGGTCCCCGAGATCGAGCCCACCACCCGCTTCACCCTGAACGCGGGCAAGGTGCTGTCCGAGCTGAAAGAAGCTCTCGGCCAGGGGATCCCGGCGCGGCCCGTCGTCATCGGCCCGGTCACCTTCCTTTTGCTCAGCAAGGGCATCAAGGGCGCGGACGCACCGATCGAACGCCTCGAAGAGCTGATGCCGATCTACACCGAGCTGCTGGCTCTGCTCGCCGACGCCGGCGCGCAGTGGGTGCAGTTCGACGAGCCGGCGCTGGTCACCGACATCTGCCCCGATGCACCCGCCCTGGCCGAGCGCGTCTATGACGCGCTGGGCTCGCTCGGCAACCGGCCCGGCATCCACGTCGCCACCTACTTCGGCGACCCCGGCCCGTCCCTGGCGGCGCTGGCCCGCACACCCGTCGAAGCGATCGGCGTCGACCTGGTGGCCGGCGCCGACACGGCGGTCGCCTCCATAGTCGGGCCGCCCGAGTTGGCCGGCAAGACGCTGGTGGCCGGCATCGTGGACGGACGCAATGTCTGGCGTACCGATCTGGAGGCGGCGCTGGGCAAGCTCGACACGCTGCTGAATTCGGCAACCACGGTCGCGGTTTCCACGTCGTGCTCCACGATGCACGTGCCGTACTCGCTGGACCCGGAGACCGGGCTGGACGAAAAGCTGCGCAGCTGGCTGGCGTTCGGGCAGGAAAAGGTCACCGAGGTCGTGACCCTGGCACGGGCACTGCGCGACGGACGCGACGCGGTCGCCGCGGAGATCGCGGCGTCCGATGCCGCTGCCGCCTCGCGCCGCGAGGATCCGCGGCTGCACAACGAACAGGTTCGGGCCCGCATCGCCTCGATCCTCGGCTCCGGTGTGCACCGCGGCGAATCGGCGCAGCGCCGCGCCGCGCAGGAGGCGCGGCTGCACCTGCCGCCGCTGCCGACCACGACGATCGGCTCCTATCCGCAGACCTCCGCGATCCGTAAGGCGCGCGCGGCTTTTCGCTCCGGTGAGATCACCGAGGCCGAATACGTCGCCCGGATGAAGCAGGAGATCGCCGACGTCGTCACGCTGCAGGAGCAACTCGGCCTCGACGTCCTGGTACACGGTGAGCCGGAACGCAACGACATGGTCCAGTACTTCGCCGAGCAACTGGCCGGGTTCCTGGCCACCCGGAACGGGTGGGTGCAGTCCTACGGGAGCCGCTGCGTGCGTCCGCCGATCCTCTACGGCGACGTGTCCCGGCCCCGGCCGATGACGGTCGAGTGGATCACCTATGCGCAGTCGCTGACCGACAAGCCGGTCAAGGGCATGCTGACCGGGCCCGTCACGATCCTGGCGTGGTCGTTCGTCCGCGACGACCAGCCGCTGGCCGACACGGCCAACCAGGTGGCGCTGGCCATCCGCGACGAAACCGTCGACCTGGAGGCCGCCGGCATCTCGATCATCCAGGTCGACGAACCCGCGCTGCGGGAGCTGCTGCCGCTGCGCCGCGCCGCCCAGGACGAGTACTTGCGCTGGGCCATCGAGGCTTTCCGCTTGGCCACCTCCGGCGTCGCCGACTCGACGCAGATCCACACCCACCTGTGTTACTCGGAGTTCGGCGAGGTGATCGGGGCGATCTCCGACCTGGACGCCGATGTGACGTCGATCGAGGCGGCGCGTTCGCACATGGAGGTGCTCGACGATCTCAACTCGATCGGATTCGCCAACAGCGTGGGACCCGGTGTCTACGACATCCACTCACCACGGGTGCCCGGCACCGCCGAGATGGCCGAGTCGCTGCGTGCCGCGCTGAAAGCGCTTCCGGCGCAGCGTCTTTGGGTGAACCCCGACTGCGGGCTGAAGACACGTTCGGTCGACGAGGTGACCGCGTCGCTGCGCAACATGGTGGCCGCGGCCCAGGAGGTGCGGGCCGGGGTGTCGAGCTGACCGCGGCGATCAACCCCCGGCCGGTGAGCGGGGCAGGATCTTGGCCGGCACTTTGCCGATGCTGCCGATACCCCGCCCGCTGAGGGCTCCCATCAGCGCCTGGCCGAACGGGCTGCTCGGCATGGCCGATGCCTGCGTCAACGCGGGGCTGGCCACGCTGGTCGGTGGCAGCACCGGCGCGGCGCGGCTGACGCCCTGCGCGGCCGTCGACCAGCCCGGCGGGATCGAGAGCCCACCCAATTTCGTGGCGTGCGCCAGCTGGGCCGAGACGGTCGATCCCCAGCTCTTGAGCTGATTGGAGATCCCGCCGACCACCACCTGCATCTTGCTGCTGACGAACTGGCCGATGCTGTCGAACAGCGCCTGACTGCCGGTAAGCCCCATTCCCGAGGATCCAGCCGAGTTGCCCATGCTCATGAACATGCGCGCCGGGATGCTGCCCATCATCGCCGCGTAGTAGCCGCCCTCGATGGGATAGATCGACGCCTGGGTCAGACCGCCCCCGCTCGCCAACGAACCCAGACCGGTGGCGTTGAGAAACCCGGCCACAGGGGCCGACGTCGTCAGCGACCCCAGCGTCGCCTGCAGCTCGACGCCCAGCGTGGTCAGCGCGGACAGCGCGCCGGCTCCGGAACTGGTCAGCAGTGGCGTCAGCGCGGCCGCCGGGTTCGTCATCGCCGGCGGCGCGCTGAACGCCGGCGTCTGCAGCGCACCGGCGGCCGAGGCGGCGTATCCGTTCATCGCGCCCACATCCTGGGCCCACATCTCCAGATAGTCGGCCTCGGTCGCCGCGATGGCCGGGGTGTTCTGGCCGAAGATGTTCGAGGCGATCAACGCGGCGAGCACCGCCCGGTTGGTGGCGATCACCGGCGGGGGAACCGTCGTCGCGAACGCCGTCTCGAACGCGGCCACCGCCGCGCTCGCGTGCGCGCCGGCCTCGGCCGCTGCCGCGGCCGTGGCGCCCATCCACGACACGTACGGCACGGCTGCCGCGGTCATCGCCATCGCCGACGGGCCCGCCCATCCGCTGGTGAGGGTCGCGATCACCGACTCATAGGAAGCCGCCGTCGCGTAGAGGTCGCTTGCCAGCCCATCCCACGCCGCCGCCGACGCCGCCAGGGACCCCGAGCCCGGGCCCGAGTACATCATCCCGGAGATGATTTCGGGGGGGAAAAAGGAGAAGAACACCGTGGCCGCCTTGCCCTAGCCGGCCGCCGCCACGTTGGCCGCCTCGGTGATCGTGTACGACGTGGCGCCGGTGGACAGGGCGTTGACGAACGCCTCGTGGATCTGGTTGGCCATCAACGCAATGGTCTGGTAGGCCAACCCGTGCGCGGCGAAGTGGGTGCCCACCAGTTGGGACACCTGGTCGGCCGCCGGCGGCGCCACCCCGGTGGTCGGCCCTTCCGCCGCCGCATTGTTGGACGCCATCGACGATCCGATCCTCGACAAGCTTCCCGCCGCGGCGGTCAGCATTTCCGGTCGAGCCGTTACGAAGGACACGACCTCCACCTCCTGTCACTAATGTCGGCCGGCCATCCCGGCAACGGGGACCAAATTCTCCTGTGACCGAAGCGATTAGGCGCGGCACCTGCCGGGGACAACTGATCTGGCTTGCGTCCCAGCAGTTCCCGCCATCGTAGCCCGGCCGCTGCGAATACGGTGCGGTTTTCACCGAATTCAGCTACGCAGCAACGGATTCGGCAACGCCGAGCGACCAGTCTTCCCGCGGGTGGCGCCCGCGGGAAGACTGGTCGCAGGGACGGTGACTCAGAGCAGCGAAGTGAGCAGATCCAGCGCGATGGTGCTCAGGTTGGGCGCCAGGTCGGCGGCCAGCATCGAGCCGATGTCCGTGACGGCAGCGGGATCGAACGCCATCGACAACGCGGCCGGGTCGAAAGCGGCGCTGAACGAGGCGGGATCGAACGCGGCGACGGGATCAAAAGCCGCCGGAGACACCCCGAAGTAAGATTCCAGCCCGCCGAACAACAGGGTGCCCAGCTGGTCGAGAACCCCGCCCCAGGTGGCCGCCGTTCCCCCAGTGGGCACCAGCGATTTCGCGAAGTCCTGGGGAATCTCGTTGACCAGCGCATCGACCAGTCCACCTGTTTGCAGAACACCAAGGTCAAACGGGCCTGTTGATCCATTGAGATAACCGCCCACGCTCAGGGCAGGCACGTTCAGCAGGTCGACCAACGCGGTGGGGTACTGCCCGGCGTTGTAGGCATCCAGCGCCAGCTGCAGTCCGTTTGCGGTCCCCTGTGACTGCGCAAAAATCATGCCGTTGAAGCCGAGCAAAAACGTCAACACGCTGTTGGCGAGGTTGTCGCTGACCGTGGTCGACAAATTTGTCAGCATCTCACCGGGAATATCGGCGATATTCAACAGCGGAGTAGCAAGCGGTAACAGGTCAAAAATCAGGGACGAGTTAAAAGTGCTCACCGAGGAGGCGATGTCCCCGGCCTGGATGCCGTCGATCAGCGTGGTGATCTGCGGTGGCAACGTCTGGGTCAGCAGGTCGTAGACGCCATTGCCCAGCGTCTGCAGGTTGCTGCCCAAAGTGTCGGCGAAGCCGATCTGGTTGCTGGCCACCTGCGCCAGCACCGGGAACGGGTCGGCGAGCCAGGTGTCGGCGATGCTCTGCAGGTTGGAGCCCGCCGTCTGAAATACGTTCAGCCACTCCACGATCGGGTTGACCGCCGGCGGAATCGAGGCCGCCGCAATGGCCAAGCCGCTCATGTCCAGCGAGCCCGGCAGCGCGGTGCCCACGTTGGCGGCGAAGTCGCCGACATCGGCGACCACCGAGTCGGTGAGCCGCACCGCGCGCTCCTGGATGTCGTTGGCGATGGTCGGGGTGAGCGGGTTGACCGCGATGAGGCTGGCACCCATCATCGCGACGCCGGCGGCCAGATACGGCCGCATGCGGGTCGACGAGCCCGCCGGCGACCAGGCTGCCACGCCCTGTCGATCGGCAGTTGAGGTTATTGTCATGACTACTCCTTTGCTGGGTGTGGAGTATGGCGCGCGTCACAGCGCTGTGACGGATGTTACCTGAGAGTAGTATTACGGGCAAGTCACGTGTGAAATATCGATTTGGGAGCGCGTCGAGCTGCGATAACCCCCCGAATCAGCGGCCGAGGTCGGTTCGAGGCGAGTGGCCGGATCGCATATATCACTGGATAGCAAACTAGCGGAGTCGTCTACGTCACAGCGCGTTCAGGATCGGACAGCCTCCTGTCCGTTTGCTACGGTACGACATGCGGCCCGGTGTGAGCGCGGCCTAAGCCGTCGTGACATTTGCCGTCTGCGAGTTCCCGGCGGGGCGGGCTACCACCGACGGCGCCGCGTGGACCAAAGGGCGCGTAGCGGGCAAACGCCTGTGCCCGTGCCGCCGGGTACCCACTCGGAAACAGCCCAGCGCCTCACGTCCCGTGAGTGACAGCGCTCACCCGGTCGCGTGCACGTGGACCGGAACGTCGTCGGCCCAGGGCTGACGAGTCACCATGTCGGCGACCTTGACGAACCCGCGCTCGAACTCACCGGTCGCCGCGTCGACCAGGCGATACTGCTGGGTCTGCTTGTGGATCGGCTGCGCGTCGAGCAGGACGACGCGCACCTCCCCCGGCTCGAAGTGACAACGCTGCTGCAGGGCGGCGATCAGCTGCTCGTTGTGCATGTGGCCGTCGCCGAAGTTCCAGCCGATGGCCGTGCTGCAGATCCGCTCGCCGTCGGTGATGACGTAGTCGTCCTCGTTCTGGCCGGCCATGGCGCGGTGGGCAAGGGTGAACAGCGCCCGACCGTGAGTGTTGAAGCCGCGGAAGGCATATCCCATGTAAATCGGAATCTGCGCCGCCTCCGGGCTGCCGTAGAAGCGCTCCAGCTGGGCCTGCGGCATGCTGGCGATCGCCACGATGCCCCGGGTGATCTTGTCGTTCGCCGATCCCTTGATGCACCACAGCGTGGTGTCCCAGTTGCCGGCGTAGTACCGCATGCCCGGCAGAAACGAGATCTTACGGGGAAACAGGTTGCCCAGGACGACGGTGCCCGCGACGAGGATGAACAGGATCGCCACCGGCACCGGGTGTCTGACGTCGCTCAGCCCGATGCCCGCGTGCGCGACGAACAGCGACAGCACCCCGAAGATCATGAACACGTTCCACTCCAGCGGCACCCCCATCGGGATCGACACCAGGATGCCCAGGTGGAAGCACACCATCACGATCGCGGCCACCATGGTCGGCTTGCCGCCGTGGGAGAAGAACAGCACCAGCGGCACCAGCATCTCGACGGCCGTGCTCAGGTGCGCGAGCCAGCGCGATAGCCAGCCGGGCCGCAGGTCGTCCGGGAATTTCTCGAAGAAGCGGCGTTTCAGCCAGCGGGGCCGCACCAGCGGGTTGTTCGACATCATCGTCGAGATCACGAACGGGAAGTGCTTGTTGAGCTTGGAGGTCGCCGCGCCCATCCAGATCACCAGGAACACCAGCTTGGCGGCCACGATCATGTCGATCCCGCCGAACAGGAAGGTCACCGCCAGGCTGCCGTAGACCTCGCCGCGGGCGGCCAGGAAGATTACCTTGTCGCGCAGGCCGAGCACGCCGAGCAGCAGCAGGATCAGCACGATCTCCCACGTCGGCAGCAGGCCGACCGTGGTGCCCAGTTCCGGCACGGGGCCGGTGCCGTCGGAGAGCAGTGCCCCCAGCGTCACCACCAGCAGCAGCCCGTAGAGCCCCACGTCGATCGGCGTGCGCTTGGTGCCCCTGGTCCAGGGAACCCGGTCCGGCCACGGGGGCAGGCGGATGGTGCCGAAGCGCATCCAGTACAGGATCGAGCCCATCGGCGGGAAGAACCTGTTGTTGAGCGGCCCGAACCCGCAGCCCAGGCCGACCACCTCGAACAACATCGTGTAGAGGACGACCTTCTCGAACACGATCGGCTCCGACCACCACGACCCGACGCCGGTGAACCCGTGGATGCCGTTCGTGGCCAACGCGAAAAGCCATCCGAAGAGGATGTAGAGCAGTATTTTCGCCACGTAGAACAGGTGTAGGACGACGGGCGTCCCGAACCCGACCTCGGCCCAGTGCCGGGCCATCGGACGGATTTTCTCGCTGCGGGTGCCCTTGCTCCATTCGGCCATGTCGATTTGCGGCAGGTCGGGCTTGAGGAATCCCATGGTTTCACAGACTAGAACGTGTTCTAGTCGGATGCGTTGATCTTCGGGTCAGAGTTTCCTGGTCGAGTGGGAGCCCAGGGCGGCTATCCGAAGATCCCCGGCGGTGTCGCGGGCGCGGCTTGCAGCACCCGCGGATCGATCACGACGTTCAAAGCATGCAGATCCGCGGCCCGCAGATCGGCCAGGGAGTCCACCGCGGACAAGAACCTTCGCTGCTCGGCGGCTCTCACGACGCCGCCGGCGAGTTCGGCGAACTTCGCTATGTACTCCCGGCGGCCGAATGGCCGGGCGCCCAGTGGATGCGCGTCGGCCACGGCCAGTTCGTCGACGATCACCTCGCCGTCGGCCAGGCGCACCTCCGCCCGCGCGCCGAAGGCCTTCTCGGCCGGATCGGTCGAGTGGTAGCGGCGGGTCCACTCCGGATCCTCGACGGTGGAGATCTTGCGCCACAGGTCCACGGTGTCGGGCCGGTGAGCGCGCCCGGGCGCGTAGGAGCGCTCGTGGTGCCAGCTGCCGTCCTGCAGCGCGACCGCGAAAATATAAGGCAGCGAATGGTCGAGCGTTTCCCGCGACGCGTCCGGGTCGAACTTCTGCGGGTCCCCGGAACCGGTCCCGATCACCACATGGGTGTGGTGGCTGGTGTGCAACACGATCGCCTCGATCCGATCGAGTCCGCCCTCCGACGCCGCAAGGCGCGCGCGCAACCGCCGCGCCAGGTCGATCGGCGCCTGGCTCTGGTACTCCGCCGAATACTCCTTGGTATAGCTGTCGAGGATGGCGCGCTTGGGCTCGCCAGGAGCGGGCAGCGGCACCCGGTATTCGCGGTCCGGCCCGCCGAGCAGCCGGGCGATGACGCCGTCCTCGCCCTCCCAGATCGGCGCCGGCGATCCCTCGCCGCGCATCGCGCGGTCGACCGCTTCGATGGCGACCTTTCCAGCGTGCGCCGGCGCGAAGGCCTTCCAGCTCGAGATCAGGCCTTTGCGCGACTGGCGAGTACTAGTCCTTCAGTAAGCGTGTCGGCGGGTGAGAATTTGGCAAAGGCCTTATCCTGGTTGGGTTTTGCGGTCTCAACGCAGCCCGGCAGGAAAGGCCTTTGTGGTGAAGAGGATAACCCATAAGCAGAGTAGGCGGAACATCGCCGCGCGGCGGCGTAGGGTGGCGGCGCGGCACGCGCGGGCGGGGAGTTGGGGCGCGCAGCCCGCGCCGATGCTGAACACGGGTGTGGTGCGCTATGAGGTCGGTGCGAACATCGACGCCACCGCTTTCGGTGGCATCGCCGCGCTGCACCGGCTGGTGACCCGGCTGGGGCTGGTCGAGCGGATCGACGAGGACCTGCAGTTGCTTAAGGTGCACCTGCACCTTAAGCGAGCCTGTCACGATTTCTGTGTAAGTCAGAGGTGATTTGACTACGAGTTGTATTCTAGCACAATGGGATTCGCCCAGGGAATAGTCTGGCGAGTGTGTTGAGCGCCACAGTCCAGTTGTGCGTTCCAGTACCCGAATAGCCTCCTCTCTCGCTGGAGATGTTGCGCAGCCCGAGGTACAGCAACTTCATCGCGGCGTCCTTGTCCGTGAAATGACCACGGTTCTTGGTGATCTTGCGCAACTGGAAGTTGATCGACTCGATCGCATTGGTGGTGTAGACGATCTTGCGCAACTCCACCGGATAGTCCAGGAACGGAACGAATTCCCCCCAGGCGTTGTGCCACACGTCAATTGCACCCGGATATTGGGCGCCGAATTGCTGGTCGAACTCCTTGAGTGCGAGTTCGGCTCCATCGACGGTCGGCGCACTGTAGATCGCCCGCATCGCGGTGGCGACCTTCTTGCGGTCCTTATAAGACACGAAGCGCATCGCATTCCTAATGACGTGCACGACGCAGGTCTGCACCACGGTATCGGGATAGATCGAGCGGATCGCATCAGGCAGACCGGTCAGCCCGTCGCAGCAGGCGATGAGGATGTCGCGCACCCCGCGGTTGCGCAGGTCGATGACGACCTTCTGCCAGAACTTCGCCCCCTCGGAGTCCTGGATCCAGCAGCCCAAGGCGTGTTTGCGGCCCTCCAGATCCACGCCAATGGCCAAATAGGCGACCTTGGTGGTGATGACCCCGTTGTCGCCGATCCGCAGCCGCAGCCCATCGATGTAGAGGATCGGGTAGACCTCATCGAGCGGGCGGGCCTGCCAGGCCTTGATCTCATCGACCACCACCTCGGTGATATTGGAGATCAACTCCCGCGACACCGACGCCCCATAGACCTCCTGCAGGTGGGCTTCGATATCGCGGGTGGTCATTCCCCGTGAATACAGCGACAACACCACCGAATTGATGTTGTTGAGCCGGCGGGTCTTCTTCGGCACAATCGCCGGCTCAAACGAGCCGTTGCGATCACGCGGCGCATCGATCTGCACCGGGCCGTTGACGGTGGTCACCGTTTTCGGCGTGGTGCCGTTGCGCGAATTTCCCGATCCGCGTCCGGCCGGATCGCCGGCCTCATAGCCCAGATGGTGGGTTAGCTCCGCATTCAGCGCCCGCTCCAGCACGGCCTTAGTCAGCTGGTTCAGCAAACCGTCCGCGCCGTCGATCGGGGTCCCGGTCTTCACCGCATCCTTAATCAACGAGTCCAGCGTCTCTTCGGTGAACATCTCGGCCAGCCGCCGCGCCGCGGTCGTCTCCTCAGCCGGCATCTGCATGGTCTTGGTCACAAAACACTCCTTCTGTCCGCCCAACGGCGGTCCGATGATGGACCACCCCGGACTTACACAGATGGAATGACACGCCCGCACCTGCCCTATCACGAATCCGACCACGTGCTCAACCTGGCCTACAACGTGGCGTGCGGGGGCACTCGGCTCGAAGACATCGAGCGGCTGCGCCACGACAGCGCCTATATGAACGCCTTGGGCGCGCAGTTGATCCCGGACCCGACCACGGCCGGTGATTTCTGTCGCCGGTTCAGCCGGGCCGACGTGGCGACGTTGATGGAGGCGATCAACGCGGTGCGCCCGCAGCTGTGGGCGCACCGGGGTCGTGAGCTGCTCGGCCCGGTCGCCTACCTCGACGTCGACGGCACCATCGCCCCCACCTACGGGCAGCACAAGGCCGGAATGGATATGTCCTATAAGGGCATCTGGGGGTATGCGCCGCTGATCGTGTCGCTGGCCAACACCAAGGAGGTGCTCTACCTGGTCAACCGGCCGGGCAACGCGCCCAGCCACGCCGGCGCGGCGGCCTGGATCGACAAGGCGATCGACCTGGTCGCCCCGCACGCCCAGCGAGTATGTGTGCGCGGGGACACCGACTTCTCGTTGACCGCGCACTTCGACGACTGGGCCCAGCGGGTCGATTTCGTGTTCGGCATGGACTGCAACACCGCGCTGCGCTCGCGCGCCGAGGCGCTGACCGAGGCTGACTGGACACCGCTGCGCCGGCCCGACCCCGAGCCGGCGCGGACTGGGCAGCGGCGCCGGCGCGAGCCCAACCACAAGCGGCGCATCGTCGCCGAACGCGGCTACGTCAACCTGGAACTCACCTGCGAGCACGTCGCCGAGTTCAGCTACCAGCCCGGCAAATGCCGCCGACCCTACCGGGTGATCGCGCTGCGCAAGAACATCAGCAAGTCCCGCGGCGAGGCGGCCCTCATCGAGGAGATCCGCTACTTCTTCTACATCACCACCCGCACCGACTTGACCCCCGCACAGGTCGTGGCCTGCGCCAACGACCGCTGCGACCAGGAAAACGTCATCGAGCAGCTCAAAAACGGTGTCAACGCGTTACGGGTGCCGCTCTATGACCTGGTATCCAACTGGGCCTACATGGTCATCGCCGCCCTGGCCTGGAACATCAAGTCCTGGTTCGCCATGATGCTGCACCGCAAAGCCGACCGCCGCGAGTGGATCACCATGGAGTTCCGCCGCTTCACCACCCAGGCGATCCTCATCCCCGCCATGATCATCCGCCACGCCCGCGCCATCACCGTGCGGATCATCGGCTACCACCCCAGCCTGGACCGATTCCTCAGCGCCTACACCACCATTGAACGCACTCGCTTTGGCTGACGTCTGCACCCTGAACCGACCTTCGGGCCCTGCCGCGCCCGCCCACGACACTCGCCCTCTTCGCCCGAACCGAAACACCGCGCATCGTCCCCGCATGTCCACACACCCGACAAACCCACGCAGCAGCGATAATCCAGCCAATCCAGGACCGCTCACACACCCGATGACAACCGTCACCGCCCAACAAAGCCGCCCACCGCCGACCGGAAACGACATCCCGAAGAATCCTGGGAACCCGCCGACGCCGACACGCTTATTTGAGGACTAGTGGTCAGGTGCACGGCCTGCCCGATCGCCTGATAGATGGTTTCGGTGTCCAGCCGCAGCATGGCCCCGATCCCCGCCGCCACCGCGGGCCCCAGATGGGCGACATGGTCGATCTTGTGCTCGTGCAAGCAGATTCCGCGCGCCAGGTCGATGTGGATTTCGTAGGCGGTGGCCACACCGCGGATCAGGTCGGCACCGCACACGCCGAGTTGCTGCGCAACGGCCACCAGCGGGGGAATGTTGTCGCCCGGGTGGGCATACTCGGCGGCCAGAAAGGTGTCGTGAAAGTCCAACTCGCGCACCGCAACCCCGTTGGCCCATGCCGCCCAGTCGGCCGAGTAGGCGCCGTCCACGCCGAACACGGCCGCCCCGTGCGCGACGCGATGGGCCAGCGCCTGCCGGCGGGCCACGGTCACCGGCCGGCGCAGCACCGCCGCGGCGCTGACCGCGGCGTTGTCGATGATCCGGTTTGCCACCATCGCCGCGACGTCCGGCTCGACCGGGACCGGGTCGGTCGCGACGTCGGCGATCCTGGCCGCCAGGTGATCGGCGCGCGGGAACTCCTCGGCGCTGCGCCGCGCCCGTACCGCATGCATCAACACAACCCGACACTAGCCACCCGACCACCCGGCGGCGGTGTGGTTGCTAGCCGTCGGATGGCGCCGAGCCGCTCCGGGTGGGCGCCGCATACGAATTGGCGTGTCTCGCCGCCGATTGTTCGCGCAGGGCGGGGGCCTGCTCGCGGGCTTCTCGTGCGCTCCGGATCGTGGTGGCGACCTCAGATCGCGTGAAGGTGCGCCGCGCCGCAAGGGCGCGGCTGCGGTGGGCCTTCTGGCGGCACGCATTACAGCAGTACCGTGCGTCGGCACGACCATAGAACTCGCTGCCGCACAACCAGCAGGTCTGCCGCAAAGCGGCCATAACCAGCAACGTTAGGCCTATCCGCGGTGCTGCGCTAGCGCGCGGCCGCGAGTGGCCGGAAAGCTTGCGGGACGGCGAGCCGTCAGCCCGCCTGTTTCGCCGGCGGGCGGTAGAAGATCAGCAACTGACCGAACGCTCCGGCCAGGCCGAGCACCACGGAGATCAGCAGGCCCTGCCAACCGTCGAACCAGTTCTTGCCGAAGATCAGCCAGTCCAGGCTCAGCCTGCCCGCCCCCAGCGTGGCGACCGCGACCGCGCTGACGGCCAGGACCAGGTTGTACTCCCAGCCCTCCTTGACGATGAAGAAGCCGTTGGCGCGGTGTACGGTCCAGGCAGCGACGAACATCAGCGACACGAAGCCCGCCGCGGGAATCGGCGTCAACAGCCCCGCGGCCAGGCCCAACCCGGCGGCCATCTCGGTGGTCGCGGCCACGGTGGCGTGGAACTTACCGGGCTTCATGCCGATGCTTTCGAACCAGCGCGCGGTGCCGGGGATGCGGCCACCGCCGAAGAACTTGTTGTAGCCGTGCGCGGCCATTGTCACGCCCAACACCAGCCGCAGGATCAGTAAGCCGACGTAGTAGGGAGTCATAGGTGCAAACCTAGAGCATTTGGTCGCTCGGTTGACAGGAGCGCCGGGAGATTGAGCCGGGCGATTCGGCGACGACCGCATGGGCGGCGACACACCGTGCTGAAACCCCGCCGTCTTGACGAGGCGCTCCCCGCGGCCATTCGCACGTTGCCACCTCCGACATCGGACTCGTGAAACGATAAGCGGACGACTTGTGGTCGGCCGGAAGGAGTGGGCAGGAATGGACGGTGCTACGCCGTTTGAGCATCCGCCCGTCGTCTCCCTCGACGGCACGGCAGCCCTGCCGCGAGATATCCTCGGCGACAAGGGCTACGGCATCAACGTCATGCGGCGCGAGGGCCTACCCGTGCCCCCGGCGTTCTGCATCACCACAGAGGTGTGTGCGCGCTACTTCGACGAACCCGACTCGACCGCCGACGCCATTCGCGACGACGTACGCGCCCAGCTGTGCCGGCTGGAAGCGGAGACCTCGCGGACCTTCGGGGCCGGCCCGCGGCCGTTGTTGGTGAGCGTCCGCAGCGGCGCAGCCCTGTCCATGCCCGGCATGTTGGACACCGTGCTCGACCTGGGCATCGACGACGCCGTCGAGTCGGCCCTCGCCGAGCTGCATAGCCCCGAGTTCGCCGTCGACACCCGCCGGCGCTTCCGCCACATGTATCGGCGCATCGTCCTCGCTGGCGCCGACAGCGAGGTACCTGACGACCCCTTCGCCCAGTTGGACGGCGCCATCGGTGCGGTCTTCAGATCCTGGAATGTACCCCGCGCCGTCGCCTACCGAAAGCACCGCGGGTTCAGTGAGGTCGGTGGCACGGCCGTGGTAGTGCAAGCCATGGTCTTCGGCAACGTCGATCCGAAATCGGGTAGCGGAGTGTTGTTCTCGCGAAACCCGCTGACCGGCGCAGGCGAACCATTCGGCGAATGGCTGCCTAACGGTCAGGGCGAGGACGTCGTCTCCGGCACCTTCGACGTGCAGCCGGTGACCGCGCTGCGCGACGAGCAACCGGCGATCTACGAAGAATTACTCAGAGCCGCCGGCACGCTCGAGCGCATCGCCGCCGATGTGCAGGACATCGAGTTCACCGTCGAACAGGGCAAGCTGTGGCTGTTGCAGACCCGGGTGGCCATGCGGTCGGCGCAGGCCGCGGTGCGCTTGGCGTTGGCGCTGCGCACCGAGGGCTTGATCGACGATCTAGAAACGCTGCGCCGCATCGACCCTGCGCAGCTCGAGACGCTGTTGCGGCCCTCGCTACAACCCGAGACCCGTTTGGCTGCACCGCTTCTGGCTAAGGGCCTGCCCGCCTGCCCCGGAGTTGCGTCTGGCACGGCCTACGAAGACGTCGACGAGGCGATCGACGCGGCCGAGGCCGGCAAGGACGTGATCCTGGTGCGCCCCTGCACCAGTCCCGACGACATTCGCGGCATGATGGCGGCGCGGGGCATCGTCACCGAAACGGGCGGCGCGACCAGTCACGCGGCTGTGGTGTCGCGCGAACTGCATCGGCCCTCGGTCGTCGGGTGCGGGACCGGAATCACCCGGGCTCTGGCCGGCAAGCAGATCACGATCGACGGCGCCGAGGGCGAAGTCCGCGAGGGCACCCTCGAACTGACGGCGTGGTCCGAGGACAACACCCCTGACCTGGCTGAGCTCGCAACGATCGCACGCCGGCACAGCCCGCTGGTCGCGCACGCTGCCGGGGATCACCCGGCGATCGACGACAACACCGAAGCAGGCGTCCACGCCGCTTTGGACGCGGGCCTGACCGACGTTGTCTCGCCGCATCCGCTGGTCACCATGCTGATCGCCGCGCGTCTGCAGGCGCGCGAAATCGCGGGGCGATGAGGGACCGGCTCCCCGGGGCGGACGACGACGCCACAGGCTCTGACGGCTCGGGCTCCGCCGAAATGCCCCCGGATTCGGTGCCGCTTGTTTCGCCATGGGGGCGTCAGCATCTGCTGCCATGTCTGCTCCCTGCTCGATCGCCCGACCAGATAGGTCTTTCGATACCGTGCCGTCCGGCCCGACATAGCGCCGGTTGCGGGATCGTACGCGGCCATCACAACGTCGTCATGCATATCCGGGTACCGACGAGACCGGACCGCTGCTAACCGCATCCCATCCATGAACCAACGTGGCATTCCAGCAGCGGATTTGACTGGCCGACGAGATACGCCTATCGCCTCCTCCGCCGGTCAGCGAGGCGACAAGCCTGGTCCGGCAACGGTCCTGACTATGATCGGTGCTTGCAATGCATCTGAAGCAATTAGCGTCGGTCACGACGATCGGCCCTGTGACCGAGGACTCTCCTCCCGGTGGCGATCGACGGATCGGCGGAAGGATTCGATGATGATCGAGCTGAAAGTGCTCCAGGCAGTTCGCCTCAAGGGCAGACTCGGCGCAGCCGAGATCGCTGCCACCATCAACGAAGACCCAGCCGCGGTGGCCGAGGCGGTCGGGGTGGCAACGAGAGCGGGCTACCTCGCCGAGGGCAAGGCTCTTCAGCTTTTGCCGGACGGGCGCACCCGACTCGGCGAGCTGCTCGCAGCGGAACGACGGAAAGCAAACCACGCTGCCGTCGAGGCCGCCTACCACGATTTCCGCAGTGTCAATGCCGATTTCAAAGCTCTGGTGACGGACTGGCAGCTCAGAAACGGTGAGCCGAACGCCCACGATGATGGGGAATACGACTCCGCGGTCTTGGCTCGGCTCGCCGATGTGCACGAGCGAGTGATGCCGATTGCCACGGCCGTCGCAGCCGAAGTCCCCCGGCTCGCCGCCTATTCGGACAAACTGGCCGCGGCGTTGGCCAAGGTGCAGTCGGGACAGACCACCTGGCTGACACAGCCGCTCATCGACTCATACCACACCGTGTGGTTCGAATTGCACGAGGAATTGATCCTCGCTGCCGGCCTCACCCGCGAAGGCGAGGCACGCGCCGGCTACGCCCAATAGCTGCTTCCGAAACATCGGGCGAACTGCTACAGCGCCGCGTCGAGCAGTCGCACGTAGGCGTCGATGTCCTCGACGGCCGACTCCGCCGCATGCACGCTGATCGCGATGGTGTCGCCGATGCCGTGCACTCCGTGGGTCAGGCCCATCGCGGGCGACAACGCGGGATAGCCGGCCGTCAGCACCACCCTGGCGCCCCCGAAACTCAGGTCGGCAGCCCCGCGATGCACGCTGGAGACGACTGTGTTGCCGGCCACCTGCGAAGGTCGCACGCCGGGGTCGAACTGCGCCACGCCCCACCGCAGCAGCGGCGGGGGCAGCGCGGCGATCGCCCGGTCGGCGCTGCGGGCGGCCGAGTGGGCGAGGCGACGCCGGCCGTTGGCCAGGTCGGACGCGATCCGTTCGGCGCGGGCATCGCGGCCCAGGTTCGGGTACAGACCCACGACGACGTTGCCGAAGTGGTTGTGTGCTTGTGGGGCACCCGCTTTGGTCATAGGCACTTCGGCCCCCAGCGAATCGGCCGTGCCGCCGAGGAGATCGGACAACGCCGTGGACACCGCCCCCAGCACGCCGACCGTTACCGTGGGACCGGGCAGTTGCGAGCGGTGTCGCACCAACGTGCGCACCGAGCGGGCGCCACCCCGATAGGCGTTGGTGCGCTGCAACGGGCGCGGACCGGCCCCGGGTGCGAGGAGCCCGGCGCGGGTATCGCGGAGCAACCGCCGATGGGTGCGGGCCGCGTCGACGACCCGCCAGGGAAAGCAGGCCGCCGCGGGCCGCGCCACCCCGGGCACCGGAACGTCCCGGCCGAAAAGCCAGGCCGCCATCGCCGCGGCGCGGGCGCCGTCGGCCAACGCGTGCGCGACCTGCAATACCGCGACCGTTCCCGTGCCGGCGACACCGGGGATGCCGAAGACCGGCGTGAACACGTGCAGCCGCCAGGGCATCAGACGAACGTCCAGCTGGGCATCGGCGAGTCCGGCAACGGCCGCCAGACAATCGGCCCAGCAGCCGTCGGGCAGGTCGTGGCGGACCACCCAACGTGCGTCCACGGCCGCCGGCACCCACCGCGGATAAGTCAGCGGATTCCGGTCCTGGATCCGCGTCGCCAAGTCCGGGCAGGCGCGCGCCCGTCGGCACACCCGTTCGACGGCGTGCACCAGGTCCGCGGGCTCGCCGTCGAACGCATACAGCAGGAACTGGTCGTTCGGGATCTTGGCCGACATCCAGTAGCACTGCGCATCCACGGCCGTCATCCGCTGGGACGGCATCGGCTCAGCCGGGCGAGCCGATAAACCCGAGCACCAGGCCGGCAACCTTCTCCGGCTGTTCGAGCTGCAGGAAATGTCCGGCGTGTTCGACGATGTCGACCTCGCTGCCGGGGGGCAGCGCCTTCTCCACCCACTGGGTGAAAGCCGGTGTCATGCACCCGTCGTCGCGGCCATGCAGGTACAGGCAGGGCAGCACGGGCGCCTCGGTCCACAGCCGGTGCAACTCGGCATACCGGGCCGGCGGCGCGGTGTTGCGGATCGTGGCCCGGTACGTCCCCAGCGCCGCGCGCCAGCTCTCCGGTGTACCGATCGCGGCGTCGACGTGGCGCAGGTCCTCGTTGGGGTTGTAGCCGGGCGACCATCGCCGCCACAGCAACGGCAACACCCAGGAGGCGGAACGCTCGGGCAGCCAAGGCAACTGAAAATAGAAGATGTACCAGCTGCGCAACAGCTGACGCGGCAGCTGGCGAGCCAGCCGGCCCCGCTCGGCCACCCCGCCCGGGCGGCGCAGCGCCGCCGAGGGCGGGACCGACATGATCACGGCCTTGGTGAACGGGCTGTCGGGCATCGCGGCCAGTCCGGTGGCGGCGATGGCGCCCCAGTCGTGGCCGATCACCACGTCGCGATCGGTACCGCCCGCCGCCGAACGCACGCGCAGCGCGTCGTCCATCAGCGCACCGATGTGGAAGCTGCCGTCGGCGGGGAGCGAGGAGGGCGCGTACCCCCGCATGAACGGCGCGACGACACGCCAGCCCGAGCTGGCCAGCCGGGGAGCGATTTTGCGCCAGCCGTAGGGGGTGTCGGGGAAGCCGTGCAGGCACAGCGCGATGGGGGCGTCGGGCGGGCCCCAGGTCAGCGCCTTGAGGTCGGCACCGGGGCCCGGTACGTCGATCCAGCCCGGTTCAGTCATCGCGGGCCGCCCTGTCGGCTCGGGCCGTCACCCGACCCTCGCCGGCGATTCGCGTGGCCCGCTCGCGCACTCCCTCAGCCTCGTCCGCCATGTTCACTCCCTGTTCGGCGTATCCGCACGGACCAACCTAGCCCGTGTGCGTCCGAAGCGCACCGGCCTCCACCCTTTCCCGCCAAAGGCCAACCGCGGCAGAGACTGCCGCGGTTGTTTGTCCGCCTGCCTCCGCTTGCCGCCACCGGTCCCGATAATGGTCGGTCTCGTCTTGTTCTCGGCGCTGAACAGGAACGACACCAACGGGACGCCCGCCGGCCAAGCCCGGAACCCACGCCAGATGGCCGCAGCCCAGGCGCGTCCACCAATAGCGTTGCACCGCAACGCTCAAACCGGCCCAAAGCGAGCACCTCGCGTCACACTCGACCGGCGCGGTCAGAATGCACGTGGCCGCGCCGGCTTTTGCCGTGGCCCCTGCTCGGGCTGCTCAAGCCGCCTGGGTAACGTCAGGGCATGAACGCCGCGAGCAGCAACCCCCAGACCGTCGAGTTTTCCGGTGTCGACGGGATCAGCCTGGTCGCCGACGAATGGAACCGCGGCGCCGCCGCGTCCGATCACCCGACCATCCTCATGCTGCACGGCGGTGGCCAGAATCGGTTCTCCTGGAAGAACACCGGCCAGGTTCTGGCCGACGGCGGATTCCACGTCGTCGCCCTCGACGCCCGTGGCCACGGTGACAGCGATCGCGCCCCCGAAGCCGATTATGCGGTCGAGACGTTGACCGCCGACGTCATGCACGTCCTCGACGCGATCGGCCGCCCGGTGACGATCATCGGGGCCAGCATGGGTGGGTTGACGGGGATTCTCGCCGCTCACCGCGCCGGCCCCGACCGGGTCACCCAACTGGTTCTGGTCGACGTGGTACCCCGATTCGAGAAGGGTGGAAGCGCCCGCATCCGCGACTTCATGATGGGCAACCTCGACGGGTTCGACACGCTGGATCAGGCGGCCGATGCCGTCGCCGAATACCTGCCCTACCGCACCAAACCGCGCAACCCGGAGGGTCTGAAGAAAAACCTGCGCCTGCGCGACGGTCGCTGGTATTGGCACTGGGACCCCGCGTTCATGACCAAGCCCGGTGACGACCCCGAACTGCGCACCGAGAAATTCGAGCACGCCGCGACGAACCTGACGATTCCGATTCTGTTGATTCGCGGGAAACTGTCCGACGTCGTCAGTCCCGAAGGCGTCCAACACTTCCTGACGACGGTGCCGCAGGCGGAATTCGTCGAACTGTCCAACGCGGGGCACACCGCCGCCGGCGACGACAATGACGCGTTCAGCGAGGCCGTGGTGACGTTCGTCCGGCGGCGACCGCTCAGTTAGCGGGTTTTTCCGCGTGTCCGCCGAACTGCTTGCGCATCGCCGACAGGGCCTTGTTGGCGAAGTCGTCGAGGTGACGTGAGGCGAAACGGGACTGCAGCGCGGTCGTGAGCACCGGTGTCGGAACGCCTTCGTCGATCGCCGCGATCGAGGTCCACCGGCCTTCCCCCGAATCGGAGACGCGCCCGGAGAACTCCTCGAGGCTCGGCGACTCGTGCAGCGCGATCGCGGTCAGGTCCAGCAACCAGGACCCGATGACGCTGCCGCGGCGCCAGACCTCGGCGACCTCGGCGATGTCCAAGTCATATTGGTAGAACTCGGGATTCGACAGCGGCGCGGTTTCGGCGTCACCCTGCTGCACGTGCTTGCCGATGTCGGCGTTGCGCAGGACGTTAAGCCCCTCGGCCAGCGAGGCCATCATCCCGTACTCGATGCCGTTGTGCACCATCTTGACGAAGTGTCCGGCCCCGGACGGCCCGCAATGCAGGTAACCCCTCTCCGATTGCGCAATCTCGCCGTCACGGCCCGGTGTGCGTTCCGCCGCCCCGACCCCGGGAGCCACGGTGGCGAAGATCGGCTCGGCGTGGTCGAACGCCTCCCGGTCCCCGCCGATCATCAGGCAGTAGCCGCGCTCGCGGCCCCACACGCCGCCGCTGGTCCCGCAGTCGAGCAGCCGAATTCCGCTCTCGGACAAGGTTTTCGCGTGGCGGATGTCGTCCCGGTAGTAGGAGTTGCCGCCGTCGATCACGATGTCGCCGGAGTCCAGCGTCTTGGCCAGCTCCTCGATGACTCCGGTGGTGATGGTTCCGGCCGGCACCATCACCCAGACGACACGCGGGGCGCTCAGCTTCTCGGCGAGCTCTTTGACCGAGGACACCCCGGTCGTGTTGTCCTCACCGGCCATGGCTTTGACCGCGTCGGCGTTGTGGTCGTAGACCACGCATTCGTGGCCGTCGGCGACGAGGCGGCGCACGATGTTGGCGCCCATGCGGCCCAGTCCGATCATCCCCAGCTGCATTGCTGCTGTCTCCTTACTGTGCCGCGTTCGCGCCGCGAGGAAGCCACGGCGATTGCCAATTACGGTGACCGCGAAGCAGCGTGTGTGCGGCCTCGGGCCCCCAGGAACCCTGGTCGTAGAGGTGGATCCGGCCCGGCTTGTCGAGTAGCGGCTGCACGATGCGCCACGTTTCTTCGATCGCGTCTTCCCTGGCGAAAAGCTCGCGGTCGCCAGTCAACCCGGCATACAGCAAACGCTCGTAGGGGCGCACGGCCTCACCGAGGTCCACGGCGAACGACGAGTCCAGGTGAACGTCCTGCCACGAGCTGCCAACCTGTGCGGACAGCTGCAGCCGCAGCCCCGGGTCGGGGTCGATACGCAGCACGATCTGGTTGGGAGCCGGCGGCCGGCGGTTGGGAAGGAAGGAGTAACCGGGCACGTGGTGCAAGAACATCCGCACCTCGGTGACCCTTTCCGGCAGCGCCTTACCGGCACGCAAGAAGATGGGCACCCCGGCCCAGCGCCAGTTGTCGATCTCGGTGCGCAGCGCGATGTAGGTCTCGGTGCGCGAATTCTTGGCCACTCCGGGTACGTCGGTGTAACCCCGGTACTGGCCCCGCACGCAAAGTTGCGGGTCCAGGGCCGGCATGGCGCGAAACACCTCCGCCTTCTTGTCGTTGAGGTCGTCGGCGGAGGGCCCGACCGGGGGCCCCATGGCGACCAGCGCGAGCACCTGCAGCAGATGGTTTTGGACCACGTCGCGCAGCGCGCCCACCGCGTCGTAGAACTTGCCGCGGTCCGCGACGCCGAAGTCCTCGGCCATAGTGACGTGGATCTCCGAGATGCTCTCGCGGTCCCACAGCTTGGCCAGACTCTTGTTGGCAAAGCGCAGGTACTGCAGCTCCTCGACGGGTTGCTTGCCCAGGAAGTGGTCGACCCGCAGGATCTGGTCCTCGTCGAGCACCGCACGCAGCCGGGCGTTGAGGTCGCGCGCGGAGGCCAGATCGTGACCGAACGGCTTCTCCACGGCGACGCGAGCGTTCTCCAGGAGGTTCACCTTGGCGAGGTTCTCGACGATCGGCGCGAACAACGCCGGCGGCATCTCCAGGTAGAAGAGCACACGGCGGTCCGCGCCGATCTGATCGGCCAGCCGCGTGTAGAGCTTCCCGTCGACGACGTCGCCGTGCAGGTAGGAGAACCGGCCCGCCAGGCGGTCGAACACCCCCGCGTCGAAATCCTCGCCGGACGCCTTGATGGCGTCCCGCGCCCGCTCGACCAACTGGTCCACCGAGATATCGTCGCTGGCCACACCGATGATCGGGCAGTCGAGCAGGTTTCGGCGCTCGATCCGGTACAACGCCCGAAACGTCATCTTGCGGGCCAGATCCCCGGTGATTCCGAAAATGACGAGCAGGTCAGAGGGGATATCGTCACCGTCGGCCAAGCCGCACCTCCCGAAAGTCACCTGCGCGGCTTACTTGACAAGCATTACCCACGACGGCCGGGATCAACACTAGACACTATGCCGGGACCCGACAAACCGGAGCCGCGACGGCTTTTGGGAGGATGCTGATGTGGCTAACGTGCTGCCCATCGCCGCCTGCGTGCTGGCCGGATTTGCCGTAGCCGAAGCCGTTGCGCTGGTCGTCCTGGGGCGGCTGCTGTACCGAAGTCGCCGCGAGATCGAGGAACTGCGGGACCGAACCGATACGCGAGGTTGGCTGCTGTCGAGCGGCCGCGAGGCCGTCAAGACCGTGTGGCAAACCGCAAACCTGATCAACAAGGAGGGCTTCGGCGGCGCACTGCGCAGCTCGATCGAGGACCTCGCCGATTGGGCCGAGGTCGAGCGGCCCGACCTGGCGCGCGTCACCCCGGACGGCCGGGTGGTGATCCTGTTCTCCGACATCGAGGAATCCACCGCGCTCAACGAGCGCATCGGCGACCGGGCGTGGGTCAAGCTCATCAGCGCGCACGACAAACTCGTCTCAGGCCTCGTGCGACGGCACTCCGGGCATGTGGTCAAGAGCCAGGGCGACGGGTTCATGATCGCCTTCTCGCGCCCCGAAAACGCGGTGCGGTGTGGCGTCGACGTGCAACGCGCGTTGTGCACAGCGTCAAAACGCAAGCACCACGATGCGATTCGCGTTCGGATCGGCATCCACATGGGACGCTCCGTGCGTCGCGGTGACGACCTGTTCGGGCGCAACGTCGCCATGGCGGCGCGAGTCGCGGCCCAGGCCGTCGGCGGGGAGATCCTGGTCAGCGAAAAGGTGCGCGACGCCGTCGACGGCCGCCCCGACTGTCAGGGCATCGGGTTCGACGACGGCCGCGACGTCGAATTGAAGGGATTTTCGGGGACTTTCCGCCTGTTCGCCGTACAAGCGGACGTCTCGGATTGACCACCCTCCGCCTCGGATTCGGCCAGTCGCTGGTGCAGACGCGCCCGCACCTCGTCGGCGGTGTAGGCGCGTCGCCTGCGTTGATCGCGCGCGACCAGCGCTCCCCCGGCGACCACGCCGGCGGCACCAGCCAACCCGACCCACTTCCAGACGCTGCGCATGCGCCCAGGCTATCGCCGGTCGTGGTTAACTTGTTTGCCCATCGACCACCAGACACGGCAACGGCATCGGCCCCGAGAGCCAATGGACACACCTCGCGCGAGAAGATCGCCGTCATCGGCACACAATGCCTGCAATCTGCCCGTGGACCGGGGGCATCGGTGATCTGTCCGGCGGTTTCGGCCACGAACGGGATAACGCGACCATGCTGACACTGGATTGGGCACTCCATGAAACCCGGACCGGCGACATCTGGTTGTTCCGCGGCGGTTCACGACCCGACCGGGCGATCCAGACCCTGACCAACAGCCCGGTCAACCACGTCGGCATGACTGTCGCCATCGACGACCTACCGCCCCTGATCTGGCATGCCGAACTTGGCGACAGGCTGGTCGACATGTGGACGGGCACCAACCACCGCGGCGTTCAGCTCAATGACCTGAAACAGGCCGTCGAGCAGTGGACACAGCGCTACCGCCAACGCTGTTGGCTGCGTCAGCTCACGCCATACGCCAGCCGCGAGCAGGAGGACAAACTGCTGCGCGTCATCGCGCGAATGGACGGCACCGCATTCCCGACGACCGCCCGGCTGACCGGCCGGTGGTTGCGGGGGCGGCTCCCGACCGCCGCCGACTGGGTGCGGGGGATCCCGTGGGCGGACCGCAAGGTTCGAGAGTCAACGCAACGACGCAAAGCGCGCCAACACGTCGGCCTGGAGACCGCCTACTGCGCGGAGACGGTGGCGATCACCTACGAGGAAATGGGTCTGCTCGTCACGGACAAGAAGGCGAATTGGTTTGATCCGGGCTCGTTTTGGAGCGGTGACACCCTGCCGTTGGCAGCCGGCTATCGACTCGGCGACGAGATCGCGGTCAGCCTCGGCCGAGCCGTCACCACTGACTAGGAAAGCCAACCGGCCTCCTGCGCGCACCGAGTCGGCCGGCCGCGCACTGCTGGCACTTGTGGTGCTGGCGACGGGCACAGCCCACCCGGCGACCTGCATGCTGTCGGCAGCGTCGTCGCGCAGCCCTCGGCCAGGCGGCACGCCCGCGCATCAATCGATATTCGGGTGTGGCCGGAATAGCAAATTGTTTTCTAAACTTGACCGGAACGTGAGCATATCGAAGCATTGGCGTTGCGCAGTCGGCTGTCCGTATTCCCTGGCACGGTGTCAATCGTCCGCAGGATCCTGAAATCACGGCCATTGATACGCGCTTATGAATTCGAAATTCAGGGTCCGGGTGGCGGTGATTCCTCAGGCGGTGGAGCGACCATATCCGGAGCCGCGTCATCGACCGGAACGGCCGGTGCGTCGGGCGGCGGGGGCGGCGTCCCCGCGTCGTCCGGAGGAATGGGCAAAAACATGTGATGGGTGAATCCGGACTGGTAAGCGCCCTGGCCACCTACATGCACCCCACCGCGCTCACCACTGGACACCGCGGTGCCGTCGGGCAGCGTCACGGCGGTGTGGCCACTGTTCCAGCCGATCACCACGGCGTCGGGGGCAGTCCCATAGTGAAATCCGCGCGCCAACAATGCGGCTTCCTCGTTACCGGTGTCGAAGCGATTCCCGAAGACCGGCCGATCGGCTGCCGCATTCGCGATCCAGGATGCCAACCCGGAACAGTCGGTACCCGCCGGAGAATCCCCACCTGAAATATAGGGTGTCCCGGAAACCTGATTGACAAGAGATATCAACGTGGCAAGAACTACCATGGGCAGGCACGCTAGCAATTACATTCATTGCGCGCCAAAATTTGTGGCGCAGGTCATTCGCGTGGTGGATAATGGCTTTCGTCTCACATTCAGCAAATCGCGGCTGACAAACTTGCATTTCCCGCCGATTCACCCCTCCCCCGGGAGTTGCCACATGGTTGCAGCGTCGACGAGTCAAGACCTCTGCGGATTTGCCCTCGAGTTGCTCAGGCGCAACTGGTGGGGGCGGCGACGACGGCGCTGGCTCTCGGTAGCGAGGCGGTGCTGGGCGAGTTCGTCGGGTCACCGCTGCGCTACCGCGCCGGTCGGGTCGGCGACTTCTTCCGGCTCGAGGGCCACCCGGCATCCGCCGGGCGGTCGGCCGGGTAGTGCACCCGCAGACTGCCGAGAGCCAGCAGCCGATCGGCGCGAGCTTGCGAGCGTCGTTGAAGTTCTTGTCGACGGCGGCCACCACGCCTAATCGCATTCATTGACGGCCGTCATTGACGTCCGTCAACGACGGTCGTAATGTGCCTTCATGGGGTCGCCACGACCGTCCGCCGTCGCCGAATCGCCGAGCCGCGGCGTGCGGGAAGCCCGACGGCTCGAGACGCGAGCCCGCCTGCTGCACGCCGCGCTGGCCGAGATCGCGCGGCGCGGACTGGGCGGCGCCGACGTCAGCGCCATCGCCGCCGCGGCCGGTGTCGTGCGGGGGACGTTCTACTTCCACTTCCCGACGAAAGAGCACGTCCTCATCGAGATCGAACGCGACGAGGAGACCCGCATCGCCGGCGAACTCGACCGCGCCGAGGGCGATCTGGCGTCGGTGCTTTCGCAACTGGTGCGGCACGTGCTCGAGGCCCGAGAACGGCTGGGCGCGGTCGTCTTCAGCGACATGCTGGGACTGCATTTCTCCTCGACGCGTCCGCTCGAAGACGAAATGGAACAGCACCCGCTCGCACAGTTCCTGGTGCGCGCGATCCGGCACGCGCAAGACGCCGGACAAGTCGCACCGGCCGCCGACGCCGGGGAACTCGCCACGTTCTTCCTCACCGGCCTGTTCGCGCTGCTGTCCACCGGAGCGCACGACGCCGCGCCGTTGAGCCGTTACGTGACAACGATCGTCAAAGGAATGGAGAAGCGATGAACGGCACGGGCATTCAGGGCTACCGGGAATTCCTGGCCCGGCGTGACGGCGACGCCGACCTCCTCAACAGGCGCCTGGCGAATCGAGAGCAATTCTTCGACGACATCGAAGCGAACCCCGTCCGCTCGGCCCACCCCGCTGACCGGCAGACCTTTCTTCGCAACCTGCGCCGCCGCCGGCCCGAACCCGGCCTGGACAGGAAAATGCTGTTCCTGCTGGCCACTGCCAAACTCAATCAGGCCGAACGCTTCGGCGTGGGACTCGGCGAGACCTACGGCCGCAACAGTGACGAGAACCTGCCGCCCGAGAACGTCTATCTCGAACTGGAAGAGCATTATCACACCCGGCTGCTGGCATACGTCCTGGACGTGTTCGACCTGACGTTCCAGGTTGTCCCCCCGCCTTTCGTGATGCGACAGTTCGTCAAGGCGGCCGTGTTCATGCCCGACCGGCTCAACTTCACGTTCGTCGGAGCCGCCGAGATGGCCGGCTGCGTCATGTTCGACGAACTGCGCCGCGTCGGCGCCGAATTGTTCGCCGACGAACCCGCTGTCGCCGCGCGCATCGAACTGCTCTACAGCGAGATCCTCACCGACGAGATCGGCCACGTCGGTTACTGCGCATCACGTTGCAGCTCCGCGGAGCGGGCATTGATGCGTCGGATCTACCCGTTCATCGGGCGACTGTTCGCCCGCCAAACCGCTGAAATCAGCCTGCTGGTCGATCCGAAGGCTTTGCACGCACGGCTCGACCGGCCCTTCAAGGTCGACGAACTCACCGCAGGACTGGGCAACGAGACGTACCTGGTGACTCACCCCTAGGGGTGCCGGGTGCTCACGCGCCGAACTTGACGCGAGCCTCGTCCGTCACCGGGGCGAACAGGTTGACCAGGTTTCCGTCCGGGTCGCGGAACAGCAAAGCCCGGTTGCCCCACGGCATCGTCGTCGGCTCGGTCACGGCCCCACCGACATGCCCACGCAGCCGCTCCCACTCGGCGTCCACATCCTCGACGATGAACTCGATGATCACGCTTCGGTTGGCGGCCGGTTGGGCCGATCCGGCCCCGAACATGGGTACGGTCCTGTCGCTTCCGATGGCCAACGTGCCGACCGGCGTCGGAACCTCGGCGAACAGTTCGTTTGCCCAAACGGCGGCGGTTTCGGTGACCATCTCGTAGAAGGCGACGAGCCGCTGCACGTCGGCGGTGATGATGCGGGTCGAAACGAATTTCATGCGGCCTCCTGCGGGAACTCGGCGCGCCGCCTCCTGCAGCGCTCGGGCGACGATGCTAGGCAGACCCTCCGACAACGGGACTCCTTCTCGATCACGCGAAACTCGCCGCCGGGCGCGCGCGGTGGCAGCTAAAATCTTCGGAGATCACGTCGTTACTCCCCAGTGCCAGCCACCGGACGCCGCGGAATTCGACTCGAGGAGGGTGTCATGGTGGTACGAGCCATCGCGTTGCTGGTCGTTTCCCTCGGATTCGCCGCGCCGGCCCGTGCGGACGCCACCGACGACGCATTCATCGCCAACCTCAACACCTCCGGCATGAATTACGGCGCACCCGAGAAAGCCATCCAGGTCGCCAAGTCCGTCGTCTGCGCCACCCTCGGCAGCAACCCCGACACCAGCAACGCGGACCTGGTCACCAAGGTCACCGACGCCACCCACTGGCCAGCGCTCAACGCCGCCTACTTCACGGGGGCCGCGATCCAGGCCTATTGCCCCCAGTACGGCTCCCTCGCCGTCCCCGCCCTCCCCAAGAGGGGCCCCAACGCCCCCAGCCCGGCTCCGTCGGCGCCCCCGGAACCGAAAGTCGAATCGGCGTGAGCGCTCAGCACTCCCCGACGACTGCCGGCCCCGCGCACGAACGTCCCCCACGCTGGACGCGCCCGCTCTACACGTGAACCGGAACTCGACCACGTCGCGTCATCGGTAGACGTCGCGGCGATGCGCGATGTGGATCACCCGGACGACGACTCTGTCGTCGAAAACCTGGTAGAGCAACCGAAATTCGCCTCGCCGCGCCGAGAACCGGCCCTCCAGCCGGTCGCGAAGCGGCTTACCCACCTGATGGGGATTCTCGGCCAGCGGGCCTCTGATGAACTCCCAGCAGGCGACGGCGACCGCTTCGGGCAACAACTCGAGCAGCGCCCTTTTCGCGGTCTTCGTCAATTCGATGCGGTAGCTCACCGCGGCAGCCGACCAGCGGCGCGCATCTCCGCTGTTACCTCCTCGAGCGAGAAGATGTCACCGTTTTCAGCCTCGGCTTCGGCCTCCCGGACATCGCGCATGAGTTCCTGATCGCTGAGGATCGCCAAGGTCTCCATGATCGAGTCGAAGTCATCCGCACTGAGGATCACCGCGGCCCGGCGTCCCTGTCGAGTCACCTCGATCCGCTGGTGCGTGCGCACCGCTTCCTCGACGAGCCTGGACAGGTTTGCCCGTACCTCGGCGAGCGGCAGCGTTGTCATTGGTAGTCGGGGGCGCGGTGCTCGTTGAGCCCGTTTCCCCTTCCCCCTTTCAATCCGTGCGTGCGGTTTTCCCGCACACGGCTTACCGATGATCTTCTAGACATGGTTACGCAGCTTTCGGGTAACGGATGGTGCCACGAAGCCGGTGCAGGCCGTGCCCGTTAAACCACTCTTCGGTCCACTGCTCAGCTTGTCCAGCACGCAGATTGCGGCCCCGCTTTCTAACCATCAAGCGAAACAACCGCCAACACACGTACCGGTCGATCTGGCGGAACTTAACGGCGGCATTGCCGGTACGAAAGTAGTTGCCCCAGCCGCGCAGAATCAGCGTCAACTCCGCGATCACGTCACGGATATCGAGACCGACCCGGTTGCGGCCGGTGCGGTCGCGCACCTTGGCCCGTAACCGGGCCATAGCCGTTTGACTGGGCCAGCGGTGCAAGTAGTAGCGGATGACCCGCTTCTGCTCCCACAACCGTCCCGACATGCGGGCGCGGAAATGACAGCCCAGAAAGTCCAGGCCCTCACGCCCTGCCCGCAGATCGACCACCTTCGTCTTCTCCGGATGCAGCCGCAACCCCAACGACGCCAGGATCTCTCCCACCGCCGCCAAAGCATGCTCGGCCTGTTCCGCCGTGCGGCACAACACCACACCGTCATCGGCGTAACGCACCAACTCACCCACCCCACGGGCAGCGAGTTCGGTGTCGAGCACATGCAGAAAGATATTGGCCAACAGCGGCGAGATCACCCCGCCCTGCGGGGTGCCCGCGACCGTCCGCTGGGTCACCCCCTCGACCATCACTCCTGCTTGCAGCCACAACCGCAGCAGTTTGAGCACCCGCCGATCCGAGACCCGCCTACCCACCTGCGTGAGCAGCCGGTCGTGGTCAATCTCGCCGAAGAAATTAGCGATATCGAACTCGACCACAAACACCTGGCCCTCGATGAACCCGGTCCGCAAGCGTTCCTTGGCCATCACCGCCGACCGCCTCGGCCGAAACCCGAACGAGCACGACAAAAAGTCCGCCTCGAAAATCGGTTCCAACACGATCTTGGCCGCCGCCTGGACCACCCGATCTCGCACCGTGGGAATCCCCAACGGCCGCTTACCACCTCGTGGTTTCGGAATCTCCACACGCCTGGCTGGCGCGGGAAGATACACACCCTCGCGAAGGTCACGACGCAACTCGCGCAACATGCGGTCCACGCCGTAGTCCTCCACCGCAGCCACGGTGATCCGATCCACCCCGGCCGCACCTTTGTTCTTACGCACCCGCTCCCACGCCTCCCACAGGACGTCACCCCTGTAGACACGGTCATACAGAGCGTGGAAACGCCGACCCTCAGACTGCTTGGCCGCAGCCCATAGCACCCGTTGCAGTTGTTGCACTTTCACCGGCGAGGCCACCAACGGCTCGTCGTCGGCTACAGCAAGCGATGGCTTGCCGGGGTAATTGGACCGAGTCACCTCGGTCATGCCCTGATGCTTACCCGCTTCGCGCGCGTGATCAAAGCAGGGGCCCTTCCCTCCCGGCGTGTCTCTCACGCCGATCAGCGGTACTACGACCCCCTCGGACTCCCGCTGCCCTCCAAAGGATTTCACCATCGGCTTATACCCTTGGTCTTTGCCTGACGCAGGCCAGGCAGACGGGTCTCTCCCCTTCCGAACCAGACTGTGTGCACGTGCCGCTCCCCATACCCCGGAAGGACCCGCCGAGCTAACCCCGGACCGGGGCTCGACGGACATAGGCCTTCGCCGTGACATGAGCGGCTCGGCTCCTCCGTTGTACATTTGACGAGGCTGCAGGACTCGCGCCTAGCGGCACTACGGCCCGCGCACTTGCTCCCTCCAAAGAGGCTCTCGACACCCCGCTTAGCCCGCCGCCTCTCAACGACGAACCGGGGCCTGCTACCCGGCGCTCCGGTGCCTACCGGGACGGGACTTACACCCGCAAGCCTGATCCAGCTTCTAGGACGCACCATGTACAGAATTCTAGCTTGATCGCGCGGTTCGTCCCGGTCTGCCGGCGGCTACACGGTGAACCGGAACTCGATCACGCCGCGTCGCCGAATAACGTCAAGCATCGAACAACGCGACGCCCACATCGGCCGACGCGGCCTTCAACCGCCTGTCTCTCGTCCAGAGCCGCGCCCCTCCGACCATGGTGACCGCCGCCATGAGATGAACGTCGACTGCACTCAGGCCACGCCCCCAGAGCGCGCGTCGATCAGTGAAGTGGAGGATTTCGTAGTGGTGGACAGTCGGGAACTGGCGCAGATTCGCGAGCAGGTCGAGCACCACATCCCGCTGCGAGATCGACCCGAGCGCGATTTCCTCGATGACCAACGGGTGACAGCCGACTCCATCGGCCTCCAGCAACTCGACCAGTCTCGACTCCGCCGCGTGGAGGTGATCGATCCACACTGCGGTGTCGACCAGGATCATTCAGTCACACCACGCCGCCGGGGACCGGCCGTCGCCTCGCGATCCGTTCCGCCGAGCGCGGCAAGACGGCGAGCGCTTTCCACTCGGATCAGCGTCTGCAACCCTTGGCGCAGCAGCGCGACGTTTTCATGCACGCCGGTCAACTCGGCAGCCTTGGCCAGTAAATCATCGTCGATTGTGACGGTTGTCCTCACAGCACACCCCTACGCGCATCATTGATGCATATCATGCTGCCACGATTTCCGGTGTCACCACCAAGACGTTGAGCCGCACCCCGCGCTCTACACGTTGAACCGGAACTCGACCACGTCGCCGTCGGCCATCACGTAGTCCTTGCCCTCCATGCGCACCTTGCCGGCCGCCTTGGCCGCTGCCATCGAGCCGGCGGCCATCAGGTCGTCGTAGGAGACGATCTCGGCTTTGATGAAGCCCTTCTCGAAGTCGGTGTGGATCACCCCGGCGGCCTTGGGCGCGGTGTCGCCCTGGTGGATCACCCACGCCCGGGCCTCCTTGGGCCCCGCGGTCAGGAAGGTCTGCAGCTTGAGCGTGTGGAAACCGGCGCGGGCCAGCGCGTCGAGGCCGCGCTCGGTCTGCCCGATCGACTCCAGCAGCTCGGCGGCCGACTCGTCGTCGAGTTCGTTCAGCTCGGCCTCGATCGCCGCGTCGAGGAACACCGCGTCGGCGGGCGCGACGAGCGCGCGCAACTCGGCGACGCGCGCGGCGTCGGTAAGCACCGACTCGTCGGCGTTGAAGACGTAGAGGAACGGCTTGGTGGTCAACAGGTTGAGCTCGCGCAGCACCGAACCGTCCACACCCGCGCCGAACAGCGTCTTGCCGCCGTCGAGCACCTGCTGGGCGCTCAGCGCCGCCTCGTAGAGAGGCTTACGCTCCTTGTTGTTACGGGCTTCCTTCTCCAGCCTCGGCACGGCGCGCTCGAGCGTCTGCAGGTCCGCCAGGATCAGCTCGGTCTCGACCACCTCGATGTCGGACTTGGGATCTACCGCCCCGGCGACGTGGGTCACGTCGTCGTCGGCGAACACGCGCACCACCTGGCAGATGGCGTCGCACTCGCGGATGTGGGCCAGGAACTTGTTGCCCAGCCCGGCCCCCTCCGACGCTCCCTTGACCAGACCGGCGATGTCGACGAAGGTGACCGGCGCCGCCACGACGCGCTCGGAGGAGAACATCTCCGCCAGCTTGTCCAGCCGCGGATCGGGCAGCGCAACGACGCCCTCGTTCGGTTCGATGGTCGCGAACGGATAGTTGGCCGCCACCACGTTGTTGCGGGTCAGCGCGTTGAACAGCGTCGACTTGCCGACATTGGGCAGACCCACGATTCCCAGGCTCAGGCTCACAGGGAACCAAGTCTAGGCTCCGCGGCGGCGCCGACCCGCCGCGGATTCACCGGTGGAAGAAAAGGTGAGGAAAGAGGGCACGCCCGCGCGACGGCCCGCTATATACGCGCCTTTGGGGTCATTGCCGGTACGGTCTACGTGTGTCAGCACAGCGGGCAAGGTCGGCGGTGGAGACCGCCCATCGCTCGGTCCACCCCAACATCCCAGGTGTGCCCTGGTGGACGGCCCTGCTCATCGCCGTCACCGCGACCGCCGTCGGCTACGGAATCGACGCCGGCCACAAGGAGCTGACCCACGTCTTCGCCGGCTTCTACATCGCCGGGTGTGTGGCCGCGGTGCTGGCCGTGCGGCAAGAGGGCCTGTTCACCGCCGTCATCCAGCCGCCGCTGATCCTGTTCTGCGCGGTGCCGGGCGCCTACTGGCTGTTCCACGGGGGCAAGATCGGCCACCTCAAAGACCTGCTGATCAACTGCGGCTACCCGCTGATCGAGCGGTTCCCGCTGATGCTGGGCACCGCCGGCGGCGTCCTGCTGATCGGGCTGCTCCGGTGGTACTTCGGAATGTCGCACCGGCTGATCGCGGCCGACAAGGCCGGCAACGCCGACGACGCCGACGCCTCGGCACCGGCCGCGCACTCCGTTGTCAAGGACATCGCCGCCCGGCTGCACGCGCTGCTGCGGCCCAGGGCCGACGGCGAAGACGCCGACGAGTCCCGCTCCTCCGGCGCGCGCCGGAGCCGCGCGGGAACCACCGCCTCGACCGCCCGCCGGCGGTCGGCGCGCGGCACCCGAACGACGACACGCACCACCCGCGGCCGTTCCCGGCACGCCCGACAGCCACTCGACGACGAGCGGGGAGCGACGGCCGAGCGGCCGCGGCGGTCAAGCCGCCGGGGCGCGGCTCCGGCGCGCGATTACGACGCCGCGCAGCCTCCCCGTCGCTCGCGGCGCCGCCCGCGCCCTGAGCCCGACTCGGACCCGCGCGGCCAGCTGCCGCCCAGGGAGCCCCGCCCCCGTCGCAGCCCCTACGAACGGCCGGCGCCGCGCAGCAGCCGCTTCGACGGCTACGACAGGTATGACCTGCCGGGGGCGTCCGAGCGTTACGGCCGCTACGACACCCATGAGCGCTACGACCGCCGCCACGAGCCGGCCGGCGAACCGAAGCGGCGCCGCGCCACCAACGGCGCCGAATCCACGCACCACCCGATATCGCAGGTCCGCTACCGCGCGACAGCACCGGTGGACGAGTCGAGGGCCGAGCCGCGGGGCCAGTACCGTCCGCGATCCCGCTCGAACGGCCGGTTCCCGGCCGAATCCTGGGAGCACGACGCCTAGCTGTTCCTAGCGGATCTCCCTGGGCAGGGCGAACACCAGGGTTTCCTGGGCGGTCGTCACCGGCTGGACCACGTCGAAGCCATTGTCGGCGAGCCGCTCGAGCACCCCGCGCACCAGCACCTCCGGGACCGATGCACCCGAGGTGACACCCACCGTCGTGACGCCCTCCAGCCACGCCGGGTCGATGTCGTCGGCCCAGTCGACCAGGTGAGCGGCTCCCGCGCCGCCGCCCAGGGCAACCTCGACCAGCCGCACCGAATTCGACGAGTTGCGGGACCCCACGACGATCACCAGCTCGCACTTGGGAGCCATCGCCTTGACCGCCACCTGCCGGTTCTGGGTGGCGTAGCAGATGTCGTCGCTGGGCGGATCCTGCAGCTTCGGGAAACGCTGCCGCAGCCGCTCGACGATCTCCATGGTCTCGTCCACCGACAGGGTGGTCTGGGACAGCCAGACGACCTTGTCCTCGTCGCGCACGGTCACGTTGTCGGCCGCGGCAACGCCGTCGACCAGCTGCACGTGCTCGGGCGCCTCCCCGGCGGTGCCGATGACCTCCTCGTGGCCCTCGTGGCCGATCAGCAGGATGTCGTAGTCGTCGCGGGCGAAGCGCCTGGCCTCGTTGTGCACCTTGGTCACCAGCGGGCAGGTGGCGTCGATGGTCTGCAGGTTCCGTTCGGCGGCCGCGGCATACACCGTCGGCGCGACCCCGTGCGCGGAGAACACCACGATGGCGCCCTCGGGAACCTCGTCTGTTTCCTCGACGAACACCGCGCCGGCCTGCTGCAGGGTCTCGACCACGTGCCGGTTGTGCACGATCTCGTGCCGCACGTAGACGGGCGCGCCGTGCCGTTCCAGCGCCCGTTCGACGGTCTCGATGGCCCGGTCGACACCAGCGCAGTAGCCGCGCGGCTCCGCCAGGAGCACCCGCTTGCGGGTCGGGTCGTCGGCTCCCGATCGCCCGGTCGTGGAGGCACCGGGAATCCCCATGTCGACAGTCGGTGGCATGACACTCAGGGTACGTTTCGGCGGCCGGAAGGGCACACGGCGGCGCCGCGCCGCGGCGCCGGGCTTGGCGTTGGCCGCCGGTTGAGGCAGTCTTGGACCCATGTCTCCTGCACCGTATGGGGTTCGGCTGCTGGTCGGCGCGGCGACGGTCTGCGTCGAGGAAACGATCAGGCTGCCGAAGACCATCCTGATGTACCCGATGACGCTGGCCAGCCAGGCCGCCCAAGTCGTGATGCGCTTTCAGCAGAACCTGGCCGAGCTCGTGATCAAGGGCGACAGCACGCTGGAGTCGATCTTTCCGCCGAAGGAGGAGAAGCCGGAGTGGGCGACGTTCGACGAGGACGTGCCCGAGACCGCCGCGACGCCCGCAGCGCCCGGTGCGGGTGAGGGCGGCACCGATCGCCTGACCGAGGGGCGATTCGCGCTGTACTCGGTGACCGAGGCCGCCGAGGGCGGGCTTGCCGACACGCCGGGCAAGGCCGGCGGGCGGTCCAAGCGGCCGGGGGGCGGCGCGGCGGCACCAGAACCGGCGGTGGCGGCCGACATCGGGTACGCCACGCTGACGCTGGCCCAGTTGCGCGCCCGGCTGCCGTCGCTGAGCGTCGAGGACCTCGAATCCCTGCTGGCCTACGAGCAGGCCACCAAGGCCCGGGCCCCGTTCCAGACGCTGCTCGCCAACAGGATCACCCGCGCGAACGCCAAGTGACACCAGCGGCGAATCCGCAGGCGAACTCGGCCGAGAACCCGTTTCCGGTTCGCGCGGTGGCGGTACGTGTCGCGGGCTGGATCGACAGGCTGGGCACGGTCTGGGTGGAGGGGCAGCTGGCCCAGGTCAACCTGCGGGCCGACTCCAAGACCGTGTTCATGGTGCTGCGCGACCCGGCCGCCGACATGTCGCTGACCGTGACCTGCCCGCGCGACCTGGTGCTGGGCGCGCCGGTGAAACTGGCCGAAGGCACCCAGGTGGTGGTGTGCGGCAAACCGTCCTTCTACACCGGTCGGGGCACGTTTTCCTTGCGGCTCAGCGAGATCCGCGCGGTGGGCATCGGTGAGCTGCTGGCCCGCATCGACCGGCTGCGCCGGCTGCTGGATACCGAAGGGCTTTTCGATCCCCGGCTCAAGCGGCCGCTGCCCTTCCTGCCCAACACGGTCGGGTTGATCACCGGCCGGGCCAGCGCCGCCGAACACGACGTGATCGCGGTGGCGCGGGCGCGCTGGCCCGGGGTCCGCTTCGCCGTGCGCAACACCGCCGTGCAGGGGCCCAACGCCGTCCCGCAGATCGTCGAGGCACTGGGCGAGCTCGACCGCGACGCCGCCGTCGACGTGATCGTGGTGGCCCGCGGCGGCGGCAGCGTCGAGGACCTGTTGCCGTTCTCCGACGAGACGCTGTGCCGCGCCATCGCGGCATGCCGCACGCCGGTCATCAGCGCCGTCGGCCACGAGCCCGACAACCCGCTGTGCGACCTGGTTGCCGACGTGCGCGCCGCCACCCCCACCGACGCGGCCAAGAGGGTGGTTCCCGACACCGCCGCCGAGCAGCGCCTGGTCGACGAGTTGCGCCGGCGCAGCGCGCAGGCGCTGCGCAGTTGGGTGTCGCGGGAACAGCGCCTGCTGACCCAGTTGCGGAGCCGCCCGGTGCTGGCCGAGCCGTTGGGGGCGCTGACGGCCCGCGCCGACGAGGTCCACCGCGCGCGTTCGGCGGTGCGCCGCGACATCACCCGGCTGGTCGCGGCCGAGGCGGAGCGCGTGGGGCACCTGCGCGCGCGGCTGACGACGCTGGGGCCGGCGGCCACCCTGGCCCGCGGCTACGCGGTGGTGCAGACGGTGACCGCCGCGGGGCCCGCTGCGGTGCTGCGGTCGGTCGACGACGCGCCGGCGGGCACCCGGTTGCGGGTACGGGTCGCCAACGGTGCCGTGGCCGCGGTGAGCGAGGGGCAGACAGATGGCGCCTGACGACGACAGCAGAGGGGACCGGCCGATTACGCCCATTAGTGAGCTCGGCTACGAGGCCTGCCGGGACGAGTTGATCGAGGTCGTGCGCCTCCTGGAGCAGGGCGGATTGGACCTCGACGCGTCGCTACAGCTGTGGGAAAGGGGCGAACAACTGGCGAAACGCTGCGAGGAGCACTTAGCTGGCGCCCGGCAACGCATCGAGGACGCGCTCGCCGCCGGCGAGGCCGACGACGCCTGAGTGCGCGCCCGAACTGGAACGTGTTTCAGTTAAGCTTCGCCCATGGGCGATGCATCACTGACAACCGAACTCGGCCGTGTCCTGGTCACCGGCGGGTCGGGGTTCGTCGGCGCCAACCTGGTCACCACGCTGCTCGACCGCGGGTACCGGGTCCGTTCCTTCGACCGCGCGCCCTCGCCGCTGCCCCCGCATCCCGGCCTGGACGTCGTCGAGGGGGACATCACCGACACGACCGTGTGCGCCGGGGCGATCGAGGACATCGACACGGTGTTCCACACCGCTGCCCTGATCGAGTTGATGGGGGGCGCGTCGGTGACCGACGCGTACCGACAGCGCAGCTTCGCGGTCAACGTCGGCGGCACCGAGAACCTGGTGCGCGCCGGGCAGGCGGCCGGGGTGAAGCGGTTCGTCTACACCTCGTCCAACAGCGTGGTGATGGGCGGCCAGAACATCGCCGGCGGCGACGAGACGCTGCCCTACACCGCACGATTCAACGACCTCTACACCGAGACCAAGGTGGTCGCCGAGCGATTCGTGCTGTCCCAGAACGGAATCGACGGCATGCTGACGTGCGCGATCCGGCCCAGCGGCATCTGGGGTCGCGGGGACCAGACGATGTTCCGCAAGCTGTTCGAGAGCGTGATCGCCGGCCACGTCAAGGTGCTGATCGGCCGCAAGTCGGCGCGGTTGGACAACTCCTACGTGCACAACCTGATTCACGGTTTCATCCTGGCCGCCGAGCATCTGGTGCCCGGCGGCACCGCACCCGGCCAGGCCTACTTCATCAACGACGACGACCCGATCAACATGTTCGAGTTCGCCCGGCCGGTGGTGGAGGCGTGCGGGCAGCCCTGGCCCCGGGTGCGGGTGAACGGGCCGATGGTGCGGGCGGCGATGACCGTTTGGCAGCGACTGCATTTCAGGTTCGGCATGCCCGCGCCGCTGCTGGAGCCCCTCGCGGTCGAGCGGTTGTACCTGGACAACTTCTTCTCGATCGCCAAGGCGACCCGGGACCTCGGATATCGGCCCAAGTTCACCACCGAGCAGGCGCTGACCGAATGCCTGCCCTACTACGTCGAGCTGTTCGAACAGATGAAGAGCCGGGTGCCGGCGGCCACTCGCTAGACGCCGCCGCAGCCCGTCACCGGGGTTTAAGGTTGCGCTCAACGGCGAGGCGGAGGCGGTCCGGTGAACACCGAATTCACGCTCACTCAAAAGCGTGCCCTCGCGGTCATCACGGTGGTCGCGCTGCTGTTCGGTGCGTATTTTCTGCGCGACTACTTCGTGCTCATCGTGGTGGCCGCGGTGGGGGCATACCTGTTCACGCCACTGTTCCTGTGGTTCAACAGGCGCCTGGGCACCGGGTTGTCGGCCGCGTGCACCCTGCTGTCGGCGCTGGCCAGCGTGATCGCGCCGATCGGCCTGCTGGTCGTCCTGGCGATCGCTCAGATCTCGCGCATGGTCGAGGGCATCGCCGGCTGGGTCCGGACGACCGACCTCAGCGGCCTGGGCCAGAGGACGCTGCAGCTCGTCAACGGCGTGGCGGCCCGAGTTCCGTTCGCGCACGTGACGATCACCGCGGAGACGCTGCGCAAGGCGACGCTCACCGTGGCGCGCAACGCCGGTGAATGGCTGCTGCATTTTCTGCAGGGCGCCGTCGGCGGCCTCGCGGGCGCGATCGCCTCGGCCATCGTCTTCCTGTACGTGTTCGTCGCGCTGCTGGTCCACCGCGAGAAGATGCGGACGCTGATCTCCCGGCTCAACCCGCTCGGCGAGGAAGTCACCGACCTGTACCTGCAGAATGCGGGCGCGATGGTGCGCGGCACCGTCAGCGGCCAGTTCGTCATCGCACTGTGCCAGGGCGTCGCCGGGGCGGCATCGATCTACGTCGGCGGATTCCACCACGGCTTCTTCGTTTTCGCGATCGTGCTGACCGCGTTGTCGATCATCCCGCTGGGCGGGGGCATCGTGACGATCCCGTTCGGCGTCGCGATGATGTTCTTCGGCCACGTCATCGGTGGCGCGTTCGTGGTGCTCTGGCATCTGGTGGTGGTGACGAACATCGACAACTTCCTGCGTCCGGTCCTGGTGCCCCGCGACGCGCGCCTGAACCCCGCACTCATGTTGCTCGCGGTGTTCTCCGGGATCGCCATGTTCGGTCCCTGGGGGATCGTCATCGGCCCGGTCCTGATGATCCTGATCACCACCACCCTCGACGTCTACCTCGCGGTGTACGAGGAGGCCGGGCAGGGGGCGCCGCCGGCCACGGAACCTAAGTCAGTCGCCGAGTGAGGAACTCGACCACCCTTTTGCGGGCCTCGTAGGCGGGCTGGCCGTCGACCTCGCGCACCTCGTCGGTGAGAACGGAATGCGCCATCTTGCCGAAACCGTGCGCGTTGCCCCGGCCGGAGTCGATCTCGATCACCTCGAACGCGTCGCCGAGGCGCTCCTTGAGCGCGGTGAACCGATCACGCGGGGACATCTTGTCCTCGCTGAACCGCAATCCCATCGCGCACAGGCCGTCGTTGGCGCAGCGGTCGGCCACGGTGGCCAGTTCGGCCGCGCTGAGCCCGGGGTCGCGTCGCTGCGCTGCGGTCATCGGGAACGGGACGGACGGCTGGCTGAGCACCGGCGCCAGCACGCTGTCGTCGACCGCGGCGGCCAGCGCGAAGCCACCGGTGAAGCACTGGCCGATCACGCCGACGCCCTTGCCCGGCGTCGAGGCGTTGAGGTCGCGGGCCAGCGCCCGCAGAAACAACGAGACCGGCCGCTGCTTGTCGGTCGCGAACGCCGCGAATTCCCGCGCCACACAAGCGCGGGCGATGGCGCCGGCGATGTAGCCGGCGGTCTTCCGCTTGCCCGGCTCGCCGAACAGCGAGGGGATGGCCACGGTGAAGCCCCGATCCACCAGGTGATTGCCGAGCCCCAGCACGCCGGGGTGAATTCCCGGCATCTCCGGGATCAGCACCACCCCGGGACCGCTGCCCTTGCGGTACACGTCATGGGTGTAGTCGCCACCGGTGAACGGGGCCACCGACCATCCGGACAGGTCTGCTTCGGGTGCGGTCACGTGATCCCCTCGCCCCTTCTAGTTCCCGTGTTTTTGCGGGCCCGGCAGCGGCGGCTGGGACTGCGTCGCCGACGCCAGCGTACGGAACTGGTCGGTGCCGCCGGCGCCGGTGATCGCGATCTGGGTGGCACCGGCCGGGCCGGCCAGCCTGGTCGTCCAGATCGGCTCGGCGTCCGCGCCGCTCTGACCGCTGCCGCGATAGACGACCCAGTTGGTGCCGGAGACGTCGACCGAACCGGTCGGGTAAGCCTCGGCATGGATGGAGGCGACCAGCCGGGTCTCGTCGGCGTCGCTCTGGGTCAGCCTCATGTACATCCCGGTGGGGCTGATGTAACCCACGGTGGAGGTGAGTGCGTTGCTCCGCCGACCGGTCGCGGGGTCGGTCCGACCGTTCGGGATGTCACCGCGACCGCCGGAGTTGGGCTGCCAGCCCGCCGGCAGATGCGGTTGGCGAATGGGAAAGCCCAGCGTCTGGGCGTCCGAGCGCAGGGCCGCCGTCGCGTCGTAGGACGGGATCGTCCCCTTGTTGGTCCCGGTGAGCTGGAACGAACACATCCCGACCACGCCCGCCAGCAGGATGCACCCCAGCACCAGCGGCATCAGCGACCAGAACATGTCGCGACCGTCCTGCAGCAGCCGCGGCTTGGCCGGCCGGGCAGCGGGCCCGGGCTCGCCGGCCAACTCGGCGCCCGCCTGCGGTTTCTCGGTCACCCCTGCAGTATTCCAGCCGGCCGGCGCCAGCCACAGCCCAGCTCCAGCGGACGGGCGTGCTTCTGTAACAATCAGCAGCTATGACAGTTGAGGGCGACCGACCGTCGGAACCCGGGCGCCGCGGCCCGACGCACCCGCGCTCGCGCGGGGAAGCCCCGGACCGCAACCTGGCGCTCGAGCTCGTGCGGGTCACCGAGGCCGGCGCCATGGCCGCCGGGCGCTGGGTGGGCCGCGGCGACAAGGAGGGCGGCGACGGGGCGGCCGTCGACGCGATGCGCGAACTGGTCAACTCGGTGTCGATGCGCGGCGTGGTCGTCATCGGCGAGGGCGAGAAGGACGACGCGCCGATGCTCTACAACGGCGAGGAGGTCGGCAACGGCGACGGCCCGGAGTGCGACTTCGCCGTCGACCCGATCGACGGCACGACGCTGATGAGCAAGGGCATGCCCAACGCGATCTCGGTGCTGGCCGTGGCCGAGCGCGGGGCGATGTTCGACCCGTCGGCGGTCTACTACATGAACAAGATCGCCGTCGGGCCCGAGGCGGTGCACGTGCTCGACATCACCGCGCCGATCGCCGAGAACATCCGGGCGGTGGCCAAGGTCAAACACCTGTCGGTGCGCGACATGACGGTGTGCATCCTGGACCGGCCCCGGCACGCGCAGCTGATCGAGGACGTCCGGGCCACCGGCGCGCGCATCCGGCTGATCACCGACGGCGACGTCGCCGGCGCCATCTCGGCGTGCCGGTACCAGTCGGGTACCGACATGCTGGCCGGCATCGGCGGGACCCCGGAGGGCATCATCGCCGCCGCGGCGATCCGCTGCATGGGCGGCGCCATCCAAGCGCAGCTGGCGCCGGTGGATGACGCGGAACGCCGCAAGGCGCTCGACGCCGGCTACGACCTCGACCAGGTGCTGACCACCGAGGACCTGGTGTCCGGGGAGAACGTCTTCTTCTGCGCCACCGGCGTCACCGACGGCGACCTGCTCAAGGGGGTGCGGTACTACCCCGGCGGCTGCACCACCCAGTCGATCGTGATGCGGTCGAAGTCGGGCACCGTACGCATGATCGAGGCCTACCACCGGCTCTCGAAGCTCAACGAGTACTCCGCCATCGACTTCACCGGCGACAGTTCCGCCGCCTATCCCCTACCGTAATCCGACACCACCAGCGAGGACGTTCACCAATGGCCGCTGACGGCTCCGAAAGCACCGAGTACCGCATCGAGCACGACACCATGGGCGAGGTCCGGGTGCCCGCAAAAGCGTTGTGGCGCGCCCAAACTCAACGCGCGGTGGAGAACTTCCCGATCTCGGGCCGCGGCCTGGAGCGCACCCAGATCCGGGCGCTGGGCCTGCTCAAGGGCGCCTGCGCCCAGGTGAACAAGGACCTCGGGCTGCTGGCCCCGGAGAAGGCCGACGCGATCATGGCCGCGGCGGCCGAGATCGCCGACGGCCAGCACGACGACCAGTTCCCGATCGACGTCTTCCAGACGGGTTCGGGCACCAGCTCCAACATGAACACCAACGAGGTGATCGCCTCCATCGCCGCACGCAACGGCGTCACGGTGCACCCCAACGACGACGTCAACATGTCGCAGTCCTCCAACGACACCTTCCCCACCGCCACCCACATCGCGGCCACCGAGGCCGCGGTGAGTCACCTGATCCCCGCGCTGGAGGTGCTGCAGGGCGCGTTGGCCGCCAAGGCCGACGAGTGGCAGACGGTGGTCAAGTCGGGCCGCACCCACCTGATGGACGCGGTCCCGGTGACCCTGGGCCAGGAGTTCAGCGGGTACGCCCGCCAGGTCGAGGCCGGCATCGAGCGGGTGCGCGCCACCCTGCCCCGGCTCGGGGAGCTGGCCATCGGCGGCACCGCCGTCGGCACCGGCCTCAACGCCCCCGACGGCTTCGGCACCAAGGTCGTGGCGGTGCTGGTGGAGCGGACGGGCATCTCCCAGTTGCGCACCGCGACAAACTCTTTCGAGGCCCAGGCCGCCCGCGACGGATTGGTCGAGGCCTCCGGTGCGCTGCGCACCATCGCGGTGTCGCTGACCAAGATCGCCAACGACGTGCGCTGGATGGGGTCGGGTCCGCTGACCGGGCTGGCCGAAATCCAGCTGCCGGACCTGCAGCCCGGCAGTTCGATCATGCCGGGCAAGGTCAATCCGGTTCTGCCGGAAGCGGTTACCCAGGTCGCAGCGCAGGTGATCGGCAACGACGCCGCGATCGCCTGGGGCGGAGCGAACGGCGCCTTCGAGCTCAACGTCTACATCCCGATGATGGCCCGCAACATCCTGGAGTCCTTCAAGCTGCTGACCAACGTGTCGACGCTGTTCGCCGAACGCTGCATCGTCGGGCTGAAGGCCAACGTCGAGCACCTGCGCGAGCTGGCCGAATCCTCCCCGTCGATCGTGACGCCGCTGAACTCGGCCATCGGCTACGAGGAGGCCGCGGCGGTGGCCAAACAGGCGCTCAAGGAACGCAAGACCATTCGGCAGACCGTCATCGACCGCGGGCTGATCGGCGACAAGCTCTCGATCGAGGAGCTGGACCGCCGCCTCGACGTGTTGGCGATGGCCCGGGTCGAGGCCGAGGCCACCCCGGACGGGCCCTAACCCGCCGGCGCCGACACGTGGGTCGCCTCCGAGCGCCCGCGCAACACCGTGGAATAGCATTCGGCCCACCGCGCCCGTTCGGCCTCGCCGGCCTCCTCGACGGCCGCCGCCGAACACAGGATCCGCCGCTCGGAGGTCTTGGCCAGGTCGGCCAGCCGCGCCGCCTCGTTGACGGCGTCCCCGATCACCGTGTACTCGTAGCGGTTTTCGGCGCCGATGTTGCCGGCGAAGACGCGGCCTGCCGAGACCCCGATGCCGAAGTCGATCGGCAGCCGGCGCAGCTGGGTGCCCAGCGCGCGCGCCGTCGCCAGCGCGGCCGCCGCCGGTTCACTACTGCGCAGCGGCGCCCCGAAGACGGCCAGCGCGGCGTCACCCGCGAACTTGTTGACCAGCCCCTGATGTGCGTCGACCGCGTCCACGACGATCCGGAAGAAGTCGTTGAGCACGTCCGCGACCTCTTGCGGGGGGCGGCTTTCGGCGAGCTGCGTCGAGCCCACCAGGTCGATGAACAACACCGCCGCCTCCACGACGTCGCCGGACAGCGACGCGCCCTCCTGGATGGCCCGCTGCGCGACGTCCGCCCCGACGTGGCGCCCGAACAGGTCACGCAACCGGTCCCGCTCGGCGAGCCCGGCGACCATCCTGTTGAATCCTGATTGCAGACGGCCGATTTGGGAGCGCTCGTAGGCACCCACGTAGGTGTCGATGCGGCCGTGCTCCACTTCGGCCATCGCCTCCACCACGTCGCCCAGAGGATCGGAGATGGATCGCGACGTCAGGATCATCGTGGGCAGCCCCAGCAGCAGCGCGGCGAGCGACACCACCAGGATGGGCACGTCCAGCGAAGCCGACCTCGCGAAGAGCAATCCGTAGGACCGCAGCGCGACGAATGCCGCGATGACGCCGATGGGCAGCGCGCTACACAGGAACCACAGCATGATCAGTCGCGCGAACACACCGGGCACGGCCACCCGGGGCTCGCCGTTGCGGGTGGCGGCCACCATAATGGGCCGCACGATGCGTTGGGTGAGCAGCAGACCGGTGCCCGCGGTGGCCGGGCCGCCGAACAGCACGCCGAGCCCGATGGGCAGCAGCAGCGCCGCGCCGGCGGACCGGTTCAGCAGCAGCGATGTCCCGCCGGTCACCGCCCAAGCCCCGAACAGGATGATCGCCTGGTGGCGTGCGAGTTTCATCGCGGTGTCCCGCTGATCCGGATCGGGTTCGGACCCCGATGCGAACCACCGCAGCGTGGGAGCGAGGTTGAGCACGCCCGCCACGGCGACGCCGAGGGCGCCCAGCAGGCCCAGTACCACCACCGCCACCGCGTCGTGCCTGGCGAAGGACACCGAGGTGCGGCGCCCCAGCGGGATCAGGATGGCCGACGCGTCGAGCAGTCCGATGACGTAGGCCACGGCGAGGTCGGTCCCGTACTGAATCGACAGGCGGCGTGCGGACTTGCGCTGCCCCGCACCGGATGCCGCTGCCGTGCTCACGCTACAACGGTAGCCGCGCGCGGCCCGGCCGCGGGCTAGGCACCGTTGTTCGGCCCGCCCGAGTTCTGGCCCGGGATGTCGGTGATCGGGAAATTGGGCATCGGCTTGGGTGACGGTGTGTCGGGCAGCGCCGGGATCTCGCTCGCCGGGATGTCATGCAGGACGTTGGCCGGCGGCCCGTTCTCCCGGCTACCGTAGCTGCTGCCCGGCGCCCGCGGCCCCAGCAGTTCGCTGACCGTCACCATGCGGTAGCCGTTGGCCTTGAGTACCGGGATGAACTGGTATACCAAATCCACGGTGCTCGAGTAGGTGTCGTGGAACAGCACCACGGAGCCGGGCTTGACGTAGGTCATCAGCATTGCGCGCGTCGCAGCCGTGTTCGAGTCGTTCGCCCAGTCGAAAGGGATGACGTCCCAAAGGATTTCGGCCAAACCAAAACGAGCGGCGGTCCGGCGCACCGCGTCGTCGGACAGCCCCCCGGCGGGACGGTACAGCGCGGGCGTGCGGCCGGTCGCGGCACTGATCGCGTCGTTGGCCCTCGAGAACTGGCCGGCGATGTCCTGCGGGGGGATCGTCGTCATGTTGGGGTGTTCCCAGGTGTGGCTGCCGATCTCCATGCCGGCGTCGGCGATGCGCCTGGCCCCGGCCGGGTCGGCCGCCACCTTGTTGCCGATCAAAAAGAACGTCGCCTTGGCGTCGTTGTCCTTCAGGATTTTCAGCAGCCGGCCGTCGAACGGGCTCGGCCCGTCGTCGAACGTCAGCGCGACGCACTTGACCACCGCGCAACTGAGGTTCTCCGCGCGGGTGACGTGGCCGGTGAGGCCGCCGATGACCAGCACCGCGACGGCCGCCACGACGCCGAGAACGGTCCGCCAGTAGCGCCAGGCCTGGCTGTCGGGTCGTTTCGGCACGCTCGCAGCCTACCGTCCTGCGCGCTCAGTGCGGCCCGGCGATCTCCTCGAGCATCTCGGTGACCAGCGCGGCGATCGGTGAGCGCTCACTGCGCAGCAGCGTGATGTGGGCGAACAGCGGGTGGCCCTTGAGCTTCTCGATCACCGCCACGACCCCGTCGTGGCGGCCGACTCGCAGGTTGTCGCGCTGGGCGATGTCGTGGGTCAGCACCACCCGCGAGCCCGTGCCCAACCGGGACAACACCGTCAGCAGGACGTTGCGTTCCAGCGACTGGGCCTCGTCGACGATGACGAACGAGTCGTGCAGGGAGCGGCCGCGGATGTGGGTGAGCGGGAGCACCTCGAGCATGCCCCGGGAGAGCACCTCGTCGAGAACCGCCGGGCTGGCCAGGCCCTCGAGGGTGTCGAACACCGCCTGCGCCCACGGCCCCATCTTCTCGCTCTCGCTGCCCGGCAGGTAGCCCAGCTCCTGGCCGCCGACCGCGTAGAGCGGGCGGAACACCACCACCTTGCGGTGGGTCCGCCGTTCCAGCACGGCCTCCAGGCCCGCGCACAACGCCAGCGCGGACTTCCCGGTGCCGGCCTTGCCGCCCAGCGACACGATGCCCACCGACTCGTCGAGCAGCAGGTCGAGCGCGACCCGCTGCTCGGCGGAACGGCCGCGCAGCCCGAACACCTCGCGGTCACCGCGGACCAGCTGGACGCGTTTGGTGGCGGTGACCCGGCCGAGCGCATGCGAGCTGCCGCCAAGAAGCCGAATCCCGGTGTGGCACGGCAAATCCCGCGCCTCGGCCAAGTCGATCTCACCGTCGGCGAACAGCGTGTCGATGTCCTCGGCTGCGGTGTCGATCTCGTGCATCCCCGACCAGCCGGAGGTCACGACGTCCTGGGCGTGGTACTCGTCGGCGGGCAGGCCCACCGCAGCCGCCTTGACCCGAAGCGGAATATCCTTGCTGACCAACGTAACTCGTCGACCTTCGGCGGCGAGGTTGGCGGCGCAGCTCAGGATCCGGGAGTCGTTGCTGTCGGTGCGGAAGCCGGCCGGCAGCACCGAGGGATCGGTGTGGTTCAGCTCGACGTGCAGCGTACCACCTTGTGTCCCAACGGAAATAGGCTGATCGAGTCGTCCGTTCTCGAGGCGCAGGTCGTCGAACAGGCGCAACGCCTGACGCGCGAACCACCCCAGCTCGTGGTGGTGCCGTTTGGCCTCCAGTTCGCTGATCACCACCAGCGGAACCACCACCTCGTGCTCGGCGAACCGGCTGCACGCCCACGGGTCGGACAGCAGCACGGAGGTGTCGAGAACGTAGGTCCGGATATCGGTCACGTGGCGCTCCTCGAGCGGGTTGAGCCCGCGCGGACCCACACAGGCATGTCGGTGGGAATCGCGACACCAGGGCCGGGGCCGGTCCTGCCGTTGTGTTGACGGGAGGTGCCGCCCTGGCAGCTGAGCTTGTCGCTGGCCATCACCGACGACGCTACTCTCGTGGGCGCGTGCGCGCCGCGCAGGCGCGCCGAGGTCTTAACCGATGACGAACTGGCCCAGCGCGGGCTCGTCGGCCACACCCCAGGCGGTGATGCGGTCCGAGATCGCCTGCCGCAGTTCCGCGGGACCGAAGATGCCCGCCTGGGCGACGTTGCGCACCTTGTCCTGGTAGGAGTCGATGTCGGCGCCGGGGACCTGCAGGTCGGCGGCGCGGGCCGCGATCGCCGCGATGGTCTCGTCGCGGGTGTAGTCGAGGCAGTGCGCGACGAGGTTGGAGAAGAACTCCTCGTGCCGCACCTCGTCGCGGGCGATGCGGTCGACGAGTCCGGCCAGGACCGGCTCCTCGACCTTGGCCGCCAGGTTGGCGCAGAAGATCGCATGGGTGCGTTCGGTGAACGCCATGTACACCAGGGTTTCAACTTGGGTGTACGTGTCGGCGCGGTAGCCCTTCATCACGTGCTCGACCCGCGCCTGCTCGTTGGCGGTCGGGTCGACCTCGCGGGTCACCACCAGGTATTCGCGCAAAGCGATCGCGTGCAGGTGCTCCTCGGCGGTCCAGCGGCCCAGCCAGCGGCCCCACCACTCCTCGAGGATGAAGTGCTCGACGAGCTCGCGGTGATGGCCGGCGAGGTTGTCCTTGAGCAGCAACATGATCTCGCAGGCGTCGGTGATGTCCTTGGGCAGCGTGGCCTGCGACGCATCCCAGTCGCGACCGCCCAGGAAGGCGAAGTTCTCCCCGCGTTCGAACGGCACGTAGTCGTGGGCGAACCAGAGTTCCTCGGTGTTGAGGTGCCGGTCCATGTTCGCCTCGACGACGGGCTCGAGTTCCAGCGTCAGCGCATTAGCGACAGGTTTCTGTGCCATGGGGTTACTGTAACCTGCGTACACAGGTGAGTGAAATTCTCCGGTCGTGTCGCAACCGATTGGTGACTTTGGTCCTTTCGGGACCGACCGGCCGTCCGCTAACCGTCGACCAGCGTCCAGTCCTCGATGCCCTCGTAGAGGGGAAAGTTCGCGGCCAGCGTGGTGACCCGGCGCCGGAGCGCGGCGACGTCGGCCGACGTCCCCGCCGCGAGCGCGGTGGCGATGATGTCGGCGACCTCGGCGAACTCGGCGTCGGCGAAACCGCGGGTGGCCAGCGCCGGGGTCCCCACCCGCAACCCCGACGTCACCATCGGCGGGCGGGGGTCATTGGGCACCGCGTTGCGGTTGACGGTGATGCCGATGTCGTGCAACAGGTCCTCGGCGGCCTTCCCGTCGAGCGGCGAATCGCGCAGGTCGACCAGCACCAGGTGGACGTCGGTGCCGCCGCTGACCACCGACACGCCGGCCTTGGTCACGTCGGGGGCCGTCAGCCGCTCGGCGATGAGGCGCGCGCCGGACAGCGTGCGCCGCTGCCGGTCGGCGAACTCCGGCGTGGTGGCGATCTTGAGCGCGACCGCCTTGCCCGCCACTACGTGCATCAGCGGGCCGCCCTGCTGGCCCGGGAAGACCGCCGAGTTGACGGCCTTGGCGTACTCCTGCTTACCCATGATCATGCCGGAGCGGGCTCCGCCCAACGTCTTGTGCACGGTGGTGGACACCACGTCGGAGTGCGGCACCGGCGACGGGTGCAGTCCGGCGGCCACCAGGCCGGCGAAGTGCGCCATGTCCACCCACAACTTGGCGTCGACCTCGTCGGCGATCGCCCGGAACGCCGCGAAGTCGAGGGTCCGCGGATACGCCGACCAGCCGGCGATGATGACCTTCGGACGGAACTCGAGGGCCTTGGCCCGAACCGCGTCCATGTCGACCAGGTGCGTGGTGGGGTCGACGCCGTAGAAACCGGTCTCGTAGAGCTTGCCGGAGAAGTTCAGCTTCATGCCGTGCGTCAGGTGCCCGCCGTTGGCCAGGTCCAGCCCCAGCAGCCGCTCCCCCGGCGTCATCAACGCGTGCAGCACCGCCGCATTGGCCTGGGCCCCCGAATGCGGCTGGACGTTGGCGAACTCCGCGCCGAAAAGCGCCTTGGCCCGGTCGCGGGCGATGTTCTCCACGACGTCGACGTACTCGCAGCCGCCGTAGTAGCGCCGGCCGGGCAGACCCTCGGCGTACTTGTTGGTCAGCACACTGCCCTGGGCCTGCAGCACCGCGCGCGGCACGAAGTTCTCCGACGCGATCATCTCCAGGGTGTCGCGCTGCCGCTGCAGCTCCTTGCCGATCAACTCCGCGATGTCCGGGTCGACCTCGGCGAGCGGGGCGGACATCACAGAGGACGTGCCGGGAGCGGTGGCGCGGGCGTCAGGTGCAGCAGTCACACGGGCAGTCTATCGAGCGGCACTTTTAGCCAGCCCAGCCGTCGGGCGCCCGACGGGCCCTGCCACACTTGCTCTATGCCGCGGCTTAGCGAGCCGAGCCCTTATGTGGAGTTCGACCGGAAGCAATGGCGTGCGCTTCGCATGTCGACGCCGCTGGCCCTCACCGAGGAGGAGCTCGTCAGCCTGCGCGGACTCGGCGAGCAAATCGACCTGCTCGAAGTCGAAGAGGTGTACCTGCCGCTGGCCCGGCTCATCCACCTCCAGGTCGCCGCCCGCCAGCGCCTGTTTGCTGCCACGGCGGAGTTCCTCGGCGAACCGCAGCAGAACCCCGACCGGCCCGTGCCGTTCATCATCGGCGTCGCCGGCAGCGTCGCGGTCGGCAAGTCGACGACCGCGCGCGTGCTGAAGGCCCTGCTGGCCCGCTGGGAACACCACCCGCGGGTCGACCTGGTGACCACCGACGGGTTCCTGTACCCCAACGCCGAGCTGGACCGGCGAAACTTGATGCACCGCAAGGGATTTCCCGAGAGCTACAACCGGCGGGCGCTGATGCGTTTCGTGACCGCGGTCAAGTCCGGTTCCGAGTACGCGTGCGCGCCGGTGTACTCCCACCTGCACTACGACATCATCCCCGCGGCCAAGCAGGTCGTCCGCCACCCCGACATCCTGATCCTGGAGGGCCTCAACGTCCTGCAGACCGGCCCGACCCTGATGGTCTCGGACCTGTTCGACTTCTCGCTGTACGTGGACGCCCGCATCGAGGACATCGAGCAGTGGTACATCTCGCGGTTCCTGGCCATGCGCAGCACGGCGTTCGCCGACCCCGAATCGCACTTCCACCACTACGCGCCCCTCAGCGACACCAAGGCCGTCGCCGCCGCGCGCGAGATCTGGCGCTCGATCAACCGGCCCAACCTGGTCGAGAACATCCTGCCCACCCGGCCGCGCGCGACCCTGGTGCTGCGCAAGGACGCCAACCACTCCATCAACCGGCTGCGCCTGCGCAAGCTGTAGCTGCGGGGCCCGCCCGGACCCCGCAGCCACGCGTCGGGCGCTCAGGCCGCCAGGCGGCGCACCCCCAGATACTGCAGCGCGGCGAACGCCGTCGTGTACACGGCGCTGCCCAGCATCGCCGCAACCCCGAGGCCGGTCATGGGCACCAGGTCGGCGGCCAGCACCGCGGCCAGCGTGCAAGCGACGTTCGCGACGACGACACTGGCCCCGGCGCGGCGCGGACGGGGCACCGCCGCGAGGCTGAACACCACCAGCCCGTAAAGCACGAAAGCGGCGCCGAGGCCGTATTCCACGCCCGACGGCAGGCCGGTCAGCGACGACAGCGGGTCGGCGGCGAAGGCGACGGCGAGCCCGCACAGCCCGGTCACCGTCGCGTCGGCGCGCATGGCGAAACGCAGCAGCGAGTCGGTCGAGTCGTAGAGATGAGGGGCGCCGAGACCGGACGCACCGGATACCGAGGTCATGCGATCACTCCTTGCGATGGCGGATGGGTCGAACACGTCTCAGCGTCGCCGCGGAGCACTGCCACGTCGACGCGCGGCACTGCCAACCACTGCCACCGACCCCGCCTACACCGCCTCGGCCTCGATGACGCTGAACGGCGAGGCCGTCTCGACCACCCGCGTCAGCCGGAAGCCGGCGCGCTGCAGGAGCCGGCGGTATTCCTCCGCGGTGCGTTCGCGGGCGGCGGCGCTGACGAACATGTCCAGGTCCAGCCATTTGCCGGGGGAGTCGCGGTCGTGCGCCGGGATCACCAGCTCGATGAGCAGCACGTGCTTGCCGGTCGCGCACGCCGAGCGCACGTTGCGCAGGATGCGCTCGGCGTCGTCGTCGAGCCAGTCGTGGATCACGTTCTTCAGGACGTAGATGTCGCCGCCGGGCGGAATCACGTCGTCGAAGAACGAACCCTCGGCGATCTCGACGCGGTCGGCGACGCGGTGTCTGCGCAGTTCCTCCGGCGCCCCCGCCACCACCTGCGGCATGTCGAACAGGACGCCGCGCGCCTGCGGGGTGGCGGCCAGGATGGCCGAAAGCAGCCGGCCGTGCCCACCCCCGACGTCGACGATGGTGGCGCGGGCACCGAAGCTCCCGAAGTCGTAGGCCGCCATGAGCGGGGCGATCGAGAGTTCGGAGACGTTGGTCATGGCCTGGTTGAAGATATCGTTCAGTTCCGGCTGGCCGGCCAGGTAGTCGAACATGTTCTGGTCGGCCATCTCGGCGGCGACGCATCGGCCCGCGCGGATGCCGTCGCTGAGATGGCTCCAGCGCTCGCGCAGCTGGGGCGAGCCCGCCCAGCGGGCCCACGCGGCCAGCGAGATCTCGGCGTCGCGACGCAGCGGCTGAGCCAGCGGGGTCAGGTCGTAGCGGCCGTCACGGCGCTGGCGAAATATCCCGCGCGAGATCAGGGCGCGCATGAGCCGGGTGAGTGCGTCGGTGTCCGCGCCGACCGCCTTCGCCAGGTCCCCGGCCGCGAGCGGGCCGCTCGCCAGCGCGTCGGCGATGCCGAGATCGGCCGCCGCCGTGATCGCCTGCGCCACCCACGCGTCCATCAGCATTTCCAGCAAGACCGCCGGAGCGGGAAGCGTCCGGCGGTACAGCCGGCCGAGGTGATGCCTGGCGCGTTCGATCGCCCGGACGACCTTCGCGGGCGGAATCGTCGACATAGCCATTCCAGTGCCCTTTCGGTAACCGATGCCCCGGCTGCGAGAGTAACTGCCGCGGCGCGGGTGCACCGGGTTCGTCAACGCGGGGCCGCGGTCGGCGAACCGGCATCGACGCGCCCGCGCAGGTCTGGCACGCCGGGGACCCGCCGATAACCCTCGCTACTTGCCGTACCTGCGGTGCCGCTCGCTGTAGGCGCGCAACGCGCGCAGGAAGTCCACCCGGCGGAACGCGGGCCAGTGCGCCTCGGTGAACCACATCTCCGAGTACGCGCTCTGCCACAGCAGGAACCCGGACAGACGTTGTTCGCCGGACGTGCGGATCACCAGGTCGGGGTCGGGTTGCCCGGAGGTGTAGAGGTTCTCGGAGATGGCGTCCACGGTCACCGCCTCGACGAGTTCCTCGGCCGTCGCGCCGTTGGCGAGTTCCTTGCCCAGCAACGCCCGCACCGCGTCGACGATCTCGCGGCGGCCGCCGTAGCCGACCGCGACGTTGACGTGGAAGGACGCCACGGCCGGTGTCGACTTCACCGCGCCGCGCAGCCGCCGGGCCGGTTCCTCGCCGAGCAGCTCGAGGTCCCCGACGGTGCGCACGCTCCAGCGGTTGGCCGGGGCGCAGATCTCCTCGACGACATCGGTGATGATCTCGATCAGCCCGGCCAGCTCGGTGGGATCGCGTTGCAGGTTCTCGGTGGACAGCAGGTAGACGGTGGTCATCTCGATGCCGGCCTCCTGACACCAGCGCAGCATCTCGGCGATCTTGGCGGCGCCCATCCGGTAGCCGTAGCTGACGTCGTCGTAACCCGCGTCGCGCGCCCAACGCCGGTTGCCGTCGCACAGGACCGCGATGTGGCGCGGCAGTTCGGCTTTGGACGCGGCCAGGCCCTGCCGCAGCCGCAGCTCGTAGACCTTGTAGAGCGGCTCCTTGAGCCGGGGCGGGATGATCTCCACGAAGACCCACCCTACTGTCGGGCGGCCCGATTCCCGCCGTGATTGCGGCGGATGACACCGCGCGGGCGTCATCGCAGCGACGACCCTCCGCGGCTAGTGTGGAAGGCCAGCGCTCGTGGCATGTTTTTCGACGTGCGAGCCCGACGTGCAAGGCAACAGGAGACATGAGCAGGCAAACCAGCACACCCGCCGATTCGGGGGCCGATTCGGAACCCCGATCAGAGTCATCCGCCCCGGAGAACCCGGTCGAAGAGCTCGTCGAAGACGCCGCCCGGATCCTGACGAAGCCGCGGATGCGCGGCTGGATCCACTTCTACTCGGCGTGGCTGGCGGTGGTGTGCGGGACGACCCTGGTGTCGGTGTCGTGGGCGCTCGCCTCGCCCCGCGCCGGGCATTCGACGCTCATCTACGCCGCGGCCACCGTGGCGATGTTCGCCGTCAGCGCCACCTACCACCGCGTCCAGTGGAAATCGGTGGCCGCCCGGCAGTGGATGAAGCGGCTGGACCATTCGACGATCTTCTTGTTCATCGCCGGCAGCTACACTCCGTTCGCGCGCCTGGCCATGCCGCAGAGCACCGGGGTGACGGTGCTGTGGATCGTGTGGGGCGGCGCGGCGGCGGGGATCGTGCTGAAGGTGTTCTGGCCGACGGCGCCCCGCTGGGTGGGCGTGCCGCTGTATCTTCTGCTGGGCTGGGTGGCGGTGTGGTACGCCCCGACGATCATCCACACCGCCGGGGTGGCGGCGATGGTGCTGCTGGCCGTCGGCGGAGTGTTCTACAGCGTCGGCGGCGTGTTCTACGCACTGCGCTGGCCCGACCCGTGGCCGCGCACGTTCGGCTATCACGAGGTGTTCCACACGTTCACCGTGCTCGCGGCGGTACTGCACTACATCGCCATGTGGCTGGCGGTCTTCTACGTCGGCCACCCGGCCTGATCGCGCCGGAGCTTCAGAGCTGGGTCACGTCGGTGGCCGACCAGTACGCCTTCATCGTGGTGACCTTGCCGCGCTCGTCGAAGGCCATGACGTCGATCGGCTCGATCAGCATCCGCTGACCGCCCGCGTTCACGGTCAGCCGGAACTGGAAAGCCGCCTCGTTGCCGGCCACCCGCAGCGACACCAGTTCGCACTCGCGCTGCGCACCCTCGAGCGCGGAGTAGAAGCCGTGGATCGCCTGGCGGCCGATGTGCACCTCACCGCCGACCGGGTCCTCGACCGTGGCATCGTCGGCGTAGAGCTCGACCAACTCGTCCGCGCTGCCCCCGGCGACCAGCGCGATGTAACGGTTGACGGTTGCGGTGATCGCTGGGGTGCGATCGTCGGCGTGCGGCATGAGACGCAGGGTAACGGCCGCGCTAGCGCCGGGGGATACCCAGGGCCGCGGCCAGCTCCGCGGCCCGGGTCACCGGGAGGTCGCACACCCGGCCCCGGCACACGTAGGCAGCGTCGGCGTCGCCGACCCTGGCGCGGCCGGCGAGCAGCGCCGACGAGTCGGGCGCGCCCCCGACGACAATCGCCCCGCCGGGCGCCAGGCGGCGCGCCTCGGCGAGCAGCTCCGAGCGTGCCGGGTCGCAGGCGACAGCGACCTGCAGCGGCCCGCGAACCGCCAGCTCGGCGACCGACACCCAGTTGCCGGCCGAGCGCGGCGCCTGCGCCAGCAGCACCGAATGGGCGTCGAGCGCGGCGGAGGCCGCCTGCAGGTACCGTTCGGCGCGGGGCCCGTCGACCAGGTGCGCCGCAGTCAGCAGCGCCTCGGTGACCGACGACGCGCCCGACGGCGTCGCGCCGTCCAGCGGGTCGGCGGGCCGCAACATCAGCTCCTCGGCATCGTCGGCCGTGTCGAACCAGCGGCCGGGCCGGTCCGGGTCGGCGAAGCGCTCCAGCGCGGTGTCCAGCAGCCCGGCCGCCGCCGTCAGCCAGTCCTCCTGGGCGGTCAGCTGATACAGCGCCAGCAGGCCGGCGGCCAGCATCGCGTGATCGTCCAGGGTGGCGGCGCTGTCGCCGACCACCCCGCCCAGGCTGGTCCGCCGCAGCCGGCCGCCGACGATATGCAGGTCCAGCAGCGCGGCCGCACAGCGCGCCGCGGCGCGGGCCAACTCGGGTTCGTCCAGAGCCACGCTGGCCTCGGCCAGCGCGGCGATCGCCAGCCCGTTCCAGCAGGTGACGACCTTGTCGTCGCGGCCCGGCTGGGCCCGGGTGCGGCGGGCGGCCAGCAGCGCGGACCGCACCCGTTCCAAGCGTTGCGGATCGTCGGGGTCTTCGCGCAGCTGCAGCACCGAGGCCCGGTCCTCGAACGTGCCGGACCGTGTCACCGCGAAAATCTGCGCCGCCCAGCGGCCTTCGTCGTCACCGAGCACCTCGCTCAGCTGCTTGCGCGTCCAGACGTAGGTCGAACCCTCGCGGCCGTCGGCGTCGGCGTCCAGCGACGAGACGAACATGTCGGCGTCGGACAGCTCGACGAGCAGGAAGCGCGCCGTCTCGGCGGCGATGCGGCGGGCCAGCGGATCCCCGGTGCGGCGGGCCCAGTGCGCGTAGGCGCGCAGCAGCAGCGCGTTGTCGTAGAGCATCTTCTCGAAATGCGGGACCACCCAGGCGTTGTCGACGCTGTACCGGGCGAAGCCACCGGCGAGCTGGTCGTAGATTCCGCCGCGGGCCATCGCGTTGCCGGCGCGTTCGACCGCCTCCAGGGCGGCCGGCGAACGGGTGCGCTCGTAGTTGCGCAACAACGCCTCGAGCACGGCAGCCGACGGGAACTTGGGTGCATCGCCGAAGCCGCCGTTGACCTTGTCCTCGCCGGCCAGCAGTGCCGCGACGGCGTGGTCGCACACCGCCGGGACCAACGCCGAACTCCCGCTTGCTTGCTCCCAGAACGTGGCCGTCATCGTCCGCAGCTCCCCGGCGATGCGGTCAGACGCCTCCTCGACGTCGTCGCGGCGGTCCCGCCAGGTCTCCGTGACGGCCGTGAGGATCTTCAGAAAATCGTCTTTCGTGTAGTACGTGCCGCAGAAGAAGGGCCGGCCGTCGGGGGTCAGAAAGCATGTCATCGGCCAGCCCCCCTGACCGGTGAGCGCGACGGTGGCGTTCATGTAGACCGCGTCGATGTCCGGCCGCTCCTCGCGGTCGACCTTGACGCAGACGAACCCCGCGTTCATCGCGGCGGCCACCTCGTCGTCCGCGAACGACTCGTGGGCCATGACGTGACACCAGTGGCAGGCGGCGTAGCCGACGGACAGCAGGATCGGCACGTCGCGCGCCGCCGCGGCCGCCAGCGCCTCCGGCGTCCACTGCTGCCAGTGCACGGGATTGTCGGCGTGCTGGCGCAGGTACGGGCTGGCCGCCAGCCCCAGCGTGTTCGTCCGGGCCAGGTCAGCGGGGCTCATCACCGGATCCTGGTGGCCGCGTCGCGCCGTCGACGTCGCCCCCCTCGTCCGCGGCCGGGTCGACGGTGTCGGTGCCCTCGTCCGCGGCCTGGTCGGGGGCCGGGTGCTCGGGGTCGAACGATTCGGGCACCTTCTTCAGTTGCCGGTTCATCGACCGCAGCAGAAACAGCGTGGCAATCAGCAGCAGCACGATCACCAGCAGCCCCAGCGGGCTGGCCTTGCCGAAGTCGGGCCCATGGTTGCGCGGCGCACCGTCGGCCCAAACCGCGACATGGGCCGCGAGAAGAACATGATTCACCCGTCGACCTCGATTCCGGCGAACAAGTCGTCCTCGGGCAGGCGGACCGGCACCCGGGAGCGGGCCAACTCGAACTCCTCGGTCGGCCACAGCCGCTCCTGCCATGCGATGGGAGCGGCGAAGAAGTCGTGGTTGGGGTCGATCTGCGTGGCGTGCGCCCGCAGTGCGTCGTCGCGCCGGCCGAAATAAGCCGAGCACTCCACACGCGTCGTCACCCGCGACTCGAACGGGTCATGCTCGGGATCCCAGTGCTCGAGCCACTTCTTGAACGGGGCGTCGCGGCCGTGCTTGAGGGCCTCGTCGTGCAGCAACTGCATGCGCGCCCGCAGGAACCCGTGGATGTAGTAGAGCTTGGACACCGTCCACGGGTCGCCGGCCTCCGGGAAGCGCCGGTAGTCGCCCGCGGCCTCGAAGGCGCCGACCGAGACCTGGTGGCAGCGGATGTGGTCGGGATGGGGGTAGCCGCCGTTCTCGTCGTAGGTGGTGATCACGTGCGGCCGGAACTCGCGAACCAGGCGCACCAGCGCCTCGACCGACTCCTCCAGCGGCGCCAGCGCGAAGCAGCCCTCGGGCAGCGGCGGCGGCGGTTCGCCCTGGGGCAACCCGGAGTCGACGAAACCCAGCCAGGCGTGCTCCACGCCCAGGATCTCGGCCGCCTTCGCCATCTCGTCGCGGCGGACCTCCGGCAATCGCCCGCGCACGTCGGGCAGGTCCATCGCCGGGTTGAGGATGTCGCCGCGTTCCCCGCCGGTCAACGTCACCACCAGCACGCGATGCCCCTTGTCGGCATACTTGGCCAGTGTGGCCGCACCCTTGCTGGATTCGTCGTCGGGGTGGGCATGCACCGCCATCAACCGCAGTTCGCTCACACGCTCCCTCGTCGCTCCGCCGGCCGGCCCGTTCGACCATATAATTGCAGTTCTCGATCGTCGGCATCCCCTAGGCCGGGGTTGCCCGATCGCCATCCAGATATGAATCACGCATGAGCGAGACTTTTATTCCTCGCCCCGAGGGCCGCTACGGGCGTCCTCGACTGTCGCGGATGTCGCGGCGGGGCCTGGCCATCGCGCTGGCCGTCCTCGCGGTCGCGGCCGGTGTCGTGGTCGCCGTCATCGGCTATCAACGGCTCGGCACCAGCGACGTCTCGGGTTCGCTGGCCGGCTACCAGGTCATCGACGACGAGACGGCCTCGGTGACGATCAGCGTGACGCGCTCGGACCCGTCGCGGCCCGTGGACTGCATCGTGCGGGTTCGCGCCCGGGACGGCAGCGAGACCGGTCGACGAGAGGTGCTGGTCCCGCCATCCGACCAGGCCACGGTGCAGGTCACGACAACCGTGGACTCCTACCGGCCGCCGATGATGGCCGACATCTACGGCTGCGGCACCGACGTCCCCGACTATCTGCGACCGTCCTGACCGCGAACTGCGAATTTGTGGGTCACCAGATGTTTCCGCGGTGGTAACATGGATGAATGCACGGTTCCTGCTGGGACCGTGTATTGCTGCATTAATGGCCGTGGGCGGGGCGACGCGGCAGCAACCGGGGGTTCCCGAGGCGCCCGCCGGCGGCAGCACACGAAGGCTTACGCGACGGCGCGGAAGCGACAACACGAGGAGCGCGACGAGATGACGGATACTCAGGTGACCTGGTTGACCCAGGAGTCACATGACCGACTCAAGGCCGAGCTCGATCAGCTGATCGCCAACCGTCCGGTCATCGCAGCCGAAATCAACGACCGCCGCGAGGAGGGCGACCTGCGCGAGAACGGCGGGTACCACGCGGCGCGTGAGGAGCAGGGCCAGCAGGAGGCCCGTATCCGCCAGCTGCAGGACCTGCTGAGCAACGCGAAGGTCGGCGAGGCGCCCAAGCAGTCCGGCGTCGCCCTGCCCGGCTCGGTCGTGAAGGTCTACTACAACGGCGACAAGTCCGACACCGAGACGTTCCTGATCGCCACCCGCCAGGAGGGCGTCAACGACGGCAAGCTCGAGGTGTACTCGCCGAACTCGCCGCTGGGCGGCGCGCTGATCGACGCCAAGGTCGGCGAGACCCGCAGCTACACTGTTCCCAACGGCAGCACCGTCGAGGTCACGCTCGTCAGCGCGGAACCCTACCACTCCTAACGCCTAGTGCTGGCGCGCGGGTTAGCGCAGGGCCTGGTCGAGATCGGCCAGCAGATCCGCCACGTCCTCGATGCCGACCGAGAGCCGCACCAGGTCGTCGGGAACCTCCAGCTGCGACCCGGCCGTCGACGCGTGCGTCATGGCGCTGGGATGCTCGATCAGCGACTCCACCCCACCCAGGGACTCGGCCAGGATGAACACCTCGGTGCGGGCGCACAGTTCCTGGGCGGCGCGCCGCCCGCCCCGCATCCGCACCGAGACCATGCCGCCGAAGCCCCGCATCTGCCGCGCCGCGACCTCGTGCCCCGGGTGGCCGGCCAGGCCCGGGTACAGCACGGTGGTCACCGCGGGGTGCTCGGCGAGGAATTGCGCCACGGCCAGGGCGTTCTCGCCGTGGCGTTGCATCCTTAGCACCAGCGTCTTGAGGCCACGCATCGCCAGGTAGGCGTCGAACGGGCCCGGTACCGCGCCGGCCCCGTTCTGCAGAAAACCGAAGGCGGCGTCCAACTCCTCGTCATCGGTGACCAGCGCGCCGCCCACCAGGTCGGAGTGGCCGCCGATGTACTTGGTGCACGAGTGCAGCACGACGTCGGCGCCCAGCGTCAGCGGTTGCTGCAGCGCGGGTGAGGCGAACGTGTTGTCGACCAGCACCCTCGCACCGCGGTCCGCCCCGAGACCCGCGATGGCGGCGATGTCGGCGATCGACAGCAACGGGTTGGTCGGTGTTTCGACCCAGATCAGCCGCGTCTGCGGGGTGATCGCGGCGCGGACGGCGTCCAGGTCCGCCAGCGCCACCGGCGTGTAGCCGACACCCCATTGGGTGAACACCTTGTCGATGAGGCGGAAGGTGCCGCCGTAGGCGTCGGTGGGGATGATCAGGTGGTCGCCCGGTCTCAGCATCGCCCGCAGGGCGCAGTCGGCGGCGGCCATCCCGGAGCTGAACGCCCGCGCGAACGCGCCCTCCTCGACGGTCGCCAGCGAGGCTTCCAGCGCGGCCCTGGTCGGGTTGCCGGTGCGCGCGTACTCGAACCCACCGCGCAGGACGCCCACACCGTCCTGCGCGAACGTGCTGCTGGCATAGATCGGGGCGTTCACAGCCCCGGTCGCGGGATCCGGCGGGTAGCCGGCGTGGATGGCCCGGGTGGCCAGTCCGGCCGTCCCGCGGGGAGGTGTGCTGCGCTCTCCTTTCATCCGCGCGGCTACCTACCTCCGATCGGCAGACAAACCGTCGACATGATCTTGTCGGCCAGCGTCTGCCGCTTGGCGTCCCACAGCGGGAACAGGAAGCCGACGAAGCAGATGATCGCGTCGACGAAATGCGCGAAGACACGCAGGATGGACCGCCCGAACCCGATGGGCTGCCCCGTGACCTCGCTGACCACCTTGAAGTTGAGCACCGACTTGCCCAGGGTCGAACCGGTGGTGCCCTGGCGGTAGCCGTAGTTCCAGATCAGGTAGAACAACCCCACCGCCGAGGTCAGTGCCTGCGCCAGCACCCCGACGGGTGAGTTCTGGGTGGCGCACACCTGGTTGACGGCGTACGACGTGATGTCGGTGACGCAGGACGTCTGCTGGGTGGTCATCAGGATTCCGGTGCCGATCGAGTGCAAGATGACGTAGGGCAGGATGTCGATGACGAACGCCAGCACCCGGGAAAACCACGACGTGTAGTCGCTTTTCGGCAGGGTGCGGATCGCCGGGCCGGGCGGCGGGGGCGCGTACCCGCCGGAGGGCGGGGGCGGCGGGGGGTAAGCCCCCCCGCCGGGCGGCGGGGGCGGCGGCGGGGAGGACGGGCCGGGGGGCGGCGGGTAAGCGCCTCCGCCCGGCGGTGGGGGCGGCGGTGGCGCCTCGTGCTTACCGGCTTCCGGCTCAGGCCCGCCGGAGGGCCCGGGCGACGACGGCGGGGGCGGGTAAGCGCCGCCGGGTGGCGGTTGATCGGTCATGGGCAACCTTCCGCTGCGGAGTTGGTCGAACCGGGCCGACCCACATTACCTGAGACGGGGGCCGCCCAAGAGGTCTCCCCTAGCGCCGCCGCGGCACGTCCGAGAGGAAGCCGAGCAGGTCCTGCCGTGTGATGACACCGACGGGTTTGCCCTGTTCCACCACCATGAGGGCGTCCGAGTCGCGCAGGGCTGCGCCGGCCACCGAGCGACTCGCCGGCGCCGATCATGCGCAGCGGCGGGCTCATGTGTTGCGATACGGCGTCGGCCAGTCTGGCGCGACCCTCGAACACGGCCGAGAGCAGTTCGCGTTCGGAGACGCTGCCGGCGACCTCGCCGACCCGCACCGGGGGCTCCGCGCCGACCACCGGCATCTGTGACACGCCGTATTCGCGCAGGATCCCGATGGCGTCGCGCACCGTCTCGGAGGGATGGGTGTGCACCAGGGCGGGCAGCGCACCGGATTTTCCGCGCAGCACCTCGCCTACCGTGGGTTGCTCGGTGGAGCCGTCGAGGCGGCTGCGCAGGAACCCGTACGACGACATCCAAGCGTCGTTGAAGATCTTCGACAGGTAGCCGCGGCCGCCGTCGGGAAGCAAGACGACGACGAGGGCGTCGGGTCCGGCCCGCTCGGCGACCTCCACCGCGGCCACCACCGCCATCCCGCACGAGCCGCCGACCAGCAGCGCCTCCTCGCGAGCCAGCCGCCGCGTCATGTCGAACGAGTCGGAGTCGGACACCGCGATGACCTCGTCGGGCACGCCCGGGTCGTAGGCCGCCGGCCAGAAGTCTTCGCCGACCCCCTCGACCAGGTAGGGCCGGCCACTGCCGCCGGAGTACACCGATCCCTCGGGGTCGACGCCGACGATGCGCACCCGCCCGCCGGACACCTCCTTGAGGTAGCGGCCGGCGCCGGTGATGGTCCCGCCGGTGCCGATCCCGGCGACGAAGTGGGTGACCCTGCCGTCGGTGTCGGCCCAGATCTCCGGGCCGGTCGTCTCGTAGTGGCCGGCCGGTCCCTCCGGGTTGGCGTACTGGTCGGGCTTCCACGCCCCGTCGATCTCTCGGGTCAGCCGGTCCGAGACGCTGTAGTAGCTGTCGGGATGCTCGGGCGGCACCGCCGTGGGGCAGACGACGACCTCCGCGCCGTAGGCGAGTAGCACGTTGCGCTTGTCCTCGCTGACCTTGTCGGGGCACACGAAGACGCACCGGTACCCGCGGCGCTGGGCGACCATGGCGAGACCGACGCCGGTGTTGCCCGACGTCGGTTCGACGATGGTCCCGCCCGGTCTGAGCTGCCCGCCGGCCTCCGCGGCATCGATCATCTTGGCCGCGATCCGGTCCTTGGAGCTGCCTCCGGGGTTGAGGTATTCGACCTTTGCCGCCACGACGCCGGCACCGGCGGGGACGACGGCGTGCAGGCGCACCAGCGGGGTACCACCGATCAGGTCACTGATGTGCTGCGCGATCCGCATCCGCTCATCGTCTCAGGCGCACGTCGGGCCGCCTAGCCGGTGGCCTCGCGGATGTACTCGCCGATCTGGCGCAGCGAGCGGACCGCTTCCGGCACCATCGGCGCGGCCAGCTGGAAGTCGTGGATCTGACCGGGCCAGACGCGCAGTTCGGCCGGGACCCCGGCCGCCGCCAGCCTGCCGGCGGCCAGCTGGGCGTCGTGCAGCAACACCTCGGAACCCGAGACGTGGATCAGGGTGCGCGGCAGCCCGGGGGTGATGTGCTCCAACGGCTCGTAGATCTCCTCGGGTTTGCCGTCCACCGTGTTCTTGGCTGCCGAGCTGGTGACGAGGACGTCGAGGGCGTCGAACGCCTTCGGGGGGAACATCGCGTCGCTCCTGATGTTGGGGTGCGCCTGCTTGCACTCCTTCGCCAGCTGCAGCAGCGGCGAGATCGCCACCAGCGCGGCCGGTACCTCGCTTTCCTCTTCGCGTTGCAGACGTTGCGCCAGCGCGAGCGCCAGGTAGCCGCCGGCGGAGTCGCCGGCCAGCACGATCTGGTCGGGCTCATAGCCGCGCTCACGCAGCCACCGGTATCCGTCGTGGCAGTCGTCGAGGGCCATGCCGATCGAATGTTTGGGCAGCAGGCGGTAGTTGACCACCAGGACGGGCGCGTCGGCGAACTCGGACAACGCTTCGACGAGCCTGCCGTGCGAGTTCGCCCCGCAGGTCAAGAACGCGCCGCCGTGCAGGTAGACGACGACCCGGCGGGTGCCGTCCGCGGGCAGGACCCCGGGCGCGCGCACCAGTTGCGCCGAGGCGTTGCGCAGGTTGATCGTCTCGCGAACGGTGGCCGTCACCGGGAGCAGCACCCGCGACGCGAAGTCGATCAGCCCCCAGGGCCACGGCACGTGAGGGGCATGGCTGCCCACGGCAAGCACCGGCCGGATCGTCAGCCGCGCGGCCAGGCCTGCCACCCGCGCGGCGATGCTGGGCCCGGATTCGAGGACCTCGACCGGTGCGCCGTCGCTGATGGCGAATCGGCGGGCCCGGGCTCTGCGGGCCTTGAGGACATCGTGGGTGCGGACGGGGGGTCGGGGCGAGCTGTATTCGTCGCGAAATGCGGTCATGCTCAACACTTCCTACGTCTTTGTAGTCCGATACGGCATGCGACGCGGCAGCTAAGCGTCTGGTTACCGGCTCCCGCCGCGCCATTCAGCTAACCCGTCGAGCGTCAGCTTGACACGCGTTGCCACAGAAGGCGATTGAACGGCCAAAGTTGATACCACATCTGATTCACAACGTGATCAGTTTGTTCAGAAGGCGCCCGCGCAAACCCCCGAGCCGGTCTAAACTGATCACCGTGACCATCCGGGTGCCGCGTCGTTCGACGATCGCCCTGGCCACAGCAGGGGCTCTCGCCTCGACGGGTACCGCGTACCTGGGCGCTCGCAACCTGCTGCTCGGCCAGGCGACGCACGCGCGCACCGTGATCCCGAAGTCGTGGGACATCCCGCCGCGGGCCGACGGCGTCTACGCGCCCGGCGGCGGTCCGGTCGAGCGATGGTATCGCGGCATTCACTCCGACCTGCATGTGATGATCTTCGGCGACTCGACGGCAACCGGGTACGGCTGCACGAGCGCCGAGGAAGTGCCGGGCGTGCTCATTGCCCGCGGGCTCGCCGAACGCACTGGAAGCCGCATCCGGCTGAGCACCAAGGCCATCGTCGGCGCGACGTCGAAGGGGGTGTGCGGGCAGGTCGACGCGATGTTCGTCGCCGGCCCCCCGCCGGACGCGGCGGTGATGATGCTGGGCGCCAACGACGTGACCGCCCTCAACGGCGTCGGCCCGTCGGCGCAACGGTTGGCCCTGACGGTCCGCAGGTTGCGCACCCACGGCGCGGTGGTGGTCGTCGGCACCTGCCCGGACCTCGGCGTGATCAGCGCCATCCCGCAGCCGCTGCGCTCGCTGGCACACGCGCGCACCTCGCAGCTGGCCCGCGCCCAGGCCGCCTCGGTGCGGGCCGCGGGCGGGGTCCCGGTGCCCCTGGCCCATCTGCTGGCGCCGCAGTTCCGGGCCACGCCCGAGGCGATGTTCTCCGCCGACGGCTACCACCCCTCCCCCGCCGCCTACGCGCTGGCGGCCGACGCGCTGTTGCTGGCGCTCGTCGATGTGCTCAGCGGGAGGGACGAAGCCCCTGCGCCGGCCATCCCGGCGTCGCCGGCGCAGTCCGGCATCCCCGTGGTGTCGCGGCTGTGGCGGCGTCCGGAAGCGGGGTCATCAGCCCCGTCGTCGTACCAGCCGGTGGGCAGCGATTAGATTTGGGGTGGTCGCGTCCGGGCCCGTAGGCGGTGGGCGCACGACCGGCTCTTGAAGCGCGCACGCCCCATCGGATTCGAAGGAAATCGTCATGCCTGAAGCTGTCATCGTGTCCACCGCTCGCTCGCCGATCGGCCGCGCCATGAAGGGGTCACTGGTCAGCATGCGGCCCGACGACCTGGCCGCCCAGATGGTGCGCGCCGCGCTCGACAAGGTTCCCGCGCTCAACCCGCACCAGATCGACGACCTGATGCTGGGCTGCGGCCTGCCCGGCGGCGAATCCGGGTTCAACATGGCGCGCGTCGTCGCCGTCGAGCTGGGCTACGACTTCCTGCCGGGCACCACGGTCAACCGGTACTGCTCGTCGTCGTTGCAGACCACGCGGATGGCGTTCCACGCGATCAAGGCCGGGGAGGGCGACGCGTTCATCTCCGCGGGCGTGGAAACGGTCTCCCGCTTCGGTAAGGGCAACTCCGACTCGTGGCCCGACACCAAGAATCCGCTGTTCGACGCGGCCCAGGAGCGCTCGGCGGCCGCCGCGGCTGGCGCCGACGAGTGGCACGACCCCCGCGCCGACGGCAACCTGCCCGACGTCTACATCGCGATGGGCCAGACCGCCGAGAACGTGGCGCTGCTGACCGGGATCAGCCGCGAGGAGCAGGACCGCTGGGGGGTGCGCAGCCAGAACCGGGCCGAGGAGGCCATCAAGAGCGGCTTCTTCGAGCGCGAGATCTGCCCGGTGACCCTGCCGGACGGAAGCACTGTCAGCACCGACGACGGCCCGCGGGCCGGCACCACCTACGAGAAGGTCAGCGAGCTCAAGCCGGTGTTTCGGCCCAACGGCACGGTGACGGCGGGCAATGCCTGCCCGCTGAACGACGGCGCCGCCGCGCTGGTCATCACCAGCGACACCAAGGCCAAGGAACTCGGCCTCACACCGCTGGCGCGCATCGTGTCCACCGGGGTCAGCGGGCTGTCGCCGGAGATCATGGGCCTGGGCCCGATCGAGGCGTGCAAGCAGGCCCTGGAGCGCGCCCGGATGTCGATCGGCGACATCGACCTGTACGAGATCAACGAAGCGTTCGCGGTGCAGGTGCTGGGCTCGGCGCGCGAGCTGGGCATGGACGAGGACAAGCTGAACGTGTCGGGCGGGGCCATCGCGCTGGGCCACCCCTTCGGCATGACCGGCGCGCGCATCGCCACCACGCTGCTCAACAACCTGCAGACCCACGACAAGACGTTCGGCCTGGAAACCATGTGCGTGGGCGGCGGCCAGGGCATGGCGATGATCATCGAGCGGCTGAGCTGAACCGGCGAGCACCAAAAAAACGGCACGCCGGTCGGCGTGCCGTTTTTTGGTGAAGGAACTAGTCGTTCTGCAGGTAACTGAGCAGGCGCAGAATCTCGATGTACAGCCAGACCAGGGTCACCGTCAGCCCCAGCGCGATGCCCCAGGCCGCCTTCTCCGGCGCGCCGGCGCGGACCATCTGGTCGGCGGCGTCGAAGTCGATGAGGAAGCTGAAGGCCGCGATGCCGATACACACCAGCGAGAAGATGATCGCCAGCGGCCCGCCGCTGCGCAGGCCCATGCCCGTGCCGCCGCCGACGCCGAACATCGCCAACACGAAATTGCCGAGCATCAGGACCAGCACACCGAACAGGGCGGCGACGACCATGCGGGTGAACTTGGGCGTGACCCGGATGGCCCCGGTCTTGTAGACCACGAGCATCCCGAAGAACACCCCGAAGGTACCCAGCACCGCCTCGCCGATCAGGGCGCCGGCGCTGGCCGAGGACACCTGGAAGTTCGCGAACACGAACGAGATGGCGCCCAGGAACAGCCCCTCCAGGACGGCGTAGCTGAGCACGATCGCCGGGCTGTCCTGCTTGCGCCCGAAGGTGGCGACCAGCACCAGTCCCAGTCCGCCGAGCGCACCGATCATGGTCAGCGGCATCGCCAGCGCGGCATTCCCGGCCACCAGGAAGTAGGAGACGACCGCGGCGGCCGACAGCACGGCCAGCGTGATGCCGGTCTTGGTGACGACGTCGTCGATGGTCACCGGACGGGTGGCTTTGGCCTCCTGGTAGGGGGCCCGATAAGCATCGGCCTGGTAGTAGCCCTGCTGCACCTGCGACGCGCCCGTGCCGAAGCGCGCGTATCCGCCGCTCTGCTTGGGCAGCGAACGAAATACCGGGTTGCTAGTCTCCCGCACCGTCGGATCCTCTCTCATGGCTGTGGCTTCGAGATATGTGCGAACACACACTCAACGATCGATGGCCCGACCGGAGTTCCCGACAGAGCCGGCGTCTAACGAGTGTTTCCTGCCTCGGATGTGGTCGTCGGCTTAAACATAAACCTTACCCGCAGGCATTGCCGACCTCGGAACGATCTAGATTTCTCGTCGAGGCCGGGTTCGGCTTCGGGGCGGCCGCGCAGAATGCGAACGGATCGCGAACAAGAGGAGGCCAGGGCGTGACAGAGGGATCCGACGAGGTTCTGACCCGCGTCGAGGGGGACGTCGGCTTGATCACGCTCAACCGCCCCAAGGCGATCAACTCGCTGAACCAGCCGATGGTCGACGCGCTGCGGGCGGTGCTCACCGACTGGGCCGGTGACGACGCAGTCCGCGCGGTGGTGCTCGCCGGGGCGGGGGAACGCGGTCTGTGCGCCGGCGGCGACGTCGTCGCGGTCTACCACAGCGCCCGCAAGGACGGGGTGGAGGCGCGGCGGTTCTGGCGTGAGGAGTATCTGCTCAACGCCCAGATCGGCCGGTTCGCCAAGCCGTACGTCTCGTTGATGGACGGCATCGTGATGGGCGGCGGGGTCGGCGTCAGCGCGCACGCGAACACCCGGGTGGTGACCGACACGTCGAAGGTCGCGATGCCCGAGGTCGGCATCGGGTTCATCCCCGACGTGGGCGGGGTTTTCCTGCTGTCCCGCGCGCCGGGCGGGCTGGGTCTGCACGCCGCCCTGACCGGTGCGCCGTTCTCCGGCGCCGACGCCATCGCGATGGGATTCGCCGACCACTACGTCCCGCACGGCGACCTCGAGGCCTTCACCCGCGCGGTCGTCGCCGACGGGCCCGACGCCGCGCTGGCCCGCCACGCCGTCGAACCACCACCGAGTGAGCTTGCCGCACAACGGGACTGGATCGCCGAATGCTATGCCGCCGACAGCGCCGAGGACATCCTGGCCGCGTTGCGCGGACACGGCGCACCCGCCGCGCAGGAGGCCGCCGACCTGATCGCCACCCGCTCCCCCATCGCGGTGTCGGTGACGCTGGCCGCGGTGCGCCGGGCCGAGAAGCTGGGGACGCTGGAAGATGTTCTGGTGCAAGACTATCGGGTGTCGAGTGCGTCGCTGCGATCGCACGACCTGGTGGAGGGCATCCGGGCGCAGCTGATCGACAAGGACCGCAACCCGAAGTGGTCGCCGGCGACGCTGGCCGCGGTGAGCGCGGCCGACGTCGACGCGTATTTCGCGCCGGTCGACGACGACTTGAGCTTCTGAGAAAGGCGGATTCGGTGACAGACACGGAATACGAGACCATCCTCGTCGAGCGCGACGAGCGGGTCGGCGTCATCACGCTGAACCGGCCGCAGGCGCTCAACGCTCTCAACAGTCGGGTGATGAACGAAGTCACCCGCGCAGCGACGGAATTCGACGAAGATCCCGGCATCGGGGCGATCATCATCACCGGATCGGCGAAGGCATTCGCCGCCGGTGCCGACATCAAGGAGATGGCCGCGCTGACGTACGCGGATGCCTTCGGCGCCGACTTCTTCGCCCCCTGGGCGAAATTGGCGGCCGTCCGCACCCCGACGATCGCCGCGGTGGCGGGTCATGCCCTCGGCGGCGGCTGCGAGCTCGCCATGATGTGCGACCTGCTGATCGCCGCCGACACGGCGAAATTCGGCCAGCCGGAGATCAAACTCGGCGTGCTGCCCGGCATGGGCGGCTCCCAACGGCTCACCCGCGCCATCGGCAAGGCCAAGGCGATGGACCTGATCCTGACCGGGCGCACCATCGACGCCGCGGAAGCCGAACGCAGCGGCCTGGTCTCGCGCGTGGTACCGGCCGACGACCTGCTGACCGAGGCCAGGGCCGTGGCCACCACGATCTCGCAGATGTCGCGCTCGGCGACCCGGATGGCCAAGGAGGCCGTGAACCGCTCGTTCGAAACCACCCTGTCCGAGGGCCTGCTCTACGAGCGCCGGCTGTTCCACTCGACCTTCGCCACCGAGGACCAGTCCGAGGGCATGGCCGCCTTCATCGAGAAACGCCCTCCGAACTTCCGCCACCGGTAGGGCTTTCGATGGACCAAGCGGCTTCCGCGACCAGCACCGTCGGCCACCAACCGGCGGCCGACAGTGCGGAAGCCGGAACCGCAACAGCCACACCACGGGAGTCGGTGCTCGGCCGCCGGCAGTGGTGGCTGCGCCACTACACCTTCACCGGCACCGCCGTCGGGCTGGTCTTCGTGTGGTGCTCGATGACGCCGTCGCTGCTGCCGCGCACCGCGCTGTTCCAGGGACTGGTCAGCGGGATCTCCGGAGCTATCGGCTACGGGCTCGGCGTCTTCGCGGTCTGGCTGGTCCGCTACATGAGCGACCGGAATTCCAGCCCGCCGGCGCCGCGTTGGGCCTGGATGGTGCTGATCCCGATCGGGGCGGTCGGCATGGTGATCATGGCGATCCGCTTCCACGTCTGGCAGGACGACGTGCGCGACCTGATGGGCGTGCCGCACCTGCGCTGGTACGACTACCCGGTGGCCGCCGGACTGTCGCTGGTGGTGCTGTTCACGCTGGTCGAGATCGGGCAGGCCATCCGCTGGCTGGTCAGCTTCCTGGTCAGGCGGGTCGACCGGGTGGCGCCGTTTCGGCTCTCGGCGACCATCGTGGTGGTCACGCTCGCGGTCCTCACGATCACCGTGCTCAACGGCGTCGTACTCAAGTCCGCGATGCGCACAATGAACCACACCTTCGCCTCGGCCAACGACGAGATGAACCCCGCCACCGCGCCCCCGAGAACGCCGCTGCGCTCCGGTGGCCCGGGATCGCTGGTGTCGTGGGAGTCGCTGGGCCGGGAGGGCCGCATCTTCGTCGAGGGCGGCCCGACCGTCGAGCAGCTCACCGAGTTCAACGGGGCCCCGGCCACCGAGCCGATCCGCGCCTACGCCGGCCTGGACGCCACCACGGACGGCATCACCGCGACCGCCGAGCTGGCGGCCCAGGAGCTGCAGCGCACCGGCGGGCTGCAGCGCGCCGTCGTCGCGGTGGGGACCACCACCGGCACCGGCTGGATCAATGAGGCCGAAGCCTCGGCGCTGGAGTACATGTACAACGGCAACACCGCGGTCGTGAGCATGCAGTACTCGTTCCTGCCCAGCTGGCTGTCGTTCCTGGTGGACAAGGAGAACGCCCGCCACGCCGGCCAGGCGCTCTTCGAGGCCGTCGACAGGCTGATCCGGCTGATGCCCGAGGGGCATCGCCCCAAGCTCGTGGTGTTCGGCGAGAGCCTGGGGTCCTTCGGCGCCGAGGCGCCGTTCATGAGCCTCAACAACGTCCTGGCACGCACCGACGGGGCGCTGTTCAGCGGCCCGACGTTCAACAACACCATCTGGACGGACCTGACCGCCACCCGCGATCCCGGCTCACCGGAGTGGCTGCCGATCTACCACGACGGCAAGAACGTCCGGTTCGTCGCCCGCCCAAGCAATTTCGCGCGTCCGGACGCCGCCTGGGACGTCCCGCGGGTGGTCTATCTGCAGCACGCGTCGGACCCGATCGCCTGGTGGACGCCCAGCCTGCTGTTCAAGGAACCGGACTGGCTGAAGGAAAAACGGGGCTACGACGTGCTGCCGCAGACGCGCTGGATCCCGGTGGTGACGTTCCTGCAGGTCACCGCCGACATGGCGGTCGCCCTGGACGTGCCCGACGGCCATGGCCATCGCTACGTCGCCGACGTCGCCAACGGCTGGGCCGCCGTCCTGTCGCCACCCGGCTGGACAGCGGCCAAGACCGAGCGACTGCGGCCGCTGCTGCACTCCGGCGACTAACGGGATCCGGGCAGCCGGTCGAGCACCCCGGCGTCGGCCAGCGCGTGATAGCCGCCGACGACGTCGGTGGCCCGGTGCAGACCGATGTCCAGCAGCGCGGCCGCCGCCAGGCTCGAGGTGTAACCCTGCGAGCACACGATCACCCATTCGACATCGTCGCCGACGGCCTCGGGCAGCCTGGCCTCGCTGGTCGGATCGCAGCGCCATTCCAGCACGTTGCGTTCGACGACCAGCGCCCCGGGCAGCTCACCTTCGTCGGAGCGCTGCGCCTGCGGCCGGATGTCGACGAGCACCGCCCCGCGGCGCAGCGCCTCGGGCACCTCGGCGGCGGGAAGCCGGCGGTAGCGGCGCCGGGCGGATCGAAGGACGACGTCGATGCGGCTCATCACGGCCCCTTTGGGTGGCCGGTCAGTTCGGTGCGGTTGCGGCGCAACGTGTCGGCGTCGGTGACCTCGTAGTACGACATCGCGGTCAGCGGCGGCGAGTAGGCGTGCACGCTCAGCGCCGGACGCACACCGCCGTCGCCCCCGCCCGCCCACACCACGTCGTGCACCCAGCCCAGCGGAAACCCGGCCTGATCCCCGGCCTCGAGCCGACGGCGCCGCAATCGCTCGCCGTCCCAACGGAATTCGTCGAGCGCACCGGACAACACGGTCAGCGCCCCCAGCGACCCGCCGTGGTCGTGCAGTTCGGTGGCGTGGCCCGGCACCCAGCCGATCAGCCAGACGTCGAGTTCGTCGTCGCCGTGGATGCGGGTGAACCAGCGCCGCGACTCCGGGATGCCGCCGGTGGGCAGCAGGTGGTCGCAACGTCCGCTGAGCACGTCGTCGGCGGCCCGGTCGGTGGCGTGGAGCAGGTCGGGCACCCGCAGCCGCGTGGGCCCCGAGGACGGGGACGAGATGCCGCGTGCGCGCAGGGCCGCATGACGGGTGACGGGCAGGGACATCGAGGAACTCCAGAGACGGAAAACGGACGGGGCGAGCGGCGGGGTGCTAACGCCGACAACACCTGCAAATTCCGGAGTGCTCCATCACGGCAGCCAGTGTTGCATAGATTGGCAGAGTGCGCCGGCGCAGTCATCGGGTCCCGCGGTGGGGCGCCGTCGTCCTCGCTGCCGGCGTGCTGGCATGTTCGCCGGCGCTCGCCGGTTGCTCGCGCGGCTCGGGCGGTGGCGGGACCACGTCGGCGCCGGCAGGGCCGTCGGGCAGCGCCGGTGTCCGGGGTCCGGCGCCGCCCGCCCCGATCGGCCTGTCCCCCGCCGGCGTGACGACCCGGGTGGACGTCCCCGCCGATTCCACCGAGGAGCAGTACTTCCAGGCCTGTCACGCCGCGAAGGTGTGGATGGATGCCCAGCCCGGCTCCGGCGCATCGTTGGTCGAGCCGTATCTGGCGATGGTCCAGGCGTCGCCGTCGGGAACCCCGGGCAGCTGGGATACCCCGTGGGCGCGGCTGAGCCTGGCCCGGCAGGCAGCGGTGATCGTCGCCGCGCGGGCGGCCGCCAACGACGAATGTGGATAGCGCCGCTGCCGCAGCGCTGTTGAGATCACGGTGCACAAAAGTGCCGCCCGGGCAGCCGGGGACCGCTCCGCCGCGCAGAATGAGTGGATGCCCGGCGAACCTGACGCGGCGGTTGCCCGTCGATCGGCATCGACGCGGGTGGCGCTCTCCCTCGGCAGCGGCGGCGCCCGCGGCTACGCCCACATCGGGGTGATCGAGGCGCTGCAGGCGCGCGGCTATGACGTCGTCGGGATCGCCGGCTCGTCGATGGGTGCGCTGGTCGGCGGCCTGCAGGCGGCCGGACGCCTCGACGAGTTCGCCGACTGGGCGAAGTCGTTGACCCAGCGCACCATCCTGCGGCTGCTGGACCCCTCCATCAGCGCCGCGGGGGTGATGCGGGCCGGCAAGATCCTGGACGCGGTGCGCGATATCCTGGGCCCGCTCGCCATCGAGGAACTGGCCATCCCCTACACCGCGGTCGCGACCGATCTGCTGGCCGGGAAGTCGGTGTGGTTCCAGCGCGGCCCCCTCGACGAGGCGATCCGGGCGTCCATCGCGATTCCCGGGTTGATCGCCCCCTACGAGGTCGACGGACGGCTGCTGGCCGACGGCGGCATCCTCGACCCGTTGCCGATAGCCCCGCTCTCGGCGGTCAACGCCGAGCTGACCGTCGCGGTGAACCTCAGCGGCAGCGAGGTGATCGCCAGCCGCGCCGCCGAGCCGGGCGCCACCGCCGAGTGGTTGAACCGCATGGTGCGCAGCACCTCGGCGCTGCTCGACACCGCCGCCACCCGCTCGCTGCTCGACCGGCCGACGGCGCGGGCGGTGCTGGGCAGGTTGGGCGCCGGGCCCGCCGACGTCGATCGGCCCGACGCGGATCCCGACACCGAGCCGCACGAGGCCGCCGAACCCGCCGACGGCGACGCGGACGTTCCCCGGCTGAGCAGCTTCGAGGTGATGAACCGCACGATCGATATCGCCCAGTCGGCGCTGGCGCGCCACAGCCTGGCGGCCTACCCGCCGGACCTGTTGATCGAGGTTCCGCGCTCGACCTGCCGCAGCCTGGAGTTCCATCGCGCGGTGGAGGTGATCGCCGCCGGCCGCGCGGTGGCCGACCGGGCGCTGGACGCCTTCGAGGCGGGCTCCGGCGCAACCACGCCGCCCGCGATCGAGGCCTGACCCGGCCGGGTCACAGACCCAGGAATCGCGCGACCGCGCCCGCTTCCCGGCGTCCCTGCTCGCGCCCGGCGACCGCGGAGGCCACGCGGCACCGCGGGTCGAGCGGATTGGGCCCGAAGGCCGTCAGCGAGCTCGCGTCGGCGAAGACGGCGAACGCGGCGCCGCCGAACGCCTCCACCTCGGCGGCGGGGCCGGGACCGAACGGCGACGGCGTGTTCACCTCGCTGGGCACCAGGACCACCGCCTCGTCGCAGTCGTCGGCCACCGCGAGGTTCACCGAGCTGGCCACCCCGCCGTCCATGTAGCGCCGGCCCGCGATGGTCACCGGCGGCCACGCCCCCGGCACCGCGCAACTGGCCGCCACCGCGTCGACGAGGCCCACGCCGGAGTCGCGGTCGAAGACGACGAGTTCGCCGGCGGCGGTGTCGACGGCGGTGATCCGCAGCGCGCGGCCGGGCCACTCGTGCGAGGGCAGGCGTTCGGCGATCACCCGGCGCCGGACCGCCTCGGCGACGGTCCTGCTGGCCAGGGCCACCGCGCCGATCCGCTGCATGCGCTGCCGGGTCAGGTCCTGCGAGTCGTCGTAGGGCTCGCGCAGGGCGGCCAGGAACAGTGCGGTGATGTCGTCGACGTCGACCCCGGAGTCGATCTCGGCCGACGACTCGCCCACCTGCCGGCCGTAGAGCGCCTCGAGCGTGCTGCCGCTGCCGAGCTGCGCGGCGACCGCCGCGCCGGCCGAGGTCCCGACCAGCACGTCGGAGTCCAGCAGCAGCCGCGCCGCGGGGGGCGACTCGTCGGCGATGCCGCGCAGAACGCCGGTCGCCCAGGCGATTCCCGCTATTCCTCCACCGGCCAGTACGAGCGCTCGTCGGGGTGCCACGCCCATGCACTCTGCCAGACGGCCGGGTTCACGCCGGCGCGTGCTGCGCCTGCTGCGCCGGCTCGTCCAGGTCGGACTTGGCGAGCTGGTGGCGGGGCGGGCCGGGCAGCGCCACGCTGCGGTCGATGTGCAGCCCGGCGTCGACGTGGATCAGTTCGCCCGGCTCCATCAGCCGCCAGCGTGGGTCGTCGTCCATCCGTTCGCTGGCGAACACCACCGACGACCGGGCGTACAGGTGCCGCGAGTACGCGCGGATCCGGTTGGTGCGCAGGTGGAAATCCCGGTCGGCGTGGTCGTGGCGGCGGTCCAGGACGTAGAGCGTGTGGGTTTCGGGATAGCGCAGCGCCCACATCTCGGTGGCGGTGCTCAGCAGCACGTTGACGGCATAAAGCGGCACGCTGTCCGCGAGCCAGCCCATCGCGTCGAGCAGGCCCGCGGTCACGTCGCCGTCGTGGTCGCGGACGCGGGCGGTGATCAGGGCGAAGACCCGCTCGGAATCGGTCTGGCCGAGCACCAGGTCGTCGGTGCCGGCCTCGCGCAGCCGTTCGTCGACGGCGTCGAGCCCCTCGACCACGCCGTTGTGGGCGAAGAGCCGGCCGTCCTGCAGGAACGGGTGGGTGTTGTGCACGTCGTGCGCGCCGGTCGTGGCGTAGCGGACGTGGGCGAGGAAGGTGGTGCCGGTCATCTCGTGCGCCTCGGTGGCGAAGGCGGCGTCCTCCCAGGCCGCCATCGGCTGCTTGCGCAGCTCCGGGCGGCCGTGCTGGTCGAAGACGCCCAGGCCCGTGCCGTCGGGGTTCCTCCGGCTCTGCCGGGACAGGTTGTCGGGCGCGTCCAGCAGCCAGAAAGTCGCGGTGCAGACGTGATTCCCGGCGTGCAGGCCAAAAAGTCGACACATGCTGGATAGCTTTCCCCGCGAGCAGACACAGAATCGCACGTTCAAGCACCAAACCATGCGATTCTGTGTCTGCTCGCGCAGGAAGGGTGACCCCTAGTCGCGCGCCTCGATCACCCAGTAGCCGTGTTCGGCGTAGCGAGACCGGATGGCCTTCTTGTCGTACTTGCCGACACTGGTCCGCGGGATCTCGTCGACGAACGTCCACCGCTCCGGCAGCCACCAGCGAACGACCTTGTCGGCCAGGAACTCTCGCAGCTGCTCGGCGCCGACCGGCTCGCCCGGTTTGGTCACGACCACCGCGAGCGGGCGTTCCTGCCAGCGTTCGTCGGGAACGCCGACGACCGCGGCCTCGAGCACGTGGGGATGACCGATCAGGCAGTTCTCCAACTCCACCGAGGAGATCCACTCGCCGCCGGACTTGATCACGTCCTTGGCCCGGTCGGTCAGGGTGACGAAGCTGCGCTCGTCCATGCGGCCGACGTCGCCGGTGCGCAGCCAGCCCGAGTCGAACTTGGACTCGTCGCGTCCCAGGTAGTAGGAGCCGGCGATCCACGGCCCGCGGACCTCCACCTCGCCCACGGCCGCGCCGTCGTTGGGCAGCGGACGGCCCTCGTCGTCGACGATGCGCATCTCCACCCCGCACACCGGCTGCCCCTGGGTCGCGCGGTACTCCCACCGCCGCTCCGGCGGGGTCCCGGGCGGCGGCCAGGCCGTGGTGGCCATCGGGGACGTCTCCGTCATCCCCCACATCTGCCGGATCTGGACGCCGTGCTTCTCCTCGAAGGTGCGCATCAGCGACACGGGCACGGCCGAGCCGCCGCAGGCCACCAGCCGCAGCGACGACAGGTCGTGGTCGGGCTCCTCCTCGAGGCGATGCAGGATGTCGTTCCAGATGGTCGGCACCGCGCCCGCCACGGTGGGCCGCAGCTTCTCGATCATGCCGAGCACCGACCGGGCGTCGAGATGGCGATCGGGCAGCACGATGTCGGCACCGGCCATCAGCGCCGCGTACGGCAGCCCCCAGGCGTTGGCGTGAAACATCGGCACGATGGGCAGCACCGTGTCGTCGGTCCCGACGCCGATGCCGTTGGCGGTGCAGGTCGTGATGGAGTGCAGGAAGCTGGAACGGTGGCTGTAGACCACGCCTTTGGGGTTGCCGGTGGTGCCGCTGGTGTAGCACATCGCGGCCGCGGAGCGCTCGTCGATGTCCGGCCAGTCGAATTCGGCGGACTCGGCGGCGACGACATCGGCGTAGCGCAGCACGGTCTTGCCCGACTGCTCCAGCGAGGCGGTGTCACCGTCCCCGACCGCGATCACCGTGTGCACCGTCTCGAGCTCGGGCAGCACCGGGGCGAGTTGCCCGGCCAGTGAGAGGTCGACGAGCACGACGCGGTCGTCGGCCTCGTTGGCGATGTAGGCGATCTGTTCGGGAAAGAGCCGGATGTTGAGGGTGTGCAGCACGGCGCCCATCGACGGCACCGCCAGGTAGGTCGCCAGGTGTTCGGCGTTGTTCCACATGAACGTGGCCACCCGCTGGCCCCCCGTGACGCCCAGGTGGCGCAGCGCGTTGGCCAGCCGGGCCGCCTGCTGGCCCAGTTCGGCGTAGGTGGTGTGCCGGTAGCCACCGCCCCCGGTGGCCGTCGTGACCGTGCGGGCACCGTGGACACCGCAGCCGTGCCGCATGATCGCGGTGATCGTCAGCGGGAAGTCCTGCATCGTGCTGTCCATCGCTGTGCCGCCTTCGCCCCTCGTGTTCGGTGCGCCGAATGCTATCGCCGCGCACGTGCAGGGAGAAAACGGGTTGGTGGAACAACCGCCTTGCGCAGGAGCCCGTTACACGAGGGCGGGCACGTCGGCGACCAGCTCCGATATGACCCACTCGGCGCACTCGATCCCCAGCGCCACGATCGAGGCGACCGGCACCACGGTGACCGCGCCGGAGTACTCGGCGATGTAGAGGTGGGTGGCGTCCGGGCTTTCCACCACGCAGGACGGCTTGTGCACCACGTCGACGGTGCCCACGACGTCCTGCGTGAGCGTGCACAGCACCGTGACGCTGTCGGCGCTGACCAGATAGGCGCGATACCCGTCGCCGCTGAGCGTCAGACCGGTGACGACGCCCGTGACCTCACCGATTTTGCGCGTGCCGATAATCCTGCGGGTCCGGGTGTCGACGACGTCGATGACGGCACCGGCCTCCGGCGCGCTGCTGAGCACGTAGGCCAGCGCCCCGTTGGGGCTGAGCGCGACGTCACGGATCGGCAGGTCGATGTCGACGGAGCCGAGGACGCGCGCGCCACCACGCCCGGACCGCGGGCCGGTCTCGATCACGAGCAGCCGTCCGCCGGCGGCGACGTAGAGGTGGGCGCCGTCGGGGCTGACCCGCAGGCACTCCGTGGTGGTTGCCGGCGCGTCACCGAGATCGACCGTTTCCACCGCACCCGTCGTCGTGTCCAGCACGGCGACGTCCGCGACGCCGGCGCCGTTGCGGCCGGCGTAGACCTGCGTGCCGTCGGGGCTCACCGCCAGGTCGCTCACGCTGTACGCCAGCGGATGCGACGCGACGACGGCCCGGGTGGCCAAGTCGAGGGCCGCGACGGCGTCGTAGGCCGCGGTCGCGGTGCGGACGTACGCGTGACCGGAGTCACGGCCGCCGACGGCGATCGCCGACGGCTCGCCCAGGCCGGCGATGGTTCCGGTGACCCGGCAGGTGGCGGCGTCGATGACGGAGACGCTGTGGTCGGCGTAATTGGTCACGAGCAGCTGCGAGCCGTCGCGGGTGGCGGTGATGGCGCTGATCGGGCCGTTGCCCACGACGATCTTGACGACGATCGGGAATTCCGGCGCCTCGCCGAGTTCGATGAGCTGGCCATCCCGCGCGATCGTCCGGTCGTTTGCGTCTTTCATGCTGACACCGCCTTTGCTGTGTGCGTCCTACCTCCACGCGCGACAGTGGTCGCGAAACACTCGACGAGACCGGCCGCGTGGATTCACCCGTGTCCCAGCACCTGCAAGATTGCCTTTTTCAACAGTACCGGCTGAATTCCGGTCGAAAATAAGGCCAATTCGCGTCCTGTAACCCACATCACCCGACCGGCCCGGCACGTGGCGCTGCGACCGGCCGGTTTTCGGGTCCGGGCAAACGAAGCTTCCTCTGGCTTGCAGGAATTCCCGTGCCGTCGCTAACTTTCTAGGACGCATGCTCACCGGAGCCGAAAACTGAGAAATTCTCAGCTGCGCGCTGATATCGAGGTAAATGTCACAGCGGTCTCAGCCGAAATGAGTCCGCGGCCGGCCCAGCGCCACACCGTCGACGACGACGTCGACCTTTTCGTTGTAGAACGCCACCAGACCGCCGATCGCGGCGACTGCGGGCAATGGGTAGTGGTACGTCCACGCCAGGTCGGGCTGGACGGTGTTGCCGGCCCGCACCGACCAGCAGCCCGACGTCACCCCTTTGTAGGGACACAGCGTCCGGGTCGGCGACGGTTCCAGGTGCTCGAAGGCGATATCGGTTGGATCGATGTAATACCTTGTCGGCAAACCGGTTTCGAAGAGCAGCACGGGAGTCATGGTGTCGGCCAGTACGGCTCCGCCGAGTTCCACCCGGACGTGGCGGTGCGAGCGCAGCGCGTCGACCCGCACGTAGGGACTGCGCGGATGGCCGTAGACCGGTTCGTCCTCCTCGAACCAGCGCAGCGGGCCCCAGTCGAAACGCACGGTGCCCGCCAGCGGGCCGTCGCCGTCGAACACCCGCGCGGCCGATTCGTGGACCCGGTCCCCGGCGACCAGGGAGTGCAGCCGCGCCGGCCCGAACTGCAGGCGCTGCGGGTGCTGCTCGTCGCGCAGGAACCCGGCGCGGACGTCGACGAACGGGATGTAGTACTGCGGGTAGTAGGGCACCTCCCACACGTAGCGGGCCGCGGTGGTGTCGAAGACCAGCGCATCGCCGAGGTAACCGCGGACCCGGCGCGGCGCGGGCTCGATCCTGCCGCGTTCGGCGGCCGGCTGCGGGTAGCCCCGATCGGCGGTCACGAGGCCGCTACTGGTTCTTGGACGCCAGACCGGCCGGCGCGTGCGCGACGGCGTTGCGGATGGCGTCGGCCAGCGCCAGCGCGCTCTCCTCGGTGAGCTCGAGCGCCACCCGCGCCGACGGCCCCAGCCGCGGGTTGATCACATCGATGTTGACGGTGTGGCCGTACGGCGCGTGGACCGGATGGTCGACGTACACGGTCGCGCGGCTGGCGCCGAACCAGCCCGTCGGCCCCTTGCCGCTGCCGTCGATCTCGACGTGTTCGGTGAGATACGTGCACATGGGTTGGGAGACCTAGCCTTTCAAGTGGGTGGCGAAGAAGTCGTCGATGTGCCGCCAGCCGTCCAGCGCCGCCTCCACCCGGTAGGCCGGCCGGTCGACGGCGAAGAACGCGTGGCCCGCGTCGTCGTAGGCGTGGAATTCGTGCGGCTTGCCCAGCTTGTTCAGCTCGGCGTCGAGCGTGGCGACCGCATCGGGCGAGGGGAACTGGTCCTCGTTGCCGAACAGGCCCAGCAGCGGGCAGCTCAGGTTGGGCGCCAGGTCGAGAATCGGCTTGAAGGCCTTGGGCATTCCCTCCGGCGGATCCTCGACGACGAAGGCGCCGTAGCAGTCCACCGCGGCATCCAGCTGCAGCGAGCACGCCGCCAGGAAGGCGTGCCGCCCGCCCGAGCAGTGCCCGATCACGCCGAACTTCCCGTTCGCGCCGGGCAACGTGCGCAGGTGTTCGATCGCGCCGGCCACGTCGCCGACCAGCCGCTCGTCGGGCACCCCGCCCGCCGCACGCGCCGCCGCGGCGGCGTCGTCGGGAGACGCGCCCGGCGCCTCGCGGGAGTACAGGTTGGGCACCACCGCGTGATAGCCGCCGACCGCGAGCCGGCGGACGAATTCCTTGGTCTGCCGGTCATATCCGGGCATGTGGTGGATCCACACGATCCCGCCGCGCGACCCCTCGGCCAGCGGCATGGCGCGGTAGGCCTCGATCTCGTCGCCCCCGTGGCCGGTGATGCCGATCGTCTCCGCGCGGATCGCGTCCGGGCTGACCGTGCTCATCGCGATGCTCCTTGCCGGGCCGCAACGGCGGTGCGGAAGCGCGCGCGGCCCTGCTGGCACGCCCCGCCGGACCCAACGTATCCGACCGTCGGGGCGCCGGCGGGCGCGCCCGTCAGCCGACGACGATCGGGACGGTCACCTCGTCCATCTTGACGGGCACCTTGGCCATGTCCACCGACAGGATCTCCCCGCTGTCCTGGGTGCCGTTGCTCAGCTTCTTGGGCTCGAGCCGGAACGGCGGCGTGTCCGAGCCCGGGGCCAGGCCGGCCAACCCGTAGTCGCTTTCGTTGGCGACGAGCAGCGTCTTCCCGGCGTCCGGGGTGACGAGCCCTTCGACTTTCTCGTGCCCGAAGAAGTCACCGTTGGGCGACAGGGTCCGCAACAGGGCGCCGAGGTTGAGCTTGGGCGCCTTGGACGCAACCGCGATCCCCGCGCCCTTGAGTCTGTTCGTGGCCGCCGCGTCGGTGCTGACGCCGACGAACGTCTCGATCGGCACGCCGCCGACCAGGAGGCCGCCGGCGTCGGGCCGGTACGCCGACCCGGGCACCGTCGCGCGCGGCCCGACGTCGGTAGCCCCGGCGATATCGGTCACGTAGATCTTCTTATTGCCTTGGGGCGCAGGCTTGTTGTCCCGTTCGTCGACCAGGAACGTGGTCGCACCGATCGCCGTGATCTCCGACACCGCCACCTTGGTCTGCTGCGGATCGGTCAACGGGTAGAGGTACTCGTGCACGTCGCCGCGGTCGGTCAGGCCGACGGTCACGATGCGGGTGACCGGCACCGACCCGGACGGCCCGGCCGGTGTCCGCAGCGCCGAGTGCATGATGCCCACCAGCGTCGTGCCGTCCGGGGTGATCGTCAGGCCCTCCATGCCCTGATTCGGGGCGCGCAGCGAGAGCTCTTTGGGCAGCGTCCCATCGGAGGGCGAAAGCCGTTCCAGCTCTTTGCCGTTGGCATCGAAGTGGACCAGCGATGGGCCGTACTCGTCGGACACCCAGAAGCCGCCGTCGGGCATGGCGACCAGCCCCTCGGGGTCCAGGCCGTGATCCGACGGTGCCAGCACCCTGCCGTTGAGGTCCACCAGCGATTCGCCGGAGCCCGCCCGCGAGTCGGCAAGCCCGACCAGGGGGACACCGTCGGTGCCGCACAGCGTGACGGCGCGCTCCACCGACGCCGTTCCGGCGGCGAGCTTGAGTTTGACGATCTGCGGGTGGAAATCCGGTAGGGGAAGCACCTTTTCGCCGGCGATACGCCCGTCGACCGCGGGTCCGCGGTCGGTGAGACCGTAGATCTCGCCGACGCTGCCGGGCACCGCCGCGATCGCGGACCCGTGCGAATTAGCTTGGATCACAACGCCGCCGACGGTGGCGAGCGGTGGCGTGTTCTCGGCGTAGAGCTTGACCGCGTCGCTGACGGTCGCGGGAAGCTGGTCGGTACCGGTGAATCCGGGGTCCGGGGTGTAGATCATCGTGCCGTTGGCACCGTAGGCGATGCTGCCGTGCTCGGGCTTGCCGAACGACACCGGCGTCACCCCGTGGGTGGCGGCCAGCATCCGGGCCGGGGAGATGACGAGTGCCCTGCCGGCGCCGGTGCTCAACGGCGCGTCGGCCGCGGGCACCGACCGGGACGGCGCAGAGCCCGACGAGCAGGCCACCACCGTGGTCAACACGGTCGCCGCCGCGACCGGCCACCCCGCCCTATGCCCCACGCGAATGGCTTACCAAGAGAAGTTGTCCAGCAAGTGAACGCCGCACCGCCGTCACCGCCGCCTGTCGCGCACCTTGTAGGTCGAGGGCCACGATTTTCGTGACTCGTCTCCGGTCAGCGGCGTCCCCATCCCGCCGACCTTGACGCTGTATGCCTCCTTGCCGGGGCCGACTTCGCGGTTGGCGTGTTCCTGCGCCAGGAAGTACAGCTCGTCGATGGTGGCTTCGTCGTAGGCGACGAACGAGGTTTCCCGCACGACGTCCTCGACCCCGGCCAGCAACCGGCCGGGCAGCGCCCGCGACGCCAGCGCGGCCAGGGCCAGCAGCGAGATGGGGACCACCCAGTAGCAGACGTACGACAGCGGGGTCGTCGCGTCGCGGATGCCGGCCCCGGCGTCCACGACGGGCGGGATGGCCGACGACACGGTCATCCCGGCGAACGCGGCGACCCAGACCCAGGTGAGCAGGCGGGCCATCCGGCCGAACAGCTCCGTCCTGACGACGTCGGGCGGCTGCTCGGCAGCGGCGAATTCCGCGACGAACGACTTGCCGAGCAACGCCCCGCTCAGCGTCACGAGCAGGATGCCGGCGTTGCTCAGCGGCAGCAGCCACGCCAGCGCGGACGGCTCGCCCAGCACCACCGTCAACACCGTCAGGACCCCGAACGTGGCGACGGCGCCGGCTTCCGCCACGCGCCCGGACTTCCCGGTCACACCCGCGGTCAGCAGCGCCGCGACGGCGGTCACCAGGGCGACCGCCGCGGCGACCGCCAGGGGGGCGTCACCGACGAGCACCCAGTAGACGATCCACGGCGACAACCCGAAGAGCATGCCCACGAGGGGTCAGTGTATGACCGCCGGCCGACGCCACGGCGGCATCGCGCGCCACGCCGTCATGTCGGCTTGACACCGCCCCCGCGCGGCCCCACTATGTTGCGCATTACGAAACGTGTTTTGTAATACGCACCATAGGCAACTATCTACCGGGGCAGGGGTCATGGGACCGAAAGTTGTCATCGTGGGCGCCGGCATCGTCGGCACGTCCCTGGCCGACGAGCTCACCGCGCGGGGCCTGTCCGAGGTCACCGTGGTCGACCGCGGGGCGTTGTTCGCCACCGGCGGATCCACCTCGCACGCCCCCGGCCTGGTGTTTCAGACCAACGCTTCGCGCACCATGAGCGCGTTCGCCCGCTACACCGTCGAGAAGTTCTCGGCGCTGAGACACCCGGGCGGGCCGGTGTTCAACGGGGTCGGCGGCCTCGAGGTCGCCACCACGGCCGAGCGCTGGGTGGATCTGCACCGCAAGGCGGGCTGGGCGCAGGCCTGGGGCATACCGGGCCGTCTCGTCGACGCCGCCGAGTGCGCCGTACTGCACCCGCTGCTGGACCGCGAGGCGATCCTGGGCGGCTTTTTCACCCCGACCGACGGGCTCGCCGCGGCCCTGCGGGCCGCCGAGGCCCAGGCGCGGCGAGCCGTCGAACGGGGCGCGGTGTTCCTGCCCGGCACCGAGGTGCTCGCGGTGGTGGAGCGCAACGGCCGGGTCCGCGGCGTCCGCACCGGCCGCGGGGTCATCGACGCCGACATCGTGGTGTGCGCGGCCGGTTTCTGGGGGGCTCGGCTGGCCCGGCAGGTCGGGCTGACCCTGCCGCTGGTGCCGATGGCCCACCAGTACGCCAAGACCGGGCAGGTCGCCCCGCTGGTGGGCCGCAACACCGACGAGCGCGACGCGGGCCTGCCGATCCTGCGCCACCAGGACGGCGACCTCTATTTCCGCGAGCACGTCGACCGGCTGGGCATCGGCTACTACGGGCACCAGCCCATGCCGGTCGACATGTCGACCCTGCTGGTCGACACCGCCGGCGAGCCGATGCCGTCGATGCTGCCGTTCACCGAGGAGGACTTCGCCCCGGCCTGGCGCGACTCCGTGCGGCTGCTGCCCGCGCTGGGCGACACCAAGGTGGAGGCGGGCTTCAACGGGATCTTCTCGTTCACCCCGGACGGCTTCTCGCTGCTCGGCGAGCACCGCGACCTCGGCGGGTTCTGGGTCGCCGAGGCGGTCTGGGTCACCCACTCGGCCGGGGTGGCCAGAGCCGTCGCCGAGTGGATCGTCGACGGTGCCCCCTCCCTCGACGTGCACGAGAGCGACCTGTACCGGTTCGAGCAGTTCGCGCGCAGCCCGCGCTTCATCGAGCAGACCTGCGCGCAGGCGTTCGTCGAGGTCTACGACATCGTGCACCCGCACCAGCACCGCGCCGAGCTGCGCGGCCTGCGCACCAGCCCCTTTCACGCCCGCCAGGTCGAGCTGGGCGCCTTCTTCTACGAGGGCGGCGGCTGGGAGCGGCCCGCGTGGTTTCAGGCCAACGCCGGACTGGTCGCGGCCTCCGGCGTGCAGGTCCCCGAGCGCGACGCTTGGGCCGGCCGGTTCTGGTCGCCGATCGCGATCGCCGAAGCCCGCTGGACCCGCGACCACGTCGCGCTCTACGACATGACGCCGCTGACCCGCTACGAGGTCGGCGGCGCGGGCGCCGCCGGCTTCCTGCAGCGGCTCACCACCAACGACGTCGACAAGAGCGTCGGGTCGGTCACCTATACCCTGATGCTCGACGAGACCGGTGGCATCCGCAGCGATCTGACCGTCGCGCGGCTGGGCGAAACCCGGTTCCAGGTGGGCGCCAACGGCCCGCAGGACTTCGACTGGCTGACCCGGCATCTGCCCGACGACGGCAGCGTCACGCTGCGCGACATCACCGGGGGCACCTGCGGCATCGGCGTGTGGGGACCCGAGGCGCGCGAGCTGGTGCAGCCGTTGTGCCGGGACGACCTGTCGCACAAGGCCTTCGGCTATTTCCGTGCGTTGCAGACCTACCTGGGCGCCGTCCCGGTCACGATGCTGCGGGTGTCCTACGTCGGCGAGCTGGGCTGGGAGATCTACACCGAGGCCGGCTACGGCGGCGCGCTGTGGGAGCTGCTGTGGACGGCCGGCCGGACCCATGGCGCCATCGCGGCGGGGCGCATCGCGTTCAACAGCCTGCGCATGGAGAAGGGCTACCGCGCCTGGGGCACCGACATGACCGCCGAGGACCGGCCCGACGAGGCCGGTCTGGGCTTCGCGGTGCGCATGGCCAAGGGAGACTTCGTCGGCAAGGCCGCCCTGCTGGCGTCTTCACCGCGAAAGCTGCTGCGCACCATCGTATTCGACGATCCTTCCGCCGTGGCGCTCGGCAAGGAACCCGTGCACGCCGGGGACGGGTGCATCGGGTTCGTCACCAGCGCGGGACATTCGCCCACGCTGGGCCGCACCGTCGCCTACGCCTGGCTGCCCCCCGGTGCGGCCACCGGCGACACGGTCACCGTCGAGAACCGCGGACGCAGCCACACCGCGACAGTGCATCCCCACGCCGTCGTGGACCCCGAACTCGCCAGGATCCGGAGGTAGACCGAGATGACCACGACCACAACGGCTTACGACGTCATCGTCGTCGGCCTGGGCGGCATGGGAAGCGCGGCCGCCTACCACGTCGCCACCCGCGGGCACCGGGTCCTGGGCCTGGAGCGCCACGAACCGGCGCACGCCAAGGGCTCCAGCCACGGCGGCTCGCGCATCATCCGCCAGTCCTACTTCGAGGACCCCGCCTACGTGCCGCTGCTGCTGCGCGCCTACGAGCTGTGGGACAAGCTGGCCGTCGACGCCCAGCGCGAGGTGTACCGGATCACCGGGGGCCTGTTCGTCGGGCCGCCGGACTCTCAGACCGTCGCGGGCAGCATGCGGGCCAGCCGCCGGTGGGGGCTGGACCACGAGGTGCTCGACGCCCGCGAGATCACCGCGCGGTTCCCGAACTTCACCCCGCACGCCGAAGACATCGCGCTGTACGAGCCCAAGGCCGGCTTCGCCCGCCCGGAGCTGACGGTGCGCGCGCACCTCGACCTCGCCGAACGCGCCGGCGCCACACTGCAATTCGATGAGCCCGTACTGGAGTGGAGCCAGACCCGCGACGGCGTGCGGGTGACCACGCCCCGCGGGTCCTACACGGCCGCGCAGCTGGTGATCTGCCCGGGCGCGTGGGCGCCACAGCTGCTGGGCGAGTTCGGGGTGCCCATCACGGTGGAACGGCAGGTGATGTACTGGCTGGACCCGATCGGCGGCGCCGCCGGGTTCGCGGAGCACCCCATCTTCATCGACGAAAACGCCTCGGGTGCGCAGATATACGGCTTCCCGGCGATCGACGGGCCGCGCGGCGGGGTGAAGGTCGCCTTCTTCCGCAAGGGTGTGAGCTGCACGCCGGAGACCATCGACCGGGCGGTGCACCCGCGGGAGATCGGCGAGATGACGGCGCGGGTCACCGAGTTGCTGCCGGCGCTGGCGGGCGAGTGCCTGCACGCGGCGACCTGCATGTACTCCAACACCCCCGACCAGCACTTCGTCATCGCCCGGCACCCCCACTGCGCCAATGTCACCGTGGCGTGCGGGTTCTCCGGGCACGGCTTCAAGTTCGTGCCGGTGGTCGGCGAGATCCTCGCCGACCTGTGCCTCGAGGGCGCGACCGCCCACCCCGTCTCGTTGTTCGACCCGCAGAGGTTGGTGACCCGATGACCATCACCGAGCAGCCGTCACCGGCGCTGCTGCCGACCCTGGCCGGCGACTACTACACCAGCGCGGCCGTCTTCGCCGCCGAACAGCAGCACGTGTTCGAGAGCATGTGGTTCTGCGTCGTGCGCACCGGTGACGTGGGCGAGCCGGGCCAGTTCAAGAACGTCGGGGTGGGCCGCGAAAGCGTGCTCGTGGTGCGCGGCCGCGACCGGGTGCTGCGCGCCTTCCTCAACGTCTGCCGCCACCGTGGCGCGCTGCTGTGCACCGAACCCGAGGGCCGGGTCCGCCGCAACCTGCGCTGCCCCTACCACTCGTGGACCTACGGGCTGGACGGCACGCTGGTGGCCGCACCCAACCTCGGCTCGCTGACCGACGAGGACGGCGCCGGCATCGACCGCCGCGACTACGGCCTGGTCGCGGTGGCGTTGCGCGAATGGCTGGGCTACGCGTGGGTCTGCCTGGGCGCGGAGCCGCCGTCGTTCGAGGACGAGGTCGTCGGCGCGGCCGCCCACCGCCTCGGCGACCTGCGGGCCATCGACAACTACCGGATCGACACCCTGCAGGTGGGGCGGCGGGTCGTCTACGACGTCGCGGCGAACTGGAAGCTGATCGTCGAGAACTTCATGGAGTGCTATCACTGCGCCACGATCCACCCCGAGCTGACCCGGCTGGTGCCCGAGTTCGCGCGCGGCCAGGCCGCCCAGTCGTCGGTGGGACGCGGCGCCGAGTTCGGCCCGGGCGTGGCCGGTTTCACCGTCGACGGCGGCGCGGGCTTCGCCAGCCTGCCCGGGGTCGGCGCCACACAGGAGCGGTGCTATTTCGCGATCACCGTCAAGCCGACCGTGTTCATCAACCTGGTGCCCGACCACGTCATCTTCCACCGGATGTTCCCGCTGGCCCCCGATCGCACCGTCGTCGAATGCGACTGGCTCTACGCCGCGGACGTGGCGGCCACCGGCGACCTGTCCCGGTCGGTCGAGCTGTTCCACCGGGTCAACGAGCAGGACTTCGACGCGTGCCGGCGCACCCAGCCGGCGATGTCCTCGCGCGCCTACCGCGCGGGCGGCGTCCTGGTGCCCGCCGAGCACCACATCGCCGAATTCCACCGGTGGGTGGTCTCGCGCGTCGGCGCGCCCACCGGGCCCAGGTGAACGGGTCGCCCCTGAACAGCGGTATAAGCTCGATCATCATGGCGAGCGGCGACAACGGAGATCCCCCCGCCGGCCGCTCCGACACAGGCCCCGCGGTTCAATCGGTCGATCGGGCCCTGCTGGTGCTCGAACTGCTGGCCGACATGGGCAAGGGCGGGGTCACCGAGATCGCCGACGAACTCGGCGTGCACAAGTCGACGGCGTCCCGGCTGATCGCGGCGCTGGAGTCGCGCGGCTACGTCGAACAGCTCTCCGAGCGCGGCAAGTACCAACTCGGGATCGCGGTGTCACGACTGGCGCGCTCGCGCAGCGGGCACCTGGATCTGGTCAAGCTCAGCCAGGACGCCTGCGACGCGCTGTCGGCCGAGGTCGGCGAGACGGCGAACCTGGCCGTCCTCGACGAGAACCGGATCGTCAACATCGCCGAAGCCGTGAGCACCGCCGAGATCGCGCTGCAGACCTGGATCGGCCAGACCTGCCCGGCGCACGCCACGTCGGCCGGCAAGGTGCTGCTCGCCGGCCTGGACCCCGGGGAGGTGCGCGACCGGCTCGGCCCGACGCTGGAGGCCTTCACCGACAACACGATCGTGACCCTCGACGCGCTGCAGGCCGAACTGTCCGCCGCGCGCGGCGCCGGATGGGCCGCCGCGCGCGAGGAACTCGAGATCGGGCTCAACGCGGTCGCCGCCCCGGTGTACGACGGCAACGGTCAGGTCGCCGCGGCGCTGAGCGTGTCCGGGCCGGCCTACCGGCTGGAGGCCGCCGCCTTCGCCGAGGTCGCGCAGCGCACGATCGCGGCCGCCGACAGCGTCAGCCGCCGGCTGGGCTGGACCGAGCGCGCCTCTTAGCCGCGGTCTTAACCGCCGCCGCCTTTCGTTCCTTCTATGGCCGCCTCGACGGCCATCCGTTCGCGCAGGCTGTCGTAGATCGGGGGGGATCGCACCACGTAGGCGGCGAGCACCGCCGCGGCGGTCGCGGCCATCATCGGCACGATCACCGTGGTCGTGGCCGTCATCTCGACGACGATGACCATCCCGGTGACCGGTGCCCGGACGGTGGCCGCGAAGAATGCCGCCATTCCCACCAGCGCCATCGGCACCGCCAGCGACGACAGGTTCGCCGGCCACACCAGGCCGAAGACCCCGACGAACAACAGGCCCCACAGCGCACCCACCGCCAGCAGCGGCGCGAACAGTCCGCCCGGCACACCGGCCGAGTACGACAGCGGGCCCGCCACGAGCCGCACCGCGAGGTAGCCGATGACCACGGAGAGAAAGAAGTGGTGCCCGCCCAGGATCCGTTGGCTCACCGGGTCCCCGCCGCCCACGGCCAGCGGATACACGAACATGGCCAGCCCGACGAGCGCACCGATCAACGTCGCCTTCGCGGGCGCGGGGACCCGGCCCAGCGCGGCGACATGGTCGACGAACCACAGCACCAGCCGGTTGTAGGCGGCGCCGAGGGCTCCGGTGAGCAGGCCGAAGGCGATGAAAAGCGGAAGCCATGCCAGGTCGGGGGCGCCGGTCGGGGCGACCTGGAAGTCGGGGTGGTTGCCCAGGACGAGCCGCGCGCACCCGACGGCCGCCGACGCCGCGATGAGCGTGGCCAGCACGGTTTTCACCCGGAACGACTTCGTCACCTCTTCGAGGGTGAAAAGGGTGCCGCCGATCGGCGCGTTGAAGGCGACCGCGAGTCCCGCCCCGCCCAGCGCCGTCTGCATCATCCTGACCTCGGAGTCGGGCAGCCGGGCCCGGCGCGCGGTCTCGGCGCCGATCGCCGCGCCCATGTGCACGGTCGGGCCCTCGCGGCCCAGCACCAGTCCCGAGCCGATCGCCAGCAGCCCGCCGACGAACTTGGCGGGCAGCAAGCGGATCAAAGGTGGCCGGGCGTCGCCGCGGAAGACCGCCTCGACGTGCTGGATCCCGCTGCCCGCGGCCAGGGGTTCCCACCGCACGACCAGCGCGGCCAGGGTGGCGCCGGCCGCGACGGCGGCCAGCGGGACCAGCCAGCCCGGCCCGGGCAGCCGGTGCGCCCACGCCACGAAGTCGACGCGCACGTGGTCGGCGGCCTGCAGGCACCAGCGGAAGGCGCCGCCGACGAACCCGATCGCCACCCCCGCGACGGTGGCCGCGAAGCAGATGCGCAGGGAACCCCGCATCGAATCGTCGGGCTGGTCTGGGCCTGCCGTCGGCGCGGTCATGAACCGTTCTCCTTCGACGCTGGACAAGCCCGACCGGCTCCCAGTCTTCCAGATCGAGGACCGCGATCAGACGGGTGAGTCCGACAGGACGGTGTAGACCTCCCACCTCTCACCGTCGGGGCCGGTGACCCAGACCTTGTCCTGCACGGCATAGCAGCAGGTGGTGCCCATCTCCTCCTCGGGGACCATCCCCGCGCCCGCGAGCCGCGCGATCTCGTCGCGCACCTTGCCGGTCGATCCGACCTCGACACCGAGGTGGTTGAGCGTGCCGCCGTGGCCCGGGTTCTCCAGCAGCACCAGTTTCAGCGGCGGCTCGGCGACGGCGAAGTTGGCGTAGCCGGGTCTGACCTTGGCGGGTTCGGTGCGGAAGAGCTTGGAGTAGAACGCGATCGCCGCGTCGAGGTCGTCGACGTTGAGGGCCAGCTGCATGCGCGACATGGTCGTCCCCTTCTCGTTGGTGAGTTCGGCGATCAACGCCGCGACCCGCTCGGCGATGTCGTCGCGGATGGCACGCACCGTCGACAGGGGTTGGCCCGCGGGATCCGGCAGTGCCCAGTCGCGGTAGGACACGCCCGGGAAGTGCGGGCAGGCGTCGCCGCAGCCCATGGTGATCACGACGTCGCTGGTGCGCACCTCTTCGCCCGTGAGGACCTCGGGGATTGCGGTGGTGATGTCGATGCCGAGTTCGGCCATGGCCGCGACGGCGACGGGGTTGACCCGCTCGGCGGGCTCGGTTCCCGCCGAGCGGACTTCGATGCGGTCCCCGGCCATGCTGCGCAGCAGAGCGGCGGCCATCTGTGACCGCCCGGCATTGTGGACGCAGACGAACAGCACGCTGGGTTTAGTGGTCACCGGCCGGGCCTCCCGTCGGCGCGCTCGGGAACAGCCGGGGGCGCAGTGCCAGGGACACGTACACCAGCCCGACCAGCACGGGCACCTCGATCAGCGGTCCGACGACCCCGGCGAGCGCTTGCCCGGAGGCCGCACCGTAGGTCGCGATCGCCACCGCGATGGCCAGTTCGAAGTTGTTGCCGGCCGCGGTGAAGGCGAGGGTGGTGGTGCGCGCGTAGCCGAGCCGCAGCAGGAACCCGAGGGCGTACCCGCCGGCCCACATGATCGCGAAGTAGACCAGCAGCGGCAGCGCGATGCGCGCGACATCCCATGGGCGCGAGGTGATCTGGTGGCCCTGCAGGGCGAACAGGATCACGATCGTGAACAGCAGCCCGTAGAGGGCCCACGGTCCGACGCGGGGCAGGAACGTCGACTCGTACCAGGACCGACCCTTGGCCCGTTCGCCCAGCCGGCGCGAGAGGTATCCGGCCAGCAGCGGGATGCCGAGGAAGACGAGCACCGACTCGGCGATGTGCCACGGGGAGACGGCGATGCCGGTCTGCGGCAGGTGCAGCCAGCCGGGCAGCACCGACAGGTAGAACCAGCCCAGCACGGCGAACATGGCCACCTGGAACAACGAGTTCAGTGCGACGAGCACGGCCGCGGCTTCGCGGTCCCCACAGGCCAGGTCGTTCCAGATGATGACCATGGCGATGCAGCGGGCCAGGCCGACGATGATCAGCCCGGTGCGGTACTCGGGCAGATCGGCCAGCAGCAGCCAGGCCAGCGTGAACATCACCGCCGGCCCGACGAGCCAGTTGAGCACCAGCGAGGACACCATCATCCTGCGATCGCCGGTGACCTCGTCGAGCCGGTCGTAGCGGACCTTGGCCAGCACGGGGTACATCATGACCAGCAGGCCGATCGCGATCGGTAGTGAGATGCCTTGGACCTCGACGGCACTCAATGCCGGCCCGATGCGGGGAACGAGCCGCCCCAGCAGCAGACCGGCGACCATCGCCACCCCGATCCACACCGGCAGGAACCGGTCCAGCGTCGAGAGCCGGGTCGCCACCGGGGCAGGGGTGGACGCCGACGTCGTGCTGTCGGTCACGGCTCGCACCTCGGCGCGGTCGCGGACGGCTGGCCGTCGAGACGCAGGACGGACGAAAGCTGCTGCAGCGCAGCGGGAACCACCCGGTAGTACACCCAGGTGCCGCGCCGCTCGCAGTCCAGCAGGCCGGCCGTGCGCAGCAGTTTGAGGTGGTGGGAGATCGTCGGCTGGGAGACGTCGAAGGTCGTCGAGATCTCGCAGACGCAGGCTTCGCCGCCGGGGTGGCTGGCGATCAGGCTCAGCAGGCGGAGCCGGACCGGGTCGCCGAGCGCCTTGAACATCGCCGCCAACCGGGCCGCGTCCGGCTCCTCGAGTGCCGCAGCCCCCAGCGCGGGGCAGCAAGCCGTCGCTTGATTTGACATCCTTCTATATAAGCGCGTATCGAATCAACGCGCAAGGCGTGGGGTCCGCGACCTCGGCGACCGGTCAATTCACCGGTGGTGTCGGCACCCGTTCCGGGGTCGTGGTGGTCGTTCATGTCCCCGCACCGGCCGCCCCCGTGCGCCGGTGATTCAACCGCCGCCGGGCGTCACCTACGTCGTGATCGCGAGGTAGCCGGGCCCGGAACGCCACTTCGCGGTGCCCCCAGTCGGACTCGAACCGACACTTGACGGATTTTAAGTCCGCTGCCTCTGCCAATTGGGCTATGGGGGCCCGGCGGCGAATGTAACGCGTGGACCCCGGTGCAGAGCATGGGCCCCGTCCGGAATCGGCCCATGCCCGGACGTGTGGCTGCGGTTCAGGCGATCGACGGGCTACCACAAAGACCATCGGGTCAGAGTGGTTGTGCCGGCACGTCCAGAGCACGGATTTCGCCTGGAACAGTCCGAATGCCGAACATGCGACCCGGCCAGGTCTCGCGTAGGATCCGCGCGCCGCGCCGGCGGCGCCGGGTTTGCCACTCCCGGGCCACGTGACGGCGTTGTGTCGCCCGGCAGGGTCTTGTTAAAACTGCCGCACTCGTCGTTAAGAAGCCGTAAACGGCTGTCACGCTGCCGCTTTCGATCAGGACTGTGGAGGTGTGGGTCGTTAGCCTTACGCCAACACACAGGGGCCGGTAGGCGAACACACAGCATCGACCCACCGCAGACGGGTCGTCACTTCCCGAACACTAGGAGCAGCAGATGTCATTTCTGACAACAGTGCCTGAAGAGTTGCTGGCCGCGGCGGCGCAACTGGGGGCGATCGGTAGCAGCCTGACGGCGCAGAACGCGGGCGCCGCGGCACCGACCACCACCATCGCCCCGGCGGCGGCCGACCAGGTGTCGCAGCTGCAGGCGGGGATCTTCTCGGCGTACGGCACCATGTACCAGCAGATCGCCGCCGAGGCCCAGGCCATGCACGAGCAGTTCGTCAACACCCTCGGCCTGAGCTCCGGTACCTATTCGGCCACCGAGGCCGCCAACGCGAGTTCGTCCGCTGCATCGAGTCCGATCGGTTCCCTGACCGCATTCCTCAACAACGCAAGCACCTTCCTGGGTGGCCCGGCCAACAGTGCCGGGGGCAACCCGTTCAGCCTGTCGGGCAACTCAGCCAACTTCATGAGCTTTGAGAGCGGGAACTGGGCCTCGGCCATGTCGGACTGCCTCGGTATGGCCGGTGGTGGCCTGATCGACTGGCCCGCCGAGGAGGCGGTCGGCGCCGTCGGCGCGGCGGACCTCGCGGGCACGACGGCTCCGGCCGGCGCGCCCATGGGGGCCATGGCCGCGATGCCGGTCGCAGGCATGGGCCAGGCGACCATGGTCGGCAAGTTGTCGGTGCCACCCAGTTGGGCCGGTGCCTTCACCCCGGGCGTCGGCCCCGCCACTGCGGTCCAGACGGTGGGCTGGACCGCAGCCGCGCCGCAGTCCGGGCCGGGCACGATCCTGCCCGGGATGCCCGGGCTGGGCACGGCCGCCCGCAACAGCGCCGGCTTCGGCGCACCGCGCTACGGCGTCAAGCCCATCGTCATGCCCAAGCCGACGGCCGTATAGACAGTCGAAGCGCACCCAGTCATCCAGAAACCGAACCAGTCAGAAGGACGGGATACACACACAATGTTGGACTTTGCAGCGTTACCTCCTGAGATCAACTCCGCGCTGATGTACACCGGCGCCGGCTCGGGGCCGATGATGGCCGCCGCGACGTCCTGGAGCAACCTGGCCGCGGAGCTGAGCACGACGGCCACGCAATACGAGTCGATCGTGACGACCCTCACCACCGAACAATGGACGGGTGCCGGATCGATGGGGGCGGCCGCCGCGGCTCATCCTTACATCTCGTGGCTGAGCACCACAGCGGCGGCGGCCGAGCAGGCCGCCGCACAGGCATCGGCGTCGGCGGCCGCCTATGAGTCCGCGTTCACGGCCACGGTGCCGCCGCCGGTCATCGCCGCCAACAGGGCGACGCTGGCGGCGCTGGTCGCGACGAACTTCCTGGGCATCAACACACCGGCGATCATGGCCACCGAGGCCCATTACGCCGAAATGTGGGTGCAGGACGCGACCGCGATGTACACCTATGCGGCGGCCGCGGGCGCCGCCGCGGCCCTGCAGCCCTTGACACCCGCCGCGCAGACCACCAACCCGGCCGCACCGGCGTTGCAGTCCGCGGCGGTGGCTCAGGCCGCCACGGCGAGCCCCGCCCAGACACTGCTCGGTTCGCTGTCGTCGTTCGGCAGCCAACCATTCGGTACCGGTATATGGAACTTCTTGTCGACCAACTTCCCCCAGGAGGCGGCTCTCATCAGCGCCCTCGACGGGTTCGGCGGTACCCTGTTCAACTTCAACTTCGTCCAGCAGGTCGGTGTCACGGCGGCATGGTTCGTCGGCAACACCATCCCGACGGCGGTGTCCTGGTTCCACACGCTTGCCAACACGCCGGCGGCGATCGGCGGCTGGGCCGTCGACGACGTCGCGCCCGTGGCCGGCGCGGCCGGCGTCGCGGAAGGCACCATGGTGGGCTCGGTGGGCTACGGCGGAGCGGTGTCGGCGGGCCTGGGTGAGGCCTCCGCGGTCGGCGGCCTGTCGGTGCCGGGCGCCTGGTCGGCGGCCACCCCGGCGACGTTGGCCTCCTCGACCGCCCCGGTGGAGGGCTCGGGCTGGACCGTCGCCTCCGAGGCGGCCGAACCGGTCACGGCGATGCCCGGCATGCCGGGGATGGCGGCGGCGGCCAAGGGTGCCGGCGCCTACGGGGCCGGGCCGCGCTACGGGTTCAAGCCGATCGTCATGCCCAAGCAGGTGGTCGTATAAAGGGAGAAAAAGGCCGGACATGTCATCCGGTTGAGGCGAATAGTTAACCGGTAGGCCGTACCGTGTCCGGGGTGCGGCCACCACCGCCGGCGCCACGGCCGTTGAAGACCGTTACAGACTTCGACCAACCCAAGGCTCGAAAGACAAGAAAGACAAGGAGATAGGCAACATGGCTACACGTTTTATGACCGACCCGCACGAGATGCGGGCGATGGCGGGCCGTTTCGAGGTGCACGCCCAGACCGTCGAGGACGAGGCCCGCAAGATGTGGGCGTCGTCGATGAACATCGCCGGGGCGGGCTGGAGCGGTCAGGCCCAGGCCACCTCGTACGACACGATGGGCCAGATGAATCAGGCGTTCCGCAACATCGTGAACATGCTCCACGGGGTCCGCGACGGGCTGATCCGCGACGCCAACAACTACGAGCAGCAAGAGCAGGCCTCCCAGCAGATCCTCGGCAGCTAGTAGCGAAAACCGCTGTCGTCCAACACTTTCAAAGGAGTTGAGCAATGAGCATCAATTACCAGTTCGGGGATGTGGACGCCCACGGCGCCACGATCCGCGCGCAAGCCGCCTCGTTGGAGGCCGAGCACCAGGCCATCGTTCGCGATGTGCTGGCCGCCGGTGACTTCTGGGGCGGTTCGGGTTCGGTGGCCTGCCAGGAGTTCATCACCCAGTTGGGTCGCAACTTCCAGGTGATCTACGAGCAGGCCAACGCCCACGGGCAGAAGGTGCAGAGCGCCGGCAGCAACATGGCCAGCACCGACTCGGCCGTCGGCTCCAGCTGGGCCTGACGCGACCTTTTCCACGAAGGGGCCCGCACACCTTGGGTGTGCGGGCCCCTTTCTCGGTTCGCAGGGCCTGAGCCGTTACCCGGCTACGGGGGAACGCGGGATCAGCGAGGGCCGGAATCCGACCCGCTGCACCGCGCCGTCGGCCTCGCGTCCGATCATCCCGCCCAGCGGGAGCTTGGACACGCCGGTCGTCGACACGGGGGTGGCGCTGGTCGCCGCACCCCATCCGCCCGGCATCATGTTGGCGTCCATCGCGGGCAGCGGTGCGACCGAGGAGACCGTGCCGGCCCAGCTCTGCGGCACGGACAAGGTCCCGAGCGAGGCCGCCTGGCCCACACTGGCCGACGCGCCTTCGCCCAGACCCCCCAGGCCCCCGACGCCGCCCAGGTCGCCCAGCGCGCCCAACCCGCCGGCCCCCTCGGCGCCGATGATCGAGCCCGCGCCCTGCAGGTCCAGCGCCAGTCCCTGATAGTCGAGGCCCAGGCCGTAGAGATCGAAGCCGACGCCACCGACATCGGAGATCGAGCCGCCCACGTCCCCGAACACGCCGAGGCTGGTGCCGAGCACCACGCCCTCCGGCGACGCCAAGGCGCCCGCCAGTCCGCTCAGCGCGGAAGCGGAAGTGGTGCCCGACGCGGCGGTGGCGGCGGCTTTCGCGGCACCCTTGCCGGGCCCGTTGGCCACCGACGTCAACGAGCTCAGTGGCGAGTACGCGGCCGACGCCATCGACGCCCCGTCGCCCATCGCCATCCCGGAAACCCCGGACGTCGATCCGGGATTGGCCAGGCCCTGCAGGGTTTGCGGCACCGAGGAGAACAGCTGGGACGTCGTATGGGCGTGGCCGGCGACCTGGGTCGCCGCCGCATGGGCGACCGTGCCGGCCTGGCCGGAGACGCCCGCCGGATTCGTGGTCTGGGGCGGCGACTGGAAAGTCTTGAAGGCGGACGCCATTGCCGAGCTGGCGGCATAGTTGTACATCGCCATCGCATCCTGTGCCCACATCTCGGCGTACTGCGCCTCGGTGGCCATGATCGCCGGCGTGTTCTGGCCCAGGAAGTTGGTCGCCACCAGCGTTGCCAGCTGAACCCGGTTGGCCACCACCACCGGCGGCGGCACCGTCATCCCATAGGCCGTCTCGTACGCCGCCGCGGCGGAGGTGGCCTGGGTGGCGGCCAGCTGGCATTGCTCGGCGGTGGCCCGCATCCACGTCACATAGGGTGCGACGGCAGCCGCCATCGCCGTCGACGTCGGGCCCGTCCACGACTCGTCGGTCAGACCCGTGATCACCGACCGGTACCCGTTGGCGGCATCCTGCAGTTCGGCGGCCAGCGACTCCCAGCCCGCGGAGGCGGCCAGCATCGTTCCCGGCCCCGGACCCGCATACATCCGGCTCGAGTTGATTTCCGGCGGCAATGCCCCGAAATCCATTCTTCTCCCTCGCTTGTTCCGATATTTGTTTGCCGGCTATGTCACACGCCACACACATGCGGACGCCTCGCCGTCGGCCACCCCATCCGGCCGGCAACGGGACGACGACCCGCCTGCACCGCGCCACCACGACTCGATGCGCGACGGGGGCTGCGGCCCGGCGAGCCGTCACACCGCCCCGCCGCGCGGTAGGCGGCCGGCCGGCGCCACTTGTGCGCGGGCCACGCAGGACCCGCCACGGTCGGGTGATGGTCAGCCACCGGGGCGTGGCGCGGCGCCGGTTGCGTGAGAGGCGTCCCGGTCACCGGCTGGCCCCGGAAACACATTTGGACCTACCGACATTCGTCACAGCACGTAACCTTTTGTTAACGAAAGCCGGGACCCCGTTGTCCCCCGCCGTCCCGCGCACACCTGGGGCGACGACGGCGTCCGCCGAAGTGCAGCGCCTAATGGTCATCGAAACTCGTTCTCATGCCGCCGATTTGGTGAGCCTCACCTGAGAAACAGTCCGCTTCGTCAGGCTAACGACCATGCATCCCAGTATTTTTAGGAATTCGGCCAATCTCAAGCGCTCTGATACAACGCATATAGAACACATATTTGTGGCTCCCCTGACGCTTCCGTGGGTGGTTTTGTGCGCTGAGTAGGCGCACGTCGTTGTGGCTTAGGGTTTCTGGCTGTCAAAGGTCAGGAACCAAAGGAAGCGGGCAACGACGTGCGCAATGCGAGGTTATGGCGTGCGCTGCTGGGTGTCGATAGGCGCACGGTGGTCGAGGACATCGAATTCTGCGAGGAGGACGAGGGCGCCGAGGTGGTGGTGGCGCGGGTGCGCCCACGCAGCGGTGTTTCACAGCGTTGTGGGCGCTGTGGGAGCAAGGCGCCTTGGTATGACCGCGGGGAGGGTCTCCGCCGGTGGCGGGGCCTGGATTTGGGGACGGTGCAAGTGCTGTTGGAGGCCGAGGCGCCGCGGGTGAACTGCCCCACCCACGGGCCGACCGTGGTTGCGGTGCCGTGGGCGCGTCATCACGCCGGACACACGCTGGCCTTCGATGACACGGTGGCCTGGCTGGCGGTGGCTTGCTCGAAAACGGCGGTCTGCGAGTTGATGCGCATCGCGTGGCGCACCGTCGGGGCGATCGTGGCGCGGGTGTGGGCCGACACCGAAAAGACTGTTGATCGGTTTGCCAACCTACGCCGGATCGGCATCGACGAGATCTCCTACAAACGCCACCACAAGTACTTGACGGTGGTCGTTGACCACGACAGCGGGCATCTGGTCTGGGCCGCGCCGGGACGCGACAAGGCGACCCTGCGACGCTTCTTCGACGCTTTGGGTGCTGAGCGGGCCGCGTTGATCACCCACGTCTCCGCCGATGCCGCGGACTGGATCGCTGCCGTGGTCGCCGAACGCTGCCCGGACGCGATCCTGTGCGCCGATGCGTTTCATGTCGTGTCCTGGGCCACCGAGGCCCTTGATGCCGAGCGGCGCCGGGCCTGGAACGATGCGCGGACGCTGGCCCGTAGCGAGCCCAAACGCCGCCGCGGCCGCCCCGCCAACGACGCCGCACCCAGACCCGGACACGAGCAGGCCCGCCGACTCAAAGCCGCCCGCTACGCGCTGTGGAAAAACCCCGAAGACCTCACCGAACGCCAGAGCGCCAAGTTGGCCTGGATCGCCAAAACCGACACCCGGCTTTACCGCGCCTACCTTTTGAAAGAGGGCCTGCGGCATGTGTTCTCGGTCAAAGGCCAAGAAGGCAAAGACGCCCTCGATAAATGGACCTCCTGGGCGCGGCGCTGCCGCATCCCGGTGTTCGTCGAGCTGGCCCGCCGCATCGTGCGCCACCGTCAAGCCATCGACGCTGCCCTCGACCACGGCCTATCCCAAGGACTGATCGAATCCACCAACACCAAGATCCGGGTCCTGACCCGCATCGCATTCGGCTTCCACAACCCCGCCGCACTGATCGCCCTGGCCATGCTCGCCCTCGGCGGGCAGCGACCCGCCCTACCCGGCCGCGGCTGACACCCCCCACCAGGGCACCTCTCGGAGGGTGCCCCCTTCCCCGAGCGTTGCCGATTCTGCGCCACCCGCTCGTCGGCGTCCATGTCGTTCCGCCTCGCTGCGCTCGGGGGCTCCACATGGACCCCTCCCTACGCGAGGCAGCGCCAAAAGCAACTATCGCGGAAAGGACCAGACAAACGTCCAACCATCACCAGATCGGACCCACGGATGCGTCAGGAGAGCCATATTTGTCCGGCCCCTCCGGCCGCTCGCCGGGCACCGTTTCATTTGAGAACTCTATGAACTTCGTGACAACCGCGTGTGACGCTTGCGAGAATGCGGGAACATGACTGCAATGTCGCAACACGCAGGCAGCCAGCGGCCGCGCCAGGCCGTTCTCGGCCAGCTGCCCCGGATCTACCGCGCGGACGGATCACCGATTCGGGTTTTGCTGGTGGACGACGAGCCCGCGCTGACCAACCTGGTGAAGATGGCGCTGCACTACGAGGGCTGGGTCGTCGAAGTCGCCCACAACGGGCGCGAAGCCATCGCCAAGTTCGACACGGTCAACCCCGACGTGCTGGTCCTCGACATCATGCTGCCCGATGTCGACGGGCTGCGGATCCTCGAGCGGATCCGCGAGGCGGACGCCTACACCCCGACGCTGTTTTTGACCGCGCGCGATTCGGTCATGGACCGGGTCACCGGCCTGACGGCGGGCGCCGACGACTACATGACCAAGCCGTTCAGCCTCGAGGAACTCGTCGCCCGGCTGCGCGGACTGCTGCGCCGTTCCAGCCAACAACCCGCGCCGAACGCGGAGACCCTCAAGGTCGGCGACCTGCGGGTCGACACCGCCAGCCGCGAGGTCACCCGCGACGGCGCGCCGGTGTCGCTGTCCTCGACCGAGTTCGAACTGCTCAGGTTCCTCATGCGCAATCCGCGGCGGGTGCTCAGCCGCACCGAGATCCTCGACCGGGTCTGGAACTACGACTTCGCCGGCCGCACCAGCATCGTCGACCTGTACATCTCCTACCTGAGGAAAAAGATCGACTCCGGCAGGGAGCCGATGATCCACACCGTCCGCGGCGTCGGGTACATGCTGCGGCCGGCGGAATGACCCGCCAGCGCAACACGCCCTGGTGGCTCCCCCGCTCGCTGCGCCGCCAGCTGCTGCTCGGCGTGCTCGCCGTGGTCAGCGTGGTGCTGGTGGCCGTCGGCGTCGTCTCGGTGGTCAGCCTGCGCGGCTACGTCACCGCGATGAACGACGAAGACGTCGCCGAGTCCCTGGAGGCGTTGAGCAACTCCTACAACAGGTACCGCGACGGCGAACACACCTGGGAGCATGCCGGCACCCCACCGCTGGGGCAGGCAATGCTGGAGTTCACCGACCAGACGCCGGGCAACGTCATCGCCGTGCTGCGCGACGGCACCGTCATCGGCTCGGCGGTCTTCTCCGAGGCCGAGGCGCGGCCCGCACCGCCCGACGTGGTGCGTGCCCTCGAAGCGCGGTCGCAGGCCGACGGGCGACCACGAACGGAACGCCTGGGCAGCCTGGGCTCCTACCGGGTGGCCAGCCACCTCGACGGCTCCGACCGGCTTCTGGTCGGGCTGTCGCTGCAGCGCGCCGACAAGATCATCACCCGCAAACAGGTCACCACCGCGGCGCTGGTCGCGGCCGCCCTGGCGCTGACCGCGGGGCTCACCGTCTGGGTGGTCGGGTACACGCTTCGCCCACTGCGCCGGCTGACCGCCACGGCGGCGGAGGTCGCCGCGATGTCGCTGACGGACGGTGACCAGCGCATCAGCGTGCGGGTGTCACCGGAGGACACCGACCCGGACAACGAGGTCGGCATCGTCGGCAACACGCTCAACCGGTTGCTGGACAACGTCGACAGCGCGCTGGCTTATCGCGCCGAATCCGACCTGCGGATGCGCCAGTTCATCACCGACGCCAGCCACGAACTGCGCACCCCCCTCGCGGCGATTCAGGGCTACGCCGAACTGACCCGCCAGGACAGCTCGGAGCTGCCGCCGACCACCGAATACGCGCTGGCGCGCATCGAGTCGGAGGCACAGCGCATGGGGGTGCTCGTCGAGGAGTTGCTGCTGTTGTCGCGGCTGGGCGAAGGCGTGGATCTGCATCCCGAAGACGTCGACCTGGCCGGGCTGGTGACCGATGCGGTGAACGACGCGGCGGTCGCGGCGCCGACCCACCACTGGGTCACGGAGCTGCCCGACGCGCCGGTGTGGGTCCGCGGCGACCCGGCCCGGCTGCACCAGCTCGTCAGCAACCTGCTCGGCAACGCCCGGGTGCACACGCCCCCCGGCGTCACCGTGACGACCAGGATCGCCTGCCACGTGGTCCCCGAAGGCGGATCCGGCACGCCCTACGCCGAACTCAGCGTCGCCGACGACGGGCCCGGCATCGACCCGGCTTTGCTCCCCCGGTTGTTCGAGCGGTTCGCCCGCGCGAACACGTCCAGGTCGAACGGGTCGGGCATCGGGCTCGGGCTGGCCATCGTCAGTTCGATCGTCAAGGCACATACCGCCACGGTCACCGCCGAATCCGCCGACGGCCGAACGGTCTTTAGGGTGCGCATCCCGATGATCGACCCGCCTGTCCCGGCGCGCACGCCCGGCTGAGCCGGCGCGTCGCACACCGGAAAGCGTTGCGCCCCAGCAGCTGCGCTCCCGCCAGGGGTTCAGGACCGCTCTCGCGTTCGCCTTTCGCGACGCCCTCCCCTCCCCGCCGACGCCAAAGCGAACCGCCGGAGCCGTTTACCGGACCAGCTCCCGGGTAAGCGGCTAGCGGCAACTGCGGCCGTGTCGAATTGCGGCCAGGGAAAGGTGCGGATGGATTTTGGGCTTCTACCGCCGGAGGTCAACTCCGGCCGGATGTATGCCGGCCCCGGCACGGGCCCGATGCTCGCCGCATCCGCGGCCTGGCCGCCGAGCTGCACTCCACCGCGGCGTCCTATTCGGCGGTGATCTCGGAGCTGGCCGCCGGGTGGCAGGGCCCGACGTCGGCCGCGATGGCCGCCGCCGCCGCACCGTACGCGGCATGGATGAGCGCCACGGCCGCCCAGGCCGAGCAAACCGCCGCCCAGGCCAAAGCGGCTGTGGCCGCCTATGAAAGCGCCTTTGCGGCAACGGTTCCACCGCCGGTGATCGCGGCCAACCGCAGCCTGCTGATGGCGCTGGTCGCGACGAACTTCCTGGGGCAGAACACCGCGGCGATCGCGGCCACCGAGGCGCAGTACGCCGAGATGTGGGCCCAGGACGCCGCGGCGATGTACGGCTACGCCGGCCAGTCGGCGACGGCCGCCCAGGTGACGCCGTTCCGGGCGCCGCCCCAGACCACCAACCCCGGCGGTCCCGCCCAGCAAGGCGCTGCGGTCGCCCAGGCCACGGGCACGCGGGCGGCGACCGCCGCGGTCCCGCAGACGCTGGCGACGAGCTTCCTCAACGCCACCATCGGGCCGTAGACCCCGTCGAAGGTCTACGACCCGCTCGGCACCTTCTACGACTTGGGCGTCCAGAGCTTTCTGGTACCCTTCAACAACTTTCAGATGCAGCAGTCATACCTCAGCGCCCTCGGTGGCACCGGCGGCGCCGGTCCGGCCAGTGCGCTGCGCGCATTCGATCCGGTGCCGCCGGGCGCGCTCGGGTCGGGGATACGCGCGGTGGGCTCGGCCGTCTCGACGGATGTGGGCCACGCGGGCGTGATCGGAAACCTGTCGGTGCCCCAAGGCTGGGCCAGTGCCGCCCCCGCGATCCGGCCGGTCGCCACCGTGTTGCCGCAGAACGGCTTTGGCGCCGTGCCCGCCCGTCGCGGGGCCCGCCGCGGCCGCGCCGACGGTGTCGGCGAGCCTGGGGCAGGCGGCCGCACCGGCGATGTCGGCGGGTGTGGCGCGGGCGGGCGTGGTGGGCGGGCTGTCGGTCCCGCCGAGCTGGACCGCGGCCACCCCGACGGTTCGCCTGGCCGCGACGGTGTTGCAGAGCACCGGCCCGGCCGCCCCGCTGGTCGCGGCCGGCGACAGCGGCGTGTTCGGCCAGATGGCGCTCGGCGGCCTGGCCGGTGGCGTCTCCGGCGGCGCCGCATCCCGAGCTAAGACGAGAGTCGTTGCGCGCGAGAAGGACTCGAGTGAATCCGATACCGACGAGGCGGATGACGCCGAGGACAAGGCCGGCACGAAGCAGGACAAGCTCAACCGGGTCCTGGCGGAGCTGTCGACGAACCCGGAGTCGGTGCAGCACTGGCACACCGACAGGGCGCACCCCGACGGTCTGCTCGAGCAGCTGTCGTCCAAGCCCGGCGTCCACACGGTGCACGTGTCGTCGCGCTACACACCGCAACCGCCCCGGCCCCGGTGGGGTTGAACCGGTCGTCCTACACGAGAACCTGTTTCGGCATCACGGTGGGCTTGACCCCGTAGCGTGGTGCCGCGCCATAGCCCCCGCCGCGGCCGGCCGCGTTGGCGATGGCCGGCATACCGCTGGCCACCGTCATGTCGCCGCCCTCTTCGGCAGGCGCCGTCCAGCCCGAGCCGGCGAGCTCCGTCGCACCGGTGTCGGCCGGGGTGGCCACGGACCAGCCCGCGGGCACGGACATGCCGCCGACCGTGGAGGCCTCGCCCATCCCCGCCAGCACCGGCGCCCCGCCGGCGCCCGCGGAACCCGCTGTGCTCGCCAACGTTCCGCTGCCCAGACCGGCGCTCAAGCTGCTGGTGGACGCGGAAGAAACGGCGCTGACGGCCTGACCGGCGAAGAAGACGTGCCCGGAGAGTATTCCGGCCACCGCGCCGTTGAACGCGTTCCACGAGGCGACATCGAAGAACCCGGTAGTGCTGTTCAACACCAGGTTGTTGTCCAGGATCTGGTTCAGTGGGCCGCCGGTCAGGACGTTCTCGATGGTACTCAGGCTTTGCGCGGGTGATGCAGCCGCGGACGTCGGTGCGCCCAGTGACTGCACGGCGTTGGGCACGTTGGCGACCAGCCCATTGAGACCCGCCGTCTGCGAACCGTTCGCCGCCGCCTGGGAAGCCGCGGCAGCTTGCGCACCCGAACCCCCGGGGTTGGTGGCGGGCGTCGGTGGGTGTAGCGGGTCCAGCCTGCCCGCCGCGGCCGAGGATGCGGCGTAGCCGTACATGGCGGCGGCGTCCTGGGCCCACATCTCGGCGTACTGGGCCTCGGTGGCCGCGATCGCCGGGGTGTTCTGCCCGAGGAAATTCGTCGCGACCAGGGCGGCCAGCTGGGCCCGGTTGGTCGCGACGACCGGTGGGGGCACGGTCGCCGCGAACGCCGTTTGGTAGGCGGCCGCAGACGCCATGGCCTCCGTTGCCGCCAGTCGGGCGGCCGCCGCGGTGTTCTCCATCCACGCCACGTAGGGCGCGGCCGCCGCGGCCATCGCCGCCGAGGACGGCCCCAGCCACTGCCCACCGGTCAGCTCCGAGACCACCGACTGGCTGGCGGCGGCCGTCGTGCCCAACTCGGCGGCCAGGTTGTTCCACGCCGCCGCGGCGGCCATCATCGGCCCGGCCCCGGCGCCGGTGTACATGCGTGCGGAGTTGACCTCCGGGGGCAGCGCCCCGAAATCGAAAACCATTTCTACGATCCTTTGCCTTGGTCGAAGTGATTGCGATTTTGTCGAACTGACGCGTTTGCCAGCGGCCGTCCTACACGACTGTGGGCTTGGGCATGACGGTGGGTTTCGCCCCATAGCGCGGTGCACCCAGGCCGAGACCGCCGCGCCCGGCGTTGGCCATCGACGGCACGCCCGCCGGCAAAGCCGTCACCGACCCGGCGTGGGGCGCAGGAGCAGCCCAGCCCTCGCCGACCAACGCCGCGGGGGCCGGGCTGACAGCCGGGGCGGCGGCCGCGGCCCAGCTGGGCGGCACCGACATGCCGCCGAGAGAGGATGCCTGGCCCAAACCCGCCAGCACGCTTCCCCCCGAGCCCGCCGGGCTGACGCTGCCCATCAATCCCGCAGCAATGTAGTCGGGGATTTCCGAAGCTTTGAATTCAGAAGCCCCCGGCCAGAAGGCGCCGGCGGCCAAGGTGAAGAAGTCGGACGCGGCGGCGCCGACGGTCTGAGTCCAGTTGATCGGGGTGCCCAGGGCGGAGCCCGCCGACGTCGACACGAGGTTACTTCCCGAAAGCGTGCTGAGGAGGGAGGAGAGCGATGGGGCGGCCGGGGCCGACGTGGGCGCCGCGCCGGCAAGCCCCGACAGCGCCGACGACGCAGTCGCCGCATGATTGGCCGCCTCGGTCGTCCCGTAGGAACCGGCGCTGCTGCCCAAGGTGTTCACCAGCATCTGGTGGATCGCCGCCGCTTGGGCACTGACCGCCTGGTACAAGTTGCCGTACGCGGCGAACTGGGTCGCCTGCAATACCGATACCTCGTCGGCGGCCGCGGGAACCAGACCCGTGGTGGGTGCCGCCGCGGCCGCGTTCTCGGCGGCCATGGAGGTGCCGAGGTGCTGCAGCGTGCTCGCCGCAGCCGACAACGCCTCCGGCTGCGTAGTAACGAAGGACATGGGCTTCTCCTTACGAAAACGCGCCGGCCAGTGGGAGGTCGGCGAAGGATGTTGTGTTGTACGGCAGAACCCGCGAGAGCTAGGTACCCGCAAACGCGAGAAATATTTATGGCTCTATTGCCATGAATGTGGATGACCTCATGTGTGGTATGGGAGCTCGAGGGTGACCGGTCCGCAGACGAGCATGATCATGGCGAGCGCGTTCTCGGCGCTGTGGAAGCCATAGGCCCTGCGGATGATCAACCGGACCTTGTTGTTGAGCCCTTCGTGGCGGCCGTTGGCCAGACCGCGCTCGACCGCGGCGTGGATGCCGTCGAGGTGTTTCTTGATGGTTCGGCCGACCTTGACGAACTGCGGTATCCGGCACCGCTGCGCCCAAGCACACCATTTGTCCAGCATGTGGGTGACGGTGTTGGTGTCGAGGTCCCCGGCGAACACCGCCCGCAGCGATTCCTTGAGTTCGTAGGCACGCACCAGTGCGCCGCCCTCACGTTTGAGCTGGGCGAGGGTGGCCTGCTGTGTGTCGGTGAGGGATCCGGGATTCTTCAGCAGCGCCCAGCGGGCTCCCTTGTAGGTTTTGGCGATCTGCTTGTCCGACAGCGTGCGCGCGGACTGCCACACCTGACGGCGCACCTCATCGAGGGCATCGGTGGCCAGCTTGACGACATGGAACGGATCGAAACAGATCACCGCCTGCGGGGCATGCGCGCGAACAGATTTCGCGAACGCCGGCCCGAGATCCATCGACACCGCCTGGATCTTCTTCGCGCCGTCGGCGGGCAGAGCCTCGGTGAAGAACACGTCGAGAGTGGCCGCATTCTTGCCGGGTGCACCCCACACGATTTTGCCGGTGTCGTGGTTGGATACCAGCGTCAAGTACTTGTGGTGCTTGCGCCAGGAGATCTCATCGACACCGATGTCGACCAGCCCACTGAGCCGGTCGGTGTCCAGTTTTTCGGCCATGACGCGCGAACACATCGCCCCGACGGTGCGCCACGCGACGCGGCAAAAGGTCGACACCGTCTTCTTGTCACACTTGGTGGCCAACCAGACCACAAGGTCCTCGAAGTCGCGGGTGAACCCCGACCCCGGCCGCGCGAACGGCACCGACTCGGCCAGCACACCGTGCTCGGGGCAGCGCAACCGGCGTCGCCGCAGCTTGAGCACACATACTTGCCCGCTCAGGTCCAGGTGCCGCCACGTGGAATCCACATCCCGTGTGTCGTAGCGATGCCGGGTGCGGAAATCGCAATGCGGACAGGACATCACCCGTTGTTGCGGGCGCACCCACAGCGTCGCCTCGGCACCGAATTCGACGTCGCGGATCGTGGTCTTCGGCAGGTGAACGAGACGGTTGAGTAAGGTGGTCGCGCGCACGGGCAAGCTCCTTGGTACGAGGTTTTGGAGCTTTCGAACCTATGGGCTGCCCGTGCGCCCAGGCCGTCACGCCACGCGAGACATAGCACACCCCACCCGACCCACATTCATGGCAATAGAGCCATATTTATGGCTCTCCTGACGCATCCGTGGGTCCGATCTGGTGATGGTTGGACGTTTGTCTGGTCCTTTCCGCGATAGTTGCTTTTGGCGCTGCCTCGCGTAGGGAGGGGTCCATGTGGAGCCCCCGAGCGCAGCGAGGCGGAACGACATGGACGCCGACGAGCGGGTGGCGCAGAATCGGCAACGCTCGGGGAAGGGGGCACCCTCCGAGAGGTGCCCTGGTGGGGGGTGTCAGCCGCGGCCGGGTAGGGCGGGTCGCTGCCCGCCGAGGGCGAGCATGGCCAGGGCGATCAGTGCGGCGGGGTTGTGGAAGCCGAATGCGATGCGGGTCAGGACCCGGATCTTGGTGTTGGTGGATTCGATCAGTCCTTGGGATAGGCCGTGGTCGAGGGCAGCGTCGATGGCTTGACGGTGGCGCACGATGCGGCGGGCCAGCTCGACGAACACCGGGATGCGGCAGCGCCGCGCCCAGGAGGTCCATTTATCGAGGGCGTCTTTGCCTTGTTGGCCTTTGACCGAGAACACATGCCGCAGGCCCTCTTTCAAAAGGTAGGCGCGGTAAAGCCGGGTGTCGGTTTTGGCGATCCAGGCCAACTTGGCGCTCTGGCGTTCGGTGAGGTCTTCGGGGTTTTTCCACAGCGCGTAGCGGGCGCCTTTGAGTCGGCGGGCCTGCTCGTGTCCGGGTCTGGGTGCGGCGTCGTTGGCGGGGCGGCCGCGGCGGCGTTTGGGCTCGCTACGGGCCAGCGTCCGCGCATCGTTCCAGGCCCGGCGCCGCTCGGCATCAAGGGCCTCGTGGCCCAGGACACGACATGAAACGCATCGGCGCACAGGATCGCGTCCGGGCAGCGTTCGGCGACCACGGCAGCGATCCAGTCCGCGGCATCGGCGGAGACGTGGGTGATCAACGCGGCCCGCTCAGCACCCAAAGCGTCGAAGAAGCGTCGCAGGGTCGCCTTGTCGCGTCCCGGCGCGGCCCAGACCAGATGCCCGCTGTCGTGGTCAACGACCACCGTCAAGTACTTGTGGTGGCGTTTGTAGGAGATCTCGTCGATGCCGATCCGGCGTAGGTTGGCAAACCGATCAACAGTCTTTTCGGTGTCGGCCCACACCCGCGCCACGATCGCCCCGACGGTGCGCCACGCGATGCGCATCAACTCGCAGACCGCCGTTTTCGAGCAAGCCACCGCCAGCCAGGCCACCGTGTCATCGAAGGCCAGCGTGTGTCCGGCGTGATGACGCGCCCACGGCACCGCAACCACGGTCGGCCCGTGGGTGGGGCAGTTCACCCGCGGCGCCTCGGCCTCCAACAGCACTTGCACCGTCCCCAAATCCAGGCCCCGCCACCGGCGGAGACCCTCCCCGCGGTCATACCAAGGCGCCTTGCTCCCACAGCGCCCACAACGCTGTGAAACACCGCTGCGTGGGCGCACCCGCGCCACCACCACCTCGGCGCCCTCGTCCTCCTCGCAGAATTCGATGTCCTCGACCACCGTGCGCCTATCGACACCCAGCAGCGCACGCCATAACCTCGCATTGCGCACGTCGTTGCCCGCTTCCTTTGGTTCCTGACCTTTGACAGCCAGAAACCCTAAGCCACAACGACGTGCGCCTACTCAGCGCACAAAACCACCCACGGAAGCGTCAGGGGAGCCATATTTATTGCCGCCCTGGCACGCGCGGGGCAGCCCCTAGCCGGCCGCGCCGGCTCGCGGCAATGAGCGGTCTGCCGACTCCGCCGTGCCGAACCCCCGCCAATGCACGGCAACATAACCCGCGGCGCACCGGTGGTGTCCGGCGAGCCCGTGGACACCTTCCGGCAGCCCGAAAATTGTTCAGCCTCAAGGTGTTAGGCGCGCGAACAGGCACCCGCGCAGTCGGACCTGTCGCGCCGTGCAAGCGCCGGCCTGGCGTGGTGGGCCATCAGCTCGCGGTCAGATTCAGGGCGGCCCGGGCAGTCACTCACCGTGCGCTCACGGCGATACCGCGCACCGATTTTTACACCAGACTGCGTGTCCGACGCAGCGAAAGCGTTCCGGCAGGGCGCCCGTCGACGCCCGCTGCCGGCAACGAGTTGACGACCCCTGCCCCTAGGTGGCTGGTGTTTTTCGCGTGGCGTTGACCGGGTAATCGGGTGCGGTCGGCGAGAATGGTTGGGTGAGTTTGGGTTTGACGCCGAAACAGGCGGATTTGTGGCGGTCGACGGTGGATTTCTGCGAGGGCCGGGTGGCGCCGGACTCGATTTACAGCGTGCTGCACCGGGAGTGCTTCAACTTGTTCGGCGATGAAATGTTCGCCGACTTGTTCACCGATGTCGGCCGGCGCAGCGTGCCGCCGATGATTGTGGCGGTGGTGATGGTGTTGCAGCGCATCGAGGGGCTTTCGGATCGGGAGGCGGTGGATCGGTTCGCGTTCGACGCGCGGTGGAAGTATGCCGCGGGCGGGCTGGACTTCGATTATCCGGGGTTTGTGCACACCGTGTTGGTGGACATGCGCGCGAGGCTGGCCCGCTCGGATCGCCCGGACCGGATCTTTGAGGTCACCCTGCAAGCGGCCAAGGCGGCCGGGCTGGTGGGCCGTAAGCGGGTGCTGGACTCGACCCCGCTGTATGACGCGGTGGCCACCATGGACACGGTCACATTGATCCGCTCGGCGATCCGGGGACTGCTGGCGGTCGCCGGCGCGGAGCTGCAACCCGCGCTGCGGGCGCGGCTGTCCCGCGACGACGACTACGTCAGCGCCGGCAAACCGGTGTGTGACTACGACGACGTGGCGGCGCGCGAGGCGCTGGTGGACGCGCTGGCCCGCGACGCGTCTGCGCTGCTGGCCTGCCTGGATGAGCAGGCGCTGAAGCCCGAGGTGGACAAGGCGGCCAAACTGTTGGCCACCGTGGTCGGCCAGGACCTCGACCAAGACGCCGCCGACGGGATATTCCGCATCGCGCGCCGTGTGGCCGCCGATCGGGTGATCTCCACGGTGGACCCGCAGGCACGCCACGGCCACAAGACCTCCGCGCGGGGTTTCGACGGATACAAGGGTCACATCGCGATCGACCCCGACGCCGAGATCATCACCGCCACCGAAGTCACCGCCGGCAACGCCGGCGACGCCCAACCCGCCACCGACCTGCTGGCCGGCGACCTACCCACTCCGGTGACCAGCGACACCAACACCGCCGACGGAGATTGCGTTGATCCTCAGGACGACTCGAGCCTCGGTGCAAGTGCTGGCACGACGACCGCGGCCGGCGCGGTCGGTGATGGTGATGGCGACGGGAGCGCCCCCAGCGTGTGCGGAGCCCAAGACCAGCGATGCCCGGCGGTTTACGGCGACGCCGCCTACGGTGCGGGCAAACTGCTGGCCGTGTTGGAAACCGCGGGCGCGGAAATCTTCACCAAGGTGCAGCCACCGACCGCGCCGGGTGGCCGCTACGCCAAGGACCGCTTCGTCATCGACCTCGACGTCGGCACGGTCACCTGCCCGGGCGCGGTGACCGTGCCGATCCGCCCGGCCAAGGGCGGCGGCGGCAACGCGGTGTTCGGCCCGGCTTGCGCCTGCTGCCCACTGGCCGAGCAGTGCACCAGCTCAACCGCCGGGCGCACCATCGCGATCAGCCGCTACGAGGCCGAACTCACCCGTGCTCGCACCACCCAAGCAGATCCGGGCTGGGTCGCCGACTACAAGGCCACCCGGCCGAAAGTGGAACGCAAGATCGGCCACCTGATGCGCCGCCGCCACGGCGGCCGCCGTGCGCGCGTGCGCGGCACCACCAAGGTCGCCGCCGATTTCTCCCTGCTGGCCGCCGCGATCAACCTCGCACGCCTGGGTGTGCTCGGATTACACCGGGAAGGCGCAAACTGGGCCGCCGCCACGACCTGAGGCCGGTCGGCGATGCCAACCGGCCCACCAGGACCGCCTGTAGACCAGCCAAGCAACGGAATCGCCAATCCCGACAACCGAATTCACCTGAGCTAGGAACCGCTCACGACCACACGAGCATCGCCCAATAGCCCGACCGGTCAACCAGTGCCCCCACAATGGCCGTTCGACACCAGCCACCTAGGTGGCTGGTGTTTTTCGCGTGGCGTTGACCGGGTAATCGGGTGCGGTCGGCGAGAATGGTTGGGTGAGTTTGGGTTTGACGCCGAAACAGGCGGATTTGTGGCGGTCGACGGTGGATTTCTGCGAGGGCCGGGTGGCGCCGGACTCGATTTACAGCGTGCTGCACCGGGAGTGCTTCAACTTGTTCGGCGATGAAATGTTCGCCGACTTGTTCACCGATGTCGGCCGGCGCAGCGTGCCGCCGATGATTGTGGCGGTGGTGATGGTGTTGCAGCGCATCGAGGGGCTTTCGGATCGGGAGGCGGTGGATCGGTTCGCGTTCGACGCGCGGTGGAAGTATGCCGCGGGCGGGCTGGACTTCGATTATCCGGGGTTTGTGCACACCGTGTTGGTGGACATGCGCGCGAGGCTGGCCCGCTCGGATCGCCCGGACCGGATCTTTGAGGTCACCCTGCAAGCGGCCAAGGCGGCCGGGCTGGTGGGCCGTAAGCGGGTGCTGGACTCGACCCCGCTGTATGACGCGGTGGCCACCATGGACACGGTCACATTGATCCGCTCGGCGATCCGGGGACTGCTGGCGGTCGCCGGCGCGGAGCTGCAACCCGCGCTGCGGGCGCGGCTGTCCCGCGACGACGACTACGTCAGCGCCGGCAAACCGGTGTGTGACTACGACGACGTGGCGGCGCGCGAGGCGCTGGTGGACGCGCTGGCCCGCGACGCGTCTGCGCTGCTGGCCTGCCTGGATGAGCAGGCGCTGAAGCCCGAGGTGGACAAGGCGGCCAAACTGTTGGCCACCGTGGTCGGCCAGGACCTCGACCAAGACGCCGCCGACGGGATATTCCGCATCGCGCGCCGTGTGGCCGCCGATCGGGTGATCTCCACGGTGGACCCGCAGGCACGCCACGGCCACAAGACCTCCGCGCGGGGTTTCGACGGATACAAGGGTCACATCGCGATCGACCCCGACGCCGAGATCATCACCGCCACCGAAGTCACCGCCGGCAACGCCGGCGACGCCCAACCCGCCACCGACCTGCTGGCCGGCGACCTACCCACTCCGGTGACCAGCGACACCAACACCGCCGACGGAGATTGCGTTGATCCTCAGGACGACTCGAGCCTCGGTGCAAGTGCTGGCACGACGACCGCGGCCGGCGCGGTCGGTGATGGTGATGGCGACGGGAGCGCCCCCAGCGTGTGCGGAGCCCAAGACCAGCGATGCCCGGCGGTTTACGGCGACGCCGCCTACGGTGCGGGCAAACTGCTGGCCGTGTTGGAAACCGCGGGCGCGGAAATCTTCACCAAGGTGCAGCCACCGACCGCGCCGGGTGGCCGCTACGCCAAGGACCGCTTCGTCATCGACCTCGACGTCGGCACGGTCACCTGCCCGGGCGCGGTGACCGTGCCGATCCGCCCGGCCAAGGGCGGCGGCGGCAACGCGGTGTTCGGCCCGGCTTGCGCCTGCTGCCCACTGGCCGAGCAGTGCACCAGCTCAACCGCCGGGCGCACCATCGCGATCAGCCGCTACGAGGCCGAACTCACCCGTGCTCGCACCACCCAAGCAGATCCGGGCTGGGTCGCCGACTACAAGGCCACCCGGCCGAAAGTGGAACGCAAGATCGGCCACCTGATGCGCCGCCGCCACGGCGGCCGCCGTGCGCGCGTGCGCGGCACCACCAAGGTCGCCGCCGATTTCTCCCTGCTGGCCGCCGCGATCAACCTCGCACGCCTGGGTGTGCTCGGATTACACCGGGAAGGCGCAAACTGGGCCGCCGCCACGACCTGAGGCCGGTCGGCGATGCCAACCGGCCCACCAGGACCGCCTGTAGACCAGCCAAGCAACGGAATCGCCAATCCCGACAACCGAATTCACCTGAGCTAGGAACCGCTCACGACCACACGAGCATCGCCCAATAGCCCGACCGGTCAACCAGCGCCCCCACAATGGCCGTTCGACACCAGCCACCTAGGACCGCCGGAGCCTGGCCATCTCCAGGTCGACGTCTCGTTCGAGGCTGCGCAGCAGGGTCGCGTTGATCTTGCCTTCGCGCCGCAGACCCAGCATCACCGACCGCTCGATGTCGAGCAGCCGGAGCCGCAAGTCGTTATAGCGTTGCGCCTCCTCGGCATTGTCCTCCGGACGGCATCGTTCGTCATCGCCCGGGGCCGCGATCTCGAGGCGCCGCACCCTGGCCTCGTACCTGGCACGGACCGATTCGACGGCCGCATCGGTGTCCTCCTCGCCGCCGCCGTCGACATTGTTCTGCAGCCACTCCAGCGCGGCGCAGGCCGCCTTCAACCGGGCCTGGTTCTCCTCGGTCTGGAAATCCTCGGCCCTGAGCCGCAATCGGCGCAGCACCCAGGGCAGGCTCACACCCTGCACGAGCAGGCTCATCACGATCACCACCGCAGCGACCAGGATCACCAGCGTGCGGTCGGGAAACGGTGAACCGTCGGCACGCCGCAACGGGATCGCGAGCGCCGCGGCCAGCGACACACCGCCGCGCATCCCGGCCCAACCCAGAACCAGCCGTTCCCGCCAGAAGGCACCGCTGTGCGCACGTCCGCGCAGCCTCGCGACGGCGGGCCCGGACAGGATCCACACCAGCCGCAACCCGATCACCACGGCGACCACCGCCGCCGCCACACCCAAAAGGTGCAGCGCGGGCTTGCCCGGCACCAGGTGCACGTCGCGCACCAGGATCACGCCCAGCAGCAGGAACAGCGCCGAGTTCAGCAGGAATACCAGCACGTCGAAGAATGCCAGCGCCTCCAGCCGGCCACCGGGCTTGAAGATGGCGCTCAGGTGCGAGCCCGTGTAGACCCCGGCGGCAACGGTGGCCAGCACCCCCGACAGGTGCGCGGCCTCCGCGGCCGCATACGTGAAGTACGGGGTCGCCAGCGAAATGGTGATCTGCAGCAGCGGTTGCTCGATGCGCCGTCGCACCCGCACGAGCAACCAGGCAACGGCGAGGCCGAGCACCGCACCGCCGGCGGGGGCCGCCAGCAGCTTCACCGCGAGGTCACCGACGTGCACCTCGCCCTGCACGGCGGCGCTCAGCGCGCCCCCGTAAAGCACCAGGGCCACCCCGTCATCGGTGAGCCCCTCCCCCTCGACGATCGTCGACAGCCGCTCCGGCACGTCCAGCCGCCTGAAGACCGAGGTGGCCGACACCGGGTCGGTCGGCGCGACCACCACGCCCGCGACCAACGCCGCCGCCAGGGGCAGGCCGGCGAGACCGACCAGAACGCCGCCGACCGCCGCCGTGGTCACCACCACCAGTCCCACCGCCAGCAGCCCGATCGACCGCGCGTTGGCCCGCAGGTCGTCGGGCGCGATGAACAACGCCGCGTAATACACCAGGGGCGGCAGGAACAGGTAGAAGACGATCTCCGGCGAGGCGTCCGGCGTTCCCACCCACGGCACCAGGTAGAACAACGCCCCGACACCCACCAGCGGAACCGGATACGGTACGCCGACCCGCTCGGCCGCCCACACCGCCGCCGCGGCCAGCAGCGGGCCGCAGATCAGCAGGATGGTGTAGTCGAAGGGAATCACATCCGTACCTCTCACTCTCAGCGCGGCAGCTGGTGGGCCGGCCCGGCCGCGCTGGGATCACATCGCTGACTCCAGGCCTGGTTACCCCGGTGCATTGCGTGCTTAACGACGGGCCCGGCGGCGCCGCGGCGAACAAAAGCGTTGTTTACCGGCCATCACAGCGGGAAAGTTTGCACCAGTCGGTTATACGGTGGAGACCGCAAACGCCACTGCGACCCCCAACGGAAGGGGGCGCCGCCGCCCATCGACGAAGTTGTCGGCCCGCGGACCGCGCCAGACCACGTAGTTCGCAAACCGTTCTCGGTCGACGCGGAGACCCGCAACGAGTCGTATGCTACCTGCGCCGCAAACGCAGTCGCGGCCAGCAAGAGGAGGGGTGCCGTACTGGACTTCGCGGCGTTACCACCGGAGATCAACTCGGCGCGGATGTACAGCGGTCCGGGATCGGGATCCCTGCTGGCCGCTGCCGCGGCCTGGGACAAACTGGCCGCCGACCTGCACCTGACCGCGGCGTCGTACGGGTCGGTCATCTCCGGGCTGACCTCCGGGCCGTGGTCGGGTCCGGCGTCGGCGTCGATGGCGGCCGCGGCCGCCCCGTACGTGGCATGGCTGAACGGCAGCGCTGCGCAGGCCGAGGAAGCCGCGTTGCAGGCCCGGGCAGCCGCCGCCGCGTACGAGCAGGCTTTGGCCGCGACGGTCCCGCCGGGACTGGTCGCGGCAAACCGCACCCGGCTGCTGACGCTGGTGGCAAAGAACACGTTCGGGCAGTACACGGCCGCGATCGCCGCCGTGGAAGCGCAGTACGCCGAGATGTGGGCCCACGACGCCGCCGCGATGTACGGCTACGCGGGCTCGTCGGCGGCGGCGACCGCGATGGCGCCGTTCACCAACCCGCCGCAAACCACCGATCCCAGCGGGTCCGCCAACCAGGCCGCCGCCGCGGGGCAGGCGTCCGCCACCTCCGCCGGGACCGTGCAGAGCGCCGTATCGAGCGCACCGCAAGCATTTTCGGCGGTGCCCGGCGCCCTGCAGAGCCTGGCGGCCGCGACGTCGGCGCAGGCCGTGGACCCGACGACCGTGCTGGAGATCATCAGCGACCTGATCACAATTTTCCTCGACGCACCGGCCAACCTGGCGACGCTGTTCATCGACACACCGCTGGCCCCCCTGGCGGCGGTGTCGCTGCCCCTCGACATCATCGGCGCCGGGACCGGTTTGCACACCGACGACATCGTCAGCGGCTGGGACGGCGAGCAGTCCTGGCCGTTCTCCGGGGATCGGCCCCCCACGGATTTCCCGGCGAAGATCACGGGTCCCATCGAGCCGGCGGCGACGTCGGCGGCGGCGACGTCGGCGCAGCTGTCGGCCGGTCTGGGCGAGGCGAACACGGTCGGGGCACTGTCGGTGCCGCCCACGTGGACCATCGCCACACCGGCCGTACAACCCGTTGCCGTGACGCTGCCCGCGCTGCCGGCCGCCGCCGTCAGCGCGGCGGCCGCCGAGGCCGCGGAAGTCGGGTCGGGCAGCACCTTCGGCGAGATGGCAACGGCGGGTATGGCCGGGCGTGCCATGGCCGGGACGGTGGGCACCGGGGCGGGGAAAGGTGGCCGCACAGCGACCTCAGGCGCCCGTGTGCGCGCCGGTGCCACCGGTACGAGCGAGGGTGCCGCGCCGGTCGCCGGCGACGGAGCCTCGCAGGACAAGCCGCGCAACGTGGTGACCGGGGTCGCGGCCGAGCTACGCGAGTTCGCAAAGCTGCGCGACGAGGGGATTTTGACCGACGAGGAGTACACGGAACAGAAGAACCGCCTGCTCGGGCGGTGATCCAGGCAGCACCGTTCGGGTGAGCACCAACTTTCTGGGACGAGAGACACGCAGCGATGGATTTCGGGATTTATCCACCGGAGATCACCTCCGGACGGATGTATACCGGTCCTGGAGCGGGGCCCATGCTGGCCGCCGCGGCGGCCTGGGATGAGGTGGCCTTCGAACTGCACTCGGCGGCGGCGGCGTATCGGTCGGTGATCTCGGAGCTGAACGCGTCCTGGTCGGGTCCGTCGTCGATGGCGATGGTGGCTGCGGCGACCCCCTACGCGGCGTGGTTGCAAACGACCGCCACCCGGGCCGAGGACACCGCGGCCCGGGCCCAGGCGGCGGTTGCCGCCTACGAAACGGCGTTCGCGGCGACGGTGCCGCCGCCGGCGATCGCGGCGAACCGCAGCCTGCTGCTGGCGCTCGTGGCGACCAACTTCTTCGGGCAGAACACGCCGGCGATCGCGGCGACCGAGGCGCAGTACGCCGAAATGTGGGCCCAGGACGCCGTGGCGATGTACGGCTACGCGGGGTCGTCCGCGGCGGCGACAACGCTGACGCCGTTCGACCCGCCTCGGCAGAACACCGATCTCGCCGGGCCGGCCGGCCAGGCCACCGCGGTCGGCGACGCCGCCGGCACCCCGGCCGGCAACGTCCAAAACACCGTTTCGATTGTACCGCAAGCACTTTCGGCGGTTCCCAGCACACTGCAGGCCGTCGCATCGGCGGCGCCGACGCCCGCAGCCGCCCCACCGGGCCCGCTCACCGCGCTCAATCTGACGAGCTACCTGCTCGCGATTTTTCTGTCCGCGCCGGGCGACGTGGCCGAGTTTTTGGGCAACGCCCCGTTCCTGATCTTGTCGGTGCCGGATCTTTTCCCCACCATCATCATCGACACCGGGACGGCCGTGCACACCGACGACATTCTCAGCGGCTGGCAAGGGGTCAAGTCCTGGCCATGGCTAACTCCGAAGCCTCCCACGGAGTTTCCCGCGATCATCACGGACCCGGGCTCCTTGGCAGGGGCGGGCGTCTCGGCGGGCCTGGGCCAGGCGAACACGATCGGGTCGATGTCCGTTCCGGGGGCATGGACCGTCACCGCACCGGCGGTGCGCCCCGTCGCGCTGAGGTTGCCGGCACTGCCGGAAACGACCGTCGCCGCCGCCGAGGAGACCATGGAAGCCGGGTCGGGAAGCTCGTTCAGCCAGATGGCGTTGGGTGGGATGGCCGGCGCCAGCATGGGCGGCGCGGCGGGCTCCGGTACCGACGGTGACGGCGGCAAGCCGGCGACCGGCACCCGTGCGGCCCCGCGCGCCCCGCGCACCGACAACCGTGCGGCCGCTACCGGCACCGGGGAAACGTCGCCCCGCGAACCGCGGACCGTGGTCACCGGGATCGCTGCCAGGATCCGGGAGATCACGAAGCTGCGCGACGCCGGCGACCTGACCGACGAGGAATACGCCGAACAAAAGAACCTCTTGCTCGGGCGCTGAACCCGACGCGAGGGCGTTAGGAAGCCGTTAGGAATGTCTCGACCAATGGCCCTTCCGGACGGCGCCGTCTAGTTTCAAGCTGATGTGCCTTGACGGATGCACGAACCGGCGCGGAACGGAGACGGGATGGGCGTGTTGGCATTCATCGTGCTGACGGTGGTTGTGTTCGCCGCGCTGGGCCTGGCCCAGAAGTTGGTCGAGCGGCTGTGAGCTACGAGAACGTCGTCGGCCTGGTGCTCTCGATCCTGCTGGCGCTCTTCCTCTTTGGTGCGCTTCTCTTCCCGGAGCGGTTCTAGTGGACACAACAATAGCGGGGATCGTTTTCCTCGCCGCTCTCGTCGTGGCACTGGTGGTGGTGCATGTGCCCCTGGGCGACTACATGTTTCGCGTGTACACCGCGGAACGGGACTCCTACGCCGAGAAGGCGATCTACCGGCTGATCGGCGTCGATTCGCGCTCGGAGCAGTCGTGGGGCCCCTACGCCCGCAGCGTCCTGGCGTTCTCGGCGGTCAGCATCCTCTTCCTGTTCGTGTTCCAGCTCGTGCAGGACAAGTTGCCGTTGCATCTGCACCACCCGGCCACCGCCATGACCCCGTCGCTGGCGTGGAACACCGCGGTCAGCTTCGTCACCAACACCAACTGGCAGGCCTACTCGGGCGAGTCGACGCAGGGCCATCTGGTGCAGATGGCCGGGCTGGCCGTGCAGAACTTCGTCTCGGCCGCCGTCGGCATGGCGGTGGCGATCGCGCTGGTACGCGGGTTCGCCCGCAAGCGCACCGGTGACCTGGGCAACTTCTGGGTGGACCTGGTGCGCGGCACGCTGCGCATCCTGTTGCCCATCGCGACCGTCGGCGCGATCGTGCTGATCGCCGGCGGCGCGATCCAGAACTTCCACCTCGACGACCAGGTCGTCACCACCCTGGGCGGCGCCCACCAGACGATCACCGGCGGACCGGTCGCCAGTCAGGAGGCCATCAAGGAACTCGGCACCAACGGCGGCGGCTTCTACAACGCCAACTCCGCGCACCCGTTCGAGAACCCGACCGCCTGGACCAACTGGGTGGAGATCTTCCTGATCGCGGTGATCGCGTTCTCCCTGCCCCGGACGTTCGGTCGCATGGTCGGCAGCACCCGGCAGGGCTTCGCGATCGCCGGCGTCATGGCGGCGCTGGCGCTGCTCAGCTTCAGCGTGACGATGTGGATGCAACTGCAGCACCACGGCACCGTGCCGGGTTCGGCCGGTGCCGCGATGGAGGGGGTCGAACAGCGCTTCGGTGTCGCCGACTCGGCCGTGTTCGCCGTGACGACCACGCTGACGTCGTGCGGGGCCGTCGACTCGTTCCACGACTCCTACACCAGCCTCGGGGGCATGATGACGATGTTCGACATGCAGCTCGGCGAGGTCGCCCCCGGCGGGGTGGGGTCCGGCCTGTACGGCATGCTGATCCTTGCGGTGATCACCGTGTTCATCGCGGGGCTGATGGTGGGGCGCACCCCGGAATACCTCGGTAAGAAGATCACTCCCCGCGAAATCAAGTTCGCCGCAACGTATTTCCTGGTGTCGCCGCTCATCGTGCTGGTCGGCACCGCGACCGCGATGGCGCTGCCGGGGGAACGCGCGGCGATGCTCAACGGCGGCCCGCACGGCCTGTCGGAGGTGCTGTACGCGTTCACCTCCGCCGCCAACAACAACGGGTCGGCGTTTGCCGGGCTGTCCGTCGACACCGACTGGTACAACACCGCGCTGGGGCTGGCCATGGTGTTCGGCAGGTTCCTGCCGATCGTGCTGGTGCTCGCCCTGGCCGGTTCGCTGGCCAAGCAGGGCGGCACGCCGGACTCGGCCGGCACGCTGCCCACCCACCGACCGCAGTTCGTCGGGATGGTCGCCGGTGTCACGCTGATCCTGGTCGCCCTCACGTTCCTGCCGATGCTGGCGCTCGGGCCCCTCGCCGAAGGAATTCACTGATGACGGCGACTCATTCGGGCCGCAAACAGGTGCAGGGCGGCCTGCTCGACCCGAAGATGCTGTGGCGGTCCGCGCCGCAGGCGCTGCGCAAACTCGACCCGCGCACGCTGTGGCGCAACCCGGTGATGTTCGTCGTGGAAATCGGCGCCGTCTGGAGCACCGTGCTCGCGGTGGTAAACCCCACGTGGTTCGCCTGGCTGATCATGATCTGGTTGTGGCTGACCGTGCTGTTCGCCAACCTCGCGGAGGCGGTGGCCGAGGGCCGCGGCAAGGCCCAGGCCGAGACGCTGCGCAAAGCCAAGACCCAGACCATGGCCCGGCGGCTCAGGAACTGGCAGCCCGGCACCGCGACGTCGGGCGGCGTGGAGGAAGAAGTTCCCGCACCGGACCTGCAACAGGGCGACATCGTCGTCGTCGAGGCCGGACAGGTGATACCGGGCGACGGCGACGTGCTGGAAGGCATTGCGTCGGTGGACGAATCGGCGATCACCGGCGAATCGGCGCCGGTGATCCGGGAATCCGGCGGGGACCGGTCGGCGGTCACCGGCGGCACCACCGTGCTCAGCGACCGGATCGTCGTCAAGATCACCCAGAAGCCCGGGCAGAGCTTCATCGACCGGATGATCGCGCTCGTCGAGGGCGCCAACCGGCAGAAGACGCCCAACGAGGTCGCGCTGAACATCCTGCTGGCCGCCCTGACGATCATCTTCGTGTTCGCCGTCGCGACCCTGCAGCCGCTGGCGATCTACTCCAAGGCCAACAATCCCGGTGTCCCGAACACGCAGGCGCTGAGCTCAGGCGGCGTGACCGGCATCGTGATGGTGTCGTTGCTGGTGTGCCTGATCCCGACGACCATCGGCGCGCTGCTGTCGGCCATCGGCATCGCCGGCATGGACCGGCTGGTGCAGCGCAACGTGCTCGCGATGTCCGGGCGCGCCGTCGAGGCCGCGGGCGACGTCAACACGTTGCTGCTCGACAAGACCGGCACCATCACCCTCGGCAACCGGCAGGCGGCCGCCTTCCTCCCGGTCGACGGGGTCTCCCCCGAACAGCTGGCCGACGCCGCGCAACTGTCCAGCCTCGCCGACGAGACCCCGGAGGGGCGTTCGGTCGTCGTGTTCGCCAAGGAGCGGTTCGGGCTGCGCGCGCGCACCCCCGGCGAGCTCTCGCACGCCCACTGGGTGGCGTTCTCCGCCACGACCCGGATGTCGGGCGTCGACCTCGACGGCCACGAGCTCCGCAAGGGCGCCGCCAACTCGGTCGCCGAATGGGTTCGCGGGCACGGCGGCACGGTGCCCGCCCAGCTCGGCGACATCGTCGACGGCATTTCCGCAAGCGGCGGCACGCCGCTGGTCGTCGGGGAGCGCCGCGACGGCAAGGGTGCGATGCTCGGCGTGATCCACCTCAAGGACGTCGTCAAGCAGGGCATGCGCGACCGGTTCGACGAGATGCGCCGCATGGGCATCCGCACGGTGATGATCACCGGCGACAATCCGTTGACCGCCAAGGCGATCGCCGACGAGGCCGGCGTCGACGACTTCCTCGCCGAGGCCACCCCCGAGGACAAGCTCGCACTGATCAAGCGCGAACAGGAAGGCGGCAGGCTGGTCGCGATGACCGGTGACGGCACCAACGACGCGCCGGCCCTGGCACAGGCCGACGTGGGCGTGGCGATGAACACCGGCACCTCGGCCGCCAAAGAGGCCGGCAACATGGTGGATCTGGACTCCGACCCGACCAAGCTCATCGAGATCGTCGAGATCGGCAAGCAGCTGCTGATCACCCGCGGCGCGCTGACCACCTTCTCGATCGCCAACGACATCGCGAAGTACTTCGCGATCATCCCGGCGATGTTCGTCGCCCTGTTCCCCGGCCTGGACCTGCTCAACATCATGCGGCTGCACAGCCCGGAGTCGGCGATCCTGTCCGCGGTGATCTTCAACGCGATCATCATCGTGGCACTGATCCCCCTGTCGCTGCGAGGTGTGCGCTACACGCCGAGCAGCGCGTCGAAACTGTTGAGCCGCAACCTCTACGTGTACGGGCTCGGCGGCATCATCGCCCCGTTCATCGGCATCAAGCTGATCGACCTGATCGTCCAATTCGTCCCAGGGATGTCCTGACATGAACTTCTCGAGTTTCGTCCGCACCCACTGGGCGGCCCTGCGCACGCTGCTGGTGCTGACCGTGGTCACCGGTCTGGCCTACCCGTTGTTCGTCTGGCTTCTCGCCCAGATACCGGGACTGCACGACAAGGCCGAGGGATCGGTCCTGACCGCCAACGGCAGGCCGGTCGGCAGCAGGCTGATCGGTCAGCTGTTCACCGACTCCGACGGCAAGCCCCTGCCGCAGTACTTCCAGAGCCGGCCCTCGGCGGCGGGCGACGGCTACGACCCGCTGTCCTCGGGTGCGAGCAACCTCGGCCCGGAGAACATCGTCGACGCCCCGGGCAAGCCGAGCCTGCTCACGCAGGTGTGCTCGCGCAGCATCGCGGTGGGGCGCCTGGAGGGGGTGGACGGGTCGCGGCCGTTCTGCACGGGTGCCGGTGTGGGCGCGGTGCTTTCGGTGATCGGCCCGCGCGACGCGCGCGGCGACGTCGTCCACCCCAAGCGGGTGGTCAGCGTCAACGAACCCTGCGCGTCGACGCCGGCGCCGTTTCTGGACGGCTACGAGGGGGTGCGGGTCGAGTGCGCCAGGGAAGGCGAGGACTACTCGATCGGACAGATCGTGCCCGTCCGCGGCGCCGCGCCCGCCGACCCGGTCGTGCCCGCCGACGCCGTCACCGCCGGCGGCAGCGGCCTGGACCCGGACATCTCGCCCGCCTACGCCGACCTGCAGGTGGCGCGGGTGGCCAGAGCGCGTCACGTCGGCCCGGAGCAGATAAGCAAGCTCGTCGCGCAGAACCGGAATGGCCGCGCCCTCGGGTTTTTCGGCGAACCGACCGTCAACGTGCTGCGGCTCAACCTGCAACTCGACCACTGGTATCCGCTCACCAGCTGACCGCTGGGGGATGATGGTTGACGTGAACGACCACCCGCCCAAGCGCGGCGAGCTGCGTATCTACCTCGGCGCGGCCCCGGGTGTCGGCAAGACGTACGCGATGCTCGGCGAGGCGCATCGCCGGCTGGAGCGCGGCACCGACCTGGTGGCTGGGGTGGTGGAAACCCACGGGCGGGCCAAAACCGCTGAGCTGCTCGACGGTGTCGAAGTCATCCCGCCGCGCTACGTCGACTATCGCGGTGGCAGCTTCCCCGAACTCGACGTGCCGGCCGTCCTGGCCCGCCACCCCCAAGTCGTCCTGGTCGACGAGCTCGCCCACACCAACACACCCGGCAGCAAGAACGCCAAACGCTGGCAGGACGTCGAGGAGCTGCTCGCCGCCGGGATCACGGTGATCTCCACCGTCAACGTCCAGCATCTGGAGAGCCTCAACGACGTCGTCGCCCAGATCACCGGTATCGAACAGCGGGAGACGGTGCCGGACTCGATGGTGCGCGAAGCCTCACAGGTCGAACTCATCGACATCACCCCGGAAGCGTTGCGCCGCAGACTTTCCCACGGAAACGTGTACACCCCCGAAAAGGTCGACGCGGCCCTGTCCAACTACTTCCGGCGGGGAAACCTCACCGCCCTGCGGGAATTGGCGCTGCTGTGGCTGGCCGACCAGGTGGACACCGCGCTGGCCACCTACCGGGCGGAGAACAAGATCACCGCCACCTGGGAGGCGCGCGAGCGGGTCGTGGTGGCCGTGACCGGCGGCCCGGAATCCGAGACGCTGGTGCGGCGGGCGTCGCGGATCGCGTCGAAATCCAGCGCCGAGCTCATGGTGGTGCACGTCGTCCGCGGCGACGGCCTGGCCGGGCTCTCGGAGTCCCGGATGGCCAAGATCCGCCAGCTGGCCAACAGCCTGGACGCGTCGCTGCACACCGTGGTCGGCGACGACGTGCCCACGGCCCTGCTCGATTTCGCCCGGGAGCGCAACGCCACCCAACTGGTGATCGGCACGTCGCGACGCTCCCGCTGGGCGCGCCTGTTCGAGGAGGGCATCGGCCCGAGGGTCGTCGAGCTGTCCGGAAAGATCGACGTGCACCTGGTCACCCACGGGGAATCCAAGCGCGGCTTCCGGGCGGGATCACTGACGCGTCGCGAGCGGCGGGTCACGTCGTGGCTGGCGGCGTTTCTCGTGCCGTCGGCCATCTGCGCGATCACGGTGTTCACGCTGGACAGCTACCTGCAGACCAGCGGTGCCAGCGCGCTGTTCTTCGTCGGCGTGGTGGTGGTCGCCCTACTGGGAGGCGTTGCGCCCGCAGTTTTTTCGGCCGTGCTCTCCAGCCTGTTGCTGAACTACTTCCTGACCGCGCCCCGGCACACGTTCACCATCGCCGAACCCGACGCCGCCGTCACCGAGGTGGTCCTGCTGCTCGTGGCGGTGGCGGTCGCGGTGCTGGTCGACGGCGCGGCCAAACGCACCCGGGAGGCCCGGCGCGCCGCGCAGGAAGCCGAGCTGCTGACGCTGTTCGCGGGGTCGGTGCTGCGCGGCGCCGATCTGGAGACGCTGCTGGAGCGCGTGCGCGAGACCTACTCGCAGCGCGCGGTCAGCATGCTGCGCGAACCCGGCGAGCCGGACCGCACCGCCGGCAACAGGAGCGACGTCGTCGCCTGCGTCGGTAACGACCCGTGCCTGACCGTCGATTCCGCCGACACCGCGATCGAGGTCGGCGACGACGAGTTCTGGATGCTGCTGGCCGGCAGGAAGCTCTCGGCGCGGGACCGCCGGGTGCTGAGCGCGGTGGCCCGGCAGGCGGCCGGGCTGGTCCGGCAGAGCGAGCTGGCCGAAGAGGCCAGCCGGGCCGAGGCGATCGTGCGGGCCGACGAGCTGCGCCGGTCGCTGCTCTCGGCGGTCAGCCACGATCTGCGCACCCCGCTGGCGGCCGCCAAGGTCGCGGTGTCCAGCCTGCGCGCCGAGGATGTCGCCTTCTCCCCCGCCGACACGGCCGAGCTGCTGGCCACCATCGAGGAGTCCATCGACCAACTGACCGCGCTGGTCGGAAACCTCCTCGATTCCTCGCGCCTGGCCGCGGGCGTGGTTCGCCCGCAGCTGCGCAGGGTGTACCTGGAGGAGACGGTGCAACGCGCGCTGGTCAGCATCGGCAAGGGCGCCACCGGCTTCTACCGCTCGGCCATCGAGCGCGTGAAGGTCGACGTCGGCGACGCCGTGGTGCTGGCCGATGCCGGACTGCTCGAGCGGGTGCTGGCCAACCTGATCGACAACGCGCTGCGGTACGCGCCCAACTGCGTGGTCCGGGTCAACGCGGGCCGGGTGGGTGAGCGCGTCCTGATCAACATCGTCGACGAGGGCCCGGGCATCCCGCACGGGACCGAAGACCAGCTGTTCGCGGCGTTTCAGCGGCTGGGCGATCAGGACAACACCATCGGCGTCGGTTTGGGGATGTCGGTGGCGCGCGGCTTCGTCGAAGCGATGGGCGGCAGCATCCAGGCCGGTGACACCCCGGGAGGCGGACTGACCATCGTGGTGGACCTGGCCGCGCCGGGGGATGTCTCATGACCCGCGCCGGGGGGCGCCGATGACTCGCGTCCTGGTGATCGACGACGAGCCGCAGATCCTGCGCGCGATGCGCATCAACCTGTCGGTGCGGGGCTATGAGGTCGTCACCGCCTCGACCGGCGCGGGCGCGCTGCGTGCCGCGGCCGAACACAAGCCCGACGTGGTGATCCTCGACCTCGGCCTGCCCGACATCTCGGGCATCGAGGTGCTGGCCGGTCTGCGTGGCTGGCTCACGGCGCCGGTGATCGTGTTGTCGGCGCGCACCGACTCCTCGGACAAGGTCGCGGCGCTCGACGCCGGCGCCGACGACTACGTCACCAAACCCTTTGGGATGGACGAGTTCCTGGCCCGGTTGCGCGCCGCGGTCCGCCGCGCCGCCGCGTCCGATACGGAGGAACCGGTCATCGAGACCGACGCGTTCACCGTCGACCTGGCCGCCAAGAAGGTCACCAGGAAGGGCGCCGAGGTGCATCTCACCCCGACCGAGTGGGGGATGCTCGAAATGCTGGTCCGCAACCGGGGCAAGCTCGTAGGCCGCGAGGAGTTGTTGAAGGAGGTGTGGGGCCCCGCGTATGCCACCGAAACCCATTACCTGCGTGTCTATCTGGCCCAACTGCGCCGCAAGCTCGAAGACGACCCGTCGCACCCGAGACACCTGCTGACCGAGTCGGGCATGGGCTATCGCTTCGAGATGTGAAGTCAGATCCGCCACAGCAGTCCCTGGAAACTGAACGCCACACTTTGTGCCCGCCTCATAGCGACAACCTGGCTGCGGCCCGCAGCGCGAGTACCCGTTGGTGCATTCGGTACTCCGTCGAGCGCGGGATACTCCCCGGCCCATACAGACCCCGACCGAGCCGGCGCGCCCTGTCGCGGCCGGTCTCCCAGCGCAACGCATCGGAAACGGCCTTCGATTCCCGGCCGCGGATGCGGAATCCTTGCTCGCTCAACGCATTGATCAGCTGGGCGACCGTCGCCCGTCCGTTGTGGGCAAGGTACATGGTGAGCGCGTAACGCAGCTCGATTCCGTGGAGTTCCATGTCGGAACCGTCGCATACGGGTACGACATCGCCGCAAGTGTCGCTATGAGGTGGGCACAAAGTGTGCCGACTTTTCCAGGGACTCGTGTGACGGGTGTGACTTCAGCCGGCGATCGACAGCACGATGCCGTCCAGGATGTCGTGCTCGCTGACCACCAACTCGTCGATGCCGGCCCGCGCGCGCAGTTCGCGGGCCAACTCCTCCACCACGATCGCGCCGCCGCCGATCACGTCCGCCCGGCCCTCGTGCATGGGCCCCAGCGCGGCGCGCTGCTCCCGCGTCATACCGATCAGCCGCTCGCACACAGCCAGCAGATCGCAGCCGGGCACTCGCGAAAGGTGAATGGCCGCAGAGTCATACGACGTCATGTTGTGCGCCAGCGCGGACAGGGTGGTCATCGTCCCGGCGACCCCCACCCAGGTCCGCGCCTCTTCGACGGGCACCTCGCGCAGCGCGACCCCGAGCTGCTCGCGCACCACCGAGCGCGCCGCCGCCACCTCCTGCGGCGTCGGCGGATCCGAGTGCAGGCAGCGTTCGGTCAACCGCACACAGCCGATGTCGGCCGAATAGCTCGCCGCCACGCCGTCCCCGCCGAGCACGATCTCGGTCGAACCACCACCCAGATCGACAACCACGAAAGGCGCCGCGGCACTGTTCAATTCACCGACCGCGCCGCGGAACGACAACTCGGCCTCCGCGGCGCCGGTGATCACCTCCGCAACCGCGCCGGGGATGACGGCGCCCAGCACGTCGGCCGTCATCGCAAAGAACGCGTCGCGGTTGGCGGCGTCGCGCGTGGCCGAGGTCGCCACCATCCGGACCCGTTCGGCGCCGTGCGCCCGCAGCAGAGCGGCGTAATCGGTCAGCGCGGCCCGGGTCCGCGCGATCGCGTCCGGCGCGAATTCACCCGTCGCGTCGACGCCCTGCCCGAGCCGAACGATCCGGGTCTCGCGATGCACGTCGCGCAGCCCGCCGTCGCCGACATCGGCGATCAGCAGGCGAATCGAGTTGGTGCCGCAGTCGATTCCGGCGAGCCGGCTCACCATTTCCCCGCCTCCAGGACATCGGCCATCGCCGGCTCGGCAGCCAGCATCCGCAGCACCTCGTCGCCGAGCGGATTGCAGCCGGGCCCCTTGGCCAGCGAGTGCGCGATAAGCACGTGCAGACACTTGACCCGGTCCGGCATGCCCCCGGCGGAAAACGTGGTCCCCAGCGGTTCGATCGCGTCCCGCTCGGCCAGGTACGCCTCGTGGGCCCGCCGGTACGCGGCCGCCAATTCCGGATCGCGCCCCAACCGCTCGGTCATCTCGCGCATCAGTCCCGAAGTCTCCAGTCTGCTCGCGGCCGCGGTCAGCAGCGGGTGCGTGAGGTAGTACAACGTCGGGAACGGTGTTCCGTCGGCAAGCCGCGGAGCGGTCTTCACCACCCCAGGTTCACCGTTGGGGCAGCGGTAGGCGATCTCGAGAACGCCGCGCGGTTCGCGACCGAGCTGGCGCGCCACCGCCTCCAGGTCGGCGCGGTCAACCACCGGGCGCGGCGGGGCTCGGTGCGGCCGGCGCCACCGGACCGGGCGATCCGGGTTCGGCCGGCGGCGGGGCTTCCGGCGGAGGGGGTTTGGCCGGCGGCAGGTGCGGCTCGTCGGCGATGGTGTGCCACAGCGCGGTGTACCACGGCTGGTTGCGGGCCGGTTTCGCGGCCTCGGAACCCGGCTGCGGGGCGGCCGCCTCGCCGGGCGGAAGCTGCACCTGGAACGGGGTGTCCCCGGGCATCACGAAGCCCAGACGCTCGCGGGCCTGCGCCGCGATGTACGCCGGATCGGCGAGCTTGCCCTTCTGCTGCTCGAGTTCGGCGATCTGGCGGCGCAGCGCCGCCTGGCTGGCGGCCAACTGATCCATCTCGGTGCGTTGCGCGAAGTAGGTGCGCACCGGCCCGGCGACGGTCAGCGTCAGCACGCAGACCACCGCGGCCAGCACCGCGGCGCGCCGGGCGGTGAAACCCAGCCGCTGGTCGGCCCGCTGCTCGATGGACTCGGCGATCTGGCGCTTGATGGGTTCGACGACGTGCTCGGCCAGCGTCCGGGCCGAGTCGCGGCCAGCGTGGGCTGCGCTCTGCGACGGCCGGGAAACCTTGGCGGCGCGACGGCGCCGAACCGCGCCGCCGGGCTTGCCCGGACGCGGTGCCGGGGACCGGCGCTTGGGATCTGGCCGCTTGGCTTCGGGCATACCGCCTATTTCGTCTCCAGCGCGAACCGCGGAAACGCCAGGTCACCGGCGTAACGGGCGGCGTCGCCGAGCGCCTCCTCGATCCGCAGCAGCTGGTTGTACTTGGCGACGCGCTCGCTGCGGGCGGGCGCACCCGTCTTGATCTGCCCGCTGCCGACCGCCACCGCAAGGTCGGCGATCGTGGTGTCCTCGGTCTCGCCGCTGCGGTGGCTGATCATCGTGCGGTACCCGCTGTGGTGCGCGAGCGCGACGGCGTCGAGCGTCTCGGTGAGCGTGCCGATCTGATTCACCTTGACCAGCAACGCGTTCGCCACGCCCTTCTCGATGCCCTCCTCGAGCCGCTCGGGGTTGGTGACGAAGATGTCGTCACCGACGATCTGCACCCGGTCGCCGATCGCCGCCGTCAGGGCGGCCCAACCATCCCAGTCCCCTTCGAACAGGGGGTCTTCCAGGGACACCAGCGGGTAGGAGTCGAGCAGGCCCGCGTAGAACTGCGTCATCTGCTCGGCGGTGCGGGCGTTGCCCTCGAAGTTGTAGCCGGTGGGATCGGCGTGGAACTCGTTGGCCGCCGCGTCCAGCGCCAGCGCCACGTCGGAACCCAGTTTCAGGCCAACCGACTCGACCGCCGTGCTGATCAGGTCCAGCGCCGCCGTCGTACCGGCCACGTCCGGGGCGAAGCCGCCCTCGTCGCCCAGGCCGGTGGACAGCCCCTGCTTCTTCAGCACCGACTTCAGCGCGTGGTAGACCTCGGCGCCCCAGCGCAGCGCCTCGCCGAAGCTGGGCGCGCCGATCGGCGCCACCATGAACTCCTGGATGTCGACACCGGTGTCGGCGTGCGCGCCGCCGTTGAGGATGTTCATCATCGGCACGGGCAGGATGTGGGCGTTGGGGCCGCCGAGATAGCGGAACAGCGGCAGCTCCGCGGAATCCGCGGCCGCCTTCGCGACGGCCAGCGAGACGCCCAGGATCGCGTTGGCGCCCAGCCGCGACTTGTCGGGGGTGCCGTCGAGGTCGACCAGCGCCTGGTCCACCAACCGCTGGTCGTCGGCATTGAGACCGATCACGGCCGGACCGATCTCGTCGAGCACGGCCTCCACCGCCTTGCGCACGCCCTTGCCGCCATACCGCTCCCCGCCGTCGCGCAGCTCGACGGCCTCGTGTTCGCCGGTCGACGCGCCCGACGGCACCGCCGCACGCGCAAACGTCCCGTCGCTGAGCGCTAGCTCGACCTCGACCGTGGGGTTGCCACGGGAGTCGAGGATTTCGCGGGCCCCGACCTGCTCGATAATTGGCACTGGGTTCTCCTTGCGTGGTAGCCGGTGCTGCACATCGCTTCGCGTTCAGCGATACATCCTGCTATAGCGGGTGGCCCGCCGCGTAGGCGGTCGCCCAGTCCCGGACCGCCCGCGCGTACACGCCGGAGTTGTTGTAGGCGCGCAGGGCGGTGACCCACCCGCGCGGGGTCGCGAGATCCTTGCCGCGCCAGCACAAGTAACCCGCCGCGGCCAGCGCCGCATCGTCGATGTTGTCGGGGCTGACGACCCCGTCGTTGTGCGCGTCGACGCCGTACAACCGCCACGTCTCCGGGATGAACTGCATCGGACCCATCGCCCGCGCCACGCCGTCGGTGTCGGTGACGTCTTCCTGGGCATCCACGATGCGCAGATTGCCGCCGGTGCCGTCGAGGCGCACACCCCGAATGGGCGGGCTCACATCCCCGTTAGCGGACAGCGTCGCACCCCGGTAGGTGCCGTGGTGGCTCTCGACCTGGCCGATCCCCGCCAGCGTGGTCCACGAGATGTGGCACTTCGGGTTCTCGACCTCGGCGACGCGGGCGGCATAGGCGTAGGCCTCCAGTGCGATGACGGGGATCTCCAATGTCCCCGAGCGTTGCTCGGCCCAGTCGCGCAACTGGTCGGCGGGCCGGCCGCCGCCGTGGGTGTCGACGGGCGGCACCGGAGCCCCCGCCGGGGGTGGCACGCCCTCGGGGATGAACAGGCTGAGCTGCCACGTGCAACTCGACGCCAGCAGCATCGCGGTCGCACCGATCACGGCGGCCGCACGCATCCAACGCCTCGGCGACACCACGCTCCCCTGCAACTCCCCTTGATCAACTTCCTCTTGTTCATCGTCCCACGCGTTTGCGGCGCACTCGGCGATTTCGAGGCAGCGACACCTCTCCAAGAAACCGATTCCGGCGAATTGTCGATTAGCTGCCGGCAATATCGGCTAGCAATGCAGCGCCTTCGAAAACCATTGGAATTATCGCCTCACGTGCCACGATAGCCGGCGATAAAGCGGGAAATGGCGAACGTTGCCGAGGTCGCTGAGCGAAATATGCGGCCGGCGCGAAAAACCGACGTCCACCACGACCGTCCGGCTACCCCTCGACGGCTTCGGCGACCGCCGAGACGGTCGACGGCCAGTGAGCGCGCCACTCCTCCTCGGTCACCGCGCCCAGCGGCGTCACGTCGAGCTCTTCCGGAACGGCGTCCCCGCGCCGGGTGGCGGCGATCGCCCGCTCGACGACGCGGACGGTGTCCACGAAACCCAGAACCGCTGTGCGCAGCGCGCTTTCCGCGTCGATGTCGGCCGACACGACGACCGAGGTGACCTCGACGGGAATTAGGTCGGCGGGCAGCCCCGCCTGCTGCGCGCGCTGCATCACTTTCTGCGCCAGCGCCAACGCCGGCTGACCGGTGTGGACGTCGTCCATGACCGAACTGCGGGGCTTCTCGGCGGCCTTGCGCTCCTCCCACTGGGCCAACTGGTCCTCGAGTGAGATCGCTTCGCCGGCTAGCACTCCCGGCACCCGGTTGCCGAGCTTTCGCGTCAGCGCCAGGGCGACGTCGTCGATGGTGAACGCGTGCTGCGGCGCCTCCTCGGCGATGCGGGCGTGGAAGAGGACCTGCAGCAACACATCGCCGAGCTCGTCGCGCAGTTGGTCGGCGTCACCGCTGCGGACCGCGTCCAACAGCTCGTAGGTCTCCTCCAGCAAGTAGCGGCGCAACGAGTCGTGGGTCTGCTCGCCCTCCCAGGGCCCGGCGGTGCGCAGCTTGTCCATCATCGCCACGGCATCGACGAGGCGTTCGCCGCGGGGGGTCTCCGGGGCCGAGATCAGCCGGGCCCCGGCGGCCAGCCGGGCGGTGACGGCCGGGTGGTCGGGGTCGGACGACAGCAACACCGGCGCGTCGTCTCCCATGCCGACCGGATGCGCCGAGGGCAGCGACCACGGGACCGCGACCGGCATCTCTTCGGTGTACTGCACCTCGCCGAGGAGGTACTCCACGGCTTCGACGGGCACCAGCGACGGGCGGCGCGGGTCGAACAACACGACGATCACGGACTCGTTATACCAATCTTCACCTGCGATTTCCCCTGCAGGGCGGTCACCAGGTCGGCGACCATCTGCAGCAGCTCGACGTCGCGGATGCGCGGCGCGCCGACCGAACTTCGAGAGCCGCCGGCCCGGGGGATCGGGACCTGCACGGTGGCAGTCGTGGCGCGGTAGCTCGCCGCCGGGTACATGCGCTTCAAACGCACCTGGGCGGAGTCTTGCAGCGTGACCGGCGACAACCGCACCACCGAAGCCGAAGGCGCCGACACCTCGGTGATCCCGGCGGCGCGGCACAGCAATCGGACCCGCGCCACCGCCACCAGCCGCAGGGCGGGTTCGGGCAGCGCCCCGTAGCGGTCGACGAGCTCGTCGACGACCGCGGCGATCACCGCGTCGTCCGTGGCCGCCGCCAGCCGCCGGTAGGCCTCCAGCCGGAGCCGGTCGCTGCCGATGTAGTCCGGCGGCAGGTGCGCATCCACCGGCAGGTCGATCCGCACGTCCTTGGGCTCCTCGGCGGTGGTGACCGTCTGGCCGTCCACCGCGGCGCGATAGGCCTCGACGGCCTCGCCGACCAGCCGCACGTAGAGGTCGAACCCGACCCCGGCGACGTGCCCGGACTGCTCGACGCCCAGCACGTTGCCGGCGCCGCGGATCTCGAGGTCTTTCATGGCGACCGCCATGCCCGCACCGAGCTCGTTGTTCTGCGCGATCGTCGCCAACCGGTCGTAGGCGGTCTCGGTCAGCGGCGTGTGCGGCGGATAGAGGAAGTAGGCGTAGCCCCGCTCCCGGCTGCGCCCCACCCGGCCACGCAGCTGGTGCAGCTGGGACAGGCCGAAGGTGTCGGCGCGCTCGACGATCAGCGTGTTCGCGTTGGAGATGTCCAGCCCGGTCTCCACGATCGTGGTGCACACCAGAATGTCGTATTCGCGGTTCCAGAAGCCCTGCACCGTGCGTTCCAGGCGCTCCTCGGGCATCTGCCCGTGCGCGACGACGATCCGCGCCTCGGGAACCTGCTCGCGCAGCCGGGCCGCGACCCGGTCGATCGAGCTGACCCGGTTGTGCACGTAGAACACCTGCCCGTCGCGCATCAGCTCGCGTCGCAACGCGGCGGCGACCTGCTTGTCGTCGTGCGGGCCGACGTAGGTCAGCACCGGATAGCGCTCCTCGGGCGGCGTCAGGATCGTCGACATCTCCCGGATCCCGGCCAGGCTCATCTCCAGGGTGCGCGGGATCGGGGTGGCGCTCATGGTCAGCACGTCGACGTGGGTGCGCAGAGACTTGATGTGTTCCTTGTGCTCGACGCCGAACCGCTGCTCCTCGTCGACGATCACCAGCCCGAGGTCCTTCCAGCGCACCCCGGTCTGCAGCAGCCGGTGGGTGCCGATCACGACGTCCACGGAACCGTCGGCCAGGCCCTCGATCACGGCCCGGGACTCGGCGGCGTCGGTGAACCGCGACAACCCCTTCACGGTCACCGGGAAGCCGGCCATCCGGTCGGTGAACGTCTGCAGGTGCTGGTCGGCCAGCAGCGTCGTGGGCACCAGCACGGCGACCTGCTTGCCGTCCTGCACCGCCTTGAACGCCGCGCGCACAGCGATCTCGGTCTTGCCGTAGCCGACATCACCGCAGATCACCCGGTCCATCGGGATCGGCTTCTCCATGTCGGCCTTGACCTCGGCGATGGCGGTGAGCTGGTCGACGGTCTCGGTGAAACCGAACGCGTCCTCCATCTCGGCCTGCCACGGGGTGTCCGGGGCGAACGCGTGGCCGGGGCTGGCCTGCCGCTTGGCGTACAGGGACACCAGCTCGCCGGCGATCTCGCGCACCGCGCGGCGCGCCTTGGTCTTGGTGTTGGCCCAGTCGCTGCCGCCGAGCTTGCTCAGCGCCGGCGCCTGCCCGCCGACGTAGCGCGACAGCTGGTCCAGCGAATCCATCGGGACATAGAGCTTGTCGGAGCCTCCCCCGCGCTTGCTCGAGGCGTACTCGAGCACCAGGTACTCCCGGCGGGCCCCGCCGACGGTGCGCTCGGTCATCTCCACGAACCGCCCGATGCCGTGCTGGTCGTGCACCACCAGGTCACCGGCCGTCAGCGCCAGCGGGTCGACGGTGTTGCGCCGCTTGGCCGCCAGCCGCCTGCCCTCGACGGCGGTGGCCCGGCTGCCGGTCAGATCCGTCTCGGTGATCACGACGAGGTTGGCGCCGTCGACGATGACGCCCTCGTGCAGCGGCCCCTTGAGCACCCCGACGACACCGGGTTTGGGGGCCTCGCCCGAGTCCAGCATCGCCGCGGGCGCTTCGTGCTCGGCCAGCCGCTCCACCACGCGGTGGGCCGTCCCGGTCCCGGGCGCGACCACCACCGCGTGGCCGCCGGCCGTGACGTGGGCACGCAGCATCCCGAAGATCTCGTCGACGTCGTGCTGATGCCCGCGGGCCGACGGCGAGGGCCGGATGTCCAGCTCGATCGCCGACTCGTCCGACAGCTGGCTCAGCGTCCACCAGGGATGACCGCGCCGCGCCGCCGCGTCGCGCACGTCGTCCAGTTCGGCGAAGCCGGATCCGCCGAACTGCTCGACGTCGACGGGCGCATCACTACCCAGCGCGGCCACCGACCACGACGCCTCGAGGAACTCCCGGCCGGTCTTGATCAGGTCGGCGGCCCGGCTGCGCACCTTCTCGGGGTCGCACAGCAGCACCGGCGTGCCCTGGGCCAGCTGGTCGGTCAGCAGCGCATGGGCGCCATCCTCGCCGGGCCGAAGCACCGACAGCAGCGCCTCCATGCCGTCGACCGGGATCCCCTCGGCCAGCTTGGCCAGCATGTCGCCGACGCCGCCGCCGGCGACGTCGGGCTCGGTGGCCGGGTGCCGCGCCGCCAGCGCGGCGGCGCGCTGCCGGACCTCCTCGGTCAGGAGCAGTTCGCGGCAGGGGACCGCGATGACGGTGTCGACCTCCAGCTCCGGGATCGACCGCTGGTCGGCGACCGAGAACATCCGCATCTCGCTGACCTCGTCGCCCCAGAACTCGACGCGCACCGGGTGCTCGGCCGTCGGGGGGAAGACGTCCAGAATCCCGCCGCGCACGGCGAATTCGCCCCGACGTCCCACCATGTCGACCCGGCTGTAGGCCAGCTCGACCAGCCGGGAGACGACGTCTTCGAACGCGATTTCCTGGCCGACGGCCATGGTGACGGGTTCGATCAGGCCGAGCCGCGGGGTCATCGGCTGCAGCAGCGAGCGCACCGCGGTCACCACCACCTGCAGGGGCGGGCCCAACCGCGCGTCGTCGGAATGGGCCAGCCGCCGCAGCACGGTCAACCGCGCGCCGACGGTGTCGACGCCCGGCGAGAGCCGCTCGTGCGGCAGGGTCTCCCAGGACGGGAAGACCGCCACCGCGTCGCCCAGCACGCCGCGCAGTTCGGCCGCGAGGTCGTCGGCTTCCCGACCGGTCGCGGTGACCACCAGCAGCGGGCCGCGCCGCGCCAGCGCGGCGGCCACGAACACCCGTGCTCCGGCCGGGCCGGCCAGCCTCAGTTCGGCGGGGGCAGCGGCCGCGCTGTCGATCAACCGCTGGAAAGTCGGCGCGGTGAGCGCCAATTCGACAAGCCCGGCGATCGGGGTTTCTGGGCGAGCAGGCCCCGGTGCGGTCATGATGAATCCATTCTAAGGGCGGCGCGGGAAGCCGCCGGAGGCCGTCAAGATCGGGCCCCGCACCGTCAAAGGGTCGTAAGGAAAGCCGCGCGCACTGAATCAGCGCGCGCAGGCTGGAGCCATGACATTGCTGGACATCCTGCCCGCCATCGCTCACGTGGGGTCCCCGCTGTCGTCCGGTGCCAGACTCCACGTCCCGGCCCGCGTGACCGACGAGGCCGATTTCCGGGATCGCGCCCGCCGTTGCCGCAGAGCGTTCAAGGGTGCGCGCGTCGTCCACTGCGGCCGTTCGCCGCTGACGATCGGCGTCGCGCGCTGGGCGCGCGCAGCCGGCCTCGGCATCGGCGTCCGATCGAGCGGCGAACTGGCGGTTGCCCTCGCCGCGGGGACGGAACCGGCACGCATCGTCGTGCATGTGGGGTCGCCCGATGACCTGCGCGCCGCGGTGGGCGCCGGTGTCGGCCGCATCGTGCTGGACTCGCCCCACGAGATCCCCCACGTCGCCGGCCCGGCGCGGCGCGGGGCGGCGCGTCTCACCTTCGACCTGGTGGGCCTGCACTGCCGGCCGAATTCCGGGGGTTCTGGGGCCGGCGCCCCGGCCTGCTACGGCGAGGCGCTGCGCCGCACGGTCGCCGCCATGGCCGACGCCCGATCCCGGCACGGCGTCATGCTGACCGAAGTGCATGTGGGCGGTGACCAGGCCGGCCCGTACGTCGCGGGTGTTGCGGAACCCGGTGTGGACGAGTTGGCCGCCGTCATCGAGGACGCGCTCGACGAGGCCTGCGCCGCGGAGCGTTTTCCCCGGCCCGTCGTCGCGGTCGATGTGACACTGACCGGGTGACGGCCCGGCCGGCAATCCCTACTCGTCCTGCAGCCTGGGGTCGGCTTCCAGGTGGGTCAGGCCGTTCCACATCAGGTTCACCAGATGCGCGGCGACCACTTCCTTCTTGGGCTCGCGGGTGTCGAGCCACCACTGGGCCGTCATCGACACCGAGCCCACCAGCGCCTGGGCGTACAGCGGGGCCAGCCCGGGATCCAGGCCGCGGCGCGCGAAGTCGCCGGCCAAGATGGAGCTGACCTGGCTGACGGCGTCGTTGAGCAGGCTGGAGTAGGTGCCCGAACTGATCGATGCGGGTGAGTCGCGGATCATGATGCGGAAGCCATCGGTGCGTTCCTCGACGTAGGTGAGCAACGCCAGCGCCACCCGCTCCACGCGCACCCGGGACCGGTTGTTGGTCAGCGAGGAGGTGATGCCGTCCAGCAGCGCCGACATCTCGCGGTCGACCACGACGGCGTACAGGCCCTCCTTGCCGCCGAAATGCTCGTACACCACCGGCTTGGACACGTTGGCCCGCTGGGCGATCTCCTCGATCGAGGTGCCGTCGTAGCCGCGTTCGGCGAACAACGAGCGTGCGATCCCGATGAGCTGATGGCGGCGCTCGCTGCCGGTCATCCGCGCGCGCGGCGACCGCACCTCTTTGTCCGGTTTGTCCGGCTCGGTGCCCAGCACAGCCACGCCGATCAGCGTATCGGTTTGCCGGTCCCGCGTACGGCGGCGTTTGGCTCGGTTCCACAACCGGTGCCCACATTGTCTAGAGTTTGGGGGGCGCGGTCTCGTGTGGTCGCCGCGGTGTGCGGTCCGTCGTGGTGTAATCGGCAGCACCTCTGATTTTGGTTCAGATAGTTCAGGTTCGAGTCCTGGCGACGGAGCCCCGAAAAGCCCCCGCCCTTTGCCGCGAGCGTGCACGAAATGCCACGCTTGACGGCGTGTCGCGGCACAGACACGCACGCTCGCGAGCGGGAGGCACCCGCGGCTCGCGCGCCGAGGGTTCTAGGAGAGTTCATGTCGTTTCGTGGTGACATCGCGGTCCTGGTTCTGGCGGCCGGAGCCGGCACCCGCATGCGGTCGGACACCCCCAAGGTGCTGCACACGATCGCCGGGCGCAGCATGCTGGCGCATTCGCTGCACGCGATCGCCAAGGTGGCGCCCCGGCACCTGGTCGTGGTGCTGGGCCACGACCACCAGCGCATCGAACCGCAGGTCGCCGAGCTGGCCGAGAGCTTCGGGCGCCCGATCGACGTGGCGCTGCAGGACCGGCCGCTGGGCACCGGGCATGCCACCCTGTGCGGGCTGGCCGCCCTGCCCGACGAGTACGCCGGCATCGTCGTGGTCACCTCCGGGGACACGCCGCTGCTGGACGCCGACACCCTGGCGGACCTGGTCGCCGCGCACGGCGCGGCCGGGCTCGAATACCAGCCCGCGGTCACGGTGCTGACCACCACGATCGGCGATCCCAGCGGCTACGGGCGGATCCTGCGCACCCAGGACGACGAGGTGACGGCGATCGTCGAGCACGCCGACGCGACACCGTCCCAACGGGAGATCCACGAGGTCAACGCGGGCGTCTACGCCTTCGACATCGGGGCGTTGCGCTGGGCTCTGAGCCGGCTGAGCTCCGACAACGCCCAGCAGGAGCTCTACCTCACCGACGTCGTCGCCATCCTGCGCCGCGACGGCCGGGCCGTGCACGCCCGGCACGTCGACGATGCCGCGCTGGTGGCCGGGGTGAACAACCGTGTCCAGCTCGCCGAACTGGGCGCCGAGTTCAACCGCCGCATCGTCGCCGCCCACCAGATGGCCGGTGTGACGGTCGTCGATCCCGCCAGCACCTGGATCGACGTGGACGTCACGATCGGCCGCGACACCGTCATCCAGCCCGGGACCCAGCTGCTGGGCCGCACCCGGGTCGGCGGGCGCTGCGTCCTCGGCCCGGACACCACGCTGACCGACGTGAGCGTCGGTGACGGCGCGTCGGTGGTGCGCACCCACGGCTCGGAGTCCTCGATCGGCGACGGCGCGATGGTGGGGCCCTACACGTATCTGCGGCCCGGCACCGTGCTGGGAGCCGACGGCAAGCTGGGCGCTTTCGTCGAAGTCAAGAACTCCACGATCGGCGCCGGCACCAAGGTTCCGCACCTGACCTACGTCGGCGACGCCGAGATCGGCGAGCACAGCAACATCGGCGCGTCCAGCGTGTTCGTCAATTACGACGGCGAATCCAAACGGCGCACCACCATCGGCTCGCACGTGCGCACCGGGTCGGACACCATGTTCGTGGCCCCGGTGACGGTCGGCGACGGCGCCTACACCGGCGCCGGCACCGTGGTGCGCGAAGACGTCCCGCCGGGGGCGCTGGCGGTCTCGGCGGGGCCGCAGCGCAACATCGAAGGCTGGGTGCGGCGCAAGCGGCCCGGCAGCGCGGCCGCGCGGGCCGCGGACGAGGCCGCCGCCCGCACCGGTCAGACATCCGAGCCCGAATAGACACGGTGAGTTCGTTTCCTGGCAACCCGTCCACATCTCGGTCCCCCTCGCTACGTACGATGGGGCTTCTTCCAATTCGATCCCGAACGGCGGGGGCAGCACCGTGAGCCACGACTGGACCGATAACCGCAAGAACCTGATGCTCTTCTCCGGCCGTGCGCATCCCGAGCTGGCCGAGCAGGTGGCCAAAGAGCTCGACGTCCACGTCACCGCGCAGGTCGCGCGGGAGTTCGCCAACGGCGAGATCTTCGTGCGGTTCAACGAGTCGGTGCGCGGCTGCGACGCGTTCGTCCTGCAGTCGTGCCCGATGCCGGTGAACACCTGGCTGATGGAACAGCTGATCATGATCGACGCGCTCAAGCGGGGCAGTGCCAAGCGGATCACCGCCGTCATGCCGTTCTACCCCTACGCCCGCCAGGACAAGAAGCACCGCGGCCGCGAGCCGATCTCGGCGCGGCTGGTGGCCGACCTGCTCAAGACCGCGGGCGCCGACCGGATCGTCTCCGTCGACCTGCACACCGACCAGATCCAGGGATTCTTCGACGGACCCGTCGACCACATGCGCGGCCAGCACCTGCTGACCGCCTACATCAAGGACAACTATCCCGGCGGCGACATGGTGGTGGTCTCCCCCGACTCGGGCCGGGTGCGCATCGCCGAGAAGTGGGCCGACGCGCTCGGCGGGGCTCCGCTCGCGTTCATCCACAAGACTCGCGACCCGCGGGTGCCCAACCAGGTCGTGTCCAACCGCGTGGTCGGCGAGGTGGCCGGCCGCACCTGCGTGCTGATCGACGACATGATCGACACCGGTGGCACCGTCGCCGGCGCGGTCAAACTGTTGCACGACGACGGCGCCACCGACGTGATCATCGCGGCGACCCACGGCGTGCTCTCGGACCCGGCCGCCGAACGGCTGGCCGGCTGCGGCGCCCGCGAGGTGATCGTGACCAACACGCTCCCGATCGACGAGAACAAGCGGTTCCCGCAGCTGACCGTGCTGTCCATCGCGCCGCTGCTGGCCAGCACCATCCGCGCCGTCTTCGAGAACGGCTCAGTCACAGGACTTTTCGACGGGGACGCCTAGATGGGTGCCGAGGCGAAAAAAGCCACCGTCTACCACAATCCCCGGTGCAGCACATCCCGTAAGACGCTGGAGCTGCTGGCGGACAACGGTTTCGAACCGACGATCGTCGAGTACCTGAAGAACCCGCCGTCGCGCGAGGAGCTGGCGGCGATGATCCGGGAGGCGGGCATCGACGTGCGCACCGCGGTGCGCAAGCGCGAAGCGCTGCACGCCGAACTGGGCCTCGCCGACGCGACCGACGACCGGTTGCTCGACGCCATGGCCCAATACCCCATCCTGATCGAGCGGCCGTTCGTCGTCACGGCGAAGGGCACGCGGCTCGCCCGGCCGATCGACGCGGTCCGCGAGATTCTGTGAGAGCACGGGCGATCCGGCTTCTCGCGGTGGTCGCCCTGGCGCCGGCCGCGGCGGCCTGCGCACCGAAGCCCACCGACTTCCGCTCGATCCTGTCGACCACCTCGACCACCAGCGCCACCACGACGGCCGCGAACGCCGTCCCCCTGTCGCAGTACTTGCAGAGCATCGGCGTCGCCGGCCAGCAGGTGGCACCCGACACCCTCACCGACCTGACGGTGTCCATTCCCACGCCGCCGGGTTGGGCGCCGTTCAACGATCCCAAGGCCACGCCGGGCACGGAGACGATCTCCAAGGGCGGTGAGTATCCGATGGCTATGCTGATGGTGTTCAAACTGCGCGGCGAGTTCAACCCCGCCGAAGCGGTCAAGCACAGCAACGCCGACGCCCAGATGGCCCGCGACTTCAAGCAACTGGACGCCTCGACGGCGGACTTCAACGGCTTTCCGTCGTCGATGATCCAGGGCAGCTACGTCGCCGGCGGCGTACGGCTGCACGGCTACAACCGGGTGGTGTTCCCCACCGGTCCGCCACCGGCGAATCAGCGCTACCTGGTCCAGCTCACCGTCACCAGCCTGGCCGACCGGGCGGTCGCGGAGTCGTCCGACATCGAGGCGATCATCCACGGCTTCGTCGTCGCGACGAAGTGATCCCGGCCGTAAGGTAGTTAGCCATGGCCGACTGGACCGCAGCAGACCTTCTCTCGTTCGCCGGACGCACCGTCGTCGTCACCGGCGCCAACAGCGGGCTGGGGGCGGTGACGGCCCGCGAGCTGGCCCGCAGGGGCGCCGAGATCGTCATGGCCGTCCGCAACACCGCCAAGGGCGAGGCCGCGGCGCAGGAGATTCCCGGCGCGGTCGAGGTGCGCCGGCTCGACCTGCAGGATCTGTCGTCGGTTCGCCGGTTCGCCGACGGAGTCGACAAAATCGACGTCCTGATCAACAACGCCGGCATCATGGCCGCGCCGTACGCGCTGACCGCCGACGGCTTCGAGAGCCAGATCGGCACCAACCACCTCGGCCACTTCGCGCTGACCAACCTGCTGCTGCCCAGGCTCACCGACCGCGTGGTCACCGTGTCCTCGATGGCGCATTGGCCCGGCCGCATCGACCTGGACGATCTGAACTGGAAGAACCGCCGGTACTCGGCGTGGCTGGCCTACAGCCAGTCGAAGCTGGCCAACCTGCTGTTCACCAGCGAGCTGCAGCGTCGCCTCGACTCGGCGGGGTCGCCGCTGCGTGCCCTGGCGGCGCACCCCGGCTACTCGCACACCAACCTGCAGGGGGCCACCGGGCGCAAGCTGGGCGACGCGGTGATGTCGGCCGCCACCCGGGTGGTCGCCACCGACGCCGACTTCGGTGCCCGGCAGACCCTGTACGCGGCGTCTCAAGACCTGCCGGGCGACACGTTCGTCGGCCCCCGGTTCGGCTACCTCGGCCGCACGCAGCCCGTGGGGCGCAGCCGCCGGGCGCGGGATGCAGCCACGGCCACCGCGCTGTGGGACCTCTCCGAGCAGCTCACCGGCGTCAAATTTCCGCTCTGAGGCGCAGATGCGCTAACCTGGCCGGGCGTCACGGCGAGGGTGGCTGGCGAACCGGCCCCGTTATCGACGGAGACCGACTCATCAAGTCGCGACCCTGGCCGTGCCCTGGAACTGGGTAACGAGCACACAGGAGCGACATCATGGCTAAGGCACCGGCCAATCAACTGGCGGTCACGAGGCGGACCGAGACCGGCAAGGGCGCGTCCCGGCGAGCCCGCCGCGAAGGCAGGATCCCGGCCGTTCTCTACGGTCACGGCACCGACCCGCAGCACCTGGAACTGCCCGGCCACGACTACGCGGCCGTGCTGCGCCACGCGGGCACCAACGCCGTCCTCACCCTCGACATCGAGGGCACCGAACAGCTGGCCCTGACCAAGGCGCTCGACGTGCACCCCATCCGCCGCACCATCCAGCACGCCGACCTGGTCGTCGTGCGTCGCGGCGAGAAGGTCGTCGTCGAGGTCAACGTCGAGGTGCAGGGCGATGCCGCGCCCGGCACCCTGGTGCGGCACGAAGTCAACAGCGTCGAAATCGAAGCCGACGTCTCCTCGATCCCCGAGCAGCTGACCGTGTCCGTCGAGGGCGCCGAACCCGGTACCCAGATCACCGCCGGGCAGATCCCGCTGCCGGCCGGCGTCAACCTGATCTCCGACCCCGAGTTGCTGGTGGCCCACGTGGTAAACGCGCCGACCGCCGAGGAGCTGGAGAGCGAGGGCGGCGGCGAAGTCGCCGAGCCCGAGGCGGCCGGGGCCGAGGTCGAAGAAGAAGCCGGCGAGTAGGCGGCCCCGGACGTGGCCGAACCGCTACTCGTGGTCGGCCTGGGTAACCCCGGGGACAACTACGCGCGCACCCGACACAACGTCGGGTTCATGGTTGTCGACCTGCTGGCCGCGCGACTGGGCTCGACGTTCAAGGCGCACAAGCGTTCCGGCGCGGAAGTGGTCAGCGGCCGGCTGGGCGGGCATTCGGTGTTGCTGGCCAAGCCGCGCTGTTACATGAACGAGTCCGGGCGGCAGGTCGGGCCATTGGCGAAGTTCTACTCGGTGGCCCCGGCCGACGTCGTCGTCATCCACGACGACCTCGACCTGGACTTCGGCCGCATCCGGCTCAAGGTCGGCGGCGGCGAGGGCGGCCACAACGGGCTGCGCTCGGTGGCCGCCGCGCTGGGGAGCAAGGAGTTCCAGCGCGTGCGCGTGGGGATCGGTCGCCCACCCGGGCGCAAGGACCCCGCCGCGTTCGTGCTGGAGAGTTTCACCAGCACCGAACGCGCCGAAGTCCCCACGATCTGCGAGCAGGCCGCCGACGCGACCGAACTGCTCGTCCAGATGGGTTTGGAGGCGGCGCAGAACCGGGTCCACGCCTGGTAGCTCGCTCGCGCGGCCTAGGTGACCAGCGTGACGGAGTTGGACCGGCGCAGCTTGCCCGACGGGGTCTTCGGGATGGTGCCCGGGCCCAGCACCACGACGTTGCGTGGCCGGACGTCGACCTCGGCCACCACCTCGTGGGCGACCTGGTGCTCGATGCGGCGCACCTCGGCCGGGTCCTGCCACGCGTTGGACTCGACGGCGACCGCGAACGTCTCGCGGGAGTGGCCGGCGTCCAGGCGCACCGCGACCGCACACCCGGGCCGCACCCCGTCGACGCGGCCGGCGGCACGCTCGATGTCGGTGGGGTAGATGTTGCGGCCCGCCATGATGATTACGTCCTTGACGCGGCCGCACACCACGACGTGGCCCTCGTCGGTGAGGTAGCCGAGGTCGCCGGTGTCATACCAGCCGTGTTCGTCCTGGGCGGGGATGAACCCGCCCATAGTCAGGTAGCCGGGCGTCAGCGACTCGCCCCGCAGTTCGATGACACCGACGCCGCGCGGGGGCATCACGTTACCGTCGTCGTCGACGATGCGGGCCTCGAGGCCCTTCAGCAGCGGACCGAGCGTGGCCAGCCGCCGGGTGTTGCCCTTGCTGGCGGGCACGGCCCGGCGCAGCGCGGCCAGAAGGTCGGCGTCGACCTCGTCGACGACCAGGCCGGCGTTGCACTCCGAGAACGAGACGGCCAGCGTCGTCTCGGCCATGCCGTAGGCCGGCAGGATCGCCGAGGACCGTAGCCCGAACGGGCGGCCCGCGTCCAGCAGGTCCTCGACGTCGGCCGGCTCGACCGGCTCGGCGCCGGACAGCGCGAAACGCAGCGTGGACAGGTCGAAATCGCCCGGCTTGGCGTTGCGGCGCAACCGCTTGGCCAGCAGGGCGTAGGCGAAGTTGGGCGCCGCGGTCATGGTGCCCTTGTATTTGTCGATCAGCTTGGCCCACAGCAGCGTGTCGCGCAGGAAGTCCATCGGCGTGACCTTGATCAGCTCCGCGCCGAAGTACATCGGGATGGTCAGGAACCCGACCATGCCCATGTCGTGGAAGCAGGGCAGCCAGCTGACCATGACGTCCTTGTCGACGTCGTACTGGGCGCCGATGAACATCGCCTCGGCATTGGAGTAGATGTTGCGATGGGTGATCTGGACGGCCTTGGGCGAACCGGTGGATCCGGACGTCAGCTGCATCAGCGCCAGGTCGTCCTCGCCGACCTCGACGGGGTCGGTCGGGTCCGACGCCAGCAGGTCGGCGACGGTCAGGACCTTGACGCCCTTCTCCTCGAGCACCGGAATGGCCACCAGGAAGGGCTCGGAGACGATGACGGCCTTGGCCTCGATCATGCCGATGACGGTCAGCGTGTCGTGGGCCCACACGGCCAGGTCGGTGCGCGGCGTGGGCTGGTGCAGCATCGTCAGGCTGGCCCCACGCATCCACAGGCCCTGCGCCGTCGGGGCGATCTCCACCGGGAAGCCGGCGAGCACGCCCACCGCGTCGCCGAGGCCGATGCCGGCGGCGGCCAGACCGCCCGCGATGCGACGTGCCCGCTCGTGAACCTCGCCCCAGGTGTGCCGGACGGGTTCGTGGGGTTCGCCGGTGACCATGCCCGTCGTCGCGGTTTGGGCGTTCCGGTACATCTTCTCGGTAAACCTGCTCACAGAAGCCTCCTCGGTTCCGGCACTTCACCCAGGGCCCGGAATTCCATAGTCCGCTCGCCGAACGCCACGTGGTAGCAGGCGCGCGAGCACAGTTGGGCAGCGGTTAGGTCTCGAAGCGGTGATGGGACGACCCCGCGCGCGGCCGCAGCCCGTCCGCCCACGCGCAGGGCGGACGACCGGATGAAGGGGTTCTGCTTACCGCTGTAGGTCACCGCGAGTCATCTTAAACTCCTCTTAAGTAACCTCCAAACTCTTGCGGCGTTTCGGTTTGATCTCACACCTCGGTGGGCGCCGGCACCACGCGGGCGCCGAGCACCGGGCCGCTGGCGACGCGCACGGTGCGGCACACGCCCGCCCCCGCCAGCTGGGCGCCGACGTCGACCGCCGAGCTCGCCGAGGCGCACAGGAACGCGCACGTGGGGCCCGAGCCGGACACCAGGCCCGCTAGGGCGCCGGCCTCCACCCCGGCGCGCAGCGCACGCCGCAGGGCCGGCTGCAAACTCACCGCGGCCGCCTGCATCTCGTTGCCCAGCAACGGTGCCAGCCCGGCGGGATCGCCCGCGGCCAGCGCCGCCAGCACCGGGCCGGACTCGGCGAGTCGGGGGGGGTCCCCGGCGGCCCTGAGCCGGTCGAGCTCGGCGAACACCGCCGGAGTGGACAGCCCGGCGTCGGCGAACCCCAACACCCAGTGGAAGGTGTTCCGGGACAGCACCGTGGCCAGCTCCTCGCCGCGGCCCGTGCCCAGCGCGGTGCCGCCGTGCAGTGCGAACGGCACGTCGCTGCCCAGCTGGGCGGCCAGCATGCGCAGGTCACGGCGGGGCACGCCCAGCTCCCACAGCGAGTTCATCGCGACTAGCACCGCCGCCGCGTCCGCGCTGCCGCCGGCCATGCCTCCGGCCACCGGGATGGTCTTGTCGATCAGGATCGAGACGTCCGGAGCCCGGCCCACGTGTTCGGCCATCAGCTCGGCCGCCCGCCAGGCCAGGTTGCGCTCGTCGGCGGGCAGCGTGTCGGCGCCCTCGCCGACGAGCTCGAGCGAGAGCACATCGGCGTTGCGCACCGTCACCTCGTCGATCAGCGAGACCGCCTGGAACACCGTCGTCAGCTCGTGATAGCCGTCCGCGCGGCGATCGCCGACGGCCAGGTAGAGGTTGACCTTGCCGGGCACCCGAACGGTGACCGAACCCGTCGGAACCCACTGCGCGGCGGTATTGCCCTCAGACATCGTCGGTCACGTCAGCCACCGCAGCAGACTATCGCTGCCACCGCCCAACCACACGCCATGACGCCGCCTGGCGACGCGCGACTCAGCCCGCGGGGGCGGGCCCGGGGAGTTGCGGCGCCGCGGCTCCCGGACCGCTGCCCGGGGCGCCCCCGGAGCGCCGCAGCAGGCGGACGAAGTCGTCGACGGACAGAGTCTCGCCGCGGCGCGCGGGATCGATGCTCGCGGCCAGCAGGCGATTCGCCGACTCGTTGCCCGAGCCCGCCCATTCGGCGAACGCATTGCGGGCCGTCTTGCGCCGCTGAGCGAAGGCGACGTCCACCAGTTCGAAGACGCGCCGCCGGAAGGCGGCGTCGGTCGGCCACGGCGGGTCGGGGTACCGGTCGATGCGGATCAGTCCGGAGTAGACGCGGGGAATCGGCCAGAACACGGTCGGCGGCACCATGCCACAGCGGCGCACCCGGCCGAAGAAGCGCATCTTGACGCTGGGCACGCCGTAGTCCTTGCCGCCCGGTTCGGCGGCCAGCCGCTCGGCCACCTCGGCCTGCACCATCACCGTCACGACCTGGACGGACGGAAATTCCGCGAGCAGATGCAGCAGGGCCGGGACCGCGACGTTGTAAGGCAGATTGGCCACCACCGCGGTGGGCTCGGCGGGCAGATCGCCGGGCTCGAGGGTCAGCACGTCGCGGTTCAGCACCGTCAGCCGGTGGATTTCGCTGTTGGAGTGCTCGGTCACCGTCCCCGGTAGCCGGGCGGCCAACACTGGGTCGATCTCCACGGCCGTGACGGTGGCGCCGCGGTCGAGCAGGGCCAGCGTGAGCGACCCGAGACCGGGGCCGATCTCCAGCACGTGGTCGGACAGGCCGACCCCGGAGGCCGCGACCACCCGCCGCACCGTGTTGGCGTCGTGAACGAAGTTCTGGCCGAGGGACTTGCGGGGCCGAAACTCGAGCTCTCTGACCAGCCGCCTGATCTCGGTGCGGCCGAGCAGCCTAATCGTCAGCGCGCACCCGCCCGACCACTGCATACCGGCCACGCACCCCAGCCCTGGCGCTGCCGCGTCACCTCGGCAACGGCGATCTGCTCTTCCCTGGTAGCCAGATCGGCGCGGGGCGCGAACCGCAGGCCGCCGTTGCGCTCCCATGTGCCCTGGTCGAACTGCACGCCGCCGTAGTACCCGTTGCCGGTGTTGATCGCCCAGTTGCCGCCGGCCTCGCAGCCCGCGATCGCGTCCCAGACGGACCCGTCGCTGACCGGCGGCACCTCGGTGCCGGGTCTGGTGCCCACCCGCACCACGGCCTCCCGGGCCGGTGTCACGACGGTATTGGCGACGGGCAGCCGGCCCGTCTCGACACCGTTGACCATGGCCACGGCGAACGTCACGTCCTGCATGCCCGGGCTGCCGGGATCCTCGACGACCTCGCGGCTCATGTTCATGTCCGGGTCTTCGACGCGGCGGGCGGGCGGCAGCAGCGGGATCCGCTCGGTGACCCGTTCGATCCGGTTGCGGGTCACCTCGACCTGCATGCCGTCGACGATCGGCGCGGTCGCGGGCGGCACCACCTGGTCGCTGTCGGCCAGCGGGACACCGGCGGCGCCCAGCAGCCCGGCGACGTTGGCGGCCGGCAGGTGCACCGTGCGCGTCGTGCCGCCGTCGTTGATCTGGACCGTCTTGGCGCTGACGACCGGCAGCGCCATCCCGGCCAGCGGAACCCGGCTGCCGCGCGAGGCGGCGGCCGGCGCGGTGTCGGTCATCGCCAGCTGGGCCAGCGCCTCGTCGACGGTCGACGCCGTCGTCCACACCTGCTTGGAGCCGCGTCCGTCCAGCGAGATCTGCAACGGGCGGCTGCGGCGCAACACGATGTTGGCGGCGTCGTGGACCTTCACCTCACCGGCGGGATACAGGTCGTCGCGCTCGGCGACGGCGAAGCCGTTCTCCTGGACGATGTCGATCACGCGCGACTTCATCGTCGTCACCCTCATCGCGATTCCGTCGACGGTCAGCGTCACGGTCTTGCATGCGGAAACCGCGATCCCGCCCGCGGCCGCGACTACCAACAGCAGCCCTGCGACTACCAGCCGCAACATCGGTGATTGATTCTGATGAAGTTTTGTCAAAACACTCAACGCGCGTCTACCCCGACCTCAGTAAGCACTTCAACGACCTAATTCACCTGACACCTGAAATGACAAATGGGCCCAGAGGCCCACCCGTATGATCACAAGACGGTAACGAACCGGCCACTGTTGAGCAACTCCGGGGCGCGTGTCCGTTTCGTCAATCTCCGAAACGGGAACCCACGCCGGGCCCCAGCCCGTAGACCCGACGAGCGTTGCTCGTGGTCAGTTGTGCCATCTCCTCGGCCGGACGATGCACCAACTCAGCGATCGCCTGAACAGTATAGGGAAGGCAGTAGGGCTCGTTGGGCGAGCCCCGGTGCGGGTGCGGCGTCAGGAACGGCGCGTCGGTCTCCACCAGCAGCTGCTCGGACGGGATCAGGGGAACGGCCTCGCGCAGCGCGCGGGCATTGCGGAAGCTCACCGTCCCGGACAGGCTCAGCAGCCAGCCGGCGTCCACGCACCGGCGGGCCATCGCGGCGTCCGACGAGAAGCAGTGGAAGATCACCGCGTCCGGCGCGCCCTCGGCCGCCAGCACGTCGAGCACCTCGGCGTCCGCGTCCCGGTTGTGGATCATCAGCGGCTTACCGCACCGCTTTGCCAGGTCGATGTGCCAGGCGAACGCCTCGCGCTGCGCAGCGGGCTCGGCGCAGCCGTCCAGGCGCCCCGGCCAATACAGGTCCATGCCGGTCTCGCCGACGGCCACCACCCGGGGGTGGGCCACCAGTTTCTCGATCTCGGCGCGGGCGGCGTCGGTCAGCGCGGCCGCGCGGGTCGGGTGCAGCGCAACCGCGGCGTAGACCCGCGGGTCCCAGTCGGCGGCCCGGGTCACCCAGCGCGCCGACTCCAGGTCGTCGGCGATGGTGACCGCCGCCTGCACACCGACGGCGGCGGCGCGGTCCATGATGGCGGCCACGTCCGCGGCGTCGCGGGCACCGCACGCGTCGAGGTGGGTGTGCGCGTCGATCAGGGGCGCCAACGGCGCCGGCGGCGGCGGCGCCTCTCGTTTGGCTGGTCGGTCAGAGCTCACGGCCACACAATAGGGTGGACTCTCGATGAGGCCCTACTACGTCACGACTGCCATCGCGTATCCGAACGCGGCTCCGCACGTCGGGCACGCGTACGAGTACATCGCCACGGACGCGATCGCCCGGTTCAAGCGGCTCGACGGCTTCGACGTGCGCTTCCTGACCGGGACCGACGAACACGGCCTGAAGGTGGCACAGGCCGCCGCGGCCGCCGGCGTACCCACCGCACGGCTGGCCCGGCGCAACTCGGATGTGTTCCAGCGCGTCCAGGAGGCGCTGAACATCTCCTTCGACCGGTTCATCCGCACCACCGATCCCGACCACTACCGGGCCTCCCAGGAGATCTGGCGGCGCATGTCGGCGGCCGGCGACATCTACCTCGACAACTACTCGGGGTGGTACTCGGTGCGCGACGAACGGTTCTTCTTCGAGGCCGAGACGCAGCTGCTCGAGGACGGGACCCGCGTGGCGACCGAAACCGGCGCCGCGGTGATCTGGACCGAGGAGCAGTCCTACTTCTTCCGGCTGTCGGCGTACGCCGAGAGGTTGCTGGCCCATTACGACGCCAACCCCGGCTTCATCGCCCCCGAGGTGCGGCGCAACGAGGTGGTCAGCTTCGTCTCCGGTGGGCTGGAAGACATCTCGATCTCGCGAACCTCCTTCGACTGGGGGGTGCCGGTGCCCGACGATCCGGACCACGTCATGTACGTCTGGGTCGACGCGCTCACCAACTACCTGACCGGCGCGGGCTTTCCCGACACCGACGCGGAGTTGTTCGGCCGTTACTGGCCGGCGGATCTGCACATGATCGGCAAGGACATCATCCGGTTTCACGCCGTCTACTGGCCGGCGTTCCTGATGTCGGCCGGGATCGAGCTTCCCCGAAGGGTTTTCGCGCACGGGTTCCTGCACCACCGCGGCGAGAAGATGAGCAAGTCGGTGGGTAACGTCGTCGACCCGGTGGCGCTGGCGCAGAGGTTCGGGGTGGACCAGGTCCGCTACTTCCTCTTGCGTGAGGTCCCGTTCGGCCAGGACGGCAACTACACCGAAGAGGCCATCGTCACCCGGATCAACACCGACCTGGCCAACGAGCTGGGCAACCTGGCCCAGCGCTCGCTGTCGATGGTCGCCAAGAACCTGGGCGGCGTCGTCCCGGAGCCCGGCGAGCCGAGCGCCGCCGACACCGAGTTGCTGACGATGGCCGACGGCCTGCTGAAGCGGGTGCGCGCCGGTTTCGACTCCCAGGCGATGCATTCGGCCCTGGAGGCGATCTGGCTGATGCTCGGCGAGGCCAACAGGTATTTCTCGGCCCAGCAGCCGTGGGTGCTGCGCAAGAGCGAATCCGAGGCGGACCGGGCGCGCTTTCGGGCCGTCCTGTACACGACGTGCGAGGCGGTCCGCATCGCGGCGCTGCTGGTGCAGCCCGTCATGCCCGAGTCGGCGGGAAAGCTGCTGGACCTGCTCGGGCAGGGCGAAGACCAACGGCATTTCGCCGCCATCGGCTCCCGGCTGGTCCCCGGCACGGTGCTGCCGGCGCCGGCGGGGGTGTTCCCGCGCTACCAGCCCGTTTCCGAACCCACGTAGCCTGCCCCTAGGTCGCTTCGGCCACCATGGCGTCGACGGCGGCAGCATCCGGCTGCGCGTGACGCAGCGCCTCACGGGCGAGGAATTGGCGGAAGTACGCCAGCGCGGCCTCGTCGACGATGCCGACGAGCAGCAACTGCCACATCCGGCCCGTTCGCCCGATGAGGTCCTCGTCGCGGCCTTCGGCACGAACCAGGCTGGAAAGCAGGCGGGTTCCGAACATGGAACCGACGACCGACTCGCCCAGTTCCACCGGGTCGAGGTCTGACCGAAGGTCCCCTTCGGCGGTTGCCCGTTGCGCCTCGGCGGACATCAGCTCCACCAGGCCCGTGCAGAAGCTGGCCGCAGCGTCGTTGAATCCGCTTAAGGCACAGGTCAATTGCTCGGCGGCACGGGCCGTCTTGTCCAACCGAACCACGTTCGCGATCGTGAACGTACCGTGGATCATGTTCTCGAGCGCCGGCGACGAGGCCCCGCACACGTTGCGGAACGCACCCAACAGCGTGTCCGATCCCTCGTCGATGATCGCCGACGCCAGCGATTCCTTGGAATCGAAGTGGTGGTACAGGGCCCCCTTCGTCATCCCCGTCCGTTCGATGATCGTGCCCCAGGCGGCGGCGGCGTAGCCCACATCCCCGAACACGTCGATCGCGGCATCGAGAATCTTCCGGCGGGTGGCTTCGGATCGAACCTGGCGCGCCATCGCTCCTACACCTCCGGAGTTCCGCGAATCTGCAGAGATTCCGAATCTCGGCGTCTCGTCTCTCGCTGCAAAGGACCCAAGCCTAGCAACTTAGCCTAGCGAAGGTCTCGATCGGGTGGATTCGCCGTGTCGTTCAATTCGACTCGACCCCACCCAGGCGGGACTGGATGGCGAGCGCCGTACGCCGCCTGACGAATTGGTTGAAGTAATCGATCCTATCGGGCTGCAGTATGCCGATCAGCACCAGCGACCAGCTCTTCTCCAGGTCGAGCAGGAACCGCTCGGGTTCGTCGAGGTTGCTGGTCTGCCGCAGGCCCATGTGCAGCGACACGATGAGCCTGCCCACATCGCACGGGCTGCAGCGTTTGTCGACATCACCGTCGGCGATCGCTTTCTGGACGACCACCGAGAGGGCTTGAACCCAGCCGTCGAACAGTCGCTCCTGCAGCCCCTCGGCCCGCCCGACCGACTCGAGCAGGTTCAGCCCCGCTCTGACCCTGTCCATCTGGGTGTCCTGGGCGGCCAGCCGGTAGGAGAAGTCGATCAGCGTCTCGAGGCCCGACAGGTTGCGGGACAGCAGGTCTTCCACGGCGACGGTCCCCGCGACGGTCTGGTCCTCGATGATCGCGACGGCCAGCGCCAGCTTGGAACGGAAGTGGAAATACATCGCGCCCTTCGTCAGTTCGGCTTCGGTCAGGATGTCGTCGAGGCCGACGTCGTGATAGGCCCGCTGCGCGAACTGATGTGAGGCGGCTCGCAAGATCTGCCGCCGAGTAGCGTCCGCGCGCCCGTCCGGCGCGCTGTCCGTCATGGGACGGGGAGGCGACACTATGCCGGCCCGTCGGCGGGGCGACCACTGCGCAAACGGCGGTTCTCGGATTGGCACCGGCCCCGCCGAGCACCGACCGCCTTTTGGTACACGATGCCCTCGTCGGCGGGCCACGCTGGCAGCAGGCGCTCACCGGCGCATTGGACGCCTTCAAGCCGCTTCTGAGGTTGGCAGTATGCCCTAATGCCCTGCTTTTCAACGGTAATGACCAAAGCTCCCTGCTGCAATAACTTGTAGTTGGTTGTGGATTTTATAACATACTCCGCGTATGTATACGCATTATGCATGTGTTTGATAGTTTCGGCCAGCGTCGGTGCGGCGCACCGTCTGGCGTGCAGTGCCGCACCCCGCTACGCCGCAGCTTCGCCGGCGATAAGGCGATCGAGAGCCCCTTCGGGGTGCACTCGCTCGATCAGCGGGCGCGAGTGATCAGCCGTTGCCGCCCGGAGTCGTGCCCTCGCGCGGAATGTCGAGGGTGGCAATCGGATACATTCCCGACCCGTCGCGGCCGTCGCGGGCCAGCGCCATCGGCGCGTAGTTCACCACGTGCGAGCCGCCGGGCTTGTGCTGCTGCCAGTCCACGGCGGCACGCAGCGTATAGTGCCCCGGCGCCAGGCCGGTCAGGTCCACGTGAACGGACTCGGTCGACGACGCCGGCACCGCCTCCTCTCGCGATTGACTGGAGTCGTCGTGGACCAGGGTCTTGAGGTCGACCGTCGCCGGCAGGCTCCGCACCACCGCCCCGGTGAAGTCCACCAGCCGGTAACCGGGAACCCAGTGCTCGGTGGCGGCCGCCGAGCCATAGTTCGTCCAGGCGACCGAAATGCTGGCCACGGCGCCGCGAACGGATTGCGACCCCGGCTGGGCCTCGACCGAATAGCGATAACCAGCGGACGAATTGGCTTGCGCCCAGAGCAGATACAGGCCATGATCCATCGCCGTCCTAGAGTCGCGGTCGGGGAAGCCGGTACTCGACGTCATCGACACGTGATACCTGACCACGTCGTGCAGGCCCTTCTCGTAGTAGGACCGTGGGTCGGTTCCGTCGGGCAGCTTGCACCATTGGGCGATCACGGGCGCGGAGACCAGCCGCTGCTTGAGCGCCGCAACCACGGCATCCCCGGTCTGGACGTAATGGGAGTCGCCGGAGTCCGCCCACGACGGGAGCGGCGATTGCACGCCCAGGCAGTCCGACCGGATGCCCACCGGCCCGGACAGCTTCCTGGTGACGTCGTCGGCGAGCAGCTGGCGCACGATCTCGGGATTCTGCGGGGCGACCACCAGTTGCGTGTGCGGGAACGCGGCCACGTTCGCCTCGACCAGGCGCCGGATGGCCGTGGCGGTGATGCTCTGATCCCGGGACTGGCTGTAGTAGCCCAGTGCGGCCATGCTGTCGCCGGGGGCCGGCCCCGGCGCCCCCAGCGCGTCGCGCACATAGTCGATCTGGTTCTCCCCGAAGTCGCCGTATCCGGAGAACTCGAACACGCTGAGCCGCTCGTCGCCGTCGTAACGGCGGCCGAGCGCGCCCAGGAGCTGCGTGAACGCGTCCAGGTAGCCGGCGTCGTTCCAGTTCGGCACCACCTGCGTCACCCCGGGCGCGGAGCCGTTCGGCCGCCCGGGGTAGGAGGTGGCCGCGGGGCGCATCCAGTCGGGGATCGCGATGTTCGTGTTGTCGGGGTAGGAGCTCCCGCAACAGGAACTGAACGCGTACACGCCGAGGATCAGCCGCATGTTGCGGTTCGCCAGCTTGGTCAGCGCGTCGTCGATGGCGCCGAAGTCGTACTTGCGGTCGTCGGGAGCGTCCGGCGGAAGAGTGCGCGGATCGGTGGGCTGCAACTGCCGCCACGACACGCGCAGACTGGCGTCATAGGACGCGGGCCACCCCGAATACCGCTGCTGCGCGGGGTTTGCTTGCGGGAAAAGAGGGTTCAGCAGAGTCTCGTACTGGCCGCGCAGCGGATTGGGGATCTCCTGGACGCTGGGCGGTATGGCCGGACTGACCATGGCCGACAGCGGCCCGGGATCGGGGTGGCCGCCACAGCCGGCCAGCGCCAGTGCCGTGCACGCGACAACGACCGACACGCCAATTCTCGACAACAAACCGTACCTCGACACCAGGATCAGATCGCGCCCGCCGACAGCGCCTCGCGGTCGGCGACGCGTCCGGGCACCCCCACCGTCACCCGGATGCTCACCGAGGGGGTGATCACGTGCCCGCCGATGGTCATGCGCTCGCGCAGCATCGTCACCAGACGCCGGGCGAAGGCCTCGGCGGTCGCGGCCACCATCGGCCGCTCGGGAATGATGACGAACTCGTCGCCGCCCAGGCGGGCGATCATGCCGTCACCCGCGCACACGCGCATGCGTTGCGCGAACACCTTGATGAACCAGTCACCCGCGGCATGGCCGAGGCCGGTCAGGTCGTCGTGCTCGGCCAGGTAGCGCAGCTTCTCCTCGGCGGCGATGCGCGCCTGCAACTGCGCGAACAGGGCGGCGACCGCCTCGAGGGTGCTGATCTCGCCCTGCTTCCACTTCCTGGCGCCGAACCTGACGAACGCGAGCACCCCGGTGGTCGCCTCTCCGGAGACCAGCGGCGCGGCGGCGACGGACGGCCAAGCGGGCACCCGGGTCGCGTTCGCCCCCGTGGCCTTCACGAGGAGGGCGGCAACCGAGGTCACGACGAGATCCGGGTTGCGCGGCACGGGCTCCTCCGATACGAAGCGCATGTCCCGGCTGGCACCGGGCGCAATCAGGGCGGTGGTCGTCTGCAAAGTCGCTACCCCCGATGCGCAAACGTACCGGGCGCGCCTACTTTCGGCGTCTGTCTGGCGGGGTACGTCGGCGCGGGGGCCGGTCACGGATTGGCGTAGCGCAGCCTAACACGCTCAACCCGCGCAGCTAGAGGGATATTTTTGCCGCCCACGCGCCTCGGCGGCACGGCGACGACCGAGATGTCCGCCTCGTCTGCGGGCGACCGGCGACGGACGTCCACGGGGCGCGAAGCGGCCGTTCTGTCAAGCTGGGGCGGTGCGAATCGACCGGCTCGGCGATCTCGGCGCCGCACCCCGGGTGCTGCGGGCGATCGGCGACGCCACCGGCCGGCTCGGCCTGCCGCCGCCGGCCGCGCTGACCGGCGACTGGTTCGGCGCGGCGGCGGTGATCGCGCCGAGTCTGTCGCTGCAACCCGTGGACGGCGCCGACGCGTTCGCCGTCCCGCAGGACCACCGCGCGCAGGATCCCGACGCGGTGGGCGGCGGCTGGATCGGATACCTGTCATACCCGGACGCCGGCGCCGACGGGCGAGGAAGCCGGATCCCCGAGGCCGCCGGCGGTTGGACCGACTGCGTGCTGCGCTGCGACCCGGACGGGCGGTGGTTCTACGAGAGCCTGTCCGGTACGCCGATGCCGGACTGGCTCACCGCCGCGCTGGCGGCGCCCCCGGCCCGGACGCGCGGCTGCCGGATCGCCTGGGACGCTGCCGACCGGGACGCACACCGCGGCGGGGTGCTGGCCTGCCTGGACGCGATCCGCGCGGGCGAGGTCTACCAGGCGTGCGTGTGCACCCAGTTCACCGGGACGGTCGCCGGGAACCCGCTGGACTTCTTCGTCGAGGGCGTCGCGCGTACCGCCCCGGCCCGAGCGGCCTATCTCGCCGGACCATGGGGCGCGGTGGCATCGCTGTCCCCGGAGCTGTTCCTGAAGCGGCGGGGGTCGGTCGTGACGTCCAGCCCGATCAAGGGCACCCTGCCGCTGGACGCCTCGCCGTCGGCGCTGCGCACGTCGGTCAAGGACGTGGCCGAGAACACCATGATCGTGGACCTCGTGCGCAACGACCTGGGCCGGGTCGCGGTCGTCGGCACGGTCACCGTGCCCGAGTTGCTGGTGGTGCGGCGGGCGCCGGGCGTGTGGCACCTGGTTTCGACGGTCTCGGCCCGGGTTCCCGCCGGGTTACCCACGACGGCGTTGCTGGACGCCGCCTTTCCCCCGGCCTCGGTGACGGGCACCCCGAAGCACCGCGCGCGCCAGCTGATCTCCCGATGGGAACAGCGGCGACGCGGAATATATTGCGGCACGGTGGGCTTGGCCTCCCCGATCGCCGGGTGCGAGCTCAACGTCGCGATCCGCACGGTCGAGTTCGACGCGGCGGGCGGCGCCGTGCTGGGCGTCGGCGGCGGGATCACCGCCGACTCCGATCCCGACGGGGAGTGGCAGGAGTGCCTGCACAAGGTGGCTCCGATCGTCGGGATGCCACGCATCCCGGCCGCGGCGCCGGTCGGACGGTAGCTAAACGGCCCGGGCCCCGCCGGTGAAAATCCGGGTAACCTGCACGCCAGTGGCCTCGAGCGCCTAAGCTCGAGCCATCGGCCCGCGCTCGGCGCGTGTCGGCTGTTCTGGAGGGGTCTGTCATGAGAATCGCTGTCCTCGGTGCCGCCGTCGCCGCGCTCGTGGGCGGGACGCTGGCGGTCACGCCGGTGACCAAGGTGAGCGCGCCCTTGCCGGCGGGGGAGGTCTGCAACGGCGCGGGGGGCGCCGGATGCGAGAAGCTGGCCTCAGTCCTCATGCCCGAGGCCCCGAAGCCGATTGCGCGGGCCCCCGAAACCTCGCCCTTTTCCGAGGCGGGCAACGTGATCGCCCCGAGACCGGCGCCCGAACCCGGCGTGCCGTCGGCCGATAGCGAAGTGCCGGGCGGCCCACCCGGCGGATTGGTCGGTGGCGGCGGCGCATCGGGCATCGGCGGGGGCGCCACGCCGGCCGCGGGGCTGGGCGGTGTTCCCGACGTCGGGCTCGGCGGCATCCCCGACCCGTACGAGGTCGCACCCATGCTGCCCGGCCTGGCCGGAGTCGGCGGCCTGGCCGCCGTCCCCAACAGCGCGGCCGTCGCCGTGTCGGTCGCGCAGGGCGTCGTCGGCGTCGGCGGCAGCCTCGTCGGCATCGGCACAGGCCTGGTGGGTACCGTCGAGTCCGCCGTGATCGCAGTCGTGTTCCTGAAGAACGCCGGCCTCCTGCCGAGCAACATCGGCCTGCCCTCGGTTTCGCTGCCGTCGGTGGGCTCACTGGGCGTGCCGGGCATCGGTGCGCCCAGCCTGACGACCGCGGCGGCCGCGCTCCCCGCGGTGGCGTCCATCCCGGGCGCGGCGGCGGTCCTCCCGGCGGTGGGTCTGCCCTCGGTGGGCCTGCCCGCGGCCCCCGCGCTGCCCGCGGTGGGTCTCCCGGCGGCCCCCGCGCTGCCCGCGGTGGGTCTCCCGGCGGCGCCCGCCCTTCCCGCGGCGCCCGCCCTTCCCGCGGCGCCCGCCCTGCCCTCGTTTCCCCAGGTCGGTCTACCCGCGGCGCCGGCGCTGCCGGCGCTGCCCGCGGTCGGTCTGCCCGCGCTCCCGGCGGTCGGCGTTCCGGCGCTACCGGGCCCGCCCGCCATCCCGCACCCGCGATTCTGCACGCCGTCGATCGGGCCCATCGGGGCGTGCACGCCCTGACCGGCTCAGCCGTTCCGGGACCGCAGCAGCGCGTCATAGAGCTGGCGTGAGCGCACCCCCGGGTGCGCCGCCGCCACCTCGCCGCAGGCGTCTTTGACGCGAACACCGTCCGCGACGAGTTCTTCCACCCGCGTCACCAGCGCCGGCAGGTCGGCGCGGGGGATGGCGCCGGCCAGCACGACGGTGATCTCGCCGAGTACACCGTCGGCCGCCCAGGCCGCCAACTCCTCGAGCGGCCCGCGCACCACTTCCTCGTGCACCTTGGTCAACTCTCGGCACACCGCCGCCGAGCGGGCGCCGCCGAGTTCCTCGACCGCGTCGCGCAGGCACGCGGCCAGCCTGCGCGGCGACTCGAAGAACACGCATGTGCGGGGCTCGTCGGCCAGCGACGCCAGCCAGGTCCGACGCGCCGAGGCCTTGCGTGGCGGGAATCCCTCGAAGCAGAACCGGTCCGAAGGCAGACCGGAGACGGCCAGCGCGGTGGTCACCGCCGACGGCCCGGGCAGACACGTCACCGGCAGGCCCGCCTCGACGCACGCCACGACCAGCCGGTAGCCGGGATCGCTGATCACCGGCATGCCCGCGTCGCTGACCACCAGCACGGTCGCGCCTGACTTCACCTCGTCGACCAGGGCGGGCACCCGCTCGGCCTCGACCTGGTCGAACAGGCTGATCACCCGGCCCGCGATGCGCACCTCGAGCGCCCGGGCCAACTTCCGGACCCGGCGGGTGTCCTCGGCGGCCACCACGTCGGCGCGCGCCAGGGCGTCGGTCAGCCGTGGCGACGCATCCGAGGGCTGCCCCAACGGGGTCGCGCCGAGCAACAGCCGACCGTGGGTCATGCCCCACAGCCTACGATCGACACCGATGACCGCCCCGCCCCGCGAATCCTCCCTCGCCGACCGGGGGCGTGTCGTGCCCGTCGTCAGCCCGGGACGGCTGGTCCCGCTCGCGGACTTCGGGCCGACCGACCGCGTCCGCGGCTGGGTCGCGACGGGCGTCATCACGCTGCTGGCGACGGTAAGCCGGTTCGTGAACCTGGGCTCGCCGACCGACGCCGGCACGCCCGTCTTCGACGAGAAGCACTATGCGCCGCAGGCCTGGCAGATGCTGCACAACAACGGGGTGGAGGACAACCCCGGCTTCGGCCTGGTGGTCCATCCCCCCGTCGGCAAGCAGGTGATCGCGCTGGGCGAGGCGATCTTCGGCTACGACGGCGTGGGCTGGCGGTTCAGCGGCGCGCTGCTGGGGGTGGTGCTGATCGCGCTGGTGACGCGCATCGTGCGGCGGATCAGCCGCTCGACGCTGGTCGGTGGCGTCGCCGGGTTGCTGCTCATCTGCGACGGCGTCAGCTTCGTCACCGCGCGGACCGCGCTGCTCGACGGGATCCTCACCTTCTTCGTGGTGGCGGCTTTCGGCGCGCTCGTCGTCGACCGCGACGAGGTGCGCCGGCGGATGCACGTCGCGCTGCTGGAGGGCCGCAACGCCGAGACCGAGTGGGGTCCGCGGCTCGGGGTGCGCTGGTGGCGCTTCGGCGCCGGGGTGTTGCTCGGGTTGGCATGCGGGACGAAGTGGTCCGGTCTGTACTTCGTCGTGTTCTTCGGCGCGATGTCGTTGGCGTTCGACGTGGCCGCACGGCGTCAATATCAGGTCACGCGGCCCTGGCTGGGGACGGTGCGCCGCGACGTGGTGCCCACCGGCTACGCGCTGGGGCTGATCCCGATCGCCGTCTACCTGGCCAGCTACGCACCGTGGTTCGCCTCGGAAACCGCGATCGACCGGCACGAGGTGGGTCAGGGAATCGGCCCCCACTCGGTGGTGCCGCTACCCGACGCCGTTCGCTCGCTGTGGTACTACACCGCCAAGGCGTTCCAGTTCCATGCGGGCCTGACGAACGCCGCCGGCAACCACCACCCGTGGGAGTCCAAGCCGTGGAGCTGGCCGATGTCGTTGCGGCCCGTGCTCTACGCCATCGACCAGCAGAACGTGCCCGGCTGCGGGGCGCAGTCGTGCGTCAAAGCCGAGATGCTCGTCGGCACGCCCGCCATGTGGTGGCTGGCGGTACCGGTACTGGTCTATGCGACGTGGCGCACGGTCGTGCGCCGGGACTGGCGTTACGCGGCAGTTCTGACCGGTTATTGCGCGGGGTGGCTGCCGTGGTTCGCCGACATCGACCGGCAGATGTACTTCTTCTACGCGGCGACGATGGCGCCGTTTCTGGTGATGGCGATCGCACTGATCTGCGGCGACATTCTCTATGCCCCTGGGCAGGGCCGGGAACGCCGCACGCTCGGGCTGATCCTGGTGAGTTGCTACGTGGCCGTGGTGGCCACCAACTTCGCCTGGCTGTTCCCGGTGCTCACCGGGCTGCCCATCTCGCAGCAGACTTGGAACATGGAGATCTGGCTGCCCAGCTGGCGGTGAGTGCGCGATCGTTCGCGCCGCGATTGCCGTGGGGGCCGTGATCCGGGCCGGCCCACAACCGTGGCGGCAATCTCGGCGCCGGCAGCCTAGACGGGATTGCGGGCGACGGGACAGGACATGCAGCGGGGGCCGCCGCGGCCGGTGCCCAGCTCGGAGCCCGCGATGGTCAGCACCTCGATGCCGGCGTCCTGCAGACGGGTGTTGGTCTGGACGTTGCGCTCGTAGGCGACGACGACCCCGGGCGCCAGCGCCAGGGTGTTGTTGCCGTCGTCCCACTGTTCGCGTTCGGCGACGACGGGATCCAGGCCGGTGTCGATGACCCGCAGCTTGTCGATGCCCATCGCCTTGGCCGCGGCCTCCAGGAACGGCGCCTCGTCGCTGATGGTCACCCCGTCGGGTGTGCGCTGGATGGTGAACGCCGAGAGCGAGTCGACGATGTTGGCGTACATCACCACGGTGTCGGTGTCGACCATCGTGCACACGGTGTCCAGGTGCATCTGCGCGCGCCGCTGCACGATCGGCACCGCCAGCACGGTGGTCGCCAGGTCGTCGTCGAAAAGGCTGCGCGCCAACGCTTCCGCGCCGGCCGGGGAGGTGCGTTCACCGACTCCGACCGCGAGCACGCCGGGGGCGAGCAACAAGACGTCACCGCCCTCGACGGGCGCGGTGCGCGACTCGTAGGCCCGCCGCACCCCGGTGAAGCGTGGGTGGTGCGCGTAGATGAGGTCGGTCAACGAGGCCTCGCGCACGCGCGCCTGCAGCGCCAGGGTCGGGATGACCACCCGCGGCCCGATCCAGATCGACGAGTCGCGGGTGAACAACAGGTTGGGCAGTGGGTCGATGACGAAGTCGGACCCCTGGTGCATGCGCAGCACCAGCGACACGTCGGTGCGGGTGTCCGGCGGCAGCTCGCTGAACGTCATCCCGGCCATCAGCACGTGGGCCAGCTTGCCCGGTTCGAGGCTGCGCAGGTGGGCCGAAAGCTCTTGCGCCAGCGGAACTCCCAACCGGCGCGCGTCGACCGCGGCGGCCACGCCCTGCATCCGGGCGGCCCCGCTGTGGTTGAGCGCCTCGGTCAGCAGGTCCGACATCAGCAGCACCTCCACACCGCGGTTCCGCAGCAGTTCGGCGAACTGGTCGTGTTCCTCCTGCGCGCGCGCCACCCACGGCAGCCCGTCGAACAGCAACTGGTCGACGTTGCGCGGGCTGAGCCTGCCCAGTTCGGCGCCCGGGCGGTGCAGGATGGCCACCCGTAGCGTGCCGACCTCGGAATCGGTGCCCAACTCAACAACGCCCACAGACCAACCGTAGCGGCGCTGCGATCCGGCCACACATCCGCCGCGCCGCCACCTGTTCGAACGTGCGTGCGATAAACTGGGCGGCGTGGGGATCGCGGTTCAGGGCTCGCTTTTCGAGCACACCGAGCGCCGCCACCTCGGCGACGGCGCCTTCGTCGAAATCCGCGCCGGCTGGCTGGCGGGCGACTCGCCCGACGAGGCCGGCCTGTTCGACGCCCTGCTGAGCACCGTGCCGTGGCGGGCCGAACGCCGCCAGATGTACGACCGGGTGGTCGACGTGCCGCGGCTGGTGAGCTTTCACGACCTGACCATTGAGGATCCCCCGCACCCCGTGCTGGGGAGGCTACGGCGGCGGCTCAACGACATCTACGCCGGCGAACTCGGCGAGCCGTTCACCACGGTGGGACTGTGCTACTACCGCGACGGCTCCGACAGCGTGGCCTGGCACGGTGACACGATCGGGCGCAGCAGCGCCGAGGACACCATGGTGGCGATCGTCAGTCTGGGCGCCACCCGCACCTTCGCGATGCGGCGCCGCGGCTCAGGTCCCCAGGGCCCGTCGTTGCGGCTGCCGCAGGCGCACGGCGATTTGCTGGTGATGGGCGGGTCATGCCAGCGCACCTGGGAACACGCGGTGCCCAAGACTTCGTTGCCCGCGGGTCCCCGAATCAGCATCCAGTTCCGGCCCCGCGACGTCCGCTGACCGGCTCAACTGCGGACCGCGGCCACCGCCTTGACGAGCAGGTCGCGGGCGCGATCGGTGTCGACCGGGGCCACCGGCTGGTCGGGGATGACCAGCGGGTTGGCGATGACGATCACCTGGTAGTCCCCGAACTGGGCCGAATAGTCGTAGAGCTCGCCGGTGCGAGCCGCCCCGGCGACCACCGCCTGCAGGACGCGGTGGGTGCCCAGGGTGTGCACCCCGTCGATGTGCGGCGCGTCGACCACCTCGATGCCGCCCCGCAGCTGGGGCCCGGAGAACGCCACCTTGGCGCAGTCCTTGCCCGGCTCGGCGAGCGGCACCGGCGCCGAGGTCTCCACGGCGATCACGACGAACCGGTTGCCCTTGCCCTCGGCCGAGACGGCGGCCATATTGCCCTTCAGGTCCGGCGGCATGTCCGGGCCGACGGCCACTTTCGCGCAGTTGGCGGGATCGAAGCGCAGCCCCGCCGGTAACTTGCGCGACTCCAGCAGCAGCGGATCGATCCCCCTCTCGCTGGTGTCGTTGACGGTGAAGTCGGGCCCGAAACTCGACTTGACGGCGGAAACCTTGCCGATGTCGGCCTTCATCGAGGCGTCCGTACCCGATGAGCAGCCGGCAAGCACGCACACACACGCGGCCGCGGCCCACAGCTTCAACATCGTGGTCAATCTACCCAAGGCCGCCGCTCAGCCGCGCAGCGTGGACACCGTGGTGACGAGCAGGTCGGCGGCGAACTGCGGTGGCAGCGCCGGAAGCGCCGAGCCGGGATCGGTGACCAGAGTCGTGAACGCATAGCACTCGCCCAGATAGGCGATGAAAGTGTATGCCCGCGAATCGATCTGAGTTCCCGACTCGACGGAGGACTTGAGGTCGGCCACCATTCCGAGGGTTTGCGCCCCGTCGACGTGCGGGGCCGCGGTGAGGTGCACGCCGGCCGTGGTGTGGGCGGCGCTCATAGTCCACTGACCGCAGGCCGCGACGAGATCGGCGGCGGGGCCCACCGGCCCGGGCAGCGTCACCACGACGGCGTCGACGATGCCCCCCGGACCCGAACCGGACACGCCCTGGGCGGACCGGCCCCGCCCCGTGCCGGGGTCGGCGAGCGCGGCGCAGCGCGCGGGCCTGGCCCGGATGTCAGCCGCGTTCGCCGTCAGGCCCCACGTCAAGTCGGGTGCGGCGTCACTCGCAATGCCGCCGGTCACCTCGTAGCCGGGCGGAAAGTCGCGCACGATCCGCTTGATGTGGGCGGGGTTGATGGTGGCGCCGGGCACCGCGGGGGGCGGCGACGTGGCCGACGGGCCTGGCGCCGGCGACGTGGCGCACGCGGTCGCCAGCAGGGTGAGCGCGGGAACCGCCGCCCTGCCGATCCGGAACGACCGCATGCGGTGTTCCTACCACGAAAGTCCGTTTCGTCCGGGCATTCCGGGCGCCTAGCCGACGGCCTCGATCACCTGGCGGGCGACGCGGCTGATCTGATCGGCCATCGCGCGCTTGAGGCCCACGTCGCGGCGGCGGGGCACGTCGATCACGGTGGCGATGACTCCGACGTCTTCGCGCTGCCAGACCGCGCCGTAGTGGTCCATGATGGCACGCATCGCCGAGTTGCCGGAAAGCATTCGCGCCGAAAATCTTTCGACTCCGTTGAGCCTCGCGGCGATGGACAGCGCACCGATCAGGAAGCTGCCGATTCCCCGGCCCTGATAGTCGTCGGCGACGGTGAACGCGATCTCGGCGACCGTCGGGTCGTTCTCGTCGCGCACGAAACGAGCGTCCGCCACCGGGTCGGCCCCGTCGGTCACCACCCAGACGAAGTGGTCGACGTAGTCGACCTCGGACAGGTACTGCAGCAACGCCGGGCTCGGAACCCGGGCCGTCATGAACCGCCGGTACAGCGTCTCGGCCGAGTAGTGGACATGTCCGTGCACGGTCCGTTCGCTGTCGCCGGGCAGCACCGGGCGCAGCAGCAGGCGGGTTCCGTCGCGCAACCGGATCGGGATCGGCGTGATGAACGCGGCCAGACGTTGGCGCACCATGCGCAGCAACCGGTCCATGATCCCGGGGATGTGTACCAGCCGGGCGAAGGCGTCGCCGTCGCCGATCCAGCCGGTGAGGGGTTCGACGGTGGTGACCGTCGCCGTCCGCGGGATGTCGCGCAGCAGCGCGATCTCGCCGACGATCATGCCGGGAAAGGCGCTCTCCCGGATCACCACGCCGTCGTCGCCGACGTGTTCGATCACGGCGCTGCCCGAGGAGATGAGCAGGAACGACACCGCTTGCTCGCCCTGCCGCATCAGCACCCGACCGCCGGCGGCACTCAGCGGCTGCACGCTGGCCGCCAGCGGCCCCAGGTCCGCGACGGCGCATCCCTGGAAGATCTCCATGCCCACGAGCTCTTCGGCCCGCGCACCCGTCAGTTCGGCCACTGCGATGTCCCAGGGGTCGCGGAGTGCGGGCGGCCGCGAAGGCCCGCCCGCACTGCTGTGAACCTGCCGCTTGTCCTCGTGCCTCCCCCAAACCTTCACCCGCCCCGGTTCGCGGTGCGACCCCACTCAGGCTATGGCGTCCGATCAGGATGCGGCAACAACCGGTAGCCGTACACCGGCAGGCCGGCCCCCGAATTCAAAACTGCGTGCACCGGCGTGGCGGTCGATTTCGGCCGTGGGCACCTCGTTGCCATTCACCGGACGGTGCGCCGGGACCGCAGGGCCCATTGGCAAATCGCCGCCCCTAAATATGTTTGCCACAATCCTCCGGCGCTACCGGCACTCAGAAAGCCATTTTCCGTCCATCCGCCGCACCGTGGGTTTTGCAAGTGACCAGCCTGCTTCGCCACTGGCAACCACGGCCGCACCAGCAATTCCAGCGTGGCCGTCGAAGTATTTCCCGGGTGAAGCGTTGCACGCGCGCAGATCCGCTTCCGTGCGCCGCGACCCGAGCTGTCGCTTCGGCAAACAGACATGTAGTTAGCGACACCGCGGCCACCGACACGGCGATCAGACCTCGACCGACGGGCCGGGCACGTTATATCCGTGCTGCAGGAGATTGTCGCAGCGTCAAAGCAGGAGCCATTTTACAGGTCGTCGTAAATGGCTGATTATGGTCATCGAAGATTGCTCGATGATTACCCGGACAGCCGCCTGGGAAGGCTTTAACACTGGGCTGCGGTCAAGACTGTCAGGGAACTTGACAAGCGCCGGCGAGTCAATTCCCGGCGGGTGCCGCTTTGACGAAGCCGACTATCGGCGCCAAAAAAGGGCATGGCAATTACACAGATTTGTAATATGCTGAGTCTAGCCCAGGCGTATTTTGCATTCGTCTGGTATGGATTGTTCTCCCGCCGGGGAGTCGAAAGGGTGGCCATTCGTATCCAGCAGGAGCATTGTTTCGCCAAGACACTTCGATCGTTCCGACACCAAGTCGCCCGCACACCGTCGGCGCACCCACTCCAAGGAGGCTCAATGACCGTAATCTCGCCGACCGCCGCAAACGTCGGCGGATTCCAGCTCCGGCACAGCCTGAGCTGGCATGAACCGGACATCGACTGCACGCTGGTGCTGTCGCAACCGTCGACCGACAGCGACCTCTGGGACGAGTACGCGGACGGGGCCCACCGCAGCTACCACAAGCACGGCGTCGAGTGCGCTCTGGACGTGGATGCGCTGCTCAGCGGCGCCGACACCATCATGTACCTGGCGGTGGTCGACTCCGGCGGGCGGATGGTGGCGGGCGTGCGGGCCAAGGGGCCGCTGCGGTCGGCCGACGACTCGCACGCGGTGGTCGAATGGGCGGGGCAACCGGGAGAACAGGCCGTCCGCAACATGATCACCGACCGGGTGCCTTTCGGCGTCCTGGAAATGAAATCGGCGTGGGTGGCCGACGAACTGAATCAAGATCGCTGCCTCACCGCCGCACTGGCCCGCAGCGGTTTTCACATGATGGCTCTGCTCGATGTCCAGTTCTGCATGGCCACGGCGGCCGCATACGTGCTGAACCGGTGGCGCTCCTCCGGCGGAGTGGTCGCGAGCATTCCCGCCACGCCTTATCCCGACGAGCGTTATCAGACCAAGATGATGTGGTGGAATCGCCGCGATTTCGTCAATCACGCGGAGCCCGAACAGGTCGCGAAAATCCTCATGGAAACCCAGCAACTGACGCAATCGTTCTACCGCGAGTCGGGGACCGAAACGCCTCTCGCCGGTCGGGCCTGACCAGCGCGAGGCCCGCGCCCGCTCGGCCGGTCCGGAGCCGAGCGGGCGGCCGCACCGTGGCTCACTGCAGCGACTGGATCCCCAGGTGTTTTGAGCGCGGGGCGGACGAATCGCCGGATCCGTGGTGGTACGGCGCGGAGAGGTCCTCGGGCGCCGGAAGGTTTTCGTTTCCGTTGGCGAAGTTCATCGGTATGAAACGCCTGGCGAACAACGACTCCATCGCCGCGCTGTCCAAAGGCCGCGACAGCAGGAAGCCCTGCGCGCGCGTGCATCCGATGGCGAGCAGGGCTTTGGCCGCGCTGACGGTCTCGACGCCCTCGGCCACCACATCGAGACCGAAGGCGTTCGCCAGCGCCACGATCGACTGCACGATCGCCAGGTCGCGCGCGTTGCGGCCGAGATCGCGCACGAATCCGCGGTCGATCTTGAGCAGGTCGACGGGAAGGGATTTGAGGTATCCCAGCGCGCTGTAACCGGTGCCGAAGTCGTCGACGGCGATCTTCACGCCGATGTCCTTCAGTCCGGTCAGCGTCTTGCGCGTGGCATCGATGTCGGCCACCACGACGCGTTCGGTGATTTCGAGGCAGACCGCGCTCGGTTCGAGCCCGAACGCTTCGATCGTCGCGGCAACCGCGTCGACGATGCCGTCCGCAACCAATTGCACCGGAGAGACGTTGATGCGCAACACGGCGCCCCGCCCGACGCCGTGCGCCTGCCAGTGCCCGAACTGCGCGCACGCCGACCGCATGACGAGACGGCCGAGCTTGCCCGCCAGATTGACCGATTCGACGACGTCGATGAAGGCGTCGGGCATCAGCAGCCCCCGGGTGGGGTGTTGCCAGCGAACGAGCGCCTCGGTGCCCAGGACCTCGCCGGTGCGCATGTCGAACTCCGGCAGGTAATGCAGCACCAGGTCGCTGCTGCCGCTGTCGATGGTCTCCTGCAGGCGCAGTTCGATGTCGTTGCGGATGGCTTCCTTGGCGGCCATCTCGGGGCTGAAGGCGGTGACCCTGGCCCCGCCGCACACCTTGGCCGACCGGGTGGCCTGGTCGGCCCGGAAGAGCAGCTCCGAGCTGGTGTCGCGTCCGGGTGTTCCCGCCGCGACGCCGATGCTGACGGTGCGGGCGAGCTTCTCACCGTCGATCACGACCTGCGCGTGGACCCGATTCTGCACCCGCCGGGCGAAGTCCGCGGCGGTGTCGACGTTCATCGGCGCGGCCGGCACGACGACGAACTCGTCACCGCCGAAGCGGGCGATGAGGGCAGGCACGTCGACGGCGTCACGCAACAGGTCGGCGAAGGCCATGATGAAACGGTTGCCCGGGTTCTGCCCGAGGTGGTCGTTGACCACCTTCAACCGGTCCACGTCGAGGAACAGGATCGAGACCGGCCCGGGCCTGCCCGCGGCAAGTCGCTCGTCGAGCTGGGCGATCAGGGTCCGCCGGTTCAGCAGGCCGGTGAGATCGTCGTGCTCGGCCAGATACCGGACCTGCTCCTCGGCCACGATGCGGGCCTGCAGCTGGGCGAAGAGCGCGGCGATCGCCTGCAGCGCGTTCAGCTCCTCGGGCAGCCATTCGCGGTCGCCGAACTTGACGAAGCCCAGCGTTCCGGTGGTCACGTCCCCGGACAGCAGCGGCACGCACGCCAGCGAGACGGCGGGTACGCCGGTTCCCTCCTCGATGTTCGACTGGTAGTCGGCGTTGGCCGCCTCGGGACGCAAAACGTCGGGTTCCTTGAGGGTCTCGGCGCGGGCGAAGACGGAGTCGGCGCCGGCGAAATGCACCACGCCGAGCGGGTCGGGGTCGGGGATTTCCGGGCGCGGCGGCCACTCGGCGATCAGCACCGTGGCATGGATGGTGTGATCGTTGTGGCGCAGAAAGCCGAAATCCACGCCGAAGCGGTCGACCAGGTTGGCGAGCACCCGCTCACTGATGGCGGCGGAATTGCCCGCGCCGGCCGCCATCAACTCGGCGGCGGCCGCGGTTACCAGGTCGTCCAACGAGCCGGACACCCGCCTACGGTAGCGGGTGGTGCTACTGGGGCAAACGGACGCGCTCGAGGTCGCGCCGGCTCCGGACCGACGCCGGGGCGCCGAGGGCGACGCGCAGGATCAGCGCGGGCGATGCTCCGGGCGGCACACCGGCCAGTTGGCGGAATCGCTGCTGCAGTTCGCCCAGCTCGTCGGCGAACGCCGGCGACAGTTCGGCCAGGTCCGAGCGGTCGCGGGCGTAGAGGAACGCCGGCGAGATGGGCTGAACGGCCAGGCCGTGCCGTTGCGCCACGATCCATACCGCCTCGACGGCCGACCCGCCGCGCGCGTAGTCGGTCAGGGAGTCTCCGGCCACCGAGACGACGGCCACCGCACAGCTCGTCGACACGCGCCGGCGAGTGTCCTCGCCGAGCGCGCTCCCGGCATGCCAGTCGGCCAGGTTCGCCATCACGTCCGGCCGCCGGAAGATGTCGAGCACGGCGAGGTCGCCGGCTCCGAGTTCGAGGCTGCGCACGTCGATACCGGTGTCGGGATGCGGATCTCCGGGCCACCTCAGTTCGGAGATCATGTCCGCGTGCAGCTGCGGCGTGAGGTACCTGATGCGGTCGGCCGAAGCGAGAACGTCTGCCACCGAGGAGATTTCAGGCTGCGCGGTCACCAGGTGCAGCCTGGCCCCCTCCCGGGCGGCGGCCGCGTGCAGGTGGTCGACCGTCTCGGCGGCGATCGGCTGCGGCGTGCCGACCTGCCGGTTCGTCTCGCGTGCCAGCATCGGCTGGTACAGCGCGGCCAGGTCGGGGTCGGCGCCGTCCCGTAACTGCATCGTCGCCCGAAGCGGTACGCCGTCGACGTTCTCCGCCACGGTCACCGGCCCCAGCACCTGCCGGCTGGCGGCTGCGACCCTGACGTTGAAGACGGCGGCGCCCAGCGCGACCGCACTGCCGCGGTACCCGGCATCCATCGTCGAACTATGTTGGGGCGCAAGCCGGATGCTGATCTCCTGCGGGGTGGCCTCGATACACCACGGTTGCGAGTTGCCGCCCGACGGCGCCCGTACCGCCGCGGCGGCGATCAGGCCCGCCAGCCCCGGCAGCGAGGGCTCCGGCCCGGCGTCGGCCGGCACGGGGCCCGCGTCGGCCGGCCGCGGGTTGTCGAGCCGATCGAGCGCCGACCCGACGTCGATGCGGGTCCGGCCCGATCGCAGGGATTCGCCCAGTCCGATCCGGCGCACGGCCTCGGTGATCGCGGTCGCCCCCAGGACGACATCTCCGGCCGCCTGGGGCCAGGTCGACAGCGTGCGGTCGATCTCGATCACGGAGGCCAGGATCCGGGGCGACAGCTGCTCGGCTTCGAGGAACCGCAGCAGGTGGGGAACCTTCTCCCGGCTCCCCATGCCGGCCAGCCGCGCGTAATCCAGGTCGCCGAGCAGACCGTGCAGGATCGGACGCTCCGGCTCCAGGTCGAACCGTTCCACGTCCAGCAGCCCCCGGTCGCTGGTCGCCATCAGCACCGGGATCCGCCGGGCGCGGGCGCGCTGCCGCAAGATGACCTTGATGTCCAGCGAGTCGCACTCCTCGACGACGACGTCCAGTCCGTCGAGGAATTCGTCGATGTTGTCGGCGGTCAGCCCGGCGTCCAGAACCCGGACGCGGACGTAGGGATCGGTCTCGGCGATTCGCCGCGCGGCCACCTCGGCCTTGTTCAGACCGAGGTCGAACACGGTTGCCGGCACCCGGTTGAGGTTGGACAGCTCGAGCCGGTCGAAATCGGCCAGCCGCAACTCGCCGCAGACGCCCTGTGCGGCCAGGGTGTGCGCGATGACGTGCCCGACGCTCAGACCGGCGACGCCGACGCGCAGTTCGCCGAGCCGCGCCTGTTCGTCGGCGGTGATCACGTTCCTGTTGCGATCCAGGCGCACCGCGCGGAATCCGCCGGGACCCAGCACCGACACCACGGCCCGCCGCCACGGGTAGTACGCCCACCGCCGGCGCTCGGCCACCAGTTCCGCCGGGGGCGCGGGCCGCAGGTCGCGCAGTTCCGCGAACTGGTCCTCACCACTGTCGATGAATTCAACAGCTGGATCTGCGCGCAGTCGATCCAATACCGCCATGTCTGCGGGATTCTCGGCGTCGAGAATTTGCGCGGTGCAGGAAGCTATGGTCTTTCTCCTCGGTGCTCGACCGCATCGGCGAATGCTTGTCCCGATCGGACGCCCATATCCGCGGAGTCCGCGCATTGGACCGGTTTGTCACTGCAACATATTAGGGGGCAAAGCGTTCGGGCGGCGGGCGACAATCCGCGTCGTCGTGAGTCGCCGAGGATTTCGGCCACCGACCGCCACGCCGTGATCTCAGCAACATGGCCGGCTCTCGCCGGGTGCCTCCTGCCGCGCTGCGGCGCCCGCCGGCGGCGCTACCGCGGCCCGCCGCATGCGCCCAGATCCGGCGGGCCGGGATGACGGGTTCCCGCCGGGTCGGATCTCGCGCGGCACCGCTCGGCCCGACTTTGCGGCGGACCGCGGAGGCAAAACCAGCGAGGAAACCCGACGTTTGCTATTTTCAGAGTACGGATATCCAAAGTATCGAAAATGCGCCCTTGGATGTATCATGGTTCTAGGATTTGTCCCCGCCGGGTGTCGCGGTACCCTCCCGTCGCCACCGGCACCTTCCGCGTCGCCGGATCGTCGCGCCGTATCAGCGCCGACTTGCTCATCCTGGCCCGCACGGTCCAACCCTCACAGTGCTGCAGTTCCACGACCATGTTCGCCAGCGCATCGACGCCGGACAGGGCGGTCACCGTGGCGGGTTCGGTGTTGAAGATCTGGCTGAAGGCCGCGCCCTCCAGTGTGTCCTGCCGGTAGCCCACCATCTCAGCAAATGCCGAGTTCGCGAACAAGATGCTGCCGTCGCGCGCCACGGCGAGCGAAGGAATTCGCACCCGCTCCAAGACCACCACGGCGGGCAAACGTTTCAGGATCGATAGCGGGGAGTCGTTCGGGTCCCCGTCGCGCCGCCGCTCAACTAGTCGCGCGCCGTCTGCGTCGGCACGCTCCCGGGCGGCAGGAGCCTTCCGTGTCGGCGCAGGCTCGCCGGCCGTGCGCGGCGCCGGCGTCGGCACCCCTGGCTGTGTCGTCGTCACCGACATAGCTTTTCCTTAAGAGAGCAGGGCGCCCGGAGGCGTCACCCGGCAGATACTCAGGATGCAACTGATTGCAGACGATTACATACCTGATGGCGCAATAATCTCTGCTTAACAAACTATTAGTACTGAAGTAAAGACGTCAAACGCTGATGACGGGCGGATCCCCCAGCGCAAGCCCCCGGACAGCCCCGCCGACACGACGCCATTGCAGACCAGTACGCCCCCGGCGGGGTCGCCGCCCTCTATGATCGAGGGGACTGACTCGGTGGCGGAACTGCCGTGGCGCCAAAGATCACGCCGCTGCGCGGCGAACGCAACCAGACGGGGGGTGCAATGACGGAGGGCAGCGAACGGCGGGCCGGCACCACCCGCCACCGGCTCATCGCCGCGGCGTCACGCCAGTTTGCTCACCGCCCGTACAGCATGGTGAGCCTCGATGACATTCTCGCGGATGCCGAGCTGACCAAAGGGGCGATGTACTTTCATTTCCCCTCCAAACTAGCGCTGGCGATGGCGATCATCGACGACGTCACGGAGATGAGCGGCGCCGCGGTCAGCGAGTTGCTCGCCCGCAAGATGTCGGGGCTGGAGACGCTGATCGACCTCATCTACTTCCTTGCCGTCCAGGACACCCAGGACGAGGTGGCCCGCGCGGGGGGCCGACTGCTCGAGACCCTCGACAACTCGACGGACATGGCCGATGCCCGGTGGCAGTCGTGGGTCGAGTTCGTCACCACCCTCCTCGAACGAGCACTCTCCGAGGGCGACATCACCGACCGTCACGAGCCCGAGGACGTCGCCAAAATGCTGGTGGCGCTGTGGTTGGGTGTCCGCAGGATCAGCGACCTCGACCATCCCGAGCGCTACCTCGACAACCTGCGGAAGACGTGGACACTCGCGCTCGCGTGCTTCACCAGCCCGGACCGGATCGACTACTTCACCCAGTTCATCAACCGCCGTCACGCGCTCGCGGTGAAGAAGGTCTCCACCGAGGAGCTCGGGTTCGATCTCCACAGCGCCGCCGCGGCGTCGGCTCACACCGAGTAGGTGCAGCGGACCGGCGAACCTCGGCGTAGCGCGCCGACGAGGCTAGGCCTCGTCGATCCAGAGCCGCTCGGTGAGATTCTCGAACGTCACCAGCACGACCGGATCGTCGTGGCGCATCAGCGCCGACTTGCTCATCCTGGCCCGCACCGTCCACCCCTCACAGTGCCGCAGCTCGACGACCATGTTCGCCAGCGCGTCGACGCCGGACAGGGCGGTCAGCGCGGCCGGATCGGCATTGAAGATCCGCGGGAACTCCGCCCCGGCCAGCCTCTCCTGTGTATGACCGACCATCTCGGCGAACGCCGTGTTGGCGAACAGGATGTTGCCGTCGCGCGCCATGGCGACCGTGGGTACGGGAATCCGCTCCAGCACCACCACGGCGGGCAAACGCGTCAGGATATCGGCCGGCGTATCGCTGGAAGTCCCGTTCCGCCGCCGCTCCACCCGCCGACTTTCATCCAGGTCAGCGTGTGAGCTCTTGTGCAACCGCGCGTGCGCCATTGAGGGCAACAGTAGCAATGCATCAAGATCAAAGCATGGCAAACGGTCGATTTCAGCGACCGGCGTGCCCGTCGACCCCGGGTTCCGGCTAACCTAAGCGGCGGTCCGGGGTTTGAGCGCCGTGCGCAGCCAGTCCACGGTGAGTTTGACGCCGTCGGCGAGGTCCATGTCGGGCTGCCAGCCCAACACCCGGCCCGCCAGGGTCGGGTCGAGTGCGCTCGCCCACACCTCTCCGGTGCGGGCTTCGACGTACTCGGGTGCGCGCGAGACGCCGACCTCCCCTGCAATCAGCTCGTGCAACGCGGCGATGGTCGTCTGGACGCCGGTGCCGATGTTGAAGGTGCCCGTCGTCGTCGCCGGCGCATCCGCGGCACACAGGAAGGCGGTCACCACGTCGTCGACGTACACGTAGTCCCGCGTGGAGGTGCCGTCGCCGAAGATGGTCGTGCCGCGGCCGGCCAGCATCGCACTGGCGAACACCGTCACCACGCCGGCCCTGCCGTGCGCATGTTGGCGCGGCCCGTAGACATTGGACAGCGCTAGGGAGATCGGCGCCAGCCCGTACATCTCGGCGTAGGCGCGCATGTAGAACTCGCTCGCGACGCGGGCCACGGCGTGCGGGGAAAGCGGGTTCACGGCGGCGTCCTCGGTGGCCGGCAAGGCGGTCTGCGCACCGTAGCGTTCGCCACCCGAGGCGGCGTAGACGATCCGCTGCACCCGCGCGCGCCGGCTGGCCTCGAGCAGGTTGATGGTGCCCAGCACGTTGTTGCGGGCATCGTGTTGCGGGTCCTCGACGGAGCGGCGCACATCGGTCTGGGCCGCCAGGTGAAACACCACATCGGGGTCGAACCGCGCGACGACTTCGCACAATTCGGGGTGCCGGACGTCGACCGCTTCGAAGGAGAACCGGCCGGGGCCCCTGTGCCGGTGCGCCGACTGCAGGTCGGTGGCCGGCGAGCCCGCACTGAGATTGTCGACCCCGACGACGTGGTGGCCCTCCGCCAGCAGGCGGTCGACGAGGGCGGATCCGATGAATCCGGCGGCGCCGGTGACGAGGGTGCGCATCAGCGGCTACCTCCGGTTCGATGATGAATAAGGTTCGACTGCAACGTATTCGGCTTCGTCACTCCCCGGCCCGTCGTCCCGCGAAATAGCCGGCCCTGCCGGGGTACCACACGGCGGCGACGTCAATCACCGGTGCCACGTTGCTTGCCCACCAGGCATAGTGGTTCGGTCGGGTGGCGCGCCTGCGCCACAAGTCGGCGACGTGGTGCAGCCAGGTCAGCACAACGGCGACGCACTCGTCGGCGCGTCCCTCGTCGAGGTCACGATCGCCGGGGTCCGTGCCGGATCGGTCGCGTGCGGCGTGCAGTGCGTTGCGTTCCCGTTCCAGAAGTCCGCCGGACCGCAGCCGCTCGGTGACGACCGTGCCGAGATCGGCCCCCTGCACCTGGCAATCCGCCGTGAGGAGCAACAGGTATTCGTCGATCAGCGGCGGCCGGCCCGGCCCCGCGCCGCCCCAGTCGACGATGCCGGTGACCCGGCCTTGCGTGCCGTCGACCAGGATGTTGGCGGGCGTGTAGCCACCATGAGTCCAGCCCACCGGCATCCGCCATGCGCGCACGTCGCGCCGCAGCATCCGCGAGAGCCGGTCCACCTTCACCGCCCGGCCGGGATCGAGCCTTCGGCACATGTGGCCCAGACCGGCCAGGGGGCCGACGAGCCAGCGCCACAACATGATCGCGTTGTCGATGCCGACGAATGTGGTGGTCCGCCGATGCAGCGGCGCAATCGCGCTCAGAGCCGCGGTGGTCAGTTCCTCGACGCGGTCGGGGTGACAGGCCAGCGCCTCGGTCAGTTCGATGCCCGGCAGGAACGACTCCACGGACAGGGTCGCGTCGCTGCGCTCGTCGAAGGCCAGGACCCGGGGCAGCAGCTCGCGCCATGCGCCGTCGAGTCCATGGTGAATGGCGAGCTCGGAGAGCACCCGGCGCTGGGTGCGCAGTTCAGCGGTTCCCAGCAGGCCCCGGGCCACCTTCAGCACGGCGGATGGTGAGCCGCGGTCGGAGCCGAGCAGGAATACGGTCGTGTCGTCGACGAGTTCGGTCGGCGGGGTGCTGAGTTCGATGTCGATGAGACCGATGGGTAGGTAGTCGGCGCCGCCCGCACCGTTCGACGGCGTTGTCGAGCTCATGCCCTCAGCGCTCATCGCAGCCCACCCGCGCAAAGATACGCCCAGCGCCGCGAAGACGCGGCGCCGAGGTGGGCGCCAGGGGCCGAATCATGTTCGGCGACAACGCTTTCGTGGGAGCCTCGGTATCGGAGAACGCCTTTTCGCCCCTCGTGCACGTCCCGGTCGCACGGACGCGCGGAGGAGCCCGGCGACGACCCCCGGTGGGGCCCGGTTGAGTCCGAGAACGCAAAGCTGGTCATGCTTCGGTACCCATCTGTACGGCGCTGTGCGGCGCACCGCGCGGGCCGACGCTCCACAGGCGCGACGACACCGTTCCGGTGGCCCGGCGCGCCCCGCACGGTATGACGTCCGCAGGTGCGATCCAATAGATAGCTCAGCGTGATTATCAACCTGACCAAGGCCCCGTCTCGCTCCTAACACGCCGCCCCGCGGCCGCAACCACCGCCGCGACGAGCGCGGTGTTGCCATACCGACGCTGGGGCGATCCGGTACTTTACATACTTATTGTCGCAATAAATACCTCTGAAAAGACTAAAGGTCTTTGTGCGGGTGGCCGTGGTGCTGCCGCACGGCCCGATACGCCCATGCCGGCGCCACTAGCCTGGCATCAGGTTTCGGACGACGTTCGTGCGAGGCCGCCGACCCCGACGAACCCGCCGAGAGTGAGCCCGTGACCCAGGATGACCCGGTAGCGCTGACCCGCCCCCTGCTCACCACACCCGCCGGGTTGAGGCACGGTTTCCTCGACGTGCTGGGCGAATCGACGCGCTCCCCGGCTCCGACCTTTGCCCAGCGCGCCATGAACAGCCCCTTCGTCGCGACCGTGTACGAGCGGCTGTGGCGCCCGGTCTCCTTCTACGCGGCCAGCGGGGTCACCACCGGCGCCGAGCAACGGCGCGCGGCCTCGGCTCTGCGTCTTGCCACCGCTCGACGGCTGCTCGACGTCGCCTGCGGCCCGGGCAATTTCACCGGGCCGCTCGCCGGGCGTCTGGCCGCCGGCGGCCTGGCGGTCGGATTCGACATCTCCGAGCCGATGTTGACCCGGGCCGTGCTGGACAACAGCACGCCGCGGACCTGCTACGTCCGCGGCGATGCCCGCGCGCTGCCGTTCGCCGACGCGACCTTCGACGCCGTGTGCTGCTTCGGCGCGCTGTACCTGATGCCGGAGCCGTATCGCGTCGCACGCGAGATGGTGCGGGTGCTCGCGCCCGGCGGCAGGATCGCGGTGCTGACCAGCTACACCCCCGACTTCTTCCCGATCCGCCACGTCCTGACCACCGGAGCCCGCCAGATCGGGCTCACCATGTTCGACCGGCACTGTTTCGTCGACCTCTTCGCGGCGGCGGGACTGGTCGACATCGACCAACGGGCGCAGCGGGCGCTGCAGTTCGTCGCGGCGCGCAAGCCGGGTTGACCGACTCCGCGAGCGGCACAACGCCTTTCGCGGCGCCGAGCGGCGCTCGCCGACCGTCGCGGACATCATTGCGCGATCGTGACCGGCAGGTGAACTGCCGGTGCAACCGCGAAGTCGCTTGCGGCACTTGGTCGCTCGGCGGGCGCTCTAGGAAGGTTGCGGGTATCGTCTTCGCGTAGCCCTCCCGCCGCTTCGCGGCTTGGTCGTAACCCTGCGCTCCGCGCGCTCATGACGGCGTGGGCCGCATTCTCGACCGGCACCTCCGCGCTCGGCGTCCTGGTCGCCGTGTTCACCTTCTCAGCCGGCGGGCCGGCCGGCGTCGCCGCGGTGACCGTGCTCCGCGTCCTGCCGGGCGGGCTGCTCGGGCTCTTGGCGGCGACACTGGCTACCAGCCGGCGGCCCCAGCTGCACCTGGCGATCGGGATCGGTGCCCGGGCTCTGGTGACCGTCGCGACCATCGTCGCCGTGCTGGGCGGAACGTCGATCGGCGTCGTACTGGCGCTCGCAGGGGCGAGCGGCCGGTGCGCGACCTCGGTCCCGGGAACGGCTGCGGCGAGCCGGCGATTCTGCGCCACGTCCCGCGCATCGCCACCGTACGGGCCGTCGGGGACACGACGCTGGTGGCCGTGGACCGCGAGGCGCTTCAGCGCGCGCTGCGAGTCAAATAGCCTTCCGCCGCAGGGTGATTCGGCGAATCGTGGTACGAAACCACAGAACTCATTTGAAGGGACTCACACACTCCTGGCCTGCTCGGCGGCCAGCCGCGCCCGCACCCTCTGCGCAGTGACGGCGCGCGAAGGGTCGGCGACCACGGCGTCGTACGCGGCGGCAACCTCGTCACGAAGCCAGGCTTCAATAGCCTGATCGCGGGCGAACAATGCCCGCAGGCCCTCGCGGATCACCTCACTTTCGCTGGCGTATTCCCCTGAGCGCACCCGCTCGCGGAGCGCTTCGGCCATGTCGTTTGGGAGTGTGATGCTCAATTGCCGCGTCGTTCGCATGAGCGACCTCCATTGTTGAGTAGGACTGAATCCTACTCCTACCGCGCGTCGCGGGCGCCTGGGTGCTCAGGCGCGCGGCGAAACGCGGACATGGCTGTGATCCAGCGAGGATCACGACCGTGGTGTCGATCTCGCGGCGGGTGGCCACGACCGCACCGCGGCGCGGGCGAACGCCACCGCTTGCGGTGTGACACGCTCCGGCTTCGCGACTCGACTGTCCGGTGCCAGCAGCCGGAGCCGCCGCAGCACGTCTGTGGTGTTCCTCGTTATGCGCGCCGCCGACGACGTCGTGATCGGCGTACGGTCGCGGTGCTTCCAGCCGATGGCGTCGAGCATGTCGGCGACGAACCCGTCGGGATCGTTCTCGCCGGCCGCGACCGCGATGAGGAAGAGGAGCCCGGCCTGCTCTTCACACAGATCCTTCGACGCGAGCGGCATACGTTCGGCGAGCTGGAACCACAACGCCGACGGGTCGCTGCGTGCGGCCTTGCCCCGCGCAGTCACCATGAGGCGCCCACGGTGCTTTCGCAGCAGGCCCATTCGCTGCGCGGATTCCCGCAGATGCAGTACTGGGATCGTGAGTGGCTCGCGGTTGCCCATGCCGATCCAGGCGTCGGCGAGGTCGAGTTCGGTGAACGCGGCCTCGACGTGGACCGGCGGGAGGTAGCCGGCGGTCGTCAGCTTGATTCCGTCGTCCCCCACCCTGTCGATCAGCCACGCGTACGGTCGCACCGCGGTCGTGGCGGCATCCAGGTCGATGAGGACCGGCTCCTGCATCGCAACGCCCATCATCCGACGTAGCAGCCGGCGTTGCGACGTCGTTCGCACAGCGCCGAGCAGATCCGCCAGAGGTCCGGGCAGCTGCCCGATGTCCACGTGCCTGTCGAAATCGCAGAACGCTTTGTTGATTTTGGCGATGTCGAACGGCGTCGGCGGGTACGAATACGGATCGATGTCGCCGAGATCCTGACGGTACTCGATCTCGGTCTCGGGGTCGCCGATGGTGGGATCCTTCAACGCCTCGATCAGCTCGTATGACCCGACCGCACCGCAGTCCTCGACCGGCCCGTCACGATCGCCGTGGGGGTGCATACCACAGTGCGCGCAGAGGACGCCTGCGGCTCCACCGCCTCCAGCCGCAGAAAGAGCTGCCAGTTGTCGCCGAAGTCGTAGCAATAGAACATCCGATCGGCGATGTCGGCCAGCACCTCGTCCAGGCAAACCTGTCGCTCGGGTACGCCCATCTCGCCGCCGTCCACCTCGAAATCCATGAGGTAGTACTCGGTGTCGTCACTGTAATAGGCAGGGCCACGGCCGAATCGGTGCAAATGGCTGTCGGTCCAGCCGAAGGCTATCTGGATGATCTCGTGCAAGTCGTCCAGAAGCACGTCAGACGCGACCTCCAGCCGCCGCCACGTCGGCGGTGTGGTGCCTGCCAGATCGACCCGGACCTGTTAGCTCATCACGTCCGGGCGCCGGGGGCGGCGCCGAGACGGTGGCGGCGGTCTATCCAACGGGTCGATCACTGCTCACCTCCGCCTTGGCTCAACGCGGCATACGCGGGCCGCAGGATCTCGACCAGCGACCGACCTCGGACATCGACAACGAGATCGGGAAGTTGATCAAGCAACGCCGTCGACGACGTCACCCGTGCACTGGGCGAAGCGACATCGACCTGCCGAATGAAATAGGAGTCAAGGCAATCGGTGAGTGGCCGTCCCGGCGGCTCGGCACGGTCGGCAGCGGGGCGACCCTGCGACCGGGCAGCCGCCAGATTCGCCAGCAGATCCGCACGTTCGCGTCCACGCCAGGCGAGGATGGCGAATGGATCTTCGTCGAACGACTCGGCCAGCAGATAGAACGTCGCGGCGAGGTGCTTGCAGGGCACCGCACCATCGGGGCAGGAGCAGTCCAGCGACAACTCCCGGGCGGTCGCTGGGAACAGCGAAAGCCCCCGCCCGACGAAGACGTCCTCGATATCGTCGGGCATCTCGCCGGAAAGCAAAGCGGCCGCATACCAGGCATTTTCGGCCAGCGCACCCTCCACCTCGGCCCACTCACTCTTACCGAAGGCGACGATACCGATGCGCACCCGGTAGGGACGCACCCGGCTGCCCTGCACCTGTGCGGTGACCAGCCCCGGACCCACATCCATCGAGATCACCTGTCCCTTGCGGGCATAGCTGCGCCCGCGCTGGAGCCGGCTGCCCATCCCGATGCCTTCGAGCACCTCGATGAACCGCTGGGACCACCAGGTCTGGGCGATCGCGCCGCGGGCGCTACGGGCTTTGAGTCCGCCGTCGACCGAGCGCGGCCGCGACGGCGGCGGGAACCAGTTACTCACCAACGGCCCCCTCGGCCAGGGTGAACAGCTTGCGCAGATCCCCGGTGGACAGCTCCGTCAGCCAGCCTTCCCCGTCACCAACCACGAGATCGGCCAGCGCCTTCTTCTCCTCGATCATGTCGTCGATCTTCTCTTCGAGCGTGCCGGTGCAAATGAACTTGCGCACCTGAACCTTTCGCTTCTGACCGATCCGGAACGCGCGGTCGGTGGCCTGATTCTCCACCGCCGGGTTCCACCACCGGTCAAGGTGCACCACGTGATTGGCCGCGGTGAGATTGAGCCCCGTGCCGCCGGCCTTCAGCGACAGCAGGAAGATCGGTGGCCCCTCCCCGGATTGGAACCGCGCCACCATCTCGTCGCGCCGCTTCTTCGGGGTGCCGCCGTGCAGGTAGGCCACGTCCTGCCCGAACCGCGCGGCCAGGTGCGGCACGAGCATCTCGGCGAATTCGGTGAACTGGGTGAAGCACAGCACCCGGTCGCCCTCGGCGAGGATTTCCTCCAGGATCTCCTCGAGCCGGATGACCTTGCCCGACCGCGCACCGACCCGCGAACGGTCGTGCAGCAGCTGGGCGGGATGGTTGCAGACCTGCTTGAGTTTGGTCATCGCGGCAAGCACATTGCCGCGCCGCTCGATGCCCTCGGTGTTCTCGATCTTCTCCATCATCTCGTCGACGATGGACTGGTACAGGGATGCCTGTTCGGTGGTGAGCTGGCAGTACTGCTTGATCTCGATCTTCTCAGGTAGGTCGTCGATGATCGTCGGGTCGGTCTTGAGCCGGCGCAGGACGTAGGGGCGGGTGATCCTGCGCAGGCGCTCGGCCGGCTCGGTCTGGCCGTATTTCTCGACCGGGATCGCGTAGCGGGTACGGAACACCTCGGACGAACCGAGCAGGCCCGGGTTGAGGAAATCCATGATGGACCACAGCTCGGCGAGCCGGTTTTCGACCGGGGTCCCGGTGAGTGCCACCCGGTGCCCCGCCTCCAGTCGGCGCACCGCCTTCGCCCCGCGAGACAGACTGTTCTTCACCGCCTGCGCCTCGTCCAGCACCACCCGGTTCCACCGGAATCCGGCGAGTTCGTCGATGTCGCGGGTCGCGGTGGCGTAGGTGGTCACCACGACGTCGGTGTCGGCGAGATGCCCGCGCAGCCCGTCGCCGCGCAGCCGTGCCGCGCCGTGGTGAGCGTAAACCCGAAGTGTCGGTGCGAATTTCGCGGCTTCCCGTTGCCAGTTGCCGACCAACGACATCGGGCACAGCAGCAGCGTCGGCCCGACACCGGGCTCGTCGTGGCGCTGCGCGGACTCCAGGGCGAGCAACTGCACGGTCTTACCCAGCCCCATATCGTCGGCCAGGCAGCTGCCCAGCCCGAGCGAGGACAGGAACGCCAGCCAGGACAGCCCCCGCTGCTGATAGGGGCGCAGCGTCGCGGTGAACTCCGGCGGGGCTGCCAGCGGCTGCAACGACTGGCCCGCCGCCCCGCTGAGCAGATCGCCGAGCCAGCCGTCGGCGCGCACCGCGGTCACTTCCAGCGGGGTGTCGGTGTCGTCGGGATGGCTGGCGGCCAGCGCGAGGATCTCGGCTGTAGTCGCTTGGCCGGTGGGGTTTTTCGCCAGGAACTCCAGCCCGCGGCGCAGCTGATCGGGGTCCACCGCCACCCACTGGCCGCGCAGCCGGATCAGCGGGGCCTTGGTCTGGGCCAGCGCAGCGATCTCATCGCCGGTCAGGGTGTCATCTCCGACCGCGAGCTCCCAGCGGAAATCGAGCAGCTGGTCGCGGCCGAATCTGCGTGTGCCGCTGACCATCCCGTCGACCGGTGTGGACGCGGACACCGCAAGACCGAGCTTGCGGCGCCGGTCCCACCATGACGGCAGCAGAACGCCGAACCCCGCCTCGTCGAGCCGGGGCGCCCCAGTGGACAGGAAGTGGTAGGCGCCCTCGGCGTCCAGGGAAATCTCGGCCGGACGCGCCGTGCGCAGGGCGGGCGCGAGTTCGGGGTAGATCCGGACGGCGCGGCCAAGTTCAGCCAGCAGGAGCTCCTGGGGCCTGTCCAGCCAGCGACGCAGGCTGCCATCCTCGTCCCAGGTCTGTTCCGCGGGTACCAACAGGCTGGGGTCGGCCATGGATTGCAGCAGGAATTCCAGCCGCCAGCCGGGCTGTTGGCCGTCGGGCTCCTCGGTTTCGGAGAGCCGGAACATCGCCCTTGCCGGACCGGGCTCGTCGGCACCGATCGCATCCCACGGCTGCAGTGCCCCGGCCAGCGCGTCGAGTTCGCCCGGATCCGCGTCGAACCGGCCGTCCGGGGCGGTCAGCGCGGTCAGCCAGGCTTCCTGGGCCGGAACGTGTTTCGGGCGGCGGCCACGCCGGGGCGGGAGCAGGTCGATCCCGGCCGGCAACGTCGTTCGCACCGCCGCATCCACCAAGGCATACAGCGCCGAGACGGCCAGATCGTGGCCGTCCTGGGTCTCCGGCTCAGCCCGGCATACCGGTGGCATCGCGGCGATCAGCGCATTCAGGGCCACAACGTCGGGACCCTGCACCACCGGACGCCAGAACGCGACTGGCCCGTGTTCGTCACAGGAGAGCGCGGGCAGGACCCGGCCGCGCTCCACCAGCTCTCGCGCGAACCCCGCCAGTTCGGCGAGATACGCCACGGATGCGCCGTACCGCACGTCGGCGGCGGGCTCCTCCAGCGCGGTCAGCGCCGACGCGGCGGGCAGGGACATCACCGGAACCGTCCAGGGCAGCAGAACGGGTTGGATTCTTGGTGCCGGGCGCGGCGTGACCCGGAACAGCTCCGGTGAGTCCAGTGGCGACTTCCGCAACGACGGCAACAACAGAACAGCGGTTCCTCGCTTGCCGGTGTGGATCGGGGCGATGGCATCGGCGTCCGCGGCGAACGGATGCGGGCGGGCCGCACGCAACGCTTCGCTGGGACTCGTCACCGCGAGCGCGGAATCCTCCGCCCACAGGCATAGCCCGTTTGCAGGGGACCAGAACCCGTGCAGGACCAACATTGACGTTTCTCCCTCGTCGGATGCGGCCAGGCTAACGAGCGAAGTCAGACACGCCGAGGCGCCACGCGGGCGCCGTCAGGCCAGTTCGTCGAGATCGTGACGGGTGGGGCAGGTGGTGTGTTCGGTGCCCGCGACTCGTCGTGCTCCCACGCACTGTCCCACCGCGGCCGGCGCTCAGCTGGCTACGTCCTGGCACACCGCATGGACCGGGGGCAGGGAATACCTCTCGGCGGGGCATTCACTGGTGGAGCTAAGGGGATTCGAACCCCTGACCTACTCGATGCGAACGAGTCGCGCTACCAACTGCGCCATAGCCCCTGACCGATAGCAGGCTACCAGCCGCGGCACCAACCGCCGAACCGCGAGCACTACTGCCCGACGGCGCGCGGCAATTCCCTGGACCAGCCGTAATTCCGCGCCGGCACCGAGTAGTCCAGATGTTCGAAGCTCGGGTCCTCGTCGTCGATCTCGAGCACCACCGCGCCCGGACGCCGCAGCCGGGACGGCACCACGTCGTACTCGCGGTCGTTAGCGTTCTCCACGCCGAGCCGCGCACGCGCCATCCGCTGCATCCGCCGCCGCCGCACCCTCTCCTCGATGCGGGTCTGGCGGCGCAGATACGCCAGATAGAGCACCGTCACGGTGGTGGCGCTGCCACAGATCCACCAGGCGCTGGGGGTCAGCTCGAAGGCGGCTGTCGCCGAACCGACCAGGACGACCGCCATTGCCATCAGCACCCGCTTGCGGAAGACGTATTTGCGGGCGCTGACCGCCGCGGCGGTCCGGGAGTCGAATCGGCGCCGCCGCGAGCCCGGTGCGACCGACGGGCGCGGGGTTTCGTCCTCGTCGTCGGACGCGTCGGCTTCGGGTTCGAGGCCGGAGGAGTCCTCGACATAGTCGTAGCCGTCCTCCTCGTCGCGCACCGCTTCGTCGTCGCCGGCCGCGTCGGCGCCGGCATCGGTCCCCTGTGACGCGACGCCCTCACCCACGGCGACGGGCGCCGATTCCGCCGCCCCGGCGCTTGCTCCCGCGGGCAGGGCCCCCGAGTCCTCGACGACGTCGACGTCGAGATAGTCGGGCTCGGCGGGCTCGGCGGACCCGGTCGTGGCGACCTGGACGACGACCGGCCGGGCACGCTGCAACTCGTGGGTGTCGGCGTCCTGGTCGGCGTCCGGGTTGAGGTGTTGGTCCTGTTCAGCGCCCGTGAACTCGTCGTCGTCCGGCTGCTGCTCCGGCTTCCAGTCGGGATCGCTGCGGTGGCCCGCGGCGGGGCCCCCGCGCTTGAGCAGCCGGGAACCGGCGTCGCCGTTGAGCACTCGCGTCGCCAGGGCCACGTCGCTGGTGCGGCGCACCGCGTCGCGTTTGCTGATCAGCATCGGAACCAGGACGAACAGCCACAGCACCACGAGCGAGATCCACAACAACGACTGCGGGATGCTTGGCATGATGACCTGCTCTCTTCGTTCCCATCCCCGCGAGGCCGGTCGGTGGCCAGCGCGGCCGGGTCAAGTGACCAGCACAATTACACACCTGTAATTTCGCTCTCACAAGCACCAAACGTCACTCGTGTCGCGCTAGTCACAGCGCGTGTCGGCGGCTTGGTTGCTGGCGGCGCGGACCGGCGTCGGGTCACACCCAGCTCGCGCGGCCGGCGCGGACCAGGGTCGAGGCCACCGAGCCGTACACCTCCTCGACGGTGATGGCCATCAGCAGGTGGTCCCGCCACGCCTTGTCGACCTCGAGGTACCGCAGCAGCAGGCCCTCTTCCCGGAACCCCGCCTTCGCCAGCACCGCACGGCTGGCGGCGTTCTCGGGTCGCACCGTGGCCTCGACGCGATGCAGCATGACCGGACCGAAGCAATGGTCGAGTCCCAGCGCCAGCGCCGCGGTGGCCACTCCCCCGCCGGTCGCCGGCCGGCACACCCAGTAGCCGATCCATGCCGACCGCAGGGCCCCGTGCACGACGTTGCCGATGGTCAGCTGACCGCAGAACCGCCCGTCCAACTCGATGACGTAGGGCAGCATGCGGCCCTTGCGGGCCTCCGCACGCAGACCCGAACACAATGCCGGCCAGGCGGCGACGGAGTGCCGGACCGCCCAATCGCCCTCCGCGCTGGGCTCCCACGGTTCCAGGTGGGCACGATCGGCCTGCCGCGCCCGGCTCCACTGCGCGCCGTCCCGCATGCGCACCGGGCGCAACCGGACCACGCCGGCGCGGACCCGCAGCGGGCCGACGTCCACGGGCCAACCCGGGTGACGCGGGTTGTAGCGCAACAGGTTCACGCGCATCGCAGTCCTCAGCCGCGTTGCGCCAGGAAGGCGACGTCGACGAGCTCGCCGGTGCGGATCTGTTCGGCACCGGTGGGGACGACGACCAGGCAGTTCGCTTCGGCGAGCGTGGCCAGCAGGTGCGACGAGGCGCCGGGAGCACCCCCGAGCGCCTGCACCAGGTACTCCCCGGTGTCCTGGTCGCGCATCAGCTGACCGCGCAGGTAGCCCTTGCGCCCGGCCACCGAGGTGATCGGCGACAGGGTGCGGGCCCGCACGATCCGGCGCATCGGCTGGCGCTTGCCCAGGGACAGCCGGAGCAGCGGCCGGACCATCACCTCGAAGACCACCAGCGCGCTGACCGGGTTGGCGGGCAGCAGAAACGTCGGAACGCCCTCGCGGCCCAGCTGGCCGAAGCCCTGGACCGACCCGGGATGCATGGCGACCCGGACCACCTCCATCTCGCCGAGTTCGGACAGCGCCGACCGCACCGCCTCGGCGGCCGCGCCGCCGACCGCGCCGGCGATCACGACGGCCTCCGCGCGATTGATCTGACCCTCGACGACGTCGCGCAGCTCCCGGGGATCGCCGCTGACGATGCCGACCCGGTTGACCTCGGCGCCGGCGTCGCGGCCCGCGGCCGCCAGCGCATAGGAGTTGACGTCGTACACCTGCCCGTTGCCCGGGGTGCGCGAGATGTCGACCAGCTCGCCGCCGACGGCCATCACCGCCAGCCGCGGCCGGGGATGTACCAGCACCCGTTCGCGGCCGACCGCCGCCAGCAGGCCCACCTGGGCCGCACCGATGATCGTCCCGGCGCGCACGGCGACGTCACCGGGCTGGACGTCGTCGCCGGCGCGGCGCACGTAGGCACCCGACGGGGCCCCGCGCAGGATCCGCACCTTCGACGTCCCGCCGTCGGTCCACCGCAGCGGCAGCACCGCGTCGGCCAGCGTGGGCAGCGGCGCGCCGGTGTGCACCCGGACGGCCTGGTGGGGCTGCAGCCGGCTGGGCGTGCGCGCACCGGCCTCGATGGTGCCCATCACCGGCAGGACCAGCCCGTCGCGCCGGTCCGCCTCCTCGGTGAGGTCGCCGGAGATCCCGTCGAGCTCGTCGCCACCGACCTCGCCGACGCCGAGCACGTCGACGCTGCGCACCGCGTAGCCGTCGATCGCGGCCTGATCGAAACCGGGCAGGGGCCGCTCGGTGACCACCTCCTCGGCGCACATCAGCCCCTGCGCCTCGGCGATCGCAACGCGAATCGGCCGCGGGGCCACCGCCGCGGCCGTTATCCGGGCCTGCTGCTCCTCCACAGAACGCACAAGCGCGCCTTTCTGCCCTCCGGCCCCGACGGGCGCGATCCCCGGTGGCGCCGGACCCGGCGCACCGGGACCGCGTGGTCTCGCCTGGCTAGCGCTCGGTCAGGCCTAACCGCGCCGCCAACCATCGCCGCAGATCCGGGCCATAGTCGTCGCGATCCAAAGCAAAGTCAACCGCAGCTTTGAGGTAGCCGCCGGGATTTCCCAAGTCGTGTCGAGATCCGCGATGCACGACGACGTGCACGGGGTGGCCCTCCGAAATCAGCAGCGCGACCGCATCGGTGAGCTGCACCTCGCCGCCGGCCCCGCGGTCGATGCGGCGCAGCGCGTCGAAGATCGCGCGGTCCAGCACGTAACGGCCCGCCGCGGCGTACATCGACGGGGCGTCCTCAGCCTTGGGCTTTTCGACCATGCCCTTGACCTTCAGCACGTCGGGGTCGTCCGAGCCGGCAGCGGGGTCCACGTCGAACACCCCGTAGGCACTGATCTCCTCGGGGGCCACCTCGATCGCGCACAGCACGGTGCCGCCGTAGTCGGCGCGCACCTTGGCCATCGTCTCCAGGACGCCGGTCGGCAGCACCAGGTCGTCGGGCAGCAGGACCATCACCGCGTCCTCGTCCGCGGCCAAGGTGGGCTCCACACAGCTGATGGCGTGTCCGAGGCCGAGCGGCTGGGCCTGCACGACCGATTCCACCTTGATCAGTTGTGCTGCGCGCCGGACCTTGTCGAGCATCGCCGTCTTCCCGCGCTTCTCGAGGGTGCCCTCGAGCACCAGGTCCTGTACGAAATGCGCGACGACGCCGTCCTTGCCCTCGGAGGTGACGATCACCAGGCGCTCGGCACCGGCCGCGGCCGCCTCCTCGGCGACCAGCTCGATGCCCGGCGTGTCGACGACGGGCAGCAGCTCCTTGGGCACCGTTTTGGTCGCCGGCAGGAAACGGGTACCCAGACCGGCCGCTGGGACGATCGCCGTGTAGGGCACCGGAATTTCAGCTCGTGACATCGTTCACAACCATAACCCGCACCGCCGACGCGAGCGGGCGTGGCGGCGAAAACCGCCGGCTGTCATCGTGGACCCATGGCGAGGGCAGACAAGACCGCGCTCCGCGCGCGGTTGCTGGCCGCGCGGCGCGACGTTCCCGGCGACGTTCGTGCCGCCGAGGCCCGCATGCTGTGCGCGGCGCTGGAGCCCACGGTGTGCGCCGGCACCGTCTGCGCGTACGTGCCGGTGGGCACCGAGCCCGGATCCGTCGCGATGTTGGACATGCTCGCGCGGCGGGCCGGGCGGGTCCTGCTGCCGGTGGCACGCACCGCCGCCGACGGCAGCCCGATGCCGTTGCAGTGGGGCGAATACCGGCCCGACGCTCTGGGCGCCGGGCCCTGGGGACTGCGCGAGCCCCTCCCACCCTGGCTACCGGCCTCCGCGCTGGCCGAGGCCGGGCTGGTGATCGTCCCGGCGCTGGCCGTCGACCGCCGGGGCGCCCGGCTGGGCCGGGGCGCCGGCTTCTACGACCGCTCACTGCCGGCCCGCGACCCGCGGGCGCGCCTGATCGCCGTGGTGCGCGACGTCGAACTGGTCGACGAGTTGCCCGCCGACCCGCACGACGTCGCGATGACGCACGCGCTCACGCCGCGGCGCGGGGTGATCGGCCTGGCGGCCGGCACCGGGGAATGAAGCAGGCCACGTGGCGGTTCTAGCACTTGAAACGCTAGAGTGCTAACAGGCTCTGTTCACCCTGTAAGCCCCCGACCCGGAGGTTCACGTGCCGACCTACACCTATGAGTGCACGGAGTGCGGCGACCGCTTCGACATCACGCAGGCCTTCACCGACGACGCGCTGACCACCTGCGAGAAGTGCTCCGGTCGGCTGCGCAAGCGCTTCAACTCGGTGGGCATCGTGTTCAAGGGCAGCGGCTTCTACCGCACCGACAGTCGCGAGTCGGGCAAGGTCAAGACCGGCGGGGGGAACGGATCGAGCGGCACCAACGGGTCCACCGGCGCATCGGACTCTTCGGGCAGCGGCTCGCCGGAAAGCTCGGGCTCGAGCGAGAAGTCCGCGTCCGGATCCGCCGAGAAATCGGCCGGCACCAGTTCCAGCTCCACCCCGTCCCCGGCGGCGGCGTCGAGCTAGCTCGGTAGTTATCCACAACCCCGCCCGCCGGCCCGCGCCCCCGGCGCCTACCGTTGCGGCGTGGCGGGAGCTTCGCTCAACCCTTCGGTGTGGCGCCGACTGACGGCGTCGTCGCGCCCGGACTGGACCCGCACCGTGCGGGCCCGGCGGGTGGCCGCGGGCGGGCTCGTCGTGCTCGCCGGGATCGCGATGCTGCGGCCGGGCCCGGAGGGCGATCGCGCCGAGGTCGTCGTCGCCGCGCATGACCTCACCCCCGGCACCGCGCTGGGCGCCGACGATGTCCGGCTCGAAACTCGTTCGCGGGCAACCCTTCCCGACGGTTCAGCTGTCGACCTGGGCGCCGTGGTCGGTGCGACGCTGGCGGGCCCGGCCCGGCGTGGTGAAGTGCTCACCGACGTCCGGTTGCTCGGCAGCCGGCTCGCCGAGGCCGCAATCGGGTCCAAGGCCGGTCCCGGCGCGCGGATCGTGCCGCTGCGCCTGGCCGACGGGGCCCTCCTCGACCTCGTCCGCGTGGGCGACGTCGTCGACGTGCTCGCCGCGCCGACCACCGATTCGCCGGCGACCGGTCAGCCCGCCGCCAAGGTGGTGGCCACCGACGCCGTCGTGGTCCTCGTGTCGGCCGGTCGAAAAGCCCAGGCCACCGAGGCCGACCGCGTAGTGTTGGTGGCGCTGCCGGCTCGCGTGGCGAACGCGGTGGCGGGTTCGACGCTGGGTCAGGCGGTAACCCTGACCCTGCACTGAGTGCCCGGCCACCATTCGGGGCGTGACCCACAGCAAACTCTGCCGAGTCCCAGAAAGGACACCTCGATGCTCAACGGGTTCAAGGAGTTTCTATCCCGGGGCAACATCATCGACCTGTCTACCGCGGTGGTCATCGGTACCGCGTTCACCGCACTGGTCACGCAGTTCACCGACAACATCATCAAGCCGCTGATCAACCGCATCGGCGTCAACCAGCAGTCGAACATCGGCATCCTGCGCATCGGCATCGGTGGCGGTCAGGCCATCGACCTCAACAACGTCTTGTCGGCCGCGATCAACTTCATCATCATCGCGGCAGTGGTGTACTTCCTGGTGGTGCTGCCGTACACAAAGCTGCGCAAACGTGGTGAAGTCGAGCCGGCCGACGACGCGCAGGTCGTCCTGCTCAAAGAGATCCGCGACCTGCTGGCCCAGACCGACGGCGACTCGTCCGGCAAGCACGTCGGTGCAGTGGACAAGACGCCGCCCCCGAGCCACGGACCGCGCGCGGACGCCGAGTCGCAATGAGCTGCGGCTGAGCGGGGTCAGATCTCCAGGCTCGACAGCTGCCCGATGATCTGGGCGGCAAGGGGATTCAGCGTCGCCATTCCGTCGCGCACCGCGTAACGGGAACCGGCGAGGTTGACCACCAGGGTGCTTCCCGACACCCCGGCCAGACCGCGGGACAACCCCGCGTCGATGATCCCCGCGGACAGGCCCGAAGCCCGGATCGCCTCGGCGATGCCCAGGATCTCCCGGTCGAGAATCTCGCGGGTGGCCTCCGGTGCGACATCGCGCGGCGTGACGCCGGTGCCACCGACGGAGACCACCAGATCCACCCCGCCGATCACCGCGGTGTTGAGCGCGTTGCGGATCTCGACCTCGTCGGCCTCGACCGCCACCACCCCGTCCACGACGAACCCCGCCTCGGTCAACAATTCGGTGACCAACGGCCCGCTGTGGTCCTCGTCGCCGTGCGCGGTGCGGTCATCGACCACCACCACCAGCGCCCGGCCGACCACCAATTCCGCACCCGGCTCCATGGGAGCAACCGTATATCCGAGCTCCGACAGCGGCCCCGCCGAGGGCTCCTCGACCCGCATCACTGATCCGCCTTGCCGAGCGTGACCTGGACGGTCCGGCTGCCGCCACCGGCGGGATCCTCGAAGGTCAGCGTGATCTTGTCGCCCGGCGCTTTGGAACGCACGGCGGCGACCAGCGCGTCGGCGCTGTTGATCGGGCGGTCGTCGACTTTGGTGACGACGACGCCCTTGGGCAGGCCGGCGCTCGCGGCGGCACCGCCCTGCACGACTTCGACGACCTTGGCGCCCGGGGAGCCCTTGTCGTTCGTCACCTGCACACCCAGCGACGCGTGCGACGCCTTGCCGCTGCTGATCAGCTCGTCGGCGATGCGCTTGGCCTGGTCGACCGGGATGGCGAAGCCGAGCCCGATCGACCCGCTCTGGGCATCCGGCGAGTCGGCGCCGAGGGTGGCGATCGCCGAGTTCACCCCCACCAGCTGGCCGCTCATGTTGACCAGGGCGCCACCCGAGTTACCCGGGTTGATCGCCGCGTCGGTCTGGATCGCGTCCAGCACGGTGTTCTGGTTGCCCGCCTCGCCGGTCGTGGACACCGGTCGGTTGAGGGCGCTGACGATGCCGGTCGTCACCGTGCCGGACAGGCCCAGCGGCGACCCGATCGCCACCACCGGCTGGCCGACACGCAGATCCGAGGAGGAGCCCAGCGAGATGGGAGTGAGCCCGGAGACGCCCTGCACGCGGATCACGGCGATGTCGCTGGTCGGGTCCGTGCCCACCACCGTGAAGGGCGCGGTGCGCCCGTCGGAGAACGTCACCGTCGTCTTCGGCGCCGGATTGACGGGTCCGCCCGGCGGCTTGCCCTGACCCGGGCCCGCGGCGGCCGCGACCACGTGGTTGTTGGTCAGGATCAGCCCGTCGGAGGACAGGATGATGCCCGAGCCCTCCTCTGACTGGCGACCCAGGTCGGTCTCGAGCATGACGACGCTGGGCACCACCTTGGCGGCGACCTGTTCGACACTGCCCGCCGGCATGTTGGCCGCCGGGACGCTGGGGGCGGCCCCGATGACGCGGCCGCCGTGCCCGCCGGTCGAGTGCGCGCCCAGCTCGACGACCGTGGCCGCGGCACCGCCGATGCCGGCCGACACCACGGCGATGGCCAGCGCGCCGGCGGCCAGCAGGCCCCCACGGGAGCGCTTCTCGCGTACCGGAGGGGGGCCCATCGGGGGCAGCATCCCGGGTATCGGCCCCGTTCCGGTACCGCCGGGCACGGAACCCGGCCCGCCGCCACCGAACGGATCGTGGGGCCGGCGGTACTGTGCCGTCGGCGAGGGCTGGGACTGCGGGTAGCGCCAGTCGTACTGCTGGTTGTACGGGTGCTGCTGCCCCTGGGCGTAGGGGCCTCCGGGCTGGTTGGGCGCGGTGCGGTAGCCCGGCTGCTGCTGCGGCGGTGGCGAATACCTCGGGTGATTCGTCATGTCGCTAAGTTCGCTCTTCCTGTAAATGTCGGCTGGTGTGGGCACGACTCGACCTGAATTCCAACAGTAACTGCACAACTACCTTGCGCGCGCGGACTGAGAGTCCACTGAGATAACGTTCGCCGATTCCCCAGAGTTCGCCGTGTTTCCCGGCGCGGGCGCGCCCGGGCCGGAGTGAGCCCCGCGATCGTCGGGGCCGAAATCCGCGGCGGCCGGCGCGTAGGGCCCGCCCGGCATGGGCCGGCCGGGAAGCACCACGTAGATCGCGGTCCCCGGAGGCTGCCCGCCCGGCACGGTGTCTTCGACGCGCAGCATCCCGCCGTGCTTGAGCACGACCTGCTTCACGATCGCCAGCCCCAGGCCCGAGCCCGGCATGGCCCGTGCGGTCGTCGACCGGTAGAAGCGCTCGAACACCAGGCGGCGTTCCTGCGGCGGAATCCCCGGACCGTAATCCCAGACCACGAATTCGGCGTGCGAGTCGTCGAGCTGCCTCATCCCGACGCCGACGCGGCCGCCCGGCGGGCTCCACTTGGCGGCGTTGTCCATGAGGTTCAACGCCGCACGCGACAGCCCCGCCGAGTCACCGTAGACCTGCCACGGGATGACCTGGACGTCGAACTGGATGTCGTTGCGCCGCCGCTTGACCCGCTCGAGGCTGCGATCCACCACCTCGGACATGTCCACCAGCTCGTGCACCACCTGGCCGGCGTCGTCGCGGGACAGGTCCACCAGATCGCCCACCAGGGTGGACAGTTCCTCGATCTGCGCGAGCACGTCGGCGCGCAGATCCACCATCTCCTGCTCGGGCAGCCGCGGCGCGCCCGGTTCCATCGAGGCCATCAGCAGCTCGACGTTGGTGCGCAGCGAGGTCAGCGGCGTGCGCAGTTCGTGCCCGGCGTCGGTCACCAGCCGGGCCTGCCGCTCCCGCGACTCGGCCAGTGCCCGCAACATCAGGTTGAACGCCTCGGTCAGCCGGGCCAATTCGTCGCTGCCGACCACCGGGATGGGCCGCAGATCGTCGGTGCGCGCCACCCGTTCGGCCGCGGCGGTCAGGCGGGCCACCGGGCGCAACCCGGCTTTGGTCACCATGCCGCCGGCGACCGCGGCGACCACGACACCGATGCCGCCCACGATCAGCAACACCCAGCCCACCTGGTTCATCACCGCCTGGGTGGGCTTGAGGCTCTTGGAGATCAGCAGCGTGCTGCCGTTGGGCAGGTGGATGGCCAGTATCCGCTGATCGGACGCGGTGCGCCGCGACATCAACAGCTCACCGTTGATCACGGCCTTCTCCGGCGGGCCGACCGGGAGCGTCTGACCCGGCTGCTGGGCGGTGTAGACGGAGTGGCCCGGGTTCACCAGCATCGCGTTGACGTCGGAATAGGCGCTGCCCTCGATGGCTTTCCCGGGGTCGGCGCCCAGCGACCCGCTGGCGATCATCAGCTGCGCCCGGCTCTGCAGCTGATTGTCGATGTCCTTGTACAGCGCCGCCGATACCGAGGCGTAGACGGCGAAGTCCATCAACAGGACGACCATCACGCCCGTCGACATCGCCATCAGCATCACCCGCCACCGCAGGGACAGCGAACTGGCGGGCCGCCAGGCGGTGCGACGTCGCCGGTTGAACCGGATCATCGCGGGAACGGACTCATCACGGCGGCGTCTCCCGCAGCACGTAACCCACGCCGCGCACCGTGTGGATCAGCCGGGGCTCGCCCTCGGCCTCGGTCTTGCGGCGCAGATACCCGACGTAGACCTCCAGCGCGTTGCCCGAGGTGGGGAAGTCGAAGCCCCACACCTCCTCGAGGATGCGGCTGCGGGTGAGCACGCGGCGCGGGTTGGCGATCAGCATCTCCAGCAGCGCGAACTCGGTGCGGGTCAGGCTGATCTGCCGTTGCCCGCGGGTCACCTCGCGGGTCACCGGGTCCAGGGCCAGGTCGGAGAACCGCAGGGCGATCGACTCGGCGGCGGCGTCGTCGGGTTTGGTGCGGCGCAGCAACGCGCGCATGCGCGCCAACAGCTCTTCGAGCGCGAACGGCTTCGGCAGGTAGTCATCGGCCCCGGCGTCCAGGCCCGCGACGCGCTCGGAGACCGAGTCGCGGGCGGTGAGCACCAGAATCGGCAGGTCGTCGCCGGTGCTGCGGAGCTGGCGGCATACCTCCAGGCCGTCCAGCCGCGGCATCATCACGTCCAGGACCAGGGCGTCGGGCCGCTCGGCCGCGATCTTGTCGAGGGCCTCGACCCCGTCATGGGCGAGCTCGACCGAATAGCCGTTGAAAGAAAGTGACCTGCGCAGCGACTCACGCACCGCGCGGTCGTCGTCGACGACCAGTATCCGCACGGCCATCAGTCTGGTCCCGGCGCCTGAGAGCGGCCTGAGAGGCGCGCCGGGTGTCCGGCGGGATTAACGCTTGTCGAGATCGATGAGGCCGAGGCGGGCCGCCTTGAGCAGCCGGCGGGGCAATTTGTGCCGCTGGCCCGCCACCGTCACGCCGACGAGCTCGGTGCGGGTGGCCTTCCACTGCGCGCGGCGGCTTCGTGTGTTGGCGCGCGACATCCTGCGCTTGGGTGTGGCCATGGTCGGGCCTTACTCCTCATTCGGGCTTCTGGTGGGCATGTCGCGGCGTGGCCGGGCGGGCCGGACGAGCGACGATTGCCCTTCAGGATAGTCGCTGGCCTCGTGGGCGCCAAAATGGGCCGCGCGCGCCGGCGCAGCAGCCTTGACGCGGCACCGGCCGCACCCGCTAACCTACCGGTTGGTTGGTTGTGCTCAGCGGTGAGTCGAGGAACGGAGGGCGCCCATGGCTTCTGCTTCCGGTGCTCCCGTCCGGATCGCGAACTGCTCCGGCTTCTACGGCGACCGCCTGTCGGCGATGCGCGAGATGCTGACCGGCGGGGACGTGGACTTCATCACCGGTGACTACCTGGCCGAACTGACCATGCTCATCCTGGGCCGCGACCGCATGAAGCACCCGGAGCGCGGCTACGCCAAGACCTTCTTGACCCAGCTCGAGGACTGCCTCGGCGAGGCCCGCGACCGGGGTGTCCGCATCGTGGCCAACGCCGGCGGCCTCAACCCGGCCGGGCTGGCCGACGCCGTGCGGGCCCTGGCGGCGCGGCTGGGCATCGACGCCCGGGTCGCGCACGTCGAGGGCGACGACCTGGCGCCGCGCGCAGCCGAACTCGGGCTCGGCTCGCCGCTGACGGCCAACGCCTACCTGGGCGCGTGGGGCATCGTCGACTGCCTCGACGCCGGGGCCGACGTCGTGGTCACCGGCCGGGTCACCGACGCCTCGGTGACGGTGGGCGCCGCGGCCGCGCACTTCGGCTGGAACCGCACCGATTACGACCGGCTCGCCGGCGCCGTGGTCGCCGGCCACGTCATCGAATGCGGCGTCCAGGCCAGCGGCGGCAACTATTCGTTCTTCACGGAAATCCCCGACCTCGGCCACGCCGGCTTCCCGCTGGCCGAGGTCCACGCCGACGGATCCTCGGTGATCACCAAGCATCCCGGCACCGGCGGACTGGTCAGCGTCGACACCGTCACCGCGCAGTTGCTCTACGAGATCGGCGGCGCCCGCTACGCCAACCCCGACGTCACCGCCCGGATGGACAGCATCGCGTTGGCCTCCGACGGACCCGACCGGGTGCGCATCAGCGGGGTACGCGGCGAGCCGCCGCCGCCCACCCTCAAGGTGTCGCTGAACAGCATCGGCGGGTACCGCAACGCCATGACCTTCGTGCTGACCGGCCTGGACGTCGAGGCCAAGGCCGAGCTGGTGCGCCGCCAGCTCGAGGCCGCGCTCACCGTCAAGCCCGCCGAGCTGGTGTGGACCCTGGCCCGCACCGACCACGCCGACGCCGACACCGAGGAGACCGCCAGCGCCCTGCTGCGCTGCGTCGTGCGCGACCCCGACCCCGCCAACGTCGGACGCCAATTCTCCTCGGCGGCCGTCGAATTGGCGCTTGCCAGCTATCCGGGATTTCACGTGACCGCCCCACCGGGCGACGGTCAGGTGTACGGCGTGTTCACCGCCGGATACGTCGATGCCGCCGGGGTGCCGCACGTCGCCGTACACCCCGACGGTTCCCGCACCGAAATCGACTGCGCCACTGACACTCTCGAGCTTTCGCCCGCGGACCCGCCGCCGCTGCCCGAGCCGCTGCCGGCAGGCCCGGCACGCCGCGTGCCGCTGGGCCGCATCGCCGGCGCCCGCAGCGGCGACAAGGGCGGCTCGGCCAACGTCGGGGTCTGGGTGCGCACCGACGAGCAATGGCGCTGGCTGGCGCACACCCTCACCGTGGAGGTGCTCGGGGAGCTGCTGCCCGAGGCGGCGGGCTTCGCCGTCACCCGCCACGTGCTGCCCAACCTGCGGGCGGTGAACTTCGTCGTCGACGGCATCCTCGGCCAGGGTGTCGCCTACCAGGCCCGGTTCGATCCCCAGGCCAAGGGACTGGGAGAGTGGCTGCGCAGCCGTTACGTCGAGGTGCCGGAAGGGCTTTTATGACTCTGTGGAACACCCCGGAACGCGACCAGCTGCGAAAGACGGTGCGCGCGTTCACCGAACGCGAGATCCTGCCGCGCGCCGACGAGTGGGAGCGCGCCGGCGAGCTGCCGCGCGAACTGCACCGCCGCGCCGGGGATGCCGGCCTGCTGGGCGCGGGCTTCCCCGAGGCGGTCGGCGGCGGCGGCGGGGACGGTGCCGACGCGGTGATCATCTGCGAGGAGGTGCACCAGGCCGGGGCCCCGGGCGGCGTTTTCGCCTCGCTGTTCACCTGCGGCATCGCGGTGCCGCACATGATCGCCTTCGGCGACCCGCGGCTGATCGAGGAGTTCGTCCGGCCCACGCTGGCCGGCGAGAAGATCGGCGCGCTGGCCATCACCGAGCCCGGCGGCGGCTCGGACGTCGGGCACCTGCGGACCACGGCGGTGCGGGACGGCGACCACTACGTCGTCAACGGCGCCAAGACCTACATCACCTCCGGGGTGCGCGCGGACTATGTCGTCACCGCGGTGCGCACCGGGGGCCCCGGCGCGGTCGGGGTCTCGCTGCTGGTGGTGGAGAAGGGCACGCCGGGTTTCGAGGTCAGCCGCAAGCTGGACAAGATGGGCTGGCGGTCCTCGGACACCGCCGAGCTGTCCTACACCGACGCGCGCGTGCCCGCGGCCAATCTCGTCGGCCCCGAGAACAGCGGGTTCCTGCAGATCGCCCAGGCCTTCGTGTCCGAGCGCATCGGCCTTGCCGCCCAGGCGTATTCGAGCGCCCAGCGCTGCCTGGACCTGACGGTGCAGTGGTGCCGCGACCGGGAGACGTTCGGCCGGCCGCTGATCTCGCGACAGTCGGTGCAGAACACGCTGGCCGAGATGGCCCGGCGCACCGACGTCGCCCGCGTCTACTCGCGCAATGTGGTCGAGCGCCAGCTCGCCGGCGAGACCAACCTGATCGCCGAGGTGTGCTTCGCCAAGAACACCGCCGTGGAGGCCGGCGAATGGGTGGCGCATCAGGCCGTCCAGCTTTTCGGCGGCATGGGCTACATGGCCGAATCCGAAGTCGAACGCCAGTACCGGGACATGCGCATCCTCGGCATCGGCGGCGGCACCACCGAAATCCTCACCGCACTGGCCGCCAAAACCCTGGGATATCAACAATGATCGCACCGCCTCCTCCGCATCGCTTCGCTCTGCATCGTCGGCGGTGGTCGTGACCGTATTGCACTCGACGCTGGACCCGCATGCCCCCGCCTACGCCGAGGCGGCGTCGGCGGCCAACGCCAGGCTCGACGAGATCGACGGCGAGCTCGCCAAAGCCCTTGCGGGCGGCGGCCCCAAGTACGTCGGGCGCCACCACGACCGCGGCAAGCTCACCGCGCGGGAACGCATCGAACTGCTCGTCGACCCCGACTCACCGTTCCTGGAGCTGTGCCCGCTCGCGGCCTACGGCAGCGCCTTTCAGGTCGGCGCCAGCCTGGTCACCGGCATCGGCGCGGTCTCCGGCGTGGAATGCATGATCGTCGCCAACGACCCGACCGTCAAGGGCGGGACCAGCAACCCGTGGACGCTGCGCAAGATACTGCGGGCCAAGAAGATCGCCCTGGAAAACCGGCTCCCGGTCATCTCCCTGGTGGAGTCCGGCGGCGCGGACCTGCCCACCCAGAAGGAAGTCTTCATTCCCGGCGGGCAGATGTTTCGCGATCTCACTCGGCTGTCGGCGGCCGGAATCCCCACCCTTGCATTGGTTTTCGGCAACTCCACCGCAGGCGGCGCCTATGTGCCGGGCATGTCCGACCACGTGGTGATGATCAAGGAACGCTCGAAGGTGTTCCTGGCGGGTCCGCCGCTGGTCAAGATGGCCACCGGCGAGGAGTCCGACGACGAGTCCCTGGGCGGCGCCGAGATGCACGCCCGCGTCTCCGGTTTGGCCGACTATTTCGCCGTCGACGAACTCGACGCGATCCGCATCGGGCGGCGCGTCGTCGCGAGGCTGAACTGGGTCAAGCAGGGCCCCGCGCCGGGCCCGGTGACCGAACCGCTGTTCGACACCGAGGAGCTGATCGGCATCGTGCCGCCGGATCTCCGCACCCCGTTCGACCCGCGGGAGGTGATCGCCCGCATCGTCGACGGCTCCGACTTCGACGAGTTCAAGGGAATGTACGGGTCGTCGCTGGTGACGGGCTGGGCCCGGCTGCACGGCTACCCACTGGGCATCCTGGCCAACGCCCGCGGCATCCTGTTCAGCGAGGAGTCGCAGAAGGCCACCCAGTTCATCCAGCTGGCCAACCGCTCCGACACCCCACTGTTGTTCCTGCACAACACCACCGGATACATGGTGGGCAGGGAATACGAAGAGGGCGGGATGATCAAGCACGGCTCGATGATGATCAACGCCGTCTCCAACTCGACCGTCCCGCACATCTCGGTGCTGATCGGCGCATCCTACGGTGCCGGGCACTACGGCATGTGCGGTCGCGCCTACGACCCCCGGTTCCTGTTCGCCTGGCCGTCCGCCAAGGCTGCGGTGATGGGCGGCGCGCAGCTGTCGGGCGTGCTGTCGATCGTCGCCCGAGCGGCCGCCGAGGCGCGCGGTCAGCAGGTCGACGAGGCGGCCGACGCCGCGATGCGCGCCGCCGTCGAGGGGCAGATCGAGGCAGAGTCGCTGCCCCTGGTGTTGTCCGGGATGCTCTACGACGACGGGGTGATCGACCCGCGCGACACCCGCACCGTGTTGGGAATGTGCCTGTCCGCTATCGCCAATGGCCCGATCAAGGGGACGTCGAACTTCGGCGTCTTCCGGATGTGAGCAGTATGGGAGTCACTCGGGTACTGGTCGCCAACCGCGGGGAGATCGCGCGACGGGTGTTCGCCACCTGCCGCAGGCTGGGCCTGGGCACCGTCGCGGTGCACACTGGCCCCGACGCGGCCGCCCCCCACGTCACCGAGGCCGACGCCCGGGTGCGGCTGGCGAACACCAACGACTATCTCAACGCCGACGCCCTGATCGCGGCCGCCCGCGCCGCCGGGGCCGACGCGGTGCATCCCGGCTACGGGTTCCTCTCGGAGAACGCCGACTTCGCTGCCGCCGTCACCGACGCCGGCCTTACCTGGATCGGGCCGCCCGTCGACGCGGTACGGGCGATGGGCTCCAAGATCGAGTCCAAGAAGCTGATGGCCGCGGCCGGCGTTCCGGTGCTCGACGAACTCGACCCCGATTCGGTCACCGAGGCACAGCTGCCGGTGCTCGTCAAGGCCTCCGCCGGCGGGGGCGGCCGCGGCATGCGTGTGGTCCGCGAATTGTCCGCGCTGCCCGGCGAAGTCGCTGCGGCCCGCCGGGAGGCGCAGTCCGCCTTCGGCGATCCGACCGTGTTCTGCGAGCGCTACCTGCCGACCGGCCACCACGTGGAGGTGCAGATCCTGGCCGACAGCCACGGAACCGTCTGGGCCGTCGGGGAGCGGGAATGCTCGATTCAGCGCCGCCACCAGAAGATCATCGAAGAGGCCCCCTCCCCCCTGGTCGAACGGACCCCGGGCATGCGGGACAAGCTGTTCGATGCGGCCCGGGTGGCCGCCGCCGCGATCGGTTACACCGGCGCCGGGACGGTGGAATTCCTGGCCGACGACAGCGGGGACTTCTTCTTCCTCGAGATGAACACCCGGCTGCAGGTCGAGCACCCGGTCACCGAGGAGACCACCGGCCTCGACCTGGTCGAACTGCAGATCGCGGTCGCCGACGGCCACGGCCTTGTCGCCGCACCGCCCGCCGCACACGGGCATTCAATCGAGGCGCGGCTGTATGCCGAGGATCCCGCCCAAGCCTGGCAACCGCAGGCCGGGGCGGTACACGCCTTCGAGGTGCCCGGGGTCCGCGCGCGGTTCGACACACTGGAGCGGCGCACCGGGATCCGGCTGGATTCAGGCATCGAGAGCGGCTCTACCGTCTCCATCCACTACGACCCGATGCTGGCCAAGGTCATCTCATACGCCCCGTCGCGGCGGCAAGCGGCGCTGCTGCTGGCCGACACGCTGGCCCGCGCTCGCGTGCACGGCGTGCGCACCAATCGCGACCTGCTGGTGAACGTGCTGCGGCACAAAGCGTTTCTGGACGGAGCCACCGACACCGCGTTTTTCGACAGCCACGGCCTCGCGGAACTTGCCGCCCCACTGGCCGACGCGGCGACGGTCCGCTTGTCGGCGGTGGCCGCCGCGCTCGCCGACGCCGCGCACAATCGCGCGACGGCGCCCGTGTTCGCCTCGATACCCGGTGGGTGGCGCAACCTCCCCTCGGGCTATCAGGTCAAGAGCTATCGCGACGACGAGGGCAACGAGCAGCGCGTCGAATACCGCTTCACCAGAACGGGATTGGTGATCGCCGGTGACGAGCCGGTGGGGCTGGTGTCCGTGGCGCCGCACGCGGTGGTGCTGACCGATGGCGCCGACGTGGCATACCGCTTCGGGATCGCGCGCTTCGGTGACGACGTCTACGTCGACTCACCGCTCGGCCCCGTCCACCTGGTCGCACTGCCCCGCTTCCCGGAGCCGGGCGCGGCCGTCGAACAGGGATCACTGGTCGCGCCCATGCCCGGCAACGTCATCCGGCTCGGCGCCGCCGTCGGCGACACCGTCACCGCCGGCCAGCCGCTGATCTGGCTGGAGGCGATGAAGATGGAACACACCATCACCGCGCCGGCCGACGGGATCCTGGCCGAGCTCAACGTGGGCGCCGGTCAGCAAGTCGAAGTAGGCGCCGTCCTGGGAGTGATCGCAAGCGCGGCGGAGCCGGGCGCAGCGGGTCACGACCATCCAAGCCTGGGAGTGATCGCAAGCGCGGCGGAGCCGGGCGCAGCGGGTCACGACCATCCGAACCTGGCACGAGTCGACGCGCCCGAAGCAGAAGGAGATCCACGGTGACCGCCACCAGCTTCATCGAGAACGAGGAACGCCGCGCCCTGCGCAAGGCGGTGGCCGAGTGGGCCTCCAACTACGGCGCCGACTACTACCTGCAGAAGGCGCGCGCACACCAGCACACCACCGAATTATGGTCCGAGGCGGGAAAACTCGGCTTCCTCGGCGTGAACCTGCCCGAGGAGTACGGCGGTGGCGGCGCCGGCATGTACGAGCTGTCGTTGGTGATGGAGGAGATGGCGGCCGCGGGCAGCGCGCTGTTGCTGATGGTGGTCTCACCGGCCATCAACGGCACGATCATCAGCAAGTTCGGCACCGAAGAGCAGAAGAAGCGCTGGATCCCGGGCATCGCCGACGGGACGCTGACGATGGCTTTCGCGATCACCGAGCCCGACGCCGGATCCAACTCGCACAAGATCACGACGACCGCCCGCCGCGACGGCGGCGACTGGATCCTCAAGGGCCAGAAGGTCTACATCTCCGGGATCGACCAGGCGCAGGCGGTGCTGGTGGTGGCCCGCAGCGAGGAGGCCAAGACCGGCAAGCTGCGCCCGGCGCTGTTCGTGGTGCCTACCGATGCGCCCGGATTCACCTACACTGCAATCGAAATGGAACTGGTCAGCCCCGAGCGGCAGTTCCAGGTCTTCCTCGACGACGTCCGGCTCCCCGCCGACGCGCTGGTCGGCGCCGAGGACGCCGCTATCGCCCAGCTCTTCGCGGGGCTCAACCCCGAACGCATCATGGGCGCGGCCAGCTCGGTGGGGATGGGCCGGTTCGCGCTCAAGAAGGCCGCCGACTACGTCAAGACCCGCCAGGTCTGGGGCACCCCGATCGGCGCGCACCAAGGCCTGTCACATCCGTTGGCGCAGTGTCACATCGAGGTCGAACTCGCCAAGCTGATGATGCAGAAGGCCGCGACGCTCTACGACGCCGGCGACGACGCGGGCGCGGCCGAGGCCGCCAACATGGCCAAATACGCCGCGGCCGAGGCCGCCACCCGCTCGGTCGACCAGGCCGTGCAGTCGATGGGCGGCAACGGGCTGACCAAAGAGTACGGCGTCGCCGCCATGCTGGCCTCGGCGCGGCTGGGACGGATCGCCCCGGTCAGCCGCGAGATGGTGCTGAACTTCGTGGCGCAGACCTCGCTGGGCCTGCCCCGGTCCTACTGATGGAGACGCTGGTCGACTACGCCGGGCCCGCCGACTGCGGCGGCCCAGTCGCCCGCCTGACGCTGAACTCGCCGCACAACCGCAACGCGCTGTCCAGTGCGCTCGTCGGCCAACTGCACCAGGGGCTGCGCGACGCCGCGGCGGACCCGGCCGTGCGGCTGGTGGTGCTCGGGCACGCCGGGGGCACTTTCTGCGCCGGGGCGGACCTGAGCGAGTCCGGCGGCGCGCACGGGCGAAGCGGGTCGCCACCATCGTCATACGACATGGCCGTCGCCCGGGCCCGCGAGATGACCGCGGTGATGCGGGCCATCGTCTCCTCGCCGCTGCCGGTGATCGCCGCCATCGACGGGCACGTCCGGGCCGGCGGGTTCGGCCTCGTCGGCGCCTGCGACATCGTCGTCGCCGGCCCCCGCAGCACGTTCGCGCTGACCGAGGCCCGCATCGGTGTCGCCCCGGCGATCATCTCGCTGACGTTGCTGCCGAAGCTGTCGGCACGGGCCGCGGCCCGCTACTACCTCACCGGCGCGACCTTCCACGCCGCCGAGGCGGCGGAGATCGGGCTGGTCACGATGGCCGTCGACGACGTGGACGCCGCGGTCGCGGGGCTGGTCGCCGACATCGGGCGCGGCTCCCCGCAGGGGCTTGCCGCGGCGAAGGCGCTGACCACGGCCGCGGTGCTGGAGGGCTTCGACCGCGACGCCGACCGGCTCGGCGCAGAATCGGCGCGGTTGTTCGTCTCCGAGGAGGCGCGCGAGGGAATGCTGGCGTTTCTCCAGAAGCGGCAGCCCAGCTGGGCGAGTTCGCCAGACGTCTAACAAAATAGCGGGCCCGACCTGGCCCGCGACCGCGCACAACCGTTGGGTAAGTTGCAGTTCAGCCAACCCTCTTGCAGCAAAATCTGGACGTCGTAGGCTCGTGGTGATGAGCAACTCAGCGCGACGCGATGCAAAGGACACGCGTGACGGATCGTCGCGCGCTGCCGACACCGATCGCATCCAGATCGCGCAGTTGCTGGCCTACGCGGCCGAGCAGGGCCGGTTGCAGCTCAAGGACTACGAGGAACGCCTGACCAAGGCGTATGCGGCGACGACGTACGAGGAGTTGGATCAGCTGCGCGCCGACCTCCAGGGTTGCTCGACGGTCAACCCCCGCCGGGGCGGCGCCGCCAACCCGGCGCCCTCCACGCTGCTGCTGGCGCTGGTGAGCGGATTCGAGCGACGCGGCCGGTGGAACGTGCCCAGGAAGCTGACCACCTTCACGTTCTGGGGCAATGGGGTCCTGGACCTGCGTTACGCCGATTTCACCTCGACCGAGGTCGAGATCCACGCCGTGTCGATCATGGGCATGCAGAACATTTTGCTGCCGCCGGAGGTGAACGTCGAGATCCACGGCCGCGGCGTGATGGGGGGCTTCGACCGCGCCGTCGTGGGCCAGGGCACCCCCGGGGCGCCGACCGTCCACATCCACGGCTTCTCCCTGTGGGGCGGGGTGGGGATCAAGCGCAAGGCCCGCAACCGCCGCCCCTAACCGTCAGCGGCGCCGGCGCCGGGACCGTAGGTAGTCGCCCACCACGGCCGCGCCCAGCCCGTCCACGTCGGGCACCACGACCCGCCCCTCGACCCGCCGGGCGACCTGGTCGATGAACCGCGCCAGGCCGGGGTCGCTGCCCAGCCGGAAGATCGTCACCTGCGCGCCGAGGCGGGCGATGTCGTCGAACCCGCGTACGGTGGCCGCGATGGTCCGCGGATGCGGCGGGTAATCGAAAAACACCGCGGAACCCGCATCCCCGTCGAAGTTCTCCAGGTGGGCGGTCGGCTCGCCGTCGGTCACCACCAGCACGACGGGCTGCGCGTTGGGATGGCGCCGCAGGTGCCGGCCCGCCAGCGCCAGCGCATGGTGCAGGTTGGTGCCCTGCTCGTAGACGCCCTCGAGACCCGTGAGCTCGGCGGCGGTCACCGTCCGGGCGTAGCGGCCGAAGGCGACGATCTGCAAGGCATCCGCCCGGAACCGGGTGCACACAAGGTGATTGAGCGCCAGGGCCGTCTGCTTCATCGGTAGCCACCGGTTCTCCATCACCATCGAGAACGAGGTGTCGACCAGCAGCGCCACGGCGGCCTGGGTGCGGGCCTCGGTCTCGGACACCTCGACGTCGTCGACGGTGATCCTGATCGGGCCGTCCAGCGTCGCGGTTCCCGCCTGGCGCAGCACGGCGTTGGTCAACGTGCGGGAGATGTTCCACGGCTCGGTGTCACCGAACTGCCAGGGCCGGGTCGCGCCGGTCAGCTCCCCCGCGGCGCCGGCGCGGCGCAGCTCACGATCGCCACGTCGACCCGAAAGTTGTTGCGCCACATCACGAAGCGCGGTCTCGCCGAGCCTGCGCATGGCTTTCGGCGAGAGCCGCCACTGGCCGTCGGACCCGCGGTCCAAAAAACCCTGGTTGACCAGGGTCCGTTCCAGTTCGGCGAGCGTGCGGGCGTCGATGGCGGCCTGGTCGCCGAGCTGGCGCGCCAGCGCGTCGAGATCGACGTCGTCCATCGTGGCGCCCGGGTAGCTCTGCGACAGCTGCTCGGCCAGTTGCTCGAGTTCGGCGATGTCGGCCATCGCCTGGGCCCCTTCTCCCATGCCGAACGGGTTGTCGCCGGAGAACTCCTCGGACCCGGTCCAGTCCTCACCCGGCCGCGCCGCCTGCAGGTGGGCGTCGAGCCGGTCCAGGGCCTGCATCAGCGACGGGGAGCCGAATGCCTGCTGCGCCAAGGCGTCCAGTTCGGCGCGCTGATCCGGGCTCAGGCTGTTGCGGAAGCGCTGCGCGGCGGCCGCGCGCTTGGCCAGCGAGTCCAGCAGCTCGTCGACGTCGCGCGGGTTCTCCGGGAAGAACTCACCGTGCTTGGCCATGAAGTCCTGGAAGTCCTGGGGCGTGTCCTGGCCGCGGGCGTGCTTGTCGAGCAGCCCGTTGAGGTCGTCCAGCATCTCCTTGACCCGCTGGCGGTCCTCGTCGGTGGCGCCCTCGAGCGCCTGCTTCATGCCGGCGAAACGCTGGTCGAGCATCTCCCGGCCCAGCAGATCCTTGATCTGCTCGTACTTTTCGCGCGCCTCGCCGCTGCGCCAGTCGTAGTCGGAGAGCTCCTGGACGGCCTTGGCCGGCGACGACGGCAGCGCGTCCAGCTGCAGTTCGCCGAAGCGTGCGTCGTCGTCGAGTGCGCGCGCCAGCGCCTTGCGCTCGGCCAGCACGGCCTCGTCGAGCAGCTGCTTGATCTGCTGCAGCGTTCCGTCCAAGTTGTTGCGGCGCAACAACTCGCGTCTGCGCTTGTTCGCCTCGGCCGCCAACCGGTCGGCGCCGGGCATGTTCTTGGTGCCGCGGCGCAGCAGTTCGGACAGCGCGCGGCGCGGCGAGGTCCCGGCCATGACGTCCTCACCGATCCGCCCGAGCGCCTCGCGCAGATCCACCGGCGGAGCCAGGGGGTCGGGCCCCCCGGTGTACGCCGAATAGCGGAGCGAGTGCCCCCTGATCGGTTCAGCCATAGACGGTTTGGCCCTCTCCGGAGGCCTTGTCGATGCGCTTGGCCAGATACAGCGCCTCCAGCGCCAATTCCAGCGCCGCGGCGCGCTCGCCCTCGGATTCGGCGCCGAGCTTGGCCGCGATCTTGTCCACGACGGGCAGCCCGGGCACGGCGGCCAGCACGTCCTTGGCCGACACCCGCTCGCCCGTCGTCACCGCCGAACCCGCCTCGACGGCGGCCACCAGGGAGCCGACGTCGATGCCGCCCAGCACCCGCGACGCGGTGTCGGCGGTCGCGCGGCGCAGCAGGTGCTCGAGCACGGCCTGTTCGCGGCCCTCCTCGCCGGACTCGAATTCCAGCTTGCCGCGCAGGACGTCGATGATCGTGCCCAGGTCGACCACGCGCGCCACCGGGTCGGTCTCCCCCAGCACCGCGCCGCGATGGCGGGCCGCGGCCGCCACGGTCTCGGCCGCCGCGATCGCGAACCGCGCCGAGACCCCGGAACGCTGGTCGACCGAGTTCGACTCGCGCAGGTAGCGGGCGAAGCGGGCGATCACCTGCATCAGGTACTCGGGCACCTGCGCGCTCAGGTGCGCCTCCTGGGCGATCACGCCCATCTCCGCCTCGAGTTCACGCGGGTAGTGGGTGCGGATCTCGGCGCCGAACCGGTCTTTGAGCGGGGTGATGATGCGGCCGCGGTTGGTGTAGTCCTCCGGGTTGGCGCTGGCCACCACCAGCACGTCCAGCGGTAGGCGCAGCGTGTAGCCGCGGACCTGGATATCGCGCTCCTCCATGACGTTGAGCATCGACACCTGGATGCGCTCGGCCAGGTCGGGCAGCTCGTTGACCGCCACGACGCCGCGGTGCGCCCGCGGGATGAGGCCGTAGGCGATGGTCTCCGGGTCCCCGAGGCTGCGGCCCTCGGCGACCTTGACCGGGTCGATGTCGCCGACGAGGTCGGCGACGCTGGTGTCGGGGGTGGCCAGTTTCTCGGTATAGCGCTGGCTGCGGTGCTTCCACCCGATCGGCAGGGCGTCGCCCAACTCGGCGGCACGCCGGATGGATTCCGGCGTGATCGGCGTGTAGGGGTGCTCACCGAGTTCGGACCCGGCGATCACCGGCGTCCACTCGTCGAGCAGGCCGACCAGCGCCCGCAGCAGCCGCGTCTTGCCCTGGCCCCGCTCACCGAGCAGGACGATGTCGTGGCCGGCGATCAGTGCCCGCTCCAGCTGCGGTAACACGGTGTCCTCGAAGCCCAGGATCCCGGGCCAGATCTCATCGGCGTCGGGGCCCGCGGCCAGGGCGGTCAGCAAATTCTCCCGGATTTCTTGCTTGACGCCCCGTTCACGGTGCCCGGCGGCACGCAATTCGCCGACCGTGCGGGGGAGGTTGCTCGGTGAAGTCACCACTCCACGCTACGACTCGCGGCGACGTGCGTCATCCGATGCCGCCTCAATGCGCGAAATGCCGGGCTCCGGTGAGGTACACGGTGACGCCGGCCTTGGCGGCCGCCGCGGTGACCTCGTCGTCGCGGACCGATCCGCCCGGATGCACGATCGCCTTCACGCCGGCGGCGGCCAGGGTCTCGAGCCCGTCGGGGAACGGGAAGAACGCGTCGGAGGCCGCGACCGCGCCGCGGACCCGGTCGACGCCTCCTGCATTCCCTCGTTCGATGGCCAGCCGGGCCGCGTCGACGCGGTTGACCTGGCCCATGCCGACCCCGACGGTCGCGCCGTCGGCCGCGATCACGATCGCGTTCGACTTGACCGCGCGGCAGGTGCGCCAGGCGAACACCAGATCGGTCAGCGTCGCCAGGTCGGCCGGCGATCCGGTCGCCAGGGTCCAGTTCGTCGGGTTGTCACCGTGGGCGTCGAGCTCGTCGCGCTGCTGCATCAGCAGGCCGCCGCTCACCGGCCGCAGCTCGGCGCCGCCGGTCAGCGGCTCGGAGGCCACCAGCACCCGGATGTTCTTCTTGCGCGTCAGCGCGTCGACGGCGCCGGGCGCATAGGCCGGTGCGACGATCACCTCGGTGAAGATGGTGCTCACATACTCCGCCATCTCGACGGTGACCTCGGTGTTCGCCGCGATCACTCCCCCGAACGCGCTCAGCGGATCGCATTCGTGGGCCTTGCGATGGGCGTCGGCCACCGACACCGACGAGATCGCGATGCCGCACGGGTTGGCGTGCTTGATGATCGCCACGCAGATCTGCTCGTGGTCGAAGGCGGCCCGCCATGCCGCATCCGCGTCGGTGAAGTTGTTGTAGGACATCTCTTTTCCGTGCAGCTGCTCGGCCTGCGCCAGGCCTGGCCAGGCGCCGGGATCGACGTAGAGCGCCGCCTGCTGATGCGGGTTCTCGCCGTAGCGCAGCATCGCCGAGCGGCGCCAGCTGCGGCCGAACCACTCGGGGAACGCGGTGGGCGGATGCTCGGGCGCCAGTGTCGACTGCATCCAGCTCGCGACCGCGATGTCGTACTCGGCGGTGTGCTGAAATGCCAGTGCCGCCAGCTTCTTGCGCTCGGCCAGGGTGAATCCACCGTGCCGCACCGCGGCGAGCACGCCGTCGTACCCGAGCGGGTCGGTGACCACCGCGACGCTGGGATGGTTTTTCGCCGCGGCGCGCACCATCGACGGGCCGCCGATGTCGATCTGCTCGACGCATTCGTCGACGCTCGCACCGGATTCGACGGTTTCGCTGAACGGGTAGAGGTTGACGACGACCAGTTCGAACGCCGCGATCCCGAGCTGCTCGAGCGCGGCGGCGTGCTCGGGCTTGCGCAGATCGGCCAGCAGTCCGGCGTGCACCCGCGGATGCAGCGTCTTGACCCTGCCGTCGAGCACCTCGGGAAACCCGGTCAGCTCCTCCACGCGGGTCACCGGGATCGCTTTGTCGGCAATGGTCTTTGCCGTGGACCCGGTGGAGACGATCTCTACGCCCGCCGCGGCCAGTCCCCGGGCAAGCTCGATGAGCCCGGTCTTGTCGTAGACGCTGATCAGCGCGCGGCGGATCGGCCTTCTCGCCGATTCCCGCCAGTCGTCGGTGCTCATCCTATGATCGCCTTTCGTCCGATCGTCGCCTGTCGCCCGGTCAGGGTCATGCCACCGGTTGCGATCGCGGCCACCACGTCCACCAAGAGCTGCCGCTCGGTGACTTTGATGCGTTCATGCAAAGTCTGTTCGTCGTCGCCGTCGAGTACCGGGACGGCTTGCTGCGCCAGGATCGGCCCGGTGTCCGTACCGGCATCTACCAGGTGCACCGTACAGCCTGTGACCTTCACGCCGTAGGCCAACGCGTCGGCCACGCCGTGCGCGCCGGGAAATGCCGGCAGCAACGCGGGATGCGTGTTGATGACACGGCCGTAGAAGCGTGAAAGGAATTGTGGCCCGAGGATTTTCATGAAGCCCGCCGACACGACGAGGTCGGGTGAGTGAGCGGCGGTGGCGTCGGAGACGGCAGCGTCCCAGGCGTCGCGGCCGGGATGCTCGGCGAGCCGTGCCACGAATGCCGGCACGGACGCCGCCGCAGCGATCTCGACGGCCGGGCAGTCGCGGTCCGCGCCGACTGCGACCACCCGGGCGGGATAGTCACCGGTGGCGGCCTCGATCAGCGAGGCCAGCAGCGAACCGGTGCCCGAAGCCAGCACCACCACTCGCGCCGGTGCGCTCGGGGGCACGCGGAGCGGTTCAAGCACACGCAGAGCCTAGTCGAACCCAGTCGGGTCCTGCCCCGCGCCGAGTCCGGCGTCAACGCTCGAGCCCGTGAGCCGGGGCGAGACAGTCAATCCGGGCGCTGTCCGGGCTCCTCGGCCGGTGACACGTCGGTGTCCGGCGCCTCGACGGGCTCGACGGAATCGCCGGAGTCGGTGCCCACCGCATCGAGGGGCTCGGCGGAATCGCCGGAGTCGGCCGCCGGTTCCTCGTCCCCGGCGAACACTCCTGCGAAATCGGCCGGTTCGTCGGTCGCCGGGGCGGGGGCGCGTTTGGGTTTGGGCCGCCGCGGGCGACGCCGCACGCCGCCGGCCATCACCACTGTGATCCAGCCGATGACCGTGAACCAGAACAACACACCGACCGCCAGCGTGCCCTGGTCCACGCCGACCTCGCCGAAGTTGCCCAGCCGACCGCTTGCGCCGAAGGCCAGCAGCGACATCACCAGGGTCCCGGCCACCGAGGCGACCAGCAGCTTGGCCGTCGCCGGAACCAGGGGCAGCGCATGCCGGGCGCACTGCTGGCCGACCGCCACGCCCGACGAGGCGCCGACGATCAGCAGAGCCACCCATACCGGTCCGAGCGGCGGCGTCGGCGCCGCGGCCAGGATGGGCAACGCCGGGACGTCGCCGCCGAAAACGGTGAAGGAACTGAACGTCGCGAAGCCGAGATGGGCACTGGACCCGACCGCGACCGCCGACGTGCCGACGATGACGTTGGGTGCGTACAACACCGACAGCGCAGTGAGGTTGAACTGCCCCCATATCGAATCGGTGATGCCGTAGAGCTCTTGCATGGTGCCCCAGTGCACAACCAGTGACCCGGCCGTCACCAGACCGGACAGCCCCACCAGCGCCAGCACACCGGCCGCGGCCGCGCGCAGGGAGTCACCCAGCCACGACGGCAGCGGGGAGACCGCCAGCAGCCGCGGGCCCACGCGGGACCAGACGCCGATCGACGCGCCGACGGCGTGCACCACCAGCACACCGACGAACGCGCGCAGCGCGCTGGGCGTCTCCAGTTCGGTGATCACCGTCGACGCATCGTGGATCACCGCCAGCGCGATCGCCGCCATCAACAGGGGCCCGCCGAGCGCCGATGCGACAACCCAGCGGACCACGAGCCACGACGAGTACGGAGAGGTCGCCCGTGCCGTGGTGCGCGCGGTGCCCCAGACCATCAACAGCACCGGCAACAGCGGCAGCACACCCAGCTCGCGGCCGCCGATGGAGATCGGCACCCCGTGCACGCCCAGCCACATGCTGGCGATGGCCCCCAGGGCGCCCGTCATGTCGCTGTTGGCGATCAGCAATTGAAGCAGTGTGACGGCGGCGATGATGCCCAGCGCCACCACGCCGGGGCCGAACGCGACCCGCAGGAGGTCACGCCCCTGGCGGGCCCCCGCTGCCCGATAGTCCTCCACCCGTGTCACTCTGGGCGCACGTGCCCGACTAGGCGCGAGAACGCGCGGTTAACCCGACGCCGGGCCAGAGGATGACGACGGCGACTGTTGTTGCCCCTGGTCGTGGGACTGCTGCTCGCCGCCCTGGCCGGAGTCCTCGGCCGGGGCCGACCCGCCCGAGGACCCGGTGCTTTCCGTGCCGACCATGGGTGGCGGACTGAAGCTGGGAAAACCGGTGGGCGGCGTGGACGGACCCTGCGGTGCCGCGGGCGGGGCACTGAACGCACCGGATCCACCGGTCGAGACGCCCTGGGTGGGACTCTGGCTCGGCGGCGAATAGCCGCCGCCGTACTGCTGCTGTCCGTAGCCGGGGGGCTGCTGGGGATTGTGCGACTGGGGGCCGCCGTGCTGGTGCGCACCCGGCTGACCGTAGTACCCGCCGGGCGGTTGCTGCGCGCCGTACTGTCCGTACTGCCCGTATTGCCCGTACTGCGCGTAGGGGTCGTACTTGGGCCGCGGCGCCGGCGCTGTGACCACGCCGGCCTCCAGCAGGATCGCGAGGACTGCGGCGATCCCCTGCAGCACGCTGCACGCCAGCAGCGGCCACAGCGCCCATCCGATCTCGTAGCCGGCCGGCGTGTTGATCATCTCGGTGATCACGATCAACGCACCCAGCACCGCGACCACGGCGACCACGCCCAGGTTCTTCTTCGCCTTGGGCAGCAGGGACACCGCGGCGAGCAATGCGGCCAGCACCGAGACGTCGACCGCGTAGCCGGCATCGCCGGCGCGGCCGCCGGCGCTCGGGCCGAGTTCGGCGCCGATGGTGAAGGTGGGACCGAAGTTCAGCAGGTAGACCGCCAGGCCGAGTCCGACGACCGCGACGGTGAGATAGACCGGGAGCTTGGCCGCGTCGTCGGTCTTGGCGAAGGACGGTGTCGCGCCCGGGTAGGAGCCGCCGGGCTGCGTGGGCGGGTAACCGGGACTACCGGGCGAGTAGGTCATGACTCCTCCTGTTGCTTCCAGTCCGTCGCCGCGCCAGGCCACTGCTGCAGTGCGGCGCGCTGCCGGCGCCGTTGTCAACGCCGATTGCCCTGCGCTCGGGTTACCCCGCGGTCGATCAACCACGCTAGCGCACGTTCGGGTTGCTGCGCCGGTACGACCGGCCCGTCGCAGTGACCACCCGCTTGCCCCGCACAGGTAGAACACGTTCTAATTCTCGGCATGGATTACGGGCTTGTGCTTTTCACCAGTGACCGCGGCATCTCCCCGGCGGCAGCCGCCAAGCTGGCCGACGACCACAACTTTCAGACGTTCTACGTGCCGGAACACACTCACATCCCGGTCAAGCGCGAGGCGGCTCACCCGACGACCGGTGACGAGTCACTGCCGGACGACCGCTACATGCGCACGCTGGACCCGTGGGTGAGCCTGGGCGCCGCATGCGCCGTCACCTCGCGGGTCCGGCTGTCGACCGCCGTCGCGTTGCCCGTCGAGCACGACCCGATCACGCTGGCGAAGAGCATCGCCACCCTCGACCACCTGTCCGGCGGCCGCGTCAGCCTGGGTGTCGGGTTCGGGTGGAACACCGACGAACTCGCCGACCACGGCGTGCCCCCCGGGCGGCGCCGCACCATGCTGCGCGAGTACATCGAAGCGATGCGGGCCCTGTGGACGCAGGAAGAGGCCGCCTACGACGGCGAGTTCGTCCAGTTCGGGCCCAGCTGGGCCTGGCCCAAGCCGGTGCAGCCGCACATTCCGGTGCTGGTGGGCGCCGCGGGCACCGAGAAGAACTTCAAGTGGATCGCCCGCGGCGCCGACGGCTGGATCACCACGCCCCGCGACTTCGACATCGACGGCCCGGTGAAGCAGCTGCAGGACATCTGGGCGGCCGCCGGCCGCGACGGGGCCCCGCAGATCGTGGCGCTGGACTTCAAGCCGGTGCCCGAGAAGCTGGCGCACTGGGCCGAACTCGGGGTCACCGAGGTGCTGTTCGGCCTGCCCGACCGCCCCGAAGACGAGGTCGCCGCCTACGTGGAGCGACTGGCCGGCAAGCTGGCCGCCCTGGTCTGAGCGCGAGCAGACGCAGAATCGCACAAAGCCGCGCAGCGGCGTGCGATTCCGCGTCTGGTGGCCGCGCGGGGCCCGGCGAACACCGCTGTTAGTAGCAGCGGTTGCCGTAGTCGAAGGAGCGCACCCGCACCTCGCGCCCCAGCGGGTCGCCGTCGATCAGCAGCGCGATCAGGTCCTTGTCCTCGGTGGTGGACAGGAACCGGCCGCCGTCCTCGAGCCGGCCGATGACGATCCCGGTCGGGCGTCCGTCGTCGCGGCGGACCGTGTAGGTCTCGACGGTGCCGCGGCCGTCGGCGGTCTCGGTCACCGGCTGGGTGGGCCACGTGGCGACCTGCGCCTGCAACTGCGCGTTGCGGTCCGGCGTCCACGGCACCGGCGTGGTGGAGTACACGCCGACCGAGTACTTGCTCAGAATCCCGCCGTTGGCGCCGACGAGGCCGAACCGCCCCGGCATCTTCCGCATCTGGGCGATCGTCTCGGCGACCGCGTGCATCGAGTAGTTGTTGCCGGCGCCGCCGAAGAACGGCAGGCCGCCGGTCAGGGTCAGACCGCGCGGGTCGTCGGGCGCGATGCCGATGCCGTCGCAGATGTTGAAAACCGGGACGGGAAAACAGCTGTAGAGGTCGAAGGTGGCGACGTCGTCGACGCCGATGCCGGCCATCGCGAGCGCCTCGCGCACCGCCAGGACGGCCGACGGGGAGTGGCCGAGGTCGGGGCGGTCCAGCAGCGCTTGTTCCTCCAGGTCGGTGTGCCCGTGCAGGTAGACCCAGTTGTCCTCGGGCACGCCCAGCCGCCGCGCCGCCTCCACCGACATCAGCAGCGCGGCCGCACCCTGGTTGACCTGATCGCGCGCGACCATCAGCCGCGGGTAAGGCTCGGCGATCATCCGGTTGCTCTCGGTCACGGTGACCAGTTCGTCGACGCTGCGCTCGACCGGAGCGGCCGCGAACGGGTTGTTGGCGGCGACCTTGGTGAACGGTGCGAACAACTCGGCCATGGTCCGCCGGTACTCGGCCGGCCCCTGCCCGGTGCCGGCCCGCCGGGCGTTCTCCAGCAGGGCGTACTGGATCGGCGCACTGGTCAGGCCGTGGACGACCGTATAGCGCGAGATGAGCTTCTCGATGCCGTGGCCGCGGTCCTCGAGGTCGCCGTCCACGGTCTCGGTGAAGTCCGGCTTGTCGTCGCGGCCCACCCAGTGCCGCAGCGTGGACGTCGCATCCGACCCGAAGACCAGCGCGACCTGCGACCGGCCCGCGGCGATCCCGGCGGCCAGCTCACTGATCAGGTGCTGGGGCCCCTGGCCGCCGACGATCTCCAGAATCGCGCGAGCCGGGTGGGCGCCAAGGCGGTTGGCCACCGAACGCGGATAGTTGTTCGAGCATCCCAGCACGGCCTTGGCGACCGGCCCGGAGATCTCGAACTGCCGGACGCCGGCCACGGTGTCCACGGCCGCCGCCACGGCGTCGACGTCACCGCCGGAGTCGGCGAGGGCGGCACGGGCGGCGGCGGTGGCCAGTTCGACCGGCGACATCGCCCGGTAGCCGGGGTCGTCGATGCGCTCGGCGGACTGGCCGACGCCCACGACGACGGGCGTGTGCGGATCGAGATTCATAGCGTAACTATCTACCGCACGGCGGTCCCGGGTTCGCACCAGGGCCGCCGGTCTGTGCGCCGAAAGGCTACCGGCTCTGCAGAATCTCCCGGGCCAGCGCCGCGGTCTCCGACGGGGTCTTGCCGACCTTGACCCCGGCCGCCTCGAGTGCCTCCTTCTTGGCGGCCGCGGTACCCGAGGAACCGGACACGATGGCGCCGGCGTGGCCCATGGTCTTGCCTTCCGGGGCGGTGAACCCCGCGACGTAGCCGATCACCGGCTTGGACACGTGGGCCTTGATGTAGTCGGCCGCACGCTCCTCGGCGTCGCCGCCGATCTCCCCGATCATCACGATGATCTTGGTGTCGGGGTCCTTCTCGAAGGCCTCGATGGCGTCGATGTGGGTCGTGCCGATCACCGGGTCGCCGCCGATGCCGATCGCCGTCGAGAAGCCGAAATCGCGCAGCTCGTACATCATCTGGTAGGTCAGCGTCCCGGACTTGGACACCAGCCCGACGGGTCCGGAGCCGGTGATGGTGGCGGGGGTGATGCCCGCCAACGCCTCGCCCGGGGTGATGATGCCCGGGCAGTTCGGCCCGATGATCCGCGTCTTCCCACCCTTGTCCAGGTTGTAGGCCCACGCGTAGGCCGTGTCCTGCACCGGGATCCCCTCGGTGATGACCACCAGCAGCGAGATCTGCGCGTCGATGGCCTCGATGATCGCGTCCTTGGCGAACTTCGGCGGCACGAAGACGACGGACACGTCGGCGCCGGTCTTCTTCATCGCCTCCTCGACGGTGCCGAACACCGGCAACTCGACGTCGTTACCGTTCGCGTCCTTGTGGGACACCGTGGTTCCCGCCTTACGGGCGTTGACGCCGCCCACCACCTGGGTTCCCGCCTTCAGCATGAGCGCGGTGTGCTTGGTGCCCTCGCCACCGGTGATGCCCTGGACGATGACCTTGGAATCTTTGTTCAGGAAGATCGACATGGTTGGCTCCCTTACTTGTTCGCCAGCTCGGCGGCTTTGTCGGCGCCGGCGTCCATGGTCTCGGCCTGGATCACCAGCGGATGGTTGGCCTCGGCCAGGATGCGGCGGCCCTCGTCGACGTTGTTGCCGTCGAGGCGAACCACCAGCGGCTTGTTGGCCTCGTCGCCGAGCATCTCCAGCGCCTTGACGATCCCGGTGGCCACCGCGTCGCACGAGGTGATGCCGCCGAAGACGTTCACGAACACGCTCTTGACCTGGGAGTCGTTGAGGATCACGTCCAGCCCGGCGGCCATCACCTCGGCCGAGGCGCCGCCGCCGATGTCGAGGAAGTTGGCGGGCTTGACGCCGCCGTGCTTCTCGCCGGCGTAGGCGGTCACGTCCAGCGTCGACATGACCAGCCCGGCGCCGTTGCCGATGATGCCGACCTCGCCGTCGAGCTTGACGTAGTTGAGGTCGTGCTCCTTGGCCTTGAGCTCCAGCGGATCGGTGGATGCGCGGTCCTCGAACTCGGCGTGCTCCGGGTGGCGGAAGTCGGCGTTGGCGTCGAGCGTGACCTTGCCGTCCAGCGCCAGGATCCGGTCGTCGGGGGTGCGCACCAGCGGGTTCACCTCGACCAGGGTGGCGTCCTCGGCGACGAAGAGCTCCCACAGCTTGGAGATGGTGACCGCGGCGGCGTCGAGCACCTCGGCCGGCAGGTGCCCCTGCTCGGCGATGGAGCGCGCGAACGCGAGGTCGACCCCTTTGACGGCGTCCACCGGGACCTTGGCCAGCCGCTCGGGCTTGGTGGCGGCGACCTCCTCGATCTCCATGCCGCCCTCGACCGAGCACATCGCCAGATACGTCCGGTTGGCGCGGTCCAGCAGGAAGGAGATGTAGTACTCCTCGGCGATGTCGCTGGCCTCGGCGACCAGAAGCTTCTTGACGAGGTGGCCCTTGATGTCCAGGCCGAGGATGTTCTTGGCGTGCTCGTAGGCGTCGTCGGGCGTGGCGGCGTACTTCACCCCGCCGGCCTTCCCGCGACCGCCGACCTTCACCTGGGCTTTGACCATCACGGGGTGACCGATTTCGGTCGCGATAGCCTTGGCACCCTCGGCGGTGTCGGTCACCCGGCCCGGCGTGCTCGGTACGTTGTGTTTGGCGAACAATTCTTTGGCTTGGTATTCGAAAAGGTCCATGGGCTCACTGTCTTCGCTCGGCTTGCTGCTAGGCCTGTCCGTCGGCGGTGCCCGGATCGGCAACGCGCACGGAGGCACTGTATCCACACGCCAAAAGGGTCCCGACGCCGCGTCCACCGATGTGGCGCAGGTCACGGCCCTTTCGGCGCACGAGCCCAAGGTGAGCCAGATCACAAAATCGATCGAACTGTGTCGCGAGGTTGCCAGTTGCTTCGGTCAGCGGATAACGTCCTAGGGTCCAGATAACGTTATGGTCACGATACGAGGACATTCCAGTTTGTCCCAGCACCGTTTGAGTCGTTCGCCCGCCGCAACAGGGCCGGGTAACACGCATCGCAGGGTAAAGCCGCATCGCAACGAAGTGACCGAAATCCTGCCCCTCGACGGCTTCGACTTCGAGGTTCCGGATTTCGCCGACGACTTCGGCGATCTCGCCGAGCTGGATTTGAGCAACGACACCGCCTTCGACAACGCGGCGCGTGTCCTGCTGGCACCCGAGCTCGACGACCTCGACGCGAGCGACGATCTGATCCCGCTGCGACTCGCCGCCCCCCATGCGCTCGACGTCCGGGTGGCCATCGAGCCGGGCACCGAGATCAGGCATCTGCTGCACTCCGATGACCCCGATGCCACCCAGGTGATCGGCGTGGTGCGGCGGGGTGGCCAGCACCGCAAACAGCCGACCAGCGCGGCCCGGGGCCGGCTGCTCATCTCGGCGATGGCCGCCGGAGCGGCGGCCGCCGCGGCACACAGCGCGACCAGCCACACCGACACACCCAGGACCACGGCCGTGCTGACCGCCCACGCGTCGTCGCTCACCGGCGGGGCGGGCACCGGCACGATCCGGGGAGCTCAGGTGATCGCCGTGCAGCCCGCGGCAAACGTCGCGGTCCACAACGAAGAACTCGCCAAGGGCGTCGCCTTCGCCAACGATCGCGCCCAGCGCGAGGCGCGGTTGCAGCAGCCGCTCTATGTCATGCCGACCAAAGGGATATTCACCTCCAACTTTGGGTATCGCTGGGGAGTGCTGCACGCCGGAATCGACATCGCCAACTCGATCGGAACGCCCATCCGCGCCGTCTCCGACGGCGTCGTCGTCGAGGCCGGCCCGGCCGCCGGCTACGGCGCGCTGGTCAAGCTGCGCCACGCCGACGGGACGGTCACGCTCTACGGTCACATCAACTCGACGCTGGTCAGCGTCGGTCAGCGGGTGATGGCCGGCGACCAGATCGCCACCATGGGCAACCGGGGCAATTCGACCGGACCGCATCTGCATTTCGAGGTGCTGCAGGGCGGCAGCCAACGCATCGACCCGGTGCCGTGGCTGGCCAAGCGGGGTCTGAACCTGGGCAACTACACCGGTTGATCTGGTGAGCTCACCGAACGAACCCACCCGTCAGCGCCCAGCCGAGTCCGCCGCGCCGCCGTCAGACTCCGGGTCGCGGATCATCCGACGTGCACCCACCGGCCCGATACCCAAGGCGCCGGGATCGCCGACCGGCCAGTTCGCCCCCCAACCACCGCCGTCGTATCCGGCCGGACCCCAAGCCGGGGGCCGGGAGGGTTACCCGGGTGCGCCGGGCGAGGCGCCGAGCGACCGGACGGCCGTCGCCGCCTGCGCGGTCAGCATCGTCAGCGGATGGGCCACCTCGGTCGTGGCCACGGACCTGATCGCCGGCTGGTGGAGAACCGACCGGCTGTTCTGCATCGCGATCGCGTTTCTTGCGCTGGTCTTTGCCGTGGCCACCGTCACCGGCGTGATCATGCTGCTGCAGCATCGCCCCCTCGGGCGGTACCTCATCGTGGCCGGCGCGGTGGTCGCGGTGCTCACCTACGGCGGCGTGTTCATCGCGGGCGCGCGCGTCGCGTGGATCGTGCATGCCCTGCCGCTGCTGCCGGTCGCCAGCGTGGTGCTGGCCATGCACCCGCGCACCAAGCACTGGCTGGAGGAATAGCCGCCCGCCGATTCCGCGAGACGCAAAAGCCCCCGACACGCCGCGCGTGCGGGGGCTTTTGCCGGGGGGCACCTCCCGCTTGCGGGGGACTGCTCGCGCGGACTACAGCTTGCTGATCGGGGCGTGGTTGTGCATCAGCTTGACCCGGCCGGAGCTGCCGAAGTCGATCAGCGACATCGCGGATTCGCCGGCGCCGGAAACCTCCTCGACGCGGCCCAGCCCGTACTTGTCGTGCGTGACCCGGTCCCCGGGCTGCAGCACCAGCAGCGGACGTTTGGCCATCCCCGCGCGGGTCGGCGCGGCCCGCGGCGCACCGAACCGGCCGGCGCCGCTGACCGGTGCGCTGAACGACGGGGCGGGCGCGCTGCGCCGCCAGTCGATGAGCTCGTGGGGGATCTCGCGCAGGAAGCGCGATTCGGGGTTGAGCATCGGCTGGCCCCACGACGAACGGACGACGGCCCTGCTCACGTACAGCCGCTGCCGGGCCCGCGTGATGCCGACGTAGGCCAGCCGCCGCTCCTCGGAGAGCTCGCCCGGGTCGTCGAGGGCGCGCATGTGCGGGAACATGCCGTCCTCCCAGCCGGTGACGAACACGACCGGGAACTCCAGGCCCTTCGCGGTGTGCAACGTCATCAGGGTGACCACACCGGCGCCGTGTTCGGGGATCTCGTCGGTGTCGGCCACCAGCGACACCCTTTCCAGGAACGACGCCAGCACACCGGTGTCCGGCACGTCTTCGTCCTCCGGGGTGCGCGCCGACTCGTCGAGCGCGGCCGCGTTTGCCTGGTCGGTGCTGAATTCGTGAGCGACACTGACGAGTTCGTTGAGGTTGTCCAGCCGGGCCAGCTCCTGCGGATCGCTCGAGGACTCCAGCTCCCGGCGGTACCCGGTGCGCTCCAACACCGACTCGACCAGGTCCCCGAGATCGTCGTCGAGGCGGCCCCGCAGCTCGTCGAGCATCTCGACGAAACCGGCGATCGCCTTCTCCGCGCGGCTGTTGAGCATCGGCACCTTGCCCGCGGCGGCCGCGACGAGCGCGTCGGCGAAGCTCGCGCCGGTGTTCTCGGCGTACACCGCCACGCAGGCCTCGGCCCGGTCGCCGATCCCCCGCCGCGGGGTGTTGAGGATGCGCCGCATGCTCACCGCATCGCCGGGGTTGTCCAGCACCCGCAGGTAGGCGACGATGTCGCGGATTTCCTTGCGCTCGTAGAACCGCACTCCCCCAACGACTTTGTAGGGAATTCCGGCGCGGATGAACACCTCTTCCAGCGAGCGCGACGAGTTGTTGGTGCGGTAGAAGACGGCCACGTCGTTGTAGGTGATCTCGCCGCGGTCGGCCAGGGCGTCGATCTCCTCGGCCACGAACCTGGCCTCGTCGTGCTCGTTGTCGGCGACGTAGCCGACGATCAGCTCCCCGGCGCCGGCGTCGGTCCACAGCCGCTTCTCGCGTCGTCCGGAGTTGCGCGCGATCACCGAGTTGGCCGCCGACAAAATGTTCTGCGTGGAGCGGTAATTCTGTTCCAGCAGAATCGTTGTGGCGTCGGGGTAGTCGCGCTCGAAGTCCTCGATGTTGCGGATGGTGGCGCCGCGGAACGCATAGATCGACTGATCGGCATCACCGACCACGCACAACTCCGCGGGCGGCAGGTCATCGGGTGAGCCCCCGCCGTCGCGGCCGACCAGTTCCCGCACCAGCACGTACTGGGCGTGGTTGGTGTCCTGGTACTCGTCGACCAGCACGTGGCGGAACCGGCGCCGGTAGTGCTGGGCGATGTCCGGGAAGGCCTGCAGCACCCCCACCGTTTCGCCGATCAGGTCGTCGAAGTCCAGCGCGTTGGCGGCCCTCAGCCGCCGCTGGTATTCGGCGTACACCGAGGCGACGGTGTGCGCCAGGCCGTCGGAGGGGTCCGACAGCTTCGCGAGATTCTCCACGGCCTGCGCGGGATCGATCAGCTCGTTCTTCAGGTTGGAGATGGCGTTGGCCAGCAGGCGCGGCGAATAGCGCTTGATGTCGAGCCCCATGTCGCGGCCGATCATCTGCAGCAGCCGGCGCGAATCGTCGGCGTCATAGATCGAGAAGTTGGAGTTGAGCCCGGGGATCAACGACGCCTGGTTGCGCAGGATGCGCACGCAGGTCGAGTGGAAGGTGGACACCCACATGGCCCGGGCCCGGTTGCCGACCAGTTGCACCACCCGTTCGCGCATCTCGGCGGCGGCCTTGTTGGTGAACGTGATCGCCAGGATCTGACCGACCCCGGCGCCGCGCGCACCGATCAGGTAGGCGATGCGCCGGGTCAGCACCGCCGTCTTGCCCGAGCCGGCGCCCGCGACGATCAGCAGCGGCGAACCCTGGTGCACCACCGCGTGGCGTTGTTGCGGGTTGAGCCCGTCGAGCAGGTGGTCGGCATCGGGGGCGGGCTTGGCATCGGTTGCGTGCACAGTCATGACGGTCCAAATTTACCGCCGCCGACCGACACGGCCGGGCCTCAGGTGGTCAACGCGGCGACCTCACCGGAAGAAGCCCGCGACCTGGGTGCCGCGGTTGAACCCGCCCGAGGTTTGGCTGCCCGGACTGCCGGCGCCGGAGTTGCCCGTCGCGGCGTTCCCGAAGCCTGGGTTGTTGCTGCCGGCGTTGTAGAAGCCGGTGTTGCCCGCCACGCCCGCGTTTCCGAAGCCGGTGTCGGTGTTGCCGCTGTTGCCGACGCCGACGTTCTGCTGGCCGGAATTGAAAAAGCCCGTGTTGAAGCCGTTGGTGTTCTGAAAGCCCGTTTGGTAGGAGCCGATGTTGCCGTAGCCCTCGTCGTAGTCGCCGGAGTTCTGGAAGCCCGAGCTGCCGGTGCCGTTGTTGTAGAAGCCGGAGTTGAGGATTTTGCTGGGCGCGCCCGTTGGTGGCACACTCGATTGGTGCTCAACGCGCAGCGTCGTCGGCAGTGTTCAGGCCGATTTTTCTATGGGTACCGGCCAGCGGTGCCCGTGGTTTAGCTGCCTTCGCAGAGGCCCGTGGTCCGCTTCGGCGATTCGGGGCTCGTCTCTTTTGTGAGGCCCGATACCGGATGAGACCAGAACCCCCACAACACGAGAACGCGGAGACCCCAGAGATGAACACCGAGACGGCGGTCGGCCAACCAGTGGCCGACATCGAGGAGTTGCGCGCGGAGATCGACCGGCTGGACGCCGAGATCCTCGCCGCGGTGAAACGGCGCGCGGAAGTGTCCCAGGCGATCGGCAGGGCCCGGATGGCCTCCGGCGGCACCCGGCTCGTCCACAGCCGGGAGATGAAGGTCATCGAACGCTACAGCGAACTGGGCCCGGACGGTAAGGACCTGGCGATGCTGCTGTTACGCCTGGGCAGAGGCCGGCTCGGCCACCTGTAACCGCGAATTTCCTCGGTGCGGCAGCGGATTGCGCCGGACACCGCGCGCCGGCGCCCCGCGTCGGCATGGGTGGCTCCGTTTCGTCGGGCCGCATAGGGTCGAGCCATGACACCCGTCGGCGACGATGCAGAGCGAAGCGATGAGGAGGAGCGGCGCCCATGACGTCCGTGCACACCATTCCTGACATCACCACCACCAAGGCGTGGGACGCCCTGCGCAGGCATCACGAAGACATCGGCGACACCCATCTGCGCCGCCTCTTCGACGACGACCCCGGCCGCGGGCGCGAACTCACCGTCACGGTCGGCGACCTCTACATCGACTACAGCAAACACCGTGTAACCCGCGAGACGCTGCGGCTGCTGGTCGATCTGGCGCGCGCCGCCCACCTCGAGGAGCGCCGCGACCAGATGTTCGCCGGCCAACACATCAACACCTCCGAGGACCGCGCGGTGCTGCACACCGCGCTGCGACTGCCCCGCGGCGCCGAGCTGACGGTCGACGGCCAGAACGTTGTCGCCGACGTGCACGCCGTGCTCGACGCCATGGGGGACTTCACCGACCGGTTGCGCAGCGGCGAGTGGACCGGGGCCACCGGTAAACGGATCAGCACCGTGGTCAACATCGGCATCGGCGGATCGGATCTGGGGCCGGTGATGGTCTACCAGGCGCTGCGCCACTACGTCGACGCCGGCATTTCGGCACGCTTCGTCTCCAACGTCGACCCCGCCGACCTGACCGCGAAGCTGGCCGACTTGGACCCTGCCACAACGCTTTTCATCGTCGCGTCGAAGACTTTCTCCACACTGGAGACGCTGACCAACGCAACGGCCGCGCGGCGCTGGCTCACCGACGCCCTCGGCGACGCGGCGGTGTCCAAACATTTCGTGGCCGTCTCCACCAACAAGCGGCTGGTCGACGAATTCGGCATCGACACCGCCAACATGTTCGGGTTCTGGGATTGGGTCGGCGGCCGGTACTCGGTCGATTCGGCGATCGGGCTGTCGGTGATGGCCGCCATCGGGCGCGCGGCCTTCGCCGACTTCCTGTCCGGATTCCACATCGTCGACGAACATTTCCGGACGGCGCCCCTGGAGTCCAACGCGCCCGCCCTGCTCGGGCTCATCGGCCTGTGGTACTCCGACTTCATGGGCGCCCAGTCACGCGCCGTGCTGCCGTATTCCAATGACCTGTCCCGTTTCGCGGCCTACCTGCAGCAGTTGACCATGGAGTCCAACGGCAAGTCGACCCGCGCCGACGGCACGCCCGTCACCACCGACACCGGCGAAATCTTCTGGGGGGAACCGGGAACCAACGGCCAGCACGCGTTCTACCAGTTGCTGCATCAGGGCACCCGGATGGTGCCGGCCGATTTCATCGGGTTCAGCCAGCCCCTCGACGACCTGCCCACCGTCGAGGGCGACGGCAGCATGCACGACCTGTTGATGAGCAACTTCTTCGCCCAGACCCAGGTGCTGGCGTTCGGCAAGACGGCCGAGGAGATCGCCGCCGAGGGAACACCCGAGGATGTCGTGCCGCACAAGGTGATGCCCGGCAACCGGCCGTCCACCTCGATCCTGGCCGACCGGCTGACCCCGTCGGTGCTGGGCCAGCTGATCGCCCTCTACGAGCATCAGGTGTTCACCGAGGGCGTCGTCTGGGGCATCGACTCGTTCGACCAGTGGGGTGTGGAACTGGGCAAGACGCAGGCCAAGGCGTTGCTGCCGGTGCTCACCGCCGATGCGGTCCCCGAACCTCAGTCGGACAGCTCCACCGACGCGCTCGTTCGTCGCTACCGCGCCGAAAGAGGGCGTGCGGGCTAACCTTTCGAGAGCTCGGCACCGAATCGGCGCACAAACGTGCGCAGGCGTTCCCCGGATGCGTTCTGCGGGTCACTGAGGTGCAACTGCAGCAGCTCGCGACCGGCGGCGTGCAGGACCCGAGCCGTGTATTCCGGCTCGTGCAGTTCGGGATTGCGGCGCAGCAGTTCCGTGACGAAGAACTCGAGCACGACGGCCTGAGATTGCGCCAGGCGCGCATACAACTGCGGCGGAGCGCCCTGCGGCGGGAACAAGAACAGCCGCCACGTTGCCGGGTGGGCGTCGACGGCGGCCAGCACGCCGTCGAACGCGAGCACCAGCGACTGGTCCCCGGGGGCGGTGTCCAGTCCGGAGATCGCCTCGGCGAACTGGGCGCCGGCCCGTGCGGCCTCGCGGTCGATGAGTTCGACGAACAGCCCCGCCAGATCCCCGAACTTCTGATAGATCAACGACCGGTTGATCCCGGCCTCTTCGGCGATGCGATTCGGCGTCGCCGCGTGGAACCCTTCGGCGTCGACGATCGCGTGCGTGACGTCGAGAATCTGCTCGCGGCGCCCTTGGGCGGTCATCCGGCGCTTCGGCACGTCCACGGTGCTCACCCTTGACAGCTTAACTAACAAGTTGTGAGTATTACTCACCACGTGTTAGTTACCCGGGAGGTCGTGATGGTCGCGTATTACCCCGAGCTCGCCCGCCGGGTCCGAAGCCAACGCGACCTGCAGCCCGACCTGTACGGGGACTTCGACTTCGACCGGCGACCGGACCGCCTGGCCACCGAGGCCGACGCCGAATCGGCCCTGCCCGCCTGGATCGCCGAGCGCGCGGCCATCCTCGACGACGAGCGCGTCGTCGAGCTGATGAGCACGGCCACCATGCTCGGTGACGTCGTGGCCGATCCCTATGCCGCGCTGATGACCACGCACAGCGTCACGCAACTGATCGACATGCTCAAGACGGCCTGCCGCGAGGGGATCGAGGCCGTGCCCGACGCGCCCCCCGAACTTGCGGCGTTCATCGCCGCCATGGAGGCCACCCCCGAGTGGATCGACTTCGACCTGGTGCGTGAGGGCGCGCGCCAGGAGCGCATCCCCGCCGCGCTGCTGGCCCCCTTCATCACGCGGGGGGCCTTCGTGGCGACCTTCACCAACTCCTATGCCGCGCTGCCGATGGCCCTGACCGGGGCGCTGTCGGGCAAGCGGGCGGCCCGGCGGGTCAACGAGACGGCCAGTTTCTTCGCCGTCACCACGCTCCCCGGTGCGCTGAACCGCTACGGCCCCGGGTTCGAGGCGGCCGCCATGGTCCGATTGATGCACTCGATGGTCCGCTACAACGCGCTCAAGAAGTCGGGCAAGTGGGATGCCGCGGTCTACGGGATGCCAGTGCCGCAGGTCGACCAGATGCCCGCCGGGATGATCGGCCAGTACCTGTTGGCCCGCAAGGCGCGCCAACAGGGCCGGGCCAAGTTCACCGCCGCCGAACGCGCCGTTGTCGAATTCGCCAGGTACCGCTGCTTTCTGCTCGGCCTGCCCGAGGAACTGCTGCCCGCCGAACCCGCCGACATCGTGCACGTCATGCACGCGCGATCGGCGTTGCTGCGCCACGGGTTCGACACCATCTGCCAGGAGCTCGTCCGCGGCACAATGGCCGCCTACCTGCGCCCCGACACCACCCTGTTCGACCGGTGCGCCGACGCGGTCGAGAAGAGCTTCAGCAAACTCACGTTCGTTCGCACCTTCTGCAACGGCGATCGCGAAATCGCCGAGGCGATGGGCGTCTCCCTCGAGGCGACGGATCTGCTGCGCATTGCCCTCACCGCCCCGTTCATCCTCGGACGCTTCACCGCCGTGAGCCACGCCAGCCGCATTCCCGTGCTCCGGGACATCACCGACGCATACGTCATCGGGCTGCTCAAGCTGCGGCTCGCAACCTACGGCAAGCCCGAGTTCACCACCGACGCCGCACATTACACGCCGGTGCCGCACTAAACCTTTCCCGCGCGAGCGTGCGCAGTTGTACGCGCGCGTCCGGCGTGTCGCGTACAAACACGCACGCTCGGCGACGGGAACTACGGAAAGTCAGGCGAACCGCTTGGTGAGCGGGGGCGGCAGGACCCGCATCAGTTGCACCAGCGGCGCCCATGGCCACCGCGGCACCACGGCCCGGCCAGGCTCGCGCTCGATGGCGTCGACCAGCGCCTTGACGCCGGTTTCGTTGTCCACCATCAGCATTGTGCTGTTCGACTTGGCCGTCATCTCCGATTCGATGTATCCGGGCTCGATCACCGTCACCTTGATCGGGCCTTTTGCGTACTCGGCGCGCAGCGATTCGCCCAGTGAGCTCAGACCGGCTTTGCTTGCGCAGTAGGCGGCTTTGACGCCCGGCACCCCCTTGTTGCCGAGCACCGAGGAGATCAGCACCAGATGGCCCGAGCCGCTCTTGGCGAACATCTCCAGCGCCGTCTCTATCTGCACCAGGGCGGCGACCAGGTTGGTCTCGATGGTCGCTTTGTTCGCCCACATCTTGCCCGAGCCCAGCTTGGCGCCCTTGCCGATCCCGGCGTTGACGATGACGCGGTCGATGCCACCGAGTTCGTCGCCGAGTTCGCCGAACACCTTGGCCACCTGCTCGTGGTCGTTGACATCCAGCGCCGCGACCGCAATCTTTATTTCCGGATACCGTTGTGACAGTTCGGCTTTGAGTTCGTCGAGCCGATCGGTGCGACGGGCGCACAACGCCAGGTCACGGCCCTTGGCCGCGAAGGAACGCGCCATCCCGGCGCCCAGGCCGGAACTGGCGCCGGTGATCAGGATCTTCTGACGAGTCACCCGGGCAGCATAGCGACTACTTGAGCAGCCGCGACATGCGGCGGTCGGCCAGCACCTTGCCGCCGGTCTGGCAGGTCGCGCAGTACTGAAACGACTTGTCCGCGAACGAGACCTCGCGCACGGTGTCCCCGCACACCGGACACGGCAGGCCGGTGCGGGCATGCACCCGCAGCCCGGAGCGCTTCTCCCCCTTCAGCATCGCGGCGCCCTGGCCGACGGAGCGACTCACCGCGTCCGTCAATACGGACACCATCGCGTCGTGCAGGGCGGACAGCTGGTCGGCCGACAACCTGCCCGCCGTCGCGAACGGCGAGATCTTGGCGACGTGCAGGATTTCGTCGCTGTAGGCGTTTCCGATGCCGGCGATCACCTTCTGGTCGGTGATGACGGTCTTGATCCGGCCCGTGTTGCCGGCCAACACCCCAGCCAGGTCCTCGGGACCGAGCTCCAGCGCATCCGGGCCCAGGGCGGCGATACCGGGCACCGTCTTCGGGTCCTCGACCAGCCACACGGCCAGCCGCTTCTGGGTGCCGGCCTCGGTGAGGTCGAAGCCCGGCGCCGCACCGGGCGTGCCCAGATGGACCCGTAACGCGATCGGCCCCTTCCCCGGGCGCAGCGGTGCTGCGGCCAGCTTGTCCGACCAGCGCAACCAGCCCGCGCGCGACAGGTGAGCGATCAACCACAGCTCCCCGGCGTGCAACCCCAGATATTTGCCCCACCGGTCCGCACCGACGACGGTCTGGCCGTGCAGCGCACCGATCGGGGGGTCGAACGTCTTCAGCACCGAGAACGCGGAGACGTCGACGCGACCTATCGTCAGGCCGACGGCGTTGCGCCGCAGATGGTCGACCAGCGCTTCGACCTCGGGCAGTTCGGGCACTTCTTCAGTCTGCCCTACTCCGCGAAGGTGCATTCCACGACGGAAACACCGAGAAGGCACGTCGCCGGTTGCACTCTCGGCGCGGCGACGGCGGCGCGGCGACGGCGGCGCGACGACGGCGAGCCGAAAGCGACTGCGGGGGGACGCCGCGCTTCTTCAGTCTGCCGCTCTGAGCAAATAGGTGTCCATGATCCAACCGTGCCGTGCGCGGGCCTGCGCCCGCAACGCCGCGATCCGCGCGCCGACCTCGCCGACGGTCCCGGCCATCAGCAGCTCGTCGTCCGTCCCGAGGTAGGCACCCCACCAGATCCGGGTGTGTGCGGGACACACCTGGAACGCGCAGTCGCCGTCGAGCATCACCACCGCCGAGCCCGACATGCCGCGCTCGCGCAGCCGCCTACCGGTGGTGATGAGGACCGGTTCGCCGACCTCGTTGAGCGGGATGCGGTGCCGGGCGGTCAGCGCCTGCACGGCGGTGATGCCCGGGATGACGTCGAAGCTGAACTCGACGTCGACCGCGACCGCCTCGAGGATGCGCAGCGTGCTGTCGTACAGCGACGGGTCCCCCCACGCCAGGAAGGCCCCGACGCCGTCGGCACCCAGCTCCTCGGAGATGGCCTGCGCCCAGATGCGCGTGCGGGCCGCATGCCAGTCCGACACCGCATCCCGATACTCGCCGTCGGCGGCGCGCTTCGGGTCGGCCAGCTCGACGAAGCGGTAGCCCGGCTCGCGGATGAACCGCGTGCAGATCTCCCGGCGCAGCGCCACCAGGTCGCTTTTCTGTTCGCCCTTGTCCATCGCGAAGAACACCTGCGTGTCGTTGAGCGCTTCGATCGCCTGGACGGTCACGTAGCCGGGGTCGCCGGCTCCGATGCCGATGACGTGGATGTGCCGACTCACGGGGTCAGTCAACCGAATCGAAACCGCGAAGGGCTAGTCGGGGACTCCAAGTACCCGATACCATGGGTACCGTCTGAAGGTCCGATGAAGGGACAGCAGCGATGACCACTGCGGTGAAGCCAGGTGGACCGAGTCGGGAAGAGTTCTCGGGTCGGTTGCTCAAAGGCTCGGTCAAGAAGTCCTACGAACCCGTCGTGGACATCGACTGGGACGCACCGCTGGACCCCGACAAGTTCTATCTGCCACCGCGATTCGTGTCCCTGTACGGCACGCCGATGTGGGACGAGATGACCCGCGGGCAACAGATCGAGCTGTCCCGCCAGGAGTTGGTCAACACGTTGTCGGCGGGCATCTGGTTCGAGAACATGCTCAACCAGTCGTTGCTGCGCACCATCCTGCACGAGGACCCCACCAGCTCCTCGACGCATTACAAGCTGACCGAGATGGGCGACGAGACGCGGCACATGGTGATGTTCGGCAAGGCCATCGAACGCATCGGCGCCAAGCCGGTCCGCCCGCGGCGGTTGCAGCGGATGATCATCAACACCTTGCCGCTGGCCTTCCAGTACGGCTCGATGCTGTGGGTGGCCGCCCTGATCGGCGAGGAGATCTTCGACTCGCTGCAACGGCAGATGATGGACGATCCGGAATTGCAGCCGATCATCCAGCGGCTCATGCGCATTCACGTCACCGAAGAGGCCCGCCACATCCAGTTCGCCCGCGACGGCGCCCGCAAGCGGGTGCAGGAGATGCCGCGGTTCAACAGATGGTTCATGGCCAACATCAACGGGCTGGGCGGGTACTTCTTCCGCTACCTGTTCACCAACCCGATCCCCTACGCCCGCACGGGTCTGGACGCCAAGCGGGCACAGGCGATCGCGCGCAGCAGCCGGCACCGGCACGAGGTCCAGGTGTCGGGCTTCGCCCCGCTGGCCGCGTTCCTGACGGAGGTGGGCCTGTTCGGTCCGCTGGCGCGCCGCGGATGGCGGCGCACCAGGTTTCTGTGACGCACGAGCCCGACCGCCGCGTCGTCGTCGTCGGCGCGGGTGCCGTCACCGCGGAGTTGACGGCCGCCGGAGTCACCGACGTCCTCGAACTCGACGCCGGCCGCGTTGTCGGGTCGGTGTTCGACGACGCGAGCGCCACGTGGTCGCTGCACGCGGCCTCCGGCGAGGTGGTGCGGGCCCGCGTCGTCATCGCCGCTCGCGAAGCCCTGCTGGTCCCGTGGGTGCCGGAGCTGGCGGGTCGAGACCAGTTCCGCGGGGTGTCGTTTGCCGCCGCGAGCTGGGACGCCGGCTTCGATCCGGCCGGCAAGCGCATCGCGTTCGTCGGCGCCGACTCCGTCGCCGGCCACCACATCGCACGGCTGGGACGGGCGGCGTCGGTCACCGTCTTCGCGCACGCGCCGCGCCGGACGGTCCCCGAGCTGCCACTTCCGTCGACCCGCGCCAGACGCTGGCTACGCCGCCGGCTCCGGCCGGGCGCGACGCACCGCACGTCCGGGCCTGTCCTGGCGGGCTCGGCGATCGACACCCTCACCGCCTCGGGTGTCCGCACCCGCGACGGCGTCGACCACCCCGCCGACGCCGTCGTCTACGGCACCGGATTCACGCCCGCCGGTCCGGGCGCCGGTGCGACCGTCGTCGGCGCCGGCGGCGTGACGCTGCGGCACGGCTGGGCCGACGGCACGGAACCCTACTTCGGGGTCGCCATGCACGGTTTCCCCAACTATTTCGTCCTGGGCGGGTCCCGCGCAGAAGACGCCGGCGCGCGGGCACGCTACGTCGCCGAATGCGTGCGTCTCCTGACGGACAGCGGAGCGACCCGCATCGAGGTGCGGCGCAGCAGCCAACAGGTGTTCAACGAGCGCGTCTACGTGCGGACCGTCCAGCCCCAGCCGGTGTCCCGGGCGTTCAACCTGTCGATCGGCTCCCCACGCGAGGACCGGGAGAGCTACGACGGCGCGGCGACGCTGATGCTCGCCGGCACGCCGCACCCCGTACGCGTCCGGCTTGCCGGACGGCTGGATCCCATCGACGGTCGATATCACTGGCAGGGAACGGTTTTCGGTTCCCCGTCCGAGCCGCTGCCGGACCACGCGCTCAGGCGGGCACAGACGGCGACCCTGACCGTGGGCGAGCGCAGCGCGCCGGCACGGATCACCGAGCAGACCCCCTGGGGCACCCACTCGATCGCCGGGGTCGGCGCGCCGCCGTACCCGCTCGGCGGTAACTGAACCCGGCGCGGCGATCCGGTTTAGCAACGGAGCGCCGCGGGGTAACCAGCACCTTTCATCGGGAGGTGGCCACGCACCCGCCGGGGGGTTCGGCGGTGCGGCGCCGAGGTGAGCGACCTGGGCGAGACGGCATGTTCGAACGCGCTAGCGGCCGAGGTCCCGGACGGGCGGGGCCGGGGGATTTCTGTCCTGCACACCCCCTGATGGATGGCGGCTTGAGCGCCCGCGAATCCGCGCAGCCGTCCTGGTTGCTCGAGAAGTTCGCCGACGGGGGATGCGGGGAGAGCCATGGCAGAGAACGACACCACCAGAACGCCCACGTTTCAATCACAATCGGGACACGCGTGCCCGCGGATCGCCGGGTCGCGCCCGCGCTTCAGCCACGATGAAGCTCTGACGTGCGAAGGGGGGGTGGCTGCGGTGAGTGCGCTGGCTCAGTCGCCGAGCTCGCTGATCATCGACGGGCGGATGAACCAGTCGGTCGCGGTGCTGACCGTCGATGGCGTGCTGGACACCGCCAACTCCGCGGCGCTGCGCGACACCATCGTGCGGACCGTCCTCGACGAGCCGTCCGCCCTCATTCTCGACGTGACCGCGCTTCGAGTGCCCACGGAGTCGGCGTGGGCCGCCTTCATCGGCGCGCGCTGGCAGCTTCACCCGCGGGTCGATGTCCCGATCGTGCTGGTGTGCGCTCGGCGCGCCAATCGGGATGCGATCGACCGCAGCGGCGTGGCCCGCCTGCTGCCGGTGTATTCGAGCGAGAAGGGCGCGATCAGGGCACTCGGGCGCCAGACCCGGCGCAGCGTCCGGCGTGCCGACGCCGAGCTGCCGGCCAACCTGACCAGCCTTCGGGAGTCACGCCGGCTGGTCCGCGAGTGGCTGACCGAGTGGTCGCAGACCCCGCTCATCCCGGTCGCGCTGGTGGTGGTCAACGTGTTCGTGGAGAACGTGCTCGAGCACACCGGCAGCGTCCCGATGATGCGCGTCGAGAGCGACGGCGCCACCGCCACCATCGCGGTGTCCGACGGCAGCAACACCCCCGCGGTGCGGCTGCCGCCGCCCGAGGAGGGCATCGACGTCTCCGGCCTGGCGATCGTCGACGCGTTGTCCCGCGCGTGGGGCAGCGCCCCCACCGCAACCGGCAAGACCGTCTGGGCGGTCATCGGGCCCGAGAACCAGCTGTAAGCCGCGACTGGTTGTGCTGCGCCCCGGGGCGGGGTCAAACTAGAACACGTTCTAATGTCGTGTGACGACCCGTTGCAGGAAGGCAGATGACGTGCGGTTCACCTACGCGGAGGCGATGACCGACTTCCGGTACTACATCCCCCTGGCCCAGGCCGCCGAGGCGGCCGGCTACAACGCGATGACGATAGCCGACAGCATCGCCTATCCGTTTGAGTCCGACTCGAAATATCCGTATACGCCCGACGGGAACCGCGAGTTCCTCGACGGCAAGGAGTTCATCGAAACATTCGTACTGACGTCGGCGTTGGGTGCGGTGACGTCGACGCTGCGGTTCAACTTCTTTGTCCTCAAACTGCCGATCCGCCCGCCCGCCCTGGTCGCCAAACAGATCGGTTCGCTGGCCGCGATGACCGACAACCGCGTGGGATTCGGGGTGGGTACCAGCCCGTGGCCCGAGGACTACGAGCTGATGGGCGTCCCGTTCGCCAAGCGGGGCAAGCGGATGGACGAGTGCATCGAGATCATCCAGGGCCTCACCAGCGGCGAGTACTTCGAGTTTCACGGCGAGTTCTACGACATTCCCAAGACCAAGATGACCCCGGCGCCCACCCAGCCGATCCCGGTCCTCATCGGCGGCCACGCCGACGCGGCGCTGCGGCGCGCCGCGCGGCTGGACGGCTGGATGCACGGCGGCGGAGACCCCGAGGAACTCGACGGCCTCATCGCCAAGCTCCAGCGGTACCGGGAAGAAGCGGGCAAAACCGGTCCATTCGAGATCCACGTCATCTCGGCCGACGCCTACACCGCGGACGGCATCAAGCGGCTCGAGGACAAGGGCGTCACCGACGTCATCGTGGGCTTCCGCATCCCCTACATCAAGGGCAACGACACCGAGCCGCTGGACACCAAGATCCGCAACCTGGAGATGTTCGCCGAGAACGTGATCGCGAAACTCTAGCGGCTGCCCGCCGCCATCAAGACCGCGGCGGTCAGAGCGGATCCCACTTCGGGGCCCGCTTCTCCCGGTGCGCCATCGCGGCCTCGACCGGGTTGTTGGTGAATCCGCTCAGGATCTGCGTGCGGTTCTCCAGCTCGATCGCATGCCGCAGGCTGGGCGCGTCCAGTGCGGCGTTGAGGCCGATCTTGGTCTGCCAGACGCCGTAGGCGTTGTTCGCGGCGATCGCGCGCGCCACCTCGAGCGCGGCCGGCATCAGGCCGTCCGGGGCCACCACCTCGTGCACCAGCTTGATCCGGTACGCCTCGGCGGCGTCGATGATGCGGCCGGTCAGCATGAGTTCCCGGGCCACCCCGGCGCCGACGATCTTGGGCAGCAGGTAGCTGGTGCCCATGTCCATCGAGGAGAAGCCGGCCTTGATGAACGCCGACCCAAACCGGGCATGCTCGGAGGCGACCCGCACGTCGCAGACCAGCGCGAACGCCAACCCACCGCCGACCGCGACGCCGTTGACCGCGGCGATCACCGGGATGGGCAGCTCGTAGAGGCGGGTGAACAGGTCGGCCAGCCGGACCTGCGCGTCATAGTTGACCTTGAACGGCGGCGTGGTCGGCCCGGGCCTGGTCCACGGCTCGCCGGTGCCGCTCAGGTCGGCTCCGGCGCAGAACCCCCGTCCCGCACCGGTCAGGATTGCCGCCCGGAATTCGCCGCCGCCGAGCGCGGTCAAGGCGTCGTCCACGCCGTCGATCAGCGCACCGTCGATGGCGTTGAGGCGTTCGGGACGGTTGAGGGTGAGGCAGGCGATGTTGTCTTCGAGGGTGTCGAGTTCCACAGCGGGCATAGGCAAACCGTAGGGGACGCGGCCGCTGATCCGCGCGGGCCCGAGCCGCGAAAGTGCACCTGCCGGCGCTTCTTCTCGGGAAGCGGGTAGCCGGTTGCACTTTCGCGCTCACGCCGACCGCTTGGCCAGCCACTCGGCCTGCATCACCAGCAGCGCCATCACTTCCAGCGCCGGGGTCTCGGGGTCGAGTTCGCGGTAATGCTGGTAGACGTTGACGACGACGCGCTCGGCGTCCAGCCAGGTCGCGTACTCGCCGAGATCGATGGTGTCGGCGGCCTCGGCCCACGACAGTCCCCTGCGGTGGGCGGCCTCGGCCTGCTCGGCGACGTGCGTGAGATAGCCGCGCACGGCGCGGATGCCGTCCGGGTCGGTGACCGGGCCGTGGCCGGGCACCACGACCGGCGCATCCAGCGCGATCATCGCGTCGCACGCCGCGACCCAGTTGGCGATCGGGCCCGCCCACACGATCGGCGTGCAGCCGATGAACAACAGGTCCCCGCCGAACAGCACGCCGGCGTCGGGCACGTGCACCACCGAGTCCGCGGCGGTGTGGGCCGGACCGAGGTTGAGCAGGTCCACCCGCCGGCCGCCGACGTCGATGGTCAACTCGCGGTCGAACGTCAGGTCTGCGTTGCATACCGTGATGCCGCTGAAGTCGAAGTGCCCGAACCGGTCTCGCGCGTAGGGAGTCGCGGCCGGGCCGAGGTTGGCGGTCTGGGCCATGGCCAGCATCTCCGGAGCCATTCCGTGCGCGATCTCCTCTGCGGTGCCCGCGGCGGCGATGATCCGCACCGACGGGTCGAGCAGCTGGTTGCCGTGGGTGTGGTCGCCGTTGGAGTGGGTGATCAGCGCATCCGTGATGGGCGCGCGGTCGGTGAAGGGCCGCATGGCGGAGAGCATCTCGCGGGTCAGCGCCAGGTCGAACAGCGTGTCCACCAGCAACGACGCGCCGTCGCCGGCGACCAGGCCGGCGTTGCTCCACCCGTAGCCGCCGTCCGGCAGCGTCCAGGCCCACACCTTCTCGGCGACCTGGTGCAGCCCGCGGGTGTAGGGCACCTTCGCCGGGGCGGGGTTGACGCGACGTGGGGCGGGCGCGGCATCCGGATTGGGCCGCGCGGGCAGGGGATGCGGCGGCGCGCCGGCGCGGACGGTCTGCCGCGTCTCCCCCAGTCCCTGCACCCGCAGGGTGACGACGTCGCCGTCGTGCAGCCAACCCGGAAACGATTCCAGCGCAGCCGGATTGAGGTGTTCGACCAGCGTGCAGGTGGGCACGGTGCCGGAGCCGATGACGTCGCCGGGGGCGAGCATCACGCCGCGCGACACGTAGGAGATGACCTCTGCGAAGGTCCAGTCCATCTGGGCGGTGGACCCCGAACCGATCACCTTGTCGTTGACCAGGGCGGTCACCTTCAGGTCGAGCCGGCCGGGACGGGAGGGGTCGCGGAACGGGTCGAGCTCGTCGGGCGTCACCAGATACGGGCCCAGCGTCACCCCGCTGTCCTTGCCCTTGCCCTGCCCGATCGCCAGCTGGCTCTCCAGCTGCTGCAGGTCGCGCGCGGACCAGTCGTTGAAGATCGTGTAGCCGATGATGGCCTGCTCGGCCTGCTCGATGGTCAGGTCCTTACCCCCGGCGCCGATGACCGCGGCGATCTCCAGCTCGAAGTCCTGCCAGGCGCACCCGGGGGCCGTCGGCACGTCGTCGTAGGGCCCCAGAACGGTTGCCGGGCAGGCGAAGTAGAACGCCGGAACGCGGTACCAGGTGTCGGCGAGCGCCCGCCCGGCGCCCAGCGCGGCCTGGCAGTTGCGCATGTGGTCGAGGAAGCACAGCGTGTCGCGGATCGATGGCGGGCGCGGGATCGGCGCCATGAGCCGCGCCTCGGCCACCGGGATGACCGCCGCCGGCGAACGCAGCGCCTCCTCGCCGGCGTGCCGCAAGCCGTCGGCGCCACGCCCGACCAGCTCGAGCAGCGTCACCCCCGCCGGCATCGCGTGGATGCTGTCATCCGACACGACCCCGGCGCGTATGCCGTCGTCGTCTTGGTAAGTCACCCATTTCATTCCCGCACCACCTCACTCGGTTCCTTGTCCGGCCGCAGGCCACGCCAACTCGTCTGGCGCAGCCGGTCATCGGGGGTCCACTCGCTGTAGCGCACCTCGCCCACGAGCACCGGCTCGACGAACGTCACCCCCCTGGCCTCGCTGCGCGGCAACGGCGGACTGAACGGCGACGCGGCGGTGTGCAGCGGCGCCAGCGTCTGCTTCAGGCTCGCCAGATCGCGCTCGGTGAAACCGGTTCCGACCTTCCCGGCGAAACGCAGGCCGTCGGCACCGGGGATGCCCATCAGCAGCGAACCGATGCCGCTGCCGCGCCCGCCCGCCCCGGCCTTCCAGCCGCCGATGACGACTTCCTGTGTGTTCCAGTGCTTGTCCTTGACCCACGACGCCGACCGCCGGCCCGGCTGGTAGGTGGAGTCGCGCCGCTTGGCCACCACACCCTCCCAGCCGTGTGCGGCGGAGTACTCCAGGGCCCGCTTGCCGTTGCCGGGCAACAGTTCCGGAACGACGAGGTTGGTGCCGCCGCCCAGCGTCTCCAGCAGTTTGCGCCGGTCCTCATAGCGGGCCCGCAACAGCGACCGGCCGTCCAGGTAGAGCAGATCGAAGGCCCAGAACTCCACGTGGGCGCCGCGGCCGCGGTTCTGCATCGCGTGGAAGCTGGGCACACCGGAGGTGTCCAGAACGACGGCCTCGCCGTCGAGGACCACGTGATGGTCGGCCAGATCCGCGGCCAGGGAGGCGAATTGAGGATATTCGGCGGTGACGTCGCGACCGCGGCGGGATCGCAGCCGCAACGTGCCTTGGTCGGCCTCGAGTAGCAGGCGGTAGCCGTCCCATTTGCCTTCGAAGGCCCACTGGCCGGCCGGGTACGCCGCCACCGAGCCGTGCGTCGCGAGCATGGGGGCGATCGCGTCGAAGTCGAAGGACTTCTGGTCCTTCATCCGGTGCGCCAGCCACTGGTCGCCGTTGGTCTGAATCAGCGCATAGCGCCCCGAGATCCGGCCGCCGTGCAGGTTGACGATCACCTCCCCTTTTTCAGCGTCAACCCGGAACTTCTCGGCCTCGTAGGTCCCCGAGTCCCAGATGATCACCTTGCCGGCCCCGTACTCCCCCTTGGGGATGACGCCCTCGAAACCGCCGTACTCGAGCGGATGGTCCTCGGTGTGCACCGCCAGGTGGTTCACCGACGTCGTCTCGGGCAGGTTCTTGGGCACCGCCCACGACACCAGCACCCCGTCTCGCTCCAGCCGGAAGTCGTAGTGCAGCCGGCGGGCGTGGTGCTCCTGGATGACGAACGCGTTGCCCTGCCCGGTAGCGGGTTCGGCGGCCGGAACGGGCTCGGGAGTCTTGGCGGCGTCGCGCATGCTGCGGTATCTGGCCAGCCGATCCGATACGGGCGCATCGGCGTCGAGCGGGGCAAGCAGGTCGCCGTCACGCTCGACGCGGGCCAGGACTTCGTCGTAGCGCAGCTGGGTCAGCGCGGGGTCGTCGAGTTCCTCCCAGGTGCGCGGCGCCGCGACCGTCGGATGCCGCCGGCCGCGCAGCGAATAGGGCGCGATCGTGGTTTTCGCCCCGTTGTTCTGGCTCCAGTCCAAGAACACCTTTCCCGCGCGCAGGCTCTTGGTCATGGTGGCCGTGACGAGCTTCGGCATCGCCTTTTCCAGTTGCTGCGCAACGCGTTTGGCCAGCACCGAGGCGCCCCGGCTGCTGACCGGCTCGGCCAGCGGCGCGTAAAGGTGCAGCCCCTTGCTGCCGCTGGTGAGCGGGAAGGTGGTCAGTCCGATATCGGCGATCAGGTCGCGGACGGCACGGGCCACCTCGGCCAGCTGCGCCATCGTCACGCCCTCGCCCGGGTCGAGGTCGAACACCAGCCGGGTGGCCGGCCCCGGTTTGAGCTCCTCGGCCCTGCTGCGGGTCCACTCGGCGACGAACCGCCACTGCGGCACGTGCACCTCCAGCGCCGCCTGCTGCGCGATCCAGGCCAACCCGTCCGGGCTGTCGATGATCGGGTAGGTCGTCGTCCCGGACCGGTGCGTGACGCTGCCGCGGGGCAGCCAGTCCGGCGCCGAGGAGGCCAGCTGCTTCTCGAAGAACGAGTCCTCGTCGACGCCGTTGGGCCAGCGTTTGCGGGTGGCGGGGCGCGCGGCGATGTGCGGGATCATCACCTCGGCGATGCGCGTGTAGTAGTCGAACACGTCGCCCTTGGTGGTAGCGGTGGCCGGGTACAGCACCTTGTCGGCGTTGGTCAGCTTCACCTGCGCCCGCGCCGTGGACCCCATGGTGTCAACGTACTTGCCGGGTGGTGCAACCCGGTACCGTCGATGTGGTGGTTCGCCTGAACAGCGCCACCCTGCCGCGCCTGCCGATCGCGACGCCGGGCTACGACCGGGACGGCGTCGGGACCGGCATCGCGCACTTCGGTGTCGGCAACTTTCACCGCGCGCATCAGGCGATGTACGTCGACCGGCTGCTGCGGCGGGGGCTGGCCCGCGAGTGGGGTATCCGCGGACTGGGGGTGCTGCCGGCGGACCGCCGCATGCGGGACGTACTGGCCGCCCAGGACGGCCTCTACACCCTGATCTCCGAGCACCCCGACGGCAGTCGCGATGCACGCGTCATCGGCTCGATCGTCGACTACCGCTACGTGCCCGACGACCCCGCGGCGGCGGTCGAACTGCTCGCCGCACCGGCGACGCGCGTCATCACGCTGACCATCACCGAAGGCGGCTACCGGGTCCGGGACCGCGCGTCGGTGTTCGGCCTGATCGTCGAGGCCCTGGTGCGCCGCCGCGACCGCGGCATCGGCGCGCCGACGATCGTGTCGTGCGACAACATCGAGCACAACGGCGAGGTGGCCCGGTGCGCCGTCGTCGAGCATGTGCAACTGTTGCATCCGGGCGTGGTCGGCTGGGTGGACGACCACGTCCGGTTCCCCTGCTCGATGGTGGACCGCATCACCCCGGTCACCACCCCCGGCCTCGTGGCCGGTGTGGAACGCGACTTCGGTGTCGCCGATCGGTGGCCGGTGGCGGCCGAGTCCTTCGCCGCCTGGGTGCTCGAGGACGACTTCGCCGCCGGCAGACCGCCACTGGAGGAGGCGGGTGTGCTGCTGGTCGACGACGTCGCCCCGTACGAGGCGATGAAGCTGCGGCTGCTCAACGCCGGGCACCAGTGCCTGTGCTACTTCGCGTGGCTGTGCGGGTACCGCATGGTGCACGACGCGGCGCGCGACCCGTTGCTGGCCGAATTCCTCTGCGCCTACTTCGATTCCGAGGCGATCCCCACGTTGGCGCCGGTTCCCGGCATCGACTTGGCCGCCTACAGCCGGGAACTCGTCGAGCGGTTCGCCAACCCCGGCGTCGCCGACACGGTGGCCCGGTTGTGCGCCTACTCCTCGGACCGCATCCCGGCCTGGCTGCTTCCGGTGATCCGCGCCAACCTGCGCACCGGCGGGCCCGTCCGGCTCGCGTCGGCGGCGGTGGCGAGCTGGGCGCGCTACGCCGAGGCGGTCGACGAAGACGGCGAACCGATCGAGGTCGTCGACAACCTGGCCGATTCGCTGGTGCCCGCCGCCCGCTCGGAGTGGGAACGTCCCGGCGCCTTCCTGGAGAACCCGGCGGTGTTCGGCGACCTGCCGCGGGCGCCCCGCTTCGCCGAGGCCTACCGCCGGGCGCTGGACTCGTTGCACACCCACGGCGCGCGGGCGACCCTGGAAGGGTTGGTGAAGGGAGTGCGGGCATGAGCCGCGGACTGGTGGTCGGCGAGGCGCTGATCGACATCGTCAAGCACCGGGGCACCACCGACCATGTCGGCGGCAGCCCCCTCAACGTCGCGGTCGGGCTCGCCCGGCTGGGTCACGATGTCGATTTCCTCACCCACATCGGCGACGACGATTCGGGACAGCGCATCGCCGCATACCTGAACGCCTCTGGGGCACAACTGGTTCCAGGTAGCATCTCCGCCACCCGGACGCCGAGCTCGGTGGCCACGATCGGCGCCGACGGGTCCGCCGCCTACGCCTTCGACCTGGACTGGCGGCTGTCCGGCACCCCCGAGGTGGAGCCGCCGCTGCTGGTGCACACCGGATCCATCGCCGCCGTGCGGGAGCCGGGCTGCCTGGCGGTCGCGGCGCTGCTGGACGCCTACCGGGTGTCGGCGACGGTCAGCTTCGACCCCAACGTGCGGCCGTCCCTGATCGAGGACCGGGCGCTGGCCCGCGAACGCATCGAGCGCGCCGTCGAGCGCAGCGACGTGGTCAAGGTCAGCGACGAGGACCTGCGCTGGATCGAACCCGGCCACGAGCCGGAGCAGACCGCCCGCGGCTGGCTGGCCGCGGGACCCGCGATCGTCGCCGTGACGATGGGCGAGCGGGGCGCACTGGCGTTGTGTGCGGCCGGCGAGGCCCGGGTGGCAGCCCGGCCGGTCCAGGTGGTGGACACCGTGGGCGCCGGCGACGCCTTCACCGTCGGCCTGCTCGACGCGCTGTGGGGGCTGGGTCTGCTGGGTGCCGGCCGGCGGGCCGACCTCCGCTCGATCGGGCTCGACGCGCTGACCACCGCGCTGCACGCGGCCGCCCTGTCGTCGGCGCTCACCATCGGCCGGCCCGGGGCGGACCTGCCCGACCGCGCCGCACTCGACGCGGCGGCAAATCGCAGCTAGCCCGGCCCGGCGCGCTGTTAGCGGCCCAACTGTGTGGGCATACTGACTTACATGCGCTCCATCTGGAAGGGCTCGATCGCGTTCGGTCTGGTCAACGTGCCGGTCAAGGTGTACAGCGCCACCGAAGACCACGACATCAAGTTCCATCAGGTGCACGCCAAGGACAACGGCCGCGTCCGGTACAAGCGCGTGTGCGAGGTGTGCGGCGAGGTGGTCGAATACGGCGACCTCGCCCGCGCCTACGAGTCCGACGACGGGCAGATGGTGGTGATCACCGACGACGACATCGCCACCCTGCCCGAGGAACGCAGCCGCGAGATCGAGGTGCTCGAGTTCGTGCCGGCCAGCGAGGTCGACCCGATGATGTTCGATCGCAGCTACTTCCTCGAGCCGGACTCGAAGTCGTCGAAATCCTATGTGCTGCTTGCCAAGACGCTCGCCCAGACCGAACGGATGGCGATCGTCCACTTCACGCTGCGCAACAAGACCCGGCTGGCCGCGTTGCGCGTCAAGGATTTCGGCAAGCGCGACGTGATGGTGATCCACACCCTGTTGTGGCCCGACGAGATCCGCGATCCCGACTTTCCGGTGCTCGACAAGGAGGTCGAGATCAAGCCCGCGGAGCTCAAGATGGCCGGGCAGGTCGTGGAGTCGATGGCCGAGGAGTTCAATCCGGACCGCTTCCACGACAGCTACCAGGAGCAGCTACAGGAGCTCATCGACGCCAAGCTCGAAGGCGGGGAGGCGTTCACCACCGAGGAGCAGCCCAAGGAGCTCGACGAGACCGAAGACGTCTCGGATCTGCTCGCCAAGCTGGAGGCCAGCGTGAAGGCGCGCGCCGGCGGCGGCGACGGCAGAGCGCCGGCGAAGAAGGCACCGGCGAAAAAGGCCCCCGCCAAGAAGACCCCCGCGAAAAAGGCGCCCGCCAAGAAATCCCGCGCGCGGGCCGCCTCGAAGTCCTGACGCGCCCGCTTCAGCCGCGCCGGTTCGCGACGAAGCGGGCCGCCGCGGCGATCAGGTTGATCACACCCACGATGATGATCAGGCTCAGCGCCGCACCCCAGATGCGCAGGTAACCGGCGTGTTCGGGGTTGGTGAGCTCGGTGTAGATGAGCAGCGGCAGCGAGGCCATGTTGCCGTGCAGGACGTCGAAGTTGATCGAGCGGCTGTACCCGACGAGCACCAGCACCGGCGCGGTCTCGCCGACGACGCGGGCAACCGACAGGAGCACACCCGAGACGATGCCGGGCATCGCGATCGGGAAGACGATCCGCACGATGGTCTTCCACTTGGTGACACCCAGCGCGTAGCTGGCCTCGCGCAGGTCGTCGGGCACCAGCCTGAGCATCTCCTCGGCGGAGCGCACCACCACCGGCAGCATCAGCAGCACCAGCGCGAGCGACACGGCGAAGGAGCTCTGCTGGAAGCCCAGGGTCACGATCCAGAGGCTGAAGACGAACAGCGCCGCCACGATCGACGGGATCCCGGCCAGCACGTCGACCATGAACGTCGTCACCCGTACCAGCCGGCTGGAACTGTATTCCACCAGGTAGACCGCGACCATCAGGCCCAGCGGCACGGACAGGACGGCGGCCACCCCCGCTTGCACCAGCGTCCCGTAGAGCGCGTGGTAGATCCCGCCGTCGAACTGTTCGGGCAGCACACCGCGCAACGAGTGCGTCCACCAGCCCGACCGGGTGACCGCGTACCAGCCCCGCGAGACCACCACCGAGAGCACCCACAGCAGCGGCACCAGCGCCGTGACGAACGAGACGAGGAAGAACGCGGTGGCGACGTTGTTGGTGATCCGCCGCCGCAGGCTCAGCCGGTGAAACACCTCCGCCTTGACCGGGCGGTCGAACGCGTCGATGGTCATGAGCGCCGCTCCTCCTCATCGCTTCGCGCTGCATCGTCGCCGGCGCGGGTCATGAGCGCCCGCTCCGGGGTCATCCGTTGACCTTCCCGCCGGCGATCGCGCGGGCGAGCGCGTTGACGATGAAGGTCAGGACGAACAGCGCGAAACCCGCGGCGATGTAGGCGCCGGTGGGCAGCGCCTGGCTGAACTCGGCCGCCGCGGACGCGATCTTGGACGCGAACGTGTAGCCACCGTCGAACAGCGACCACTGTCCCGGTTGGGCGGCCGACCGCAGGATGATCAGCATCGCCACGGTCTCCCCCAGCGCCCGGCCCAGGCCGAGCATCGACGCCGCGATGACGCCGCTGCGCCCGAACGGCAGCACGGTCATCCGCACCACCTCCCACTTCGTGGCGCCGAGCGCCTGGGCGGCTTCCTTCTGGATGCCCGGCGTCTGGCGGAACACCTCCCGCGACACCGAGGTGATGATCGGCAGGATCATCACCGAGAGCACGATGCCGGCGGTGAAGATGGTGCCACCCCCGGCCAGCGACACGTTGCCGTGCTTGAACAGGAATATCCACCCGAGGTTGCGGTTGAGGAACGTCGCGATCGGCTGGAGCTGAGGCGCCAGCACGAAGATTCCCCACAACCCGAAGATGATCGACGGCACCGCGGCCAGCAGATCCACCATCGCGCCGAACGGGCGGGACAGCCGCGCCGGCGCGTACTGGGTGAGGAACACCGCGATGCCGACCGCGATCGGGACGGCCAGGACCAGCGCGCTGATCGAGCTCAGCACCGTGACCATGAACAGGTCGCGGATCCCGAACGCCAGCTTGTTGGGGTTGGTGGTGCTGAAGTCGGCGCTGGTGAAGAAGTTCGCGTGGTTGGCGCGCAGCGACGGGACGGCGCGAAGCAGCAGGAACACCGCGATCAGCGCGATCGCGACGACGATCGTCACGCCGGCGGCCACGGCGAGCGACTTGAACAGCCGGTCGCCGCGCCGCCCCGCGCGGGTGTCGACCGCCGCCAGCGCAGCGGACTGACGGCTCGGGGGGGTGGAGACCGTTGCTCGTGTCATCTACGTCCCGGGTCAGCTGATGGCGTTCACCGACGTCGACAGCCTGGACTTGAACGCGTCGGGGATGGGGATGTATCCGTTGTTGGCCAGCCCATTCTGCCCTGCACCGATGGTGCTTTGCAGGAATGCCTTCACCGCCGTGCCGACCTGCGCGTCGGGATACTTCGAGCAGACGACCTCATAGGTGGCCAGGACGATCGGATAGGAGCCGGCCTGGGTCGGCTTGTAGAACGACAGCGTGTCGATCACCATGTCGTTGCCCTGCCCCTTGATGGTGGCCCCGGAGATCGTCTTGCCGACCGAGTCGGCGCTGATCGCCACCGGGTCCGGACCGGCCGAGGTGACGATCTTGGCCATGTTCAGCTTCTGGGCCTGGGCGAACGACCACTCGTTGTAGGTGATCGATCCCTCGGTGGCCTTGATCGCCGCCGAGGTGCCGTCGTTGCCCTTGGCGCCCTCGCCGACGCCGCCGTTGAACGCCTTGCCGGCGCCCTTGCCCCACGCGCCGTCGGACGCCGCGTCGAGGTATTCCTGGAAGTTGTCGGTGGTCCCCGACTGGTCGTTGCGGAACACCACGTGGATCGGCTCGGCCGGCAGGTCGGCGCCGGCGTTCAGCTTCTGGATCGCCGGGTCGTTCCAGGTGGTGATGGCGCCGTTGAAGATTTTCGCCGCGGTCGGGCCGTCGAGATTGAGCGAACCGAGGCCCTTGACGTTGTAGGTGATCGCGATCGGGCCGAACACCGTCGGCAGGTCCCACGCCGGCGAGCCGCAGCGCTGCTGTGCCTTGCCGTATTCCTGCTTGGCCAACGGCGAGTCGGAGCCGCCGAAATCCGTTTGGTTGCCCGTGAACTCGGTGATGCCGGCGCCCGAGCCGTTGGGCGTGTAGTTCAGGGTCTGACCGGGGCACGCCTGTTCGAACGCGTTGACGAAGCGGGTCATCGCGTTGGCCTGTGCCGTCGATCCGCTCGCCTTCAGCGCCTTCTTTCCGCCGCAGCTCACGTTCGCTGACGACTGGCCCGCAGTCGCGTGGCCCGCGTTGGAGTTGTTGTCGCTGCCGCATCCCGACACGACCAGCGCCGCGGCGGCCAGGACACCCAGCGGGGCGCCAAATCGGTTGAGTTTCATTCAAATCCTCACGGTAGAGATGGAAGGTGATCGCCGCCGCACGCAGCCGCGGCCCGCTAACCAGCCGTCTTCCTCGCAGGGCCGAAGCTAACAGGACAAAGGTTAACGGTGAGCAAACGTCGGTTGCTGCCGACGACGGACCCCACCGGCACGCCCCGGGTGCCGCGCCCACCCTATGGCCCACGTCACATCACCGCGCCCGTGTGCAAAACTAGAACCTGTTCCAGAAAAGACCTTCGCCGGGGCGGCGGGGCTTGCTGCCGTTTCGGCCCACAACTCAACAAAGAAAGGCCGCAATGATCCTTGACAGGTTCCGCCTCGACGACAAAGTCGCCGTCATCACCGGTGGCGGGCGCGGCATCGGTGCAGCCATCGCCGTGGCTTTCGCCGAAGCCGGCGCCGACGTCCTCATCGCGTCGCGCACCCAGTCCCAACTAGACGCCGTCGCCGAGCAGGTCCGGGCCACCGGCCGCCGCGCGCACACCGTCGCCGCCGACCTGGCCCACCCGGAGGCCACCGCGCAACTGGCCGCTCAGGCCGTCGAGGCTTTCGGACGCCTGGACATCGCGGTCAACAACGTCGGCGGGACCATGCCCAACACGCTGCTGACCACCTCCACCAAGGACCTCAAGGACGCGTTCACCTTCAACGTCGCCACCGCGCACGCCCTGACCGTCGCGGCGGCGCCGCTGATGCTCGAGCACTCCGGCGGCGGCAGCATCATCAACATCACCTCCACGATGGGGCGCCTGGCCGGGCGGGGGTTCGCGGCCTACGGCACCGCCAAGGCCGCCCTGTCCCACTACACGCGGCTGTCCGCGCTGGACCTGTGCCCCCGCATCCGGGTCAACGCCATCGCGCCGGGCTCGATCCTGACCTCCGCGCTGGACGTGGTGGCCTCCAACGACGAGCTGCGTGCACCGATGGAGAAGGCGACACCGATGCGCCGCCTGGGTGACACGGCCGACATCGCCGCCGCGGCAGTCTATTTGGCGTCGCCGGCCGGCAGCTTCCTGACCGGCAAGACGCTGGAGGTCGACGGCGGTCTCACCTACCCCAATCTCGACATCCCCGTCCCCGACCTGTGAGTCCCCCGACCTCTAGAGGAGCAGCCATGGCAATCCCCGTCGTCCAACTCGGCACCGGCAACGTCGGCGTCCACGCGCTGAAGGCGCTGATCACCAATCCGCAGTTCGAGCTCACCGGTGTCTGGGTGTCCTCGGAGGCGAAATCCGGCAAGGACGCGGCGGAACTTGCCGGCCTGACGGAACCGACCGGCGTGCTGGCCAGCACCGACCTGGACGCGGTGCTGGCCACCGGCCCGCGGTGCGCCGTCTACACCGCGCTGGCGGACAACCGGCTGATGGAGGCCCTCGACGACTACCGGCGCATCCTGGCGGCGGGGGTCAACGTGGTGGGCAGCGGTCCGGTCTTTCTGCAATACCCGTGGCAGGTGATCCCCGACGAGCTCATCAACCCCCTGGAAGAGGCTGCGCGGGAGGGCAATTCGAGCCTGTTCGTCAACGGCATCGACCCGGGCTTCGCCAACGACCTGCTGCCGCTGGCCCTCGCGGGCACCTGCCAGAACATCCAGCAGATCCGCTGCATGGAGATCGTCGACTATGCCACCTACGACAGCCACACCGTCATGTTCGACGTGATGGGCTTCGGCAAGTCGCTCGACGAGATCCCGATGCTGCTGCAGACCGGCGTGCTGAGCATGGCGTGGGGATCGGTGGTGCGGCAGTTGGCGGCGGGCCTGGGGGTCACGCTCGACGAGGTGGCCGAGGTCTACGTCCGCGAACCGGCGCCCGCGGACTTCGACATCGCCTCGGGTCACATCGCCAAGGGCACCGCCGCGGCGCTGCGCTTCGAGGTGTTCGGAATGGTCAACGGCGACCCCGTCGTCGTCCTCGAGCACGTGACCCGGCTGCGCGAGGACCTGTGCCCCGACTGGCCGCAGCCCGCACAGCCCGGCGGCTCCTACCGCATCGAGATCACCGGCGAACCCTCCTACGCCGTCGACGTCTGCCTGGGCAGCCGCCTCGGCGACCACAACCACGCCGGGCTGGTCGCCACCGCGATGCGGGTCGTCAACGCGATCCCCGCGGTGGTCGCCGCGCCGGCAGGTATCCGCACCACGCTGGACTTGCCGCTGGTCACGGGCAAAGGCCTCTACGTCCCCGGGTGAGGCGGGGCAGGCCGGGTGTCGTCTCGAACCGGCGCCGGCCGTCGCGGGCGTAACGCTGCGGTGCGGTCCGGGCACCGGATCCCGCCACAGCGTCACGCTCGCGGGACGGAATCCGAACGCCGGGCCCGGGTGTGACCGGGCGCCGGCGTCTTCGGTTACCCTCACTTTTTTATTCGGGAAACTGAATCGAGGGATCGGCACGTTGGCGCAGGGCACCCAGTCCGGGCTCAAGACAAGCTGGTATCTGCTCGGCCCGGCGTTCGTCGCCGCCATCGCCTACGTCGATCCCGGCAACGTCGCCGCCAACGTCAGCGCCGGCGCGCAGTTCGGCTACCTGCTGCTGTGGGTCATCGTGGTGGCCAACGTGCTGGCGGGACTGGTGCAGTACCTGTCGGCGAAACTCGGGCTGGTGACCGGTCGGTCACTGCCCGCCACGCTCGGCAGGCGGATGAGCAATCCGGCGCGGCTGGTCTACTGGATCCAGGCCGAGCTCGTCGCGGTTGCCACCGACGCCGCGGAAGTCATCGGCGGCGCCATCGCCTTGCGCATCCTGTTCGGCCTGCCGCTGCTGATCGGCGGGATCGTCACCGGAGTCGTGTCCCTGCTGTTGCTGGCGATCCAGGACCGCCGCGGCCAGATTCTCTTCGAGCGGGTGATCACGGGTTTGCTGCTGGTGATCGCGATCGGCTTCGCGGCGAGCTTCTTCGTCAAGACGCCCCCGCCCGGCGACGTCATCGGGGGGCTGCTGCCGCGCTTCCGGGGCAGCGAAAGCGTACTGCTGGCCGCCGCGATCCTGGGCGCGACGGTGATGCCGCATGCGGTGTATCTGCACTCCGGCCTGGCCCTCGACCGGCACGGCCACCCCGACAAGGGCCCGCGGCGGACCATGCTGCTGCGCGTCACCCGCGTCGACGTGGTGCTGGCGATGGCGGTGGCCGGGACGGTGAACGCGGCGATGCTGCTGGTCGCCGCGATCAACCTGCAACATCGCTACATCACCGTGTCCATCGACGGCGCCTACTCCGCCATCCACGAAACCCTGGGGCCGGCGATCGCGGCGCTGTTCGCGATCGGCTTGCTCGCCTCGGGGCTCGCGTCGTCGTCGGTGGGCGCCTATGCCGGCGCCATGATCATGCAGGGGTTGCTGCACCGATCGGTGCCCATGGTGGTGCGCCGCCTGGTGACACTGTGCCCCGCGCTGGCGATCCTGGCGCTCGGGTTCGACCCCACCCGCGCGCTGGTGCTCTCGCAGGTCGTGCTGTCGTTCGGGATACCGTTTGCGGTGCTTCCCCTGATCAGGCTCACCAGCGACCGCCGGCTGATGGGCAGCGACGCCAACCATCCCGTCACCACCGTTATCGGGTGGGCGGTCGCGGTGATGGTTAGTCTGCTCAACGTGGTGCTGATCTGGCTGACGGTGGCCGGCTAGATGCCGGCCCGGCGGCATCCTTACTTCGCATACGGATCGAACCTGTGCGTCAGGCAGATGGCGCTGCGCTGTCCCGACGCGGCCGACCCGCGGCCGGCGGTGCTCTCCGATCACGACTGGCTGATCAACCAGCGCGGCGTCGCCACCATCGAACCCCTGTCCGGCAGCCGTGTGCACGGGGTGCTCTGGCAGGTCTCCGACACCGACCTGGCCGCACTCGACGGCGCGGAGGGCGTGCCCGTGCGCTACCGACGCGACCGGCTGACCGTGGTCACCGACGACGGCCCCTCGCCCGCCTGGGTGTACATCGACCACCGCGTGGTTCCCGGTCCACCGCGCCCGGGCTACCTGCCGCGCATCATCGACGGGGCCGTCCACCACGGCCTGCCGCAGCGCTGGATCTCGTTTCTGCACCTCTGGGATCCCGCACGCTGGCAGCGCCCCACTTCCGCCACAGGGCCTGCGCCACAGTCGCTTTCGGAGTTGCTGGGCGAACCCGGCATGGTCGAGGTCAGCCGGTTGCGCTCGCGCTTCGGCTTTCTCGCCGTGCACGGCGGCGGCCTCGAGAAGATGACCGACGTCATCGCCGAGCGCGCCGCCGACGCCGCCGGGGCGTCGCTGTACGTGCTGCGCCACCCCGACCGCTACCCGCACCACCTGGCGTCGGCCCTGTTCGACCCCGCCGAGTCGGCGCGGCTCGCGCAGTTCCTGGACCATGTCGACGTCGCGGTCTCGCTGCACGGCTACGGCCGCATCGGGCGCAGCACGCAGCTGCTGGCCGGCGGCCGCAACCGCGCACTGGCCGCCCACCTGGCCCGGCACATCCGGCTCAGCGGGTATGAGGTCGTCACCGAACTCGCCAGGATCCCGCGCGCGCTGCGCGGCCTGCATCCGGACAACCCCGTCAACCGCGTGCGCGACGGCGGCGCCCAGTTGGAGCTGTCCGCACGCGTCCGCGGCCTCGGCCCGCGCAGGCGACCGGCCGGCGACGACGTATTGTCGCCGGCCACCGCCGGCCTGGTGCGGGGGCTGGTGGACGCGGCCAAGTGTTGGTGAGGGTGTCGTAACTGTCGATCGGAGGTTGTTGGTGGCCAAGGATTTTCGTTTCGGGATGAGCCTGCGCTTCTTCAAGTCACGCGAGAGGTTGCAGGAGAAGGTGAAGCGCGCCGAGGATTTCGGCTTCGACGTGCTGTGCGTGCCCGACCATATCGGTGCGGCGGCACCGTTCCCGACGCTGACCGCGGCGGCGATGATCACGACGCGGATGCGGATGAGCATGTACGTGCTCAATGCGGCCTTCTACAAACCGGCCCTGCTCAGCAGGGACCTTCAGGCCCTCGACGTGCTCAGCGACGGCCGCCTCGAGGTCGGGCTGGGCACCGGCTACGTCCGCGAGGAGTTCGAGGCGGCCGAACTGCCGTACCCGAGCGCCGGCGCCCGGGTCGACCACCTCGAGCACATGACGACCTACCTCGAGGAGCACCACCCGAACATGCCGATCCTGATCGCCGGCAACGGCGACAGGGTGCTGACGATTGCCGCCCGGCACGCCACCATCATCGGCCTGACCGGTTCCCGGGTTCGTGACGTCGACGACCCACTGGCCGAGCGGGTCGAGTTCGTGCGCAGCGCCGCCGGTGACCGGTTCGACTCGCTGGAGCTCAACCTGGCCATCACCGCCGTGCCCACCGACGGGTCCCGCATGCCCGACCTGACGATGACCCGCATGTACGCCTCGGAGCTCTCCGACGACGAACTGCTGTCGATGCCCTCGGTGCTCAGCGGGACCCCGCGCGAGATGGCCGACACGTTGCGCGGGTACCGCGATAAGTACGGCATCACGTCATTCACGGTGCAGGACAACCACATCGACAACTTCTCGAAGGTGATCACCGAGTTGCGCTGACCCGGTCAACGCCGACGATCCGGCGGCAGGCCGAAATCCTTCGCGTGCGGAATACCGCACGAGGTTCCCCTTCGCACGGCGCTCCGGCGCCCGCGACCTGACGAATCGGCACGCCCGCGTGTGCCGATGAGCCAGTCGCCGCATGTTTGACGGCCAACTTTTCGGGCAGGCTAGCGCTGGCGCACGCGCCGATTACTACACAGCCGGACTGTTACCTGGAGGAAGCGACCGCGTCGACGGTTGTCGAACAACCGAAGGCTGAGGGGATTTCGATGATGGGGCTGGTCAAACGAGCGTAGGTGCCGTTGGTCATCGTCGTCGTCCTCGCGGTGACCGGCCTGTCGGTTTCGCGGTTGCGCGGCGAATTCGGTACGCACCAAAAGCCGTCGGCGGGCAAGGCGGCCGAGGTCATCGAGCCGGTAGTCCACAAACAGGTGACCTACGAGATATTCGGCCCGGCCACCACCGCTGCGCGCATCGACTATCTCGATGCGGAGGCGCAGCCCCGCCAGGTCAAGGTACGGACTCTGCCGTGGTCGTACACGATAACCACGCGGTTGCCGGCGGTCTATGCCAACGTCGTGGCGCAGGGCGACAGCCACGACATCGGGTGCCGCATCGTGGTCGACGGCGAAGTCCGCGACCAACAATCGACCGACGGGGTGCACGCGCAAACATCCTGTCTGGTCAAGGCCGCATGACGATCAAAGAAAAGCTGAAGGAGTCGGTACCGCCTGTCCCGGGACCACGGCGACGTACAACACGTCCAGGACCTCTGGGGCGATCCGGTCACGCAGGCGGGTGGCCAGAGCACCGACGGCAAGGCCACGTACGTGCAGTTGAACCTCGCCGGCGGCCAGGGCGGGACCGCCGCGAACGAGGCGCTCGCCGGGGTCCGCAAAATCGTCTCGAGTGTTCCACCACCGTCCGGGGTGCCGATCGTCTCAGTCGCCAACGCCCGCCCGCGTCGCCAGATGCCGCTTGTCGCTGCGACCCGGCGCGACCTGCAGCAGCCCGTCGGGCCCCAAAGCGACACGGGTGCCGAAACAGCGGCCGGTCTGCCCCATGGTGGTGCGCAGCCATTCGGCGTCTTCGTGCGAGGCCCGTTCGAGGCGCATCCGCCGCACGCGCAGCGGAATCATCTTCAGCGAGACCAGTTCACCGCTGACCGCGTCGGTGCTGGCCAGATAGAGCAGTCGGAGGTCGCCGCGGAACGACTCGTGGCCCCGGATGCCTTCGTAGTCGTCGATGACGTCGCCGCATCCGTACAGGATCGGCCTGCCGCGGTAGATCTCGATCGGCCGGGGATGGTGCGAGGAGTGTCCGTGCACGATATCGATGCCGGCGTCGATCAGCCGGTGCGCGAACTCGATTTCGCTCGGCGTCATCGCGTAGCCCCAATTGGATCCCCAGTGCACCGAGACGATCGCGACGTCGCCGTCGCGTCTGTGGGCCAGGACCTCGCCCGCCACCTCCTCGGCGGCATCCCGCAGCGCCGTGTCCGCGATCAGCCACACCCCCGGCCGATCTGGTTGCGCCGCCCAGCTTTTGGGCACACCGGCCGACGTCACCGCCACCGAGCCGACGAGCACGCGGTGCCCGCCGCGGCCTGCCAGCACCGCCGGGCGCCGCGCGGCGAGCACGTCGGCGCCCGCCCCGACGGCCTGGATCCGCGCCCCGGTCAGGGCCGCGACGGTGTCGGCAAGCCCCTGGTAGCCGAAATCGAGAATGTGGTTGTTGGCCAGGGCGCACACGTCGGGCCGCAACGCCGTCAGCGCGGGCAGGTTGTCCGGGTGCATGCGGTAACAGACCGTTTTGCCCTCGGCGAACCGGCCGCCGGCGGTGATCGTCGTCTCGAGGTTGATCAGCCGGACATCGGGTGCGGCCTCGTCGAGCAGCGCCAGCACCTCGCCCCACGGCCAGTTCCAGTGCACGGGGCGCGGTATCGGCCCGTGCGCGTAATCGGCCAGCCGTATGTAGCCGCGCGCGTCGCGCAGGTGCGGCTCGTGCAACTGCGGGTCACCGGGTCGGGGCAGAACCTGGTCGACGCCCCGCCCGAGCATCACGTCGCCGCCCAGCAGCACGGTCACCACGTCGGAATCACCGGCCATACTTTCCACCCACCACAGTCGATCGCTGCAACATATCGACGTCACCATCGCACCTCGCAGGTCCGGCCGGGAGGGGCTGAAAGTCCCGTGACAGTGCGCCCAAGGTCATCCGCCGCGGGTGGCGGCCGCGCGCCGGGGCGTTGGTCCCCCCGAAAGTGGGGCCTAACGGCCCTTCGGCGCGCCGACCCGCCGCGACAAACTCGATGCATGAACGAATCGGACGGCGATGGCGGGCGTCTGCTGAGCGGACGGCTGGGCGCGTTGCGCGGTGGTATGCGGCTGTTCGACGATCGCGTCGACGCCGGGCGGCATCTGGCCGAGCGCCTGGAACCGTTGCGCGGCCGGGACATCGTCGTGCTGGGACTGCCGCGCGGTGGGGTGCCGGTGGCCTTCGAGGTCGCCCGGGCGCTCAATGCGCCCCTGGACGTGCTGGTGGTGCGCAAGCTGGGGGTGCCGTATCAACCCGAACTGGCCTTCGGAGCCATCGGCGAGGGCGGCATCCGGGTGATCAACGACGCCGTGGTGGCCGAAGCCGACCTCGCCGAGGACGAGATGGCCGCCGTGGAGGCGCGCCAACGCACCGAGCTGGAGCGCCGCTCGGAACGCTTCCGGCGCGGCCACGCCCGCATCCCGGTGGCCGGGCGGATCGCGGTGATCGTCGACGACGGCGTGGCGACCGGCGCCACCGCCAAGGCCGCCTGCGAGGTGGCGCGCGCCCAGGGTGCGAACCGGGTGGTCCTGGCGGTGCCGATCGGCGGGCGCGACATCTTCGCCAGATTCTCCAGATACGCAGACGACGTGGTCTGCCTGCACACCCCGGAGTTCTTCTTCGCGGTCGGCCAGGGCTACTGCAACTTCACCCAGACCTCCGACGACGAGGTTATCGCCTTGCTCGACCGTGCCCGGGAAGGCTTCCGTGAGCCCACGGTCGGCGCCGCCGACGACGACGACCCGCCGATACGCGACGAGGAGGTGCAGGTGAGCGCCGGACCGGTGTCGGTGGCCGGGCACCTGACGGTCCCGGAGCGGCCGGTCGGCATCGTGGTGTTCGCCCACGGCAGCGGCAGCAGCCGCCACAGCCCGCGCAACCGCTACGTGGCGGAGGTCTTGAACGCGGCGGGCCTTGCGACCCTGCTGTTCGACCTGCTCACCCCCGAGGAGGAACGCAATCGCGCCAACGTGTTCGACATCGGGCTGCTGGCACGCCGCCTGGTCGACGTGACCGGCTGGCTGGCCGGCCAGCCCGACACCGCGGCGCTGCCGGTCGGCTACTTCGGCGCGAGCACCGGAGCGGGCGCGGCCCTGGTCGCCGCCGCCGATCCCCGGGTGAACGTGGCGGCGGTGGTCTCCCGCGGCGGGCGACCGGACCTCGCGGGTGACGCACTGACCGACGTCCTTGCCCCGACGCTGCTGATCGTCGGCGGGCGTGATGACGTGGTGCTGGAGCTCAACCGGCACGCCCGGGCCATGATCCCCGGCGTTTGCGAGCTCGCCGTCGTTCCCGGCGCCACCCACCTCTTCGAGGAACCCGGCACGCTCGAGCAGGTCGCGGCGCTGGCCCGGGACTGGTTCATCGAACACCTGAGCCGCGTGGCCGCGCCCGCGAATCCCTGACCGCGATGAAAAACCATGGCGCACAGTTTGTCTGGAGTGTTGCCGCGGGCCGACGGCGGCGAGCTCGCGGTTCGACACGGGGGCGACCACCGGCCACGGCGGCATTCCCCGGGCCGGGCCCGACGAGAGTAGCGTGGTCCGGGTGACCAGGATGACCGTGACCATCCCAGCAGAAGTCGACGCCGGAGAGCTCGAACGCGAACTGGTCACCGCGGTCGCCAACAGGCTCCGCGACAACCACGGGTACCGGTTGGCGGCGGAGAACCCGCTGGATGCCTCGGCAGCCCGGACCGAGTATCCGATGGATCCCGCCGGCAAGGTCGTCGTCGACAAGAAGCCGGGTGCGCTGAAGGTCAAGCTGCGCGGCCTGGAGGTCGACGCGCACGACCTGTTCACCGGGATCAGCAGTGAGCTGGAGCTGCGCCACGACGGGCTGCGCACCGAGATCGGCTGACCGGCCGGCGGTTTGCGCACCGGGACGTAGAACGTGACCTTCGACCCTGGTCGCGGCCGGTCCGGTCTGCGCAGACTGCACACTATGACCGCATCTGAGAGCACTACGCAGACTTGGCGCGACGTGGCCGGCCAGCTCACCGCGGCGCAGATCGCCCAGCTGGAGCGCCTCGAACACGACGAGCCGCACACGCTGCTGGAGATGGCGCGGCAGTGGGCGGCCGACAACGAGACCGCGGCCTCACCGTTGGACCAGGTGGCACCGCCCACGGGCGCCGTGCGCATGTTCGGCTGGCAACGTGACGGCAACTGGTTCCGCGACTTCAAGGGCACCATGCGCCGAGGGGGGCTGGCCCGCGTGGAGATCTGCGGCCGGCAGGAGGCCGACGGCTCGACGCGGCGGTGGATCACCATGCACACCCGCCACCTGGACGCGCTCGACGCGCCGGCGGCCCGGGAACTGGCGGCCGCACTGAACGAGGCAGCCGACGAACTGGAATGGCTCGCCTGATCCGAGACCCGCTACCGGCCGGCGGGCCGAAGACACTGGGCGCCAGCCCGTCCGGGCCGAATTGCGGCCGCGGAGGGGACTTCGGTCCCTACCGGCTGACGGCACGTCGTCCAAGGATCGATGGCACGTCAACAGCAAACCGAAACCGAGGAGGGGTCGTGAACGATCTCCCTGCCCGAAACCAACCGCGCTCGTGGCTGCCGGACTGGTCCGATTTCTGGTCGGAGCTGCGCACCGGCATGCCGTCGTGGGCGGGCCTGCGCTCCGGCCACCTGATCCGGCTCGAGGAAGAGCTGGAGGACGGCCACTACCTGTTGCACGCCGAACTGCCCGGCATCGACCCGGCCAAGGACATCGACATCACCGTGCACCACGGCCAGCTGACGATCAAGGCGGAGCGAACCGAGAAGAAGGAGGCCAAGGGCCGCTCGGAGTTCTGCTACGGCTCGCTCACCCGGTCGATCACCTTGCCGGCCGGCGCGGATGAGGACGCCATCAAAGCCACCTACGACAAGGGCATCCTGACCGTGGACGTCGCCGTCCCCGAGCAGAAAGCCGCGGCGTCGGCCGAGAAGCACATCACGGTGCAAACCGGCTGAATCAACGTAGCGGCTTGTCGGCGTGCAAACACGCGATGGCGTCGGCGATCGTCGGCGCCAACGACGTGATCTCGATCGTCGCGCCGGTGTTCTTGACCGCCACGCTGTCGGTGACCAGCACGCGGCGCAGACCGAGTTGCTGGAGCCGGTCGGCGGCGGCGTGGACGAAAAGCCCGTGCGTGGCGGCGACGACGATGTCCGGTGCGGCGCCCCGCGCGCGCAGCAACTCGACGGCGGCTTCGATGGTGGCCCCGGTGGTGATCATGTCGTCGACGATCACCGCCGGGCGGCCGCGCACGTCACCGGCGACGTCCAGGGCGGCAACGGCCGAGCCGGCTTCGCGCTGTTTGCGCACCACGGCCACGGGTCCGCGCAGCACCGCCGCGTACCGCTCGGCCAGCTTGACCGCACCCAGGTCGGGGGCAACCACCACCGTGCCGTCGGGCAGGTGGCCGGCCAGCGCGCCGGCCAGGGCGGGGACGGCCGACAGTGTTTCCGCCGGGATCCGGCACACCGCTTCCAGGGACGGGGTGTGCGGATCGACGACGACGAGCCGGTCGGCGCCCGCGGCGGCGATCGCGCCGGCGACCACGGCCGAGCCGAGGGCCTGCCCCGGCGCGGTGCGGCGATCCTGGCGCGCGTAGCCGAAGTACGGCACCACCGCGGTCACCCGTCCTGCGCGCGACCGGCGGCACGCGTCGACCAGCAACAGCAATTCGACCAGATGCTCGTTGACCGGCGGTGACGTCGGCTGGACGATGTAAACGTCTGCGCCGCACACATTTTCAATCTGGGGACGTAGCTCTCCGTCGGCGAACCGCTGCAGCGTGCACCCGTCGGCATCGATACCCAGGTGGTTGGCGACGGCTTGCGCCAGGCCCGGGTTCGCGCTGCCGGGCACGATTCGCAAAACGGTCATCGGGCATCCCTTCCTCGCCGTCCGTGTCCGTACCCGGGTGGGTCGACATCAACCATCGCACCGCCCAGGTCGGGGGCCGAGGGGCCGAAAGTCCCTTGTCAGCCGCACGACGTCACGCCAGACCGCCCCACCGTTGACTGGTCCAACGGCTTCGACCCAAGGGACGAATGGCCCTAGGCCCGGCGACATCGCGATTTCTATGGTGAGTCAAGGCGAATAACCACCGACCAGCGAGGATCTGGACAGTCGACAATGAGCACTCATTATGAAACCGGCCCGGCGCCAGGCGAATACAGCGCCGAGGACGACAACCAGCTCCAGCCGGAGGACACCCTCGTCGACCGCGGTGTCGACGATGTGCTCGACGAGGGCTACTCGCCGCCCGAACACCCTTACGGACGCGGCGCCTTCGGCCCCGGCGAGAGCATGGATCAGCTCCTCGCCGAGGAAGAACCGGATCCGGCCTCACGGGTCGACCTGCTGCTCGACGAGGCGGAGCGGCAGCGCTCCGATGACGCCGAGCGCGATGCCGAATTCCCCCAGCGGCGCGAAGTCGGTCGCGAGCGGGCCGGCCGGCTCGTAGCACCGGACCACGGCTTCGGCGCAGACACCGAGTCGGACATGGTTGCCGAAGACGTCGGCATCAGCGGCGGCGCGGCATCGGCCGAGGAAGCCGCGATGCACATCATCGAAGAGACGGACTGATGCAAAGGGCGCTCCCGCTATGAAGCTGTGGGTACAGATCAAGGGTCGCGACGAGGACGCCGAGTTCCCCGACGTCGACTACGAGATACTGAATGGCGGAGTCCTGATGATCAGCAGCGGCAACGACATTCGCCTCTACAGCCCTCACCACTGGCAAGAGGTGATGATCGACACCAGCCCCACGGCGCAGCGGGACGAGCCTGCGCCGCCGAACGACGACATCAAATGGCAGTAGCCGCCGCGGCGCGGTGATCACCGGCGACACCGCGCCCATCACGGTCGGCGCACACGGAAAGGGCTGCTCGAGTGGATCCCGATCCCGACTACGACGCCTCTGACGAGATCGAGTACGCGGTGGACTGGTTCGCCTGGATGCTGCGCGGTGGTTGTCCCCCGCCGGCCTACCCGCCGGCCTACCCGCCGGTGTGAGCGGCGCGTCTCGGGCCTTGGGACGGATGGGGGCTAGACTCACATCCGCCCCATCCGGACGGCGATTCGACCGTCCGAAGCGGCACCAGGACGTCTGAGAATGCCGTCCGCGCCCTCGTAGCTCAGGGGATAGAGCACGGCTCTCCTAAAGCCGGTGTCGCAGGTTCGAATCCTGCCGGGGGCACCATCTGACCAGCGCAGATGCAATCCCGCGCAATATTCGCGCAACATCGGCGTGGCTCCGAGCAGAACGGAGCCCGTATATGACGACCTCACCATCCCGCGACAGCTTGTCGGTGCCTGGAGTGACGGTGGACTTCCCCACGCAGGAAGGCACCACCATGACAGCCACCACAACCAACCCGCACCCGGTCGACTCCGAAACCCGCGCATGCTGCGGCGGCATCGGCCGGCATGTCCCCGACTGCCCCGAGATGGCCGCCGTCCCGATGCCTGCCGGCGCCTCCCGAGTGTTCAACTGGGAGTCGGCCGAGGTCACCGGGCGCCAGCTGCCGTCCCGCATCTTCGACGGCACAGTCCGCCGCGTCGAGCGCCTGCGCGGCGACCCGATCGAGGTGCGCATCGAGGGCACCCAACTCGCGAATGGATTCCCGGAGCGTTTGGTGCGTTGCCAGATCCGCGAAGGCGACGACGTTCTCACGACCGCCCAGGCCCGCAAACTCGCCGAAGCACTCGCTGACGCGGCAGCCGAGGTTGACCAGATGAACGAATTTGACTCGGCGATCGTGGCCTTTTCAGAAGCCGCCGACGTGATCGACGGGTGGGTGAAGTCATGACTACCACCACACCAAACAGGTCCCCTAACGTCGCGCTGCCAGTCGGCACGGTAGAAGCTGACCGATGGGAAGACATCGACGCCCAGCCGTGGCGCACGGTCACATTCCTGCGCCACCAGGTCACCGACAGCGACGCCCGCGCGTCGATGAATGCCTGCCAGCACGCCGATGGGCGCATCGATGAGTACGAGGTAGTCGTGATCGGTGACCACCTCAACAGCGACCAGGCCCGCGAGCTGGCCGCCGTGCTGCTCGAAGCTGCCGCCGAGATAGACCGGCAGGTGACACGATGAGCACGAGCACCAACCCGCGGCCCGAGGTTGCACTGCCGCCTGGCGCAGTCACCGACGACGACGCTTGGGCATCCTGGGACAACGAGTGTCGCTGCTTCCGCGGCCCTGATCGCGCCGTGCTGAATGGCGCCGCCGAAGTGATCGCCGAAGTACGCACCTGCGGAGTGCAACTCGCGGATGGCAGCGTCGACAACGGCCAGGACGCGCCGACGATCGACGTTCATTTCCACCACGGCTCTGAACTATCGGCCGATCAGGCCCAAGAGCTGGCTCGAGCGTTGCTCAACGCGGCGGCCGAAGTGCAACGGTGGGTCCGTGGTTAGCCACGCGTGTCCGCGCTGTGGCTATGAGTCGCGCTGTTCGCGCGGCGGCTGGGTGGACCGTCACCCGGCCGCCGTCGCGGTCATCGCGTTGCCGACCATGTACACCCTCGTCGGTGTGATCTTGGCCTTCCCGTGGTTCTTCATCCCGCTGCTGATCGTCGCCGCGGCCGGCTGGGTCGACCGCAGGAATCGGAAGCGGGCAGCCATCGCGGCCCGAGCCGACTGGGAACACCGCACACTGATGGCCCGGGCCATCTTCGCTCCGCACCCGCTGCTACCGGCGCCGCTCAACCCACCGCCGAAGCCGCGGACGGCTCCGGTATCGGTGCGGCACGTCCTGACCGATTGGCCGACCACCCCGATGCTCACCAGGCCGATACGGACCAGACGATGACCGGCCGCACCTTTCAACGGGAACGGCTGTTTTCGCCGCGAGCGAATACCTGCAGAGAGACACTGCCTGCTTATCGGGCTTCCAAGCGGACTGAGCAACATCTTGGAGAGAAGATGAAACGACTATTCGTCGCCGCAGCAATAACCGCCTGCGCAGCCTTCGGCGCCACGCCCGCAGCACACGCGGATCCGCCGCCACCTTGGCAGGACCCCCATATCCCGGACCGGCAGCACGGCAACTGCGCCGGCGGCCAGGGCGGCGCGTTCGGATTCGGATGGTGCGACGGCGCGCCCTACCCAGACGGCACCCGCTGGCATCAAATCCTCGGCACCGGCGGTTCGTGGGGTGGCGGGAACTGGGCGCACAAACCAGAATGCGTCAACCCTGACAACAGCCCCGCACCGCCGAGCGGCTGCGGCGGCAACGCCTGAACACGGCCGATTGGAGACCATGATGAAACGCATACTCGCCGCTGCTGCGCTTCTGCTGTCCGCCTACGGCTTCGGCGCGTTCGATCCCGCATCAGCCCACGCCGAACCAGGCTGCCAACCATTCGGCGGTCCCGGCTGCTGCCAGTTCCTCGGCCAGAACTACACCGTGTACTACCCGTGCACGCAGTACCAGCCCTGGCTGCCCTACGGGACCGCGAACAACCCACCGCTGGGTGGGAGCGTGGCTGGGGATTGCTCACTGCCGATCAATGCGCACAATATCGGGTGCTCGTGACACGGACGGCTTAGGCGCATGTCTCGCATTTTCGATGACTTCGAACGGACAAATCTAGCACCCGCGTCCGACACCGAAAGCTCGTATCGCTTTCTCAACCGCGCAGCACGGCCCGACTGGGGATTGGTCCGCAACCTTATTGAGGACTGGTTCACTGAATATCCAGTGGCCGCGCAGGCGGATCTGCGAAGCCGATTCCAAGACGACGACAACATCCAACACATCGGCGCCTGGTGGGAGCTGTATACCTACACGCTGTTTCGCCGCCTCGGCTACCAAGTAGCTATCCACCCGGTACTGGAAAACACGAGCCGGCAACCAGACTTCCTGGTGATCCGTGACGGGGTCAGCATGTACGTCGAATGCGTTATTTTCCTATCAGGTCTTGGACCGGTGAAAGGCCAAGGCAGCGGCGAACGATCATGGATCTTTGAAGCCACAAATCAGGCTCGCGACCCAAACTTTATGGTGGACATCGAGATTCACCAAAGCGGAACGCAAAGACCTAAGGCGTCTGAGATTGTTCAGCCACTCGAATCCTGGCTTTCATCTCTGGACCCGGACGAAGTCGCAGAGCAGATCGACGCAGGGATGGGTATCCCAGCGTTAGTGCTCCGCGTGCGGGGATGGATCATCGAATACGGTGCATTTCCAGTGAAGCCCGAAAGTCGCGGGGAAACAAGCCGTCTCATCGGGAGTTATCCAATGACCGGAGGATCCATCAACAACGACACGGTCCGCTACCGTGACCTCGTCAGTCGCAAAGGCGGACACTATGGGCAGCCGGACAAGCCGTTGGTCGTCGCCGTCCTCAACACCTCAGGGTTCCTCGAGCAAGATGAAGTGGCCGAAGCGTTGTTCGGGTCACGAGCAATCGAATACTACGAAGGGCAACCCGAATCTGTGCGCGCCGTTCGCAGGCGCGACGGTTATTGGCGTCAAGGCCCCCCGAAACGCGGGGCGCGCGTTTCCGCGGTACTCGACGGTGAAAATATCTATCCTTGGCGCGTATCGGCGCAAATGCCGACTCTTTGGGTCAACCCATGGGCCGAAAGGTCGATCAATGCCACACTGCCGTTCGCCACTTTTACAGCGCGTGATACCGGCGAGGTTCACCAAACAAAAAGTGGCACTTCGGCTGGCGCTGTTTTCGATCTCAACACGGACTGGCCGGGATTCGGGCGCTGATCACGGGGCAGCGTAACTACACGTAGACATCGGAACCCCGTACCTAGCCGCCAGCAGCTCGCCGACCCGCTGATCGCATCCCGCGGCCACGATGTACAGCTCGAGGATTTCGCCCGAAGCGGCGCGCCACTCAACGCCGAGGTCATCGAACTTCGGCAACAGCGGGTCGCTGTACGGCACGGCCCCATTGAGGCGCACGCGGCCGGCGACGTAGGCCGGTTGCGCGGCCACGCCCAGGACCGACGCCCACCCTGCGACCTGGCTCTTGTACGCCGATGCCCGAGCCGATACCGCCGCCCAGGTTCGGTCCGCATAAACACCACAAATGCAACCCGGCGCTGGCGGCTGGTGCGCCGAGTCGCGGCGACACAGGGCTATCTGGGCTGCCTTCGACCACGATCCCGGCGCCACCGGATTCCGCAGCAGATCCTCGCCGGGGCGCACAATCCAAAAGCGCCAACCCTCGACGCTGTGTGTCCGCGCCAGGTGCTCATCCACCAGCCGATGCAGCGACGGCAGCGCGGCCGAGATGCGGTCGAACGCCTCGACGAAATCGCTTGCCGATGAAGGATTGCGGACCTCGACATAGTGCAGCCGGTCATCGGCGACGCCGTGCGCTTGGAGCTGGCCCACATGCTCACGACCGAGCGCGACCACCACGTCGGCGCCGAGCACCTGGGCGCCGATCGCCGCGGCCCGATGATCCGGCATCGGGTAGCCGCGCTCTACGAGCAGCCGCGCCGCGAGAGCATCCATACGGCCGCCGACAAGCGGGCACGTGCCGGCGCTGGACACCCGCACCGCGTCCGCCAAGCCGCGCTGCCGCAACTGCTCGGTGAACATGGCCGCGGCCAGCGGCGAACGCCCCCGGTTATAGCGGCAGACGAACGAAACGTGCACCGTCACTGCCAGTCCGCTGGCGAGTCGTCGTACCGTTCCGCGATTTCGATACGGTCGTTGGGATAGACGCGGTACGAACGCACCGACCGGTCCCGGAATATCTCAAGGTCTTTCGGCACCGGCACGCTGTGGCCGCCGAGCATCCACTTAGGCGCCGTCACCGGGTCGCCGGACTTCAGCCGCTCCTCAAACAGACGCTCAGCGTCCAAGGCGGCTTGGTCCTCAACCGAATCCCGCTGCGCCCGGTCCAACTCCACGTGAAGCAGGCCCCGGTCCGGCTGCGCCTCCATCTCACACTGGCGCCGCAGCACCTTCTCGAAAACTCCCGCAACGTGCACACCGAGCGCGCCGGTAGCACGCCTAGAACGCGCCATGCTGCCGACTCCATCTCGTCCGCGCCGCCCTCGAAGCCTTCTCCGACGCCCGCGACCGCGGCTGCGGCAAATCCGTCTCCACGTGACGCAACAACCGCGGCAAGCTGGCCTCCAACAGCCTGAGTTCGGCGGACAATTTCACGCGCACCTTGTCGTCATCACTCGCGCACCAGCGCCGCCACAAATCCACCTGCCGATCCACATTCCGAGCGATGGGCTCCAACACCGCCCGCTCGGCCGCCGACCAACTCAGCGGATCAACCAGCCCGCGATCCGCGCTGTTCTCGGCCAACTCCTCATCGAGCCAGCGCAGCAACTCCAACGCTTCGGCGCTATGGCCGCCCTCGGCGACTGGCGAAGTGACTGTGACAGTTCCGGTGTCACAGTTGTCACGGTCACTGTCACACTCACGGCGCGACCGCTGACGACGCGCCTGCTGCCGACACCGCGCCGAACAATACACAGCCCGAGCACCGCCAATGAACTTGTTTCCGCAGGTCGGACAGGTTGTCTTCTCTCCCGCCATCGTCAACTCCTTCCCCTGCTCAATCACGCGACTCGGAATCCGGCCCGTCGACTCCAATTCCGCCCGCTCGGCGCCACTACGCGATTCAGCCGGAATGCGTGCGGCCGTCCGAATTCGCAGAAAGCGAAGGCGCGGCGATATGCCCGGGGCCGGGGTGGTGGCACCCCCGTCTAGGCGTTTGAACTGCGGTGATGCTGCTGTAGCAAACACTTTCCCGTTCACGCTCGCTGTTTGTCGGTGGTGCGTGCTTTGTGGTCGTTGCATGGGGCACAGGCCCCGCGCAGGTTCGTCGGGTCGAGCGCGAGGTCTGGTCTGCGCGAGGCTGGTTGGATCTTGTCGACGGTGGTGGCCTTCCCGGTGCAGATCCCCGGGTAGTGGATTTGGCAGCGGTGGCCGTCGCGGTCGAGGATGTCGCGGCGGATGCGCTTCCATTGCGATGTTGAGGTGATCTGGCTGGACATGGTGCGCTCGGTCGGCCAGTTGCAGTTGTGGTCGTCGCAGTACTTCGTTCCGGCTGCGATCAGTGTGGTGCAGTTGCCGTTGTCGCCTGGGCAACGACGTGGTGCGCGTGGCATTAGGTCGTCATCTCCCTGGTTGGGGTTGGGCCGGCGGCGCGCGTGCTGGTGGTCGCGGGCGTGTCCACGGCGCCCAGGGTCCAGCGATGAGGAGATCGGAAGTGCAGCGCCGCCGACCCAAGCATTGCGGGTTACTTGCTTTCGAGCGCGATGACGCGGCGCTCGAGGTCGGCGAGCGCGTTGAAGATGGCGCGTAGTGCTGGCTCGGATGCGATGGGGCCTGCGGTTGTGGCGAAGCGGGCGGCCGCGACGACGTTCTTCGTCAGCGGCGGCAGGTCGCTCGGGCTGGAATCGAAAGCGTCAGCGGACATTGGTGGTTTCCTTTCGGGCGGTGATCTTGCGGATGACGCGGTCGTAGTCGCCCAGCGGTGCGTTGAGCGGGGCGGATCGGATGCCTTCAATGACTGTCGGGTTCGGGTTGGCGTCGCGGCGGCGCTGCTCGCGTTGCTGCTGCAATTCACGGAGCGTCGGTACCCACGGCTCGGCGGCGGATGTGACCAGCCACGCGAGCATCTGTGCGCTGTATTCGTGTTCGGGCCATGGTTCGAGCCGCGGTTGGCTGCCGTCGATGCGGATTGCAGCGGTGTGGTCGGGTCGCTGCCAGTCGGGCCAGACGGCGCTGATGTTGCGTAGGAACAACCTTGAGGCGTGGTCGTCGCCGCGGCCGTTGGCGCGGCGGGCGCCCATGTTGACATCCGCTGGGGCCAGGTACATGACTTCGCGTTGTGCGTCGCGTAGCGTGGCGTAGTCGTTTGCCAGCTCACCCAGGGTTTTCCATTGGGGGCCAGCGTCGTTGGCGACGGCTTCCTCGGGTGTCGTTGCGCCGCCGAGCTGGTCGACGATCGCCTTAGCGTCGTCGAGGAGTGCCATCAATTGGGTGTTCAGGTGTGTGAGTAGTGCGTCGATGTTCTGTACGGCGCAGGTGCGGGCGGCCGCGGTGGCGCGCTGTTGGACGTCGACCAGGATTGCGCGCTCTTGCTCAGCTATTGCGATGGCTGAGCGGTGTGCGAGGACGCGGCGCGGCCACTCGGTGAAGCTGCCGCCGTTCAGAGGGTCGTCTGCCGGGTCGATCGGCTCCGGCCGTGCTAGTTCGCTGATGAAGGTGCGGGCCTGGTCGGCGATATCCAGCGCGGTCCGGTAGCCGGGCAACTGATCGTAGGCGGCTGCAAGAAACTGATTCACTTCTGTGCTCCTGTTCCGAATCTCTTTTGTGCTGCTGCTCGGCCGACGGCACCGGGTCCGCTCTGAGTCGTTGCGGTAGATGATCCGGTTTGTTTCTTGCCGAATCGTTTCTCGGCTTCGGCACGGCCCGCAGCCCCCGGTAGCGCGCCTGGTGGTTGGCCGCCGTGCTGGCCCCAGCTCGAACGCTGCTGGCCGCCGGGCTGGTCGTGCTGCACCCCGAATAGCGCGGTCAGACTACCCATGACGCGCTGCTCATCGACCTGACCGTCCGTGTCGATGAACTTTGCCGGGTCGATGCCGGAGAGCCACGCATCGAGCTGGCTTCCCGACAGTATTTGCGCGGCAACTTCCTTCAACTGCTCGGCGCTGTTGGGCGGTCGGACGCGCGCGGTGAACGCGGTCCAGTCTTCGTCGTTCATCCGGCTGGCGTAGTCCTCGAGCTGGGCTTGCTGCCGCTCAGGGTCGTTGTCACTCAATGTGTTTCCTTCCAGTGCTCGACGGCTGTGCGTGGGAAGCGCCAGCGGTCGCCCTGCTGGATGCCGCCGAGTTCATCGCGGTGGCGACGGACCCACCTGTCGTTGCGCCCGATCAGTTGCGCGACTTCCATACTGCTGAGTGTGTCGGACTGGTCGGTGTTGAGCGAGTTTTGCTGTCCGCGTGCGGACATTCGGATTTTGGTGTCGAGCTGCACGTAATAGCGGTTCAACCACGGCGGAATAGGCTCGCCAGTCAGCCGGCGCCGGCGCACGACTTCAGCCGCACAGCGATAAGCACACTGCAAGTCGGTTTCGGTCACGCCGACACCGCCTTGCGCTTCCTGTGCTCGCTCGGGTGCGACACCCATGGCCGATGCTGCCCAGCGACGACGCCGTGAACGCCGTTGTGTGGCAACTCGTCGGCCCATGCACGGCAAGCCGCTAGTGCCGGGCAGCGGTGGCATGCGCTGATGGCGAACTGGATGCGCTCTGCCGTGTCGTCGTCGGATGGCCCGGCGTCGAATGTGTCTGAATGCCCGCGGCACAGTGCACCCGGTAGTGCTGGGACGCCGCGCAGGATCGCTGCCGTCAACTCAACCCACGGCGCCGTCATCGCACCGGACTCCCGAGCCCGACGACTTCTGACGGCCTGTTGGCCAGGTCCAGGCAATAGACCAGATGCCCCGGGTCCATGTACCAGTGCGACCGGCCGCACCAGTCGCAGGTGAGTTCGACGAATTGGTGGCCGTCGCGCAGCGGACGAGTTTGCAATACCTTCGCGCGCTTCACGATGCACCGCTCTGGTTTGCTGGGCAGCTTGGCTTGTGTCCCATCGTCGGCACGTGCCAATGGCACCCACTGCAGCGGTCAGGTCCATCCGGCGGTGTGAAGCCACTTTCTGCACCGTTTCCGAGGGGGTGGGTTTCGGATCGGTGCAAGCGGTTATTGCGGTGCATCTGGTTGTTTCCGCAGGAATCTGCACCGGTTTCACCGGTATAACCAGTTGCACCGGTTTCAGATGGGGGTGCACCGATTCGGAGTCGGCGCCACACCGGTTCGAATTGTGACCGGAAGAATCCCCTTGGCCCGCGTCCACCCGGGCGCTGGGAAGTGACCTTCGACGCCTGGGAAACGAGTTTGCCGAACCGGTGCTCGGTTAGTGCCTTGCCATAGCTACTTTGCACTCCCCAGTAGTCGGGATTGTGTCCGATGAGCTTGGCGACGAGTTCGCGCGTCGGTACCAGCTCGTCGTGGTCGGAGAAAACGGAATGCAAGTCTGTCATCAGCACCACGGCGGGCGGCTGATTCCGTAAACCCGCATCCCGTTCCGCTGCATCTTCATCGAGGCTTCGGCGTATGAGTTCATCGGCGACAGCCGGCCAGCGTCCCCCGGCGACGACTGCAACACGCTTGAGTGGGCGCCACTTCTCCTTGGTGCGGGCGATGCAGTTCGGCGGCAGATCGACGGGGAGACCTTTGATCTGGTCGCGTACGTGGTCGGCGAATCGAGCGACCCTATCGTGAAGCGCACGCGCCTCGTCCTCGATGTGCTCCCAATCGCTGTCCTCGATCGACCCATCCGTGTCGGGCATGAGCAGGAGCCGGATGCAGCGAGACCGTGTGTCATCTGCGAGGACCGGGGCATTGCCGGCTATGGCTACGGGTGCGTGCGTGGGCATCTCGCTTGCTTCCCAGCCGCCGCCCTTGATGGGCACCAACACCGGCCTGGTGGCCCCGACGCGGTAGCCGCTGTTGATGATCGCGAGCAGGTCAGGCGTTCCTGGACCGTCTGGGCGCAGCGTGCGGTCCACCTCGTCGAACAACAAAGTCCGCATCTCGCGTTCGAGTAAGCGCGGAATCAGGGCAGGTGATGGCGTACTTGCCATCTGAATCGGGTTGAAGCACAGCCGGTTTAGGTGATCCAGTGCGGTCGTTTTCCCGCTCTCGGGCATGATGGAATCTAGTTGCAACCGCGGAGTCGTATACAGTTCGGCGGCGAGATGCGTGTGCACGGTCCACAACGCCAGCAGCGCGAGGTCTCCGCCGAACGTCACCTTGATGAAGCGCCCGAACCACTTTTCAAGATCGTCGAGTACCTGGGCGCCGTCGGGGTCATCCTCGGCATACCATTCGCGCAGTTCGTCCGAGCGATCGATGGTAGTCACTAGATCACCGACCGCGGAATGTAGACGTCGCGACGGTTACGGGTCTGCCGCTCAACGTCTTTCCAGTCGGCAGCCGCGGACAGGGCCTTCGATGCCTCGGACATCGCCTCCTGGCGGCTGTCCAGCCTTAGCGCCCAGTGCTGGGCAGCATCGAGCAATGCGGCCAGTTTCACTGGCCCATCGGGGAGCGCGCACCACGCCGGAGAGCCGACCAGCGGCCACGAATCGACCCGATCCAGAAACGGCCGCACGTGCTCGTGAACTGACCACCAGGAGACCTGTTGCGATTCAATCGTCCTAGACATCGGCCGCCGCCGCTCGTGCCCGGCAGGTCGGGCCGCGATGATGGATCACCGAGACTGGGTCAGCCAGAGGCCGATGGCAGTCGACACACCGGACACTGAGCCGGTATCCGAGCGCGTAAGTCTCTGCCAGTACCGCGGCCTCGCGCCGGTCCTCGGCGGTCGGGGCGGCGTAACCGTCTTGACGGCGGTATCCGTTAGAATTCTGGGCAGTTGTGGTGGTTGGAGAGGGTCGGTCCTGTGGGGGGACCGGCCTTTTTCGTTCGGTCATGCAGCACCACCGCCGACCGGCTGCAGCAGCGCGTTTTCCAGCTCGTTCAGATCGACCTTGATCAGCCGCGGGCCGACACGGTATCCCTGTATGCGGCCTTGGGCGATGTAGCGCCGAATGGTGCGGGTGCAAACATCGGCCGTCGCCGCTGCGACGGGGATGCTGGCCAGTCGAAGTTGAGGTTTGTTCTTGGGCACGGTGAGCCGCCCTCCTTTAAAGGGTCGGCTCGGGCGCCCAGATCCGAGCTATTCGCGGGTCTCCCGCGGACGGTACCCACGATAACAGTCGTGTCCGCTAAGGTACGGACCTGTCACTGTTCGGCGTGTCCCGGCGGCGGCGACACGGTGGACTTGCGGCCTTCGCGGCCAAAGATGCCACCGACCGTGAACAGATATTCATCAGTGCGGCAATCGCAAGCGGCCCAAACCGGTTCGGTCGGGTCAAACATGCCCTCAATGAACGGCTCCGAACGCCCCCACTTCCCGCGCCGCTTCGATGCTTTACGTTCTGCGCTGGCGGCCGCCGCCAGGCGCCCATGCTCACCAGGAGGCAAATCCCCGGGGTCGGGAAGACCCCGAGGAAGCCGGTCGAGGGAGGCTAAGCGGATCACACGAACGTCGGTGCCGTCGGGGAGCTTGAGCGGAATCACTTCGATTATTTTGGAATGACAACCAGTACAATAGATTTCGTGGTCTACGTAGGACGCCTTGCTTCTCAATGCGTCAATTGCGGCAAGTTGGGCATCGAGGTAGGCGTCGACTTCGTGCATGGCTTCTTCGGTCAACCATGACAGGTCAGGTTTATCGTTCACGTTGTCTCCGTTGACTTTTTGGCGAGACGCGAGAGGCGTTCCGCAATTTCGGCGTCGCGCCCCTCGGCGACGTGCTGGTATTTCAGCGCCATTTGTGGGGTGGTGTGCCCGAGACGGTGCATCAATTCTGCTGTGGTGGCACCGGATTGGGCGGCGAGCACCGCGCCGACGTGGCGCAGGTCGTGGACTCTCAGGTTCGGTTTGCCGATAGCTGCGCGGGCCTTCTCCCAGTGAGTCCGGTACAGGTCAGCGCGCAGATGGTTTCCGTCCTCGTCTGGGAACAGCAGCGAATCGGCAGCGCGGCCGACGTGATTCTTTATGTGCGACTTGATGATTGGCCGTATGTGGGGCGGCACTGCCACATCTCGCACGCCGGCCGCGGTTTTCGGCTCTCCGGGATAGAAGTTGCCGTTGCGGTAGGTGACGGCCCGACGCACGTGCAGAACGGCGCAATCGCTGCTGACATCTTTGCGGCGGAGCTCGGAGGTCTCACCCCAGCGCAACCCGCACCATGCGGCCATGACCACGCTGGCGCGCAGCTGCGCGGGCATCTTGGCGGCCAGCTTGTCCACTTCGGCCGGCGTCAGGATGTCCACTTCGCGGCGGCGCTTGGTTTGCATCGCCGCGCGGATGCGGCACGGGTTGGCGTCGAGCACTTCGTCCTGAACGGCGGTCGCGCAGATGGCGTGCAGCAGCGCATAGGCGTGCGCGTTGCGGGTCGGATGCCCAGAACCGAGGGCGCCATGCCATTCGCGGACCTTGGCCGGTGTCAGGGTGACAATCTTCGCGTCGCCCAACTCGGGCAGAATCAGCCGCTCCAACATGGACTCGTAGTGTGAGCGCGTGCGTGGGCGCAACTGGCGCTGCTCGATCCAGCGGGCCGCGTAGGCGCGCAAGGTGATGCCGTCGGAGCGTTCGACCGCTCCCCACGTGCCGAGATCGATTTTGCGGCGCTCGATGGCAAGCCAGCCTTCGGCGTCGGACTCGCTGGCGTAGGTTCTGGGGGCACGGTGAAGCTTCGTGTCGGGGCCGATGTAGGCGGCGCTGTAGCGGCCCGAGCGTTCCTGCCGGATACGGCCGAAGCCGCGGCGACTACGCGCCACCGGTCAGACTTCCGCACAAGATTTGCACAACTTGAGTGTACCGATATGTCCGGCAGTGTCCTATACTGTCGGAGTGGGAAAAGTGCCTAATCCGCAGGTAAAGGCGCAGAAACCGCAGTTAGAGAAACCAGCCACGCCGCACGTCTCGTCAGGTTCGAATCCTGCCGGGGGCACTGCCGGGGGCACTAGCATTCTTGCAGTTCAGAGCGTTTTCGCGGATCGCCCGCTTGATCTGCGCTTGATCCCGTTGCCCCAGGTCAGTTTGCTGGATGGTTCCAGACATGCGAGCTGGTCAGGGAGGGATTGACGTGTCGCGGCGTGTGCTCACGCCTACGCAAATCCAGCGGGTGCCGATCACCCCGTCTGCGGTGCGTGTCAACACCGCGCGGCACCAGGTGTCCCGAAGCCACCGCAGGAACTGATCACGTTCGGGCGGACGCTGAAAAAGGCAAGTAACCGTTGCGGCAACCGTTAATCTGATCCCCTATCCACAAGGGGTGGAACACGTCGCTACAGAGCAGGCCGTTTATCCCGCCAGTGGAGGGAGGAACGCGCATGATCCGCCGACTCACCTGGCCAATCATCGGCCTTGCAGCCACAAGCGCACTACTAGCAGGTGTAGCTAATGCCGACCCAAATGGTTCGACCAATGCCGTTCGCAAAGGCACGTTGCGTGTGATCACCTGAGTTGGCCCCAGTTGGGTCGTTTTTCTGCATGAATTTTGGCTCCACCTGGGCGGTGATCCGCTGGGCGGTGGGCTCAGCGTGTCGTCGCGAATATTGGCCCCACCCGGGATGCGATTTCCACGTCAGTCGTCATCGGCGTGGAGGTTCGGGAATGGCACGGTCGAAGGTGGAACTGTTCGAACAGATCAGGCGTGACAGGCGGGTCGAGGAGCTGTCGATCCGCGAGTTGGCTCAGCGGCATCGGGTGCATCGGCGCTCGGTGCGCCAGGCGTTGGCCTCGGCGGTTCCGCCGCCGCGGAAGGCCTACGGGCGGCGGCCGCGCCCGGCGATCGACCCGTATGTCGAGGTGATCGATTCCTGGCTGCTGGGCGATCACAAGGTGCCGCGCAAGCAGCGCCATACCGCGCGTCGGGTCTGGCAACGGCTGGTCGCTGAGCATGGCGCGCAGGTGGCCGAGGTGACGGTGTCGCGGTATGTCGCCCACCGCAAAAGCGAGCTGGGTCTGGACCGGGTCGAGGTGATGGTGCCCCAGACCCACGCCCCGGGCGCTGAGGCCGAGGTCGACTTCGGCGAGTTTTTCGCCACCATCGCCGGGGTGTTGGTCAAGGTGTGGATGTTCGTGATGCGCCTGTCGCACTCGGGCAAGGCTTTCCACGTGGGGTTTGCCACCCAGGCCCAAGAAGCGTTCCTGGAAGGACACGTGCTTGCCTTCGAGCATTTCGGTGCGGTGCCGGCCCGGATCCGCTACGACAACCTCAAGCCCGCGGTGGTGCGGGTGCTGCGTGGCCGGGACCGGGCCGAATCAGAACGATTCATCGCCCTGCGCAGCCATTACGGCTTCGACGGGTTCTTTTGCATCCCGGGCAAACAAGGAGCGCACGAGAAGGGCGGCGTGGAAGGTGAGATCGGCAGGTTCCGCCGCCGACACCTGGTTCCGGTGCCCAAGGTAGCGTCGTTGGCTGAACTCAACGAGGTGATCGCTGCCGCCGATTGGGCTGATGACGCCCGGGTGATCACCGGGCGGCCGGTCAGCATCGCGGCGGCGTTTGACGCCGAACGCGCGCATCTGTCACCGCTGCCCGATGAGCGCTTCGATGCGGCCCGGCTGCTGCAAGCCCGGGTCGATACCCGGGCCCGGGTCTGCGTGCGGCAGTGCTACTACTCGGTGCCGGTGCGCTACGCCGGGCGGCGCCTGGCGGTACGGCTGTCGGCGAGCCGGGTCGAGATCCTCGACGGCGCGCAGGTGGTGGCCGCCCATGAGCGGGCGGCCACCAAATACGCCCAGGTCCTCGTCTTGGATCACTACCTGGAAGTCCTCAAGATCAAACCGGGTGCGCTACCGGGGGCGACCGCGCTGGCCCAAGCCAAAGCGTGTGGGGCGTTTACCGTTACCCACCAACGGTATTGGGACGCCGCCCGCCGCGAACGCGGCGACCAGGCGGGCACCCGGGCGTTGATCGAAGTCCTGCTCGCCCACCGCAGCCTGCCCGCCACCGCGATGATCGCCGCGATGGACAAAGCAGTCGACGCCGCCACGCTGGACCCGCAGGCCGTGCTGATCGACGCCCGCCGCCACGCCGGCGGCGCGCTCGCGCCGGTCATCCCGATCGGTGCGCTGGCGCGCTACGACCGGCCCGCCCCAACGCTGACCGGCTACGACGACCTGCTGAGCACCAACGCCACGATCCAGAGCGCACCATGAGTGCTCGAACCCAGGACGCCGCCCAAGCCGCCATCGGTGCCGCGGCCCGCGAACTGCATCTGCCCACCGTCCGCGACGAAGCCACCCGCCTGGCCGAGATCGCCGTGCGGGAACGTCAAACCCACCTGGGCTTCCTCGCCGAAGTCCTCACCGCCGAAGTCGACGACCGCAACGATCGGCGCCGCGCTCGGCGCATCAGCGAAGCGAAATTCCCTCGCCTCAAACGGCTCGCCGAGTTCAACACCGACGCCGTGGCATCGGTCAGCGCCGCGCAGCTGGCCACTTTGGCCGGCGGCGCCTGGATCGACAACGGGCAACCGCTGGTGCTGCTCGGCGACTCCGGGACCGGCAAAACACATCTGCTCATCGGCCTGGGACTGGCGGCCTGCGAACAAGGCCGCCGGGTCCGCTACGTGACCACCGCACAGCTCGTCAACGAACTCGTCGAGGCCGCCGACGACCGGCAACTATCCCGCGTCGTTGGTCGATACGCCCGCCTGGACCTGCTGCTGCTCGACGAGCTGGGCTACGTCCAAATCGACACCCGCGGAGCCGAACTGCTGTTCCAGATCATCACCGAACGAGAGGAACGCGCCAGCATCGCCATCGGCACCAACCTCCCCTTCAGCGAGTGGGGAACCGTCGTCGCCGATCCGCGCCTGGTCGCCGCGATCGTGGACCGAATCACCTTCAACGCCCACATCCTCGAGACCGGCACCCAGTCCTACCGGCTACGCACCAGCAAGACCCGTCGAACCAAGAACACCCCCTGACCAGCGAAAGGAAAAACGACCATGCCCGACATCACCATCAACAGCGGCGACGCCGCCGAATTCGCCGACCTGCTGAGCTGCCTGCGCGACTGGATCGACCTCGAGCAAGACCAACTCGATCCGCTGCTGACCAAACACGGCTACGACCTCACCGGCCTGCGGGTCGGCCTCGACCAACTCAGCGCGCTGCTGAGCCGCAACGACGACGAACCGGTGTTCTGATGCCAGACACAACCACAACCACCGAGCACCTCACCGCCGGCCAACTGGCCGACCGGGCCGCGCACGCCATCTACCAGCTCAACCACCGCACCCACCCGGGCGGTGACGACCTCGTCTATCCCGCCGACACCGCCGCGATCATCGCCACCCTGGCACACATGACCGGCATGCTCCCGCAGTTGCTCGCCCAGCTCACCCGCTGGCTGGCACACCAGCACCAAACCGGCAGGCTGACCCTCGACTCACTCGCGCCGCAGCCCGACCTCGCCCCGACGATGCACGCCCTGACCAGCAGCCTGCAACACGCCATCGAACACGCGCAGCACACCGCCGCCGAACTCGACACCGCACACCAACACGCAACGCACCTCGCCGCTGCCGAACCAGCCACCAACGATCAAGAACCGAACACCGCCACATGGGGCCAAAATTCATGCAGATCAGTGGGGCCAAACCACTTGACGAAACGCAGCACGTTCTGCTCGTCGAGCAGTCTGGGCGTCAGAGGGGTTTCTCGCGCAGGTGAAAACTTAGTCTGCCAAGACGATGGCAGCGGAAAGAATCGCTGGCTCCCCCTCCGCGAAGGTGTGTTCTGCTCGGCAAGCAGTCTAGGAGACAATGGATTTTCTTCGGCGGGGCAAAACTTGGTCTGCCAAGACGATGGCAATGGTCAGAACCTCTGGCTTCCAGAGCCTCCCCAGGAGGCGGCGAACTAGCTAGGACAAAATGACTCTCCGGCGAGTGGTCGCCCTGGCCCGTACGGCTACTCGTTGCGGGGCACCCACGCTGAGTGGGAACCGGTGTCGCTGATGGGCACGGCCTGGGCTCGCCCGCCCGGCCAGCCGGTCCTTGGGGGCCGGTTCGACATGCCGCAGCTGACCCACGTCGGGCACAGGCACGGGCTGCCCTAAGTGAAGTCAACGGACACCCGTTAACTTCACTTAACCACATAAGTGAGGCTAACCCGAAGCAATGACTTCACATCGCCCCCCCGGCTCGGGCGCGGCTGCGCTAAGTGAAGTCACCCGGCGCTATTAACCTCACTTAGTCGTATAAGTGAGGTTAGACTGCAGCAATGACTTCACTTCGCCCCATCACCTACGAGGACGTTCGTTGGGAACCACAGGGGACGCGGTACGCGAGCGCGGCGCTGCCGAAGTACGGCACCTACCACCCTGCCGTGCCGGCCAACATTGCCGAGCTGATCCTGGACCTGCCGCCGTCCATGCTCGCAGAAGCCGAATCCGCCAGCCGCGAGGTCACGCGCTTCGACGCGGAACTCGGAGGCGAAATCGCGCCGCTTGCCGCCGTGTTGCTGCGGTCAGAGTCCGCCGCCAGCTCACAGATCGAGAACCTGACCGCATCAGCCCGCGCTATCGCCGAGGCCGAGCTGCCCGGCGGCAGGGCCAAGCGCAACGCTCAGATGATCGTCGCCAACACCGCTGCGATGCAAGCAGCGGTCGCCCTGTCCGACACTGTTGACGCCGACGCCATCCTGGCGATGCACCGCGCGTTGATGGCCACCGAGCCACGCCATACACCAGGCGAATTCCGTACCGCGCCAGTGTGGATCGGCGGCGGCTCCACCCCCATCGGCGCGACATTCGTCGGCCCGCGCCACGAGCTGGTCCCCGGCGCGATTGACGACTTGATCGCCTTCGCGCAGCGCGCCGACGTTCCCGCACTGCCGCAGATCGCGGTGGCCCATGCACAGTTCGAAACCATTCACCCCTTCACCGACGGGAACGGACGCACGGGCCGCGCACTAGTACAAGCCATGCTGCGCAACAAAGGCTTGACCCGCCAGGTGACGGTGCCGGTCTCGGCCGGGCTGCTGGCCGACACGGGCGCATACTTCGCCGCGCTGACTACCTACCGCGACGGTGACGCCGCGCCGATTGTCGAGCGCTTCTCACAGGCCAGCGTCCTGGCTATCGCGAACGGGCGTCAGCTGATCGCCGACATTCGCGATATCCGCGAAACCTGGAACGACGTGATCACCGCGCGGTCCGACTCGGCGGTGTGGAAGGTCGCTGATTTGTTGACCCGCCGCCCGGTCGTCAACGCTGCCCTACTCGCGCACGAGCTGGGCATCGAGTCCACCAACGCTCACCGCTACCTCAACCCGCTCACCGAGGCGGGAATCCTCGTCGAGACGACCAGCGGCCCCCGCAACCGCGTGTGGCGTTCTCCTGCAGTGCTCGCTGCACTCGACGCATTCGCCGAACGGGCCGGACGGCGGGGCTGACCGCCGTGTGAAAACTTCATTGGCGTTGCGACCCAACACTATTGCCCGGACGTTAAAACATGATCGCCCTGCTCATGTCCGATCGCGAATGATCTGGCTCCACTTCACTGTCAGCAACGACTCGAGCCGTCGACGTAGGTTAGGTGCCGGGTGGTCTCATTGAAGGTCAGGCGCCCCTCCGGAACCGCGACGTCGCGGCCGTCAGCGCTGAAGTAGCGCGCCGAGCTGGGTTCTTCGTCCTCTCGGACTAGACATCCCAGGGCCCCAATTCGTCAAGCGGCGGCCATGCGGTGTGCCCAGACGGGTGTGTTCGTTGAAGGGCTGTTTGTGGCGTAGGCGGCCGTGCAGGATGCCGACGAGGCGGTTGCCTAGGTGGCTGGTGTTTTTCGCGTGGCGTTGACCGGGTAATCGGGTGCGGTCGGCGAGAATGGTTGGGTGAGTTTGGGTTTGACGCCGAAACAGGCGGATTTGTGGCGGTCGACGGTGGATTTCTGCGAGGGCCGGGTGGCGCCGGACTCGATTTACAGCGTGCTGCACCGGGAGTGCTTCAACTTGTTCGGCGATGAAATGTTCGCCGACTTGTTCACCGATGTCGGCCGGCGCAGCGTGCCGCCGATGATTGTGGCGGTGGTGATGGTGTTGCAGCGCATCGAGGGGCTTTCGGATCGGGAGGCGGTGGATCGGTTCGCGTTCGACGCGCGGTGGAAGTATGCCGCGGGCGGGCTGGACTTCGATTATCCGGGGTTTGTGCACACCGTGTTGGTGGACATGCGCGCGAGGCTGGCCCGCTCGGATCGCCCGGACCGGATCTTTGAGGTCACCCTGCAAGCGGCCAAGGCGGCCGGGCTGGTGGGCCGTAAGCGGGTGCTGGACTCGACCCCGCTGTATGACGCGGTGGCCACCATGGACACGGTCACATTGATCCGCTCGGCGATCCGGGGACTGCTGGCGGTCGCCGGCGCGGAGCTGCAACCCGCGCTGCGGGCGCGGCTGTCCCGCGACGACGACTACGTCAGCGCCGGCAAACCGGTGTGTGACTACGACGACGTGGCGGCGCGCGAGGCGCTGGTGGACGCGCTGGCCCGCGACGCGTCTGCGCTGCTGGCCTGCCTGGATGAGCAGGCGCTGAAGCCCGAGGTGGACAAGGCGGCCAAACTGTTGGCCACCGTGGTCGGCCAGGACCTCGACCAAGACGCCGCCGACGGGATATTCCGCATCGCGCGCCGTGTGGCCGCCGATCGGGTGATCTCCACGGTGGACCCGCAGGCACGCCACGGCCACAAGACCTCCGCGCGGGGTTTCGACGGATACAAGGGTCACATCGCGATCGACCCCGACGCCGAGATCATCACCGCCACCGAAGTCACCGCCGGCAACGCCGGCGACGCCCAACCCGCCACCGACCTGCTGGCCGGCGACCTACCCACTCCGGTGACCAGCGACACCAACACCGCCGACGGAGATTGCGTTGATCCTCAGGACGACTCGAGCCTCGGTGCAAGTGCTGGCACGACGACCGCGGCCAGCGCGGTCGGTGATGGTGATGGCGACGGGAGCGCCCCCAGCGTGTGCGGAGCCCAAGACCAGCGATGCCCGGCGGTTTACGGCGACGCCGCCTACGGTGCGGGCAAACTGCTGGCCGTGTTGGAAACCGCGGGCGCGGAAATCTTCACCAAGGTGCAGCCACCGACCGCGCCGGGTGGCCGCTACGCCAAGGACCGCTTCGTCATCGACCTCGACGTCGGCACGGTCACCTGCCCGGGCGCGGTGACCGTGCCGATCCGCCCGGCCAAGGGCGGCGGCGGCAACGCGGTGTTCGGCCCGGCTTGCGCCTGCTGCCCACTGGCCGAGCAGTGCACCAGCTCAACCGCCGGGCGCACCATCGCGATCAGCCGCTACGAGGCCGAACTCACCCGTGCTCGCACCACCCAAGCAGATCCGGGCTGGGTCGCCGACTACAAGGCCACCCGGCCGAAAGTGGAACGCAAGATCGGCCACCTGATGCGCCGCCGCCACGGCGGCCGCCGTGCGCGCGTGCGCGGCACCACCAAGGTCGCCGCCGATTTCTCCCTGCTGGCCGCCGCGATCAACCTCGCACGCCTGGGTGTGCTCGGATTACACCGGGAAGGCGCAAACTGGGCCGCCGCCACGACCTGAGGCCGGTCGGCGATGCCAACCGGCCCACCAGGACCGCCTGTAGACCAGCCAAGCAACGGAATCGCCAATCCCGACAACCGAATTCACCTGAGCTAGGAACCGCTCACGACCACACGAGCATCGCCCAATAGCCCGACCGGTCAACCAGCGCCCCCACAATGGCCGTTCGACACCAGCCACCTAGGGCGCGGAGGGCTTGATGGTGAGTGTCGCCGGCTGCGCGTGTTGGTCGCAGAACGCGCGAGCGCCGGGGCTGGTCGACAGCGCGCTAAATGCCCATAGCGCATCCGCAACTCCGCGAGAAGACCTCGCGCCGGTGGCGGACGATTTCGGTCCCGTGCAGGATGAGCACGTGACTCATATGCAGGCGGGCTTCGCGATGCAGGTTCCGGTCGACTTCGACCTGCACGGCTATGAGTTGACCGTGCCGTCCGGGCACGTCCTGCTGCAGTTCCACTCCCCCGGCGGGGGCCTGTTCCAGCCGTACCGCGAGCAGGGCCTGGCCGAGGTGGTGACCGCGCTGGAGCGGCTCGGTCGCCGCGGTGTCGCGGTGGACATCGGCGCCAACGTCGGCGACACCCTGGCGCTCATCGCCCGCTACAGCACGCTGAACGTCCTCTGCGTGGAGCCGTCGGACTACTTCCTGACGTACCTGCGCGACAACGTCGCTCGCCACTTCGCGGGTCGAGCCACGGTCGCGGACTGCTACGTCACGGCGCACGAGGACGAACCCGCCCGGGCGTTGTTCCACTGGGGCGGCACGGCCAAGCCGATCGACGGGCCGTACTCCGAACACGGGGCGGTCGTCCCGATCGGTCGACTGGTCAGCGAGGCCGGGGACGTGGCGCTGGTGAAGATCGACACCGACGGCACCGACCTGGCGCTCGTCGACGGTTGCCTGGATCTGCCGGCGCCGACGTTTCCCATCTACTTCGAGCTCGAGATCACCACGCCCGACCGAGCGGAAGCGACGGCGGCGTGCACACGGGCCCGACGACTTTTCGCGCGCCTGGTCGAGGCCGGGTATCGGCGGGCTTTCGTCTGGGACGACCCGGGACGATTTTATGGCCGCCTCGATCTTTCGGCCGAACCGCCCGTCACCAACCTGCTCAACTACCTGACCCACATCCGGCACCGCCCGGTTTGGGGCTTTGACATCTGCGTCGTTCACGACAGCGACTCGCCACTGGCAAAGACTCTGTCGTGTGTGATCTCCGAAGACCTCTCGCTCCCGCTGGTTTGACGCGCGGCAGCCTCCGACAAGAGTTGCGCGCCTTGACATCGCGCTTACTCTGTAAGGCGGTTTCAGCCAAAGGAGGCACCGTTGAGCGAGCACGAAGTGAAGATGATCATCTTGTCGACCGACGACCTGGACGAGTCGATCCGGTTCTACAGCGAGACGCTGGGAATGCCGCTGAAGTTTCGCGACGGTGCCCATTTCGCGGCCCTGGATGGCGGGCCGGTCACCCTCGCCCTGGCGACCGAGGTGGACCACCCCATTCCCGGACAGGTCGTCGTCGGCATCAAGACCGCCGACGTCGACGCCGCGGCGAAGGCGGTGGAGGACAGCGGCGGCGGCATCGTGAAAGGCCCGTACGACGACGCACACGAACGCCGTGCCGTGGTCTACGACAACAAGGGCAACGGCCTGGTTTTCTACAAACCGCTGGCCCGGTGAAAGACGACGTGCCGCAACGCCCTTCCGCCTGACAGCGAGCACGCGGCGCAGCGGTGAATTAATTTCGCGTTCGCCGCCCGTACCCGTTGAGCGGCCGTCGATGCCACGCAATTGACGCACAATGTCGCGTCAGACCGGACAGCGTGGCGTCGAAGGAGCCCCCTGTGTGACAGGGTTAGGTGAGACAGCAGCAGTAGCCGATTATCGCTACAGGGCGAGACAGGATCACCATTTCCGTGACTATGACGATCGCATCCCTGCAGGGGTGCGCTGATACTGATCAAGTGGACAGCGCGCCGGATCCAGGTGCTCGGGCCCGGCGGCGCACGTTTACCGCTGAGTACAAGGCCCGGATCCTCGATGAGTACGACGCGCTGCCGGCGGGTTCGTCCGAGCGTGGTGCGTTGCTGCGCCGCGAGGGCCTGTATAGCTCGCACATCGCCGAGTGGCGCAAGGCCCGCGACGCCGGTGCCCGTGCCGGGCTGGCGTCGCGGGGCAAGCCGAAACGCAGCGCTGAGCAGGTCGAGCTGGACAAGCTGCGGCGGCGCACCAAGGCGCTGGAAGCCGAGCTGAGCCGCACCAAGCTGGCCCTGGAGATCACGGGAAAAGCACACGCGCTCTTGGAGATGCTCTCCGGGAGCGCGGACTCCGAGCCGAGGTGCAAGCCGTGATCGGCGAGCATCTGCCCGCCCTGGAGGCGGCGACGTCGACGACGCGGGCGTGTGAGTTGCTGGGCGCGTCACGGGCCACGCTGTATCGGCGCCGCAACCCGCCACCACGCCCGGCGCCGCGGGCTCGGCCGGAGCCGCCCAACAAGCTCACCGAGGCCCAACGCCAGCAGATCCTGACGGTGCTGCGATCGGCGGAGTACTGCGATCTGGCACCGGCGCAGGTGTGGGCGCGGCTACTCGATGACGGCATCTACTTGTGCTCGATTCGCACCATGTACCGGCTTTTAGCCATTGCCGGGGAGAATCGGGAGCGGCGCCGTCAGCGCACCCACCCGGCGCGCAAGAAACCCGAGCTGATCGCCACCGCACCCAACCAGGTCTGGTCGTGGGACATAACGAAACTGCAAGGGCCGCAACGCGGTATCTTCTATCAGCTGTATGTGATCATCGACATCTTCTCGCGCTACGTGGTCGGTTGGACCCTCGCTGCCACCGAGACCGGTGAGTTGGCCAAGCAGTTCATCGACGACACGCTGGCCAGCCACGGCATCGAGCCCGGTCAACTGGCCCTACATGCCGATCGCGGCACTTCGATGACCTCCAAGCCGGTCGCCCAACTGCTGACCGACCTGGGTGTGGACCGCAGCCACAGCCGCCCGCATGTATCCAACGACAATCCCTACTCGGAGGCCAATTTCAAGACCCTCAAGTACTGCCCGGCGTTCCCGGCCCGGTTCGGCTCCATCGAAGACGCCCGCGCCTTCTGCGGCGCATTCTTCGATTACTACAACCATGAACATCGTCACAGTGGCATTGCGCTACACACCGCGGCCTCAGTGCACTACGGCACCGCAACCCAGATCCAGGCCCAGCGCGCCGCCACCCTGGATGCGACCTACGCCGCCAACCCCGCCAGATTCCGGCACCGCCGACCCACCCCACCGAAACTGCCCACCGTCGCCTGGATCAACCAACCAACCCCCGAAGCACTCATCAAATCCGCGTAAGAAACTGTCTCACCGGCCTTGACATGTTCCGGCCGGATGTCGTTTGTGATCGCGGCCCCGGAAACGTTGGTGTCGGCGGCGCGTGACCTGGCCGGGATCGGCTCGGCGATCAGCGGCGCCCAGGCGGCCATCGCGGCACGGTTCAGCACCCACGCGCTGGCCTATCACGCGCTGAGTGAGCGGGCGGCGGCGTTCCACGACCAGTTCGTGCAGGCCGTGACCGCCGGCGGTGGCTCGTATGCGGCCACCGAGGCCGCCAACGTCGAGCAGAGCCTGCTCGGTGCGATCAACGCGCCCACCGAGGCGCTGTTCGGCCGCCCGCTGATCGGCAACGGCGTCAATGGGACCACCGTCAACGGCGTCGGGCAGCAGGGTGGTCCCGGCGGGATCCTGTACGGCAACGGCGGCGCCAGCACGACCGCAGGGGTGGCCGGCGGGGCAGGCGGGCCGGCGGGACTGATCGGCGTCGGGGGCGGTGGCGGCGGCGTGCCCGGCTTCGGCAGCACCGTCGGCTACGGTGGCGCGGGCGCCACACCGGGCGGCGGCCGCGGCGGCTACGACGTCGGCGGTGCCGGCGGCGCGGGCACAGCGGTGGCTCCGGCGGCGGGGGTGGCGGTGGCGGCGCCTACAACGGTGGCGCCGGTGGCGCCGATCCGGGCTGGTGGTGGCTGTAGCGCGTGGAACGCCGCGGCTACGGCAGCACCGTGTGCATCAACATCACGTCATAGGCCGACCACAGCGACAGGTTGAAGTACAGGTCCCTGCCCGACGACCACGGGTGGATCATCGGCGCGTAGATGCCACCGGGCATCTGGAACGACGACACGAGCGGTTGCTCGGGGCTCCACGGCCCCTGTGGGGCGGGCGCCGTCCTCGCCACGACGTCGTTGCTGCCGCCGTTGGTGTAGAGCACCAGGTACTGCTTGAGGTAGTTGTTGTACTGGGCCGACATCTCCCCGACCGGGCCCGGGATCACCGGTGTCGCGGCCCCCGGATCGGCCGGGACCCAGGTGTTGGAGTCGCCGTTCCAGTACTGGTATTTGCTCAGGTCGGGCAGGACGCCCGGCTGCACCCGGGCCAGGTAGGCGTTCCCGCCACGGCCGGACGGGGTGCCGAACGAATACAGGTAGCCGTCGTTACCCTTCATGAACGCGCCCATCTGGAAGTTCTCGTTCCCCGGGACGAACCTGGCGCCGGGAATGGCGTCCGGTGAGGCGGTACGGATGGTCCCGGGGTAGACACCCCAAGTCTGGCCATTGTCAAGCGATCTCGCGATCGCCGAATAGTTCGTCGACCACTCGCCGTCGCGGCCCCATTGCCGGATGGACATGTAGTTCATGAACTGGGTTCGCCCGACGGAGATGGCCGCGGTGGGAATGATCCCCGTCTCGTGGGGGGCCTTGTGGATGCTGTTGACGACCTGTTTGGAGAGGCCGCTCGTCCACACCGGCGAGCCGGAGTACCTGTTGTTGGGCACGCCGTCGGCGATGTGGATCCCCTGGGACAAATCGCGGTCCGAGCTGCGGAAGAGCGTGTTGTAGCGCCACTGCTGGCCGTGCACGCTGCAGTAGCCGAACGTGTCACCGAAGGCCATCAGCACCTGGTGGTTGACGGGATCGCCGTTGTCCCAGGCGATTCCGAGGTCAGTCCCGGAGATGCCGAACCGCTTGAGGGTCTGGTTGGGGCTGTTGGTCCCGGTCACGAAGTCGACGAGGGACGTCGGGGCCCCCGCGATCGAGGGAACCTCGGCCTCCGGCGCCGGCGCCGGCGGCTGCGCCGGTGCGGCGTTCGGCGCCAGCTGGTTCGCATTCGGCGGCTGCGGGGCCGGGGGGTTGGGTCCGGGCGGAGCGACCCCCGCCTGCGGCTGCAGCGGCGCGGCGTACCTCGTGTTCGGGGCAACGGGCTTGAGCAGCGACGAGATCAGTGGACCCAGCTTGGGCAACGGCGCGCTGTCGTTGGTGTGCGCGGGCCGGCGACCCGTCGGCGGTTGCACGACAGGACCGGGCGCCGGCATGGCCGGCTGCATGTTGGGCGGCGGAATGTTCGCTTCCGGCGCACTGCAAGGCGTGGCGGTCGCCGACGGAGCGGTACCTATCGCGACGGTAAGTCCGATAGCAGCCGCCGACGCCATCGAAAGCGCCAGGCTTCGAAGAATCGCCGACATGTAACACCTTTCCGCGGGCAGAACCTCGCATTGACGCCGCAGTGGGCAAATGTGACGATAGTGATTCACGGGGCGATTGTGACTAGTGAGTTGCCGATAGGTATGCATCCGTGACCGTGTCGAAACTCAGCCGCCTCGGGGTCGACGGCGACGAAACCGCGGTAGTCAGCGCCCCGCGGCCCCACGGCCGTTGCGTGCTCCCGCACCGGCCGGGCGCACCCGCCCGCGTTCCCCTCCCGGAAGACCGGCGGCAAACGTCGTGACCTCATTTTTTCCCCGCCGATCGGGCCTTGCGCGGCACGCCCGCGGTGCTATCCGGTCGGGACGACAGATTCGCACCACGGATCAATACGATTCGCTATCCGGAACTGCCGCCGGACGAGTCAACCGCCCTCTCCCATTTCGGACAGGAGCACGGCCCATGAAAGCCCGACACTCGCGGCATTACGCCCTGCTGGCGATCGGCGCGGGAATCGCTCTCGCCGGAATCGCCTGGGATGAGAATTGGCACTCGAACGCCCTCGTCTCCGCGACGCGCCACCACGCCCACCCCGCTCACGACGTTGCCGCCGCCGTCGACCCTTTCCGCTCCCCCCGGCGCCGTCGGCGCCGCCAGCTCCGCCGCTGCAGTAGGCTCGGCGACGCTCGAAACACCCGTCGTACCGCTGTACGATGGCGCGCGACCATCGTGGGCACCGCGATGATCGCCGAAATGCGCTGCCGCACAACCGGTCCGACGCCTCGTGAGCTTGCGTGCCGTACTGGGCAAACCACGGCGCCCACGGCTCGAGGCGTTCACCGCGCCCTCACAGAGTGTCGAATTCCGATGTTTGTCTCCTGGCGCCGGGGGCAATGTTCCAAAAGAGGTGAGCGCGTCGGCCGGCCTACGTGCTCGCCCAGGTCCCGTCGGTTCAGCCCGAGAGCCGGCGGGGCCGCCCTTTATCCGAGCGAAGGGGGATTCATTGCGGGGTCTCGCCGCCGACTGATTCACCCTGGCCGGGGTGCACACTGGTTGCTGCGGGTCCGCATCCGCGCGCCGCGCGGCAGCGTAGCTCGGCGGATCGGAGAAGCCGTGGAAGACCGGAGACCTCACCGCGCAACGCACTGGCCCGCGCAGTTGGCGCCGATCGGCGCGATCCGCTTCGCCCGGCGCTCGCCGAACTTCCACGACACCGTGCGGTTCTACCGCGATCTGGTGGGCCTGCCGCTCTTCGAGACGTTCGAAGCCAGCTATGGCAGCACCGGTGCGATATTCGGCCTGCCCAGCTGGAATCTGACGCTCGAAATCGTCGAGTCGGTCGAGCCCGTGACGGTGGATCCCCACGACCAGCTGTGCCTGTACTTCCCCGACGAGCACGCCTTGCAGGCGGCGACCGCGCGGCTGCGGGCCGCGGCAGCCGAACCGGTGCCGCAGCACCCGTACTGGGAAGCGACGGGGGCGGTCACCTATCGGGACCCGGACGGTCGCGAAGTCGTGTTCGCGCCGTTCGTGTTCGGCGTCAACGAGCCCGCGGGCAGCGCCGACTCGGGGCGGCACGAGTTCCCCCCACGCTGAGCCTCACTGCGCGCGCCCGCCCGAGGCCGCCGCGACGACGGCCACGAGCGAGCACGCCGCCGCGCACAGCGCGGCGATCGCCCCGACGTAGAGCCCGTACTCGGCCGACACCGGCGGATTGACGTTGAGCTGGTAGTACCACGCCGTCAGCCCCACCAGCATCAGCGAAATGATCAGGGCGGCAACCGAAGCGAGCTTCACCGATAAACCGCGGCCCACCATCGCCCCGGCGACCAGCAGAGCCGAGGACAGCAACACGATGAGCTGCCCGGCACCGAAGCCGGGGGGAAGGTGCAAGCTGCCGTGCGCCCCCCCGATGGCGTTGGCCCAGCCCCCGCCGTTGACCGCCGTCGTCAGCCACGGCATCCAGGCGCTGGCCGAGATGATCAGCGCGCAGAGCGCCACCAGCCAACCAGGGCCCAGCCGCCGAGTCACGAGTTCCCACATTAGTAGGGGGCTCGGACAGGTTTCCGGCTCGCCACGCGGCGCCCGGGCCGGCACGGCCGTCAGCGTCGGGAGCGGCCGTCTCCGTTCAGGCCCGGGCGGGACGAGGTGCCGGTTCCCGTGAACACGGTGAGGAAGTTCTGCAGCGATTCGTTGATGTCGCTGCGCAACGCCGCGGCGACGATCATGCCGATCGGCCCGAACAGGGCCGGGCCGCCGAGATGGACGTCGAAGCTGACGACGGAGCCGTCGTCCTTGGGCGCGACCTTGGCCATCAGCTTGACCTTGACACCGCCGACGCCGTCACCGTTGAGGGTCATGCCCTCCGGCGGCTTGTAGCGCACGACCGTCCATCTGACCCGGTTGTACATCCCCTTGACCTCGACGATCGACTCGATGACGGTGCCCTTGTCGATCTCGTCGGGCAGGGTGCTGCGCCACACCCGGTGGATGGTCAGCCATTCCCTGAACCGGGACAGGTCCGAGGCGTGCTGCCAGGCCGTCTCCGGGGGTAGGGGGACGTCGATGGATCCCGAGAGTTTCGCCATCGCTCAGCCCTGCTGATCGGCCACGGAACCGGCCGCCTTCTTGGCCTCTTCGGCCACCTTGTGAACGGTGTCGGAGTACTTGCCCTGCGTCTTGTCGTCGACGAACGCGCCGGCGCTGTCGATGGCCTTCTCGACCGTCTCCGTGTTCTGCAACAGCAGGTCCTTCGCCTTGTCCAGGAATCCCATGCACCTGTCCTTCCCCCGGGAAACCCTACTCAACCGCTGCAAACCCTACTTGCCTGCTAACCGGCCTGACGCCACAGCCGCGGGCGCTCGCCGAGCATCCTGGCCCGCGTCCACCACAGCGCCTCGATCGCCGCGGCGCCCAGCACGCCGATCCCCAGCGCGACCGCGGTGACCGTCACATTGGACGGATCCAGCAGGAACTTCTGCCGGGCCAGCGGGATGCTGAAGATCACCACATAGGCCAGCCCGGAGCCGGCCACGAGCGCCACCCGCCACCACTGGTACGGCCGTGCCACCACGGCCAGCACCCACAGCGCGGTGACCAGCAGCGTGATCAGCGCGGCGGTCGACGCCTGATCCTGCTGCCGGAACGTGGCGTGGCGGCCCTGGTAGGCGGCCAGGTAGGAGACGAATGTCGCGACGCCCACGATCAGTCCCGACGGCAGCGCCGACGTCAGCACCCGCCGCACGAAGCCGGTCTGGGCGCGCTCGTTGTTGGGTGCCAGCGAAAGGATGAACGAGGGGATCCCGATCGTGAACCACGCCGCGATGGTGACGTGGATGGGCTGGAACGGGTAGAGCAGCGGATCGGCGTTCAGCGCTTTGGCGAACAGGCATTCGGCGCCGACCAGCAACGCCAGCAGCACCGAGTACACCGTCTTGGTCAGGAACAGGTTGGCAACCCGCTCGATGTTGCCGATCACCCGCCTGCCCTCGCCCACGACATAGGGGAGCGTGGCAAACCTGTTGTCCAGCAACACGATCTGCGCGACGGCGCGCGACGCCGGGCTGCCCGCGCCCATCGCGACACCGATGTCCGCGTCCTTGAGGGCCAGCACGTCGTTGACGCCGTCACCGGTCATCGCCACGGTGTGACCGCGCGCCTGCAGTGCATGCACGACGGCCCGCTTCTGGTCGGGGCGCACCCGGCCGAAGGTGGTGTGTGACTCCAGAGCGTCGGCCAGCGCCGCGTCGTCGGCCGGCAACCGGCGCGCGTCCATCGTCTCCCCGTGCAGCCCGAGCTCGCGGACTACCGCAGCCACCGACACCGCGTTGTCGCCGGACAGCACCTTGACGGAAACCCCCTGGGCGGCAAAGTAATCGAGCGTTTCGTGGGCGTCCGGGCGCACCTTCTGCTCGAGCACCACCAGGGCGACCGCCCGGACGCGGCCCGGCGCGTCCGGGCGGTCCACGGCACCCTCGGCGGCACCCAACAGCAACACCCGCAGCCCCCGCGACCCGAGGCGCTCGGCCTGCTGCGCGGCCGCCGAGGCGGGGTCGAGCAGCACATCGGGCGCCCCGATGACCCAGTGGCCGTGGTCGCGGAACGACACGCCGCTCCACTTGGTCGCCGACTTGAACGGCGCACTCGCCGTGACGATCCAGCCGGGCGGGCGGCCGTAAGATTCTGCGATCGCCTGCATGCTGGCGTTCGGTCGCGGGTCGGCGGCGGCCAGCGCGGCCAGGACGTCGGCGACGGTTGCCGGGCTCGCGACCAGTTCCTGGACCTCGCGGACCCGCATGCCGCTCTCGGTCAGCGTGCCCGTCTTGTCGGCGCAGACCACGTCGACGCGGGCCAGTCCCTCGATGGCCGGCAGTTCCTGTACCAGACAACGGCGTTGGCCCAGCCTGACGACGCCGACGGCGAACGCGATCGAGGTCAGCAGCACCAGCCCCTCGGGCACCATCGGCACCAGCGCACCGACCGTGCGCAACACCGACTGCCGCCACCCGACGTGGGTGGTGAACAACTGGGTGTAGATGGTCAACAGGCCGGCCGGCACCAACAGGTAGGTGATGAACTGCAGGATCCGGTTGATGCCCTTGCGCAGTTCGGAATTCACCAGGCTGAACTTGCTGGCCTCCTCGGCGAGCCTGGCGGCGTAGGACTCCGGCCCGACGTTCGTCGCCCGGTAGGCCCCGGTGCCGGCGACGACGAAGCTGCCCGACATCACCGCGTCGCCGGTGTCCTTGGCGATCGGATCGGCCTCCCCGGTGAGCAGCGATTCGTCGATCTCCAGGTTGTTCTCCTCGACGATCTCGCCGTCGACGACGACCTGGTCACCGGGTCCCAGCTCGATGACATCGTCGCGCACCACCTGCTCGGGCGGCAACGCGCGCGTCCCGGAGGCCCTGCGCACCAAGGGTTTCGCCTGCCCGATGATCGCCAGCTTGTCCAGCGTCTGTTTGGCGCGGATCTCCTGGACCATGCCGATGACGCTGTTGGCGACGATCAGCAGGCCGAACAGCCCGTTGATCAACGAGCCGGTCGCCAGCACGATCAGCAACAGCACCCCCAGGATCGCGTTGATCCGGGTGAAGACGTTGGCGCGCACGATCGCGGCGACGCTGCGGGTGGCGCGTCGCGGGGTGGTGTTGCCGTGGCCCTCGGCGACCCGCCGGGCCACCTCGGCGTCGGTCAGGCCGACGGCGCCGGCCGGCGTCATCGGGTGAAGGTTCCCAGCTTGTCGGAGTCGAAGTACTCCAAGTTCAGCGTGGCGGCCGGGGCCCCGGCGAATGCCGCCTTGGAAATCGTTCCGGGCGGCGCGTTTTCGTCGGTCACCGGAAAGGTGAAGGTGTCGCCGTCCCAGTGCGTCAAGGGGAACGTCCGGTTTTTGGGCCCCATCTCCAGCTGCAGCGCGCCGTCGTGTTCGGTCACGATCGCCGGGCCGCAGTAGTCGCTGGTGTACACGCCGAGGTACTCGCCGAGCGGCCTGGCCGGCGCGGGATCGGCGGGGGGCTGCTTGCCGACCAGCGAGCCCTCGGGGTTGTTCATCCAGCCCGTCGCCTTCTGGTAGAGCCCGGCCCAGTCCTCGCGGATCTGACCGTACTGCACCAGATCCAGGAATTCGGCGGTCAGCGTCTCCGGCACGCCGATGGGCGCGGCGTTGGTCAGCGCGACGATGGCCAGGTCCTCGGACGGCAAGACCACGAAGTTGGTCGCGGCGCCCATCGTGAAGGCGCCGGAATGGCTCAGCTCGGTGCGCCCCGACGAGCTCACCGTGACGTTGAACCCGTGGCCGTAGAAACCGGAGCGCGCCTTGGGGTTTGCGGCCGGGATCGAGACGATCTGCGGGGTGATGGCGGGCAGCAGGGCTTCGGGCGAGGTGATCCGCCCGCCGTCGTAGGCGCCGTTGGCCAGCAGCATCGTCAGCCAGCGCGCCATGTCGTTGACCGAGGAGCTCACGCCACCGGCGGCCGACTGGGGGTCGGGATCCCGCTGGTAGCGCGGCTCCCACTTGTCGCCGACCTTGACGTGGCCGACCGCGTGGTCGGGCCGGGCCAGGAAGTCGGCGTAGCGCGAGCTCGTCGACGCCATGCCCAGCGGCCGGTAGAGCACCTCGCCGGAGAGCTCCGCCCACGGTTTGCCCGCCGCCGCGGCCACCGCCTCGGCCGCGGCGGTCACGCCGAAGTTGGTGTAGGCGTAGGTGTTTCGAAACGGCGCCAGGGGAACGTACTTGAGCCGCTCCAGCGTCTGGCGGCGGTCGTAGCCCAGGTCCTCGAGTTTGTCGCCGGCGTGGTCGGGCAGCCCGGAGCGGTGCGAGTAGAAGTCGGCGACGGTCACGTGGCTGGTGACGTAGGGGTCGGACAGCGAGAACCACGGCAGCACCGACGCCACCGGCGTGTCCCAGGCGATCACCTTGTCGGTCACCTCGTGCGCCACCACCGTCGCACCCACCGACTTGGACACCGATGCCAGCTGGAAGACGGTGTCGGCGTCGACCCTGTTGCCCTGACGGTCGCCCCTGCTCGCGTCCCGGACACCGAAACCCTTGGCGTACAGTATTTTCCCTCCGTGCACGATGGCGACCGCCATGCCCGGGATGCCGCTGGTCTTCATCAGGTCGGCGACCAGGCCGTCGAGTCTGGATACGGCGTCGCCGATGCGGCCGGGCGGGATGTCAACTCCCGAGAACTCGTTGGGTGGGGCCTGCGACACCGCCGACGGCGGGTTCGACAGGTGTTGTGCGGTTTCGCATCCGGTGAACGCGAGCGACAACATCACGACAGCGGCCGTTGCCGCGCGTTTCGTCATGGCGGAACCTTAGCGCGGTACGTCGGTTGGCGGCCTGATCACTCGTGCACCTAAAGTGCGGGCGCATGGACATCGTGTTCGTCGACGCCGCCGCCTCGGCTTACGATCCGGACACGCCGTTCCAGCGGCCCCTGGGCGGGTCGCAGTCCGCGGCCTGCTACCTGAGCACCGAACTGGTGAAGCTGGGTCACCGGGTCACGCTGGCCAGTCGTGACGCCGAGGTCAAGCTGGTGCGCGGAGTCCACTGCCAACCGATCCCCGTCGCCGGGGACGGGGTGCTCCGCAACGCCGACTGCGTCGTGCACCTGGGCGGGGTGCACGCCAGGCTCGCCGAACTCACGGCGCTGTGCCGGCCCGGCACCCGCCACATCCTGTGGACCGGCCTCGCGCACGACCAGCCCTTCGTCGCGGCCCTGGCGCAGCCCGAGATCCGGGCCCTGTTCCACGGTTTCGCGATGGTCAGCGAGTGGCAGGCCGACTGTTTCCACCAGGCGTTCGGGCTCGATCCCGCACGCATCGGCATCCTGCGCAACGCCGTCGGCCCGGCCTTCGCCAACCTATTCGGCGACGGCCCGATCCTGGCGGCCAAACCGGGCCCGCCAACCCTGTGCTACACCAGCACGCCCTACCGGGGGCTGGACCGGCTGCTGGCCGCGTTCACCCTCGTCCGTGCCTCGGTGCCCGACGCCCGCCTCGAGGTCTACAGCAGCATGGCCGTCTACAACGCCCTGATGGACCCGTTCCGGCCCCTCTACGACGCGGCCCGCACCACACCCGGCGTCACCTATCACGGTTCGGTCGCCCAACCGGCGCTGGCGAACGCGCTGCGCGGCGCCACCCTGCTGGCCTACCCCAACACCTTCGCCGAAACGTCGTGCATCGCCGTGCTGGAGGCGATGGCGGCAGGGTGCACCGTCGTCACCAGCGAACTCGGCGCCTTGCCCGAGACGGGCGCCGGTTTCGCCGAACTGATGGAGCCGCCGGCCGATCCGCACGCACACGCCGAGGCCTTCGCCAAGCACGTCATCCGCACACTGGCCGCGCGCGAGGCCGATCCCGCCGGCACCGAGGCCCGCCTGCGGGCCCAGGTGACCTACACGGTCGCCGAGAACAACTGGACCCGGCGCGCCGAGCAGTGGGATACCTGGCTGTCCATGCTGGCCTGACGTCAGAGCCGCCACCAGGCATCGGTGCCCACCCGCCCGGCCGGGCCGACGCGTTCGCCGGGCACCGGGACCGCCACCTCGACACCGGCGGCTTTCGCGGCCTCGAGCAGACGCTCGACCGGCTCCGCCCAGGGGTGTGGGGCGAGGCGGAAGGTGCCCCAGTGAACGGGCACCAGCAGGCCCGACCCTGCGGTCGTCATGTCGAGGTGGGCCTGCACCGCTTCCTCGGGGTTCATGTGAATGTCCGGCCAGGCCCGGTTATAGGCGCCGATGGGCAGCAGGGTCAGGTCGAACGGCCCGTGGTCGGCGCCGATCCGGGCGAAGCTTTCGGTGTAGCCGGTGTCGCCGCCGAAATAGGCGCGATGACGCGACCCGACGATCGCCCACGACGCCCACAGCGTGGTGTTGCGGTCCAGGAAGCGCCCCGAGAAGTGCCGTGCCGGGGCGCAGATCAGGGTGAGTTCGTCGACCCGGGCGCTCTGGTTCCAGTCGAGTTCGACGACGCGGTGCTCGGGGATGCCCCACGCGCGCAGATGTGCGCCCACCCCGAGCGGCACGAAGAACGGCGCCCGCTGGGTCCGCGCCAGCATCATCACGGTGTCGATGTCGAGATGGTCGTAGTGGTCGTGACTGATGACCACCGCGTCGAGGGCGGGCAGCGCCTCCAGCTGCACCGGCGGCGGATGCAGCCGCTCGGGGCCGACCACGTCCGACGGTGAGCAGCGCCGGCTCCACACCGGATCCGTCAACACCCGGTAGCCGTCGATCTCCAGCAGCGCCGTGGAATGACCGAACCAGCTCACGGCCAGCCGACCGGGGTCGCTGTCGAAGATTCCGGGCGCACTCAGCGGGATCGACGCCGGCGGGCGGCTTTTGGCGCGCCCGGCCACCAAATCCCAGGCGACGAGCCTCAGCTCCTCGCGGTCCATGGTGAACATCGACACCGGGTCCAGGTTGACGAAGACGCCGTCGCGACAGTGCGGCGAGCGCTCCGTCACCGCCCGGATCGACGTGGCATCCGCGCCCAGCGCTATCGGCGCGCCGTGCAGCGCGCGGACCACCCAGCCCCCGGCGGCCAGCGAGGCCGTGCCGGCGGCCAGCCGCAGCGCCCCCCGCACCATGACCGTCAGGCGCCCGTGAAGTTGGGCGGCCGCTTCTCGATGCGGGCGACCTGGGCCTCGACGACGTCCTTGCTCGCCCACGCCTTGTCGAAAAGCTCCTTGTGGATCGGCAGCTGATCGTCCATGGATCCGTCGTCGTTGAGCACCCGCTTGGCGTGCTGGATGGCCAGCGGGGCCAGGCCGGCGATCTCGGCGGCCCACGCCTGGGCGTCGGCGAGGGTGCCGATGCGGTTGGCCATCCCGGTCTGCAACGCCGTCTCGGCGGTCAGCTTCTCCGCGGTCAGCAGCATCGCACTGGCCCGCCCGTGACCGACCAGCGAGGCCAGCCGGCGGATGCTCCAATTGTCCAGGGCCAGACCGTACTTCGACGTCGGGAACTGGAAGAACGCCTCGGGCGCGACGACCCGCAGGTCACACCGCATGGCCAGCTGCAGCCCCGCGCCGACGGCGGGGCCGTTGACGGCGCCGATCACCGGGATCAGGGTGGCGTCCATCAACCTGTGCAGTTCGATGAGCCGGTCGGGGTAGTCCGCGGCGAAGGCGTCACCGCTCAGGTCGGCGCCGGCGCAGAACGCGGTGCCCTGGCCGGTCAGCACGATCGCCCGGACCGTCCCGTCGCCGGCCTTCTGGAAAATCTCCCGCAACTCCTCGACGAGCTGGGAGTTCAGGGCGTTGCGGCGCTCGGGTCGTTGCAGCTCAATGGTCAAAACGGCCCCGGCCTGGGTGACACCGATCATGCAGGCCACCTTATATAGCCTCGTGGCGTGAGTCGTATCACGGCCGGTCAACTCCGGCACGCGGTGCTGGACGAGGGATCCTTTCTCAGCTGGGACAGTGCGCCGCCACCGTTGCCGCTCAGCGAGTCCTACGAGCGGGAACTGGCAGAGGCGCGGGCCGCCACCGGACTGGACGAATCGGTGCTCACCGGCGAGGGCCGGATCTACGGGCGCCGGGTAGCGGTGGTGGTCTGCGAGTTCGGCTTCCTGGGCGGCTCGATCGGGGTGGCCGCGGCCGAACGGATCACCGCCGCGGTCGAGCGGGCCACCGCCGAACGGCTGCCGCTGCTGGCCTCGCCGAGTTCCGGCGGCACCCGCATGCAGGAGGGCACGGTCGCGTTCCTGCAGATGGTGAAAATCGCGGCCGCGGTCACGCTGCACAAACGGGCGCACCTGCCCTACCTGGTCTACCTGCGCCACCCGACCACGGGCGGGGTGTTCGCGTCGTGGGGATCGCTGGGCCATGTCACCATCGCCGAGCCGGACGCCCTGATCGGCTTTCTGGGTCCGCGCGTCTACGAGTTGCTGTATGACGAACCCTTCCCGGAAGGCGTGCAGACCGCGGAAAACCTGCAACGGTGCGGAGTCCTCGACGGGGTCGTCGCCCTCGATGAGCTGCGGCAGACGCTGGACCGCGCGCTGACCGTCATCGCCGACCCCGCCGCGCCGCTGCCGGATCCGCCACCGGCCCAACCGATCGCCGACGTGCCGGCGTGGGATTCGGTGGTGGCATCCCGGCGACCGGACCGGCCGGGCGTCAGGTTCCTGTTGCGGCACGGCGCGAGTGACGTCGTGCTGTTGTCGGGCACCGGTTACGGCGAGGCGGCGACCACCCTCCTGGCACTGGCGCGATTCGCCGGCCAGCCCGCCGTGGTGCTGGGCCAACAACGGGTGACCGGCGGTCTGGTCGGGCCGGCCGCGCTGCGCGAGGCCCGGCGCGGCATGGCGCTGGCCGCCGAACTGCGCCTGCCCCTGGTGCTGGTGATCGACACGGCCGGGCCCGCGTTGTCGGCCGAGGCCGAGCAGGACGGGCTGGCCGCCCAGATCGCCCAGTGCCTGGCCGAGCTGGTGACGCTGGACACCCCGACGGTGTCGGTGCTGCTCGGGCAGGGCAGCGGCGGTCCGGCGCTGGCGATGGTCCCCGCCGACCGGGTGCTGGCCGCGCTGCACGGCTGGCTCGCGCCGCTGCCGCCCGAAGGTGCCAGCGCGATCGTCTTCCGGGACACCGCACACGCGGCCGAGCTCGCCGCGATCCAGGGGATCCGCTCGGCCGAGTTGTTGGCCGCCGGGATCGTCGACGTCGTGGTGCCGGAGGATCCCGACGCCGCCGACGAGCCGGCCGAGTTCAGCCACCGGATGTCGCGCGCCATCGCCGCCGAGCTGCACGCGCTGCGGGACGTGCCGGACGGCGAGCGGCTGGCCGCGCGGCTGCGACGGTACCGGCGCATCGGCTTGCCGGGAGACGCCTGATCAGACCGGTCGGCGCGGCTTTGCCGCCGCCTCCCACGGTCGACGACCGAAATCCGGCAAAATGGTGAGCATGGACACTGGTGCGACCTCGCCTCGGGTTTTGGTCGTCGACGACGACTCCGACGTGCTTGCCTCGTTGGAACGCGGTCTGCGCCTGTCCGGCTTCGAGGTGTCGACGGCGGTCGACGGCGCCGAGGCCTTGCGCAGCGCGACCGAGACGCGCCCGGACGCGATCGTGCTCGACATCAACATGCCCGTCCTGGACGGGGTCAGCGTGGTGACCGCGCTGCGCGCCATGGACAACGACGTCCCGGTCTGCGTGCTGTCCGCCCGCAGCTCCGTCGACGACCGGGTGGCAGGCCTGGAGGCCGGCGCCGACGACTACCTGGTCAAACCGTTCGTGCTGGCCGAGCTCGTCGCACGCGTCAAGGCGCTCCTGCGCCGTCGCGGCGCGACCGCGACGTCGTCGTCGGAAACCATCACCGTGGGTCCGCTGGAAGTCGACATCCCGGGCCGGCGGGCCCGGGTCAACGGCGTCGACGTCGACCTGACCAAGCGGGAGTTCGACCTGTTGGCGGTCCTGGCCGAACACAAGACCGCGGTGCTGTCCCGCGCCCAGCTGCTGGAGCTGGTGTGGGGTTACGACTTCGCCGCCGACACCAACGTCGTCGACGTGTTCATCGGGTATCTGCGCCGCAAGCTGGAGGCCAACGGCGGCCCCCGCCTGCTGCACACCGTCCGCGGGGTCGGGTTCGTGCTGCGTATGCAGTGACCGAGCCGAAGCAGGTCATGCGAATTTTGTCGCGGATCTTCGCCCGTACGCCCTCGCTGCGAACGCGGGTCGTCGTCGCGACGGTCATCGGCGCCGCGATTCCGGTGCTCATCGTCGGCACGGTCGTCTGGGTCGGGATCACCAACGACCGCAAGGAGCGGCTGGACCGCCGGCTCGACGAGGCCGCGGGCTTTGCGATCCCGTTCCTGCCGCGCGGTCTGGACGAGATACCGCGTACGCCCAACGACCAGGACGCCATCATCACGGTGCGGCGCGGTGACCTGGTCAAGTCGAATTCGGGCGTCACGTTGCCGAAGCTGAACGTCGACTACGCCGACACCTATGTGCACGGCGTGCGCTACCGGGTGCGCACGGTGGAGATCCCGGGCCCGCAGCCGACCTCGGTGGCCGTGGGCGCGACGTATGACACCACCATCGCCGAGACCAACAATCTGCACCGCAGGGTACTGCTGATCTGCGGCTTCGCGATCGGAGCGGCGGCGGTGTTCGCCTGGCTGCTGGCGGCCTTCGCGGTGCGCCCGTTCAAACAGCTCGCCCAGCAGACCCGCTCGATCGACGCGGGCGACGAGGCGCCGCAGGTGGAGGTGCACGGCGCCAGTGAGGCGGTGGAGATCGCCGAAGCGATGCGGGGCATGCTGCAGCGGATCTGGAACGAGCAGAACCGCACCAAGGAGGCGCTCGCGTCGGCCCGCGATTTCGCCGCCGTCTCGTCGCACGAACTGCGCACTCCCCTGACCGCGATGCGCACCAATCTCGAGGTGTTGTCCACCCTCGACCTGGCCGAGGACCAGCGCAAGGAGGTGATCAACGACGTCGTGCGCACCCAGTCGCGCATCGAGGCCACGCTGAGCGCGCTGGAGCGGTTGGCCCAGGGCGAGCTGTCGACGTCTGATGACCACGTGCCGGTGGACATCACCGAGCTGCTCGACCGCGCCGCACATGACGCCACCCGGGTCTACCCCGACCTGGATGTCTCGCTGGTGCCGTCGCCCACCTGCATCATCGTGGGGCTACCGGCGGGGTTGCGCCTCGCCGTGGACAACGCGATCGCCAACGCCGTCAAGCACGGGGGTGCCACCCGGGTCCAGCTGTCGGCGGTCAGCTCCCGGGCCGGAGTGGAGATCACCGTCGACGACAACGGCAGCGGAGTGCCCGAGGAGGAGCGCCGGGTGGTGTTCGAGCGGTTCTCCCGCGGGTCGACCGCCTCCCATTCCGGGTCGGGCCTGGGGTTGGCGTTGGTGGCCCAGCAGGCCAAGCTGCACCGCGGCACGGCATCGCTGGAGGACAGCCCGCTGGGCGGCGCCCGGCTGGTGCTGCGGCTGCCCGGTCCCTGCTGATCAGGCCCGCGCCGTCACGCGAATCCCGCCGACTCCGCGGGTCACTTCCTCCGGGAGCTGTTACGCCAGGGCGTGAAGGCGGCACGCACAGCCGCCTGCTCGTCCTTGAACCAGACTTGAGCGACTGTGAGGTAATAGGCAGGGTCGTCGGGGGTGTAGAAGAGCCGGGTGTCCGAGCGCCCCTTCACCAACCAGCCCGACGGTCCGCCACCCTCGGGGGTGGCGCGGGCGGAGCCGGGGCCGTAGGGCGCATACGGCAGCGTGGGCCGCTTTGGCGGCGCGGCTTTGGCGGGCCGCGGCCTTTTGCCGGGTGGGGCCTTCTTCACCGCCGGGGCCTTCGCGGGTCGGGCCTTCTTCGCGGGCGGGGGCTTGCGCACCGGTGCCGTCGCGGCGGGCGGGGACTTGCGCACCGGCTGGACCGGCGTGCCGGCTGAAGCCTCGTTCGCCGGCTGGACCGACGTGCCGGGCCGCGTCGTCCAGGGCGACTCATCGGTCACCGGGAACTCCTTGGTCACCGGCTCCTCGGCGACCGGATGCTCCACAGGCGGCGACTCCACGGGCACCGGGGCCTCCTCCGCCACCGGGGCCGCTTCAGTAACCGGGGCCTCTTCGCCAACCGAGGGCTCCGCCACCCGGGCCTCCGCGACAACCGGCGCCTTCCTTGCCAACAGGTCCTCGATACCGGAGGCCCTACGGGCCACCGGCCGCTCGGCAGCCGGCGGTTCCGTCGGCGTCGGCGCCTCGGCAACCGCGAGTCCTTCCGACGGCGCCGGATCCCCGGTGACCGGGCTTTCCCTCGACAACAAATCCTCGACAGCCGCAAGGCTGGCCGGCACCGGTTCCTCGACGGCCGGAGCCTCCCCCTCCCCCTCCTCCTCCGCGACCGGGGCCTTCGTCGCCACCCTTTCGTCGGGAACTGCAACCATCGTGGTCAACAACTCGACAGCGTGAGCCCCCTGCGCGCTCGGCCACTCGAGAGTGCTGGGCGGCGGACCGGGCGGCTCCCCGATCCCCGCCATTACGGCCTCCAACGACGTCTCCAACAGCGAAGAACCCTTGGCAGGGCGCAGTATCAGCGCGGACGTCAAAACCAATCCCATGACGAAGGACAAGCCGACGAGCCACCAGTGCACGTGACTCATCGCCGCACTCCGGTCTCCTCGCCGGTCAGACCGGCAAAAACCTTCCTGGCGGCGATGCGCTTGATCAGTCTCGTCGCGATCACCCAGGCGACGGTCGAGCCCGCCACAAAAGCCAGCAGGTACCACAACCACTGGATGACGAAATCCATGCTGCTTCTCCTTAGCTGACGATTATTTCAGCTGACCACTATTTCGACGCGGCGATTCTTGGCGCGGTCCCCGGCCGTGTCGTTGGGAGCCACCGGGGTGACCGAACCCAGACCCCTGACCACCAACTGCCCGCTGGGGACGCCGCGGCCAGCCAGGTAGTCAGCGACCTTTTGTGCTCGCTGGCTGCTCAGCGCAATGTTAATGGCCTCGGTGCCGTTGTCGTCGCTGTAACCGTTGATCGTCGCGCGGGCCGAGGGACATGCCTTGAGCTTCTCCGCCACCTGGCTGAGGCTTTGCTCGTCGGCCGGGGTCAAGCTGAACCCGTCTTCGCCGAAGGCGATTTGCCCGCCCGTCACCGCGTTGATGGCCGAGGGTAGATCGGGACACGCCGCAGGGGGCGGTGGAGGCGAGCCGGGTTCTCCGGGAGACGACGTACCCGTGACCGCGAGGCTGTCGACCACGTTCACACCCGACCACGTGGTCGCGGCGTCGCGCTCCACCGCAATCTTCTCGTCCTGCGATCCGGTGGTACCCGCCAAGATGATCGTGTTCCCATTGACCGTCAGATTGAAATCGGGAATCGACGCGCTGTCCCTGAAAAGCACTCCGGCATTTGAAAAGTCGAGTGAGTCGACTTTGGGGTCGATAATAATTTGGTCGATGATGTTGATACCCGGGCCCAGTGCGTTCTTGAGCGCCGCGATCAAGGCCAACTTGGTGGAATCATCGGGGAAATTACCGCTGAGCGCGACATCGTTGCCGTTACGGACGATGGAAAGCGGCGCCAGGGACAACTTCGGGGCCTCGGACTTGTTCGGCGGCGTCAAGGTCGGGAGCACGCCGGTCGGCCCCGTGGTGGCGGCCGGGCGGTCCAACGCGCCGTAGCCGATGACCGCTATCAGCAATGGAATAACGACGAGCGCAATTAGCCAGGGCAGGCCGAGTGACCGCCGAAAAGACAACGGAATGACCAACAACGCGATCAGCCAGGGACGACCCAGCGACCGCCGGAACATTTCCGGACTCCGCCGCGGGTCGGTTGTTTCGGGCGGTCGACTCAAATCCGTCCCTAAACTCACTTGCGCCCCCTAGCTCAATTTCCATCCCCGTGCCCGTCGGTTCTTCGGGCGATATGCAGCCTACCTAGTGCGGAGCGCCGCGACTTTGGGTCGGGCACACTGGAGCGATGGGCAACGGCAGTAAACCGACCGACACCGAGACGCTGGGGCGCATCCGCGAACTGGTCGCCGAGGAGAAGGCGCTGCGGTCGCAGGTGCAGCGCGGCGACGTCACCGCGTCCGAGGAACACGAGCGCCTGCGTCGGCTGGAAGTCGAGCTCGACCAGTGCTGGGACCTGCTGCGGCAGCGCCGGGCGCTGCGCGACAGTGGTGGCGATCCACGCGAGGCGGAGGTGCGTCCGCCTGACGAGGTCGAGGGCTACCTGAGCTGACGCAGCGCACGGCAGATGTCGACGTCGTCGTGGTCGGTGGCGGCCACAACGGGCTGGTCGCGGCCGGCTACCTGGCCCGGGCGGGCCTGCGCGTGCGGGTGTTGGAGCGGCTTGGGCACGTCGGCGGCGCCGCCGTGTCGGCGCACGCCTTCGACGGCGTCGACGTCCGGGTGTCGCGCTACTCCTATCTGGTCAGCCTGCTGCCGCCGCGCATCCTCGACGATCTGGGCGTCACCGTGCGCCTGCGGGGACGACGGTTCTCGTCCTACACCCCGGACCCGGTCACCGGCGGACGTTCCGGCCTGCTGATCGGGGCGCAGAGCGGGCAGCACGGCCCGGCCGGCTTCGCCGCGGTCGGCGCCGCCGCCGACGAACACGGTTTCGCCGCTTTCTACCAACGCTGCCGGATGGTGACCAGCCGGCTCTGGCCCACCCTGCTCGAACCGCTGCGCACCCGTGAACAAGCCCGCCGCCACGTGCTGGCCTCCGGAGACCGGGACGCGGCGGCCGCATGGCGGGCGATGACGGACGAGCCGATCGGGCACGCCATCGCCGCGGCTGTCGGCAGTGACCTGGTCCGCGGCGTCATCGCGACCGACGCGCTGATCGGAACCTTCGCTCGCCTCGACGATCCGTCGCTGACGCAGAACATCTGCTTCCTATACCACCTGCTCGGCGGAGGCGTCGGCGACTGGGACGTCCCGGTCGGCGGCATGGGCGCGGTGAGCACCGCCCTGGCCGCGGCGGCCGTCGGCCAGGGAGCCGAAATCGTCACCGGCGCCGACGTTTACGCCGTCGACCCGGACGGGCGGGCGCGCTACCGCGCCGGCGGCGAGGACCACGTGGTCCGTGGGCGGTTCCTCCTGGCCGGCGTCAGCCCCGCAGTACTCGACGGGTTGCTCGGCGAGACGCCCTCGACACCGGCGCAGGGCGCACAGGTCAAGGTGAACATGGTGCTGGGGCGGCTGCCCCGGCTACATGACGACCGCGTCACCCCCGACCAGGCATTCGCCGGCACCTTCCACGCCAACGAAACCTGGACCCAGCTGGACGCGGGGTACTCGGACGCCGCGGCCGGCCGGCTGCCCGATCCCCTGCCGTGCGAGGCCTACTGCCACTCCCTGACCGACCCCAGCATCCTGTCGCCCGGGCTGCGCGGCGCCGGTGTTCACACCATGACGGTGTTCGGGCTGCACACCCCGCACTCCCTGTTTGGCGACGCCGACCCGGACACCCTGCGCGACCAGTTGACCGAGTCGGTGCTGGCGTCGCTGAACTCCGTCCTGGCCGAACCGATCCAGGACGTGCTGCTGAACGACGCGCACGGCAGTCCGTGCATCGAGACCACCACCACCAGGGATCTGCACCACACGCTGGCGATGACCGACGGCAACATCTTCCACGGCGGACTGTCGTGGCCGTTCGCCGGCGACGACGATCCGCTGGACACCCCGGCGCGGCGCTGGGGAGTGGCCACCGGCAATGACCGGATCATGCTGTGCGGGTCGGGAGCCCGCCGCGGCGGTGCGGTGTCGGGCATCGGAGGTCACAACGCCGCGATGGCGGTCCTGTCGTCCCTGTGACGCGGACGCGCGCCGGTCTATCTAGCGCGCGTCGATGCTCACGTAGTCGCGCTCGGTGTAGCCGGTGTAGATCTGGCGCGGACGGCCGATCTTGCTGTCGCCCTCGTCGTGCATCTCACGCCAGTGCGCGATCCAGCCGGGCAGCCGGCCCAACGCGAACAACACCGTGAACATCCGGGTCGGGAACCCGAGGGCCCGGTAGATCAGGCCGGTGTAGAAGTCGACGTTCGGGTAGAGCTTGCGCTCGATGAAGTAGTCGTCGGTCAGCGCCGTCTCTTCGAGTTCCTTCGCGATGCCCAGCAGGTCGTCGTCGCCGCCGAGCTTGGAAAGGATCTTGTCGGCCTGCTCCTTGACGATGCGCGCCCGGGGGTCGTAGTTCTTGTAGACGCGGTGGCCGAAGCCCATGAGCTTGACGCCGGCCTCGCGGTTCTTGACCTTGCGGACGAATTCCCCGACGCCGTCACCGCTCTCGCGGATTCCCTCGAGCATCTCGAGCACCGCCTGGTTGGCGCCGCCGTGCAGCGGGCCCCACAGCGCGTTGATGCCACCGGAGATCGAGGTGAACAGGTTGGCCCGCGACGAGCCGACCAGGCGCACGGTCGACGTCGAGCAGTTCTGTTCGTGGTCGGCATGCAGGATGAACAGCATGTCCAGCGCCCGCACGATCTCCGGATCCGGCAGGTAAGGCTCGGCCGGCAACCCGAAGGTCATCCGCAGGAAGTTCTCCACCAGGGTCAGCGAGTTGTCCGGGTACAGGAACGGCTGCCCGATCGACTTCTTGTAGGCGTACGCGGCGATGGTCGGCAGCTTGGCCAGCAGGCGGGTGGTCGACAGCTCCACCTGCTCGGTGTCCATCGGGTCCAGCGCGTCCGGGTAGTAGGAGCTCAGCGCGTTGACGACGCTGGACAGCACCGGCATCGGGTGGGCGTTGGGCGGGAATCCGTCGAAGAACCGCTTGAGGTCCTCGTGCAGCATGGTGTGCCGCTGGATCCGGTTGGTGAACTCCGCCAACTGGTCCTTGTTCGGCAACTCCCCGTAGATCAGCAGGTAGCTGACCTCGATGAACGTCGACTTCTCCGCCAGCTGCTCGATCGGGACGCCCCGGTAGCGCAGGATGCCGGCATCGCCGTCGATGTAGGTGATGGAACTCTTGGTGGACGCGGTGTTCACGAAGCCGTTGTCGAAGGTGGTGTACCCCGTCTTGGCCAAGAGGGATCCGAGCGCGATACCGTCGTTTCCTTCGGTGGCGCGGACGACCTCCAGGTCGATTTCGCCCCCCGGATACCGGAGGGTCGCGCTGTCGTCGGTGTCGGCCACGAGAACCCCTTTGCACTCTGGCTGAACTGATATGGCTGGCCCGCACGTGGGTGCGTACTGCTGAACGTAGTCGTTATCGCGACGGCGCGCCTGCCCGGGGTCGGGTTCGCTGGTCGTGCGGCCTCCCGTCCGGCGCCGTCAGGGCTGCAGTCGCTCCACACGGCCGCCGCTGACCCGAATCCGGTTGTGCAGCCGATTTTCCCGTCCCTGCCAGAACTCCACCACCTCGGGCGCGATGAGATACCCGCCCCAGTTGGGCGGCACCGGCACGCTCTCGGTGCCGGCGAAACGTGCGGTCACCTCAGCCAGCTGGTCGAGCAGCGCGCCCCGCGACGCGATGGGCCGCGACTGCTGCGAGGCCCACGCCCCCAGTTGCGAGCCGCGCGGGCGCTTGACCCAGTAGTCGGCGGTGGCCTGCGGCTCGACCCGGCTGACCGGGCCCCGGATGTGGACCTGCCGGCCCAGCCGATACCAGGGGAACGTGGCCGACGCGAAGGGCGTCGACGCCAGCTCGTCCCCCTTGGCCGAGTCGTAGTTGGTGAAGAATGTGATTCCGGTCTCGTCGGCGCTCTTGCACAACACCGTTCGGCTGACGGGTCTGCCGTCCGCGACCGTGGCCAACACCATGGCGTTGGGCTCGGCCAGCCCCGCCCGCTCGGCATCGTCAATCCACCTGCGGAACAACGCAAGCCAGCCGTCTGCCAGCCAGTCGGTGTCCAGGTCGGGGCTGCCGTCCTTCTCCACCGACCCATATTCCACCCGCATCTGCGAAAGATGCCGGTCGTCCGGCCCTACCATCGGCCCCACGCTACCGGGCGTGACCCGTTAGCTACCGGCCGGTAGCAGCGCCGCGGGCACGGGGTGCGAGAATTTTCCCCATGACTGTGGTCCCGGAAGACTTCGTGCCCGGCCTCGAAGGCGTCGTCGCCTTCACCACCGAAATCGCCGAACCGGACAAGGACGGCGGCGCGTTGCGCTACCGCGGCGTCGACATCGAGGACCTGGTGAGCCAGAAGGTCACGTTCGGCGACGTGTGGGCCCTGCTGGTCGACGGCAGGTTCGGACACGGGCTGCCGCCCGCCGAGCCGTTCCCGCTGCCGATCCACACCGGCGACGTGCGCGTCGACGTGCAGGCGGGCCTGGCGATGCTGGCACCCATCTGGGGCTACAAGCCGCTGCTCGACACCGACGACGCCACCGCCCGCGAACAGCTGGCCCGGGCGTCGGTGATGGCACTGTCCTACGTCGCGCAGTCGGCGCGTGGCATCTACCAGCCGGCGGTTCCCCAGCGGGTCATCGACGAATGCCCCACCGTCACAGCGCGTTTCATGACGCGCTGGCAGGGCGAGCCGGACCCCAGGCACGTCGAGGCCATCGACGCCTACTGGGTATCGGCGGCCGAGCACGGCATGAACGCCTCGACGTTCACCGCGCGGGTGATCGCCTCGACGGGCGCCGATGTGGCCGCGGCGCTGTCCGGCGCGATCGGCGCGATGAGCGGGCCGCTGCACGGCGGCGCGCCGGCGCGGGTGCTGCCGATGATCGAGGAGGTCGAGCGCACCGGTGACGCCCGCGGCCTGGTCAAGGGGATCCTGGACCGCGGGGAGAAGCTGATGGGATTCGGGCACCGGGTCTACCGGGCCGAGGACCCGCGGGCGCGGGTGCTGCGCGCGGCCGCCGAACGGCTGGGCGCCCCGCGCCACGAGGTCGCCGTCGCGCTCGAGCAGGCCGCGCTGGCCGAGTTGCGCGAACGCCGCCCGGACCGGGCCATCGAAACCAACGTGGAGTTCTGGGCCGCGGTGATCCTGGACTTCGCGCGGGTGCCGGCCAACATGATGCCGGCGATGTTCACCTGTGGACGCACCGCGGGATGGTGCGCCCACATCCTGGAGCAGAAGCACCTGGGCAAGCTGGTCCGCCCGTCGGCCATCTACGTCGGTCCGGGCCCGCGCAGCCCGGAGGCGGTCGAGGGCTGGGATCGGGTGCGCACCAGCCCCTGAGCGCGCCACGGCGGACGCGCGAGCGTGCGCAAACTGACGGCTGTCACGGCGTGTCGGCGTACCGACACGCACGCTCGCGAACGCGCGCGGGCGCGGGCGCGCGTGCCGCTAACCCCGGTCGAGCAGGCGGTTCAGCAGCTTCTGCCGCCGCGGGGGCGGCGCGGCTGACGCGGCCGCGAGCATGTCGGCGACATCGGTGAACTTGTTGCGCGGCCGTCCGTCGCGCCTGCCGCGGGCGACCTCGGCCGAGTCGATCGCACGCCACCCGGCGGAGCCGACGGCCTCGGGCCGGCGGGCCCGCACCAGCTCGTCGAGCGCGTCGGGCCGGGCCACCGGGTCGGCCAGCGCGCCGGCGTTGAAATCGGCGACCAGGGCCTGCACGGTCTGGAAGGAGCAGGACTTGTTGGTGCCGATGAAACCCGTGGGCCCCCGCTTGATCCAGCCCGCGACATACGTGCCCGGGATCGGCCGGCCGGATTCGGGGTCCACCACCCGGCCATCCTCGTTGGGGACCGCACCGGCTGACTCGTCGAACGGAAGATCGCGAATCATCTTGCCGCGATAGCCGATCGAGGTCAGCACGAGACCCGCGTCGAGCCGGCGCAACTCCCGGGTGCCGGTGACCGAGAACTCCACGCCGCTGGCACGGTGCTCACCGAGCACGCGCTCGGGTGTGAGCTGGTACGCCAACCGGATTCGCGGGCGCCCGGCAGCCCGGGGCGGCGCCGACCCGTCGCCGAGCTTGCTCAGGATCTCCAGCTTGGTCCTGGTCAACGTGTCCGACGCCGTCGCCAGATCCCGCGCGACCAATTCGTGGTCACCGGCGTCCAGCACGACCTCGGAGGAGCCCGTGAGCCCGATCAACTCGGGCAACGTGAACGCCGAGTGGGCGGGACCGCGCCGCGCGGCGATGACGACTTCGCGCACCGCGGAGCGTCGGAATGCGTCCAGCGCGCGGTCGGAGACGTCGGTGCGGGCCAGGTCGTCCGGGTCCGCGGTGAGCACCCGGGCCACATCGAGGGCGACGTTGCCGTTGCCGATGATCACCACGCGCTCGTGGCTGAGATCGACCGGAAGCCCGGCGAAGTCGGGGTGGCCGTTGATCCACGCCACCACCTGGGTGGCGGTTCCGGTGCCCGCGAGGCCCATCCCGTCGATCTCGAGCCGACGGTCCTCGGGCGCACCGACGGCGTAGAGCACGGCGTGATGATGCGCCAACAGATCGGCATGGCTCAGGTGTTCGCCGACCTCGACGTTGAGGTAGAACCGGAAGTGGCGATGACCGGCGACCCGGTCGAACAGCCTTGTGACCCGTTTGGTGCTCTGATGATCCGGTGCGACCCCGGCGCGCACCAGCCCGTACGGCGTGGGCAGCTTCTCGAACACGTTGACCCGCACGCCAGGCTGCGTGAGCAGTTCGTCGGCGGCATACATCGCCGCCGGACCGGACCCCACGATCGCCACGGTCAGCGGCCGGCGACGGGCGCGCACCTCGGCCGCGGGAATCACGGGCGCCAGCTTCGAGGTGGGCGGCAACTTCTCCCCCGCGGGCCGCTTCGGGTAGAACGACGCGTTGAGCTCGACGAACGGCAGCTGCCTGGCTTCCAGCCGGGTGTCGGGCGCGATCGCGCCCACCGGGCAGGCGCTCACGCAGGCACCGCAGTCCACGCATGCCACCGGGTCGATGTACAACATCTCCGAGGCGGCAAAGCCCGGCTCATCCGGTGTCGGATGAATGCAGTTCACCGGACACGCGTAAACGCAGGACCCGTCGTTGCAGCACGACTGGGTGATCACGTGCGGCATGTGGCAACCGGGGACGTGCTAGGCGGCCGGGGCCACGGCAAGGTGCCGGCGTTGCGGCTCACTGCGGTAGCGCGACGGCTTGCCGTCGATCTTGCAGATCCGCCACATCAGCCGCGCGAGACGGCTTTCCATCAGGCCGGTGTCACACGCCAGCATCCGCACGTCGGCGAACATGTCGCTCAGCCACTTTCGCGACTCGGGTGACTTGAAGAAGAGTTCCTTCTTGACCTCGCGGGGGATGTCGAACTCGTCCCAGAACGCCTTGGGCGGCACCACGATGGCCTGGCAGAGCACGCGCATCGTCAGCGGGTAGAACAGCGAGATCCAGAACCGTTGCCTGCGGGTCAGCTCCGGCAACCGCTTGCGCAGGAACTCGTGGGCGAAGGAGATGTGCCGCGCCTCCTCGGCCACGTGGATGGCCATCACCCGTTCCATGATCGGGTGCAACGACTTGCCTTCGCGCAGCACGTTCTTCTGCGTGTGGTCGATGGGCTCCTCACCGGCGAGCACCCCGATGAAGAACGCCGCCGGTAGCGGGCCGGCCACCAACGGCACCAGCGGCGAGAGCCAGCGCAGCATCCGCGGCATCCCGGGGACGTCGGCGCCGACCCGGTTGACCATCTCCTGGAACATCATCGTGTGGTTGCACTCTTCGACGGATTCGTGCAGGCAGTAGCGGTATTCCGGGGACCCGTTGGGCAGCCAGAACGTGTAGTTCATCAGGCCGCGGATCAGGATGGATTCGAAGTGCAGTCCCACCTTGGCCACGTTGGCCTGGCGCCACATGCCGATCTTGATCTTGCGCTCGTCGGACTGCGCCTGGTACCACGGGTGGCGCCCCAGCGGGTCGGTCGCCGGCAGGATCCACCGGGGATCGTCGTCGGTGACCGCGAACTCCGGCGAGTCCCAGTCGATGTCGGTGTACGGGTTGAAGTTTCGCCGCACCGACCCCTCGGACAATGTGGCGAGCATGTCGACGTACTCGACGTCGTCGCGCACCTCCATGTTGCGGCGCCAACGCCGGACCATTCGCGTCCTGTCCATCCCGAGCCTCCCCAAGCGAGGTTTACATTCGGACGTGCAATGTCTAGACGGTACCGCAGGTACTGGATATGTTCCAGACCCTCTTGGACCACTGTGACCTGACCACTGGTCACCGGATCGGTGAGGTTTGGATCACAGTCGACGGGTGCGACGGGACCGCCGCTTCTGGGCGCCGGCCCGGCTCACTACGCTGGTGAGCATGGCTGACGAGCTCGAGATTCCCGCTGACCTCAAACCCCGCGACGGCCGCTTCGGATGCGGTCCGTCAAAGGTCCGACCCGAACAGCTGAACGCGCTGAGCACCACCGCGGCCGGCCTGTTCGGCACGTCGCACCGGCAAGCGCCGGTCAAGAACCTGGTGGGAAGGGTGCGCTCGGGCGTGGCGGAGCTGTTCTCGCTGCCGGACGGCTACGAGGTCATCCTGGGCAACGGCGGCGCCACGGCGTTCTGGGATGCCGCGGCCTTCGGGTTGATCGACAAGCGTTCGCTGCACCTGACCTACGGGGAGTTCAGCTCGAAGTTCGCCTCCGCCGTCACCAAGAACCCGTTCGTCGGCGATCCGGTCGTCATCAAGGCGGATCCCGGCAGCGCCCCCGAACCGCAGTCCGACCCGTCCGTCGACGTGATCGCCTGGGCGCACAACGAGACGTCGACCGGGGTCGCCGTGCCGATCCGCCGCCCGTCGGGCTCCGGCGAGGCGCTCGTCGTCATCGACGCCACCTCCGGGGCCGGGGGCCTCCCGGTCGACATCACCGAGACCGATGCGTACTACTTCTCGCCGCAGAAGAACTTCGCCAGCGACGGCGGCCTGTGGCTGGCCGTCATGAGCCCTGCCGCGCTGGCCCGCGTCGAGGCCATCGCCGGCTCGGGTCGCTGGGTGCCCGACTTCTTGTCGCTGCCGACGGCGATCGACAACAGCCTGAAGAACCAGACCTACAACACCCCGGCCATCGGCACGCTGGTGCTGATGGCGGAGCAGCTCGACTGGATGCTGGGCAACGGCGGCCTGGACTGGGCGGTCAAGCGCACGGCCGACTCGTCGCAGCGGCTGTACTCGTGGGCCGAAGAGCGGCCCTACACCACGCCGTTCGTCGCCGATCCCGCCCTGCGTTCGCAGGTGGTGGGCACGATCGACTTCGCCGACGACGTCGACGCCGCCGCCGTTGCGAAGGTGCTGCGGGCCAACGGCATCGTCGACACCGAGCCGTACCGCAAGCTCGGCCGCAACCAGCTGCGCGTCGCGATGTTCCCCGCGGTCGATCCCGATGACGTCAGCGCCCTCACCCGGTGCGTCGACTGGGTCGTCGAGCGGCTTTAACTTCGGCGTCATCAGCTCGCAACCGGCCAGCGTGTCAGGCCCGGTTACGGGCGTTAGCCGGACTAGAGTGCGCACGTGACGGGTCCTTTGCGACGCACCTGGACCCTGCGAGGAGAAGCCATGCGGGAACTCAAGATGGTTGGGCTCGATGCCGACGGCAAATACCTCATCTGCGAAGGCGGCGACCCCGCGGACCGGTTCAAGCTGGCGGTCGATGACCGGTTGCGGGCCGTCCTGCGGGACGGACCCACAGCCTCGGAGCAACCGCAGCTCGACATCGAGATCACGAACATGCTGAGCCCCAGGGAGATTCAGTCGAAAATCCGCGCCGGCGCGTCCGTCGAGCAGGTGGCCACGGCGTCGGGCTCCGACATCTCGCGGGTCCGCCGGTTCGCCCACCCGGTGCTGCTGGAACGCGCCCGCGCGGCCGAGCTGGCGACGGCCGCACATCCCGTGCTCGCCGACGGCCCCGCGGTGCTGACGCTGCTGGAAACCGTGAGCACGGCCCTGGTGGCGCGCGGCCTCGACCCGCACCAGGTCGGCTGGGACGCCTGGCGCAACGAAGACAACCGGTGGACGGTGCAGCTGGCCTGGAAGGTGGGCCGCTCCGACAACCTCGCACACTTCTGCTTCATGCCCGGCGCCCACGGCGGAACTGTCACCGCGGTCGACGACGCGGCCAGCGAGCTGATCGACCCGAACTTCGAACGCCCGCTGCGGCCGCTCGCGCGGGTGGCCCACCTCGACTTCGAGGAAACGGCCGAACCGGAGACCGCGCCGGAGGCCGCTGCGCCCGCGCCCGTCGCTCCTGCACCGCCCGAGCAACCCGCGCCCACCCGGCGCGGCAAGGCGAGCAAGGCGGCCAAGCCGACCATTCCCGCCTGGGAAGACGTGCTGCTCGGGGTGCGCTCGAGCGGGCAGCGCTAGCGCTGGCCGCTGCCTGACACCGTCAGGGCCAGCAGCGCCAGCCACCCGCCGACCACACCGACCGCTGCGCCCAGCACCAGCCAGCGCAGCACCGGGGTCCGCCGCCACCCCCACAATGTGGGCGCCAGTCCACCGGCCGCCACCGCGTTGAGGCCGACCGCCAACAGCGGATTCACCCGGATCAACCCGAGGCTCAGCACCACTATCGCGGCGCCGGTCACCGCGGCGACGAACCCCGCGACGGCCAATCCCGTGGCCCACGGCACCGGCTCGTTCACGAACGCAGCCTAGATCGTTCGTAGAACGCCACGGCGGCCGCTGTCGCCACGTTGAGCGAGTCGGTTCCCCGCGACATGGGGATGCGCACCCGCATATCGCTCAACCGCAGCGTGGCGGCCGTCAGTCCCGGGCCTTCGGCGCCCACGACGATCGCGACCCGGTCGTCGCGCGCCGCCGCCATCGCCTCCGGCAGCGCACGGGCGTCGCCGCGCGGGGTCATCGCCAGCAGCCGGAACCCGCGTTCCCGCAACGTCACCAGATCGGCGGGCCAGTCGGTCGCCCGCGCGTAGGGCACCAGCAGCGCATGCCCCATGGACACCCGGACGGCGCGACGATACAGCGGGTCGGCGCAGCCGCTACCGAACACCACCGCGTCCACGCCCAGGCCCGCGGCGTTGCGGAACATCGAGCCCAGGTTCTCGTGATCGTTGACCCCCTCGAGCACCGCAAGGGTGCGGGCGCCCGCGGCGACCTGGTCCACCCCGTGTTCGGGCACCCTCCTGGCGGCCGCCAGCACGCCCCGGTTGAGATGAAAACCCACCACCTGCGCCATGACCTCGGCGGACGTTCGATAAAACGGCGCCGCGACGCCGGTGAGGTCGTCCGCGAGTTCGGCCAGTCGCCGGTCGGTGCCCAGCAGGGCGTGCGCGGTGAACCGGGAGGCGAGCATGCGCTGGACGACCAGGACGCCCTCGGCGATCACCAGCCCCTTGCCGCCGGGCAGGTCGGGACGACGATCGACGCTGTTCAGGTCGCGGAAGTCGTCGAGGCGGGGATCGTCGGGATCGTCGACGTCGTGAACGTCCGGGCCGTCGCTCACGGGCTTTCGTCGACGAGGGCCAGCATCAGGTCGGCGGCGGCGCGCAGGGTCTCGCGTTGCGTGCCGTCCAGCGTCGCGAGCCGCTTGGCCAGCCACTCCTGCCGGGCCCGCCGCGTCGCCTTGACCAACTCGGCGCCGGCCTCGGACACCGAGACCAGCACCTGCCGGCCGTCGACGGGGTGCGGAACGCGGTCCACCAAACCCATCTCGGCGAGCGAAGCGATCACCCTGGTCATCGACGGCGGCCGGACCCCCTCGCGGATCGCCAGCGTGCCCGGGGTCATCGCGCCCTCGCCGAGCAGCGTCGCCAGCGCCGACAACTGCGACAACGACACCGGCGAGGGGGGGCTGCGAAACCGCAGCTGGCGGGACAGCCGCATCACGGCCAGCGACAAGTCGCTGGCCAGTCGCGCATCGCTGTCAGGCATGGCGCGAGGGTACACGCAACCCGCAGAATTCGGCATGACCACCTGGCTAATGGCCGGTGCGGACCCTGGTCGGCACCCGGCGGCAAATTGCGGCTGCCAACCGGCTGCTGCAGGCAGGTTTCCCGGCGACCCGGCTCGGGCCGTGAGCGTCCCGAGCCGCGGCAAAGCTATGTTGAGGGGTATGTCCGTCGAGCCGGGCCGGAGCCGCAAACCACCACCGCTGCCGCCGCCGTTGCTCGAGGTATGGCCGGTCATCGCGGTGGGCGCCGCGGGATGGCTGGTCGCCGCGGTGGCCGCCTTCCTCGTCCCGACGCTGCAGAGTTGGCGCCCGGTGGCGGTGGCCGGGCTGGCCGTGGGGTTGCTCGGTACGGGCATCTTCGTCTGGCAGCTGGCCGCGGCCCGTCGCGGTGACCGCGGTGCGCAGGCCGGGCTCGAGACGTATCTCCACCGGAGATAAAGTCGCCCAGGACACTTCAGATTCGGGGGGAATCAATGGTCGCCGAGCTACTGCAGGCCGAAATCGAGATCGCGGCACCGGCGTCGAAAGTCTGGGAGCTGATCTCCGATTTGCGGCGCATGCGCCACTGGAGCCCACAGTGCCGGTGGATGAAGGCGTTCGGCCCGCTCCACGCCGGCGTTCGGACCCTCAACCTCAACCGTCGCGGCCGATTGTTCTGGTTCACCACATGCACCGTCGTCGAGGTCGTTCCCGAAAAGCGGCTCGCCTTCAAGGTCGACGTCAACCGCACCATCTGGAGCTACGAGCTCGAGCCGCATGAGCGGGGCACGCGGCTGATCGAGAGTCGGCAGGCCGAAAACGGTGTGACGGCTTTCTCGAACCTCACGGCGAACGCCTTTTTCGGCGGAACCACCAAATTCGAGCGCGAATTGCTCGAGGGCATCGATATCTCGCTGGCGAAGATCAAAGCCGCCGCCGAGAACGGCTAGTCCGGCGGCTCCAGCGGCTCGGGCTGGGGCTCCGGAGGCGCCGGCGGGGACTCCGGGGTCTCGGGCAGCTCCGGCTCGACCTCGGGGTGGGGTTCCGCGGGTGCGGTTTCGGACTCCGCGGCCTCGGGTTCCGGGGACGCGGGCTCCGGCTCCGCGGCCTCCGTGACCGGCGCCGCCGCCTGCATGACATCGAGCACGCCGTCGTCGAATGCCTCGTACTTCGGTGAGCCGCTACCCGCCGGAGCGGGGGTGTCCGAATGGGCGCCGCACCCGTATTGCTTGTCCACGACATGGCCGTCGGCGGACAGTTCGTTGCCACACACCCCGAACATCGCGCCCAGCGATCCCTCCAGCGGCAGGAAAAAACCGCAGTCGCGGCAGACCCGTTTGGTGGACCGCGCCATCGGCGACTCGGGACCGTACTCTCCGGTGTGCCACCTCTCGGCGGCCTCGGACCGGCCCACGACGCCCAGCACCCAGCGTCGACCCAGCCCGACCTCCGCGGCGGTCTCGTCGACCTGGGGGTCACCGCTGGCGGTGTAGCCCGGAACCAGACGCGGGTCGTCGGCAGCCGGCGCCAGCAAATCTCCCGGGCTCAAGTCCCCCGGACGGACGCGGCGCTCCCACGGCACCCACTCTGGCGCCAGCAACGCCGTCGGACCGGGGATCAGGACGACCTCGCTGATGGTGGCGTGCCCGGCACCAGGATAGGCGGCGACCACGGCGGCCCACTGCCAGCCCTGGTAACCGGGCAGGTGCGCCAGGAACCGGTGGGTCGCGGCGTTGGGATCCTCGTAGCTCACGCCGAGGTAGTCACCGACCGCGTCCGGGCCACTGAACTCTTCCACGGCCGCCCTGGCCTGGTCGGCCGCACCCGCGAGCAACTCCGCCAGCCCCTCGTGCCAGTCGGCCACGGTCGCTGCGGCGGTCTCCTCGATGGGTCCGGTCACGCTTACCTCTCTCTGCATCGCGCCTCCAATACTAGGGGTGCGAGCCACACCCGGTGACCTACGGACGCAGGAAGCGGCCATGGGAGAGAATTGCGTGGTGTCTGGACGGCGGCGTGATGATCCGGGCCGCGCGGCCCCCAACCCGGGCCGCCGGACCCATTCGGACCTCCGGGGGGCGGCCAACCCGCATCCCGGCCTGGCCAACTACCCGCCCGACGGCTCCGACCAGCGGCGCGCGCGCCGCCCACCGCCGATGCCGAGCGCCAACCGCTACCTGCCGCCCCTGGGCGAACGACCCGAACCGGACCGCGGTAGCAGCGCGCCACGCGGTCCCGCCGCGGGCGAACGCATCACCGTCACCCGCGCCGCGGCGCAGCGCAGCCGGGAGATGGGTTCCCGGATGTACTCGATGGTGCAACGCGCCGCCACGGCCGACGGCGCGGACAAGTCCGGGCTGACGGCGCTGACCTGGCCGGTGGTGGCGAATTTCGCGGTGGACGCCGCGATGGCCGTCGCCCTGGCCAACACGCTCTTCTTCGCCGCGGCCACCGGGGAGAGCAAAGGCCGGGTCGCACTGTATCTGTTGATCACCATCGCCCCGTTCGCGGTGATCGCGCCGCTGATCGGTCCGGCGCTGGACAGGTTGCAGCATGGCCGCCGCGTGGCGCTGGCGACCTCGTTCGCGCTGCGCACCGGGTTGGCGGCGGTGCTGATCATGAACTACGACGGCCTGTCCGGCAGCTACCCCTCGTGGGTGCTCTATCCCTGCGCGCTGGCCATGATGGTGCTGTCGAAGTCGTTCAGCGTGCTGCGCAGCGCCGTCACACCCAGGGTCATGCCGCCGACCATCGACCTGGTGCGGGTCAACTCCCGGCTGACCGTGTTCGGTCTGCTGGGCGGCACCATCGCCGGCGGCGCGATCGCGGCGGGTGTCGAGTTCGTCTGCACCCACCTGCTCAAGCTGCCGGGCGCGCTGTTCGTCGTCGTCGCCGTCACCATCGTCGGCGCCATGCTGTCGATGCGGATTCCGCGCTGGGTCGAGGTGACCGCCGGTGAGGTCCCGGCGACGCTGAGCTACCGCCGGGACAGCGGCCCGCTGCGCCGCAGCTGGCCCGAAGAGGTCAAAAAGGTCAGCGGAACACTGCGACAACCACTGGGCCGCAACATCATCACTTCGCTGTGGGGCAATTGCACCGTGAAGGTCATGGTGGGATTTCTGTTCTTGTACCCGGCGTTCGTGGCCAAGGCGCACCAGGCGAACGGCTGGGTGCAGCTGGGCATGCTGGGCATGATCGGGGCCGCGGCGGGCATCGGCAACTTCGCCGGCAACTTCGCCAGCGCCCGCCTGCAACTGGGCAGGCCCGCGGTGCTGGTGGTGCGCTGCGCGGTGGCGGTGTGCACCGTCGCGCTGGCGGCGGCGGTGGCGGGCAACCTGATGGTGGCGGTGATCGCCACCTTGGTCACGTCGGGATCGAGCGCGATCGCCAAGGCCTCGCTGGACGCGTCGTTGCAGAACGATCTGCCGGAGGAGTCGCGGGCGTCGGGGTTCGGGCGTTCGGAGTCGACGCTGCAGCTGGCCTGGGTGCTGGGCGGGGCGCTGGGCGTCCTGGTGTACACGGAATGGTGGATCGGTTTCACCGCGGTCACCGCCCTGCTCATCCTCGGGCTGGCACAGACCCTGGTGAGCTTCCGCGGCGACTCGTTGATTCCCGGGCTCGGGGGCAATCGCCCGGTCATGGTCGAGCAGGAAGGCAGGCGGCGGCGCGGCACGGGCAAGCCGGCGGCGGTGCCGGAGTGAGACCCCGGCGCGGGCGCGGGGTGAGGTTGCTGGTCGTGACCCTGGTGACGCTGCTGTCCGTCGGCGGCGGGGTTGCGACATGGCTGTTGCTGCGTCACCCCGGGCCGCAGCGGCCGCAGATCAGCGCCTACTCGCACGGCCACCTGACCCGGGTCGGGCCGTACATGTACTGCAACGTGCTCGACCTCAACGACTGTCAAAACCCGCAGACCCAGGGCGAACTGCCGGTCAGCGACCGCTACCCGGTGCAGCTCTCGGTGCCCGAAGCCATCGCCCGGGCACCCTGGCGGCTCCTGCAGGTGTACGAGGACCCCGCCAACACGACGGCCACCCTGTTCCGACCGCACACCCGGATGGCGGTCACCATCCCCTCGGTCGACCGCCAACGCGGCCGGCTCACCGGGATAGTCGTGCAGTTGCTGACGCTGGCGCTGGACAGCTCCGGGCAGTTGCGCGATGTCCCGCACGCGGAATGGTCCGTGCGGCTTACCTCCTGAGCGAGCACCCGAGGGTCGGGTTGTTGGGCCTCAAGTCACCAATGCTTGGGACGAACGGCTCCTGACTGCGCGGTGGCGCGCTTTTAGGGTCGAGGGGCCGAAGCGAACTCTCGAGCGATGGGACAGCGATATGGTCAGCGACATAGCGGATCCGGGAATCGTCGTCGGGGTCGACGGATCGCCCGACGGGAACGCGGCCATGCAGTGGGCGGTCCACGAAGCGACGATGCGCAACGTGGCGCTGACCCTGGTGCACGCCGCCGCGCGGTTGCCGGCCGGCTCGCCGGTGCTCGAGTGGTCGGGTGAGTCCCTCCCGGCAGAAGTCGTCCAGCAGCTGGACGCGAACGCTCGTCAGGTGCTCGCCGACGCGGCCAAGCTCGTCGACGACATGACCCGGGAGCGCCGCCTGCGGGTCAACAGCGAGTTGTCCGCCGCGGGACCGGTCGCCAGCCTTGTCGAGTTGTCCACCAAAGCGGACATGGTCGTGGTGGGCAGAAGCGGCCACGGCGCGCTGGAGCGAGCGCTGCTGGGGTCTGTCAGCACGGGTTTGGTTCATCATGCCCACTGCCCGGTGGCGGTGATCCACAGCGGCTTTTCGCCGCCGCCACAGGGCTGCGTCCTGGTCGGCATCGACGGGTCACCGGCCTCGGAGCTGGCCACCGCGATCGCTTTCGACGAAGCTTCCTGGCGGGGTGTGGATTTGGTGGCGCTGCACGCCTGGACCGATGCCGAGGTCCCCGACCTCCCGAGCCGGGAGTGGGCCGGAACGACCAGGACGTCCTGGACGAGACTGCGCTCGGCGGCCGAGGAGACGTTGGTCGAGCGCCTGGTCGGCTGGCGGGAGCGCTATCCCGACGTCACCGTCCATCGGGTGGTCGTCACCAACCGGCCGGCGCAGCATCTGATCGAGCGTTCGGCGTCCGCGCAGCTGGTGGTCGTCGGCAGCCACGGGCGCGGTGGCTTCGCGGGGATGCTGCTCGGATCGGTGGGCACCGCCGTCGTGCAGGCCGTGCGCGCGCCGGTGATCGTCGCCCGGCAGGGCTAGCTACCCTCCCGCCGGTGGGCGACGCGTTCGCCGTCGAGGGGCGGGCCGGGCGGCGTTCCCTTCCCGAAGGGGTTGCCGCCCAGCGCTTCCCGCCCATGCGGGGTCAGCCAGTTTTGCAGCTCGGGTCCCTTGGGCACGATACGGGTCGGGTTGATGTCGGCATGCACGATGTAGTAGTGCCTCTTGATCTGGTTGAAGTCCACGGTGTCGCCGAAGCCCGGCGTCTGGAACAGGTCACGCGCGTAGCCCCACAGCACGGGCATCTCGCTGAGCTTGCGGCGATTGCATTTGAAATGCCCGTGGTAGACCGGGTCGAAGCGCACCAGGGTGGTGAACAGCCGCACGTCGGCCTCGGTGATGGTGTCGCCCACCAGGTAGCGCTGCCCGGCCAGGCGGTCGCTGACCCAGTCCAGGGCGGCGAACAGCCGATCGTAGGCGGCTTCGTAGGCCTGCTGTGAGCCGGCGAAGCCGCAACGGTACACGCCGTTGTTGATCTCGGTGTAAACCCTCTTGCTCACCTCGTCGATCTCGGCCCGCAGCGGCTCGGGGTACAGGTCCGGTGCCCCGTCACGATGATGGGCGGTCCACTGCGTCGAGAAATCCAGCGTCATCTGCGCGAAGTCATTGGTGACCACCGCCGCGGTCGGAATGTCGATGATCGCGGGGACGGTGATGCCCTTGGGGTAGGCGGGGAATCGCTTGAAATAGGCGTTCTGCAGTCGCGGGATCTTCAGCACGGGGTCGACACCGCCGGGGTCGTGATCGAACGTCCAACTGCGCTGATCGTGGGTGGGTCCGCAAAAGCCAATGGAGAGAGCGTTTTCCAAACCGAGCAGGCGCCGCACGATGATGGCGCGGTTGGCCCACGGGCAGGCCCGGGCGACGACGAGCCGATACCGGCCAGGCTCGACCGGGTACCCGTCGCGTCCGTCGGCGGTGATCCGCGTGGTGATGTAGTCGGTGTCGCGGGTGAATTCGCCCGCCGGTGCGACGTAGGAGGCCATGACGGCAATTCTGCCCCGCCGAGGAGCCGGTCCGCGGCTAGGTACTCAGAAAGCGCCGGGCCAGGTCCGTCTCGGTCGACGGTCCCGGTTCCCAGTGGGCGATCCAGGGGCCGGTGCCCTCCGACGGGTCGAAGATGCCCTCCTCCAGCCAGGTGTGACGCCCCGCGAGCGCGTCGTGGGTCAGCTGGACGTCGCCGCTGTCGGTGTTGGTCCACAACGCGTGGAACAACGCTTCGACCCGCAGGGTCGCCTGCCGGCAGAAAGTGTCGGCCAGCTCGTAGGCCTGGCGGCCGACGGCCGGGTCGGCGGACCGCTGCCCCTCGGCGCGCACGCATGCCGCCGACATCGCGAACAGCTCGGCGCCGATGTCGACGACGCGGCCCAGAAAGCCCTGCTTCTGCTCGAGCTTGGCCTGCCACCGCGCCATCCCGTAGAAGGTGTTGCGGGCCAGCTTTCGGGTGGACCGTTCGATGAACCGGAGATGACCCGCCAATGCACCGAACTCGCTGTAAGCCTTAGGCCGTTGGCCTTCACCGAAAACCAGCTGCGGCAACCACTTTGCATAGAATCCGCTGGCGCCGACCGCCGCGGCCGCCTTCTTCTTCAGATCGGTGTCGGGCTTCGCGAGGTCTCCGGCCGCGCTCAGGTGTACGTCGACCGCTTCCCGGGCGATCAGCAACCGCATGATCTCGCTGGATCCCTCGAAGATGCGGTTGATCCGCAGATCCCGCAGCATCTGCTCGGCCGGAACGGCGCGCTCCCCACGCGCGGCCAGGGATTCGGCGGTCTCATAGCCGCGCCCACCACGGATCTGCACCAACTCGTCGGCGACCTGGCAGGCCATCTCGCTGCTCCACAGCTTGGCCAGCGCAGCCTCGATCCGGATGTCGTTGCGGCTCTCGTCGGCCATCTGCGCCGACAACTCCAGCACCGCGTCCAGCGCGTAGGCGGTGGACGCGATGAACGAGATCTTGCGTGCCACCGCTTCGTGTTTGCCCACCGGCCTGCCCCACTGCACGCGCTCGGCAGACCACTCGCGGGCGATCTTCAGCGACCACTTCGACGCCCCTGCCGCGGTCGCCGGGATCGACAGCCGGCCGGCGTTGAGCGTGGTCAACGCGATCTTGAGGCCGTCGCCTTCGCGGCCGATCAGGTTTTCGCGCGGCACCCGCACGCGGTGGAACCGGGTCACACCGTTTTCGATGCCGCGCAGTCCCATGAACTTGTTGCGCCGCTCCACGGTGATCCCGGGGGAATCGGCCTCGACGACAAAGGCGCTGACCCCGCCACAGCTGTCCTCGCTCTTGGGCACCCGGGCCATCACCACCAGCAGTTCGGCGACCAGACCGTTGGTGGTCCACAGCTTCACGCCGTCGAGTTCGTAGGCGTCACCGCCGTCGACCGGTGTGGCCGTGGCACCCAGCCGCGCCGGGTCGGAGCCCACGTCGGGTTCGGTCAGCAGGAACGCCGATATCGCGCCGGCGGCGCAGCGCGGCAGGAACTTTCGCTTCTGCTCCGGGGTACCGGCGAGCTTGAGCGGCTCGGGCACACCGATCGATTGGTGGGCCGACAGCAGCGCGCCCAGGCTGGGGTTGACCGTCGAAACCATCATCAGCGCCCGGTTGTAGGCCACCTGCGACATCTCCAGGCCGCCGTACTCGGCCGGTATCTTCATGCCGAAGCAACCCAATCCGGCCAGCCCCTTGACGTATTCGTCCGGCATCCGGGCCTCACGCTCGATGACGCTGCCATCGACGGTGCGAAGGAACTGCCGCAACTTGTCGAGGAACGCACGCGTGCGGGTCTCTTCGGCGTCGGTGGGTTTGGGGAACGGGTGTATCAGATCCAGCGGAAACCGGCCCAGGAACAGCTCTCTGGCGAATGATGGCTTTTCCCAACCACTTTCGCGGGACTCCTCGGCAACGGCTCTGGCCTGCTCCTCGGTGACGTGTGCTTGCTGTGGCATTTGCAGCCTCCTCGCTGGTTGCGAGGAGCAATACCCAGCACGGGCCGTTTCTCACATCACCGCACCCGACGAGTGCGACGACCCGCCGACGCCCGGATCAGGCGTCGAGCTCGCGGGCCACGGCTTTGACCACCTCGGAAACCCGTCGGGCCGTCTTGCGGTCCGGGTAGCGCCCCTTGCGCAACTCGGGCTGCACGGTGCTCTCCAGCAACGTGATCATGTCCTCGACCATGCCGTGCAACTCGTCCGGGCTGTGCTTGTGCTCCGCGGGCACCTCGCGGCGGGCCTTGGTGAGGCTGGGTGGCGGTTCGATCAGCTTGAGGCTCAACGCCTGCGGTCCGCGCCGGCCCGAGGCGACGCCGAACTCCACCCGCTGCCCGGGTTTGAGACCCTCGATACCCTCGGGCAGCGCCGACGCGCGGACGTAGACGTCCTCGCCGTCCTCCTGCGACAGGAAGCCGAACCCCTTTTCGGAGTCGTACCACTTAACCTTGCCGGTCGGCACTGGTCTCACCTGCTTGTCTGACGGGTCACTAGTTGAACGACACAAGAAGCGCCCCGCCTGCGCGAGGCGCAATGTCGAGTCATGATGCTACTCGGATCGTTGTCCGACGAGCACCCCCCGGCCGAGCGTTACTCGCTAGGCTGGCACTACTGCGGAGGTGACATGCGCCCGATCCTGAACGTTGTGTGGCTGATATTCGGCGGCCTCTGGATGGCCGCCGGCTACCTCGTGGCGGCGCTCGTCTGCTTTCTGTTGATCGTCACGATCCCGTTCGGGTTCGCGTCGCTGCGCATCGCCTCTTATACGTTGTGGCCGTTCGGCCGGACGCTCGTCGACAAGCCGACCGCCGGAACCGGCGCGCTGCTGGGGAACGTCATCTGGGTGCTGCTGTTCGGGGTGTGGCTGGCGATCGGGCATCTGGTGAGCGCCGTGGCGATGGCGCTCACGGTCATCGGCCTGCCGCTGGCGCTGGCAAACCTCAAGCTGATCCCCGTCTCGCTGATGCCGCTGGGCAAGCAGATCGTTTCCGCCGACTCCCCGAACGAACTCGTACGGGTGCGCGCATGACGCTGACCGCCCTGGGCGTGCCTGTGGTGCCCGGCCGCACGGACGGTCGGTCCGCGGCGGGGCATGCCCCCGCGGGTGGCCCGCTGGCGGACGCCTACGGCCGGGTCGCCACCGACCTGCGGGTGTCGCTGACCGACCGGTGCAACCTGCGGTGCCGTTACTGCATGCCGGCCGACGGGCTGGACTGGCTGCCCGGAGAACAACTCCTGCGGCCCGACGAGCTGAGCCGGCTGATGCATATCGCCGTGACGCGGCTGGGCGTCACCAGTGTGCGCTTCACCGGCGGCGAGCCGCTGCTGTCTCGCCACCTCGAGGAGATGGTCGAGGCGGCCGCCGCCCTGCGGCCGCGCCCGGAGATCTCCCTGACCACCAATGGGGTGGGACTGGCGCGCCGCGCCGCCGCGCTGGCCAAAGCCGGCCTGGACCGGGTCAACGTGTCGTTGGACACCGTGGACCGGACCCGCTTTGCCACCATCACTCGCCGGGACCGGCTGGCCGACGTGCTGGACGGCCTGAGCGCCGCCAAGGAAGCGGGGCTGGCGCCGGTGAAGGTGAACGCCGTGCTCGATCCCGCCTCCGGCCGGGAGGACGTCGTCGAACTGTTGCGGTTCTGCCTGGCGCACGGCTACCAGTTGCGGGTCATCGAACAGATGCCGCTGGACGCCGGGCATCAATGGCGGCGCGGGGCGGCCCTGAGCGCCGACGACGTGCTGGACGCGCTGCGGCCGCACTTCCGGCTGCGGCCCGACCCGACGCCGCGCGGGTCCGCCCCGGCCGAGTTGTGGCTGGTCGACACCGGGCCCGGCACGCCGGCCGGAAAGGTCGGCGTGATCGCGTCGGTTTCGCACGCTTTCTGCGCGTCCTGCGATCGCACCCGGCTCACCGCCGACGGCCAGGTCCGCAGCTGCCTGTTCTCCACCGAGGAGACCGACCTTCGGGGCCTGCTGCGCGGCGGCGCGCCCGACGAGGCGATCGAGGCGGCCTGGCGCGACGCGATGTGGGGCAAGCCCGCCGGGCACGGCATCAACGACCCCGGCTTCGTCCAGCCTGACCGCCCGATGAGCGCGATCGGTGGCTAGCGCCACGAGCGAAGCCCCCGCCGATCCGGGCGGGATGCAGGTGACGGTCCGCTACTTCGCCGCCGCGCGCGCAGCCGCCGGAGCCGATGCCGAGACCGTGGTGCTGCCCGCGGGCACCACGCTCGCCGAGCTGGTCGACCGGCTGGCCGTGCGCGGAACCCGCCTGGCCACGGTGTTGCGCCGCTGCTCCTACCTGCGCGACGGGATCGCCGTGCGAGACGATGCCGCGGCGTTGTGCCCGGGCGACACGGTCGACGTCCTCCCGCCTTTTGCTGGCGGCTGAGGCCTGTGACATATCTCACGTAACGGAATGATAACGGGCCGAACACGGCACGATCTCGGGCGCAATGACCTGCGGAAAGCCATAGCGCTGCTGGGCTTTTCGAAGGTGTCCGAAGCGGAAACGCCGGGCTTCGCTAAACGTGACGCCGCCAACCGAAACCGCTAGCGTCTCCCGGAGGTTCGCCAAGCAAGCCGAATGGCGTTCCTCCCCTCCCTATCGCGCCGAGCTCCATCCAGTAGGCGGGGGGCAGACCGTACGTGGATGGAGGCGGGGGACCCACCGGGTCCACCGTGACCGAACCGGGGTCGCTCCGCGACTCCTTGGGGTGAAGCCGGCGTCGTCTCGATGCAGAGTTCGACGCGGCCGGGTGGCCTCTCCAACCCGAACCCGACAGCTGACCTCGTAGGCGCTAATCCGAAAATGGCGGTGAGCTGACTCGATACGGGTGTGGTCAGGCTGCGGGGGTGAGGGTGACGGTGTAGCCGAGTGCTTCGAGTTGGCGGATGTGGTTGCGTTTTTTGACCTCTGGGTTTGTGTGTTTGGTGAAGTGATCGGCGCCGAGATCGGTGAAGTGGGTGTCCTGGTCGGCCAGGAGGTGCCAGACGATGACGAGGATGGAGCGGCCGACGGCGACGATGGCGCGTTTCTTGCCTCGTCGGCGGGCGATGCGCCGGTAGCGTTCGCCCAGGAAGGTGTCGGTGCGCCCGGCCACCACGGCGGCCTCGCCCAGGACCCGCGCCAGGTAGCGATTACCGTGCCCGGTCGAGCCGTTGCCCTTGGTTTTGCCTGCCGAGGAGTTGATCCCCGGTGAGAACTTCGCCCATGAACACAGGTGCCCGGCGGTGGGGAAGCGGGACATGTCGGTGCCGATTTCGGCGAGGATGATCGCGGCGGCGATGGGCCCGATGCCGGGGATTTCATCCAGGCGTGTCGCCGCCGCGGCGAAAGGGGCCAGATAGGCCTCGATTTGTTCGTCGAGGGCGGCGATGTCGGCGTCGATACCGTCGATGCGGTCCAACATCCGCGCCAGCAGGAACCCGTGATGGGCGTCGAAGTGGCCGTTGAACGCGTCCTCGAGCCGGCCGATCTTGGTCCGCATCCGAGACCGCGCCATCTGCGCGAGTACCTTGGGGTCGCGTTCGCCGGAGATCAACGCCGCCATCATCGCGCGCCCGGACACCCCGAAAATATCGGAGGCCACCACCGAGAGCTTGATGCAGGCGTCCTCGAGCAGCTTTTCGACCCGGTTCTTCTCCGCGGTGCGCACCCCGACCAGGTCGATGCGGTAGCGGGTCAGATCCCGCAACCGCCGGATCGGTGGGGGTGGCACAAAGCTGGGCCGCAGCATCTGGCGTTCGGCCACCTTGCACAACCACACCGCATCCAGCACATCGGTCTTGGGTCGGCCCGGGAGATGTTTGACATCGCGGGCGTTGACCAGCCACGGATCCAGCCCGTGGGCCTCCAGCAGGTAGAACACCGGTTTCCAGTAATCCGAGGTGGCTTCCATCACCACCCGCTCGACCCGTAACTCGACCAGTCGGTTGGCCAACTCGATCAGCGAGCCGGTCATCGTCGACTGCGTCGACACCTCCTGCAACCGTTTGCGCGCGCTGTCGGGCGCAGGAACACGCACACAGCACACCAGTTCGGCCTTGCCGATATCCAGGGCCGCGACCCTGGCGATGATCTGTTCGTCATCATGGGACTCCTGCAACACCGCCACTGACCTCCCGTCTCCACACCGATCTATATCTAAGGGTGTGGTCGCCCGTGGAATCGCAAGGCCAACAACAGAATCTAATCCTCGTGCTCGAACAAGCGGCAACAATGAAGGGCCCACAACGCGATCCCAGCACCCGGCTAGACGACGGCCTGCAAGGACCATAGAGCGACGGCGTCGCAAGGCGACCACCACACCATTTTCACCCCGGAACGGGCGACCACAAGGTCAATTTGGCTAGACGAGAGGATTTACCCGGCGCGTATGAGTGGACGTCACCGCAAGCCCGCTACGTCAAACATCAATGTCGCCAAGATCGCCTTCACCGGGGTGGTGCTTGGCGGCGGCAGCATCGCCCTCGCCGGCCAGGCGGCCGCCGCCACCGATGGCGAATGGGACCAGGTAGCCCGTTGCGAGTCCGGCGGCAACTGGTCGATCAACACCGGCAATGGCTACCAAGGCGGCCTGCAGTTCAGCCAGGGCACCTGGGCCGCCCACGGCGGCGGTGAGTACGCCCCGGCGGCTCAGATGGCCACCCGGGAACAGCAGATCGCCGTCGCCGAGCGAGTCCTGGCGACCCAGGGCCGGGGTGCCTGGCCGGCATGCGGACACGGGCTGTCGAACGCGACCCCGCGCGAGGTGCTCGCTCCGGAGGGCGTGGACGCCCCGCCGGAGGACGCGCCGCCACCCGACGCTCCCCCGCCCGCGGACGGTCCCGCGCCCGACGCTCCCCCGCCGCCCCCTCCCGCCCCGGCGGAGCCCCCGCGGCCGGCCGTGGAACTGGCCTCGGACCATCAGCCGGCACCCCCCGAGGACCTGCCACCGGCACCCCCCGAAGACCTCGCACCCCCGGCCGACCTGCCACCGGCACCCCCCGAGGACGCACCGGTCGTCGACGCCGGCTTGCCGGACGCCGCGCCAGCCGACGTGCCCCCGCCGGCCGACGTGCCCCCGCCGCCGCCCGGCGACGACAACGGCTCGCCAGTGGAACCGCACCAGGCCTCCGAGGTCGGCTACACCAAGCAGCTGTGGGAAGCCATCCGGGGACTGGACATCCACGGCAACGACGCGCTGGACGCCCTGGCGCAGCCGTCCGCCGTCATCTGAGGCTCGCCAGAGCAGACTGCTCGACGCTGCCCCGCCGGCCACGCGCTCGCGGGGCGGCGTCGGCATTGCAGACCGCGACGGACCGGCGTCCGCGCCGTCAGGCCGAACCCACCCATTCGTCGGTGCCGTCGTCGAAGAACTGGTGCTTCCACACCGGCAGCCGCTCCTTGATGGTGTCGACCAACAAGGCGCACGTCGCGAATGCCTCTTGTCGGTGGTCGGCGGCCACCGCGGCCACCAGCGCCGCGTCACCGATGTGCAGCGCGCCGATGCGGTGGCTGGCCGCGATGGCACGCAAGCCGGTCGACCGCTCCGCGACCTCGGTGACGACATCGGTCATGACCTGCGCGGCCGACGGATGGGACGAATACTCCAGCCGCACCACGCGGCGCCCGCCGTCGTGGTCGCGGATCATCCCGACGAACCCGACGACGGCCCCGGCCGACCGGTGCCGCACCAGATCTTCGTGTTCGGGCAGAAAGATCGGCCGGTCGGTCAGCCCGGCCCGGACGACCAGCGTCATCGCGGGTGGTCTTCGCCGCCGAGCTGATCCAGCGCGTGATCGAGCACGTCGGCGAGCACCCCGAGGCCGTCCCGGACTCCGCCCGGCGAGCCCGGCAGGTTGACCACGAGGGTCCGCCCGACGACCCCGCACACGCCCCGCGACAGCACCGACGTCGGCACGCCGGGCAGCCCGGAGCGGCGGATGGCGTCGGCCAGCCCGGGAATCATGTAGTCCAGCACCGCCACGGTCTGGTCCGGGGTGCTGTCGGTGGGCGAGATGCCGGTGCCGCCGGAGGTGAGGATGACGTCGACGTCGGCGGCGACGGCTTTGCGCAGCGCCTCACCGACCGCCGACCCGTCGGGCACCACCTGGGGCGTGACGGGCGCGAATCCGCGCTGCTCGAGCCAGTCGGCGATGACGGGCCCGCACCGATCGGCGTACTGTCCGGTCGACGCGCGGGTGGAGGCGATGATGACTCGTGCGGATCGGTCGCTCATCCCCGCGCCCAGTTCCCGCTTTTGCCGCCCTCTTTGGAAAGCACCCGGATGTCGTCGATGCGAGCGGCCGGGTCAACCGCCTTGATCATGTCGTAGAGCGTAAGCCCGGCCACGCTGACGGCGGTGAGCGCTTCCATTTCCACGCCGGTGCGGTCGGTGCTGCGCACCGTCGCGGTGATCTCGATGTCCGACTCGCCCACGCTGAACTCCACGTCGACCCCGGTGAGCGCAAGCTGATGGCACAACGGGATCAGGTCGCTCGTGCGCTTTGCCGCGAGAATGCCCGCGATCCGTGCGGTGGCCAATGCGTCGCCCTTGGGTAGCCCGCCGGTCGAGATCAGCCCCACCACGTGGGCCGAGGTGCGCAGGATTCCCGCCGCCACGGCGGTGCGCTTGGTGGCGTCCTTGGCGGTGACGTCGACCATGCGCGCCGCCCCCTGCTCGTCCAGGTGCGACAGCGGGCCTGGGCGGGTCGCGGCCTCGGACGCCTCGGCCATCGCGGCGACCTAGCGGTTGATTTCGGTAACCGGGTGCACGTAGGGGAGGTCGTCGGAGGGCAGCGGGAAGGACAGCTCACCGAAGGGCGACAACGCGCCCGTGCGGTCGCTGACGAGTTCGCTCACCGCATGGTCGTCCGGCCCCGTCGCAGGCCAGCCGTTGTCGACGTACTTGGTCTTGCGGGCCTTGCCCTCAGCAATGTCAGCCACGATGTCCATTCTGACATTGCGCGCCCGGCCGCGCGGCGCAAGGTCGGCAGTCCGCACGCTTCGGGTGTCCCCGGCCTGCGGCGGCCTGACCGTGTCCTCGCTGCGGACGCGGGGTCTGGGGGCTGCTTTACGCTGGTCGGCAATGACCGACAACACCCCGGACATCCCGCTGGGGTCCTGGCTGGCCGACTTGCCCGACGAGCGGCTGATCCGGCTTCTGCAACTGCGGCCCGACCTGGCCCAGCCCCCACCCGGCAGCATCGCGGCGCTGGCGGCACGCGCGCAGGCCCGCCAGTCGGTCAAGGCCGCCACCGACGACCTCGACTTCCTGCGACTGGCGGTGCTCGATGCCCTGCTGGTGCTGCACGCCGATTCGGCGCCGGTGCCGAGCGCGAAGCTGCTGGCGCTGATCGGCGACCGCGCGCCCCAGACCGATGTGCTCGACGCGCTCGACGACCTCAGGGAGCGCGCACTGGCCTGGGGCGAGGCCGCCGTCCGGGTGGCCGCCGACGCGGGAACCGCCCTGCCGTGGCACCCGGGCCAGGTCCTGCTCGAGGACACCTCGCGCTCGGACGGGCAGATCGCCGACCTCGTCGACGGTCTCACCCCGCCACAGCGCGAGGTGCTGGACAAACTGCTCGAGGGTTCCCCGATCGGCCGCACCCGCGACGCCGCCCCGGGCGCCCCGGCGGACCGGCCGGTGCCGCAGCTGCTGGCGCTGGGCCTGCTGCGACGCATCGACGCCGAGACGGTGATCCTGCCCCGCCACGTCGGGCAGGTGCTGCGCGGCGAACAGCCGGGCCCGATGCAGCTGACGGCGCCCGACCCGGTGGTGTCGACCACCACGCCCGACGACGTCGACGCCGCGGCCGCCGGAGCCGTCATCGACCTGTTGCGGGAAGTCGACGTGGTGATCGAAACCCTGAGCACCGCACCGGTTCCCGAGCTGCGCAGCGGCGGACTGGGGGTGCGCGACCTCAAGCGGCTGGCCAAGGCGACCGGCATCGAGGAGCCGCGGCTCGGGTTGATCCTCGAGATCACGGCCGCGGCCGGCCTGATCGCCAGCGGCACCCCCGATCCGGAGCCGGCCGACGGCCCCAATGCCGACGGACCGTACTGGGCGCCGACGCCGGCCACCGACCGGTTCGCCGCGATGTCCCCCGCCGAGCGTTGGCATCTGCTGGCCGGGGCCTGGCTCGACCTGCCGGGCCGTCCGGCGCTGATCGGCACGCGCGGCCCGGACGCCAAACCGTATGGTGCCCTTTCGGATTCGCTGTACTCGACGGCGGCGCCGTTGGATCGGCAACTGCTGCTGGGCATGCTCTCGGAGTTGCCCGCCGGCGCCTGCGTCGACGCGGCCGCGGCGTCGGCCGCGCTGGTGTGGCGGCGGCCACGGTGGGCCCGACGGCTGCAGCCGGGGCCCGTCGGCGATCTGCTGAGCGAGAGCCACGCGCTGGGACTGGTGGGCCGCGGGGCGATCAGCACGCCCGGCCGCGCGCTGCTGGACGAGGACGCCGACCCCCGCTTGGCGATCGACGCGATGGCGCGCGCCCTGCCCGAGCCGATCGACCACTTCCTGGTGCAGGCCGATCTGACCGTCGTGGCGCCCGGCCCCCTGCAGCGCGACCTCGCCGACGAACTGGCCACCGTCGCCACCGTCGAATCGGCCGGCGCCGCGATGGTGTACCGCATCAGCGAGCAGTCGATCCGCCACGCGCTCGATGTCGGCAGGACCCGCGACTGGATGCAGAGTTTTTTCACGCAGCACTCCAAAACCCCCGTACCGCAAGGGCTGACGTACCTGATCGACGACGTCGCGCGCCGGCATGGCCAGCTGCGGATCGGGATGGCCGCGTCGTTCGTGCGCTGCGAGGACCCGGCGCTGCTGGCCCAGGCGCTGGCGGCGCCCGCCGTCGAAGGGGTTCAGTTGCGCGCCCTGGCGCCGACGGTGGCGGTGTCGCCGGTGCCGATCGCCGACGTGCTCGCCGCGTTGCGGACCGCCGGCTTCGCCCCGGCCGCCGAGGATTCCTCCGGCTCCATCGTCGACGTCAGGCCGCGCGGGGCGCGGGTGGCCACACCGCAGCGGCGCCGGCCGTACCGCCCCGCGCCGCGGCCCAGCGCCGAGACGCTGGACGCCGTCGTGTCGGTGCTGCGCAAGGTGACCGCCGCACCGTTCGGGAACATCCGCGTCGACCCGACCGTTGCGATGTCGCTGCTGCAGCGCGCGGCAAAGGATCAGGAGACGCTGGTGATCGGCTACCTCGACGCCGCCGGCGTGGCCACCCAGCGGGTGGTGTCGCCGATCACCGTCCGGGGCGGTCAGCTGGTGGCGTTCGACTCGGGCTCCGGGCGGCTGCGTGACTTCGCCATTCACCGCATCACGTCGGTGGTGTCGGCCCACGGCCGATAATGGATCACGTGACAAAACAGAGGAGGAGCGGCTGTTGTGACTGACGGACCTTTGATCGTGCAGTCCGACAAGACACTGCTGCTGGAAGTGGACCACGAGCAGGCCGGCGCGGCGCGCGCCGCCATCGCGCCGTTCGCCGAACTCGAGCGCGCGCCCGAACACGTGCACACCTACCGGATCACGCCGCTGGCGCTGTGGAACGCACGCGCCGCCGGGCACGACGCCGAGCAGGTCGTCGACGCGCTGGTGTCGCACTCGCGGTACGCGGTGCCGCAGCCGCTGCTGGTCGACATCGTCGACACCATGGCCCGCTACGGCCGCCTGCAGCTGGTCAAGCACCCGGCGCACGGTCTGACCCTGGTGAGCCTGGACCGCGCGGTGCTCGAGGAGGTGCTGCGCAACAAGAAGATCGCGCCGATGCTGGGCGCGCGCATTGACGACGACACCGTCGTCGTGCATCCCAGCGAGCGCGGCCGCGTCAAGCAGATGCTCCTCAAAATCGGTTGGCCCGCAGAGGATCTCGCCGGTTACGTCGACGGCGAGGCGCATCCGATCAGTCTGCAGCAGGACGGCTGGGCGCTGCGCGACTATCAGCAGCTGGCCGCGGACTCGTTCTGGGACGGCGGCTCGGGGGTGGTGGTGCTGCCGTGCGGCGCGGGCAAGACCCTGGTCGGGGCGGCGGCGATGGCCAAAGCCAGTGCCACAACGCTGATCCTGGTGACCAACATCGTCGCCGCCAGGCAGTGGAAGCGCGAACTGGTCGCCCGCACGTCGTTGACCGAGGACGAGATCGGCGAATACTCGGGCGAGCGCAAGGAGATCCGGCCGGTCACCATCTCGACGTATCAGATGGTCACCCGCCGCACCAAGGGCGAGTATCGCCATCTGGAGCTTTTCGACAGCCGCGACTGGGGGCTGATCGTCTACGACGAGGTGCACCTGCTGCCGGCGCCGGTGTTCCGCATGACCGCCGACCTGCAGTCCAGGCGGCGGCTGGGCCTGACTGCCACCCTGGTCCGCGAGGACGGCCGTGAGGGCGACGTGTTCTCCCTGATCGGGCCCAAACGCTATGACGCGCCGTGGAAGGACATCGAGGCGCAGGGCTGGATCGCGCCGGCGGAGTGCGTCGAGGTCCGGGTGACGATGACCGAGAGCGAGCGGATGGCATACGCGACCGCCGAACCCGAGGAGCGCTACAAGCTGTGCTCGACCGTGCACACCAAGATCGCGGTGGTCAAGTCGATTTTGGCGAAACACCCCGGCGAGCAGACCCTGGTGATCGGCGCCTATCTTGACCAGCTCGACGAACTCGGCGCCGAGCTCGACGCGCCGGTGATCCAGGGATCCACCAGGACCAAGGAGCGCGAAGCACTGTTCGACGCCTTCCGGCGCGGCGAGGTGTCCACACTGGTGGTGTCCAAGGTCGCCAACTTCTCCATCGACCTGCCGGAAGCCTCGGTGGCGGTGCAGGTTTCGGGGACATTCGGATCGCGCCAGGAGGAGGCCCAGCGGCTGGGCCGGCTGCTGCGGCCGAAGTCCGACGGCGGTGGCGCCGTCTTCTACTCGGTGGTGGCGCGCGACAGCTTGGACGCCGAGTACGCCGCACACCGGCAGCGCTTCCTCGCCGAGCAGGGCTACGGCTACATCATCCGCGACGCCGACGACCTGCTCGGACCGGCGATTTAGATGGTAGCGAGATCGCCGCTGAGCACACCGGCCGCGATATTGTTCACTTCGAAGCGATCGTCGCGTTGGTCGTTGTCGTAGACCCGAACCGGGCACGGCATCCAAGTGCCGATGGCGCCCTAGTGCAACTATTGCATAGTGCTATCGTAGCCCTTAGGGACTGCGCCAACGAAGATGCAGTCGCACGGATGTTCTTGGTTGTTGGCTGTGCGGTAGGGCCACAAGCCAACCCTGATACCCGAGTACGCCGTGTAAGCCGGCCCCGACGATCGCCGAGGCTCTCCTCCAAGCCATGTGGCTCTCGTCAAATCTGATATCACCCGTGGCATCAAATCTGAGATTCAAGCACGGCCCTGGCCTGGACAGCGACGATCTCGAATTTACAGCGACAGGATCGTGGCCGACGCGGTGCCCGGTGCGCCGTAGACCTGGGCCAGGCCGACGCGCGGGTCGCCCGGCACCTGACGCTCGCCGGCCTCGCCGCGCAGTTGTCGCACCAGCTCGTGCATCTGCCGCAGCCCCGACGCGCCGATCGGCTCGCCGTTGGCGATCAGTCCCCCGTCGGTGTTGACCGGGATCGAGCCGTGGATCTCGGTGGCGCCGTCGGCCACCAGCTTCTCCTGTTCACCGTCGGCGCACAGGCCCGTCTCGGCCATGTGGATGACCTCGGCGCCGGCGTCGGTGTCCTGCAGTTGGGCCACGTCGACGTCCTCGGGCCCGATGCCCGCGGCCTCGTAGGCGGCCCGGGCCGCGTAGACGGTCGGCGCGGCATCGCCGTCCAGCGGTGCCGAGGTGGCGTGCACCTCGTAGGCGCCGTAGCGGCGCGTGCGAATCTCGCACGCGCGCACATACACCGGCTTGTCGGTGAACCTGTGCGCGATGTCGGCGCGGCACATGATGACCGCGGCGGCGCCCTCGTCGGGCGCGCAGAACATGTACTGGGTCAGCGGGTAGTTGAGCACCGCCGAGTTGAGGATCTCCTGCTCGGGGATCGGCTTGCGCCGGAACGCGTTCGGGTTGAGCGCACCGTTGCGGAAGTTCTTGGCGGCCACCTTGGCCAGCGTGGCCTGGGAGACGTTGTGATCGTGCAGGTACTTGTTGGCCTTCATGCCGAAGAACTTCGTGGTGACGAACTGCCCGTTCTGGGCATACCACTGCGGCAGCGCCAGCTTGGCCGGGTCGTCGGTGAACGCCCCGCGCGGGTGCTTGTCCATGCCGATGGCGATGCCGATGTCGTACTTGCCCAACCGGATGGTGTCGGCGGTCTGCTGGATCGCACTGGCCGAGGTCGCGCAGGCGTTGAACACGTTGGTGAACGTGATGCCGGTCAGCCCGACCAGTCGGGTGACGGCGTCGGGGTTGGACACCTCGTAGCTGCCGCCGAAGCCGAACTGGATGTCCTTCCAGTCCATGCCGGCGTCGGTCAGCGCGGACTGGATCGCCTCGGCGCCCATCTGCATCGCGGTCTTGTCGAACCTGCCGAACGGGTGCAGGCCCACGCCCACGATGGCTACGTCGTTGCTCATTTCAGGCCCCCTCTGCGATCGGCCGGAACGCGAACGTCACCACTTCGGCGCCTTCCTCGTCGGTGGTGAACGGCACCATGGTCAACTCGACCTCCTGACCGAACCGGATCTTGGCCGGGTCGTTCTCGGTCAGCCGGCCCTCGACCCGGATCACGTCATCGAGCTGGACCAGTCCGACGCCGAACGGAACGAAGTCCTTGCCGGACGGACCGGCGTAGGGCGCCCCGGGCGGGAAGCCCTGCGTGGTCCAGGCCACCAGGGTGCCGCGGCGCGGCAGCAGCACCTCGCTCATCTCCCCGGCGCTGCAGCGCGGGCACCACTGCTGCACGGGAAACGTTGTGGCGCCGCAACTGCCGCACCTGCTGCCGATCAGCTGCGGGTTTTCGTCGGGCCAGGTGGAGATTTCGGGGGCGAGTGCTCGTTGCATCGAGAGTCCTCCAGCGATCATCCGCGCGCGAGAATGCGCTCACGCAAAGGTACAACAGCATTAAACGAAAACGGAAATTACATTCTCGCCGATACGACGGTCGCGTGCCGGGCCACCGGGCGACGCGTCGAATCGTCGGCGACTATTTTCAGAGAGCCGCCACAGCAAGGGAGACGACATGCCGGTCACCGTCATACTGGAACTGAGATTCAGGCCCGACGCGGTTCCCGCGGCGCGCGACGTGATGGGCCGTGCGCTGCAGGACACCCGGGCGTTTGCGGGAAACCTCGGCACCCACGTGCTCGTCGACGAGGACGACGAGGCACACTGGCTCATCTACGAGATCTGGGCGACGGTCGAGGACGACGAGGCCTACCGCGCGTTTCGCTCCGGCGAAGGAAAGCTGACCGAGCTGCCTCCCCTGCTGGCCGCGCCTCCGGTCAAGACGCGGTACCGCACCAGCGATATCTAGCTCAGCGCGGGGATCACTTCGCGTTCGAACAACTCGATACCGGAGCGGTCGTAGGCCGCCTCGGGGAAATAGCAGATCGCGTACTCGCACCCGAGGTCGCGAATCCGGGTGATCCGCTCGATCACCTTGTCCGGTGTGCCCGTCGCCGAATCCGGACCGCTGGTGCCCGCGATCATCGCGTCGGCCGCGGCCTCGGGGAGGTGACGCACCAGGCGGTCGCGGACGCGTCGCGTCCGGTCGGCGACGTCGGCGGCGGACGCGCCGACCACGGCGTTGATGTTGACCGAACGCACGATTGCGCCGAAGTCGGTGCCCACCTCGCGGCAGTGCTGCGCCAGCACCTCGGACTTGTGGGCGAACGCCTCGGGCTCCGGCGTGAAGTTGGTGTACCGGGCGTACTGCGCGGCGATGCGCAACGTCACCTTCTCGCCGCCGCCGGCGATCCACAGCGGTATCCCGTTGTCCTGCAATGGCTTCGGCGCGACGATCGCACCGTCAACCTGGTAGTGCCGGCCGTCGAAGCTGACTTTGCCGTCGCGCCAGGCGGCACGCATGATCTGCACGCCTTCGTCCAATCGGCCCAGCCGCACCCCGGCCGACGGGAACCCGTAGCCGTAAGCCCGCCACTCGTGTTCGTACCAGCCGCCGCCGATGCCCATCTGGATGCGGCCCCCGGAGATGATGTCGGCCGTGGCGGCCACCTTGGCCAGGTACACCGGGTTGCGGTAGCTCATCGCCGTGCACATCTGCCCCAGCTTGATCCGCGACGTGATGGCCGCGTAGGCCGCCATCAGCGACCACGCCTCGTGGGTGGCCTCGTCCGTCGGCAGCGGGACGGTGTGGAAGTGGTCATAGACCCACAGTGAGTCCCATGCGCCGCCACCGTCGGCGTAAGCGGCCAGATCGCGCATCACCGGCCAGTGCTCGCCGGGTGCGATGTCGACCAGATCCATCCGCCAGCCTTGCGGGATGAAAAGCCCAAAGCGCATGGCGCCGACTCTAGCCTGGACCGAGTAGGCTGCGCGCGATGCGAATCCTCATCTCCGGTGCCAGCATCGCCGGGCCGGTCCTGGCGTACTGGCTGAACCGGTACGGCTTCGACGTCACCGTCGTCGAGCGCGCACCGGCCCTGCGCAAGGCCGGCGGCCACGCCGTCGACCTGTTCCGACCGGCGATGGAGATCTCGGCGAAAATGGGCGTCCTGCCGCGCATCGAGCACCGCGCCACCGGAACCGACCGGCTCACGATGCACCGCGAGGGACGCACGCCGCCCACCGAGATCGACCTCGCCAAGATCTACGGCGCCACCTCCGACCGGCACGTGGAGATCATGCGCGACGACCTCAGCGAGATCTACTACGCCGCAGGCCGCGACGACGTCGAGTACCTGTTCGACGACTCGATCACATCGATCGACGTCGACGGCGACGTGACCTTCGAGCACGCGCCCGCCCGCGCGTTCGACGTCGTCGTCGGCGCCGACGGGTTGCACTCCAACGTGCGGCGCCTGACGTTCGGCGAGGAGGGTGAACTCACCCGCTTCCTCGGGGGATATCTGGCCGTGCTGTCGGTGCCCAAGGCGCTGGCCGACGCGGGGCGCATGATCGGTCACGTCGGCGTCGGTCGCCTCGCGGCGCTCTACACCGCAGCCCACCTGGACGACGCGCGCGCGGCCTTTCTGTTTCGCAGCAAGGCAGAACTGGCTTGCGGGCATCGGGATTTGCCGCGGCAGCAGCAGATTCTGCGCGACAGGTTCGCGGGCATGCATGCGCAGGTGGACCGCTGGCTCGACGAACTCGAGGCGACGCCGGCGTTCTACTTCGATGCGATAACCCAGCTGCGACTGGACAGGTGGTCGCGCCGGCGGGTCACGCTGGTCGGCGACGCCGGCTACTGCCCGGGCCCCGCGGTCGGCGGCAGCACCAGCCTCGCGGTGCTCGGCGCCTACGTGCTGGCCGGCGAACTGGCCCGCGCGGACGGCGACCAACTGCGCGCGTTCGCCGCGTACGAACTGGCGATGCGCGAGCCGGTGCTGCGCAGCCGGGCCTTCGCCCGCGGCGCCGCCAAGAGCATCATTCCCGGCTCGCCGGCCGGCGTCTGGGCACTCACCCGCGGTGCCCGGCTCGTCTCGCGGATGCCCGCGCCGCTTTCCCGCGCGCTGGCCGCACTCAACACCAAGGGTCTGCGACTCTTCGACTCGATGCAGGTGCCCGACTACTCCCAAGTCGACGTCTGACAGCATGGCCGTAAACCCCTGACGGAAGGAATGACCTGCATGGAACTCACCGGTGTCGGGATCTGGAGTAGCCAGCTGCGTTACGGCGACGCATCCGAATCCGCGGAGGCGGCAGCGGAATTGGACGAACTCGGCTTCCCGGCGCTGTGGATCCCCGACGTCGGCGGGCCGTTGTTCGACGCGGTCGGCCGGCTGCTCGCCGCGACCAGGCGCACGGTGATCGCCACCGGGATCCTGAACCTGTGGATGCACTCGCCCGGCGACGTCGCCGAATCCCATGCGGAGCTGACCGCCGAGCACGGGAATCGGTTCCTGCTGGGCATCGGGGTCAGCCATGCGCCGCTGATCGACGCCAAACAGCCCGGCCGCTACCGCAAGCCGCTGGCCGCGACGGCGTCGTTCCTGGACGGCCTGGACGCCGCGCCGCGCCCGGTGCCCGTCGAGAGCCGGGTGCTTGCCGCGCTGGGCCCCAAGATGCTGGAGTTGTCGGCGATCCGCTCCCGCGGGGCCCATCCCTACCTCGTCACCCCCGACCACACCGCCTTCGCCCGCGAGACTTTGGGCGAGGGCCCGCTGCTGGCGCCCGAGCAGACCGTGATCTTGTCCGACGACGCCGACGAGGCACGCCGCATCGGTGCCGGCATGCTGCGGTCGTATCTCTCGATGCCGAACTACGCGAACAACATGCTGCGCAGCGGCTTCTCCGAGGAGGACGTGACGCAGGTGAGCGACCGGCTCTTGGACGCGGTCATCGCCTGGGGCGACGAAGAGGCGATCCTGCGCCGGGTCGCCGAGCACCACTCGGCCGGCGCCGACCACGTCTGCGTCCAGGTGCTCACCGACGACCCGACGGCCTTCCCCCGGGAGGAATGGCGCCGGATCGCCGCCGCCCTCTGACCGCGAGCAGTCGCAAAAGCCCCCGAACACAGCGTGTTTCGGGGGCTTTTGCGTCTGGTCGCGCGGCCGTTAGGTCAGCGAGGCCGGCGGCAGGAAACGCTCGCCGTACTTCGCGGCCAGCTCCTTGGCCCGCGCGACGAACCCGGCCTTGCCGCCGTGCGGGTAACCGGCGATCAACTGCGCGGCGCCACCGGTCCAGGGCGGGAAGCCGATGCCCATGATCGAGCCGATGTTGGCGTCCGCGGTCGAGGTGATGACGCCCTCGTCGATGCACTTCTGCGTCTCGAGCGCCTCGGCGAACAGCATCCGGTCGATCATGTCCTGCAGCGGCGGCTCCGAGGTGCCCGACTTGAAGGTCTCCCGCAGGCCCGGCCACAGCCGGGTGCGCTTGCCGTCGACGTACTCGTAGAAGCCGGCGCCGGAAAGCCTTGACGGGCGGCCGATCTCGATCATCTTCTCCACGACGGCCTCGGCCGGGTGCGGCTCGTATGTGCCGCCGGCGTCCTCGACGCCCTTGCGGGTGGCGAGCGCGATCTTGTGCATCAGCTCCAGGTTGAGCTCGTCGGAGAGCTGCAGCGGCGGTGCCGGGTATCCGGCCTGCGAACCGGCATGCTCGATCGAGGCCGGCTCCACCCCCTCGCCGAGCATCGCCAGCGCCTCGTTGACGAACGTGCCGATGACCCGGGAGGTGTAGAAGCCGCGGCTGTCGTTGACCACGATCGGGGTCTTGCCGATGGCCAGGGTGTAGTCGAACACGCGGGCCAGCGCCTCGTCGGAGGTCTTCTCGCCCTTGATGATCTCGACCAGCGGCATCTTGTCGACCGGCGAGAAGAAGTGGATCCCGATGAAGTCCTCCTGCCGCTTGACGCCGGTGGCCAGACCGGTGATCGGCAGCGTGGAGGTGTTCGACCCGAGGATCGCGTTCGGCTCGACGACGTCCTCGATCTCCTGGAAGACCTTGTGCTTGAGGTCCTGGTTCTCGAACACCGCCTCGACGACGAAGTCGACGCCCTTGAGGTCCTGCGGGTCGGCGGTCGGGGTGATGCGCGCCAGCAGCGCATCGGAGCGCTCCTTGGTGGTCTTGCCCCGCTCCAGCGCCTTGGCCTCGATCTTCTCGGAGTAGCCCTTGCCTTTTTGCGCCGCCTCGAGGCTGACGTCCTTGAGCACGACGTCGAAGCCGGCCTTGGCCGAGACGTAGGCGATGCCGGCGCCCATCATGCCCGCACCCAGCACACCGATCTTGTTGATCTTGACCGGCTCGATGCCGTCGGGCCGCGAGCCCCCGGAGTTGATGGTCTGCAGGTCGAAGAAGAACGCCTGGATCATGTTCTTGGCGATCGGGCCGGTGACCAGCTCGGTGAAGTAGCGGCTCTCGATGCGGGTCGCGGTGTCGAAGTCCACCTGCGCGCCCTCGACCGCGGCGGCCAGGATGGCCCGCGGCGCGGGCATCGGCGCGCCCTTGAGCTGCTTGCGCAGCAGCGACGGGAACGACGGCAGGATCGCCGCCAGTCCCGGCGACGACGGGGTGCCGCCGGGCATCTTGTAGCCCTTGGCATCCCACGGCTGGGTGCAGGCCTCGGGGTTGGCCTTGATCCACGCCTTGGCCGCCGGCACCAATTCCTCGACGCCGGAGACCAATTCGTCGACCAGTCCGTTGTCCTTGGCCGCGGCCGGCTTGAAGCGGGTGCCCTGGCTCAGCACGTTGACGAAGGCGTTCTGGATGCCCAGCATCCGCACCGTGCGGGTCACCCCGCCGCCGCCGGGCAGCAGGCCCAGCGTGACCTCGGGCAGGCCGATCTGCACACCCTTGACGTCGGCGACGATGCGGTGGTGACAGGCCAGCGCGATCTCCAGCCCGCCGCCCAGCGCCGCGCCGTTGATGGCGGCCACCACCGGCTTGCCCAGGGTCTCCAGCGTGCGCAGGTCGCGCTTGATGTCCTCGACCTCGGCGAAGATCTCGCCGGCGTTCTCCGGGCCCGCGGTGATCATGCTCTTGAGGTCGCCGCCGGCGAAGAAGGTCTTCTTACCGCTGGTGATCACCACGCCGGTGATCGAGTCCTTTTCGGACACAAGGCGTTCGACGGCCTTGTGCATGGACTCCTTGTAGTGCTCGTTCATCACGTTGGCCGACCCGGTCGGGTCGTCCAACGTGAGCGTGACGATGCCGTCGGCGTCCTTGTCCCACTGAATGGTGTTCTCTGCCATGGTTTTTCCTTAGACTCGCTCGATGATGGTGGCCACGCCCATGCCGCCGCCGATGCACAGTGTGATCAGCGCGCGACGGGCGTCGCGGCGCTCGAGCTCGTCGACCATGGTGCCCAGGATCATGGCGCCGGTGGCGCCCAGCGGGTGGCCCATCGCGATGGCGCCGCCGTTGACGTTGAGCTTCTCGTCGGGGATGTTCAGGTCCTTCTGGAACTTCAGGACGACCGACGCGAACGCCTCGTTCAGCTCGAAGAGGTCGATGTCGTCGACGGTCAGCCCGGCCCGGTCCAGCGCCTTGACGGTGGCGGGGGTCGGCCCGGTCAGCATGATGGTCGGGTCGGCGCCGGTGGTGGCGGTGGCCACGATGCGGGCGCGCGGGGTCAGGCCCTGCGACGTGCCGGCCGCCTCGTTGCCGACCAGCACCAGCGCGGCGCCGTCGACGATGCCCGAGCTGTTGCCGCCGGTGTGCACGTGGTTGATCGATTCGACCCAGTGGTACTTCTGCAGCGCCACGTCGTCGAAGCCGGCCATGGCGGCCAGGCCCTCGAAGGCGGGCTTCAGCTTGCCGAGCCCCTCCTTGGTGGTGTCGGGGCGCATGTGCTCGTCGTGGTCGAGGATCAGCAGGCCGTTCTGGTCGCGCACCGGCACCACGGACTTGGCGAAGTAGCCGCCCGACCACGCCGCGGCCGCGAGCTCCTGGGAGCGCAGCGCGTAGGCGTCGACGTCCTCGCGGGAGAAGCCCTCCATGGTGGCGATCAGGTCCGCACCGATGCCCTGCGGGACGATGTAGTGGTCGTAGGAGGTGGCCGGGTCGGCCATCATCGCGCCGCCGTCGGAGCCCATCGGGATGCGGCTCATCGACTCCACGCCACCGGCGAGCACCAGGTCGTCCCAGCCGGAGCGGACCTTCTGGGCGGCGATGTTGACCGCTTCCAGCCCGGAGGCGCAGAAGCGGTTGAGCTGTACGCCGCCGACGGTGTCGGGCATGCCGGAGGCGATCACCGCGGTGCGGGCGATGTCGCCGCCCTGGTCACCCACGGGCGAGACGCACCCCAGGATGACGTCGCTGATCAGGTTCTCGTCGATGTCGGGGTTGCGCCTGCGCAGCTCCTCGATCAGCCCCACGACCAGGTTCAGCGGCTTGACCTCGGTCAACGATCCGTTCTTCTGCTTGCCGCGCGGGGTGCGGATGGCCTCGTAGATGAAGGCTTCTTCGGACATGACGAACTTCCTCTTCGCAGTTGGCTTCGGGGGTCAGTGTTCAGGTTAGGCCGGGCTACCAGCACCCTAACAGGGCTCCCGTCCAACCTGTTGGTTGGGCCGACGGCGCACGGCCGTCCCCCGAGCCACCGAGCAGCACGCTCGAAGCCCCGCGCCGCCGGGCCTCAGGCCGCCGACTTCTCCAGGATGTGCACGCCGCAGGCCGACCCCAGGCCGATCACGTGGGCCAGTCCGACCTTGGCGCCGGCGATCTGGCGGTCGCCGGCCTCCCCCCGCAGGTGGTGGCAGATTTCCCAGATGTTGGCGATGCCGGTGGCCGCGATGGGATGGCCTTTGGACTGCAGCCCGCCGGACACGTTGACCGGGGTGGAGCCGTCGCGCCAGGTGGCGCCGGAGTTGAAGAAGTCCGCGGCCCCGCCTTCCTGGCACAGCATCAGGTTGTCGTAGTGCACCAGTTCGGCGGTGGCAAAACAGTCATGCAGCTCGACCAGGTCCAGCTCGTCGGGGCCGACGCCGGCCTGCTCGTAGGCGGTCGCGGCGGCCCTGCGTGTCAGGGTGTTGACGTTGGGCAGGACCTGGCAGCCCTCTTCGTAGGGGTCGGTGGTCAGCACCGACGCCGACACCTTCACCGCGCGCCGGCGCTGTTCGAGCGAGAGCGACTTCAGTGTTTCGCCGTTGCACACGATCGCGGCCGCCGCCCCGTCGCAGTTGGCAGAGCACATCGGCCGGGTGTTGGGGTAGGCGATCATGACGTCGCCCATGATCTGCTCGAGGGTGAACCGCTTCTGGTAGGCCGCCAGCGGGTTCAAGGTCGAGTGGGCGTGGTTCTTCTCGCTGATCTTGGCGAACAGCTCGAAGCTGGTGCCGCCGTACTTGTGGCCGTACTCGGTGCCGATCTGGGCGAACACCCCGGGCATGGTCTCGGTACCGATGCGCCCGTCGACCGGGGCGACCGCACCGTAGCGGCCCTTGGGCGCCCAGACGTCGTCGGACTTCTGCTGGCTGCCCCCGGCCAGCAGCCCTGCGCCGGAGAGCTTCTCCACGCCCACGGCCATGCCGTAGTCGACCTCCCCGGCCTTGACCGCCATGATCGCGGTGCGCAGCGCGGTGGCCCCGGTGGCACACGCGTTGGCCACGTTGTACACCGGGATGCCGGTCTGGCCGATCTGCTTCTGCAGCTGCTGACCGACCCCGGCGTGGGCGTTCATCAGGTTGCCGGCCGCCAGCACACCGATGTCGGCCATGCTGACCCCGGCATCGGCCAGCGCGCCCATCGCCGCCTCGGTCGCCAGGTCCACGGTGTCGAGGTCGGGGTGCTTGCCGAACTTGGTCATCCGGATGCCCAGGATCCAGATCTCGTCGCTGGCGCTCATCGTCGCTGCTCCTTCGAAGTGACTCGGTTGCTCAGGCGGCGGGCTCGAAACCGAAGCCGATCGCCTCGGTGCCCTCGGCGTCGGCCCCCATCGAATAGGTGGCCAGGCGCACCTTCATCCCGTCGCGCACATGCTCGGGGTCGGGCTTGACGTTGATCAGGTTGGCGCGCACCTGGGTGCCGTCGCAGTCGACCACCGACGCGACGAACGGGGTCGGGATCCCCGGCGCGGCGAAGGTGACGATCGTGAACGCGCGCACGGTGCCCTCGGTCGCGACCGGGACGGTCTTGAACTCCGTGGCAAAGCAGCTCGCGCACGCGTTGCGCCGGTCGAAGAACCGGGCCCCGCAATGGGTGCATTCGTGCGCGACGAGGTGCGGTTCGCCGTCGTCGAGCACCAGATAGTCGACCAAAGGAATCTGCCCGGCCATGACAACCTCCGTCCCGTGTGTAAACGACCGTAGCCCATCCCGGGCCGTGCGGGACGCATCGGCAACACGTCTTAAGCTCGACCATCATGACGGTGTCGCGACTGCGTCCGTACGCGACCACGGTGTTCGCCGAAATGTCGGCCCTGGCCGCGCGGATCGGCGCGGTCAACCTCGGCCAGGGCTTCCCCGACGAGGGCGGGCCCCCCGCCATGCTGAAGGCCGCGCAGGACGCCATCGCCGGCGGCGCCAACCAGTACCCGCCCGGGCTCGGCATCCCGGCGCTGCGGCAGGCCATCTCCGCCCAGCGGCGGCGGCGCTTCGGCATCGACTACGACACCGACACCGAGGTGCTGGTCACGGTCGGGGCCACCGAGGCCATCGCCGCGGCGGTGCTCGGCCTGGTGGAACCCGGCGCGGAAGTCGTGCTCATCGAGCCGTTCTACGACTCCTATGCACCGGTGCTGGCGATGGCCGGCGCACACCGGGTGGCCGTGCCGCTGGTCCCCGACGGCCGCGGCTTCGCCCTGGACGCCGACGCGTTGCGCCGGGCGGTCACCCCGCGCACCCGGGCGCTGATCGTCAACTCACCGCACAACCCGACGGGCGCGGTGCTGAGCAGGGCCGACCTGCAGGCAATCGCCGAAATCGCGGTCGCGGCAGACCTTTTGGTGATCACCGACGAGGTGTACGAGCACCTGGTGTTTGACGGCCACGAGCACCTGCCGCTGGCCTGCTTCGACGGCATGGCCGAGCGCACCGTCACCATCTCCAGCGCGGCGAAGATGTTCAACTGCACGGGCTGGAAGATCGGATGGGCCTGCGGCCCGGCGCCGCTCATCGCCGGCATGCGGGCCGCCAAACAGTATCTGACCTACGTCGGCGGTGCCCCGTTCCAGCCGGCCGTCGCCCTGGCGCTCGACACCGAGGACGCGTGGGTGGCCGAACTCCGGAGCACGTTGCAGGCCAGGCGGGACCGGCTGGGCGCGGGCTTGGCCGAGATCGGTTTCGAGGTGCACGACAGCTACGGCACGTACTTTCTGTGCGCCGACCCGCGCCCGCTCGGCTACGACGACAGCACCACGTTCTGCGCGGACCTACCGCAGCGGGTGGGCGTGGCCGCCATCCCGATGTCGGCGTTCTGCGACCCGGACGCCCCGCACGCCGCGGAGCGGGCCAAGGTGTGGAATCACCTGGTGCGCTTCACCTTCTGCAAACGTGACGACACCCTGGACGAAGCGCTCAGGCGACTCGCGGCGCTGCGGGACCGGCCGGCGGGGTAACCGGCGGCCGGTGCTCATCCCGCGGCGGGCGGGCGGGCCAGCACGGCGGGACGGAACCCGTACCGGGGGGCCGCGGTGAACGCGCCGTGCATGCCCTGCGTGGCCATGTTCGTGATCGGCGTCATCGGCGGCAGACCCATCGACGCGGCGGCCTCGCCCGGGAGGGATCCGAACCCGGCCCCCGGCAACCCCGCGGCGAAGGGGTTGGCTATCTGCGCGGGCGACCACGCCTGCGGCACCGACAGCGCGCCGACCGTGACGGCGCGGCCCAACCCCGCCGACACCGCGCCCGGGCCCCCACCCAGCCCCAGGTTCACCGTGCCCAGTGACCCCAGCGCACCCGAGCCCACACCGTGCGACAGCGCTGCCCCGGCGGCGGGAAGCGCCTTGGCGGCAGCGCCGACCGACGACATCAACGACTTCGACATGTTCGCCATCGACAGTCCCCGCATCGGCATCATCGACACGATCGACGCGGGGTAGAGAACCGTCTTCAGGTTGTTCATCGAGGTGTTGACCATCGACGTCAGCGTCGACGTGGACGGCAGCGACGACGCCGACGACAGCGGCGAGGCGAGTCCCTGCAGGGTCTGCGGCAGCGCCGTCATGGCCTCCTGCAGTGTCGTCGGGGTGTTCGCCGCCGCTGTCGTGGCGGCGTGCACCGCCGCGGTCTGACTGACCAGACCCGCCGGGTTGCTGACCTGCTGCGGCCCTTGGAACGGCGTCAGCCTCGTGGCGGTGGCCGAGGAGGCGGCATAGCCGTACATGGCGGCGGCGTCCTGCGCCCACATCTCGCCGTATTGCGCCTCGGCCGCCGCGATCGCCGGGGTGTTCTGACCCAGAAAGTTGGTTGCGATCAGCGACGCCACCGAACTGCGGTTGGCCGCGATCACCGGGGGCGGCACCGTCATCGCGAACGCGGCCTCGTAGGCGGCCGCCGCGGACCGCGCCTGGGCCGCCGTCTCCTCGGACTGGACGGCGGTGGTGTTCATCCATGCGACGTAGGGTGCGGCCGCGGCGACCATCGAGGCCGCCGCCGGCCCCGTCCACGAACCCACCAGACCCGAGATCACCGAGTCGTACGAGGCCGCCGTGACGCGCAGTTCGGCGGCCAGCCCGTCCCAGGCCGCCGCGGCCGTCAACAACGGACTCGAGCCCGGTCCCGCATACATCCGGGCGGAGTTGACTTCCGGAGGTAACATTCCGAAATCCATTGCGCAACACCTTTTGTGCTCGAGCCGGTCAGGTCCTCGTTCGACACAGACACTTCAAGGTGAAGCTGAAGCCCAGCTGAAAGAGGCGCCCCGAGGCGCCGACGCTCAGGCTCCCTTCAGGAAAGCGTCGTCACAATGGCCGTGTGCACGGACACCCCGCTCGGCAGCACTCGGACACCAACCCGCCCAGGGTGCTGGTGGTCGAGGACTACGGCGCCATCCGCGAGATGGTCGTGGAGGCGCTCGCCGACGCCGGGTATGTCAGCGGCGGACGGGTCGACGGCCGGGGGCTCGAGGACGCACTGGCAGCGTTTCGTCCCGACTTGGTGGTGCTCGACGTGATGCTGCCCGGCCGCGACGGCTTCGCCCTCATCGACGTGGTGCGCGGCTACGGCGATGCCGGCATCGTCCTGCTCACCGCCCGCGACGCGCTCCCGGATCGGTTGCGGGGGCTCGACGCCGGTGCGGACGACTACGTGGTCAAGCCGTTCGACGTCGCCGAGCTGGTCTCCCGGGTGGGCGCCGTGCTGCGGCGGCGCGGACGGGTGCCCTCGGCGATGCAGGTCGGCGATCTGGTGCTGGACGCCGACGGCGGGGTGGTGAGCCGGGCCGGCACCCTGCTGGACCTCACCGGCACCGAGTTCAAGTTGCTCAGCTACCTGGTGGAACAGCGGGGCCGGACGGTGAGCAAGGATCAGATCCTCTCGGCGGTATGGGGATACGACGCCTACGACACCAACCTCGTCGAGGTCTACATCAGCGCGCTGCGCCGCAAGCTGGAGGCACACGGCCCCCGGATGCTGCACACGGTCCGGGGAATCGGCTACCGGCTGTCGGCGGGCGATCCGTGACCGGGCCGACCACCCCCACTCCGTCGCTGCGCCGGCGGGTGACGGTGGCGACGGTGGGCCTGATCGCGATCCTGCTGCTGGCTCTCGGCGCGGCGATCGACGAGGTGGTCGAGGTCCAGCTCAACCGTGACCTCGAGTCCCGGCTGGCCGATGGCGTCGTCCGCGCCGCCAATCTCGTCAAGGTGGGTGTCGGCCCGGCAGAACTCGTCGCTCAGCTGCAGGCGCAGCGGATCCGGGTGCAGGTGATCGGCCCGGACGGCACCCGCTACGGTGACCGTTCGCTGGACACCAGCGCGTCCCCGCCGCCACCACCGCAAACCGGGCCGGTGCAGCCACCGACCGCCAAGGAACGGAGCAGCAAGGCGGTCACCCGGGTGCTGCGCGACGGGTCGACGCTCATCATGGTGGCCAAGACCAACGGCATCCAGGCCCGCCGGGCCCAGCTGCGGCGCGACCTCCTCATCGGCGGCACCGCCACCCTGATACTGATCGCGGTGCTGGTCAGGCTCGTCGTCGGCCGCGCGCTGGCACCGCTTCAGCGGATCACCTCGACGGCGGAGCAGATCACCCACGGCGACCGGGGACGGCGACTCCGGCCGGACCGGCCGACCACCGAACTCGGCCACGCCGCCGCCGCGTTCGACAACATGCTCGACGCGCTGGAGACCGCCGAGACCAACGCCCGCCGGGCCGCCGAGGCCGCGCAACGAGCCGAGTCCAAGACACGCCGCTTCCTCTCCGACGCCGCCCACGAGCTGCGCAGCCCGGTGACCGCGATCCAGGCGGTGGCGCAACAACTGACCGCCAGCACCGAGGGAACCGGCCATGACGACGCGTCCCTGTCTCGACTGCGCCGCTACGCCGCGCTGCTGGGCGGTGAGACCCGGCGGGCCGGCCGGCTGGTTTCCGACCTGCTGGACATCGCCGGCATCGACGCGGGAGCGGCATTGCGCAACGAGCAGGTGGACCTCGTCGACGTCGTCGCCGCCGAAGTGGAACGCGCCGCCATGCTCGCGCCGAGCGTGACGGTGCGACTGGTCGGGGACGACGCTCGCCTACCCATCCGCGCCGACCCCGGCCGGATCACCCAGATCCTGTCCAACGTGTTGGACAACGCCCGCCGCTACACCCCGCGCGGCGGTGAGATCACCGTGCGCACCGCGGCCCGCGACCGCACCGCGGAGGTGACGGTCGTCGACTCCGGGCCCGGCATTCCCGACGCGGACCGCGAGCGGGTCTTCGACCGGCTGGTCCGCCTCGACGACGCGCGCGACCGCGGCTCCGGGGGCGCCGGACTCGGGCTGTCGATCGCCCGCGGACTGGCCGAGGCCCACCACGGCACGCTGGAATGCCTGCCCCATGAACCCGGCGCGGCCTTCCGGCTGAGCCTGCCCTTGGCGCCGCCTTCCGCCCCCGCGGGGACCTGACCCGGCTATTCCGGCCCGCGGGCCCGCTGCGCGGCCAGGACCTGCTTGCGCAATCCCTCGGTTGCGGCGCGCACGACCGTCTTTCGCGCACGGTTGACCAGGAACTCCGGCAACGGCGCCGACGGTTCCAGGGTGATGTCGAATTGCACCCGCGTCTTGTCGACGCCGACGCGCTGCAACCGGTATTCGACGTGCTGGCCGTGCTGCTGCATGGTCTTCTGCGCGTCCCACACGACCCAGTCGGCGCCCCAATGATATTCCAGCACTTCATGATCGACGATGCCGAGCACCTTGACCGTGACTTTGACGTGGTGCGGGCGGCCGTCGGGATAGGCATCGATGATCTCGGCCTTCTTGTGCACCGAGGACCAGAGCGGCACCGCGCCGACGTCGGCGAGCACCACCATGATCTCTTCCGGGGGCGCATCAATGACGATCTGCGCCGATGCTTGTACGGCCACCGCTACCAAGTTAGCAATCGCGGTACCGGATGCGCCCAAAAAATTTCGATCAGCCGCCGGCGACGAGGTCGCTCAGGCCCTTCGCCGCAGCATCGAGGACCGATCGCGTCGCCCGCTTGACGATGAAGCCCGGGATGGGTCCGGCCGGCTCGACGGTGATGTCGAAGCGCACCCGGGTCTTGTCCGTTCCCTCCGGCTTGAGGTTGTACTCGACGTGCTGGCCGTGCTGCTGAGGGGTTCCCATGGCGTCGTAGACGACCCAGTCGGGGCCCCAGTGGTATTCCAGGACTTCTCTGTCGGTGAGGCCCAGGATCTTGATCGTGGCCTTGACGTGGTGGGGCCGGCCGTCGGGATAACGGTCGATCACCTCGACGCGCTTGTGCAGCGGCGACCAGGACGACAGCACGACGACGTCGGTCAGCGCCTCCATGACCACTGCCGGCGGCGCGTCGACGACGAACTCCCGCGATGCTTTTACAGCCACTGCGCTCAACCTAGCAACGCCGCACCGGGGGTGCGCGGGTTTCGCCGTAAAAGGTTTCCTACCAGTCGATTTCGGTCAGCGGTGTGGTGCCCGCCGGCGGCGTCCCCACCGGCGGGGCGGGAGTGCGCGAGAAGCGCGGGGCGGGCGCGGCCTGGTCGGCGCCGTGCGCGGTGATCACCGTGGACCGGGCCCGCAAGTGGTCGTCGGTGGCCGCCTCGCCCCACGTCAGCACCGGCGTGACACACGCGTCGGTGCCGGCGAAGACCCGCGTCCACTCGTCGCGGGTCCGGCCGGCGAACCTTTCGGTGAAAATCTCGAACATCCTTGGGTAGGAGGCGATGTCGCGCTGGCCGGGCACCTCGTCCGGCGACAGGCCGAGCCCGTCCAGCAACGCGGCGAAGAACTGTGGCTCGATCGCCCCGACTGCCACGTACTTACCGTCGGACGTCTCGTAGCAGCGGTAGAACGGCGCGCCGCCGTCGAGCAGGAACGACTCGCGCCGGTCGCGCAAAGACCCGGTCGACTTCATCGTCCACATCACCTGGGCGAGCAGACTGACCCCGTCGACCATCGCGGCGTCGACGACCTGTCCGCGGCCGGAGCGTTCCCGTTCGTACAAGGCGGCGACGATGCCCACCAGGACCAGCATCGAACCGCCGCCGAAGTCGGCGACGAGGTTCAGCGGCGGCAGCGGTGGGCGGTCGGCGTAGCCGAGCGCGGAGAGCGCACCGGTGCGCGACAGATAGTTGATGTCGTGACCGGCCGTCTGCGCCAGCGGTCCCTCCTGCCCCCACCCGGTGATCCGCGCGAAGATCAGGCGCGGGTTGACCGCAGCGCAGTCGTCGGGGCCGATGCCGAGCCGCTCGCAGGTGCCAGGCCGGAAACAGTCCAGCAGCACGTCGGCCCCGGCGGCCAGCTCCAGCAGCGCCCCGGGCCGCGCCTTGACGTCCAGGTCGACGATGCGCTTGCCGCGGTGGAGCAGGTCACGGTCCTCCGCCGGCATCGCGAGCCCGCCGGCCTGCCGGCGCACCCGCACCACGTCGGCGCCCAGGTCGGCCAGCATCATCCCGGCGTGCGGGCCCGGTCCGATGCCGCCGAGCTCGATGACCCTGACCCCGGCCAGGGGCCCGCCTCGACCCACCGGTCTACGCGTCCTTCTTCACCTTCAGCACCCGCTCGCGCAACGCCTTGGTCGCGGAGTCGATCGTCCCCCTGACGGCGCGTTTGAGCACGAAACCGGGTAGCGGCACGTTCGGGTCGGCGAGGAGCTCGAACTTCACCAAGGTCTCGTCACCCTTGGGCACCAGCGTGTACTTCCCGTCCTGCGCCTTCTGCTGGGAGGAGCTGACCAGCGTCCAGCTCACCTCGCCGTCGCCCCACGTGTAGGCCACCACCTGTTCGTCGGTGATGCCCGCGACCTTGACCTTCATCTTGACCTGGCTCGGCCGGCCGTCGGCACCGGTCTCGAGCACCTCCGCGCTCTGATGGGGTTCGGACCACTCCGGCATCGCCTCGAAGTCGGCGATGACATCCAGGATCTGCGCCGGGCTCGCTTCGATGACGATGTCGCGCGACTCTTTGATTGCCATGGCCGCACCATAGGACAATCGGAGCCCGGCCGGGAGCGATTCACAACGGCCACCGGGCGTAACGTCGACTTCGTGAGTGCTGCGCCCATCGATCCCGCCTACACCGTCGGCGACTACCTCCTCGATCGCCTTGCCGAGCTCGGCGTGTCCGAGATCTTCGGCGTCCCCGGTGACTACAACCTGGAATTCCTCGACCACATCGTCGCGCACCCAACCCTGCGATGGGTGGGCGGCGCCAACGAGCTGAACGCCGGCTACGCCGCCGACGGGTACGGGCGGCTGCGCGGAATGTCCGCCGTGGTAACGACGTTCGGTGTCGGCGAGCTGTCGGCGGCCAACGCGATCGCGGGCAGCTATGCCGAGCACGTGCCCGTGGTGCACATCGTCGGCGGCCCATCCAAGGACGCCCAGGGCACCCGGCGCGCGCTGCACCACTCGCTGGGCGACGGCGACTTCGAGCACTTCTTCCGGGTGAGCCGCGAAATCACCTGTGCCCAAGCCAATCTCATGCCCGCAACCGCCTGCCGCGAGATCGACCGGGTGCTGTCCGAGGTGCGGGAGCAGAAGCGGCCCGGATACATCCTGATGTCCACCGACGTGGCGCGCTTTCCCACCGAACCGCCGCGCGACCCGTTGCCCCGCTACACCGGGGGCACCAGCCCGCGGGCGCTGGCGGATTTCACCGAGGCCGCCGCCGAACTCATCGGCGAGCACCGGTTGACCGTGCTGGCCGACCTGCTGGTCCACCGGCTGCACGTGGTCAAGGAACTCGAGGCGCTGCTGGCCGCCGACGTGGTGCCCTACGCCACGCTGATGTGGGGAAAGAGCCTGCTCGACGAGAGCTCACCCCATTTCCTGGGCATCTACGCCGGCGCGGCAAGCAGCCTGCAGGTGCGCACCGCGATCGAGGAGGCGCCGGTGCTGGTCACCGCCGGGGTGGTGTTCACCGACATGGTCAGCGGCTTCTTCAGCCAGCACATCGACCCGGCGCGCACCATCGACGTCGGGCAGTACCAGAGCAGCGTGGCCGGACGGGTGTTCGCGCCGCTGGAGATGGGCGCCGCCCTCGACGCCCTGGCCGAGATCCTGGTGCGGCGCGGAACGCGTTCACCCGAGGTGGTCACGGCCCCGGCGGAACCGCACCCGGAAGCCGCCGGCGCGCCCGCGCGCGAGCAGGCGCTGACCCAGCCGATGCTGTGGGACCGGCTGTGCGCGGCGCTCACGCCGGGCAACGTGGTGCTCGCCGACCAGGGGACATCGTTCTACGGCATGGCCAACCACCGGTTGCCGCAGGGGGTCACCTTCATCGGCCAACCCTTGTGGGGCTCGATCGGCTACACCCTGCCCGCGGCGCTCGGCGCGGGGGTCGCACACCCGGACCGCAGGACGGTGCTGCTGATCGGCGACGGCGCCGCCCAGCTCACCGTCCAGGAGCTGGGCAACTTCTCCCGCGAGGGGCTCTCGCCGGTCATCGTGGTGGTCAACAACGACGGCTACACCGTCGAGCGGGCGATCCACGGGGAGACCGCGCCCTACAACGACATCGTCACGTGGCGGTGGACCGATCTGCCCAGCGCGCTGGGCGTCACCAACTACCTGGCATTCCGGGCCGAGACCTACGGCGAACTCGACGACGCGTTGACCGCGGCGGCGGAGGAGCAGAACCGCATGGTGTTCGTCGAGGTGGTGTTGCCGCGGATGGAAATCCCCGGGTTGCTGGTCGAACTCGTGCAGCCGACGTCACCGGACGGCAGCCCGCGCCGCTGAGGCGCGGTCTCAGCGCGGCGCGGAACCCGGGGCCGCCGAGCGCAGGATCGCCCGCACGGTGCGCCGGCAGCGCCCGCAGTCGGCGCCAGCGCCGCAGACCCGGGCGACATCCCTGGTCGTCGACGCCCCGGCCGCGATGGCCTCGCACACCGTCTGGTTGGTGACGCCGTTGCACAGGCACACGAACATTCCGGCGATCCGCTCAGTCCGCCTCGATGCGCATCATGTCGAAGAAGCGGCCGACGAACAGCGGCGGGTAGGCGCCGACGCCCGCCCCGGACATCCATTGGGCCGCGGCGTCGGGATGCTCGATCCACTCCAGCGCCTCCTCTTCGTCGGGCAGCTCCTGCAGGATGAGCACCTCGCGCTCGTCGTCGAACGCCTGGAACACCCAGGTTTTCCGGATCCCCGCGGCGGTGAACCGGTCCATCGCGACGCGGACCCCCGAGTTCAGCGTCGCCACGTCGTCGACGGAGGCGAAGGCGGCGACCACCACCCCCGGCGCTCCCGGGGTCGACGGCTGCTCGGCGACGAACCTGTCGACGATCTCGCCGGCGAACACCGCCGGGATGTCTTCGACGCCGGCTTCGTCGAACCAGTCGAAGAACACCCGCGAGCGCAGCAGTTCGACGATCGGCTCCCGGCTGTGCACGCCGATCATCACCAGCACACGCCCGTAGTCGTGCGTGGACATGTACACGAGGACGTGGTGGGCGCCGATGTCGGCGAGGGCCGATTTGTTGCGCTCGAGCAGCGGCCACACCCGCGTCGGATCGGGAACGCGGTAGTCCGTCGCGATGACCATCGAGTGGATGCCGTTCGTCATCGCCGGGTCCTACACCGGGTTGAATGACGAACCGGCGTTTTGTCTGCGGTCACGGCACAAACTCAACTTTCGACATCTTGAGCTGATCGCCGTCGCGGGTGACGGTCGCGATCAGCCGGTAGCTACAGGAATCCTGTTTGGAACCCGCCGCATTGGTGACCTCAGAGGTGGAGGCGACCACGACCACGGCCACGGCGGCGGCGGCGGACCATTTGGGTCGGCGAACTCGGCGTCGCGCCGGCTTCTCCGCCTCGACATCGGCGACCGGGGCACCGGGTTCCGGTTCCGCGGCGGCGTCCTCCGGACTTTCTTCGCCCTTGGTTTCCGACGGCCCGACCGCGGGGTCCTCGGCCAAGGATTCCCCGCGCGCGGCCTGTTGACGGTTGACTCCAGCGGCCTCGGCCCGCTCGATGTCCACGGCGGTACTGGGAGCTTCGTGTTCGTTCACCGGAACCGATCCCGTGCCAAACTCCTCTACTGCTCGCCAGCGATGACAAGTGTGCTTCGAGTCGCCCGCGGCCGACAACAGTGTCACTGTGTCCGACGTCGCCGTCGCCGTCGCCGTCGGACAACCTTACCCGGCATAGGCGTTCGCGCGCAGCACATGCGGCGACTTTCTGCGCGCGCCGGTACCACGACGAACTCAGCAGCTGAGAGGACCCGGTTATCACGCGCTGCCCCGCGTCCCCGCGGAATTTCTGACCCACCGGACGGCGCGATGCTCCGCACGCTGCGGAAACGCTTAGCGGAGTAGGTCTTTGACCACCTTGCCGGTGGCGTTGAGCGGGAGCGCTTCGAGGAACTCCACCGCTCGCGGCACCTTGAAACCCGCCATACGTTCGCGGCACCAGCCGATCAGTTCCTCGGCGCTCACCGCACCTTCCGTGACGACGAATGCCTTGCCCACCTGCCCGAGCCGCTCGTCGGGGACGCCGATGACCGCCGCCTGCGCGACGGCCGGGTGGTTGAGCAGGAAGCCCTCGATCTCGGCCGGATAGGCGTTGAACCCGCCCACGATGAACATGTCCTTTTTGCGGCCGACGATGCGCAGCCGGCCGGACTCGTCGAAGTTGCCCAGATCCCCGGTGTGTAGCCACCCGCCGCTGTCAATGGCCTTCGCGGTGGCCTCCGGGTCGTCGAGATATCCCTGCATCACGCCGTAGCCGCGTACCAGCACCTCGCCGTCGTCGGCGACGCGCACCTCGACGCCCTCGCAGGGCAGGCCCGCCGTGGTGGCCACGTCCTCGAAGGAATCGCCGGGCCGGGACAGGGTCACGTTGCCAGCCTCGGTGAGGCCGTAGCCGGTCATCAAGGTCTTGAACGGGAGTTCGCCGTGGATGCGGCGGACAAGTTCGACGGGGATGTCGGCGGCGCCGGTCACGCCGGCCCGCAGCGTGCGCAGCCTGTCCTTGTCAGAAATAGTCAGCAATGAGTGGTAGAGCGTCGGTGGCCCGGGCAGCATCGTGATGCGCTCGCGCTCAATGAGATCCACCACCGTTGCGACGTCGAAGACCGCGACCGGCAGCATCGTCGCGCCGCGCAGGAACGAGGTGACGAGTCCCGCTTTCAGGCCGAACGTGTGGAAGTAGGGGTTGATCTGCAGATAGCGGTCCCCCCGGCGCAGATCCGCGAGCGTCGCCCACTCCTCATACATGCGCAGGGTTTGCCGGTGATTCATCATCGCGCCCTTCGGGCGGCCGGTCGTGCCCGAGGTGAAGATGATGTCGGCGATATCGGTGCCGCTGACCGCCCGCTCGAACGGGCAGCCGCTGGAGAGGAAGTCCGACTTCAGATCGATGACCGGTATCCCGGCGGGCGCGGGGTAGTCCTGGCCCAGAAACCCCCTGTGCACCAGCACGGCCTTGGCTCCGCTGCGGACGATGACGTCGCCCGCCTCCTCCGCCTTGAACCGTGTGTTGACCGGCACCAGGACGCCGCCTGCGGTGAGCAGTCCGAACGCCGCGATGATCCATTCCGCGGAGTTGGGAGCCCAGATCGCAACCCGCTCACCCTTGCCGATCCCGAGGCCGGCGAAAGCGCCTGCGGCACTGCGTATCCGCTCGACGACATCGACAAAGGTGAGGCGTAGCGGACCGTCGACTATCGCTTCCGCGTAGCCGAAGCGGTCCGCCGCGCTCAAGACCATCTCGGGGATGGTCCGCCAGGGCGGCTTACTCAAATGTCGCGTCTCACACCGAGACGAGTCGACCGAGGTTGCCGCCCATGATCTTTGCCTGGTCGTCGACGGACAGGTGCGACAGAGCGTTGACGTAGAACGTCGGCTCCGCCAGCCCCTCCGGATGCGGCCAGTCCGACCCGTACAGCACCTGATCCACACCGACGAGGTTGACCAGATCGTCGATGCCGTCCTCGAAGAACGGGCTGACGTGGATCCGGTTCTTGACCATCTCGACGGGGTCGCTCGGGAAGGCTTCCGGGGCCTTCCGGAAGACCTCGGTCAGGCCGTCCAGCAGCGGGGTCATCCACTTCGAACCGGCCTCGACGATGGCGACCTTCAGCTTGGGATGGCGGTAGAGCGCGCCGTGGATCACCCACGAGCCCACCGCGTCCTGGATCGGCCGCCATTCGTTGAGGATGCCCATCGCGTTGGTCTGGAACGGGAGCATCTCCTGTTCGGCACCGTCCCATTCGGAGGTGTACCGGGAGTAGCCGCTGTCGCTGGAGTGCATACCGACCAGCACGTCGTGCTCGACGACCCGCTCCCAGAAGGGATCGAACTCGGGCACTGCGAACGACCGGGGGCCACGGAAGCCGGGAACCGGCGCCGGGCGGATCAGGATGCAGCGAGCGCCACGCTTGACCGCCCACTCCAACTCCTCGATCGCCTTCTCCACGATCGGCAGCGTGATGACCGGGGTGGTGAAGATGCGGTTCTGGTAGTTGAAGCCCCAGACCTCGTCGAGCCACTCGTTCAGCGCATGGATCAGGACATGGATGGCGAGCGGGTCGTCGCGCAGCCGCTCCTCGAGCAAGCTGGCCAGCGTCGGGAACATCAGCGTGCGGTCCAGGCCGAGTTCGTTCATCTTCTCCAGGCGCGGGCCGGGTTCGAAGAACGCCGGGATCGCGCGCATCGGCTCGCCGAACAGCTCACGCTTGCTCTTGCCCTCCGGGTTGCCGTACTTGAAGTACTCCTCCCAGGCGCCCGGGCGGGCGACGACCTCGAAGGTCGGGTTGGGGATGTAGTTGCTGATGTGGCCGCGGATCGCGATTTTGGTGCGACCGTTGATCTGCACGTACTGGACGTAGTCCTTGTACTCCTTGGGCAGGAACTTGGTCAGCGCCTCGGGCGGCTCGTAGAGATGGTTATCGGCGTCGAAGATCGGGAACGGGACGTCCTCCCGGTGTGACAATTGCCCCATGAAATCCTCCTTCTTGATTTGTGAGAATCTTATTCTCTTGGTGCTGCCTGCGCAATGCGCCGCCGGTAGGTCACTGGTGCCGCGCGGAAACCGGCGCCGCCACCCGGGCGTGGGCCTGCCCCGCGCCGGTCACGTGGCTGCGGTCAGCACGTAGCGATGATCTTGAAATCGGCGGACATGGGTTCATTCGGCTTGTCGGCTTTGGAGCCGTTGGCGGTGCCGGTGATGGTGAATTTGTCGCCGGTCATGCTCATATCGGCGTTGCCGCCGCCGCCGCGGGAATACATGCCGGTGAACCCACCCAGGTTGTGGATGCGCACCGACAGAGCTGACGCCGGTTGCGCCCCCTCGTCGACGACAACCTTGACTCCGGCGAAGTTGCCGCCGATATCGATCGTCCGGGTCCACTCCCGCTGATCGCAGTTCACGACGTGGAAATTCGTGTCTTTACCGTTGACGGTCACAGATGCCGAACTGGAGAGCTGGGCTGATGGTCGCGGCGTACATGCCCCAAGCAGAACGACAGCGAGAGCCGCCGCCACCCCGCTTCGGTTCCGCACCGGATCACCTCCTCCCCGCCGACGAAAGTTTTCGCCCGCCGTGATGTTATTCTCGCGAAAAGAGAATGCCAATATCAGGGCCCTTGCCCGAGGAGCGAAATCGCATGCTCGACCTGGAGATCGACGACGGTTTGGCGGTGCTGACCATCAATCGCCCTCACGCACGCAATGCCATCGCGCTCGACACCATGGAGCAGCTGGAAAACGCGCTCGATACAGCAGCCGGCGCCAAAGCCCTTGTCATCACGGGTGCCGGTGATCGGGCCTTCGTGTCAGGCGGCGACCTCAAGGAGCTGAGTTCGCTACGGACCGAAGAGGACGCCGCCGCGATGGCGAAGCGGATGCGGTCGGTCTGCGATCAGCTGGCGAACTTCCGCGCTCCGGTCATCGCCGCGCTGAACGGGCACGCCTTCGGCGGTGGCGCCGAAATCGCCGTCGCCGCCGACATCCGGGTGGCCGCCGACGACATCAGGATTGCCTTCAATCAGGTGGAGCTGGAGATCATGCCCGCGTGGGGCGGGGCCGAGCGACTGGCCGCGCTCGTCGGCAAGAGCAGAGCGCTTCTGCTGGCCGGTACGGGATCAGCCTTGACCGCAGCCGATGCCGAGCGGATCGGCTTGGTGGACAAGGTGTTGCCCCGCGCCTCCTTCGACTCACCCACCGAGGGGTGGCGACCGATCGCCAAGTCGCTGGCTCGTCACCCGGCGACCGAGATAAAGCGCGTAATCCACGGTGTTTCGCCTGATGAGGCGATAGCATCCTTTGCACGGTTGTGGGTTGCCGACGCGCATTGGCAAGCCGCAGAGCGGGTGATGAACCGCACCGCCAGTGCACGCCAGGCAACCGGAGGAGCGACATGACAGGCGTGTCCAGAATGTTGCAAGCCGGATCGGCGCTGACCCTGGCAGGGCTGTTAGCGGCTGCCGGTTCAGTTGCGAACACCGGACGGGCCCACGCGGACCCGATCATGCATCACGTCAAGTACACCGTCACCGCCCAGCATCCGATCTACACGGACATCTATTACCTGGACCAGCAACCGGCAAAATTCTCCGACTACAGCCACAACCCCTACTCGTTCACGCCCCACGTCGACGTCGATCTCGGTCCGGGCCAGCCATGGAGCTTCGATGTGGACATGTCGGACCCCGACCATTACGCGATGGTCGTGGCGAGCACGGGCACCGAACCCGGCGAACCGGGACTTCACTGTGAGCTGGCGGTGGACGGAGCCGTCGTCGTATCCAAGGATGGCGCCAAAGGCGTGCTTTGCTCGCTGCGGAACTGGTGAACCACCCAGGCCTCCGGCACACCCTCGATCGGCTGCGGTTCGCCTTCCAGGCGACGCAAGTAATCCTCGACCAATTGCACGGTTTCGGCGTGACCGCTGGACATGCCGATCGCCTGCTCGAGCACCAGAAATCTGGACAAGCTGGACATGAGCACGGTCACCGCGACCGGCGGCATCTCTTCTCTGGCCACTCCATACCGCTGCAGAGCCGTCGTCACCGCTTGCCGTTCCTCTTCCCGGAAACGCTCTGCGTAATAGGCGATTTCGGCTCGCAGTTCCTTGCGGTGATTGGCCAGCGCCATGAACTCCATGGAAATGCGGGTGAATGCGGGATCGGTGCCGAATCTCCACAGCGCCCACAGCGGCTGCGGCGACTTCATCAGCTGCGCATGCACCTCGAGCGCTTCTTCACCGCGTCGCCGGAAGACCTCGAGGAACAGGTCCTCCATGGTGCGGAAGTAGTAGTGCACCAGCTGCGGCTTGAGCCCCGCCTTGTTCGCGAGACGGCGGGAGGTCACTGCGGCGTAGCCCTCTTCGAGCATCAGCTGCTCGGCGGCGTCGAGCAGCAAGCCGCGGTTCTTGGCGTCCGGCGCCCCGATCCTGCGGGCCACGGAAGAAGATGCCATGCCCCTGCTCCGTACTCTCTGCCATCTGTTGCCGACCACACGGATCGTAGCGTGACGCGGCGCGGCCGCCTTGACCCTGACATTACCGCCATGCTAAGCAGGTGCTCAGCACTTCATGGACATCGGACCGCGGCGGCGCGGAGTCTCGCCGCCAAACAGTCATACGGCCAACGGCGGCTTTTTGGAGGCATGCACGACATGAGCAATTTCGACACGATCGACTTCTTCGCGGATCCCTCCCTGGTCCCCGATCCGCACCCGTATTTCGACCACCTGCGCAGTCAGAATCCGGTGCTGCGGCTGCCGCACTACGGGGTCGTCGCCGTCACCGGCTACGACGAAGCCACCGAGATCTACAAGGACCCCGACACGTTCTCCAACATCGTCGCGCTCGGCGGCCCGTTCCCCCCGCTGCCGTTTACGCCGGAGGGCGATGACATCAGCGCGCAGATCGAGGCGCACCGCAGCTACTTCCCGATGAACGAGCACATGGTCACCATGGATCCGCCGGACCACACCAAGGCCCGATCCGTGCTGAGCAAGCTGCTCACCCCGAGCCGGCTGAAGCACAACGAGGAATTCATGTGGCGCCTCGCCGACCGCCAGCTCGACGAGTTCCTGCACAACGGCGAGTGCGAGTTCATCGCCGAATACTCCAAGCCGTTCGCCACTTTGGTGATCGCCGACCTGCTCGGTGTACCCGAAGAGGATCACAAGGAATTCCGGAGCGTCTTGGGAGCCGACCGGCCCGAGGCGCGGGTCGGCGCCCTGGACCACGAGTCGGTCGGCATCAACCCGCTGGAATGGCTCGACGACAAGTTCTGCGCCTACATCGAGGACCGGCGGCGCGCACCCCGCAATGACGTGCTCACCTCGCTGGCGGCGGCGAAGTACCCCGACGGGTCGACCCCCCCGGTGATCGAGGTGGTCCGCTCGGCGACGTTCCTGTTCGCCGCCGGGCAGGAAACCACCGCCAAGCTTCTCAGCGCCGCGCTGCAGGCGCTAGGCGACCGGCCCGACATCCAGCAGGAGCTGCGCGAGGACCGCAGCCTGATTCCCGGGTTCATCGAGGAGTCGCTGCGCATGGAGAGCCCCGTCAAGAGCGACTGCCGGCTGGCCCGGCGGGCCACCCGGATCGGCGGTGTCGACATTGCCGCCGGCACCGTGGTGATGGTGCTGCCGGGTGCGGCCAACCGCGACCCGCGCCGGTTCGAGAACCCGCACGAGTTCGACCTGCACCGCCGGAATGTCCGCGAGCACATGGCTTTCGCCCGCGGCGTGCACTCGTGTCCCGGCGGGCCGCTCGCCCGGGTGGAGGGCCGTGTCTCGATCGAGCGCATCCTGGACCGGATGTCGCACATCGAGATCGACGCGGCCCACCACGGGCCGAGCGCGGACCGTCGCTACACCTACGAGCCGACCTACATCCTGCGCGGACTGAGCGAGCTGCACCTGACGTTCACGACCGCCGATTCCGTCGCGTCGGTGGGCTGAATCAGATCGTCATCCCTACGAAGTAGCAGCCGAGCAGCGCCGCGGCCATGATCCCCACCCAGGCATCGGTCAGGCGACACAGCAAGGCCGGTGCGTTTCGCACCTCCATGAACTCGCGAAAGATGATGCGCACCTTGATGAGTGCGATCACGATCACGCTGGAGGTGACCAGCGCGCTGGGCCGCAGCGCATCGGTGTGGTCGATGCCCAGGTAGCCCAGCGTGAGAGACGCCAGGACGAGCCACACGACCAACAGCCTCTTGTTGAACTTGATCACCGATCACCTCACCACGTAGAGCAATGCAAAGATCAGCACCCAGAGGAAGTCGACGGTGTGCCAGTAGGTGGCACAGGTCTCGACGAGTTCCTGGGAGCGCCTCGCCGGGCTCCGTACTTGGTAGACGACGATCCCGAGGGCGACGAAACCGATGAGCAGGTGCACGAAGTGGATGCCGGTGAGAAAGAAGTAGTAGGTGAAGAAGTCGTTGCTGTCCAGCCCGTTCCCCGTGCGGACCAACCGGACCCACTCGAAAATCTTGAAGAACAAGAACACCGCGGCGAACGCGGCCGTGAGCAAGGCGTCTCGCAGCGCCGCCCGGTAGGCGCCGGCCCGGCACGACTGGACGCACCGCGCCACCGACCAGGAGCTCAGCAACAACACCAGGGTATTGATGATCCCGACGCGCAAGTCGAGCTGCGCCTGCGAGTGCAGGAAAAGCCCGCCGTTTCGGGCGCGGTAGAACAGGTAGAAACCGAAATACGCCGTGAAGATGAAGGTTTCGAACAGTACGAAGACCCACATGTCGGGCTGGCCGGGCACGAACCTGGTGCGTTCGCTCTTCTCGGTCAGGTCCGTCATCGCGCGGCCCCCGGTTCGCGGGCGAGGGCGGGCCCGAGTTCGGGGAGAGGCCCGGTACCGAAGTCCTCGCGCTGGATCATGCGCATCAGCATGAATATGAAAACCCCGGTGTAGATGCCGAACACGACCACGTCCAGCCACCAGGCGATCTGGCCGTTCCACGCCAGCACGCCCCGCCGGAAGATCCAGCACGGTGCCACCACGACCTCGGTGAGCGCGTTGCACAAGTTGAGGTAGCCGAACCACTTGGGGAACACCCGGTTCTTGTCGATCAGAATCGCGAGCAACCAGATCAGCGACCCGATCAAGAAGACACCCATCGTTCCGTCGAAAGACAGGAACGCGAAGTCGTAGAGCCAGCCGATCGCCTGGGGGTCCCGCTCGGGGCGCAGGGTCCCGACGATCAGCGCGATACAGAGCAACAGCATTCCGGGAACAGCACTGAGCGAATAGATGATCAGGTACGAATACGCGAACACCGGGCTGACCGACATCCGTCGCATCGAATACGCGATGAGCGCATTGTTCACCGCGATGATGCCGCCGATGCCGAAAATGATGCCGAAGCCGACGGGTATCCCGAGGTGACGTTCGTGGAACCAGTGCACCTGCGTCGCGAGGTCCCAGGCGGGCTGCGGCGGGGGCTGGACCCGGGTCACCACGAAGAAGATCGGGAAGAAGAAGTTGTAGAAGACGACAAGCGCCCCCCAGGCCAGCCACAACTCGCGCTTGGGGTGGTGCCGGCACTGCCAGGCGATGCGCCGAAGCATCGGGCCGGTGGGCACCGCCGGTGACGGTCCCTCGGCTGTCGTCGTCGCGCTCACTGGACTACCTTCCTGAGGTCATCGCTTCTGGATGAAGCGTTGATGCACCCGAGGTGCCACCAGGTCACTGCCCTGCTCGCTTGACGCGGTTGATGTCCAGTATGAGATCTGCAGGCCCTGGTGGTTGCCCGGGGCGTGTCGACCGTCGATAGGGCTGAGCGCCAACGCCGCGTCTGGCTGCGAGCGCCGATCAGTGAGCGGACCGGCAACCACGTCCCGGCACCAGCGGCACCAGAAAAGATGGGTGCCTCCCCACTGGGACTAGCAGCGAGGAGGCTGACGTGAAGTCTGCCAGCAATACCCCGACCGATACCACCCTGCCGCAGGAGCCGCCGGGGGGTGTGACCGCCGGTCTGGACTGGGCCCGCGACGACCACGCGGTCAGCGTCGTCGATGACCGGGGCCGCGAACTCGACCGAGCCACGGTGCCCCATAGCGCGCCCGGACTGCGGGAACTCATCGCTTTCCTGCGCCGCCATGGAGTGGGTGAGGTCGCCATCGAACGTCCCGACGGGCCAGTCGTCGACGCCCTGCTGCTCGCCGGTCTGGCCGTGGTGGTGATCTCGCCGAATCAGGTCAAGAACCTGCGCGGCCGCTACGGCTCGGCCGGCAACAAGGACGACCGGTTCGACGCCTACGTGCTCGCCGACACCCTGCGCACCGACCGCGCCCGGCTGCGGGCGCTGATCCCCGATACCGACGCCACCGTCGCCCTGCGGCGCGCCTGCCGCGCCCGCAAGGACTTGGTCAATCACCGTGTGGCCGTTGCCAATCAGCTGCGCGCACACCTGCGCAACGTGCTGCCTGCCGCCGTCGGATTGTTCAAAGACATCGACTCCGCGATCAGCCTGGCGTTCCTGACCCGATTCGACACCCAGGACAAGATCGACTGGCTGACCCCCAAACGGCTCGGCGACTGGCTCGCCAAGCAGGGCTACTCCGGCAAGGTCGACCCCGCCGTGCTGCACCACCGCATCCTTGACGCTGCCCCCGGCGCAACCGGTTCTCACGGCAGCACCCAGGCCCACATCACCGCCAGCTACGTCGCACTGCTGGGCACCCTGGTCGCACAGATCAAAGCGCTCTCGACCCAGATCGAGGCACAACTGGACACCCACGCCGACGCCCACATCTTCACGTCCCTGCCCCGCGCCGGACGGGTCCGCGCCGCGCGCCTGCTTGCCGAAATCGGGGACTGCCGTGCTCGATTCCCCACCCCGGAGTCGCTGACCTGTCTGGCCGGCGCCGCGCCCTCTACGCGCCAGTCCGGCAAATCCCGCATTGTCGGATTCCGCTGGGCTTGCGACAAACAACTCCGTGACGCCGTCACCGACTTCGCCGCCGACACCCGACTGGTCAACCCCTGGGCCGCCGACCTCTACGACAGGGCCCGAACCCGCGGGCACGACCACCCCCACGCCGTACGCATCCTCGCCCGCGCCTGGCTGCACATCATCTGGCACTGCTGGCAAGACAACCTCGCCTACGCCCCCGACAAACACCGCGCACTCCAACGAATCCTCACCCAAGACGAGGCGGCTTGACATAGGGCTTCTCATACGCCGACCAGTTCTGCGCCTTGGCGGCGACGTTCGGCGCGCTCGCGATAAACGGCCCGCCCCACGACGACACCCATGACGACGAGCCACACGGCGATGGCGATGTTCTTCAGCCAGAAGGACAACACGCCGTCCCACGCCAACGGGCCGGACAACGACAGGCCCGCGAACGACGCAGGCACCAACGCGCCGGCCACAAAAAGGTTGAAGTGGGCCACCCAGCGGGGAAATATCGGGCGCGGCTGGTCGTCGAAATAGATTGCCAGCGCGAGTATCACGCTCTGCCCGATCAGAAAGGGGACCAGGATGGTGAACGTGATCCAGCCGAAGTCGTTGAACATTTGCGTCAGTTCCGGGCGCCGTTCCGGGCGGAAGGCGGCCAGCAGCCAGCAGACGTTCGCGACGAGGAACAGCGTCGGTCCGCCGGCCACGCAGCCCAGCAGGGCGTAGGCGAAGATCGGCGTGCGATGTGCCATCCTGCGGACCTGCATCACGATCAGGGTCAGGATCGGGATGAGGCACACGCCGAACCAGTTGAACACGATCATGCTGTAGCGGATCTCGGGCAGATGGGCCGGGTCACGGTAGAAGGCGGCGACCTGCTCGGCCGTCATCGTCGGTGACATCGGCGGGTCGAAGCCCGGAAACAGCAAAAAGGCGGCGACCCAGATCGCCACCGTCACCGGCAGCGTCCACAGCAGGATCAACTCACCTTCGTTGCGCCGCAGGGCGATTCGCGCGGATCGACGCTCGCCTGCCGCGTTTCCGCCGACGTCGGACATCGGCACTCCTTCCACACGAATCGCCGCCGAACTCGACTAGTGTGGAAAGCTAGCCGATCGGCTAGCTTTGGTCAATACTGTCGTCTAGCCCGGATTTTTCGCGGAATGCCGACGTAGCTGTGTGTTGATGCGCGAAAGTGCCTGTCCTGCAACGCATAATGGGAATTCTCTAGGTTTCCATATGGCGAGCGGAAGGCACTTCGCACGTGAAGGGTATCGCGGTGGCGCGGCGGGTGAAAGTATCGGCGGACGGTCGCGGGGTGGTGTCGCACGCCGGGATGGGGCTGTTGCGGGAACTGGCCGATCTGACCGGGTTATCAGCGCAGGTCACGGCGGTGTTGGCCGATACTTACAAGGGGCCGTGGACTTATGCCCCGGGTGCGGTGTTCGCCGATCTTGCCGCGGCGGTGGCTGACGGGGCGGACTGCATCGACGGGGTCGGCCAGTTGTGTGGGGATCGCGAGCATGTGTTCGGGGCCAAGGCCTCGACAACGACGATGTGGCGGCTGATCGATTATCGCATCGATGCCGCGCACCTGCCGAAGGTTCGCACCGCGCGGGCATCGGCGCGGGCGGCGGCCTGGGCGGCCGGGGCCGCGCCCCCGGCGGGTGTGCCGCTGTACATCGACATCGACGCCACGCTGGTCATCGACCATTCCGACAACAAGGCGCAGGCGGCGCCGACGTGGAAGAAGTCGTTCGGCCATCACCCGCTGCTGGCGTTTCTGGACCGCCCGGAGATCGCCGGCGGTGAGGCCCTGGCCGGGCTGCTGCGCAAAGGCAACGCCGGATCCAATACCGCCGCCGATCACGTCACGGTCCTTCAGCAGGCTTTGGATTCGCTGCCGGCAGATTGGCGTCCCGGCCCGCAGAACCCGGCTGCGCCGGCGGTGGTGGTGCGCTCAGATTCCGCCGGAGCCACCCACAAGTTTGCCCAGGCCTGCCGCGATCACGGGGTCGGGTTCTCCTTCGGGTTTCCCGTCGATGCCCGGGTCCAGGACGCCGTGGACACCCTCAACCTCGGCGATGGCTGGTATCCGGGGATCGACTCCGATGGGCAGATCCGGGACGGGGCGTGGGTGGCCGAGGCCACCGGCCTGGTCAACCTGTCGGCCTGGCCTGCCGGGACCCGGCTGGTGCTGCGCAAAGAACGCCCACACCCCGGGGCGCAGCTGCGCTTCACCGACATCGACGGCATGCCTCGATTTTTCACGGGGATGGTCGGCTTTGGGGTGTCTTAGACGCGAAAAGTGCACTCGCTCAAGGATAATCAGGGTTGTTAAGGCTCGGAAAATCCAGAGAACGGGTGCACCTTTCAGATGCAGGCTACAACAGAATGGTCCCGGCACCTCGACGTGGAGGTCCGCGGCGACGATGTGGTGTCACACACCGGCAGTGTGATCACCCGGATGTTGGCCGATAAGACGGGGCTGACCGGCGCATTGTCGGATGCGCTGTACCGGCCGGACGTGGTCCACGACCGGGGAGCGGTGATGCGGGACCTGGCGGTGGGGATCGCCGACGGCGCGACCAGCATCTGCGACATCGCGGTCCTGGGCGATCAAAAGCGGGTGTTCGGGCCGGTCGCCTCGACCACCACGGCATGGCGGGCACTCAACGAACTCGACGACGCGGCGCTGGGGCGGCTGGCGCTGGCGCGGGATCGGGTCCGCGCCCGGGTATGGGAGCGCATCGAGGCCCGCCACGGGAAGATTCCGCCGGTGGCCACCTGCTACGGTGATCTCGATGATGTGATCTGCATCCGCATCGACGCCACCTTGATCACCTCGTACTCCGATAAGGAATCGGCAGCGGGAAATTTCAAGGGCGGATACGGTTTTCATCCGCTGACTGCGTGGTGTGACAATACCGGCGAGCTGCTGGCCATCATCGCGCGAGCCGGTAACGCCGGCTCCAACACCGCCGCCGATCACATCGCCATCATCGACGCCGCGATCGCCGCGATCCCCGCCAAGTGGCGGCACAACCTGCTGATCACCATCGACGGTGCGGGCTCCAGCCACAAGGTGATCGACCACATCACCAAGCTCAACACCCGCGCCGGCTACAGCATCGCGTACTCGGTCGGCTTCGACCTGGATGCCCGGGTGCGTGCCGCGCTGGCGCTGCTGCCCGAGACCGGGTGGGAACCAGCACTGGATGCCACCGGCACCCCGCGCGAGGACGCACAGGTCGCCGAGGTCACCGGCCTGCTGCGGGAAAGCCACGGCGGCGACAAACTATCCACCTGGCCAGCGGGGATGCGGATCCTGGTGCGCCGCGAACCCATCGAGACCGGAGCACAACTCTCGCTGTTCGAGCAGACCAACGGCTACCGCTACCAACCGGTGGCCACCAACACCGCCGGCGGGCAAGCCCAGCGTCTGGAAGCCCGCCACCGGGTGCACGCCCGCGTCGAAGGATTCATCCGCTGCGCCAAAGACACCGGCCTGGCCAAATGGCCGTCATCGTCCTATGCGATGAACCGCGCGTGGGTGGCCGCAGTCGCCCTGGCCGTCGACCTGCTGTGCTGGACCCGGCTGCTGCTGCTCGATGGCACCCTGGCCGTCGCCGAACCACAGACCCTGCGCTACCGGCTGCTGCACACCGCAGCCCGCATCATCAGCCATTCCCGCAAACAAATCCTGCGAATACCCCAAACCTGGCCCTGGGCAACAGCACTGGAAACCGCGTTCCACCGCGTGCTGGCGATCCCCTGACCACCTGGCACCTGTCCGAACAACCCCAGGAAGGAGCAACACCCACCGGGACCAAGGAACCCGGCGCCACCGCACGACACGCGGCGCCGGCACCTCCCCTGCGACCGAAAACCACGCCCACCAGCAGACCTCAGCACACCTCACGGGAGCACCCGACCCACCATGAAAAATCGAGGCATGCGGGTGACCGCCTTCATCACCGACACCCCACCGGGGATGGTTCCCGGGCAGCTGGCCGGTCTGGAACTGCGCCACCGCCAGCACGCCCGCGTCGAGGACCGCATCCGCGAAGCCAAAGCCGCCGGCCTGGCCAACCTGCCCTGTCATGATTTCCAGTCCAACGCCGCCTGGCTCGAAATCGTCCTGGCCGCCGCCGATCTGGTCGCCTGGGCCCAACTGATCGGATTCACCGACGCCCCGCAGCTGGCCCGCTGCGAGATTACCGCCTTCCGCTACCGGGTCCTGCACGTCGCGGCCCGCATCACCCGCGGCGCCCGCCAACTACGGCTGCGCATCGACGCCACCTGGCGCTGGGCCGGTGCCATCGCAACCGCCTGGCAGCGCATCCGCGCCGCCTTCCCCTGACCACCGCAAACCCGCCCCGACGACCCGAAAGACCCACCGGCCATAGGAAAGCCCGCCCACCCCGGCGACACGGGACGGCCAAACACACCCCAAGCCCAAAATCGCTATCGCTCAGCGATCTTCATGGCTCAGCACCCCCGAACCCCACCAGTGCGAAAAATCGAGGCTAGTCTCGTTGCGTGGGAACAGGACGGCAGCCGCTTGACGGCGAGGAGTTGAGAGTGGCCGAGCACAGCGCGGCCCGAACACGCGTGCTCGATGCCGCACTGGATCTGTTCGCCACGCATGGGGTCAGCGGCACGTCGCTGAAGATGATCGCCGACACCGTCGGTATAACGAAAGCCGCTGTCTACCATCAATTCCACGCTAAAGAACAGATCGTCATCGCGGTCACCGAACGCGAACTCGGGCGGCTACTTCCCGCGCTCGAGGAAGCGGAGGCCCATGCCGACGGATCGCAGGCGCGCGATGCGCTGTTGGTGCGCACTATCGAAATGGCAGTTCGCGACCGCCGGCTGGTGCGCACGCTGCAGTTCGATCCCGTCGTCGTCCGGTTATTGGCCGAGCACAAGCCGTTTCAACTTTTCATGGACCGCCTGTATCGGGTGCTGCTGAGCGATGCGGGTCTGGACGGCCGGATCCAGGCGGCCATGTTCTCCGGTGCGATCAGCACCGCTGTTATGCATCCACTCGTCGCGGACATCGACGACGACACCCTGTTCACCCGGCTTGTCGACATGAGCCGGCGGCTGTTGGGTCTGCACCGGGAAGCACCCAAGTGAGGCGATGTGTCATTCCGCTGAACGAAAACGGCGCGGCTACGTGTCGGCGCGGATCCAGCTCATGATGCCGTCGTGGGCAAAACAGATGAGGAACAGACCGTCGGGCGCCTGCGCCACATAGTTCTGGTAGTTCTGGCACGGCGCGCCTTCGTCTTTGACCCCCGCCATCGGAGGCGACCGGAACCATCGCGGCTGGTATCGCCTCGGCGAGCCGCAGAACATCAGCCGTCCGGGCTGCGCGGCGGGGGGAACGGTGCTGTCATCGACGCCGAAGGCGTAGTAGGTGGTGTTGTCACACGGCGCGCCTAAAACCCGATGCGGCAAAATGCCCGGGGTGCAGGCGGGGTAATCGCAGACGGTCGGCCCAGCGAAGGACGGCGGCGCCGCGAGCAGACCGGCGCCGAGCAACGCGGCTAACAGGGCCACGATTGATCGCACCCGACTACTTTGCCATACCCGAAAAGAAAATTCTTCTAGTTGGTGAAGATGGTAGGGCGTCAGTTTGGACGTCAATGCCCTTCCCCGCGCGGCTGGTTGGCCAGAAAACACTGCACTCGGGTAACGGCATCGCTCGGCTTGACTCCCATTTCCACCAATCTCTGAGCCACTTGGGCGGAAGGCACACCAGAATCGAGATCCGTCTGTATCACGTGAACGCTGGGAAACCAATCTTCTGCACTTACCCCCGGCGGCGGGGGTTTCGTGTCGCCTCCAACGCAACGAGCGTAACCATCGAGGCCAGTGTCAGCGTGAGCAGACAACGCCCCCGTCAGCACGGCCGGGGCGATGAGCAGGGCGGTGATGGCCATGCCGACCGCCGCAGCGACATGGCCGGAACGGCCCTGACAGCCGGCGCAAGTTCCTCGGCGGCCGCTGCTGAAATCGGCGATCCGCATGGTGATCTTCTCCCTCGAGGTCGGATAGTCCGCATCGCACATGATCGCTTGACGCTACTCGCGTTCGACCTGACCCACTAGAAGATCGCCTGAGCGAATTCGGCCGTGTGAAGCACCCCAGATTCTCCGCCACCCGCCCCCCTGACAAGCGAGTGTTTCCGCAGGTAAGAGCCACAAGACAGCCCCCCGATCACGGCATCGAGCCCAGACCGAAGTGATAGGCTTTTTCACCGTGCACGATCCGGAGCCGCCTGACGCCGACCGTCGTGGTGAGCCCATGGATGTGACCGCTCCCGACGAACCACAGCCGCGCTCCGGGGTCCACTCCGACGCCGAAGCGCCCGTCTCGGAGACGGAAACAGAAGCCGACGTCGCCGAGGCTGAAGCGCGCGCCGCGGCGGCTCGCGAACGCCTCGCACGGCTGCGCAGGGCAGCAGAATCCGGGGACGCTGATGACGACGCAGGGTTTCCAGGCGCCGAGCAGCGTCCCGCAAAGTCGGCGCGGGCGCGCCTACGTTTGCCGCGGCACCCCAGGCGGCCGCGGTGGCTCCGCCGCCCGGGGCGGAAAACTATGGCTGTCGGCGTCGGCGTCGTGCTCGCCTCCGCTTCCCTCGGCGCGACCGGTTACATGGTGTGGCAGCACGACACCGCGGTGCACAAGCGGCAGCTCGCCGCGGAGTTCAGTGCAGCGGCCCGGCAAGGGGTTACGACGCTGATGTCGATTGATCCCGATCACGCCAAGGACAGCGTCCAGCGCATGATCGATGCCTCCACGGGCGACCAGAAAAACCGGCTGTCAGTGCTGTCAACCCTGATAGTCAAGAAGGCCGAGGATACGAAGGTCGGCAGCAAGGCCACCGTGGAAGCCGTCGCCGTCGAGTCGCTGAGCGCCAATTCGGGAGTCGTGCTCGTGGCGGCGAAAACCGAGGCCACTGGGCCGGATAACGACAAACCGCCGCCGGCCTTGTTTCGGCTCAGTGTCAACATGGAGCGTGACGACGGTCAACTCAAAATGTCGAAAGTCGATTTCCTGCAATGACTGTCGAGCATGGCTCGTCGCTGGACAGCACCGAAGCGGCGACTGACGACGGACAGATTCCGCACGCCGACGAGGATGGGCTGCCACCCGCCGGCGAGCGATCGGCCCGGTGGCGTCGGCCGGCAGCGATCCGGCACTGGGCCCGCCTCTGTTTGGCAAGGTGGCGTTCGATAGTCGCGACAACGCTGGTCATTGCCGCCGTGGGAGTCGCTGCCGGTGTGTACTTCATTCTCTATAGGCCGGATCAGCGGGTCGATGATGCGACGGCACACCGGGCGATCCAGGCGGCGTCGGATGGTGCCGTGGCCGTGTTGTCGTATTCCTACGATCATTTGGATCGCGATTATGCCAACGCGAAATCGCGTCTGACCGGTGGCTTTTTGACCTACTACACCAAATTCACCGATAATGTCGTCGCACCGACTGCGCAGCAAGGGCAACTGACGGCGACCGCCAAGGTGATTCGGGCCGCCGTTTCGGATTTACATCCCGATTCGGCTGTCGTGCTGGTTTTCGTCGACCAGACCACGGCAAGCCCGAAAAAGAAAGAGCCGGCGAAGACGCAGAGCAGCGTCCTGGTCACGCTGACAAAGGTCGACGGTTCCTGGCTGATCGGGAAATTCGACCCGGCCGGATGAGCGCGGCAAATCTTGTTCTAGCTAGCCGTTACCGGATCGGTCCAAGCGGTGTAACGTCAACGCTCGAGAACGCCGCAACCGATGGCGAGAAGCTGTCAGAGGCACTGTCGGATTATGCGCTTCAAGGAGCACCTGATGCGTTCAGCAAAAACGCTCACCACCGCAACTCTATTGGCTGCCACTACGTTCGGCGGTTTGGGCACCGCATCCACGGCCCAGGCGACAACCAAGGAAGAAGTAGCCATCAACGGCACGTTTCGCGCTACGTCCATCGGCGATTGGGCCCAGCGAAACGATCAATACTTCGGCGAGCCGACGGTCTACCAGATATGGACCATCAGTTCGACATGCGTCACATTCCAGGAATGCCACGGCACGGTGAAAAGCGACCAGGGATGGAGCGCGCCCCTATATATGGATGACGGGGAGATGTGGAAGGTAAGGCGCGAAGTGCCGAACTGGGAGCGGTGCGAAGACGGTACCGCGTTCCCCGGGCAGCAGACCTACTTGTTCTTCCCGGTGAACGACAATGGTGGATTCCAAATCGGGTCGCCGACCTTCTCCGGCAAGGACAAGACGGTCGGCCCAAGCGGTGCCTGCGGGCAAAACCAGTGGCTCGATATCGCGATGCCGTTGCGCTTGGACCGGCTGTCCTGACCGGGCGGCCGTAACTTCGCTGCCGGCCCGGCCGCAGACCGTCCTTAAGTGGGAAGCATGTCCTTCCACGTTTTCGGCGCTTTCGAGGTCACGAGGTCCGACTGCTGGTACAGCTTGCCGTCCGGTCCGACATAACGACCAGTGCGCGGATCGTACGTTGCCACCACGACCGAGGGCGCGGGCTTAGGCGTCTTCGCTCCGAACGAGCTTGGCGCGGCTTGCGGCTGTCCACCGTCGATCTGATCTTGTGGTGCAGGGGCAGCGGGTGGTGGTGGTGCGGGAAGTTCCCCCTGTGCAGGAACGTCGAGTGGCGCTATGGGCGGAAGGTCGGCCGACATTGGCGACATGGGCGCCAGCGGGGGCGGCCCCGACGACGGCACCGGCGGAACAGCTGCCCCCAGCGTGCCCGCTGGTGGATTTTCGCCCCGCGGCCCCGCCAGCGCGCCGCGCGGCACCGCCCCCGGCGGCAGCGGCGTTCCCTCCACCGGGCCGAAGATCCTGTCGTTGGCGGTGATCCGGTCGTCGGGCGGGACGCCCTGGGCGAGCAGGTTGGGATCCAGCGGGTAGGGACCCAGGGTGTGCTGGCGCATCGCCAGCGGCATGAACGGCTTGTCGCTATTGCAGATTTCGACGGTAGGCGCCCGCTTACCCGGGTGACCCATGCAGGGATAGTTGCGGGCACCGCGAACCGCGAGCGGCGAATCCTGCGGGAGTTTGCAATACAACCCGTCCGGTGTGTCGATGTCGCTGAGGTCGTCGGGGGATCGCCACGTGTTGGGCGGCATGAAGCCGACCGTGCAAATAGGCGGATCGTCGATCGTGAGTGCGAAGTCACCCATGGCCTTGCCATCGGGATGGTTTTCGCCCTGAGCAGCTTGCTCGATGGCAACCGCCGACGGCAGCAACACCAGCAGCTGCTCAATCGAGGGGTGGTAGGTGACGCCGATCTGACCGATGGTGGTCAGGTTGGCGAGCAACACCGGCAGCGTCGGTTTGACTTGTTCGAGAAGCCGGGACGCCTCGTTCGCTGCCTCAGATCCGTTTTGCAGCAGCGCGCGGAAGTGAGAGTCGTTGTTTACCAACACATCTGAAATGCCGGCGAAGCTGCGTGCCCATGTCCTGATCGAATCGGTGGTGTGCGCTTGCGTATCCAACAGCGGCCCAGTGTCTTCGGTGAGGGCTCGAGTGCGATCCACAACGCTGTTGGAGTCGCGGGACAGTGTTTCCGAGGAATCGAGCAGTGACCCCAAGTCGTAACCGGAACCGTTGAAACCCTGGAACGTCTCGTCGAGCAATTGGCCAAGTTTGGTCTTCGGGATGCTTTGGACCAAGGCATTCACCTGGTCGAGCATCGGGCCGACCGGCTGCGGAATCGTCGTTTGGCGCGCGAAGATAACCGAGCCGTCGTGCAGGTAGGGCGGCGAATCGGTCTTGGGCCGCAGGTCCACGTACTGTTCACCCACTGCTGAGACACTGAGCACCTCGGCGGTCAGGTCGGCGGGGATCTTGGGCGAAGAGCTCAGCGACAGCGTCGCTTTCGCGCCCGTCGGCGTCAACCCCACCGAGGTGACCTTGCCCATCTGGACCCCGCGGTAGGTCACGTTGGAAAACCGGTACAGGCCGCCGGTCGCCGGCAGCTCCAGCGTCACCGTCATCCGGCCGATGCCCAGCAGGGTCGGCGCTTGAATGTAGAAGAAGACCATCGCAATCACGCCAACGGTCCCGGCGATCGCGAAGATCGCCAGCTGGATGCGAATGAAGCGCGTCAGCATCTATCCACCCGCTCCCGTCGAAGGCGCCGCCGCCGGCGACGGCGCTTGACCGAGATCCGCCTCAGGCATCGGAGCCGCGGTGGGCGGCGGGCCGGGCAGTGGGGCCGCGGTGGGCGGCGGGCCGGGCAGTGGGGCCGCACCCGGCGGCGGCCCGGGCAAGGGCAGCGCATTGGGATCGACCCACGGTGGCCTCAGGGGGTTATGCAGCGGATCGAGTGTGTAATTCATGCGATACGGGTCCCCGGGCTCCGGTACCACTGGTTCGTCGAGCTGCCCCCAGTGGGTCCCCAGCATCAGACCACGCTTGAGCCGTGGAATCGAGATGTCCAGGTCGACATGGAGGTTGAAGTAGTCGCCTCGCACCGCTCGGTCTACGAAGTTCTGGGTGAATGGGAACACGAACCCCGCCGCGATCGCCGCGCCGAACTCCGGCCCTACATCGGCGAGCGCTTTGATAGTTGGCTCCAGGTTTTTGAGGTTCTTGACCAGGTCGGCCTGGGCGCCGTTGACCAGCCGGGTGGCGGTGTTGCTGAAGACGCGAAGTTTATCCAGCGCAGCCGTCAGGCGCGGCCGCTCCTTGATCAGCACATCGAGCGCCGGCGGTATCTTGCGCAGCGCCTCGGTGAGCACGTCGCGTTGTCCGGCGAATGTGGCGGCAAGCCGGTTCAGCGCCTGGATGGAGTCGACCAGGTTGTCCCGCTGTTGGTCCAGTGTTCCCACGAACGTGTCGAGGCGAGTAATCAGATCACGCACCGCGCCCTCGCGTCCGGACAGGGCGGCGGAGAAATTGTGGACGACCTCCCCGATCTGTCCCAGCCCCCCGCCGTTGACAACCGCTCCCAGCGACGACAGCGTCTGCTCCGTCGACGGGTAGGCCGATGACCGGCTCAGCGGGATCGTGGCGCCCGGCTGCAGCCGTCCGCTCCCCGCCTGGCCGAGGGGTGTATTGAGCTCCACATGCATCGACCCCAGCAGGCTGGTCTGACCGACGACGGCTACCACGTTGGCCGGGACGACGACGTCACGCTTTACCGAGATCTCAACGTCGGCGTGCCAACCTTTCACCCTCATCGTGCCGACACTGCCGACGACGACGTCGTTGACCATCACCGGCGAATTCGACTCCATCGTGCCGACATTCGGGAGCTCGACGTGGTAGATGTTGGCCCCCGGGCCGCGGCCGACCGCACCGGGCAGTGGTAGTGAATTCAGGCCGTGGAATGCGCATCCCGTCAACGTCAACATGGCGCAGGAGACAAGGGCGAGCGCCCGCCGACCCGGCACCCGGGCCCGGGCGCTCACGATTGCGGTCCTTCAGCCGGCAGCAGCATGCCTGACAGGCTCGGCGCTGCCGGTGGCGGTGGTGGCGGCGATTCCATCGGTGTGGACGGTGGGGGCGGCAGCGGCATCGCCGCGCCCGGAATCCGCGCCGGCGGCACCGCCCCCGGCGGTCCTACCGGATCACCCGGCAGGCCGGTATAGGCCGACACCTCGGGCGGGATCTCGGGTGGTCCGGGTTTCGGGCCTTCGCCGCCGGGCGCCAGCCGCGGTTCGGTGTAGAGGACCTTGGACGGATCCACGGACTTCTGCAGGAATGGGTTGATGGGAATCGGCGACTCATTGAAGTTGAGCACTCGCAATGCGGGACCCATAAACAAGGCGCACAGCTTGCCCGATTCGACCGCGGTGACGTTCTCGATGGCCCCGATTTGGGTGCAGCCCGGAACGGACAGCAGAAGCTGACCGCCCCACGTGGGGTTCGCGAAGTTCATCAGCCCGAACCCGCCCACGATGGTCCCGGTGTCGGCGTTGTAGTCGTTGAAGAAGTTGCCGAGCGCATTCGGGGAGGTGTGCAGGATGTTTTCCAGGGCCATGTGATTATCGACCAGGTTCTGTGTGACATCGGCCAACCTGGCAATCTGCTCGCTGGTCTGGTTGCGAGTTCCGGCGATGAATCGCTGCACCTCGCCGACCGCCGTCGACAGATCTGCCAGCGCCGCATCCAGGTCGGACTTGCTGTCGTTGACCACGTTGGTCAGCGTGGCCAGGCGGTCGTTGAACTGCACGATCTGGACGTTGCTGTCCCGCAGCGCGCCGACGAAGGTCTGCAGGCTTTTGATGATGTCGACGATGTTGCCGCTGCCGTTGGCAAGGATCCGGCCCACGCCTGACAATTGAGCAAGCGTTTGCCGCAGTTTGTCGCCGTTGCCGTCGAGAGCGTTGGCGGCGCTGTCGATGAACCGGCCCACGGACGTGCCCGATACGCCGCTCTTGGGTCCCAAATCCGTTGCCAGCCGCATTAACTGGGTTTTGACCTCGTCCCACTCGACCGGCACTGCGGTGCGTTCGACCGGTATGACCGCCCCATCGTGCATGACCGGCCCACTATCGCGATAGGCCGGTGAGAGCTGGACGTATCGGGCGGCCACCAGATTCGGAGCGACGATGACCGCCTTCGCGTTCGCCGGAATGGGCACGTCACGCTCGACCTCGAGGGTCATCTTGGCCTGTGTGCCCTGCGGCTGAATAGATTTGATGCTTCCGACTTTGACACCCGCCACCCGCACCTCGTCATTGGGGTAGATCGCGGTGGCGGTCGTGAAATATGCGGTGATCGTCCGTGGGCCGAAGAACGTATCGCGGACAAGCACGGCAGCGCCGGCAACGATGAGCCCCACCAGGACAACCGCCGCCACGGCCGTCAGCCGCTTGCGCTGAGTCGGGGGAATCCCAGAAATCATTGTGATCCGCCGATCCGTCCGCCCAACGTACAGCCGGGACACGCCGGAATAGCGTTGTACGGCCACGGTGTCAGCGACCGAGGCACCGGCGACGGGTAACCGGGACCGCGAGCCGTGTCGAAGGTGCGGAATCCCCAGAGATAGTCGAACAGCGGTTGGAAGAGTTGCGGCGCAAGGAAGTTCGGGACGAACGCCGAGTAGGCGTACATGCTGGAGATCCCCTCACCGACCGTGATCTCGAATTTTTTGAGACCATTCAACGATTTGGCGATGTTGTCGCGGTTCTTTTCCAGCATTGCAGTCACCGCATTGAGCCTCTCCAGCGTCGGTGCCAATGTGCTCTCGTTGTCGTGCACCAACGCCGTCAGCTGCTTGGCCACCGCCGACGTGTTGGCCAGCAGGTCCACGACCTCTTGTCGCCGCGCCACCAGGACTTGGAGCAGGGAGTCGGAGTTGAGGATGAGCTTGTTGACCTGCTGGCTGCGTTCGGAAAGAACGCCGGTGACGTCGCCCGCACTCTTGAAGAGGTCGCCCAGGTTCTTGTTACGACTGTTGAGGGTGCGTGATAACCGGCTGAGTGCGTCGAAGGCCGGCCCCATTTGGGGTGCAAGCTGATCGAGCGTCGCCGACAGCGTGTCCAACGACTGATTCAGGGCTGTGGTGTTGGTTCCCGCAGTGTCCGATGTGAAGTCGCTGACCGCTTCCGTCAACGAATAAGGCGAGGACGTCCGCGAGACAGGGATAAGAGCCATCGGATGTAGCGTGCCGCCGCCGGCCGACTCCAACGTCAGCATCCGCTCGCCCAGCAGCGAGCCGGTTCGGATATGCGCGGTGGTCTCCGACCCGAGCAGGACGTCGCCCTTCGTCTCGAACGTCACCAGAGCATCGCCGTGGCTCAGCGACACATCCGACACCGCGCCCACCTTCATTCCGGACACCGTGACGGGGTTGCCCACCGCAATGCCGCCGGCTTCCGTAAACAGCGCCTGGTACCTGACCATCGTCGCCCACGAAATGAACCGGTCGGGCGACAGGCCCACCAGGATGATCAGCACCGCCAGGACGACGCCGATGATTCCGGCCTTGACGAGCCCAGCTCCGCGATACTTGAGCATTAGGGTTCCGTGCACCTTCCCGCATCTGACCTGAAAATATTGGAGTGCACCGTCTTACCCTGCAGGTCCGTGCCGCGGAGCTCTAACTGGCAGAGGTAGTACGGGATGGTGGCTCCGGCAACGCCGAGCCGGACCAGCTTGCGGTAGTTCTTGGGCGCCTTCTGGATTGCGGTCTCGAGGCGGTCCTTGTCGCCGTCGAGTATCGGCGCCAGCCGATTCAACTGCGCTATGGTGCCGGACAGTGGCGGGCGCGCGCTGGCCAGCAGATCTGCCAGCGAGGCGGTTCCCTTGTCGAGCGCGTCAATCGCGGACCCGATGGTGTCGCGGTCGTTCGACAGCCCGCCGACTAGCTGGTCGAGGCGGTCGATCGCACCGGAGAACTTGGTGCCGTCCTTCGAAATCGTGCCGACCACGATGTTGAGGTTGTCGATCAGTTGCTGCACGGTTTGGTCGTTGTCAGCCAACGCGTCCGAAAACGAGGTCGTCTTGGCGAACAGCGACTCGAAAGTCCCGCCTTGCCCCTGGAAGACTTGCAGCAATCCCGAGGTCAGCGCGTTGACATCACGCGCATTCAGGCCCTGGGTAACGGGTTTCAGCCCGCCGAGCAGCAGATCGAGGTCGAGCGCCGGCGCGGTGCGGTTGATGGGAATCTGACCGCCGGCCGGCAGACGCTTGGTCGAGCCCGGACCATCGATGAGTTCGAGGTAGCGATCGCCAACCAGGTTGAGATAGCGGACCGCCGCCCGGGTGCCCTCGGTGAGGACCACGTTGCGGTCGGAGTCGAACTTCACCACGACCTTTTTGTCCGGCTGCAGCGAAACGCTGTCGACCGTGCCCACCCGGATCCCGGCGACCCGCACCGACTGCCCCGGCTTCAGGCGCGAGACGTCCGTGAACACCGCCGAATACCCGGTCGTCGAACCCGTCCGGTACTGGCCGAAGATGAAGAACAGGAAGGCGGTGAGGATCGCCATCACGACCGCAAAGATCGCGAACTTGATCAGGGTGCCGCGCGTTCTCATCCGGGTTGTCCGATCTGAGCGGGGTTGCGTGGTGGGCCGGCGATCGGCCCGTACAACAGCTGTTTGAGACCGTCGAAGTTGAGCAACAGCTGCGGGTTTCCGTACCCCACCGGGTCGGCGCCGATATCGGTGATCAACTGCGGCGGGTTCGTGTTGAACGGCAGCTTCGGCAGGCCCACGCACTGCGGGCCGCCCGTGGCCGCAACCTTCGGCAGGTTCGTCGGATACCGATAACGTTCGGAGCCCCAGGTCAGGCTTGCCGAGATGTTGATGCTCGGCTCCGACAATGGCGCACCGTGCCCGATCTGGATGAGCCCGCCGAAACTACAGGTGAGCGCCTCGTGATACTCATTGGTCAGATCCGTCGTCGGCACCAGCAGGTGTAGCACATTCGTCAGTGGTTCGCGGTTCGTCGACAACACGTCGTTGCCGATGTCGGCCAAGCCGATCGCGCTGATCAGCAACGCATCCAGGTTGTGCTGCTCATCGACGATCGTCTTACTGATCGTGGTTGCGTTGGCCGCGGTCTTCACCAGGTCCGGTGCCGCGTCGGCATAGGCGTTGGCCACCGCCGGTAAGACCGCGAGGTCATGCCTGAACGCGGGAAGGCTCGGCTCCAACCTGGACAGAAACGAATCCAGGTCGCTCAGGGATTGGCCGAGTTTCGGGCCTCGCCCACTGAACGCCTGTGCCAGCGCACCCAGTGACTCGTTGAGCTTCGGCGGGTCGATGTGGGACAGCACCGACACCAGTTGCTGGAACACCGTGTTGATTTCGACCATCACGTGCTGGCCCTGCAACGTCTGGCCAGCGTGTAGCCGCTGCACCGAGGGTTGGGCAGGTTCGACCAGCAGGACGGACTTCGCGCCGAACACCGTCGAGGACGCGATGTCGACCAACACGTTGCCGGGAATGAAGTGCAACTGCGACGGGTCCATCGCCAAGTGGATGGCCGCTTTGCCGTCGGGCAGCGGCTCGATCGAGGCAACCTTGCCCACCTGCACGCCGCGCATCTTGACCTTGGCCTCCGGGTTCATGACCAGGCCGGCGCGAGGTGACACCACGGTCACCGGCACGCTCGGTGTGAATTCACCTTGAAACAGGCCAATCGCAACGACGACGATCACTGCAACCATGACGACGGTCGCCAAACCCGCTAGCGGGCGCGCATACGATTGCGCCCCAAAGCTCCTGCCGGGTGAAGCCGCGACAGGCCCTGCGGAGGTAGCAGTTTCCGAACGGTCGATGGGGCCGGGCCCGAGGTGGTCCGTCACGTCAGGTCTCCTCTCCTACCCGGACAAGTTGAAGTTGCCGTTGGAGCCGTATATCGACAGGGAGACCAGCAGCGTCACGGATACGACCACGACCAGCGAGGTGCGCACTGCGTTACCGGTCGCTACGCCGACACCGGCCGGTCCGCCCGAGGCGAAGTAACCGAAATAGGTATGGATCAACAAGATGGTGAGCGCCATCAGCACGGCCTGCAGGAATGACCACAATAGGTCGATCGGGTTGAGGAACGTCGTGAAGTAGTGCTGATACAGCCCACCTGATTGGCCAAACATGACCACCGTGATGAATTGGCTGGCCATGAACGACAGGATGACCGCGATGGAATACAGCGGCGTCACCGCAAGCATTCCGGCGATGATCCGCGTGCTGACCAGATACGAAACCGGCCGGATGGCCATGGATTCCAGAGCGTCGATCTCTTCGCTGATCCGCATGGCACCCAGCTGCGCGGTCACGCCGGCGCCGAATGTGGCCGCCAAACCGATCCCCGCGACGATCGGCGCGGCAATCCGGACGTTGATGAAGGCCGATAGGAATCCGGTCAGCGCCTCTATGCCGATATTGCCGAGCGAGCTATAGCCTTGGACGGCCAGCACCCCACCCGCGGCGAGCGTCATGAAGCCGACGATTCCGAGTGTCCCACCAATCATCGCCAATGTCCCCGCACCCATGCTGATCTCGGCGACGAGACGGACGATTTCGCGCCGGTAGTGGGTAGCCGCGAACGGCACCGCCGCGAGCGCCCGGGCGTAGAACAGCGTGTGATCGCCGATCCGGCTCAACGTGCTGACGGGCTTCTCGAGTTGTCGCGTTAGACGCGGGTAGGTGGCGCGCAGGGTCATCACGGTCTGTCCTTAAACCTCCTTCGTAGCTACTTGGCCGAAAATCGGATGCCTATAGCGGTGACAACCACGTTGACGACCATCAGGGACATGAACGCATACACCACCGTCTCGTTGACGGCGTTGCCGACGGCCTTGGCGCCGCCGCCGCTGATCGTCAGCCCCCGATAACACGCGACCAATCCGGCGATCAGACCGAAAAGCGCTGCCTTGACGCAAGAAATGATCACCTCGGGCACACCGGTCAGCAAGGTGATGCCCGCAGCGAACGCACCGGGATTGACGTCCTGGACGAACACCGAGAAGACGTATCCGCCCACGATGCCGATGATGACGACCAGGCTGTTGAGCAGCAGGGCCACCAGTCCCGCGGCCAGCATGCGGGGGGTCACCAGGCGCTGGATCGGGTTGATGCCCAGCACCTCCATCGCGTCGATCTCCTCGCGGATCGTTCGCGACCCCAGGTCCGCGCACATCGCCGTGGCCCCGGCGCCGGCCACGATCAGCACCGTCACCATGGGGCCGACCTGGGTCACCGCGCCGAACGCGGCACCCGCACCGGAGAGGTCGGCGGCACCCAGTTCCCGCAACAGGATGTTGAGGGTGAAGCTGACCAGCACGGTGAACGGAATGGCCACCAGCAAGGTGGGCGCGATCGCGACGCGGGCGACAAACCACGACTGTTCCAAAAACTCTCGCCACTGGAAGGGCCGGCGGAACAAAAACCTGACCGCGTCGGCCGACATGGCGAACAGACCACCGATGGCCTCCATGGGCTTTGAGCCGCGCCCCAGCGAGATGCCCGCTGTCCAGCGCTCCGCGCCTCTACTCGCCATCGCTGCCACGCTCCTCCGGACTTGTGGTATCGGAACGAACCACGCTGTGCGCCAGACCGATCCGGGGCCGCCGGACGTGGCCGGCGGTTGCGGCTACAGCGTCGACCGTCCTCACGCCGGTCCTCCGTTCTGTTGCGTGAGTGGAAACTCCGAAACACGGGTGGCCGAACAAGCCCCCATGGCTTGAAGCGTCCGGCGATTATGACTCATGCGGCGTCCAGGCGGAACCCAAACCGCGCAACCGTTATCAGGCGGCCCGTATTCACAGAATCCGGGAAGTACCGCCACGTTCCAACGGATGTGGCGGTCGGCTCGAGCGTCGCTGGCACCGTTGGTCCTAGGTGACGGCGCCGGCCGTCTTGAGCTCGATGATGCGGTCCCAGTCGAGTCCGATTTCCATCAGGATCTCGTCGGTTTGCTCCGCGAATCCGGGCGCCGGCCCGCATTGCGGCGCGGTGACGTCAAACTGGACCGGGTTGGCGACGAGTTCGAGGTCGCCGGCGCGGACCATGTACTCGTTGGACCGGATCTGTGTGTCATCGGCGGCCTGCAGGGTGTCCTGCACCGGCGCCCACGGTCCCGCGAGCGTGGCGAAGCGCTCCCTCCACTCGGCCAGCGTCCGGCTCGCGATGGCCTTGGTCAAGATCTCGACCGCGTCCGCGGTGTTGCCGGCGATCTTCTCGTCGGTGGAGAACCGGGGATCGTCTGCCAGTTCCGGCAGGTCGACGTGGCGGCACACGTCGGCCCAGAACTTGGTCGGCTGCATCATCACCAAGGAGATGTAGCGGCCGTCGGACGTCGCGTAAACCCCCACCAACGGGTTGACCGGCGAGCCGTGCACACCGGGTGGCGGCGCCTCCAGTCGCTGCCCCAGGTGTGTCGTCAACGCCACCGTGTGTCCCATCGCCCATAGGCCGCTGCCCAGCAGCGAAACGTCGACGACCGACGGCTCGCCGGTGCGCTCCCGCTTGAGCAGCGCCGCGGCGATGCCACCGGCCAGGTTCGTGCCCGAGATCGTGTCGCCGTACGCGGGCCCGGGCGGCCCGATCATGCCCGGCGTCCCGGGCGGGGTGATGGTGGCCGCGGTCCCGGCCCGGCACCAGAAGGCGGTCATGTCATAACCGCCCTTCTCCGACTCCGCGCCGCGCGGGCCGAGCGCGCTGCCGCGCGCATAGATGATGTCGGGGTTGACCGCGCGGATGTCGTCGACGTCGATGCCGAACTTCTTGCGATGTCCCGGCAGGAAACTGGTCAGGAACACATCCGAGCGACGAACCAGCTCGTAGAGCACGTCCCTGCCCTCGGGTACCGACATGTCCAGCCCGATGCTGCGCTTGAGCCGGTTGGCGTGCTCGATGTTGGGATTCGGGTCGCCTTCGACGCGCAGCATGCCGGTCTGGCGCAGGCCGCGCTGCGGGTCACCGGTCACCGCGTGCTCGACCTTGATCACGTCGGCGCCCCATTCGGCCAGCACCGCGCCGGCCGACGGGACGAACCCGTACATGGCGACCTCCAGGACGCGGATGCCCTCCAGCGGCCTCACGCGTCACCCCCCATGACCGGGACGGCGAACGTCTTCGGTTCCAGGAACTCCTCGAGCCCGGCCACACCCATCTCGCGGCCCACGCCCGACTGCTTGAAGCCGCCGAACGGGCTGTCGGCGCCGAAGTAGTTGCCGCCGTTGATGGAGAACGATCCGGTCCGGATCCGGCGCGCCACCGCCAGCGCCCGGTCCTGGTCGCGACTGAACACCGCGCCCGCCAGCCCGTAGATCGAGTTGTTGGCGATGCGCACCGCGTCGTCGTCGTCGTCGAACGCGATCACGACGAGAACCGGTCCGAAGATCTCCTGCTGGGCGATCTCACTGTCGGGGTCGACGTCGGTCAGCAGGGTGGCCGCATAGAAGTAGCCGGGGTCCAGCCGCTTGCCGCCGGTGACCAGGGTGGCTCCCGCGGCGACGGCCCGCTGCACCATGGCGTCGACCTTGTCCCGCTGGCGCTCGCTGATCAGCGGCCCCATCAATGTCTTCGGGTCGGACGGATCGCCGTGGCGCACCTTGGCGAAGTTCTGCGCGATCATCTCGACGATCTCGTCGTGGTGGGATCTGGGCACCAACAGGCGAGACGTCAACGCGCAGCCCTGTCCCGCGTGGCTGACCATGCTGAACGCCGCGAACATGGCTGCGCCGCCGAAATCGGCGTCGTCGAGCATGATGACCGCCGACTTGCCTCCCAATTCCAGGAAGACGCGTTTGACCGTATCGCTGGCCGCGGCCATGATCTGCCGCCCGACGGGGGTCGACCCGGTGAAGGTGACGACGTCGACGTCGGGGCTGGTGGTCAGCGCGGCCCCGACGGCGGGATCCGACGAGCTGAGCACATTGACCACGCCGGCCGGGATGTCGGTGTGCTGGGCGATCACCTCGCCCAGGGCCAGCGTGACCAGCGGGGTGTCCGGCGCGCCCTTGAGCACGACGGTGCATCCGGCGGCGAGCGCCGGCGCCAGCTTGGCCAGCGCGAGTTGGTTCGGGTAGTTGTAGGCGATGATGGCGGCGACCACGCCGGCGGCCTCCTTCTCCACCCAGCGGTGATGGCGCATGCCGCGCGATTCCCGCTCGCCGAGGTCTTCGGAGAATTGATAGGTGCGCAGCAGGTCGGCGTAGAAACGCACGATGTTGATCGGCTCGTCGAGCTGGGCGCCGTGGGTGAGCGCGACGGTGGCGCCGACTTCGGCGATCGTCAGCTCGCGCAACTCCTCGGCGTGGTCGCGCAGCGCCTGGTGCAGCTGATCGAGGCAGCGGATCCGGAATTCGACATCGGTCGACCAGTTCGCGGCGTCGAACGCCCGCCGGGCGGCCGCGACGGCGGCTTCGGCTTCGGCGATGCCGGCATCAGGAGCGTGCCCGATGACGGCGCCCGTGGCGGGATTGATCGACGGGAACGTCGTGCCGGCGGTGACCAGCCGGCCGTCGATCAAGAGCCGGCGGTCGGCCAACGACTCGGGCGCGGCATCCGCAACTGCTTGCGCGGTGTCCTGCGCTGGCATTCGTACCCCCTATTGTGGTGCCGGTCACGAAAACTTGGTTCTCTTACCGGGCGAATCTTACATTCGCGTCTCGAGAATTCAAGAAAATCGCGCGAACGATATCGGCCCGCTGACCAGCGGCGCATTCGCCGCCACGGCGGCTCACCGCGCCCCTTGGCGCAGGCCGGGGATGGTTTCGCGGCAATCTTGCACGCCGATCCGCCGTGAGAGTAAGGTTCTCATAATTGTAAGGGAGATTCTTTGTGACTGAGATGGCCACGTTTGCAGCGGGGACTCGTCCGGCGATGGGCACATGAAGACCGCAGTGGTAACCGGTGGCGGGTCCGGCATCGGTCTGGCCGTGGCGAACCGCCTGCGCGCCGACGGTCTCGACGTCGCCACGATCGACCTCAATCCGTCCGACGCCGAGTTCGCTTTCACCGCCGACGTCACCGACCGCTCGCAGGTGGACGCCGCCCTCTCGGCGATCCGCGCGCAGATGGGCCCCGTGACGGTGCTGGTCAACGCGGCGGGCCTGGACGGCTTCAAGCGGTTCAGCAACCTCACGTTCGAGGAATGGCAGCGTGTCATCGACGTCAACCTCAACGGCGTCTTCCACATGATCCAGGCGGTGCTGCCCGACATGGTCGAGGCCGGATGGGGACGCATCGTCAACATCTCCTCGTCGAGCACGCATTCCGGGGTCCCCTACATGAGCCACTACGTGGCGGCCAAGTCCGCCGTCAACGGGCTGACCAAGTCGCTGGCGCTCGAGTACGGGCCCAGCGGCATCACGGTCAACGCCGTCCCGCCGGGGTTCATCGACACCCCGATGTTGCGCAGTGCCGAGAAGAACGGGTTCCTCGGCGACATCGAGCAGAACATCGCGCGCACCCCAGTGCGCCGGATGGGCAAGCCGGAGGACATCGCGGCCGCATGCGCCTTCCTGGTGTCCGAGGAGGCCGGCTACATCACCGGCCAGATCCTCGGCGTCAACGGCGGCCGCAATACCTGACACCCGGCAAGCAACTGGAGGGACAAAACGGTGGGAGACGGCGCAGTGGGACGCGTCAGCGGGAAGGTCGCCTTCGTCACCGGCGCGGCGCGGGGCCAGGGCCGCAGCCACGCGGTGCGGCTGGCCGAGGAAGGCGCCGACATCATCGCCGTCGACCTGTGCGCGAACCTGGACAGCATCGGTTACCCCTTGGCCGCCCCCGAGGATCTCGACGAGACCGCCCGGCTCATCGAGAAGACGGGCCAGTCGGTGGTGACCGCCCGGGCCGACGTGCGCGACGTCGGCCAGTTGCGCGCCGCGCTGGACAACGGACTCGCCGAATTCGACAAGCTCGACATCGTGGTGGCCCAGGCCGGTGTCGCCGGCATGAAGGGGCAGCCACCGCTGCAGGCGTGGTGCGACGTGATCAACACCAACCTGATCGGCACCATCAACGCCATTCAGGTCGCGCTGCCGCACCTGGGTTCCGGGGCCTCGATCATCGCGACCGGATCGACCGCCGCGCTGATGGACACCGCCAAGAAGGACAACCCGGGCACCGACCCCGGAGGCATGGCCTACATCCACTCCAAGCGCGGGATCGCGCACTACGTGCACGACCTCGCGACGGAGTTGGCGCCGTTGGGGATCCGGGCCAACGCCATCCACCCGACGAACACCAACACGCCGATGCTGCAGAGCGAGCCGATGTACCGCTCGTTCCGGCCGGACCTGGGACACCCGACGCGGGCGGACGCGGAGCCGGTGTTCGGTGTGCAGCAGGCGATGAAGATTCCCTATGTCGAGCCGGAGGACATCAGCAATGCCGTGCTGTGGCTGGCCTCCGACGAGGCCCGCTACGTCACCGGTATGCAGTTGCGCGTCGACGCCGGCGGCTACCTCAAGTGGTACGACTATCGCCACTGAACCGCGGCACCCCGAGCCGCATGACTGACCGCCACGACTTGTGAGGAGACACCGTTGAAAGTCTGGGTTGATCCAGAACGCTGCCAGGGCCACACCCTGTGCTCGATGATCGCTCCGGAGTCCTTCCAGCTCAGCGACATCGACGGCAGTTCGTCGGCGATCGACGAACTGGTGCCGGCCGAGCGGCAGGCCAAGGTCCGCGAGGCCGCGCAATCGTGTCCCGAGCAGGCGATCATCATCACGGACGAAACCTCAAGGGAGACAGGGCGTTGAGCATCGACGACGTCGTGCGCGACAGCGACCGTAAAAAGCCCCGGTTCCACTTCGAGCGGCATTCCCCGGAGTACCGCTCGAAGTTCAAGCAGATCACCGAGGAAATGCACGCCAAGTGCCCGATGGCGTGGAGCGACACCTACGGTGGGCACTGGGTCGCGGCGGGCAGCCACGAGGTGTTCGAGCTCGCCCGCTGTCCCGCGGTGTCCAACGACCACGACATCCACAACGAACGCCGCGGCTACAAGGGCATTTCGATCCCCACCGCCAGCCGCATCAACCAGGTGCGCGGCGGCATCCTGGAGATGGACAACCCCGAGCACCACATCTACCGCAGCGTGCTCAATCCCTACCTGTCACCGGCCGCGGTCAAGCGCTGGGAGCCGTTCGTCGATGACGTGACGCGCGCCTGCCTCGACGACAAGATCGAGGTCGGCACCATCGACTTCGTCGACGACCTGGCCAACGTCGTGCCCGCCGTGCTGACGCTGGCGATGATGGGCATCCCGCTGAAGAACTGGAAGATGTACAGCGAGCCCACCCACGCCGCGGTGTACACCCCCGAACACTCCCCCGACATCCAGCGGGTCACCGAGATGCACCGCCAGATGGGGATCGACCTGGTCAACAACATGATCGAGATCCGCAACAATCCGCGGCCGGGGCTGGTCAACGCCCTGCTCGAAATGCGGATCGACGGCGAGCCCGCCCCCGATCTGGAGATCCTCGGCAATCTCGGGTTGATCATCGGCGGCGGCTTCGACACCACGACGGCGCTGACCGCCCATTCGCTGGAATGGCTGTCGGAGCATCCCGCCGAGCGCAAGCTGCTCAGCCGGGAACGCGACACCCTGCTGGACCCGGCGACCGAGGAGTTCTTGCGCTACTTCACCCCGGCACCCGGTGACGGCAGGACCTTCTCCGACGACGTCGAACTCGATGGAACGCAGTTCAAAGAGGGTGAGCGGCTATGGCTTTCGTGGGCCATGGCCAACCGTGACCCCGCGGTGTTCCACAGCCCGGACGAGATCGTCCTCGACCGCAAAGGCAACCGGCATTTCAGCTTCGGGCTCGGTGTGCATCGGTGCGCCGGATCGAATGTGGCGCGCACCGTGTTCAAGTCCATGCTGACCGCGGTGCTCGACCGCATGCCCGACTACCGCTGCGACCCCGAGGGCACCGTCCACTACGAGACCATCGGCGTCATCCAGGGCATGCGCACGCTGCCGGCGACCTTCACGCCGAGTCGGCGGGTCGGCGCGGGGCTCGACGAGACACTGGACAAGTTGCAACGCATCTGCGACGAGCAGGAGCTCGCCCGCCCGATCACCGAGCGCAAGGAAGCCGCCGTTATCGACTGAGCCCCTCGCGGTCCACCGGCAAGGTGCTCACCTGAAAGCCGGCCGTTGACCTGCGCAGTTTTTGCGAGTAGGCCTGTTCAGCGTGACCGCGCCTTATATTTGGGGCAATCGCGTGTGTAGAGATTGGAGACGCATCGGTGAAGATTTTCGCGGCGAGCCTCGCGCTTGCCACGGCCGCGCTAACTGTCACACCGACCGCCCACGCGGACATGATCATTGGCAACTACAGGTTGGACACAAACCGCGATCCCGGCCACAGCTGGATTTGGTCGATTAACCCGTGCACCCCGAATGTGCCGGGATGCCTGAACGTGTTCGCAACTCCGCAGCCCAACGGGCAAGCGGCGCCCTGGAGGGCAGACGCACACCTGTCGAGCGGCCGCTACACCATGGCCGTTGACGTGCCCGACGGTGTGCGCTGTGTGGTCCAGTTCTTTCCCTCGCATGACGTTTACTCGTGGGATGCAGCGACGCTGGCGGGTCAGGTCGACTCAACATTCGACACGGGCTGCGGTGGCGGACCGGGGGGCACCGACAGTTACCCGTTCTCCCTCGTGCGATGGTAGCCGCGTGAGACGTACAGGAGTCGTCGATCATGAGGGCGACGGGCGGTAAGCACATGGCTGAAGCAAGGGAACAGCCGCAAGATTCGGCCGCATCGAACGCCGACACGATGGCCTTGATCGCGGAAGCTGAGGCAGAAGCCGCCGAAGCCGAAGCACTCGCGGCCGCAGCGCGTGCCCGCGCCCGTGCCGCCCGGCTCCGGCGCGAAGCGCAGGCCCAAGCTGAGAAAGGGGCTGAGGCTGAGCAGGCGGCCATCGAACAGCTCGCGGGCAAGGTCGCCGCAGCCAGCGATGAAGGATCTCCGGATGCCGACGAGAGTGCAACCGGCACCGTCGAGGCGAAGGCCGACGATGACGTCACCGCGGCCGCCGAGGCCACCCACGCCGACGAAACGGACAGCCAGGCAGAAGTCTCCGACGCAACCCCTGAAGACGCGGAGTCGGAATCCGAGCCGGCCCGCTCCCGGCGACGCGTGTGGTTGCCACCGTTGTCCGTGGCGTGGAAAGCAGCCGTCATCATCCTCATCTGCGCCTTCACCGCGGCCAGCGCCTACATGGTGTGGGAACGTCATGAGACCACCGAGCGCAACGCGCGAGTCGCGAACTTCCTCGCGGGGGCCCGGCAAGGTGTCATCAACATGACCTCCTTGGACTTCAATAAGGCCAAGGAGGATGTCCAGCGGGTGATCGACAGCTCCACCGGCCAGTTCAGGGACGACTTCCAGCAGCGCGCAAAAGATTTCATCACCGTCGTTGAGCAGTCCAAAGTGGTCACCCAGGGGACTGTGAATGCGGCGGCCGTGCAATCCATGGACGCGAATTCCGCGTTGGTACTCGTCGCGGCGACGTCGCGGATCACCAACGCCGCGGGCGCCAAAGACGAACCACGCAACTGGCGGCTCAAAGTGACAGTCACAAACGACGCTGGGCAATACAAGATGTCCAAAGTGGAGTTCGTTCCATGAGCGGCGACAACCACGGTATGGACGCCGCCGACGACTCCTCCGAACAAGCCGAACGCGGTCTGCATAACGAGCCGCGAACCCGGCGCAAGGTGAAAGTCGTTCCCGTTATTTTGATCTTGCTCCTGCTGGTTTCCGGTGGCGCGATGGCGTGGCTGTACTTCAAGCAGTACCAGCCTGATAGGCAAACCGACGCCGGCGTCGCGAGCGCGGTCATCGACGCGGCATCGGAAGGCACGGTCGCGTTGCTGTCCTACTCGCCCGATTCACTCGACAAGGATTTCGCCGCGGCAAAGTCGCACCTCTCTGGAGATTTCCTCTCCTACTACAACCAGTTCACCGAGGAGATCGTCGCTCCGGCAGCCAAACAAAAATCGCTGAAAACCAACGCTCGGGTGTTGGGAGCCGCCGTCTCGGAATTACATCCAGATTCGGCCGTCGTGCTGGTGCTGGTCGACCAGACCACCACGAGCAAAGACAAGCCCGATCCCGCGATCGCCGCCAGTAGCGTGCTGGTGAGCTTGAACCGCGTCAACGGCAACTGGCTGATCACCAAATTCGACCCGGTCTGAAAACCATGCAAATGTCATTGAGGCGAATGGCAATCCGGAGATGGCGTCGGGTGCGGCGCTAGCCCCTCGGCAGGCCCAGCACGCGCTGGGCGATGATGTTGCGCTGGATCTCCGAGGTGCCCCCGGCGATCGTCCCGGAGAAGCTGCGGGCGTAGCGCTCGAACCAGCTGGCGAAATAGTGGTCGAGGTTCATGTGCGCATAAGGCCCGCTCTGTCCGGGGTGGACTAGCCCGTCGGATCCGGCGGAGGTCAGCGCGATCTCCATCGCACGCAACTCGGCCTCGGACCCGAGCAGCTTGAGCACCGAGATCGCCGCCGTGTCGTCCTCGCCGCGGGCGGCCCCGGCCAGCGCGACCGAACCCAGCAGGCGCAGGGCATGTCTGTCCATGATCGTGGTGGCGTACTGGTCGCGCTCGACCTCGGTGGCCGGACGGAAGTCGGCGATCATGTTCTCGAGGCGGTCGGCGAAGCCCAGCCACATCATCGTGCGCTCGTGCCCCAGTGAGCCGTTGGCCACCCGCCAACCCTCGTTGAGGGCCCCGACGAGGTTCTCCGCCGGCACCCGCGCGTCGGTGAAGAACACCTCGTTGAAGTCCAGGTCGTCGGCGGAGCAGATGGACGGGAACGGCCGTCGCACGACGCCCGGGGTGTCGGTCGGGATCACCAGGGCGCTGATGCCCTTGTGTTTGGGTGCATCGGGGTTGGTCCGCACGAAGGTCAGCAACACGTCGGCGTCGTGGGCCCCGGAGGTCCACACCTTCTGGCCGTTGACCACGAAGTGGTCGCCGTCGAGGACGGCGCGGGTGCGCAGCGACGCCAGGTCGGATCCGGCGCTGGGCTCGCTCATGCCCAGCGACGCGGTGATCTCGGCTCGCAGGATCGGAACCGCCCAGCGGCGCTTCTGCTCATCGCTGCCGAACGACAACAGCGACGCCGCAACGATGTTCACGCCCTGCGGGTTGAAGCTGTGGTAGATCCGCCGGCGACTGAGTTCTTCGAGGTAGACGAACTGCTGCACGACCGTGGCGTTGCGGCCCCCGAACTCCGGGGGTTGGGCGGGCAACAACCAGCCGTTGTCGAAGAGCAGCCGCTGCCAACGGCGCGCCCACTGGGGCATATGGGAGACCGACCGCGGACGCTCGAGCGCTTCGCTTGCGGCAGGCAGGTTTTCGTCGAGGAAGGCCGCAAATTCCGCCCGGAACGCCTCGACGTCGGGATCAAAAGTCAGCTGCACGGTATTCCTCCGCGATCCGCGCGCGATGTTCGGCGGCCCCGCCGAGCATCAACTCCCCCGCCTTGGCCCGCTTCAGCGCGAACTGCAGGTCGTTCTCCCAGGTGAACCCCATGGCGCCGAAAAGCTGTAGGCCGTGCCGGAACACGAGCGACTGGCACTCTCCCGCCGACGCCTTGGCCATCGCGGCCGCCAGCCGGCGCCGCGGGTCGTCCGCCGCGATCGTCAACGCCGCGAAGTACGCCAGCGCGCGGGCCCGTTGCACCGCGACGTGCATGTCGGCCGCCTTGTGCTGGACGGCCTGGAACGAACCGATCGGCACACCGAACTGGTGCCGGTTGCGGACGTGGTCGAGGACCAGATCCAGGATGCGCTGGCACGCTCCCACCATCGTGACCGCCATGCCCGCCAGCGCCACGTGGTGTGCCCGCTCGGCGTCGACGGCGAGCCGGGCATCGTCGGGCACCCGCACTCCGCAAAACGACAGATCGGCGACGTGCAGCACCGGGTCGAACACCGCCGAGCGGCGGGCCGACACCTGACTGGTCTCGGTGAGGAACACCCCGGCGTCGGTGACCACCGCGAGCCGTTCGACGCGATCCCCGTCGAGGACGTGGCGCGCCGTGCCGTCCAGCACCCAGCCGTCGGCTTCGCGGTGCGCCGTCACCCCGGCGTAGACGGCGCTGCCCGACTCGTGCGGGTCGAAGCGCTCGGCCGCCAACGGAGCGTACTGGCTCATCGTCGCCAGGAACGGCGTCGGGTCGGTCGCGTGCCCCAACTCCTCGAGCACGATGGCCAACTCCACCATGCTGTCGGGCTCGCTCAGTTCGGTCCAGCCCTGGTCCACGTGGGACTTCCACAGCGGGCCGGGGTCCACGCCGTCCTCGGCGACGCTGCGGACCAGGGAGGGAGGGCACTGCTTGGCGAGCGCGTCGCGCACCGTGCTCTGCCACAGCCGTTGATCGGCATCGAACTCCAACAGCATCCGGCCGCCTCCTGTCGTCACCGCCACCGCGAGAATAGCATTCTCTCATACGGAAGTAGTGATCTCGGAAACTGGCTATGGGGTGCCCGGCAGCACGGACGAACGTCGAGGCCGGGGGCGGATACCTGCCCCCGGCCTCGACGCGGGCGGCACCACGGCCGCCCCTGGCTCACCGCGTCTAGCTCTTCCAGACGAGTTGGTCGTTGGCGTCTATAGGGGTGAACATGACGCTGTTGGGCTTTGCTCCGCCGTTGACCCCGAAGTACAACTTCCCGCTCCGGCTCTGCCCCGCGGGGATTTCGCCGGCCGGAAGGCCGTCGGGATTGTTGCCGAGCACCGCCGAGTAGTTCGCGCCGTTGGGGCCCACGGCATGGAAATCGCCGATGTGCGGGGTGACGGAGCCCTTGACGGTCTTGATGGTGGCGTCGGCTTCCCAGACCCCGTCGTTGTGGCCGCTGGGCTTCAGGTTGGCCACGGTCACGTCGGCGACGTCAGCGCCGTTGTTCGAGCTGGCCTCCTCCATCGTGCCGAATGGCTTGGCCGGGGCGGCGGACGCCGACGTCGCCGTGAAGATGGCCGCCGCGGCGAGTCCGGCACCGGCCGCAGCTGTCTTGATAGTCGCTTGGAATGTCACGTTGGACTCCTTCTCATCTGTCGTGCTCGTGTGCGTTTGTCTGTCGATGGTGATGTCGCGACGGCCAAGTGCTCGACCGCAACGGTCCACACTCAGGCTTCCCACCATTTCGGGAGCTGAAAAGTCCTCGAGCGAGATTTGTCGCTTCCTCAGGCGCACCGGGCATTTCACCGCGACGGCGGACGAAGGCGGCGGCCGTTGCCGGGCATGGGCTTGACCGAGGGCGAGGAACGCCCTCGGCCAAATGGGACCGCAGCCGGCTACACCGTCGCCCTAGCCCTTCCAGATGAGCTGGTCCGCGTTGTTCCCGGTGCTGTACACGACGCTGTCCGGCTGGGTGCCTCCGTTGACGGCGAAGTACAGCTTGCCACTTCGCGTGCCGCCCGGGGCGATGGGCTGGTTGGTCAGGCCGTCGGGGTTGCGTCCTTCGACCGCAGTGTATTTCGCGCCGTTGCCCGCCTGGGCGTTGAAGTCGCCGATGATCGGGGTGACGGTGCCCTTGGCGGCCTTGACCGTCACGTCGACCACCCACACGCCGTCGTTGTTGCCGCTGGGCCTCAGGTTGCTCACGGTGTAGTCGGCAACCTCGTCGCCGCCGGCACCGGTGATCTCTTCCATCGTACCGAATTTGCCGGTCTGGGCTGCCGCCGGTGTCGCCGCGAAGACAGCCGCCACCGCCAGTCCGGCCGCACCGATCGCGGTCTTGACAGGAGCGGAGAACATCACGTTAAACTCCCCTTTCATTGCGTTGCTTCGCATTTCGATTCGTAACGCCATGGTGGCGCCAGTGCGACCACCACAGTCAACAGTGGGAAGTACCCACTGCGTACCGTGCCAAACGGTTCGCGCGCAACTTCCCGCGACTTGGTTTTCCCAGCGCAGCGGCGTAGTCGGGGCGGGAGAGAACGCTCAGGACGGCGAGCGAAGTGCGGCCACGACGGCGCCGGCGGGATCATCCCGGTGGTCGAGGCGCGCGGCCTCGGCGAGCGGCGGGCGCCGCAGGCGCGGGCGCGGGCGCGGGCGGCGGCCGTTGCCACCACGGCCCGCAGCTCCGGTGACCGGCGCGCGGTGAAGCGCCGGATCGTCCGGGCGTCGACATCACCTCCCCGACATCACCGCTCGTATCCCTCACGCGCGCTTGCTCTCCCGAGAGTTTGCCTGCGGCACTTCTCTTTGCCGGCAACCTGATTCGACGAACCTCGACGCCGCACCGCACAATGACCGGGAGTCGGGCGACCCAGCCCGGCACGAAGGAGAAGAGCAGTGGATCGCCAAACATATCAACGCGGACTCGAAATACGCTCCGCCGTGCTGGGCGCGGCGTACGTCGACCGCGCGATGGCCGAGGCGGACGACTTCAGCCGCCCGCTGCAAGACCTCGTCACCGAATACTGCTGGGGCGCGGTGTGGGGTCGCGAGGGCCTGCCGCGCAATACCCGCAGCATGCTGAACCTCGCAATGATCGCCGCCCTCAACCGGCCCAACGAGCTGCGCACGCACGTCAAGGCCGCACTGACCAACGGCGTCACCCGCGACGAGATCCGGGAGGTCTTCCTACAGGTCGCCGTCTACGCCGGCGTACCCGCCGCGGTCGACAGCTTCCGCGTCGCGCGCGAAGCGTTCGCCGAAGCCGACGCCAAGCCCGAGGACCCATGCTGATCCAGATCGGGTTCATCGGCTTGGGGCACATGGGATTTCCCATGGCGCGCCACCTTCTTCAGGCACGGCACCACGTCATCGCCTTCGACACGCACGGCGCGGCGCTGGAGCGCATCGTGGCACAGGGAGCCCGGCCTGCCGCCGAACGCGACGAAGGACCCGACGCCGACTTCACCACGGTGATCAAACCGCTGGAGAAAGTGGCCGGCGTCACCGTCGGCCCGGCCCCCCGCTAGCAGCAGCACCGGGCGGCGAAGCAACCGCACCAGAACACACGCCGTCCTCCGAAGACCGCGGAGAATGCTATTATCCATATTGAAGAACGACGCTTACCGATGCGACGCCAAAATGTCCAGCCACCAGGCCCGATGATTAACCGAAACGCTTACCGGAAACGGATTGATCGACCCCCGACGAGAATGTTAGCTTATCTATCATATGGGCGAGTCCGACTCGCTTTGGCTACCGAAGCCCGAGGATGGCTTTCGTGATCGAACACGCTGACGGAACCCGCACGCCGTTGATCGACGCCAGCGTGCACATCTTCTTCCCGTCCAACAAGGACTTGCGGGCCGTGCTGCGCGAGCCGTTCAAGAGCCGCGGTTTCCCCGACTACGAGATGGACTGGTACGGGGCGCCGGGCGGTGAGTACGCGCCGAACGCCGAGGGGCCGGACGGCCAGTATCCGGGTTCGGATCCCGAATTCGTTGGCCACGAGCTCTTTGCGAAGCGCGGCGTCGATGTGGCGGTGCTGCACCCGATGGGGCGCGGCATCATGCCCGACCGGCACCTGGGCAGCGCGTTACATGCCGCACACAACGAGATGATGGTGTCGCGCTGGCTCGACAACGACAGGTTCGGTGAGCGGTTCCGCGGCACCATCCGGGTGAACCCCGACGACATCGCCGGTGCGCTGCGCGAGATCGAGAGGTGGCGTGACCACCCGCGCGTCGTCCAGATCGGGGTTCCGCTGCAGTCCCGCGAGCTCTACGGCAAGCCGCAGTTCTGGCCGCTGTGGGAAGCCGCGGTCGAGGCGAACCTTCCCGTTGCGGTCCACATCGAGGTCGGCTCGGGCATCGCGTCGCCACCCACGCCGTCCGGGAACACCCGCACCTACGAGCAGTACGTCGGCTTCATGGCGCTGAACTACCTCTACCACCAGATGAACATGATCGCCGAAGGTGTGTTCGAACGTTTCGCCGGCCTGAAGTTCGTCTGGGCCGACGGCGCCGCGGACTTCCTGACGCCGTTCATCTGGCGGATGGACTGCTTCGGCCGGCCGCACCTGGAACAGACGCCCTGGGCCCCGCGAATCCCCAGCGACTACCTGGCCGATCACGTGTATTTCGTGCAGGGCAGCCTCGACGGCCCGCCTCGCGACGCCGAGTTCGCCGGCGAATGGTTCGGCTTCACCGGCAAGGACGACATGGTGATGTTCGGCTCGAGCTATCCGCACTGGCAGTGCGCCGACGTCAGGAAGCTGCCCGCGGCGCTGTCGGCCGAGCAGCGCGAGAAGCTGTGCTGGCGCAACGCGGCCGGCCTGTACGGGATAGACATCGCCGTCGGATCGGGCGCACAGTAGAGCACGACAAGGGAAACGGAGGAGTGTCGAGATGACGCTGACCCATATGCACGAACGGGTTCCCGCCGCCGAGCGCATAGCCGTCCGGTGCGTCGACTCGGATGTCCACCCGACGCCCAAGCGCGGGGAACTGCTTCCCTACATCCCCGAGCCGTGGCGCAGCAAGTACTTCCTCACCCGCAAGGTGGGTGAGCAGATCTACTACGACGCCCCCGACTACGCGCACAGCTATGCGATGCGCGTGGACACCTTCCCGCCTGACGGCGAGTTCCCCTGCAGCGACCCGGATATGGCGTTTCGCCAGCTGATCATGGAGGCGGGCTCCGACATCGCGATCCTGGAACCCGCCGCCTACCCGGCGCGCCTGCCCGAAGCCCAGCACGCGATGGCGTGCGCCCTGAACGGCTGGCAGGCCAACCACTGGCTGGACAGCCACAACAACTGGCACGAGCGGTGGCGCGGCTCGATCTGTGCCGCCATCGAGGAACCGGACGCGAGCGTGCGCGAGATCGAGCGCTGGGCGGGGCACCCCTACATGGCGCAGATCCTGATCAAGGCCGAGCCGCGGCCGTCCTGGGGCCACCCGAAATACGACCCGATCTGGGCGGCGGCCACCAAGCACGACATCACGGTCAGCTGCCATTTGTCGCGCAGCCACTTCGACGAGTTGCCGACGCCGCCGGTGGGCTATCCCAGCTACAACCACGACTTCATGGTCACCTACTCGCTGCTGGCCGCCAATCAGGTCATGAGCCTGATCTTCGACGGCGTCTTCGACCGATTCCCGACGCTGCGGATCGTGTTCGTCGAGCACGCGTTCACCTGGATCCTGCCGCTGATGTGGCGCATGGACGCCATCTACGAGGCCCGCAAGTCCTGGATGGACATCAAGCGCAAGCCGTCCGAATACGTCAAGGACCACATCAAGTTCACCACCCAGCCGCTGGACTACCCGGAGGACAAGACCGAGTTGACCCGCGCCCTGGAGTGGATGGAGTGCGACAAGATCCTGCTCTACTCCTCGGACTATCCGCACTGGACGTTCGACGACCCGCGCTGGCTGGTCAAACACCTGCCCAAGGCGGCCCGCGAAGCGGTGATGTTCAAGAACGGCATCGCGACATATCACCTCCCCGAGACGGTTCCGGTGCTCGAGGGTCAGGTCCGGGTGTTCTGAGTTGACAGAAGAACTCGCCGAGCGGCCCCAGCAGCGTCTGGCTCAGGGCCGCGAGCACGTCGTCGCGACGGTGGCCGAGATCCCGCCCGGCACCCATAAGCTGGTCCCCATCGGCCGGCACGGGGTCGGGGTCTACAACGTCAACGGCACCTTCTACGCGATCGCGAACTACTGCCCGCACCAGGGCGGTCCGCTGTGCTCGGGCCGCGCCCGCGGCCGCACCGTCGTGGACGAGACCGCCGCCGGCGACGCGGTCATGGTCCGGGACCTGGAGTACATCTATTGCCCCTGGCACCAATGGGGTTTCGAGCTGGCGACCGGCACGACAGCGGTCAAGCCTGAGTGGAGCATCCGCACCTACCCGGTGCGGGTGGTCGGCGACGACGTTCTGGTGATGGCGTGACACTACAGGAGAGTCTGTGTCTTCTATCGAAGTAAACGGGGGCAATGTAGTCTACGAAATCCTCGGGGACACAGGTGATCTCATCGCCATGACGCCTGGTGGCCGGTTCAGCAAGGAAATCCCGGGGCTGCGCCCGCTGGCCGAGGCACTCGTCGCCGGCGGGTACCGGGTGCTGCTGTGGGACCGGCCGAATTGCGGCGCATCCGACGTGCAGTTCTACGGGCAGAGCGAGTCGCATATGCGTGCCGAGACGCTGCACAGCCTGTTGCAGGGCATCGGCGTCGAGCGCTGCATCCTCGCCGGGGGCTCCGGCGGCGCAAGGGATTCCATCCTCACGACGATGCTCTACCCTGAGCTGGTCTCCAAGCTCGTGGTGTGGAACATCGTCGGCGGCATTTACGGCACCTTCGTGCTGGGGTCCTACTACATCGTGCCGAGCATCCTCGCCGTGCGGGGTACCGGCATGGACGGCGTGGTGAAGGTGCCGGAATGGCGGGAGCGGATCGAGGAGAACCCCGACAACAAACAGCGGTTCCTCGACTTCGACTCCGGCGAGTTCCTCAAGGTGATGTTGCGCTGGCTGAACGCGTTCGTGTCCAAGCCCGGCCAGACCATTCCCGGCGTCGAGGACGAAATGTTCGACCGGATCAAGGCCCCCACGTTGGTCATCCGCGGTGGCGAGAACGACATGGATCACCCGAAGCGGACGTCGCTGGAGGTCAGCTGCCTGATCAAGGGATCCAAGCTCATCGACCCGCCCTGGCCCGAGGACGCCTGGGAACGCGCCTCCGAGGACCGCGCGGCGGGCCGGGTGCAGCACTTCAACATGTTCGACACCTGGGTGCAGGCCGCCCCCCCGATCCTGGAATTCCTGGGCTCCTGATGCGTTCACACGGTGCGGATGTGAACCTCGCAGTTCAGCGACGCCTCGAGCGCGGTGTGGATCCGGCTTTCCGGGATGCTGTCGAGGTCGGCCTCGCGCAGCGTCACGTGGACGATGTCGAAGCCGTCGTCGCCGGGCGTGCGAACGATGTCGCCGGTCAGACCGAACGCGGAGAGCACACCGTGCGCGTCGTCGTCGGTGCCCCTGCTGACGTAGGTGACCACCCCGGGGGCCGGAATGGTGCCGAACGCCCTGGCGCACAGGCCGATTGCCTGCTCGGTGAGGGAATCCACGTCGTCGCCGGCGATGAGCAGCTCCACCTCCCGGCGGCCCGGCGGCATGGCCGCGAGATTGTTGTCGATGACGTCGGCACCCAGTTCGCGGGCGAGCCCGAGGAGCGCCGCCATGCCCTGGTCTAGTTGTGCGCGAGTCAGCAGACCCGGCGGGTCGACATTGACGCGCACCACGGCAGTTCGCATGTGCTCGAGGTTAGCCCGGCCCGGGACGTTGGGAGTCAGCTGATGGAAACCAGCGCCGCGCCGGCGATCACGGTCACCGCCTGGCCCGGGTGTCCGCCGCGGCTGCTCGGCGACGAGCCCGGCCGCGCGCGTGAGGCTTACGCCACGTACCGGGCGCGCGGCGGCTATCAAGCGCTTGCGGCCCCCGACGAGCTGCTCGACGAAGTCGAGCGCAGCGGCCTGCAGGGCCGTGGCGGTGCGGCCTTCCCGCTCGCGGTGAAGCTGCGCGCGGTGCGCGACAACGGGCGCGCCCGCCGGGGCGCCGTCGTGGTCGCCAACGGCGAGGAGGGCGAGCCGGCGTCGATCAAGGACCGCTGGTTGCTGCGGCACCGGCCGCACCTGGTGCTCGACGGGCTGCGGCTTGCCGCGGCGATGGTGGGCACCAGCCGCTCCCACGTCTACGTCTCCGACCCGGAATCCGCGCGCAGCGTCGAAACCGCCCTGACCGAACTGGAACCCGGCGCGCTGGGGGACCTCACGGTCGAGTTGTGGGACGTCGAGCCGACCTACATCTCCGGCGAGGAGACCGCGGTCACCCGCTTCATCAACGGCGGCCCGGCCAAGCCGACGGACAAGCCGCCACGTCCGTTCGAAGCCGGCGTCGGGGGGCGGCCCACCCTGGTCAGCAATGTCGAGACCCTGGCCAACCTGCCCCACCTGCAGCGCCGCGGCGCGGCGGAGTTCCGCTCGCTGGGCACCTCGTCGTCACCCGGAACCTTCCTGGCGACGCTGTCCGGCGGGGGCCGGCAGCCCGGCCTCTACGAGATCCCGTACGGCCTGCCGTTCGCCGAACTCCTCGCCCTGCACGGCGTTTCGCCCGAGCGGGTGCGGGGCGCGCTGCTGGGCGGTTACTTCGCCGGGCTGCTCAACCGCGGCGTGCTGGACGCCACCCTGGATCACGAGACGCTGCGCGGCCTCGGCAGCGGCCTGGGGTGCGGGGCGATCACGGTGCTCACCGACGACTGCCCGGTCGCGGTCGCCGCGTCGGTGCTGACCTACTTCGACCGCGAGAACGCCGGGCAGTGCGGCTCGTGCTTCAACGGCACCGCGGCGATGGCCGCGGTCACCGGCGCGCTGCGGGACGGCGCCGCCACCGCCGAAGACCTCGGCCGGCTGCAACGCTGGTCGGTGACGCTGCGCGGCCGCGGTGCCTGCGCCACGCTGGACGCTGCGACCAACGTGGCGGCGAGCCTGCTCGCCCAATTTCCGGACGAGGTCGCCCGCCATCTCGACAACGCCTGCGAGGCATGCGGTCTCGACCCGTTCCGGGCCGAACGGCCCTACGAGGTCGAGGCGGTGATCCCGGCATGACCAAACCCCTGAAGATCCACCTCGACCGCACCCTGTGCGACGGGTTCGGCATCTGCGCCCAGCATGCGCCGGGCTACTTCTCGCTCGACGACTGGGGATACGCCTGCGTGATCGGCGACGGCACCGTCGCCGACGCCGACCGCGACGACGTCATGCGGGCTCTGATGGACTGCCCCGTGCACGCGATCATGGAGCTCGACGAACGCCGGCCCGACGACGTGTCCCCGCCGCTCAACGGGGACGCGGATCCCGCCGCGCACCTCAAAGTCGAGTCCAACGAAGCCGAATGGGGTTTCACGCGTTGACCGGCCGACCCCTGCCGCTGGTCACGCAGGACAACGAGTTCTTCTGGACGTCGGGCGCCGACGGCGCGTTGCGGCTGCAGGAATGCCGGGCGTGCGCATCGCTGATCCACCCGCCGGCCCCGGTGTGCCGGTACTGCCGGTCCCGTGACATGGGGATCCGGGCCGTCTCCGGCAAGGCGACGCTGGCCGGGTTCACGGTGAACCACCGGTTCAGCCTGCCCGGCATGCCGGCGCCGTACGTGGTCGCGCAGGTGGCCCTCGCCGAGGATCCGCGGATCCGGCTGACCACCAACATCGTCGAATGCGACTTTGACGGGCTCGAACTCGGCCAGCAGGTCGAGGTTCTCTTCGAGCAGCACGAGGACGTCTGGCTTCCGCTGTTCCGGCCGGTGGCCGACGCCGAGCCCGGCCCCCTGCCCGTCGACGAGATTGCGCCGGAACGCTTTTCCGAACACGTCCGGCCCAGGCTGACCACCGACAAATTCGAGGACAAGGTCGCCCTGACCGGCATCGGCATGTCGCCGATCGGGCGCCGGTTGATGGAACCGCCGCTGTCGCTGACCGTGCAGGCGTGCGAGGCGGCCGTCGCCGACGCCGGGTTGACGCTCGCCGACATCGACGGGTTGTCCACCTACCCCGGCGGCGGGAATCTCGGCGGGTTCGGCGAGGGCGGGGTGACCGCGCTGGAGGCGGCGCTGGGCATCCGGCCGACCTGGCACAACGGCGGCATCGAGACGTTCGGGCCGGGCGGATCGGTGATCGCCGCGATGCTCGCGGTCGCCGGCGGGCTGGCGCGCCACGTGCTGTGCTTCCGGACGCTGTGGGAAGCGACATTCAACGAGCTGATGAAGCAGGGCAAGATCGCGCCGTCCATGGGACGCATGGCCGGCTGGATGTACCCGTTCGGCGCCACGTCGGCGGCGCACACCCTGGCGATGAACGCGCAGCGGCACTTTCACCGTTACGGCACCACGAAAGAGACGCTGGGCTGGATCGCACTGAACCAGCGGGCCAACGCCGAGCTGAACCCGACCGCCGTGTACCGGTCGCCGATGACGATGGACGACTATCTGAACGCGCGTCCGATCACCACGCCGTTCGGTTTGTACGACTGCGACGTGCCCTGCGACGGCGCGATCGCCGTCATCGTCTCCGCCGTCGATGCCGCCCGGGACCTGGCCAAGCCGCCGGTCCTGGTGGAGGCGGTCGGAACGCAGATCATCGAGCGGATCGACTGGGACCAGAGCACGTTGACCCACGAGCCGCAGGTCCTGGGCCAGGCTGCGCACGTGTGGACGCGCACGTCGCTGCGGCCCGACGACGTCGACATCGCCGAACTCTACGACGGGTTCACCATGAACTGCCTGTCCTGGATCGAGGCGCTCGGCTTCTGCGGGATAGGTGAGGCCAAGGAGTTCCTGGACGGCGGCAAGAACATCGCCCGCGACGGCCAGCTGCCCCTCAACACCCACGGCGGCCAGCTCTCGCACGGCCGCACCCACGGCATGGGGCTCATCCACGAGGCGGTCACCCAGTTGCGCGGCGAGGCCGGCGATCGCCAGGTCGCCGACGCCCGCGTCGGCGTGGTCAGCAGCGGCGGCCTCACCCCCAGCGGCGTCCTCCTCCTGCGGTCGGACGCATGAACCAGGCGGTGCGGCCGCGGCTCGTCATCGTCGACGGGGTGCCGATGTCGGCGCTGGTCGCCGAGGCCGAGTCGCCCATAGCCGTGATCGTGGCCATCCACGGCGGCGGCACCACGGCAATGTATTTCGACTGCCCGGGCCACCCATCGTCGTCGTTGCTACGGTCCGGTGCGGCAGCGGGGTTCACCGTCGTGGCGCTCGACCGGCCCGGCTACGGCAGCTCGGCGCCCTACCCCGAGGCGATGGTCCGGCCGGAGCAACGGGTCGACCTCGCCTACGGGGCGGTGGATCGCATCCTCGGGGAACGGCCACGCGGTGCCGGGGTGTTCCTGATGGGCCATTCCGGCGGCTGCGAACTCGCGGTGCGGATGGGCGCCGACGAGCGCGGCGCGGGCTTGCTGGGTATGGAACTGGCGGGCACCGGCCGGCAGTATCACCCCGAGGCCCGCGACATCCTGAAAGCCGCGACGCGCGAACGCCGTCCGGCCGGGCTGCGCGAACTGCTGTGGCACCCGGAGGAGCTCTACCCGCCCGAGGTCCTGAACGGCGCCACGGTGTCGCCGACGGCACCGGCCTACGAGGAACACATGGTCGCGGACTGGGTCCGCCACGACTTCGCCGCGCTCGCCCCCGCCGTGCGCGTCCCCGTGCAGTTCAGCATCGCCGATCACGAAAAGGTCTGGCAGAACGACGGCTCGGCGATGGACGAGATCGCGGCCCTGTTCTCCGGGGCGCCACGGTTCACCGTCCACCGGCAGCCGCAGGCGGGACACAACCTCAGCCTCGGCCACACCGCCGCGCAGTACCACGCGAAGGTCCTCTCGTTCGCCGACGAATGCGTGGCCGCCCACTCGCCGAACGGGGGTTCCGGATGAGGATCGGATTCATCGGACTGGGCAGCCAGGGTGGGCCCATGGCACGCCGGATCATCGAGGGCGGCTACCCGACCACGCTGTGGGCGCGCAGGCCCGCGACGCTGGAGCCGTTCGCCGGCACCGCGGCGTCGGTGGTCGAGTCACCGGCCGAGCTCGGCGCGGCCTGCGAGCTGGTGTGCCTGTGCGTCGTGGGCGACGCCGACGTCTACGAGATCGCCTGCGGCGAAAATGGCGTGCTGGCTTCGATGAAACCGGGCAGCGTCATCGCGGTGCACAGCACGGTACACCCCGACACCTGCAGGGACCTGGCGAAGAAGGCCGCTGCGCAAGGGGTGTCGGTCGTCGACGCGCCCGTGAGCGGCGGCGGCCCGGCGGCGGAGGCGGGGCGGCTGCTGGTGATGGCCGGCGGTGACGCCGGCGTCGTCGAGCGCTGCCGCCCGGTTTTCGAAACCTACGCCGACCCCGTCGTGTACCTCGGCGAGCTGGGCTCCGGGCAGACCACCAAACTGCTCAACAACCTGCTGTTCACCGCCAACCTCGGCACTGCGGCCACTGCCCTGTCGCTGGCCCGCGCGCTCGGTGTCGACCCGGACCGCCTCACCGAGGTCGTCTCCCGCAGCAGCGGGAACAGCTTCGCGCTCAACGCGCTCGGCGGCATCGGGGGCCTCGAACGCCTCGCCGGTGTGGCCGGGGCGCTGCTGCAGAAGGACGTCCGGCTCGTCGTCGACCTCGCCGGCCGGGCCGCGGGCGACGCCGGGGCCGTGCTCGCCGCCGCGGACGCCACGCTGGCGCTGATGGGCCATCCCCGGTGAGAGTCGGGTTCGTCGGTGCGGGCCGGATGGGACGGCCCATGGTGGCCCGGCTCGTCGCGGCCGGTCACGATGTCCGCGCCCTGGGCCGCACCGCCGAAAAGCGCCGCGATCTCGAGACACTCGGCGCCAGCGCGGTTGCGGATGTGACCGCAGCGGCCGCGCAGGCCGACGTCGTGGTGCTGTGCGTGTTCACCGACGACCAGGTGCGCGAGATCTGCCTCGACGGCGCACTGCCGGCGGCCATGCCACCGGGTTCGGCGCTGGTGGTGCACACCACTGCGAGCCCGCGGACGATGGAGGCGATCGCCGAACGGGCCGACGGCGTCGGCGTCGTGGACGCCCCCGTCAGCGGCGGCCCGCACGACATCGCGGCCGGCGGGGTCACGCTGTTCGTGGGCGGTCCCGACGACGCGGTGGCACGGGTGCGACCGGTGCTGGCGTGCTACGGCGATCCGGTCCTGCACGTCGGCCCCTGCGGCGCCGGACAGAAGGTGAAGCTGGTCAACAACGCGCTGTTCGCCGGACACATTGGCCTGCTTGGGGAATCGGTTCGGTTGGGTGAGCGCATCGGCCTGCCGGAGCCGGTGCTGCTGGAAGCGCTGGCCCATGGCAGCGCGAGCAGCCGGGTGCTGAGCCTGGTCGCGGCGAGGGGCTCCGTGGCGTCGTTCGGTGAGATGGTCGGTGAGTTCGTCGCCAAGGACGTGGCCGTGGTGCGCCGTGTAGCCGGGGAACTCGGCACCGGCCTCGGTGTGCTGGACGACGTCATCACGGCCATCGACGTCGACCGGAACGGTCAGTCGGGCAGCGGCGCGGTACCCGGCACCGGCGGCAGCCGCCACGTTTCGAAAGCCATCGCCGAGAGCACGTAGACGCCGACGACGAAGATGAATTCGATCGCGGCGTGCTCGCCGAGGGTATCGGTCAACGCCTGCCAGGTCTCCCAGCGCGCGTGGCCCTCGGCGAGCATCTCGTCGGCCGACTCCAGCACCAGGCGGTCCGCGCCCTCGAAGCCCTCGTTACCGGCGGCCAGACGCGTGATGTCGTCCGCGGTAATGTCGTGTCGCTCGGCCATTCTGACGTGCTGTCCCCATTCGTAGGCCGACCGCCGGGTCTGCGCGACCCGGAGAATCACCAGCTCGCGCAGCCGTGCCGGCAATTCGCCCCGTTGCAGCAGAAACCCGTTGAACGTCAAGAACGTGCGGGCCATCTTCGGGTGGCGCGCCAGCAGCCCGATGATGTCGAACCGCAACGGATCGTAGGGCTCCCCCGAGCCGGCCCTGGGCACCTGGTCGCCCGGCAGACCGAGCAGGGCACCGAACGCGGCGTATTCCGCGTCGCCCCACTGCTCGGCGGGTAGCGGTTGCAGGCGCTGTTCGGGGGTGGTCATGTCCTGCGGCCTCCGTTGACGGGGATGACTTGGCCGGTGATGTAAGAGGATTCGTCGGCGCACAGAAAGGTTACGGCGTTGGCGATGTCCTCGGGCCGGCCGGCCCGGCGCACGGGCGTGATGGAGGCGAAGTGCTCGAGGCTGGCGGTGAACCGCCCCTCGGCGATGGCCTTTTCCAGCATCGGGGTGACCACCATGCCGGGCGGCACGGTGTTGACGGTGATCCCCTTGGGGCCCAGCTCGAGCGCCAAGCTCTTGGTAAGCCCGATCAGCCCCGCCTTGGAGCTGACATATGCCGCCATGCGCGCCTGGCCGCCCTGCGCGCTCGACGACGAGATGTTCACGATGCGGCCCCATTTGGCAGCCGTCATGTCCGGCAGCACCTCCTGGGTGCAGATGAACGGCCCACGCAGGTTGACGGCCATGATGCGGTCCCACTCGTCATCGGTGATCTCGGCGAACTTGCCGAACTGCTCGATGCCGGCGTTGTTGACCAGGATCAGCACCGGACCGAGTTCGGCGCGCACGTCGCCGACGGCGGCCCGGACCCGGCCGCGGTCGGAGACGTCGACGACGTGGCCGGCAACCTTGGCGCCCCCGGCGCGCAGGCGGGCCACCTCGGCGGCCAACTGGTCGCGCTGGACGTCGAAGATCGCGACGCTGGTGCCGCGCGCGACGAGCGCCTCCGCGATCGCCAGGCCCAGGCCCGATGCGCCACCGGTGACGATCGCGGTGGTTCCCTCGAAAGGCATAAGCCCGAACCCTATTCGAAGCGGATGCGCAGCCGCGTGAGCCCACGCAGGATGAACGTCGGCAGGTACGGGTCGGCCGGCAGCTCGTTGTCGGTGGAGAAGCCGACGGAGTCGATGTCGGTCATTCCGAGGTCTCGGCTCCTTCGAAGCTTTTCAGCATCTCGGCGGGCGGCAGCTCCATCTGCAGGTACAGGTCGATGCGCCGGATCTTGCCGGCGTCGTCGAACGCGTACACCGACAGCGAGTTGACCGAGTTGGCGAATTCGCCGATGCGGCTGCGTTCCTCGAGCTCGAGGAACACCGCGTCGGGCGTCTCGGTGATGCGCCGCAGCGAGCATTCCCACTCCGAGGACATCGCCCAGTTGGTCAGGAAGTCGACGTAGGCGGGCCAGTCCATCACTTCTTTGAAGGCGCCGACCCGCTCGAACTCCTCGGTGGCCACCAGCGCGGCCAGCGGCGCCCAGCTTTCGGACGAGAAGCCGGGCTTTTTCGCCTCGTCGACAAGGCGTTTGGTGGTCAGGCCGTACTGCAGCACGGTGCGGGAACGGCCGGCGTAGTCGTCGATGACCTCGGAAATGTCTCTCAGCACTGTGATCGCTTTCCTCTCAGACCGACACGCCGGCGGCGGCAAGGCACCGCTCGAGGGCCTCGACGTAGGCGGAGGTGCCGTGGAAGGGGCCGTGCACGCCGATCGCCACGTCCAGGAAGGCGCTGTACTCGTCGTTGACGTGGGTCTCCCAGCGGATCACCTCGCCGTCGTCGTTGGTCTCGACGAAGCTGTAGGAGTAGAAGCCCATCTTGGTGCCGTCTTTGGTGTGTCCTTCCCACCGGGTCTTCATCACGAACCCGTTGTCGGCGGGCCAGTACTTGAAGTCGGCCGGCTTCCAGTCGGGGAACGTCAGCGAGTACGCCTTGGCCTCCATCGTCGACGCCCGCGCCGACTCCTCGGGGAACTCGCTGAGCAGGAAGGCCCGGTCGCCGGTGAAGTACGGCGACGCATACATCGCGTCGGCGGCGAACTTCCAGACGTCGACGAACGCCTCCCCATCCTGAATCCCCTGGCGCAGATAAGCGTTGCGGTAGGCCTCGGCCATGCGGCGGTGCAGGGCGAGGCGTTCGTCGAGAGTCGCCGTCATTTCCCGCCTTCCGCGAGGTAGCGGTCCAGGACCGAGTGGTAGTAGGCGATGACGACTTCCTCCTTGACCAGGGACATGTGGTCGAGCCTGCCGTTGCGCAGGCCGATCTGTTGGCGTGGCATCTGCTCGTAATCCTGTTGCAGCGCCTCGAAATACTTGTAGCTGCCCGGCTCGTCGACGTCGATCGGGCTCGCGCGGAAGGCATCCCGGTGCTCGTCGGGCAGGTACATGTAGCTGCTGACGTGCCAGATGCAGCGGTTGGGGTCGCCGTCGGGGTGCGGGAACGCCATGATGACGTGGCACTCGCCGGCGCGGACGGTCATGAAGAAGTTCGGGAACAGCACCCAGCCCTGGTTGTCGCTCATCTGCGCGTCGGTCAGCCCGCTGACGTCCAGGCCCATGCCGGTCAGGGTGTCGCGGGTGGCCTGCTGCAGCAGCTTGCGGGCGTTGACGCCGTCCGGGAAGTCCACCGATCCGTCGGCGGCGCGGTACTCGCCGACGAGTTGCTCGAAGCGGGGCAGTACGGCGGCCGTCGAGGGGAACGTCTCGGGCAGATCCATGATGCCGTCGACCTGCGCCTGCGCGCCGGCGCCCTGCACCTCGAACGGCGCGACGGCCACGCTGTGCCTCTCGAAGAACCGGTAGCGGCTCTTGGCGGGGTCGATCGCGATGACGCGCAGCAGTTGCGGGTGGATGCCGTTGATGTGGTAGCCCTCGTTGAAGGCGTCCATGACGACCTTCCAGTTGCAGCCGATGGCCTCGCGGACGTCCATGACGGTGGTGAATTGCTCGAGGTGGTAGGGCGCCAGCAGCTCCGCGACCTCCGGGCCGAGGAACTCGGCGAGCGGTGCGGCGTCCGGGTCGGGATTGAGGAAGATGAAGCCACCGAAGGTGTCGACGGACACCGGCAGCAGCCCGTTCTCTTCCTTGGCCTCACCGGTGACGGAGTTCTCCCGCTCCCGCAGGGCCCCCCGCATCCTGCCCTCGAGGTCGTAGGACCACAGGTGGTACTGGCACAGGAACCCCCGCTTGGCGTTCCCGGTGCCGCTACACAGCATGTTGCCGCGATGCCGGCACGCGTTGACGAAGCCGCGCAGCTTCTCGTCCCTGCCCCGCACCACGATGAACGACTGGTCGAAGACCTGGTAGACCTTCCAGTCCCCGGCCTTGGGCAGGTCGTCGACCCGCCCGGCGATCTGCCACACCCGCATCCAGATCGCTTCCCGCTCGCGCCGCTGGAACTCGGCCGACGTGTAGCGGTCGGTCGGAATCCGCGTGGGATAGAGGTCATGGTCGTCGGGCAGGGCGCCGACGGTGTCCACCCAGTCGCCGGGCCGTGCGGTCTCGACGAAATCCGTTGACATGGCTTGTCCTCCTCGACGCGCCTCGGGACTGTGGCACCCATCACCTTATACGTCGCCGTATCTTAGATACAAGGATGTATATCGCAACGGGATCGACGTCGTCCGGGGCCCTGCCGGCCCGCCCGATCTGGGAGAATGACCCGATGGCCGAACGCTGGACCCGGGAGAGACGCGTCGAGCACACCCGCACCCTGCTGCTCGATGCGGCCGAGGAACTGTTCGCGCGCAAGGGCTTCAGCGGCGCCGCCCTCGAGGACATCGCCGACACGGCGGGCTACACCCGGGGCGCCATCTACGCCCATTTCGGCGGCAAGGAGGAGTTGTTCCTCGCGCTCATCGAGCGCCATCGGCAACGGTTCCTCGACGGCTTCGCCGACGTCATCTCCTCGGCCCACAGCCTCGAGGAAGTCGACGTGGGCGAGCTGGCGGATCGCTGGCGGGACCTGATGAGCAAAGACGGGACCGACCAGGCCGCGCTGGGGCACGAATTCACCCTTTTCCTGCTGCGCAGTCCCGAGGCCCGCGAACGCGTGGCCGCCCAGCGGCGCGAGACGGTCCGCTGGCTCAGCGACTACCTGACCGAGGGGGTGGCGCGCTTGGGCGGACGACTGCGCGTACCGGCGCCGACAATGGCGCGGGTGTTGCTGGCCACCAACGAGGGCATCACCCTGGCCAGCCACCTCGACGGCGAAGACCTCTACGGCGCCTGGCTGGCAATGATCATTTCCAGCATCGAACCCGCGACGGATTCGCCGGAGAAGCGAAAGCCCGCCCCTGCGGGCGACACGAATAGCGCCTGAGGCAGCCACCCGCGACGGCCCCGGAACCGCGACGACATGGCACGTTTTTGGTTCTTTCGGCTGCGCGCTCGAACCGCTACCGTTAGCGTTACAGTCAGGCATTCAACCGTAACGGTTCCGGCCCGCAGCTGACACGAGGGAGTGTGCAGTGACCAAGCCTCAGGTCGTCTTCGATCCGTTCTCCGAGGAGTACTTCAACAATCCGTTCGACATCTATCGACGGATGCGCGCGGAAGCGCCGCTGTACTACGACGAGAAAGAGGACTTCTACGCGCTGACCCGCCACGAGGACGTCGCGGCCGCGTTCAAGGACTTCGAGACCTACTCCTCGGCGCGGGGCTGCGACCTGGCGATGGTGCGCAAGGGCATCCCCGCCGAGCAGAAGTCGATCATCTTCATGGACCCGCCCGAGCACCGGCACATGCGCAGCCTGCTCAACAAGGCCTTCACCCCCAGGGCCATTCAGTCCCAGCGCGAGACGATCATCGAGGTCATCGACAAGTACCTGGGCGCGGCCGACCCCGACCGCTTCGACGTCGTGCAGGACTTCTCCGGGCCGTTCCCGGTGGAGGTCATCACCCGGATGGCCGGGGTTCCCGAGGAGTACCGCCAGCAGGTGCGGCACTGGATCGACACCAGCCTGCACCGCGACCCCGGGCAGATCGAGGTCAGTGAGGCCGGCATGCAGGCCAACATCGACACCGCGATGTACTACTTCACCCTCGTGCAGGAGCGGCGCGAAAACCCGCAGGACGACATGATCAGCCGGCTGATCGCCGCCGAGATCCCCGGCGAGGACGGTCAGCTGCGCCAGCTCGACGACATCGAGATCTGCGGTTTCGCAACGCTTCTGGGCGGCGCCGGCGCCGAGACCGTCACCAAGCTGATGGGCAACGCGGCGGTGATCTTCGCACAGCACCCCGACCAGTGGCAGAAACTGCAGGAGGACCGGGACAAGGTCCCCGGCGCCGTGGAAGAGTTGCTGCGCTACGAGGGACCGGTGCAATACAACGTCCGCTGGACGCTCAAGGAGGCGCACGTCAGCGGCGGCGTGATCCCGGCGCACAAGCCCGTGTTCCTCTGCGGTGCCGCCGCCAACCGCGACCCGGAAGCCTTCACCGACGCCGACACCTTCGACATCGAGCGCGACCAGACCGAGGCGCAGCACCTCGGTCTGGGGTACGGGATTCACAGTTGCCTCGGCGCGGCACTGGCCCGCCTGGAAAGCAGGATCGCGTTGGAGAAGCTGCTCGACTTCATGCCCCGCTACGAGCTGGACTGGGACGGCCTGCAGCGCGTCCACATGCAGAACGTCGCGGGCTGGCAGAACGTACCCGTCAAGGTGCTGCGCTGAGGGGGTTGGGCGTGAAGAAGATCGAAGTCGACTGGGGCCTGTGCGAAAGCAACGGAGTGTGCATGGGCATCATCCCGGAGGTCTTTCAGCTCGGCGACGACGACATGCTGAGCGTCCTGCAGTCGGAAGTCACCCCCGAGAGCGAGGCGCAGATCCGCGAGGCCGTGCGTCAATGCCCGCGGCAGGCGATCTCGATCGTGGAAGAGTGATCAGCCGGGGGCCGAAGGCATTTCGAAGCCGCTGATGATCACCGCGTTGCAGTCGGCCGCCGCCTGGCGCAGCTTCGCCGCCTTCTGGTAACCCTCGGACTCGTACCACGCACGCGCGGCCTCGACCGATTCGAACTCCAGCACCACGGTCTGGTCGCCGTGCCAGGTGCCCTCGATGACCTTGGGCGCGGTGTCCACCGCCAGGATGGTGGCGCCGGCCATCGCGGTTCCGGCGGCTTGGGCGTAGGCCTTCATGCCCTCCGGATCCCTGATGGCCTCGGTGAGGATCACGTACCCTTTTGCCACTCGAATCTCCTTACCCGCGTCAGGTTTTGCTGATGGCCTGCTCGGGGCAGCAGTCGATGGCCTCCCCGACCGCCGCCTCCTGCTCCGTGGGGACCTCGGACTCCATGGCCTCCGCGTAGCCGTCGTCGGTCAGGCTGAAAACCTCCGGGCACAACGTGACGCAGACGCCGTGGCCGCGGCAGCGCTGGTCGTCGACCCAGACCCTCATGCCGAGAATTCCAGGTGCAGCTCGGTCAGGCCGCGCAGGATGTAGGTCGGAACGTATTGGTAGCGGCGGTCATCGGCCGGGCCGTGCACGCGCTCGTCGATCCTGATGTCCGAGGTGCGGTCGAGCAGGCGTTCGAGGGCCACCCGGGTTTCGGCCCGGGCCAGCGGCGCGCCAGGGCAGCTGTGGATGCCTCGCCCGAAGGCGATGTGCTGACGCGCGTTCTTGCGGGCGGGGTCGAAAGTGGCGGGGTCCTCGAACCGGCGCGGATCGCGGTTGGCGGCCGCCTGCACGATCATCACGGTGGTGCCCGAAGGGAGGTCGACTCCGCCGACGTTGACGGGCATCCGGTTAATCCGGAAATCGCCCTTCACCGGGCTCTCGATGCGCAGCGCCTCCTCGATGAAGTTCGGGATCAGGCTGCGGTCCTTGCGCAACTGCGCCTGGATGTCGGGGCGCTCCCCGAGAATCTGCAGGGCCGCACCCAGCAGGCGCACGGTGGTTTCCTGGCCGGCCGAGAAGACATTGCTGGCGACCCGGGCCACGTCTTCGACGTCGGGAGTCGAGCCGTCGGGGAAGGTCGCGGTGGCCAGGCCGGTCAGCACGTCGTCGCGGGGTTCGCGGCGGCGGTCGGCGACGTAGTCGGAGAACAAGCCGTAGAGGAACTCCAGCGGGCTGTGGGCCAACGACCCCTTGGTGCCGCCGATGCCGCCGCCTGCGTGCTCCGCGATGCCCCGGACGAACTTGTCGCGGTCCTCCATCGGCACGCCCAGCAGGTCGGCGATCACCAGCAGCGTGAACGGGCCGGCAAAGCCCCTGATGAATTCGCCGTGCCCGGGCGCGAGGAATTCGTCGAGCGCCTGATCGGCGAGCGCCCACATGGCGTCCTCGTTCTCCTTGAGGCGCTTGGGGGTGATCAGCCGCATCATCAGGGAACGGTGGTTGGTGTGGGTCGGCGGGTCGAGGGTGGGAAGCTGGTCGCTGAACGGCAACTCGTCCCGATGTTTCTCGATCAGCTCGGTGATGTCACTGTTTTCCAGACCCTCGAGGCTTACCGGGAAGCCCGGGAACGGGCCGGTCACCGAGATGCATGAGGACCACGTCTCGGCGTCGTTGAGCACCGCGCACGCCTCGTCCCAACCGGTGATCATGGTGACGTCGTGATGGCTTTCCCGCGTCACGGGACACCGCTGACGCAGCGCCTCATAGTAGGGGTACGGGTCTGCGATGAGCTCGGCGCCGCGGAAGAAGTCCAACTCGGAGAATTCCTCGGTCATCTCCCGCTCCTCGAATCTCGGTTGTGAGAACGTGCCTCTCGCAGATGAGTATTACATTTCCATACGCACGCGTTCGTCGTCAACGAGGGCGCCGGCGGCGCTCGCCCGCCCTGATATGGAATCGGTTTTGTCAAGACCGCAGGGGGAAGCGGCGTCCTCGACCGTCGCCGGGACGCCGCTTCCGTTGACCGAACTGACTTTGGGTGGATGGCGAGCGTGTCGTGTGTCGACGCGTCGTCAAGTCTGATATTCGCGGGTTGGTTACCGCAGGACGGACTGTTCTGCTGGAGTGGATCGCGGGTCTAGAGATCGAGCGTAATCAGACTGCACTGCAACATGATTGCTCATAGGGCGTTCGCGGGTCACTCCCAGGCGCTGCCGCCACCACCGGGTTGTTCGGACAGTTATGGGCCGGTGCTCAGGTGTCGAGCACAGCCAGCGACCAGCACCAGCCGGCCAGTTCCCGGGCAATGGCGGTGTTGGCGACCACGGGACGCTTCTTGCGGGCATCGAAGGACACCCAGCGGTGGTGCAGACGCCGGTTGGCTTGCTGGCCCCGCGCCCGTGCTGCCGGGCTGGCGGCATCCCAGCGCCGCCGCAGATCTACCCCGGGCCGATACGGTTGACGGTGGTGCCAGGCCGCTTCGATCAGCAACCGGCGGGCATGGCCGTTGCCGGTCTTGGTGATCGATCCCTGCGAGCGTGAATTCCCCGACGTGTACTCGCATGGCACCAGCCCGAGGTAGGCCCCGATTGAGCGCCCGGTCAACCGGCCCCAGTCACCGATCTCGACCGCCAGCCCGAACGCGGTCAACGTCGAGACCCCACGCAAGCAGCCCAACCGCGTGACCACCGGCGTGTAGGCACTGCCGGCGGCCAGTTCGGCGATCGCGGCATCGAGTCGGTCGCGGCGATCAACGGTGGCCAGCATCGTATCCAGGGCGGTGTCGTAAGCCAGCTGCAATGGGGTGGCTTCGAAGCGTTGCGCCCGTAGCCATGCCTCGTGCTTACCGGTCCAAGTCCGCCCGCCGGAGTAGATGATCCCTTGGCGCAGCAGCAGTTTCGATACCCGGTGCCGGGAACTCATCAGATCGCCGCGGCAGTCCTCACGGGCGCGCACCAGATCGCGGGCTGCTTCCTGATCCGCGCTGGGAATCGTGACCGCCACGATTTGTCCCAGATGCAGCAACCGGGCCAGATGCGCGGCATCACGGGCGTCGGTCTTGACCCGATCCCCTGATGGGCGCTGCAGCTTCGACGGCGCAGCCACCAGACACATCACCCCCGCGGCCAGCAGAAACCGGGCCAACCCGAACCCGGTTGGCCCCGCCTCATACGTCACCGCCACCCTGCCCGGCAGCGACCGCAGCCAGTCCAGGACATCCCGATAGTCCGGGGTCAATCGCCGTTCGAACACCTCCCCGGTGTCCCCGTCCAAGGCGCACGCGACCACTGATCGTGCGTGCACATCCAACCCAACACTCGTACGATGACGTTTCACTGGGGCCTCCTACATCTTGTGGCTCTACCGGCCAGGACCTGATTCCTGTCGGCAACCCACGATCACATGCAGCGAGGCCCCAGCCTGCCCATACCGTCTAGCCGGCGGGCACCAGATCGGCGGCCACCGACGGCCAGGCCAGCAGTCCGCTGCGGAACGTTTCGGTATGGCCGATCGAGCCGTGCGGCACGGCCGCCGCGGCCAGCGCCTGGGACTTGAAGATCTGGGCGGCCATGCTCAGGCGGTGCTGAACCAGGCCCACGCTCTCGTCGAGCTCGGCCGGCCAGTCCTCCCCCCACAAAGTGACCTCCGTGACGCCGTGGTCGAGGGCCTGCAACACGCCCTGGCGCACCCGGGCGTCGCACCCGAACAGATCCGCCGCGGCCGCCAGGGCCTGCGGGCGCGGACGGGATTCCATCGTCGCCAAGACGTCCTCCAGGTCGAGCACCCGCGCACCGAGGATCTGCAGCGGCCGGGGGTCGGGGTGATCGGCGACCAGCACCGTGACGTCCCATCCCGCCATTGCGCGGTCGAAGAGCCAGCCGCCGGCAAACCTGGCCACGTCGGCGACGCCGGTGGCCACCACGTCGAGCCGGTACCTCATGTCGTCGCGCTCGTCTCTCCCGTCGTCGGGGGCGCGAAGTCCCTCGCCAACGTCTCGGCGTACTGCTTGAACACCTCGGTGAGCGGTATTGAAGGGTCGAGCAACCATGTGGTTTCCATTCCGTGGACGAAGGCGAGAATCTCCACTGCCTTGATGGCGGGGTCTATGTCCGTGCGGTAGCGGCCGTCGGCCTGGCCGCCGCGGATGAGGTCGGCGACGATGTCGACCGCGGCCCGGTGCCTGGCCAGCATGCGGTCGTGCAGCGGGGCTTCGGGAAGGATGTTCTCCACCAACAGCACCGTGAACGTGCCCACCAGTTCGGGGGCCCGGTGGAAGCGGTCGGCGACCTGGGCGATCTGGGCGAGCAGGTCGCCGGTCCGGTCGGCGTGCACCTCGTCGTCGAGGTCGCGCGCGTCGAGCACCGCGTGCAGCAACTGCTCCTTGGATTCGAAGTGGTGCAGCAGTCCCGCGGGGGTCACCCCGGCCTCGCCGGCTATCTGGGCCAGCGTCGTGTTGCGCCAGCCGTTGCGGATGAGCAGGCGCTGGGCGACCTCGAGGATCCGCTGCTTGCGGTCCTCGCCCTTGGCGAGGAGCGTGTCGTACCGCCGCGTGTCGGCCACGGCACTCCTTCGTTCGCCGGACTGAACAACCTAGTGAACACACAGTAGGTTGGTTTGGCGACTGTGACAAGGGTCTCACCCGAGCTGTTTTTCGGCGGGCGTCGCGCCCCGCTAACCGACGAGCTCCACCAGCGTGGCGTTGGCCGTGCCGCCCCCCTCGCACATGGTCTGCAGGCCGTAGCGGATCCCGTGGTCGCGCATGTGGTGCGCCATGCGCGTCATCAGCACCGCACCGGAAGCGCCCAGCGGGTGCCCCAGGGCGATGGCGCCGCCCAGCGGGTTGACCAGCCCCGCGTCGGCGCCCGTCTCGGCCAGCCACGCCAGCGGGACCGGCGCGAAGGCCTCGTTCACCTCGAACACGCCCACCTCCGACAGCGCGACGCCGGCCTTTTTCAGCACCTTCTCGGTCGCCGGGATCGGGCCGGTGAGCATGAGCACCGGATCGGCGCCGGTGACCGCACCCGCGCGGTAGCGCACGATCGGCGTCAACCCGAGTTCGATCGCCATCTGCGAGGTGGTCACCAGCAGCGCGGCGGCCCCGTCGGAGATCTGCGAGGAGTTGCCCGCATGGATCACCCCGTCCTCGACGAACGCCGGCTTGAGCGTGCCCAGCTTCTCGACGCTGGTCCCGCGCCGGATGCCCTCGTCGGCGGTGACGACGGCCCCGCCCTCGGTGAAGACCGGCACGATCTGGTCGGTGAAGGCGCCGCGGTCCTGGGCCGCGGCGGCCAGTTCGTGGGACCGCGCCGAGTATTCGTCGAGCCGCGCGCGGGACAGGCCCCACTTCTTGGCGATCAGCTCCGCCGAAAGGCCCTGGTTGAAGGAGAAGTCGTCATAGCGGGCCAGGACTTTAGGGCCGTACGGCATGCCGGTCGCCCGGGCCGAACCGAGCGGCACCCGGCTCATGACCTCGACACCGCCGGCCACCACGACATCCTGTTGGCCGGACATCACCGCCTGGACCGCGAAGTCCAGGGCCTGCTGGCTGGAACCGCAGGCGCGGTTGACCGTCGTCCCGGGGATGGTCTCCGGCCACCCGGCGGCCAGCACCGCGTAGCGGCCGATGTTGCTGGACTGGTCGCCGACCTGCGACACGCATCCCCAGATCACGTCGTCGACGAGCTCCGGGCCGACGCCGGTGCGTTCCAGCAGTTCGTTGAGGACGACCGCGGACAGGTCGGCTGCGTGCATGCCCGACAACCCGCCGTTGCGCTTCCCGACTGCCGTGCGCACCGCTTCGACGATGACCGTTTCACGCATGTTCACTCCGATTGCTCCGATTTTTTCAGGGCCCACTGACCAGTAAACGACGGCTCCCGTTTTTCGGCGAAGGCGGCATAGGCGGCGGGCACGTCCACGGTGGCGAAGTTGACGACCTGAGCGCGGGCCTCGTTGGCCAGCGCGTCGCGCAGGGTGCGGTCGGCGCCCTCGTTGAGCAGGGCCTTGGTCTGGGCCAGTGCGACCGGCGGGCCGGCCGCCGGCAGCTCGTGCAACGCCAGCGCCACATCGGTCAGGCGCTGCAGCTTGTCCCGCGGGTGGACGTCGTCGCGAACGGAGATGTCGGCACCGGAACAGAAGCTGCCGCCGGCGCCGGTGAGCACCAGTGCGCGCACGCCGCGGTCCCTGCCTGCCGCGTCGAGCGCGTCGCGCAGCGCGACCCACAACTCGGGGTCGATGGCGTTCCTGCGGTGCGGCCGGTTCAGCGTCAGCGTGCGTACGCCGCCGCGATCCGCTGACAGGAGAACAGGATCCGTCATCGATGGGTCAATAGCTCCGCGGCAGCTTGAGCACGTTGGCCCCCAGGAAGTTCAAGATCATCTCCTGGCTGACCGGCGCGATCTTCATCAGCCGGGCCTCACGGAAGTAGCGGGCGATGTGATACTCCTCGGAATACCCCATGCCGCCGTGGGTCTGCAACGCGCGGTCGGCGGCGGTGAAGCCGGCGTCGGCGCACAGGTATTTCGCGGTATTCGCCTCGCGGCCACAGGGTTTGCCGTTGTCGTAGAGCCACGTGGCCTTGCGCAACATCAGCTCGGCGGCGTCGAGGCGGGCCAGCGAGTCGGCCAGCGGGAACTGGATGCCCTGGTTCATGCCGATGGGCCGGCCGAAGACCTCGCGCTCGTTGCCGTATTTCACCGCCTTTTCGAGCGCCACCCGGCCGATGCCGAGGGCCTCGGCCGCGATCAGCATCCGTTCGGGGTTGAGGCCGTCGAGGATGTATTTGAAGCCCTTGCCCTCCGCGCCGACGCGGTCCTCGACCGGCACTTCGAGGTTGTCGATGAACAACTCGTTGGAGCTGACGGCGTTGCGGCCCATCTTGCGGATCGGGCGGATGTCGACACGGGTGCGGTCGAGGTCGGTCAGGAACAGCGTCATGCCGTCGGTCTTCTTGACGACTTCGTCGTAGCTCTGGGTGCGGGTGAGCAACAGGATCTTGTCGGACTCCATGGCTTTGGAGATCCAGACCTTGCGGCCGTTGACGATGTAGCGGTCCCCTTCGCGCTTGGCGAACGTGGTGATGCGCGAGGTGTCGAGCCCGGCGCCCGGTTCGGTCACCCCGAAGCAGACATGGGTCTCGCCGGTCGCGACGCGCGGCAGCGTGCGCGCCTTGAGCTCGTCGGAGCCGTGCACCACCACCGGTTGCATCCCGAAGATCGACAGGTGGATCGAACTGGCCGCGTTCATGGCCCCGCCGGATTTGGCGACCTCCTCGAGCAGGATGGTGGCTTCGGTGATGCCGAGGCCGTGGCCGCCGTATTCGGTGGGGATCGTCATGCCCAGCCAGCCGCCCTCGGCGATGGCGCGGTAAAACTCCGTGGGGAATTCGTGCGCCTGGTCTTTTTCCATCCAGTACTGGTCGTCGAACTTGCGCGCCAACTCGGCGACGGAGCGGCGGATCAGTTCCTGGTCGTCGGTCAGCTCGAAGTTCATCCCAGCGCCGGGCACTGCGGGTTCTCCTTTCAGCGCGAGCAGACACAGAATCGCACTAATTGCCCGCTGACAACGCGATTCTGTGTCTGCTCGCCGTGCGTCGTGGCGGTCAGTCCTTGTTGCCGGTCAGGGCTTTCGCGTTGGCCGCGAAGTCCGCGAACGACGAGCCGCCGCGGCTGTCCTTGGCGTGGCCCTTGGCCTTGATGGACACGTCGTGCCCCTCGGCGGCCTTGCGCAATGCGCCGACCGTGGCCTGCTCGCGGGGGATGTGGGTGAACGGATCGAACGAGTACCAGCGCATCGCGTTCTCGTACGCCATCTTGTTGATCTCGTCGTCCGGAACGTTGTTGATGGACAACACATCCCACAGCTCTTCGGGCGCACCCGGCCACATCGAGTCGCTGTGCGGGTAGTCGGCCTCCCAGCAGATGTTGTCGATGCCGATCATGTTGCGCAGGGCGACGCCGACCTTGTCGCTGATGAAGCAGGTCAGGAAGTGCTCGCGGAAGACCTCGCTGGGCAGCTTGCCGCCGAAGTTCTGGTGCGTCCAGGCGGAGTGCATCTCGTAGGTGCGGTCCGCGCGTTCCAGGAAGTACGGGATCCAGCCCGTGCCGCCCTCGGACAGCGCGATCTTGAGGTCCGGGTAGTCCTTGACCGGCTGGGACCACAACAGGTCCGCGGCGGCCTGCACGATGTTCATCGGCTGCAGGGTGATCATCACGTCCATCGGGGCGTCAGGGGCGGTGATCGCCAGCCGGCCCGAGGACCCGATGTGCACGTTCATCACGGTATTGGTGTCGCACAGGGCTTTCCACAGCGGGTTCCAGTACTCGTTGTGGAAGCTGGGGTAGCCCATCGCGGCCGGGTTCTCGGTGAAGGTCAGCGCGTGCACGCCCTTCTTCGCGACCCGCCGCACCTCTTTGGCGCACTCCTCGGCGTCCCAGATCACCGGGATCGCCATCGGGATGAATCGCGCCGGGTACGCCCCGCACCACTCGTCGATGTGCCAGTCGTTGTAGGCCTGCACCAGCGCGATCGAGAACTCCGGGTCATCGGTGGCGAACAGGCGGCCGGCGAAGCCCGGAAAGGAGGGGAAACAGATCGAGGCCAGGATTCCCCCGGCGTTCATGTCCTTGACGCGTTCGTCGACGTTGTAGCAACCGGGCCGGATCTCGTCGAGGCCCGTCGGCTCGATGCCGTACTCCTCCTTGGGCCGGCCGGCGACCGCGTTGAGCGCGACGTTGGGGATCACCGTGTCACGGAACTTCCACATGTCCGAGCCGTCGGGGTTGTGCACCAACCGGGGCGCGTCGTCCAGATACTTCTCGGGCAGATGGTTCTTGAACATGTCGGGCGGCTCGACGGTGTGGTCGTCGACGCTGATCAGGATCATGTCGTCTTTGTTCATGGCCGCTCCCGCTCCCCGTACAGCCTCGGCGGATCGCCCGCCGGGCACCGACGTCACTGGTGTGAAAACTAGCTTCTCGCGAAGTGAGAATCAACATCCCCGACCGCCGCGCGGCCCCCGCGGGCCACTCCGGCGCAGCCCACGGCGGGTGCTCCGACGCAGCTAAGCGCCAGGATTGACCGGGCGACCGAATCGTGCAAATCTATTGGTTGGAAATGAGAATAGGATTCTCTTTGTCCGAGAGGAGACTGCCGGTGCGCGTGCGGCCACTGCCCGCCGACGAGTGGGACGAGGCTGTCCGGACGTCGCTGTCCGTCATGCTGTCACCGGAACGGTGCAACCCCGAGGACGCCGGCAACCTGATGGCCACGCTGGCGCGCCACCCGAAGCTGGCCCGCTCCTATCTGCGGTTCAGCGGCTACCTGCTGTACGGCTCCACCCTGCCGGCGCGCGTCCGCGAGCTGGCGATCCTGCGGGTGGCCCACCGGCGCGAGTGCGCCTACGAATGGTCACACCACGCCAGGATGGGCAAGGAAGCGGGGCTGTCCGACACCGAGATCGCCGCCGCCCAGACCGGCGAGATGCCCGACGGGTTCGACCGCGCCGTGATCGACGCCGTCGACGAGCTCGACGAGAAGTCCGACGTGTCGGACCGGACATGGGCCGCCCTGTGCGAGCGGCTCGACGAACAACAACGCATGGATTTGATCTTCACGATCGGTGGCTACGCCGCACTGGCGATGGCCATCAACGCCTTCGGCGTCGAAGTCGATTGAGACCAGAAAGAAGGGCAACCAAGGTGGCACACTTCCCCAAGCCGGCCGCTGGAAGCTGGACGGAGAACTATCCCGAACTGGGCACCGCACCGGTCGATTACAGCGACTCGATCGACCCGGTGTTCTTCGAAGCCGAGCGCGACGCGATCTTCAAGCGGACGTGGCTCAACGTCGGGCGGGTCGAGCGGCTGCCGAAGACGGGCAGCTACTTCACCAAGGAACTGCCGTCGGCGGGGCCCGGCATCTCGGTGATCGTGGTCAAGACCAGGGACGGGTCCGTCAAGGCCTTCCACAACGTCTGCCGCCACCGCGGAAACAAGCTGGTGTGGAACGACTTCCCGCACGAGGAGACCTCGGGCACCTGCCGGCAGTTCACCTGCAAGTACCACGCCTGGCGCTACAGCCTCGACGGCGAGCTCACCTTCGTCCAGCAGGAGGACGAGTTCTTCGGCGTCGACAAGGGCCAGTACGGCCTGGTGCCCGTCCGTTGCGAGGTGTGGGAGGGCTTCATCTTCGTCAACCTGGACAGCAACGCGGCACCGCTCACCGACTACCTCGGGCCGCTGGCCAAGGGTATCGAAGGCTACCCCTTCGGCGAGATGATCGAAACCTACTCGTACCGGGCCGAAGTCGGCAGCAACTGGAAGCTGTTCATCGACGCGTTCGTCGAGTTCTACCACGCGCCGATCCTGCACCAGGGCCAGTACACCAAGGAAGAGGCCGCCAAGATCCAGAAGTACGGCTATGAGGCGCTGCACTACGAGGTGGCCGGCCCGCACAGCCTGCAGTCGACCTGGGGCGGTCAGGCGCCGCCCGCGGACCTGTCCATGGTCAAGCCCTTGGATCGGGTGCTGCGCAGCGGGCTCTTCGGTCCGTGGGACAAGCCGGAGATCATCGAGAAGCTGGAACTGCCGCCGGGTGTCAACGTCAAGAGGGTGCCGCAGTGGGGCATCGACTCATGGCTATTCTACCCGAACTTCATGCTGCTGATCTGGGAACCCGGATGGTATTTGACCTACCACTACTGGCCGACCGCCGTCGACAAGCACATCTTCGAGTGCTCGCTGTACTTCGTTCCGCCGCGCACCGCGAGGGAACGCCTCGCCCAGGAGCTGGCGGCGGTGACGTTCAAGGAGTATGCGTTGCAGGACGCCAACACGCTGGAGGCGACCCAGACCATGATCGGCACCAAGGTGGTCAAGGACTTCCTGTTGTGCGATCAGGAAGTCTTGATCCGCCATTTACACAAGGTGACCGGGGACTACGTGAAGGAGTACCAGAACAATGGCGTTACCGTCTGAATTCGCCGACCTGGAGCCCTATCTGGACTGGGACCTGGCCACCGAACCCGAGCGTTACGCCAAGCGGTTGGCCTCGACGATGGCCGAGATGCAGGGCTTCTACGACGCGGCATTCCCTCGTCTGGAAGACGTGATCGCCTACTGTGACAAGCATCCGCTGGACGATCTGCCGGAGGACGCGAAGACCCTCATGCACATGATGCAGTCGTTGGTGATGGTGTCGTTCCCGGTCGAGGCATGGAAGCAGCCGCGCGTGCCCGACAGCGGGGCCGCGTGGGTGGAGTGCATCAGGGAACCGGTGATCTGAGAGGTGTTGACGCTCAAGGCCGCGGGCTTGCTCGACGTCGACGCCGGCGAGATCGTCCGCCCCGGAATCCTGCGGATCGACGGCGACCGGATCGCCGGCGTCGGCGGCGATGTCGAGGGCGATCTGATCGACCTCGGCGAGGCGATCCTGCTGCCCGGGTTGATGGACATGGAGGTCAACCTGCTGATGGGCGGGCGCGGGGAGAAGCCCGGCCTGTCCATGGTCCAGGACGATCCGCCCACCCGGATGCTGCGCGCCGTCGGCAACGCACGGCGCACCCTGCGCGCCGGGTTCACCACGGTGCGCAACCTGGGCCTGTTCGTCAAGACCGGCGGGTACCTGCTCGACGTCGCGCTGGGCAGGGCGATCGAGGCGGGCTGGATCGACGGGCCGCGGATCGTGCCGGCCGGGCACGCCATCACGCCCACCGGCGGGCACCTGGACCCCACGATGTTCGCGGCGTTCGCACCCCACGTGCTGGACCTGACCGTCGAGGAGGGCATCGCCAACGGGATCGACGAGATCCGCAAGGCGGTGCGCTACCAGATCAAGCACGGCGCCGAGCTGATCAAGGTCTGCTGCTCGGGCGGGGTCATGTCCCTGACGGGTCCTCCCGGCGCACAGCACTATTCGGACGAGGAGCTGTGCGCGATCGTCGACGAGGCGCACCGCCGTGGTCTGCGCGTCGCGGCACACACGCACGGCGCCGACGCCGTGCGGCACGCCGTCGCGGCCGGCATCGACTGCATCGAGCACGGCTTTCTGATCGACGACGAGGCCATCGCGACGCTGGTCGAGCACGGCACGTTCCTGGTCAGCACCCGCCGGCTGGCCGACGGTGACGCGATGGACGTCTCACACGCGCCGCCGGCGCTGCAGGCCAAGGCCGCCGAGATGTTCCCGAAGGCGCGCACCTCGATACTGGCCGCCTACGAAGCGGGCGTGAAGATCGCCGTGGGCACCGACGCGCCCGCGATCCCGCACGGCCGCAACGCCGACGAACTCGTCACCCTGGTCAACTGGGGCCTGCCGCCGCTGGCGGTGTTGCGGGCCGCGACGGTGACCGCCGCGGAGCTGATCAACTCGGTCGACCGGGGCCGGCTGGCCGAGGGCCAGCTCGCCGACATCATCGCGGTGCCCGGAAACCCGTTGGACGACATCACCGTTACCCAGCACGTCAGCTTCGTCATGAAAGGCGGCAAGGTCTATGTCGACACGGCCATCCAGGACTGACGATCTCGTCGAGATCCAGCAGCTGCTGGCCCGCTACGCGGTCACCATCACCCAGGAGGACATCGACGGCCTCGTCGGCGTCTTCACACCCGACGGCACCTACAGCGCCTTCGGCGAAACCTACAGCCTGGCCAGGTTTCCCGAATTGGTGGCCGCCGCGCCGAAGGGACTGTTCCTGACCGGGACCGCGGCGGTCGAGCTCGACGGCGATTCGGCCAGCGGGACCCAGCCGCTGTGCTTCATCGACCACGCCACCCACGACATGCGCATCGGCTACTACCGCGACACCTACTCCCGGACGCCCGCCGGGTGGCGGCTGAAAACCCGCGCCATGACGTTCATCCGACGCAGCGGCGTGCACGACTCCGGGCGCCCGCACGCCATCGGGCGTCCCGCGGGCGATGGCGCAACGACAGCGCGGTGAATGTCGAGGAGTTCCGTGCGGGCCTGCGCGCATGGCTCGACGACAACGACCTGACCCCCGGGCCGGATCACACGCTGCAGGGCCACATGACGCAGATGGCCCGGGTCAGCCGGGCGCTCTACGACGCCGACTGGATGCGCTACGGCTGGCCGGTGCAGGTCGGCGGACTGGGTGGCCCCGCGGTGCTGCGCGCGATCGTCGGCGAGGAGGTGGTCGGCCGCCGGCTGGCCGAACCCGGCCCGTATTCGATGCTCGAGGTGCTCGCGCCCACCATGATCGACTACGCCCCGGCCGAACTCGCCGCGGAGATGGTGCCGCGTCTGCTCAGCGGCCACGAGCACTGGTGTCAGGGCTTTTCCGAACCGGGCTCGGGCAGCGACCTGGCCTCGCTGACCACCCGCGCCGTCGCCGACGGCGACAACTGGATCGTCAACGGCCAGAAGGTGTGGACCAGCTTCGCGCAGTTCTCCACCCGCTGCGTCCTGCTGACCAGGACCGCGCCGGGCCACGACGGCATCACCGCGTTCTTCGTCGACCTGGACACCCCCGGCATCACCATCCGGCCGCTCCGCACGATGCACGGGGTCGACGAGTTCTGCGAGGTCTACTACGACGACGTGGTGATACCCGGCAGCCGCATGCTCGGCCGCCCCGGGGACGGCTGGCGGCTGGCGATGGACCTGCTGCCCTACGAACGCTCCACCTGCTTCTGGCAGCGCATCGCCTACCTGTACGCACGGTTCGACGCACTCATCGCGGAGGCACGCGAGCCCGACGAATCTGCGCTCGGCGCGGCCTATCTGGCGCTGCACACGTTGCGCTGCCGGTCGCGCGGCACCCAGCACCGGCTGCGCGACGGGGCACGGCTGGGGCCGGACACGTCCGTGGACAAGGTGCTGCTGGCGGGCGCCGAACAACGCCTTTACGACACCGTCCGTGACCTGCTGCCCGGAGCCCTCGAGCTCGACGACACGCCGTGGCGGTCGGAGTACCTGTACTCGCGCGCGGCGACCATCTACGGCGGCACGGCCGAGATCCAGCGCAACATCATCGCCCGCCGGCTGCTCGACCTCGGGAAGGAGTGACGTGGCGGACTGCACCGATCCCGAGTCGCTGGCGCTCCTGACCGACTCGCTGCGCACCACGATGGCCGCGGCCTCGGGCGCCAAGCTCGACGCGGCCCTGGCCGGCCTCGGCTGGTTCGACATGCTCGACGAAATGCCGGACCTGGCAGTCCCGTTGGTGTTCCGGCTACTCGGTGAGACGGGCGCGCATGCTCCGGTGCTCAACGACGTGATGCTGCGGGCCTCGGGGGGCGCGCCCGGGGGGCGTCTGGCGCTGCCGTTCGCGGGCGGCTCCTGGGTGATGTGGGAGCGTGACGACGGCCCGACTACGGCGCTCGACGGCGAACTGCCGATACACCAGGTGCCACAAGCGGATCCACTGCCCGGCGCCGCCCTGGGCGCGGGCCGGCTGGCGGTGGGGTGGTGGCTGGTCGGCTCCGGCCGGGCCATGCTCTCGCTGGCGCGCCGGCATGCCCTGGACCGCGTCCAGTTCGGCCGGCCCATCGGCTCGTTCCAGGCGATCCGGCACCGGCTGGCCGAGACGCTGGTCGCGATCGAGGGCGCCGAGGCGACCCTACAGGCCGCCCCGGCCGCCCCCGACGATCCCGGCGGGCTGGCCGCCCTGCTGGCCAAGGCCGCGTCGGGCCAGGCGGCGCTGACCGCCGCGCGGCACTGCCAGCAGGTGCTGGGCGGCATCGGGTTCACCGCCGAGCACCAGCTGCACCGTCACATCAAGCGGTCGCTGATCCTGGACGGTCTGCTCGGCAGCACCCGGGAACTGACGCGGGAGGCGGGAGCGGCGTTGCGGGCCCACGGTTTTGCGCCACGGCTGGCACAGTTGTAGCTCGTTTCGCCGCATCCGTCACTCCCGTCACTGCAAGGGAACCAAGGGACTCATGTGACGGCGCACGACGCGACGGCCGCGCCACGCACCTCACCACGCGCCGGGGGTGCGACGACACGAAATGCCGGGACGCCCCGGATCGCGAGACTAGTTGCGCGGCAGCCCGAGTACTCGTTCGGCGATGATGTTGCGCTGGATCTCGGACGTGCCGCCGGCGATGGTCGCGGCGAACGAGCGCGCGTACCGGTCGAACCAGCCGCGGTAGTGGCTGTCCAGGTTCAGCGGCGCGAACGGGGCGGTGACCGCGCGGGCCGCCAGCCCGTCGGGACCCGCGGCGTGCAACGCGTCCTCGCCGGCGCGCTGCAGGGCCTCCGAGCCCAGGAGCTTGAGCACCGACTGGGCGGGGACGTCTTCGTCCCCGCGCGCGGCGCGCGCCAGGGCCGCCGAGCCCAGCAGCCTCAGCGCGTAGGCATCCATCACGAGCGTGGCGTAGCCATCCCGCTGCAGCGGCCCCGACGGGCTGAAATCGATTGTCATCTCGTGCAACAGGTCGACGTATCCCATCCAGAGCATGACGCGTTCGTGGCCCAGGGAACCGGTCGCCACCCGCCAGCCCTCGTTGAGCCCACCCACCAGATTCTCGGTCGGCACGCGCGCGTCGGTGAAGAACACCTCGTTGAAGTCGACCTCGTCGCCGTCGCACATCGACGCGAACGGGCGGCGCACCACACCGGGGGTGTCGGTCGGGATCAGCAGCACGCTGATCCCCTTGTGCTTGGGCGCGTTCGGATCGGTCCGCACGAACGCCAGCAGCACGTCGGCGTCGTGGGCGCCGGAGGTCCACACCTTCTGCCCGTTCACCACGAAATGGTCGCCGTCCAGCACGGCCCGCGTCGTCAGCGACGCCAGGTCCGAGCCCGCCCCGGGCTCGCTCATGCCCAGCGACGCGGTGATCTCGGCACGCAGGATGGGTACGGCCCACCGCCGCTGCTGCTCGGGGGTACCGAACGACAGCAACGACGCCGCGATGATGCCCACGCCCTGCGGGTTGAAGCTCTGGTAGATGCGCCGCCGACCGAGTTCCTCCCGGTAGACGTATTGCTGCAACAGCGTGGCGTTGCGGCCCCCGAACTCCGGCGGATTGCCGGGCAGCAGCCACCCGTTGTCGAACAGCAGGCGCTGCCAGTGGCGCGCCCACTCGGGGATGTGCGAACTGGACCGCGGCCGCTCGAACGCCTCGATGTCCGAGGGCAGATGCGCGTCCAGGAAGGCCACGAATTCGGCGCGGAAGGCCTCGACGTCGGCGTCGAAAGTCAGCTGCACAACACTCCCCGGGGGATTATGGCGGTCGCGGAAAACCGGTAGATCAAGGTTTCCACCTACCCGGCGGTAGCCTCTTGCCAATTTCGCTTCCAAAGATACGACTGAGAGAATACTATTCTCGTTGACAGGAAGTTACAATCTCCGACACTTCTTCCGTGAGGGGGTCGAGCGCAGCGATGTCACGGCGTTCTCCGGTAGAGTCCAATCATGTTCTCCCCCCGCGGCAATCGTCCGAGCCGCCCGTGACCAGCCCGAGCGAAGAGCCGGCCTGGAAACAGCGCGCCGTCGAGCGGTCGATCAAGACCGCGAAACTGCGTGCGGCGCAGCGCGTTCAGCGCTTCCTCGACGCCGCGCAGGCGATCATCATCGAGAAGGGCAGCACGGACTTTACCGTCCAGGAGGTCGTGGACCGGTCGCGCCAGTCGCTGCGCAGCTTCTACCTGCAGTTCGACGGGAAGCACGAGTTGCTGCTCGCACTGTTCGAGGACGCGCTGAGCCGGTCGGCCGATCAGATCCGCGCCGCCACGGAAAGCCACACCGAGCCGCTGGAGCGGCTCAAGGTGGCGGTCGAGCTGCTGTACGAGGCCTCACGCCCCGACCCGACGGCCAGGCGCCCACTGTTCACCGACTTTGCCCCACGGTTGCTGGTGACGCATCCCGCCGAGGTCAAGATCGCCCATGCGCCGTTGCTGGCGTTGCTGACCGAGCTCATGGAAGCCGCCTGCGACGCCGGCAAGTTGCGCACCGGCATCAATCCCAAGCGGATGGCGGCGATGACCATGCAGACCGTCATGTTCATCGCGCAATCCAGCGGTGGCTCCGACGACGCGACGACCCACCCCATCACCGCCGACGAGGTGTGGGACTTCTGCTCGCGCGGCTTCGTCGGCTGACGCCGGCCCCCACCACACCGGACGATACGAGCACATGCGCGCACGAGATTTGCGTCGTGAGAATGCGGTTCTCTAATATCTAGAACCGCAGATATCAGAAATGAATCCGTCATTGACACCCGCTGTGGGCGATGACAGAGTTCAGGTGCGGCACGACGCGATCCCGGGGGAAGGAATCGAGGCAGACATGGCTGGACGTGTTGAGGGCAAAGTCGCTTTCGTCACCGGGGCGGCGCGTGGCCAGGGCCGCAGTCACGCGGTGCGGTTGGCGCAGGAGGGCGCCGACATCATCGCCGTCGACATCTGCAAGCCGATCCGCGACGGCGTCACCGACACCGCGATCCCGGCGTCCACGCCCGAGGACCTCGCGGAGACCGCCGACCTGGTCAAGGGCCACAACCGCCGGATCGTCACGGCCGAGGTCGACGTGCGCGACTACGACGCGCTGAAGGCCGCGGTGGACAGCGGCGTCGAGCAGCTCGGCCGGCTCGACATCATCGTGGCCAACGCCGGGATCGGCAACGGCGGCGACACGCTGGACAAGACCAGCGAAGAAGACTGGACCGAGATGATCGACATCAACCTGGCCGGGGTGTGGAAGACCGTGAAAGCCGGTGTGCCGCATCTGTTGTCCGGGGGGCGTGGCGGTTCGATCGTGTTGACCAGCTCCGTCGGGGGGCTCAAGGCCTACCCGCACACCGGTCACTACGTCGCCGCCAAGCACGGGGTCGTCGGACTGATGCGGGCGTTCGCGGTGGAGTTGGGGCAGCACATGATTCGCGTCAACTCCGTGCACCCGACCCACGTCAAGACCCCGATGCTGCACAACGAGGGGACCTTCAAGATGTTCCGCCCGGACCTGGCGAACCCGGGTCCCGACGACATGGCGCCGATCTGCCAGATGTTCCACATGATGCCGATTCCGTGGGTGGAGCCGGTGGACATCAGCAATGCGGTGCTGTTCCTGGCCTCCGACGAAGCCCGCTACGTCACCGGCGTGACCCTGCCCGTCGATGCGGGTGGCTGCCTGAAATAGGGTCGGCGCCCGCCGTCCGTCCGCTGCCCGCTAGATTCGCCGAGATGGACGTTTTGCAGGGCATCTTTCGCACTTTCCCGGCAAAACGTCGATGTGAGGGATGTCAGTGAGGGCAATGTGGCGATGAATGGATTTGCAGGGCGTAAGGCCGTCGTCACGGGCGGCGCGAGTGGGATCGGATTGGCGACGGCGATCGAGTTCGCGCGCCGGGGCGCCGGCGTCGTGCTCGCCGACGTCGACAAACCCACGCTGGAGCAGGCGGTGGCGCGGCTGCGCGGCGACGGGTTCGAGGCACACGGCGTCACGTGCGATGTCCGCCAACTCGACGAGATGGTGCATCTCGCCGACGAGGCGTTCCGCCTCCTCGACGGCGTCGACGTCGTGTTCAGCAACGCCGGCATCGTGGTCGCGGGACCGCTCGCGCAGATGAGCCACGACGACTGGCGCTGGGTGATCGACATCGACCTGTGGGGCTCCATCCATGCCGTGGAGGCGTTCCTGCCGAGGCTGATCGAGCAGGGCACGGGCGGTCACATCGCCTTCACCGCATCCTTCGCCGGCCTGGTCCCCAACGCGGGGCTGGGAGCCTACGGCGTCGCCAAGTACGGCGTCGTCGGCCTGGCCGAAACGCTGGCCCGCGAGGTCAAACCCAACGGGATCGGCGTCTCGGTGCTGTGCCCGATGGTCGTGGAGACCAAGCTGGTCTCCAACTCCGAACGCATCCGCGGCGCCGACCACGGGATGTCGTCGTCCCCGGAGGCGACGCTGCCCGTGGAGGACGACACCCTGGGCGTCGAGGACGTCGCGCGGCTGACGGTCGACGGGATCGCGGCCAACCGCCTGTACATCCTGCCGCACGGGGCCGCCCGCGCGTCCATCCGCCGCAGGTTCGAGCGCATCGACCGCACCTTCGACGAACAGGCCGCGGAGGGCTGGCGGCACTGACCCGATTGCCCGACTCCTCCTCGGGCTGCGCCAGCCCGCATCGTCGTCGGGCCTAACCCGGCGGCCCCAGGCGGTAGTCGCCGGTCTGCGGGTCGTGGTACCAGCCGCCGGCGGCGTGGGTGCCGCCGTCGACGTGCAGCGTCTGACCGGTCAGGTAGGCGGCCATCTCCGACGCCAGAAACACAGCGACGCTGGCGATTTCGTCGACGTGGCCGGGGCGCCCCAACGGGACGATGTTGCCCGTCCTGGTCAGGGCCGCGTCACCTCCGAGCCGTGCCAATCCTTCGGTGAGCGTGATGTCGGGGGCGATCGCGTTGACCCGGATGCCGTGCGGTGCCAGCTCCAGCGCCGCGGTTTGGGTGTAGTTGATGACGCCCGCCTTGGCCGCCGCGTAGGCCGCGTAACTCGGGGCGGCGCGCACGCCCTCGATCGAGGTCACCGAGATGACGCTGCCGGGCAGGCCCGCCGACACCAGCCGTCGAGCGACCCGCTGCGTGCACAGCAGCACGTGCCGCAGGTTGGCCTTGTAGAGTGCGTCCCAACCGTTTTCGCTGGTTTCCAGCAGCGGTGACGAGAACACGCCGCCGGCGTTGTTGACCAGGACCGTCACGGGCCCGAGTTCGTCGGTCGTGCGCTGCAGCGCGGCGTCGACCTGTTCGCCGTCCCGGACGTCGGTCTCGATGCCCAGCGCGCCAAGGGATTCCGCCGCCTGCGCACAAGCCTGCGGGTCGCGTTCCCAGATGGCGACCGACGCGCCGAACGCGGCCATGCCGGCAGCGATGCCGCGTCCGATGCCCGCTCCCCCGCCGGTTACCACCGCGACGCGGCCGGTGAGCAGGATGTCCGAGGGATCGATCGCCATAGCGGCTAGCCCGCCGCGCCCATCGCGGGTGCCCGGCCGATCACGCCGTCGGCCTCCAACCCGGCGATCTCCGAGTCGGTCAGGCCCAGCCCCGCCAGCAGTTCCCGGTTGTGCTGCCCCAGCAGCGGGGCATGGGCGGTGTGGAACCTGTCGGGTCCGGCGGAGAACCTCATCGGCACGGTGCTGAGCCTGGCCGGGCCGCCGACCGGGTGGTCGACCTCTTCGAAGAAGCCGCGGAATGCCAGCTGCTCGAGCTCCGTCTGGCGATGGGGTTGCATGACCTTGGCCACCGGCACACCGGCTTTCCACAACGTCGCCACGATGTCGTCGCGGCTGCGGTCGGCGCACCATGCGGCCAGCTGCCCGTCGACGAACTCGTGGTGGGCTCGCCGCCCCGCCGCGGTCGTCAGCTTCGGATCGGTTGCCCACGAGGGCGATCCGATGGCGTCGCACAGTTTCAGCCACTGCTCGTCGGTGGCTACCGCGATTGCGACCCAGCTGTCGGGGCGCCCGAACTCGTCGATGTCGGCGGCACGGTAGAGGTTTTGCGGCGCCGCCGTCGGTCCCCGGTTGCCCGCGCGTTCCAGCAGCGCCCCGTATGCGGAGTGTTCGATGATCTGCTCGGCGGCGACGCTGAGCGCGGCATCCACCATCGCCGCCTCCACCAGCACGCCCTGGCCGGTGCGGCGGCGGTGCTCGAGCGCCAGCAGCAGCGCGTTGAGGGAGTGCATGCCCGCGTTGGGGTCGCCGACCGAATAGGGATCGTAGGGGGTGCGGTCCGGGTAGCCGGTCATCCAGCTCACGCCCGCCGCGGACTCGATGACATAGGCGAATGCCGGCTTGTCACGCCAGGGGCCGTCCAGGCCGAACCCGGGCATGCGCACCATGACCACGTCGGGCTTGATCGACTGGACCGCGGCGAAATCCAGGCCGATCTGGTCGAGCACCCGCGGCGTGAAGTTCTCCGCGATCACGTCGCAGGTTGCGACGAGCCGGCACAGCAACTCCCGCCCGCGCGCGCTCTGCAGGTCCAGCGTCAGCCCCTTCTTGTTGGTGTTCAACGCCGCGAAGATCGGTGACTGCTCCCACCATTGGTTTTCGGTGACCGGCACCCCGGCGATCAGCCGGGTGCCGTCGGGCCGGCGGGTGGATTCCACGTGGATCACCTCGGCGCCGAGCATGGCCAGGAAGTGCGTGCAGCAGGGGCCCGCCCAGAACGTCGTCAGGTCCAGCACCCGAAGCCCACTCAGGGGCAGCCGGCGTGCCGGCGCGGTGGGCGCGGGGCGCGGGGCCGGTTCGGCGGATCGGTAGCGTGCGGTGTGCTCGCCCAGTCGCGGCGCCGGTTGGGGCGGGCGGAGCCGTGCGGGCCGCATGCGGTAGGGGTGGGACGGCTGCAGGAACCCGTCGCGCGGGTTGGGCACGAACGAGCCGCGCTCCCGGAAGTGGTCCAGCGCGGCCATGTTGGCGCCGTTGGCGACCGGCGCGTTGGGGATCCGGAAGGCCGTGGCGAGTTCCAGGATGTCGTCGACGGTGTTGGTCTCGAACCACTCGTAGATCTCGTCGGCGTGCAGGGTCGCCTGCTCGGTGATCGTGAGGGGCGACGCCTCGTCGATCCACTCGGGGTGGCCGACCATCGCGCACAGGTCGAACCACTGCTGCGCCGTCCCGCAGCCGACGTCCACGAGTCCGTCCTTGGCGCGAGCCACCCCCGGGACGGTGACGCGCCGCGCGTCGCGCCATGGCCGCCCCAGCATTTCGAAGTAGGTGACGGGATAGTAGGTCAGGCCGAGGATCTGGGCCTCCAGCATCGACAGGTCGAGCAGCTGCCCGGTGCCGCCGTATCGCGTGGCCAGCAGCGCCGCACTCCCATACACCCCGGCCAGATACTCCCCGACCTGTCCGCCGACGAACACCGGCGCGCGGTCCGGCTCGCCGCGCCCGAGGCCGACGATGCCGCCCGACCAGGCCTGCAGCGTGAATTCGGTGGCGGCCCGGTCCCGCCAGGGGCCCTCGAGGCCGAAGGGCGTGATCGACAGGACGGTCAGGTGGGGGTGGCGGCGATGGATCGCCGCGGGGGTGAAGTCCTGACTGTCGGCGACTTTGGATCCGGCCGACCAGACCACCGCGTCGGCGGCCGCCAGCAGCCGGTCGACGAGTTCGGCGTCGTCGCGGCCGTCGGGATCGGCGACCACGCTGTGTTTCGACCCGGCCAGGAAGGCGAACAGCGCGCCGTCAGCTCCGGGTGGAATGACCGCGCCCGAGGCTGACCAGGATCGCAGCGGATCACCTTCCGGCGATTCGACTTTGACGACCTCGGCGCCGCCGTCGGCGAGCAGCTTGGTGCAGTAGGCGCCCGCGATGCCGGCGGACAGCTCCACCACCGTGTAGCCCGCCAGCGGCGGGTCGGCATCAGCTTGCGCCACTACTGCTTTCGCTTCCGCTCGGACTTCTTCTTGGCGCCCGCCTTCTTGCGCCCGTTCTTGCTCAGACGCCAGTCCGCGGGGAACTTGCCGTCGTTGTCGTTGACCGCATCGCCCAGGCCTCGTTCCAGGGCGCCGTCGAGTGTGAACTCGTCGTCGGCGTCGGGGCGGACCAGCCCGCCCATCGACTCGAAGACGCCGCTGAGCATGCTGCCCATGTACTCGCCCTGGAACTGCTTCATGATCTCGAAGAAGACCTTCTGCATGAAGACCGTGTCGGTGGGGCGGTTGCGCGCGCACGCCAGCGCATACTTCTCCACCTCCTCTTCGAGTTGGTCTCGGGGCACCACGCTGTTGAGGAAGTTGCAGTCGTACATCTCTTCGGCGGTGAAAGCCCTTCCGGTGAAGACCATTTCCTGGAACTTGCGGATGCCCATGGTCTGCGCCCACCACCACATCCGCGGCCCCCACCCGTAGTAGCGGAACGACGGGTGCCCGAACAGCGCGTCGTCGCTGGCGATCACCAGGTCCGCGTCGGCCGCCTGGTAGAAGTGCCAGCCGTAGCAGTAGCCCTTCACCTCGAGGATGCTGATCTTCTTGAAGTCCTGCAGGCCGCGTATCCCGGAGTTGGGGTTGGCATACCACTGGCCGAGGGTGGCGCCGCGCCGGAACGATCCCTGCGGGGGGTACCTGACTTCGTCGGCGCCGACCCGGAACTCGGCGAGCCGGGGGCCCTGGTCCGTGGACTTCTGCACCGCCATCGCCTCGGGGAGATCCGCGCCGGAACCCAGGTCCTCCCCCGCTCCCCGGACCACCAGCACCTTGACGTCGTCGTCGATGGAGGCGCGGTGCAAGAGGTCGGCGTAGCGCACCCGGGCCGCGATGGTCGGCGCGTTGAGATGGTCCGGCCGGTCGAAGGTCATGGTGGCGATGCGGGTCTTGGCGTCCTTGCGGTACCGGATGACCTTGTCGGCCGGCGGGCCGGACTTGGCGGGCATCGCTATTCGCGCCAGCACGGGCTCGAGGTCAGCACCTCGTGGCCGTCGTCGGTGATCAGCACGGCTTCGCGCCCGAACACCGCGCCGACGCCGGGTTCCCAGACGTAACCCGTCACGGCCAGCACCATTCCCGGCTCCAGGCGTTCGCGGGTCGCCGTTTCGGGTAGGTGCTGGGAGATGACCGGCGGATCGAATCCCATGCCCAGCCCTCGCGCGACCGGCATGGGCGGCGCCGGCTCGCCCGCGGCCTGATAGGCCGCCAGCAGTTCGTCGGCGCCTGCGCCCGGTCGGCACGCCGCTAACAGGCTGTCCCACAGCCTTTCCGAACGCCGACGCAACGGCCCGGCGTTGCCGGCAGCCCCTGCGGGCCAGGTTCGCCCCACCTCACCCATGTAGCCGCCGGCGAGGACGCCGGCCGAGAACGCCACCAGGTCGCCGTCGTGCACGCGGCCGTCGCCGCCGACCCGCCGCCACGGGTGATCACGCGAGGTCACCCAGGCGAATTCCTGGTTCGCGGGGGTGGCCACGCCGCCGCCCGCCATGGCTTCCAGCATGACGCCGGCCAGGGTCTGTTCGCGCACTCCGGGGTGCAGCTCGGCCACCGCGGCGGCCAAACCCGACTCGGCCTTCGCGATCGCCTCCCGCAGCGCGGCCACCTCCTCCGCGGTCTTGATCCGCCGGGCGGCGCGCATGGCGAGCTCGCCGTCGACCAGCGTTGCGTTGGGAAACGCCGTCGGCAGCAGCTGCGCGAAAGCCGGTGACAGCGCGTCGGTCCCGACGCGGCGCGCGGTGGCCGCACCGTCGATGCGGCGCAGCACCGCCATGGTGTTCGCCGGATTCCACGAGATGCCGTACAGGTTCTCGTGGGGGATGTCGTCGGGGACCCCTTCGTCCCAGGTACTCAGCAGGTGAACCGCGCCGGTCGCCCGCACCAGCACACACGACGGGCCGAAGGGCCGCGTGCCGGCGACCCACAGCTGCGGTGTGCCGGTGACGTAGCGGATGTTGGCCTGCCGGCCGAGGACCAGGACGTCGAGGTCGTGTGCCGCCATCTGGTCCAGCACTCGCCGGCGGCGCCCCGAGCGCAGCGCGCGCTCGTCGGGACAGACGTCAACCGACATGGGGGCCATAGGGGGTGTAGGGATAGTCGGTCAAGCGGATCGAACCCTCCTCGGTGATCACCACGACCTCTTCGCTGCGGTAGCCGCCGGTGCCGTCCTCCCACACCACGGGCTCGAGCACCAGCACCATGCCGGACTGCAGGACGAAGTCGTCGTCGAATTCCTGCCCGAGATCGGTTCCGATCATGGGCATTTCGGCCGCGTTCACGCCGATCCCGTGGCCGAGGTAGAAGTGGGGCAGCCAGGGCCGGGTGCCGCCGTTGGCGGCGGTGGCGGCCCTGCCGAGATCGCCCGCGGTCGCGCCGGCCCGGGCCACCCCCTCCACGGCGGTCATGATCTGCTGCCATTTCTCGAACTGCGCCTGCTGGCGCGGCGTGGGCGCGCGGCCGACGATCCAGGTGCGCCCGAAGTCGGAGCAGTAGCCACGGTAGGTGATGCTGACGTCGGTCCACAGCACGTCGCCCTCGGCCAGCTCGCGCTCGGTGGTCAGCAGCGGCAGCGCCAGATCGCCGTGTGTGGTCCACACGCCCTCGGCCTTGCTGTGGGGCATCACCTGCCAGATCGGTTCGAGCATGCTGGCCATCGCCCCGAGCTCGAAGGCCCGCCGCAAAAAGCTCGCCGACAGGTCGATTTGGCGGATGCCGGGGGCCAGCGACTGGTGGACGTCGACCATCGCCTCGTCGGTGATCCGGACCGCGGTGCGGATACACGCCAGTTCGTCGGGGGTTTTGACCACCTTGGCGGCGCCGACGATCGCGGCGGCGTCGGCGGGAGCCCCGCCCGGAAACAACGACGTGCCGGCACGCGACATGGCCCCGGTGCACTCGTCGACGGCGATCACGGCCCCGGCCGGAACCAGGCCGGCCAGCTGACGCGCAAAAGTGTGGACGCCCTCGTCGAATTCGAGGTAGACGGGGCCGTGGAGATGGTCAGCGGGCAACTCCGACTCGTGCGCAGCGCCCTCCCGGTACGGCAGGAACAGGTGTGGCCACTCGTCGTCGGCGAGGACCACGGCCACCGGCCGCTCGACATAGGACAGCCCGGCGTCGCCGAGCGGCCAGCTGGTCCCGGTGGCATAGACCACCGTGTTGTTGCCGAGCAGGACCATCGCGTCGACACCGCGTTCGGTCATCGCCGAGCGCAGGCGCGCCCCGGTTTCGCGGCGCAGGCGGGCGAAGTCGGGTGTGTCGGGGATGGCCAGGCCCGCCCCGGCAGGGGCGAGCGTCGTCACTCCAGCCCCAGGAATCGGATGACGTTGCCGCTGACGATCTTCGCAGCGTCGGCCGGTCCGACGGCGTCGACGACGGCCGCCAGCGATTTCTCCGAGTACCCGTAGGTGCTCTCGTTGTGCGGGTAGTCGCTGGACCACATCACCTTGTCCACGCCGATCCGGTCGATCAGCTGCAGGCCCAGCGGGTCGACCATGAACGACGCCATCATGTGGGTGTCCCAGTAGTAACGCACGTCGTGCTGCAGCGGCCGGTTGAACATGTGCCGGTAGGACGCCACCAGGTGTTCGGCGTCCTGCAGCGCCCACGGCACCCAGGCGATCCCGCCCTCGAACCAGCCGATCCGCAGGCCCGGGTGCTGATCGAGAATGCCGCCGAAGATGTACTTGGAGAACGTCTCCCGGAAACCGTCGATGTTGATCATCATCCCGACGACGACGCTGTTGAACTCGCACGGGCTCTTCGGCGGGGTTTCGCCGATGTGGTGGGTGAGCGGGAGCCCGGAGGCTTCGATCTCGTCCCACACGGCGTTCATCGAGGTGCTGGAGTAGTCGATCGGGTTGCCGTCGTCGTCCTTGCCCGGGTTCAGCGGCATCAGGAAAGTCTTGATTCCCAACGACTTCAGCTCATCGAGGGTCTTGCGGGTGCCCTTGGGATCCCACCAGTTGATCAGCCCGGCCCCGTAGAAGTGGCCGCCCGAGCGCTCCTGCAGCTCCGCGATGTACTCGTTGTAGATGCGGAACGTGAGTTCGCGCAGCGTCTTGTCCGGGTAGTGGAACAGCGCCAGCACCGCGTTGGGGAAGGCCAGTTCCTTGTCGACGCCGTCGTCGTGCAGTTCCTGAATCCGCGCCTCGATGTTGGTGCTCGCGGCCCCCGGCAGGTCGTCGTACTGCATCAGGACCGCGCTGAAGTCGCCGGGCAGGAACGATTGCCCCTTGCGCCCGACCTGGTAGGCGCCGTCCTCGTACCAGATCCGCGGCGCCTTGTCCTTGAGGTCGTCGGGGAAACGCTCGTAGAAGATGTCGGAGGCCAGCGAGATGTGGTTGTCCGCGGAGAACACCACGGTGCCCTCGGGCAGGCCCACGTCGACGCCGCCGGCGTGCCCGCGGCGATTCTTCGGTGCACCGAAGCCTTCGGGAGGATAGAGCGAGACGGGACTGGTTGTTGTCATCGTTGACCTTCCTTCGGGAGCGGGGCTACCAGGTGACCGGCAGTTCGTAGACGCCGTAGGCCAACCGGTCGTGCTTGAACGGCACCGCCTCGATCGGGACGGCGAGAGAGAGCGTGGGGATGCGACGGAACAACGTCCGGTAGACGATCTGCAGCTCCGCACGGGCGAGCTGCTGCCCCACGCACTGGTGCCTGCCGTACCCGAACGCGACGTTGCGGTCCGCGCCCGAGCGGTGCAGGTAGAGCCGGTCCGGTTCGGTGAATGCATCGGCATCCCAGTTCGCCGGGGCCAGGTCGATGATGATGCCTTCGCCGGCGCGGATGACCTCACCGGCGATGGCGATGTCTTCCAGGGCGACGCGGCGCTGGCCGTTCTGGATGATGCTGAGGTACCGCAACAGTTCCTCGACCGCGTTGGCCACGATCTTGGGGTCCTCGGCATCGCGGATGACGGGCACCTGGTCCGGATTCGCCAGCAGGGCAAGGACACCCAGCCCGATCATGTTCGAGGTGGTCTCGTGTCCGGCGATCAGCAGGCCGGTCCCGAGCTGGGCGGCCTCCTTGACGGTGAGCTCGCCCGCCCTGACCCGCTCGCCCAGATCGGACACCGCGTCCTCGCCGGGGTCCTCCATCTTGGCCTCGACCAGCCGGGCGAGGTATGCGTTCAGGCTCATCGCACCCTTGGCGGTGTCCTCGCCGCTCGCGTAGCGCGCGAGCCCCACGGTGGCATGCTCCTGGAACATCTCGGCGTCCTCGTAGGGCACCCCGAGCAGTTGGCTGATCACCAGCGACGGCACCGGCAGGGCCAGCGCTGCGACCAGGTCGGCGGGCCGCGGTCCGGCCAGCATCGCGTCGATGTGGTCGTCGGTGATCTGCTGGATGGTCGGGCGCAGGCCCTCGACCCGCTTGAACGTGAAGGGTTTCGACAGCATGCGCCGGAACCGGGTGTGCTCCTCGCCGTCGGCGGTGAACACCGATCGCGGCCGCTTGTGCACCGTGGACAACATGCCCGCGTTCCAGTGCGGGAAGCCGGGCACCCGGTCGTCGACGCTGACCCGCGAGTCGGAGAACAGTTCGCGCACTTCCTCGTAGCCGGTGACGAGCCACGGCATGCTGCCGTCCCAGATGCGGACCCGCGACAGCGGCGCGGCCGCGGCGAGCGCCATGACATCCGGCGGCGGGGCGAAGGGACAACGCGCGTCCCGCGCCATCGGGTATTCGGGTATGCCCGAATCGATTTCGGTCCCGGCAGTCAGCGTGTCCGACATGTCACTCCTCGATACGGATGGCCAGAGCGGGACAGGCGGCGGCCGCCCGGCGCGCCCCCTCGGCCTGATCGGGCGAGGGACTCGGATTGAGCAGCACGACGACGCCGTCGTCGTCGCGCTGGTCGAAGATGTCGGGAGCGTTCAGGACGCAGTTGCCCGACGACGCGCAAACGTCTTGGTCGACGGTCACTTTCACCTGCAGACCCCCTTCACTCGTACGGTGTCACGGGCGCGAGCCACAGCCCCACCACCGCGTCGATGAGGCCGGACGCGGCGGCGCGCCAGGAACGCTGGGATGGCGACGCCCCGGCGGCGAGCGCGCGCTCGCGGTCGGCGCAGGTATGCATCAGCAGGTTGCGGGCCATGATGTTGCGGTCGAAGTGCACCTCGGCGGGCAGGTCGGGCAGGCACCGGTTGATGCCCTCGACGACCTGGACCAGCGACGGCGAGCTCAGCGCACCCTTGACGATGATGTGGTAGTAGGCGGGATCGGTCATCGCCTGGGCCGCGAACCGCGCGTACCACGTCGGGCTCCCGAGTTCGGTGAGGTGGTCGGTGAGCGGCAGCACCAGGCAGGCCACCCAGTCCCGCAGCTGCGCCGGCTGTTCCGATTTCAGCAGCTCGGCCACCATCCGCTCGCGGAGCTGCTCGACGGGCCCGCGGTGCTTCTGCTCGATGGCGCGCACCAGGTCGGCCTTGGTGCCGAAGTGGTAGCCCACCGCGGCATTGTTGCCCTGGCCCGCGGCCTCGCTGACCTGCCGGTTGGACACCGCGAACATGCCGTGCTCGGCATACAACCGCTCGGCGGCCACCAGGATGGCCTCCTGGGTGGAACTGGCCCGCTCGGTGCGAACGGCCCTGCCGGCGGCGGTCATTGCGTCAGTCAACCGCGCGCCGGCGATTAAGTCAAGCGATTGATTTAATGTTTGTGTCGATTCGGCTACGCCGAGGAGCCGCGTTACCAAAGACCCTCGCGGGTGGCGTACACGTTGCGCCACGATGGAGTTTGCGTGTCGCGGCGCTGAAGCAACGGGCAGCGGGACGCAGATGCTTTATCAGGGAGGGGCAACCGTGCTGTCAGAGCGACAGGTGGCCGAGATCGAGAATTCCGCGTGGTTTCAGACGAGATGGGCGCCGTACGCGCTCGTCGACGCGGACTTGCGCATCCGCGCGGTGAACGCGGCATACGAACGGGCGTCGGCCCAACCGCGGGACGCCATGCTCGGCCGTCCGCTGTTCGAGGTGTTCCCGGACAACCCGGCCGACGTGGAAGCGGACGGCGTGGCCAACCTCGCCGACTCGCTGGAAAAGACGTTCCGCCGCGGGGCGCAACACTGGATGGGCGTGCAGCGCTACGACGTTCCCGACCGGCAGCGCCCGGGCGAGTTCCTCTACAAGGTCTGGATGCCGGTGAACTCCCCGATCCGCGACGGCCGGAAGACGGTCGCCGCGCTGCATCATGTCCGGGATATCAGCCGCGTGGTGCCGGCGGCCGCGAGCCGGCAGCCCTTTCCCGAACCGGCCGAGTTGCGGAACGCGGCCGAAGTTCTCGGCCACCAGTTTCCCGGGCTGCCCGCCGAGGCGGTGCTGGGCGTGCTCACCCATTCGCACAGCGTGGTGATGGAAACCCTGGGCGCCCCGGATTTCGAGCGGACGGAGCAACTGGCCAGGCTGCGACTGGAGGTGCGGGCCGGACATCCCGCGAGGGAATCCTGAAGGGTGTGGCCTCACTCGCCGCGGCGGCGGATCGCCTTGCCGGCCACGGTCCCCCCGTCCACCGGCAGCACGGTGCCGGTGACGTAGCGCGACCGGCGGCCGGCGAAATACAGTGCGGCCTCGGCGATGTCGTCGGGGGTGCCCTCGCGCTGCAGCGGACGGTCGGCCCGCATGGTCTCGCGGATCCGCGCCTCGAAGCGCTCGGCCGCGCCCGGGTCCATGGTCGATGCCGACGTGGCCACCAAAGGCGTCGGGATGTTGCCCGGCGCAATGGCGTTGACCCGAATGTCGTGGTGCGCCAACTCGATCGCCGCGGACTTGGTGAACTGGATGACCGCGGCCTTGGATGCCCGGTAGGTCAGCACCCCACCGCCGGCCTGGATTCCGCCGATCGAGGTGACGTTGACGATCGACCCGCCGCCGTGGGCGGCCATGTGCCGGGCGGCGTCGCGGGTCCCCGCCATCACGCCCAGGACGTTGACGGCCATGACGCGGTGGAAATCGGCCAGGTCGTCCTCGAGGAGCCCCGGGTGCATGGTGCCGGAGACGCCGGCATTGTTGACCATGACGTGCAGACCCCCGCACTCCCGCACGGCCGCGTCCACCAGCGCCCCGATTTGCGCGGGGTCGGAGACGTCGGTGCGCCGGAAGACGGCGCCGGGCCCCAGCGCCGCGGCCAGGCCCTCGCCCCCGTCCTCGTCGACGTCGGCGACGACCACCCGGGCCCCCTCGGCCACGAACCGCTCGACGATGCCGCGACCGATGCCGGAAGCACCACCGGTGACGATGGCCACCCTGCCGTCGAGTTCGTTGCCCACACGGAGAGTTAATCGGCGCACGGTACGTTAAGTCAAGCGATTGATTTAACCGGGTCGGAGATCGCGCGCTCGGGCGTCAACTCCGTCACCGGCGAGGGTCTCGGCGAAGCGCTCGTCGGCGCGCAGACGGTCGTCGACGTGTCCAACGCCCCGTCCTGGGCCGATGACGACGTGCTGGAGTTTTTCACCACATCCACCCGCAACCTCCTCGAGGCGGAGCGGGCCGCCGGCGCCCGGCACCACGTGGCGTTGTCGATCGTGGGCGCCGACCGGGCCTCCGAAAGCGGCTACATGCGGGCCAAGATCGCGCAGGAGGAGCTGATCGTGGAATCGAGTTTGCCGTATTCGATCGTGCGCGCGACTCAGTTCTTCGAATTCGTCGACGGCATCGCCGATTCGATGACCGAGGGGAACACGGTCCGCGCGCCGCGTGGGGCGTTCCAGCCCATTGCCGCCACGGATGTCGCCACGGCCGTCGCGCGCGCGGCCGCCAACGATCCGCTGAACCGCGTGATCAACGCCGCGGGCCCGGAAAAGCGGGGCATGGACGATTTCATCCGGATCCGGTTCGCCGCCACCGGTGATCGACGACAGGTCGTCAGCGATCCCGATGCCCGCTATTTCGGGGCCTCGCTCGACGACCACACCATCGTTCCCGTGGATGGTGAGGACGTGACCGTCTTCCCCACCCGGTTCGGTGACTGGATGGCCGCGCGCGCGACTTAGCAGGCCACGATCGGGTTCGTCGACCACACAGCGCTGCGGAATCACCGCATAATTCGGCGGCAGCTGCTCGCAGCGATTGCGCCCCGCCCGCCAGCCGAGCACGGTATAAGGCTAGGGGGACCATCCCAGGACATGACCGAGGAGCTTTCATGGCCGTGCTGCCCACCGGCGGAGCCCCCTTCGAAGCCGCGCGGCTGTCCAGGCGCGGGTTCATGGCCGCCGGCATCGCCGGCGGGTTGGCGCTGGCGGCCTGCGGGCATTCCAAACCGCAGGGTCCGGGCAACGCCGCGAAGATGGCCGACGCCATCGCCGTGGCCGAGGCGGCCCGGCCGCACAGCGGCCGCACCGTGACCGCCGCCCTGACTGCCCGGCGGACCGAGGTCGACCTGGGCGGACCCGTGGTGCGCACGCTGGCCTACGGCAACGGCGTTCCGGGACCGCTGATCCGGGCCAAGGTCGGTGACGAGCTCGTCGTCAGTGTGTCCAACCGGCTCGACCGCCCCACGTCGGTGCATTGGCACGGCATCGTGATCCGCAACGACATGGACGGCGCGGCGCCCGCCACGCCGAACATCGACGCCGGCCAGGACTTCACCTACCGCTTCTCCGTTCCCAACCCGGGCACCTATTGGGCCCATCCGCACGTCGGCCTCGAGGAGGACGCGGGCCTTTACCTGCCGCTGATCGTCGACGATCCGGCCGAATCCGGTTACGACTCCGAATGGATTGTCGTCCTGGATGATTGGACCGACGGCGTTGGCAAGAGTCCGCGCTATCTGTTCGACGAGCTGACGTCGGCGAACAAGCCCGGCGCGCAGAGCACGCCCACCATGACGACACCGCCGACGACGACAACCAGTGGGGCGCCGGAGTTGTCGCGCGAGGGCGCGGGAACAAGCAAACTGCTCGACGGCGACGCCGGGGACATCAAGTATCCGTACTACCTGGTGAACGGCCGGATTCCCACGGCACCCACGTCTTTCCACGCGAAGCCGGGTCAGCGAATCAGGATCCGCTTCATCAACGCCGGCTCGGACACGGCGTTTCGCGTTGCCCTGGCGGACCATTCGATGATCGTCACCCACACCGACGGCTACCCGGTGGTGCCCAGGGTGGTCGACGCCCTGCTCATCGGAATGGCCGAACGCTACGACGTGACCGTGACCGCCGCCGAAGGCGTTTTCCCCCTGGTCGCACTCGCCGAAGGAAAGGGCGCCGTGGCGCGGGCGCTGCTGGTCACGGGCACCGGCAGCCCACCAGACCCGGGTTTCCAACCGGCCGAACTCGACAAAAGGGTGGGCACCGCCGAGATGTTCGCCGCCAGCACGCCGGTCAACCTGGGTCGGCCCGAGCCCGGCCTGACCCTGCCCGTCGTGCTGGGCGGCACCATGGCCCGATACAACTGGACGATCAACGGCGAACCCTACGACAAGACCAATCCGCTGCACGTGCGGCAGGGTCAGCGGCCGACCATCGCCTTCGACAACACCACCATGATGTATCACCCGATGCACCTGCACGGCCACACCTTCCAGCTGATCAACTCCGACGGCACGCCCGGCCCGCGCAAGGACACCGTGATCGTGCTGCCGAAGAAGAAGCTCAACGCCGTCCTCGTCGCCGACAACCCGGGCGTGTGGCAGCTGCACTGCCACAACACCTATCACATGGTCGCCGGGATGCAGACCCGCCTGGACTACCTCTTCTGAGGAGTCAGGCCGTTTCGAAGAAGTCCAGCAGCAGGTCGTTGACGGCCGGCGCCTGCTCGATCTGCGGGCAATGCCCGGCCTTGTCGACCACCACCGCGCGGGCGCCGTCGATCTGCTCGGCGATCTGCGCCGCCCATCCGCGCGGCAGCAGCTTGTCCCCCCCGCCCTCGACCATCACGGTCGGCGCACCGATGCGTTCGTACGCCCGGGCGCTCGACGGCGTCCCGGACGACTTGGCGCCCGGCCGACGAAATCGCGCCGCTGCCACGGCCTCCCATGCCCCGGGCGCGGTGCTCGACTCGAAGCGGCGCCGCACGTAGTCGTCGTCGGCCGGGTAGCCGGGGTCGTGGAACAGCGCCTCGACGATGCGCCGCATCGCCGGCAGCGTCGCGTCGTACTGCTGCAGCGCCTCGAAGTGCTCGTTCTGCCGGATCTCCCCGCCCCCGCAGATGATCGCCAGGCTGCGGATCGGCAGCAGCGGTTTCTCCGAGGTGGCGTCGGTGAGCAGGTTGACGGCGCCCATCGAGTTTCCGGCGAAATGTGCGGCGTCCACGCCGAGCAGCTCGCAGAAACGCGCCACGTGCCGGATCCGCATCCCGCGCCCGTTCACGAAGTCGATGACCTTGGCCGACTCACCGAACCCCAGCTGATCCGGCGCCAGCACCCGGTAGTGCGCTGCCAGGGCCGAGATGTTGCGCTCCCAGCCGAGTTCGGCGCCGGCCCCGAACTCGCCGCCGTGCAGCAGCACCACCGGGACGCCGTCGCCGGCCTCCAGATAGCTGGTGGTCAGTCCGTCGACCAGCATGGTCTTGCGCTGAAAGTCCATCGGCGCCACTTCTACTTGATCGCGATCGGGTTCACCGGCGAACCCACCGCACCGACGAATCTCAGCGGCGGCGCGACGAGCTGGAAGTCGTAGACACCGTCCGCGGCACAATCTTCCGCCAGCGCCGTCAGGTCCCAGTACTCACCGAGCATCAAGCCCATGTCGCGCAGGCACAGCAGGTGCATGGGCAGGAACGCGCCCTCGACATCGGGAACGAGGTCCTCGACCTGAAGGTTGTCGGATGCGACGGCCGCGACGTCGTGGTCGTGCAGCCACGACGCACAACGCCAGTGCAGCCCCGAGAACGGCTCCGTCTTGTTGCCCGTCTGCAAAAACCTCGCCCACCAGCCGGTCCGGATCAAGACGATGTCGCCACGCTCGATGGTGACTCCCTGCGCGCGGACGACATCGTCCAATTCCTGTGGAGTGATCGGGTTCCCCTGCTCGAGGAAGACCTCCGCGCCCCGATGCCGCACCAGGTCCAGCAGCACTCCCCGCGAGGTGATGCCCTTGACATCGACCTTGGCGATGCTGCAATGGTAGGCGCCCATACTGGTCACCGAGCCGGCCGCGAAACCGTTGTAGAGCTTGTCCTCGTAGTAGACGTGCGACAGCGCATCCCACTGGGTGGCCGCCTGCAGCGGCATGATGACCATGTCTTCGTTGAAGCGGAACAGGTTGTCGGCGAAGTAGCCGCCCAGCTGCTGGGCGGTCGGGTTCTGCGACCACCCGGGCCCGTACTGCGCCAGTGTGTTCGCGTCTCCGCCGTCGACGGTCATCACGAGGATGGGATTGTGCCGAAAATGGAAGGCCCCCTGCGGCCCCGACGAGCCGAAGTCCACCCCGAGCGGGAACACCTTGCCGTGCCGGACCAGGCTCGCGGCGTGCGCAACCTTGTCCGCCGTGATGAAGTTGAGCGTGCCGAGCTCGTCGTCGGCGCCCCACCGCCCCCAGTTGGAGACGTCGCGGGCGACCCGCCGGAATTCGCTCAACCCGGCCACGGGGCTCCTTCCTCGAGTTCGCGGGCGATCGCCGCTCCGACGTTGCCCCCGTCGACCCACACCACCTGGCCCGAGATGTAGCTTGCCGCAGCGCTGTTCAGGAACAGCAGCGCCGATGCCTGTTCCGCGGCCGTGGAAACCCGTCCCAGCGGCTTGGGGATGTCGTCGAGGAAGCCCTGCCCGTACGCCGTGCGCAGCTGGTCGAGGATCGGCGTCTCGGTGACCCCCGGGCCGGTGCAGTTGATCCGGATACCCCGGGCCCCGAGGGGCGTCGCGCTTTGCATGGTGTACAGGATGACCGCTTCCTTGGCCAACCGGTACCCCCCTCCGGTGAGCTCGTCGGGATGCTCACGGCACCAGTCGATGCCCTCCCGCATCGTCGAGGTGCGCAGCAGTGGTGCGACCGATCGGAGGTGCTCGCGGTACCCGGCGGCCGCCAACGACGACACGCTCACGATGGACGACCCCGGGCCCATCAGCGGGAGCAGCGCCTCGGTGAGATGCCGCGGACCCAGGAAGTTGATGGTGACGACCAGCGGCGGATCGCCGATCCCCGAGGACACCCCGGCCACGTTGAACAGCGCGTCGACCGGCCCGCCGATCGCGGCCACCGCGCGGTCGATCGAGCCCGGGTCGGCGAGGTCCACCTCGTGGAAAGTGTTGAGCTCGAGTGCCGGCCGGCGCTTGTCGAGGCCGACGACCTCGGCGCCGAGTTCGGTGAGCCGGCGCACCACCTGTTCGCCGATGCCCGACGCACAGCCGGTCACGAGCGCCCGGCGGCCGTCGTAGCCCCACAGCCCGTCGATCTCCGCCAACCTCAGCCGGCTTCCGGGATCACTTGCGCTGCTCCTTGGCCCGCTGTGCCGCCTGGACGCGGCCCTCGTTGATCTCGGCCATGGCCTCGGGGATCTCGCTGGCCGTGAACTTGTCGCGGCCGGTGGGCAGACCGCCGAAGGCGTAGGTTTCGTCGAACTGCGGTGCGGCCGGTGCCGCCCGGCGCGCCTCCACCTTCTCGATGACGGGCTCGAGCCGCTTGGCCTTGTCGGCGACCGCCTTCGCGTCGCGCTCGATGAACTCGGGCAGCACCTCGGTACCCATCAGCTCGATCGACTCCATGGTGCCCTCGTGGCTGCGCGGGTTGAGCAGCAGGATGATCTCGTCGACGCCGCTCTCCTCGTAGCCGCGCAGGAATTCCCGCACCATGGCGGGCGTTCCGATCGCGCCGCGTCCGGGCCCGTAGGCCAGTGTCGGGTCCTTCTCGACCTCTTCGAGGTAGCGCTGCCACACCCCGGTCCGCCCTGGGGTGTGCATCCCGGTGAGGTAGTAGTGCATGATCCCGAACGAGAAGAAGCCGCCGCCCTGCCCGAGACGCTGGAGTGCCTGCTCCTCGGTCTTGGCGACCATCATCGACAAGTCCCCGCCGATGGCCAGGATGTTCGGGTTGATCTGCGGCGTGACGGGCACGCCGTTCTCCTCGAACTCCTTGTAGTAGCCGTTTACCCGCTCGGTGAGCGGCCCGGGGCCGGTGTAGGCGAAACTCAGCGCGCCGATGCACTTCTGGGCCGCCATCTGCACGCTGGCCGGCCGCGTGCAGGCCACCCAGACCGGGGGATGCGGCTTCTGCATCGGCTTGGGGATCACGTTGCGGGGCGGCATCTGGATCTGCTCACCCTTGAAACCGGTGAACGGCTCCTCGATCATGCACCGGATGGCCACCTCGAGGGACTCCTCCCACTGGGCGCGCTTGTCGGCCGGGTCGACGTCGAAGCCACCGAGTTCGCCCACCGAGGAGCCTTCCCCGGTGCCGAACTCGACGCGCCCGTTGGAGAGCAGGTCGATGGTCGCGACGCGTTCGGCCACCCGGGCGGGATGGTTGACCGCGGGCAGCAGGTGCATGATGCCGAAGCCCAACCGGATGTTCTTGGTCCGCTGGCTGGCGGCGGCCAGGAAGATCTCCGGCGCCGTGGAATGGCAGTACTCCTCGAGGAAGTGGTGCTCGGTGAGCCAGACGGTGGAAAAGCCCGCCTTGTCCGCGGCCTCGACCTCGTCCAGGCAGTCCTGCAGCATAACCCGTTCGTCGTCGGGCGCCCAGGGCCGCGGCAGGGCGAACTCGTAGAACAGTGAAATTTTCATCCATTACCTCCTATGAGAATTAACGGTTCGCTCGAATCCCTGCGCGGCACAGTGTTTCGCTGCGACGAAGCCGAAGGTCATGGCCGGGCCGATGGTCGCCCCGGCGCCGGCGTAGCTGCGGCCCATGACCGGCGCGGAGGTGTTGCCCACCGCGTACAGCCCCCGCACGACCGTGCCGTCCGGCCGCAGCACCCGGGCGTGTTCGTCGACACTCAGGCCACCCGAAGTGCCGAGGTCGCCGAGCACGATCCGGAACGCGTAGTACGGCGGATCGCCCAGCGGGTACAGGTTGGGGTTGGGCAACGTTGGGTCTCCGTAGTAGTTGTCGTACACGCTGTCGCCGCGGTCGAAGTCGTCGTCGTGTCCGTTGCGCGCGAGTTCGTTGAACCGGCGCGCCGTTTCGGCCAGTTCCGCTGCCGGGACGCCGATCTTGGCCGCCATGTCCGCCCAGCTCGTCGCGGCTTTGACCACACCGGACTCCAGCCAGGCCGCCGGAATCCTGCGCCCGGTGGGCACCGGCGCGCCGGGGACCCTGGGTATCGGCAGGTGACCGCCGATCACATAGCGGTTCCACGACCGGTGGTCGGTTATCAGCCAGCACGGGATGTGGGTGACCCCGGACTTCTGGCCGTCGATCATGGCGTGACCGAAGTCCATGTAGGGCGCCGCCTCGTTGATGAATCGCCGCCCCGCGCCGTTGACGATGAACTGCGCCGGCATCATGCGCTCGTTGAGCATGAACTGCATGCGCCCGTCCGGCCATTGGATCGCCGGGAACCACCAGGCCTCGTCGAGCAACTCCGTTGCCGCGCCGACCTTTTGCCCGGCGCGGATGCCGTCGCCCATGGCGGCGGGGTTGCCGAAGCTCCAATCCTGCTCGATCACCGGGAGTACTTCCTTGCGCCAGGCCAGGTCGTGGTCGAAGCCCCCGGATGCCAGGATCACCCCCCGCCGGGCGCCGATCCGCTGCGTTGTCCCGCCCCGCTCCACCAGCGCGCCGGTCACCGCCCCACCGGCGTCGGTGAGCAACTCGACCATCGGCGAGTCCAGCCACAGCGGTATCCCCGCGTCCCGCATCGCCAGCCGGAGCCGCGCCGCCAGGGACTGGCCGATCGCCGCGATCCGCTCGCCGAAGACCCGCGCGCGGACCATGCGGGCGATCAGCTTGAGCAGCACACCCTTGCCCGCCCAGGATTGCCTGATCCGGTAGAACGAGCGAAGCTCCTTGGGGCCCAGCCAGATTCCCTTGGGGGCGAGCGCCAGCGGCTGCAGCAGCGTCTGTTCGTCGGGTCCCAGCTTTCGCAGGTCGATGGGGGGGACGTTGATGGTGCTGCCGAGTTCGGAGCCGCCGCTCAATTCCGGGTAGTAGTCGGCATAGCCCGGTTTCCACACGAATTCCAGCCATCCGGAGAGCTTTTCGAGGAAGTCCAACATCTGGGGCGCCGCGTCGACGTACTGCCGTATCCGCGCCTCGGTGACGAGGCCGTCGGTGATCTGCCGCAGGTAGTCGACGACACCTTCGGCTGGGGGTGAATAGCCCTCCCTGCGCTGCGCGGGTGCGCCGGGCACCCAGATGCCGCCCCCGGACAAAGCGGTGGAACCACCGAAGTGCGAGGACTTTTCGATCACCAAGGCGTCCAGGCCGGCGGCGTGCGCGGTGAGCGCGGCCGTCATGCCGCCGCCGCCGGACCCGACGACGAGCACGTCGACCACCCGGTCGAAGCCGGTCGCCGGTGCTGACGGGGCGGTCATTGCGGCACCGCCGTCCTGACGGCGAAGCCGGCGATCAGGTCAGGAGCCGGCTTGTAGTAGCGCACGGTGGTCCGGTAGGGGCCCGCGGCCTGCAGGGCCGCGAACGCCGCGACCCACGTCCTGATCTCGTGCGCGGAGCTGCCGCCCTCGTGGGAGACGAACGAGTTCGACCACTGGTCGATGTCGGCGATCCTGCCGGCGTCGACGATTTCGAGGAAACGATGGTCCCACGCCGGGTTGAGCGGTTGCAGGTCACTCGCCCCGCCGACGAAGTCTCTGGCCGCCTCGATCACGGCCGTCTGTCGGGCCTGGCGCTGCTCGGCGGTCATCGGACGGCCGTGCACGATGCGCTCCTGCACCGCCGGGGAGGCGGTCGCCAGCGCGGGCACCGGGGGGCTGTGGGAAAGGCCACCGGACCCCATCACCAGCACCCGCCTGTCCAGGCCGGCCAGATACGTCCCGACCGCCGCCCCCAGCGCCCGGCAACGGTGCAGCGGACCCAGCGGCACGGCGATCCCGTTGACGAAGATCGGTATCACCGGGCGTGCGGTCGCATCCCCGAACAGCTTCTCCAGCGGCTGCACGGTGCCGTGATCGACGTCCATGCTGGCCGACACCGCGACGTCGACGCCCGCCTCGAGCACCGCCGCGGCGCAGTCGGACGCCAGGTTTGCGGGGACGTCGAGGGGGCCGGTGTGGGTGCCGTAGTCACCGACGCCGTTGGCGCTCATGCCGATACAGAACGGCGGCATCACCTTGTAGAAGAAGCCGTTGTAGTGGTCCGGGGAGAAGATCACGACGAGCTCGGGGTCGAACTCGGCGACGAATTGCCGCGCCTGCGCGATGGCGCCGTCGATGTCGTCAAGCAGGGCCCGCGACGGTCCCGGAAGATTCAGCAGCGGGCTGTGCGACATGCAGCACAGAGCCAGTGTCACTTTGGACCTCACCCCCTCTCGGCTCGAGTGTGAGGACGTCGAGCAGCGCGGTGCTCAGTTCGGGTGCCCGCTGGGCGATGCAGGCCGCGGCGATGCACCGATCGGGACGCAGGAACAACACCGATTCCCGGTGCGCGTCGAACCAGGACTTGAGCCCGCCGTTGCGGTCCCCGACGACCACGACATCGGGATCGTCGTGTCCCTCCCAGTGCAGCTGCGTCAGGGGTCGGAGAGCGAAGAAGCGTGCGCCCACTGCCTTCCAGTGCGCGAAGGCCGTTTCGCCGAGAATCTTTCGGGGGTTGTTGTTCCAGCACACCACCGCGAACCAGTCGCCCAGCACGTCGTCCAGCAACACGTCGGCCCCGGTCCGGGTGTCGACCCGGGGCTGGATGAACAGGGTGCCGACCGGTGAGTCGGCGCCGGCGGGTCCGGAGTGCACGACCGCGCCCTGGTCGTAACGCGGCATCGGCTTGAACCGCATCTCCAGCACGTAGCGCTTGAGCGTCGGCACGACCGACGCCGACCGCACCAACAGGTCCCGCACGCCGGCTACCCGGCGGTTGGTCGGGGAGATGGCGCGACCGACCATGGTGGACAGGTCGATCATCGCCCGCGCGTGTTTGCGCCGCTCGATGTCGTAGGTGTCCAGCAGCTTGTCGTCGGCCAGGCCGCCCACCACCGCCGCGAGCTTCCAGCCGAGATTGAACGCGTCGCGGATGCCGCTGTTGTAGCCCTGTCCCTGCCAGACCGGCATCAGGTGAGCCGCGTCCCCCGCCAGCAGCAGCCGGCCGCTGCGGAACGCGCCGGCGATGCGCGAGTGGTGGGTGTACACGCGGCGACGGATCACGTCCACCCGGTCGGGATGGGGCACCATGCGCGCCAGCATCCGCGTCAGGAACGCTGGGTCCTCGGCCTGCTCGTCGGTCTCGTCGGCGTGAATCATGAACTCGAAGCGGCGAATTCCATGCGCGATCGAGATGGAGGCGTACGGACGCTCGGGATCGGCACCGACCTCGCTGTTGGGGTGGCCCAGCGGGTCGTTGGCGATGTCGACGACCAGCCACCGCGTCGACGACGTCGTGCCGTCGAAGGAGACGCCCATCATGCGGCGGGTCGTGCTGCGCCCGCCGTCGCACCCGACGACGTAGCGCGCCCGCACGCTCGACGTGCCGCCGTCGTGGTGGGCAGTCCCGCCCAGCTCGACGGTGACCGCGTCGCCGGTCTGCCGGCACGCCGTCATGGGCCGTTGCCACCGCACGTCGACGTGCGCGAATCTGTCCAGCCCGCAGAGCAATTCGGCGTCGACGAGCGGTTGCACGAACCCGTTGCGCTTCGGCCAGCCGAACCGCGCGTCGGGTGGCGCCATCTCGGCCAGCACCCGGCGCTTGGCGTCGACGAATCGGAGGATCTGATTCGGCACGGTGTGCGGCAGGATGCGGTCGACCAAGCCGAGCGACTGGAAGGTGCGCAACCCCTCGTCGTCCAGCCCGACCCCGCGGGGGTAATCGATGAGGGTGTCCCGCTCGTCGACCACCAACGTGCGGATACCCCGCAGGCCGAGGATGTTGGCCAGCGTCAACCCGACCGGGCCCGCCCCGACGACGACGACGTCGACATCCGCGTCCTGCGCGGTGCCGGCCATCACCGCCCCAGCAGGAAGTCGAGGTGCAGGCGGTTGAAGGCCTTGGGGTCCTCGTACTGCGGCCAGTGACCGCAGCCAGGCATCAGTTCGAAGCGCGCACCCGGGATCATCGACGCGATGCGGCGGCCCTCGGTCACGTCGGCGGTCGGGTCGTCGCTGGTCCACAACACCAGCGTCGGCGCGGTGATCGAACCGTATTCGACCGGGCCGAGGATGTTGCGCGCCCGGATCTCGGGGTCCTGCAGCGCCATGATGTCTCGCATCGCCCCGACGAATCCCGTTTGGCGATATACCCTTTGGCGGCTGGCTACCAGGTCGTCGTAGTCCTTGGACTTGTCGGCCATCAACCATTTGATCCGCGCCTGCACGGTTTCCCAGGACGGATTCTCGGCGGCCGCCATGGACAGCGTGATGATCCGGCGCATCACCTCCGGGTCGGCCTGGGAGCCGCCGGCGGTGTTGAGCACCAGGCGGTCCACGGCGTCGGGATGGTCGACGGCCGCGCGGGCGGCCACCCAGCCGCCGAGCGACTCACCGCTCAGGCTGGCGCGGTCGGCGCCGATGGTGCGCAGCACCGTCATCAGGTGCTCGACGTAGTGGGCCACTTCCAGTGGGTGGCCCGGCTTGTCGGTGTACCCGTGGCCCAGCATGTCGATCGACCAGGTCCAGAAGTGCTCCGCGTGCGCCGCCAGGTTGCGGACGTAGGCCTCGGCGTGGCCACCGGACCCGTGCAGCAGCAGCAGCACCGGCATGCCGGGATCGCCGGCCCGCAGGTAGCGGGTGCGCACTCCCCCCGCGTCGAGGTAACCCTGCTCGAATGGGACGGCCTGGAGGTCGCTCCATATGCTCTCGAACTCCGTCACGGTTCCTCTCCGGCCCCCGGCGGTGGAAAATCTGGTTCTCGTTTGGCTCCCCTGACGCTTCCGTGGGTGGTTTTGTGCGCTGAGTAGGCGCACGTCGTTGTGGCTTAGGGTTTCTGGCTGTCAAAGGTCAGGAACCAAAGGAAGCGGGCAACGACGTGCGCAATGCGAGGTTATGGCGTGCGCTGCTGGGTGTCGATAGGCGCACGGTGGTCGAGGACATCGAATTCTGCGAGGAGGACGAGGGCGCCGAGGTGGTGGTGGCGCGGGTGCGCCCACGCAGCGGTGTTTCACAGCGTTGTGGGCGCTGTGGGAGCAAGGCGCCTTGGTATGACCGCGGGGAGGGTCTCCGCCGGTGGCGGGGCCTGGATTTGGGGACGGTGCAAGTGCTGTTGGAGGCCGAGGCGCCGCGGGTGAACTGCCCCACCCACGGGCCGACCGTGGTTGCGGTGCCGTGGGCGCGTCATCACGCCGGACACACGCTGGCCTTCGATGACACGGTGGCCTGGCTGGCGGTGGCTTGCTCGAAAACGGCGGTCTGCGAGTTGATGCGCATCGCGTGGCGCACCGTCGGGGCGATCGTGGCGCGGGTGTGGGCCGACACCGAAAAGACTGTTGATCGGTTTGCCAACCTACGCCGGATCGGCATCGACGAGATCTCCTACAAACGCCACCACAAGTACTTGACGGTGGTCGTTGACCACGACAGCGGGCATCTGGTCTGGGCCGCGCCGGGACGCGACAAGGCGACCCTGCGACGCTTCTTCGACGCTTTGGGTGCTGAGCGGGCCGCGTTGATCACCCACGTCTCCGCCGATGCCGCGGACTGGATCGCTGCCGTGGTCGCCGAACGCTGCCCGGACGCGATCCTGTGCGCCGATGCGTTTCATGTCGTGTCCTGGGCCACCGAGGCCCTTGATGCCGAGCGGCGCCGGGCCTGGAACGATGCGCGGACGCTGGCCCGTAGCGAGCCCAAACGCCGCCGCGGCCGCCCCGCCAACGACGCCGCACCCAGACCCGGACACGAGCAGGCCCGCCGACTCAAAGCCGCCCGCTACGCGCTGTGGAAAAACCCCGAAGACCTCACCGAACGCCAGAGCGCCAAGTTGGCCTGGATCGCCAAAACCGACACCCGGCTTTACCGCGCCTACCTTTTGAAAGAGGGCCTGCGGCATGTGTTCTCGGTCAAAGGCCAACAAGGCAAAGACGCCCTCGATAAATGGACCTCCTGGGCGCGGCGCTGCCGCATCCCGGTGTTCGTCGAGCTGGCCCGCCGCATCGTGCGCCACCGTCAAGCCATCGACGCTGCCCTCGACCACGGCCTATCCCAAGGACTGATCGAATCCACCAACACCAAGATCCGGGTCCTGACCCGCATCGCATTCGGCTTCCACAACCCCGCCGCACTGATCGCCCTGGCCATGCTCGCCCTCGGCGGGCAGCGACCCGCCCTACCCGGCCGCGGCTGACACCCCCCACCAGGGCACCTCTCGGAGGGTGCCCCCTTCCCCGAGCGTTGCCGATTCTGCGCCACCCGCTCGTCGGCGTCCATGTCGTTCCGCCTCGCTGCGCTCGGGGGCTCCACATGGACCCCTCCCTACGCGAGGCAGCGCCAAAAGCAACTATCGCGGAAAGGACCAGACAAACGTCCAACCATCACCAGATCGGACCCACGGATGCGTCAGGAGAGCCTCTCGTTTTCGGGTTACTTGATGTGCTAATATCGCACACTGATGTGCATTATATATAGAGCTTCGCTCTCGCCCCAGGTCCTGTCAAGGCCGTGACGGGTTCTCAGACGCTGGCCCGGGGCCTGACCGCGCTGCAGACGGTGGCGGACTCCCCGAACGGCCTGACGGCGCAACAGCTCGCCGACCAGATCGGGGTGCACCGCACCATCGCCTACCGGCTGTTGTCGACGCTGGCCCAGTTCCGTTTGGTGACAAAGGGAGAAGACGGGCGGTACCGGCCCGCGGCCGGGCTCGCCGTGCTCGGCGCGTCGTTCGACCGCAACGTGCGCCAGCTCTGTCTGCCGACGCTGCGCGCCCTGGCCGACGAACTCGGTACCACCGTGTCGCTGCTGATCGCCGAGGGCGACCAGCAGGTGGCCGTCGCGGTGATCGTCCCGAGCCACGTCGCCTATCAGCTCTCGTTCCACGAGGGCAGCCGCTATCCGCTGGACCGCGGCGCCGCGGGGATCGCCCTGCTGGCGAGCATGCCTGCACGCCCGGGGGAACGGGACCTGGTCGCGCGCGCCCGGGAACGCGGGTGGGTGACCACCTATGGCGAAATCGAGCCCAACACCTATGGTTTGGCGGTGGCGGTGCGCCGGCGCGCCCCGTCCCCGCCGACCTGCATCAACCTCATCTCCCACCGGGAAGACGTCGTGATGCGCGGAAAGGAAGCGGTCATCACGGCCGCCAAGCAGTTGTCCGAGGTTCTGAGCTGAAGGGATGACCGTCCATGTCCTGGGACCACGAGGTCGACGTTGTCGTGCTCGGCAGCGGCGCCGCCGCGCTCACCGCTGCACTGGCGGCGGCGGTCGCCGGCGCCTCGGTGGAGGTCTTCGAGAAGGCCCCGACCGTCGGCGGAACCACCGCCGTGTCGGGCGGCGTCGCATGGGTCCCCGCCCATAACCGTTGCGCCGAAGGGGAATTGACGCCCACCGACGCGCTGCGCTACCTGCGGGCGCAGGCCCACGGCGTGATGGACGATGCGCTGGTCGAGACCTTCGTGCGCACCGGCCCGGCGATGCTCGACTTCGTCGAGGCACACAGCGACGTGCGTTTCGAGGTCGCGACCGGCTTCCCCGACTACCGGCCGGAGCTACCGGGCGGTCGACCGACCGGTGGCAGGTCGCTGATCCCGACGCCCTACGATCTGGACCGCTTGGGCGAGTGGGGAACCAGGATCACGGCGTTCCCCGACGACTTCTCCAATGTCGGCTTCGACGCCGAGACCCGGGCTCGTCTGCACGCGGCGGCGGACGGTCGACCCGGCAACCTGTGCGTCGCCGGCGCCGCACTCGTGGCGGGTCTTCTCCAGGGTCTGCTCGACGCCGGTGTGGCGGTGCACGCGAATGCGCGGGCGCAAGAGCTCCTCGCCGACGCCGGGGAGATCACCGGAGTCCGGGTCGCCTTGGCGGACCACACGATCAGCGTGCGCGCCCGCCACGGGGTCGTCCTGGGCACCGGCGGCTTCGAATGGGATCCGGCTCTGACACGGGCGTTTCTGCGTGGCCCGATGCACGGGGCGGTCTCGCCGCCGAACAACACCGGCGACGGCTTGCGCATGGCGATGGCGCACGGCGCGGACCTGGCCAACATGGGCGAAGCGTGGTGGGTGCCGATCGTCCGGATTCCCGGCGACACCATCGACGGCAAGCCCCGCAGCCGCAGCGTGCGCCTGGAGCGCACCCGGCCCAGGAGCATCATCGTCAACTCGGCCGGGCGGCGGTTCGTCAACGAGGCCGCCGACTACAACTCGATGGCCGGCGCTTTCCAATACCTGGACCCCCGCGACGGATACGTCAACGATCGCGCGTGGATGGTGTTCGACTCGATCCACTTGCAGCGGTACGGATTCCTGGGCGTCGCCCCCGGCGAACCGGTACCGGACTGGTTCTGCGAATCGGCCGACCTCGCCGAGCTGGCCGCCAAGACCGGCATCGACACCGACGGCCTGACCCGCACCGTCGAGCGATGGAACCGTCACGTCGCCGGCGGCGCCGATCCCGACTTCGGGCGCGGCTCCAGCGCGTACGACGGGTACTGGGGCGACGACAGCGCGACCACACTCGCCGGCAAGACCCTCGGCCCGATCGACACGGCCCCCTTCTACGCGGTGCCGGTGAGCATCGGCGCGATGGGCACCAAGGGCGGCCCCCGCACCGATCACGACGGACGCGTCCTGCACGTCGGCGGGGAACCGATACCGGGGCTGTTCGCCGCGGGCAACGCCATGGCCGGCGCGACCGGGCGGGCCTACGGCGGTGCCGGCGGAACCATCGGCCCGGCAATGGTCTTCGGGTACCGGGCGGGTCACGCCGCCGCGACCGGCAAGTCCGTCGACCTGCAATAGGAGCTGTGCGGCGCCCCGCGCTAACCGCCTTCGGTCAGGCACTCCTGCACCGGCCAGCCGAGCTGCTCCCACATCGACAGCTTGTTCCAGTCCTTGACGAACTCGGCGAGCTTTCCGTCGCGCACCCGGAAAAGCGCGGCCGCCGACCAGCGCGCGGTGCGTCCCGTCGGGGCGATGTCTCCATGCGGCTTGCCGCGGTGGCTGCCTTCGGCCGTGTAGCGCAGGCAGACGCGGTCGCCGTGGGCGAACAGGACGTCGAAACCGACGATGTGCAGGTCGTCGACCTGCTCCATGATCCGGCCGTGATCCTCGGCGTAGTCCTCGAGGGTATGCACCCCCGGGAACGTGGTGGGCGCGACGAAGCGGTTGTCCGGCGCGCACAGGTGGGCCACGGCGTGCGCGCCGGCGCGGCCGGGCGTGTAGGCGATTTCCATGTATTCGCGAACCATGTCGAGGTTGCGCTGCTCGTCGGCTGAGTACCCCTGCGCGTGCTGCATCACAATCGACTACCCGGGGCGCTGCCGGCGAAACCACTTCGTTCGCCCGGCGCCCCCGCTACGTCGCAGCGGGCAGCACGTGGTCGCCCACCTTGTCGGTGGAAAGGCACAGCGAGCAGACGTACGCCTGATGGGTTTGGCAGGCCAGCATGTCCGGGCGTTCGAACTCGTGCTTGCAGACATGGCACCGCAGGTGCTCACCCGACGGGTTGCCGTACTCGTCGTACACGGGCAACGTGATGCCGTCATCGGTGCGCCGGAGGTAGTACCTGCCCTTCGTGGCGACGGCCAGAACCGGCGGCATCACCAACGCGATGACGATGGCCACCAGCGGCGAGTACGGACGCAAACCGGCGCCGAGGCCGCCGAAGAACGCGACGATCGACAGCCCGGCCGCCAACAGCATCGAACCGAAGCCGACCGGGTTGACCGCATACAACATGCCGCGCCGGAACTCGGGCTTCTTCGGCGACAGGCCGAGCAGGTATTTGTTGAAGACGATGTCGGAGGCCACCGCCACCACCCACGCCATACCGCAGTTCGAGTAGAACCCGAGAATGGTGTTGAGGAAGTCGAACATGTTGGCTTCCATCAGGATCAGCGCGATCGTCAGGTTGACGCCGAGGAACACGACCCGGCCCGGGTAGTGCTTGGTGACGCGGGTGAAGGAGTTGGTCCACGCCAGCGACCCCGAGTACGCGTTGGTCACGTTGATCTTGATCTGACTGAGGACGACGAGGACCACGGCCAGGGTCAGCGCCAGCCAGCCCGGCAGGAAATTTTGGTATATCTCGTTGAACTGGTGCACCGGCTGGTTGGCGATCGACGTGGAACCTACGAGGTGAAAGATCAGGTATACGGCCAAGAACAGCCCGACGATCTGCTTGACCGCCCCTAACACCACCCAGCCGGGACCGGCGAGCAACATCCACGTCCACCAACTGCGGGAGTTCGAAGGGGTGCGTGGGGGCATGAACCGCAGGTAGTCGATCTGTTCGGCGATCTGCGCGATCAGCGACAGGCACACACCCGCGGCCAGCAGGGAGGAGCCGAGGTCGAAACCGCTGCGGCCGTACTTGCCGGTGTACCCGAAGAATTCGCCGACCGACTCGGGATGGCTGATCACCAGGTAGACGAACGGGGCGACCATCAGGATCAGCCACAGCGGCGTGGTCCAGAGCTGCAGCTGCGAAAGCACTTTCATGCCGTATATGACCAGCGGGAAGATGATCAGCGTCGAGCAGGCGTAACCCAGCCACAGTGGAATGTGCAGGCCAAGCTTGAGTCCTTGGGCCATGATGGAGCCCTCGAGCGCGAAGAAGATGAAGGTGAACGTCGCGAAGATGACGTTGGTGACCACCGAACCGTAGTAGCCGAAACCACTACCGCGGGTGATCAGGTCGAGGTCGATGTTGTAGCGCGCGGCGTAATAGGCCAGCGGAAACCCGGTCGCGAAGATCACCACCGCGAAGATCCCGATGCCCCACAGCGCGTTGGTGGTGCCGTAGGAGATGCCCACGTTGGCGCCGATCGCGAAATCGGCCAGATAGGCGATGCCGCCCAGAGCCGACACCCCGACCACGGCCGTGGACCATCGCCGGTAACTGCGCGGCGCGAATCGTAGGGTGTAGTCCTCGAGCGTCTCCCTGGTGGCGGTCAGCGTCTCGTGCTCGACGCCGGCGACGGAGGAATCGTCGACGTTCGTCTCGGTGCCCTTTGTCATGTCATGTCCTTTGTCTGTCCGCCCCCCCTTTTTCGCGTTCAGCCCGCCGACGGCGGCTGGGCCATCACCGTCAGGCGGGCGCCGTACCGGGGACCGGCGGCCGCCGAGCCCTTGCCCAGGCCCGCCAACGGCATGCCGCCCACCAGGTTTCCGGCGTGGCCGGCGGTCTCGGGTTCGATCACTTCGCTGACGAATCGCGACGGGACGGCCGGGCTCGCCGTCGGGCTCGAGCCGGCCCATGCGGGAGGTACGGACAGATTACCGACCGAGTTCGCGCCGGCCAGCGTCGCCGACACCCCGGTGCTACCCGCCAGCGCCGGGCCCACCGCGCCCGCCGCCCCCGCGGCCGCCGCGGCCGCGCCCGCCGCTCCTTCGGCCGGGGCCGCGGCGGCGGCGGCGGCGCCCGGGCCTACCAGCCCAAGGCTGGCCGCCGTGCCGGTGAAGAAGGTGGTGACGCCGGCGCCGAAGAACGGCAACCCCGAGGTGTCGTAGAAGAAGTTGCCGAATGGCCCATACCAGTTCAAAAACTGCTGCAAGCTGTTCGCCGGAGACGATGCCGCCGACGTCAGGGGCGACGTCAGGCTCTGCAACGCATTGGGCAGCGCCGACACCAACTGGGACAGCGAGTTTTGCGCCGCGCCGGCCGAAGTGGCGGCGGCTTGGGTCGCCGCAGCGCCCTGCGTGGCCGCGGCCGCCGGGTTGGAAGTTTGCGGCGGTGACACATACTGTTTGACCGCCGCCGCGACCGCGGAGGTACCCGCATACTGATACATGACGGCGGTGTCCTGGGCCCACATCTCGCCGTACTGGGCCTCGTTGGCCGCGATCGCGGATGCGTTCTGCCCGAGTAGGTTGGTGGCCACCAACGCCTCCAGCTGAGCACGGTTCCCCGCGATCTGCGGCGGCGGCACCACCGAGGCGAGCGCCGTTTCGTATGCGCTGGCCGCCAGACGCGCCTTGTCAGCCGACTGTTCGGCCTGCGCGGCGGTGGTACGCAACCATGCAATGTAGGGCGCCGCGGATTCGGCCATAGCCGCCGATGCGGGTCCCGTCCAGCCTTCACTGCTCAGCCGCGTTACCACGGTCTCGTATCCGGTTGCGGTGGAGGTCAATTCGCCGGCCAAACCGCTCCACGCCGATGCTGCGGCAAGCAGCGACGACGATCCGGGCCCAGAATAGATCCTCATCGAGTGAATTTCGGGCGGGAATGAGCCGAAATCCATCATTTCCGGCACCTACCGCAGTGTGGGTGTGTCATGTCCCTTCTCCCTATTGTCGTGGCTCTGTCGTGCCGTGGCTCGAAACGTCTCAACCGCCGTACGGCGGTCGTGTCATGACCGTCAGGCGCAGGCCGTAGCGGCGCCGCCCGAAGTTCAGGCCGCGCCGTTGTCCCCCGGCCCCGGCCGGCAGGAATCCGTTCGTCGCGCCGGCGGGGGTGCCGTGTCCGACCGAGGTCACGATGCCGGACTCGGCGGCAGTCGGCGCAACGGGCGACGTTGCCCAACTCGGCGGAACCGACATCAGCCCGACTCTGCCGGCCCGACCCACATTCGCCGAAACCAATACGCCCCTCCCACCGGAGGGCGCCGCGGTAGAAGACAAGGCCGGTTCGATCGCGGAGACCAGCGGCGCCTTCCCGAAGTTGGGCACGAACTGCTGCCCAAACAGGTAGCCCAACTGAACGACGCCCGAGCCGAAATAGCTCAACCCGTAGGTGTTCACCGTCAGGTTCAAATTCTCGGTCGGAAAGGCGTTCAAGCTTGCCGTCAAACCCGCGAGCTTCGACTCGATACCACTCGTCGCTGCCGATCCGAGGTGCTGCAACGCCAGCAGCAACCCAGAGGAAGGCGTTGCCTGCGTCGCGGGCGACATCGCCGCGTGCTGTGCGGCACCCGCGGCCAACATACCGGCGTTGGTGACCGCTGCCTCCTGGGCGGCCGCCCCGGCGGGGTTGGTGGTGTTCGGCGGCGGGGCGAACGCGGACAACACCGACGCGGCCGACGAGGACGCCGCATAGCTGTACATCGCGGTGGCGTCCTGAGCCCAGAATTCGGCGTATTGAGCCTCGGTCGCGGCGATCGCCGCCGCGTTCTGGCCGAAGAAGTTCGTTGCGACCAGGGTGCCGAGCAGCACCCGGTTGGCGGCGATCGCCGGCGGCGGCACCGTCAACGCGAATGCGGCTTCGTACGCGGCGGCGGCCGCGTTGGCCTGCACGCCGGCCTGTTCGGCCAGCGCCGCAGTGCCGGCCAGCCAGTCCACAAACGGCATGACCGCCGCCAGCATCGACGCCGACGCGGGCCCCGTCCAGCGCAAGCTGATCAGTTCCGCGACCACCGACCGGTAGCCGCTGGCCGCCGCGCCGAGCTCCGCCGCCAGCGAGTCCCACGCCCCCGCGGCCGCCAACAGGGGACCGGATCCGGGCCCGGCGTACATGCGCCCCGAGTTGATCTCCGGGGGTAGCGCGCCGAAGTCGAACGGCAGCCACCCGGGGTACGCCAGCCCTGGAAGCGCCGTCCCGGCGGGAACGGCCCCGGCTACCGCGGTCGTCATCGAGCGCACCACCACGCTGCGGCGGGCGCCGCGGTTTGGCGATGCACGGACCGGTGACCAAAACGTCGCTGTTGTCTACTGAGCGAACATGTTTGGCCACCCGACGAATCCACCCGGGTACCATATAGCCAGCTCTTTAGTTGCACACGGAAACCATTGTGTGAAGATTTTGTTAACTTCCTGTCAATTAGCTGGAAGTTCCGGTTCGGGTCGTGCGGCCGCGTGCTCCGCAGCGGCAGCGCCACGCGGGCGTGGGTGCCCGCGCGGGTGGCGAGGAAGGCGAGCGCCCCGCCGGCGGCCTCCACCCGGGCCCGCTGGGAGGCCAGCCCGATGTGCCCCTCCCCCAGGCGGCGCGCGACCGTCTGGTGGCTGAAGCCCACACCGTCGTCGACCACGTCGAGGATGCCGATCCCATCGGCGACGCCGAGCGAGACGGCAGCAGTGCGGGCCCGCGAATGCCGCGCCACATTCGACAACAGCTCGCGAACCGCCCCGAACATGATGGGGTCGGCCGGGCTGCGGCCCGGGTAACCGATGTCGGCGGAGATCGCGATGCCCGAACGCTGCGCCGTGACGTCGACCAGCTGCTGCACCGCCGCGCCCAGGCCGACCTGTTCGAGGACCGCGGGATGCAACTCGAACGTCGCCTCGCGCAGCCGCTCCGAGGCGGCCTGAAGGCCTGCCAGTGCGCGCGCGACGCGCTCGTCGCCGGGATGTGCCGCGTCCAGTTCGACGAGTTCCTGGCGCACCGCCAGGATGTCCTGCAGCGGCCCGTCGTGAAGAGATTCCGAGATGCGACGCTGCTCGACGTCCGACGCGGTCATCGTCTGGGCGAGCAACTCCTCGCGCAGGGCGCCCAGCCGCGCCACCGACCGCACGTGACGCTCCTCGGTGCGGACGACCACGAACGCGGTGACGCACAAGAACGCGTAGAGCCCCAGATGAAAAGCGGTGTCCGACAACCCGCCCCGGCGCATCAGCACATGGTCGTGCACCCCGGCGACCGCGAATCCGACGAGGGTGCAGGCCAGCACCACAGCCGCGCGGCGAGACGAGACGTCGACCCCGACCAGGACCGGCAGCAGCACCATGATCAACAGGGAATGGATCCCGTAGGCGGACAGCAGCTGAAAGCCCGTCAACGCGACGACGTCGACGGAGGTGAACGCGAACGGCTCCCAGCGGCCGATGTCCGCCGAGCGGCCCAATCCGACCCGCAGACCGGGCGAGGCGAAGGCCAGGACGGCGGCACCCAGCGCGACACAGGCATAGACGACGACCAAAGTGGTCTGCTGCGCCCATTCGGATTTCGGCGTGCCGACGACCATGGCGGCGACCATGAGCCCCACCACACCGATCCGCAGCACCGACGCGATGCGATACGCGCGCAACTGATGGACGCTGCGGACCCGATCGAGTTCAACGTCGCCGGCCACCGTCATCCGGTCACCGTACTCATCGGCGGGCTCGAGGCCGTGTCGAACCACGAAAGAAGGCATCAGGCCGCCGCGAGTCCACAGCGGGAATTCTGTTGCGGCCGGCCGCTACACTCATCGCCATGGTCGGCGCAGCGGCCCCGCACAAGGTGACGGCGGTCGTCGCCGACGATCATCCGCTCTTCCGCGAGGGCGTGGTGCGGGCGCTCGCGTCGAGCGGGTCGGTGGACGTCGTCGGCGAGGCGGACGACGGCACGGCGGCGCTGCAGTTGATCAAGGCTCACCTGCCCGACGTCGCATTGCTCGACTACCGAATGCCCGGCATGGACGGCGCGCAGGTGGCGGCGGCGGTGCGCAGCCTGGAGTTGCCGACCCGCGTGTTGTTGCTCTCCGCGCACGACGAACCGGCGATCGTCTACCAGGCCCTGCAGCAGGGCGCCGCCGGGTTTATGCTGAAAGACTCGACCCGCAGCGAGATCGTCAGCGCCGTGCTGGACTGCGCGTTGGGTCGCGACGTGGTGGCACCCGGGCTCGTCGGGGGCCTTGCCGCCGAGATCCGCCAGCGCGCGGCGCCGGCGGCGCCCGCGCTGAGCGCACGAGAGTGCGAGGTGCTCAACCGAATTGCTCGCGGCCAAAGCATCCCCGCGATAGCGCGGGAACTGTATGTGGCCCCGTCGACCGTCAAAACCCATGTCCAGCGCCTCTACGAGAAGCTCGGCGTCAGCGATCGCGCGGCGGCGGTCGCCGAGGCGATGCGGCAAGGCCTGCTCAGCTGATCGCCGGCCAGCGCTCCGGCTCGCGGACCGGCGCCGCCTCCTCCGCCCGCACCATGGCCGTCGCGAACGACTCGGCTTCGGCCACCAGGTGGCGGGCCCGGCGTTCCACCTCGTACAGGTGGGCGCAGCTGACGCCGGCGTCGATCAACCGTCGCCTGGCGTACACCAGGGGATCCAGCCCGACGGGGTGGTTGCTGCGGTACGTAACCGCGTTCACCAGCACGGGGCCTTCGCCCGCACCCGTCCGCCGCACCGCCTCAGCGACCGAATCGCGAACCGTATCAACATCTTTGCCGTTGGCCAACAGCACCGGCATGCCATGGCGATCGCGCGGGCAGCGATCCGCGCGTGGACCCGGCACAGCGCGGATGTCCTCGACGACGAACACCACCGGGAGCCGCCACGACGAAGCGATGGTCGCGGCCACGGTGAACTCGACGGTGTTCGCGTCGTGATCCGCGACGGCCAGCAGCGTGACCTCGCCCGCGCCGGCCCGCCGCTGCGCGTCGGCGCCACCGAGGGCGGACAGCACCGACCGCGCCAACGGGCTCGATGCGGAGTGCACACCGAGCTTCCAGCCGCCCACGGGGGTGCTTTCCTGCGAATCGAAGAGGGTCGGATCGATCAGCTGGGCGATCGCCGGGCCCAGCGGAAGGGCGAGGCCGGCCCGCAGGGCGTGCCGAAGATGGGGGATGGTGGTGGTCATGATGTCGCCGGGCCGCAGTGCCGCGGTGATGCCGACGGCCACGGCCTCCTGCCCGAATGCGGTTTCTCGGGGACCGTCGAGAAGACCGTCGATCCGCGACTCCTCGAGAGCCATGGCCAGCAGTCGCAACACCCACATCCGCCGGTAGAGCTCCAGCTGGTCATGCACGAGCGCCGGCGTGGGTGCGTGAGTCATGTGCGGGTCTCCTATCGCTGCGTCCGTGTCTTGAACACGAGCTCACGGTAGAAAGTTCGGCCCCGCCCCAACTCCGTCGATCGGCCCGAAAAGGGGATGACTACCGGTGTCCCCCGATCGGGGGACACGGCGCCCTCAGTCGTCGCGTCCAGTGGACGGTGACAGCAGTTTCTCGGCGGCGGTGTAGGGATCGTCGTGCCCGTCGATCACCGACTCCGCCAGCCGCTCGAGTTCCGTCCGGGCCCGCAGCCGCGTCTGCGCCAGCGACAGGATCTGCGCCCTCGCCCGGGCCAGCCGGCGGGCGCGGTTGTCGCTGCGGCGATGGTCGTCGACGGCGGCCAGCAGATCCGCGATCCCCTCGCCGCGGGCGGCGACCAGGCTCACGATCGGTGCGTCGGTCTCGGCGCGCAGGTCCCGCACCGTCTGTTCGGCACCCTCGCGGTCGGCCTTGTTGACCACCACGATGTCGGCGACTTCCAGCACGCCCGCCTTGGCGGCCTGCACGGCGTCGCCCGCACCGGGATTGAGGATGACGACGGCCGGGTCGGCGACGGCGGCGATCTCGATCTCGGACTGCCCCACCCCGACGGTCTCCAGCAGCACGACGTCGTAACCGATGGCGGCGAGCAACCGCAGCGCCGCCGGGATGGCGGCGGCCAGCCCGCCGAGGTGGCCGCGGGTGGCCACCGAGCGGATCAACACGCCGGAGTCGTTGATGTGCGCGGCCATCCGGATGCGGTCGCCGAGCAGCGCACCGCCGCTGAACGGCGAGGACGGGTCCACGGCCAGCACGGCGACCCGGGAGCCGCGTTCCCGGTAAGCGCCGACCAGGGCGGCGATCGTCGTCGACTTGCCCGCACCCGGCGGCCCGGTGACACCTATGACGGGGACCGCGTGCGCGGCCGACGGGGGGCCGATGCTCGCCATCACCTCGTCACGCTGCTCGCTCTCGACAAGGCTGAGCAGACGACCCGCGGCGCGCGGAGATCCATTGCGCGCGCTCGCGATCAGGTCGGTGATGCTCACTTGTGCATTATGGCGCCGGGACCTCGATCACCGTCGCCGAACCCATGCCGCCGCCCGCGCACATGGCCGCCACACCGATTCCGCCGCCGCGGCGCCGCAATTCGTGCACCAGGGTGACCAGCATCCTGGCCCCGGTAGCCGCGACCGGGTGCCCCAGCGAGCAGCCGCTGCCGCTGACGTTGACCGTGTCCGGGTCCAGCTCGAGCAACTTGACGGTGGCCACGCACATCGCCGCGAAGGCTTCGTTGATCTCGAACAAGTCCACATCCGCTATTGAAAGCTCAGCGCGGCCAAGGGCTTTCGGTATCGCATCGACCGGCGCCAAGCCGGTGATCGCAGGATCGACGCCGACCGATGCCCACGAGCGCACGGTGGCCAGCGCGGGGAGCCCGAGATGGTCGCTGGCGATGGTCAACACCGCCGCCCCGTCGTTGGCGCCGCAGGCGTTGCCGGCGGTGATCGAGAAACCCTCGATCTCGGGATGCAGCGGTTTGAGCGCGGCCAGCTTCTCCATGGTGGTGTCGCGGCGGGGGTGTTCGTCGAGGGAGAACAACCCGTGCGGCGTCTCGATCGGGACGATCTCCTCGGTGAACCGGCCCTCGTCGATCGCGGCGGTCGCGTTGCGGTGCGAGCGCAGCGCCCAGGCGTCCATCTCCTCGCGGCTCACGCCGGCCTTGACCGCGGCGTTCCAGCCGACGGTGATGGACATGTCCATGTTCGGGGCGTCGGGGCGGTCCGGGTGGGTCGGCGGGAACCAGTCGACCCACTCTCCGTCGACCTGGATCCGCGACCGCGGGGAGGTGGACGCCGAATTCACCCCACCGGCGATGACCAGCTGGTCCATGCCGGCGCGCACGCTTGCCGCCGCGCTCTGCACCGCGGCCTGTCCGGCCGCGCAGTGCCGGTTGCTGGCCAGGCCGGGCACGTGGGACAGGCCCGCGGTGATCGCCGCATGCCGGGCGATGACGCCGCCGCCGTAGAGGCCCTCGCCGAGGATCACGTCGTCGACCCGTGCGGTATCGAGGTCCTTGGCCGCCTCGCACACCACGTGACGGGCGAGGTCGAACGCGCTGGTGTCGCGCAGCGTGCCCTTGCGGGCGGTGCCGATGGGGGTGCGCAGGGCGGACACGATGACGGCTTCGGGCACGGGGTCTTCTCCAGGTCGGCAGACGTGAGAACGATATTCTCTCTACGCGAGAGTATCAGTTGCACGGTGGGCTGCCGTCGTGCTCGGCTCGCCACCCTGCCGGGGCTTGAGATAGGAAGGGGACATGACTGCGCGCGAAGGCCTGATCGCGGTCCCGGGCGGCAACGTGTGGTTCAAACGGATCGGGGGCGGTGCGGGCCTTCCCGTGCTGGTGGTCCACGGCGGCCCCGGGCTGCCGCACGATTACCTGAGGTCGCTGGAACGCCTGGCCGACGAGCGGGAGATCGTCTTCTGGGACCAACTCGGGTGCGGGCGTTCCGGGCGCCCGTCGGACACCTCCCTGTGGACGATGGAACGCTCGGTGGCCGAGATGGATTCGGTGGTGCGCGCGCTCGGCCTGAACGGCTTCCACGTTTTCGGCAACTCCTGGGGCGGGATGGTGGCGCAGCAGTACGTGCTCGACGTGAGCTCCGGGGCGGTCAGCCTCACCGTCTCTAACAGCGTCGCCTCCATACCGCGGTTTTCGGAGCTGGTGGCCCGGTTGAAGTCCGAACTGGACCGGGACACCCAATCCGCCATCGCACGCCACGAGGCCGCCGGCACCACGTCTTCGGCCGAATACCAGGCGGCGATCCGCACCTGGAACGAAACCTATTTGTGCCGCGTGCGGCCCTGGCCCACCGAGTTGCTGGACGCCTTCGCGGGCATGGGCGCCGAGATTTTCGAGACGATGTTCGGCGCCAGCGACTTCCACATCGCCGGGACCGTCCGCGACTGGGACGTGCTGGACCGCCTCTCCGAGATTGCCCTGCCGACCCTGGTCCTGGCGGGCAGGTTCGACGAGTGCGCACCGGAGCACATGCGGGAGATGCACCGGCGCATCGCCGGCTCGCAGTTCGAGCTGTTCGAATCCAGCTCCCACATGCCGTTCATCGAAGAGCCCGACCGGTTCGACCGGGTGATGCGCGAATTCCTGCGCCGCCACGACGGCTGACTTCCCGACGCCGACCACGCGAGAACGCTATTCTCGTCAACAGAGAGGGTTGGTTGCGGGAGAGGAAACGGGATGCAACTCGACGGTAGCTCCGCGATCGTCGTCGGCGGCGCCGGCGGCCTCGGGGAGGCCACGGTCCGCCGGCTGCACGCCGCGGGCGCCAGGGTCGTCATCGCCGATCTGGCCGATGAGAAGGGCACGGCGCTGGCCGGCGAGCTCGGGGTGCGCTACGCGCGCACCGACGCCACCAGCACCGACGACCTCCAGGCGGCGATCGCCGAGGCGGAATCGCTGGGCCCGCTGCGCATCTCGGTGGACACCCACGGCGGCCCGGCGAGCGGGGGCCGTCTCGTCGGCAAGGACGGCTCGCCGCTGGACCTGGACGGCTTCAAGACCACGATCGAGTTCTACCTGACCGCGGTGTTCAACGTCATGCGCCTGTCCGCGGCCGCGATGGCGCGACAGGAGCCGGTCGACGGCGCGCGCGGCGTCATCGTCAACACGGCGTCGATCGCCGGTTACGAGGGCCAGATCGGCCAACTGCCGTATGCGGCGGCCAAGGGCGGCGTGCTGGGCATGACCCTGGTCGCCGCGCGCGATCTCTCGCCGCTGGGCATCCGGGTGGTCACCATCGCCCCCGGCACGTTCCTGACACCCGCCTACGGCAAGAACGGCGATCAGCTGGAGGCGTACTGGGGCCCGCAGGTGCCCTTCCCCAAACGGATGGGCCGGCCCGCCGAGTACGCCACGCTGGTACACAGCATCTGCGAAAACGATTACCTCAACGGCGAAGTCATCCGGTTGGACGGCGCGCTGAGATTCCCGCCCAAGTGACGGCCCGGCTCTAGGTGGCTGGTGTCGAACGGCCATTGTGGGGGCGCTGGTTGACCGGTCGGGCTATTGGGCGATGCTCGTGTGGTCGTGAGCGGTTCCTAGCTCAGGTGAATTCGGTTGTCGGGATTGGCGATTCCGTTGCTTGGCTGGTCTACAGGCGGTCCTGGTGGGCCGGTTGGCATCGCCGACCGGCCTCAGGTCGTGGCGGCGGCCCAGTTTGCGCCTTCCCGGTGTAATCCGAGCACACCCAGGCGTGCGAGGTTGATCGCGGCGGCCAGCAGGGAGAAATCGGCGGCGACCTTGGTGGTGCCGCGCACGCGCGCACGGCGGCCGCCGTGGCGGCGGCGCATCAGGTGGCCGATCTTGCGTTCCACTTTCGGCCGGGTGGCCTTGTAGTCGGCGACCCAGCCCGGATCTGCTTGGGTGGTGCGAGCACGGGTGAGTTCGGCCTCGTAGCGGCTGATCGCGATGGTGCGCCCGGCGGTTGAGCTGGTGCACTGCTCGGCCAGTGGGCAGCAGGCGCAAGCCGGGCCGAACACCGCGTTGCCGCCGCCGCCCTTGGCCGGGCGGATCGGCACGGTCACCGCGCCCGGGCAGGTGACCGTGCCGACGTCGAGGTCGATGACGAAGCGGTCCTTGGCGTAGCGGCCACCCGGCGCGGTCGGTGGCTGCACCTTGGTGAAGATTTCCGCGCCCGCGGTTTCCAACACGGCCAGCAGTTTGCCCGCACCGTAGGCGGCGTCGCCGTAAACCGCCGGGCATCGCTGGTCTTGGGCTCCGCACACGCTGGGGGCGCTCCCGTCGCCATCACCATCACCGACCGCGCTGGCCGCGGTCGTCGTGCCAGCACTTGCACCGAGGCTCGAGTCGTCCTGAGGATCAACGCAATCTCCGTCGGCGGTGTTGGTGTCGCTGGTCACCGGAGTGGGTAGGTCGCCGGCCAGCAGGTCGGTGGCGGGTTGGGCGTCGCCGGCGTTGCCGGCGGTGACTTCGGTGGCGGTGATGATCTCGGCGTCGGGGTCGATCGCGATGTGACCCTTGTATCCGTCGAAACCCCGCGCGGAGGTCTTGTGGCCGTGGCGTGCCTGCGGGTCCACCGTGGAGATCACCCGATCGGCGGCCACACGGCGCGCGATGCGGAATATCCCGTCGGCGGCGTCTTGGTCGAGGTCCTGGCCGACCACGGTGGCCAACAGTTTGGCCGCCTTGTCCACCTCGGGCTTCAGCGCCTGCTCATCCAGGCAGGCCAGCAGCGCAGACGCGTCGCGGGCCAGCGCGTCCACCAGCGCCTCGCGCGCCGCCACGTCGTCGTAGTCACACACCGGTTTGCCGGCGCTGACGTAGTCGTCGTCGCGGGACAGCCGCGCCCGCAGCGCGGGTTGCAGCTCCGCGCCGGCGACCGCCAGCAGTCCCCGGATCGCCGAGCGGATCAATGTGACCGTGTCCATGGTGGCCACCGCGTCATACAGCGGGGTCGAGTCCAGCACCCGCTTACGGCCCACCAGCCCGGCCGCCTTGGCCGCTTGCAGGGTGACCTCAAAGATCCGGTCCGGGCGATCCGAGCGGGCCAGCCTCGCGCGCATGTCCACCAACACGGTGTGCACAAACCCCGGATAATCGAAGTCCAGCCCGCCCGCGGCATACTTCCACCGCGCGTCGAACGCGAACCGATCCACCGCCTCCCGATCCGAAAGCCCCTCGATGCGCTGCAACACCATCACCACCGCCACAATCATCGGCGGCACGCTGCGCCGGCCGACATCGGTGAACAAGTCGGCGAACATTTCATCGCCGAACAAGTTGAAGCACTCCCGGTGCAGCACGCTGTAAATCGAGTCCGGCGCCACCCGGCCCTCGCAGAAATCCACCGTCGACCGCCACAAATCCGCCTGTTTCGGCGTCAAACCCAAACTCACCCAACCATTCTCGCCGACCGCACCCGATTACCCGGTCAACGCCACGCGAAAAACACCAGCCACCTAGTTCTTGCCCGCCGCCAGCTTGGTGACGATCGAGCGGAAGTCGTCGGTCGTGAACGACTGGTGCTCGGCGGAGAGGGCGTAGTCGAGGCTGGCCAGCACAGCGCGCTCCAGGTGGATGTTGAGCACCCGCTTGGTGCTCTCGACCGCCTGCTGGGGCAGCTCCAGGATCTTCTTGGCGGCGGTCACCGCCTCGCCGACGGGATCGGCCACCACGTGATTGGCCAACCCGAGTTCCACGGCCCGTTCGGCGCGAATCCTGGTGCCCGTCAGCGCATATTCCTTGGCCAGCAACAGGCTGATGTGCAGCGGCCAGGTCAGCGGCCCGCCGTCGGCGGCCACCAGTCCCACCTGCACATGGGGGTCCGCGAGGTAGGCGTCCTCGGCGATGTAGACGATGTCGCTCAACGCCACCAGGCTGCAGCCCAGGCCGACGGCCGGCCCATTGACCGCCGCCACCACCGGGATCCGGCACCGTGCCATCCCCAGCACGATCTCGCGCCCGTCGCGGATGGTCTTGGCGCGCAGGGCAGCGTCCTCCGACAGCTCCTTGAGGTAGGTGAAGTCACCGCCCGCAGAGAACGCCCGGCCCGCCCCGGTGAGCACCGCCGCGCGGGCCGAGGCGTCGTCGGTCAACCGTTGCCACAGCCGCGCGAGCCCGACGTGCAGGTTGTCGTTGACCGAGTTCAGCGACTCCGGCCGGTTCAATGTGATGATCCGCAACGCGCCTTCGGCACGGACGTCGATCTCGTCGGGCATGTCGTACACGTCAGACCCCCAGTCCCAGGATTCGTGAAGCGATGATGTTCTTCTGTATCTGCGACGTCCCGCCCATCACGCTCTGCGCGCGGCTGTACAGGTAGGCGCCGAGCAGGTCGGGGTCGCGGGTGCCGGCGACCGCCAGCGCGGCGTGGCCGACCGACTGCTCGACCCAGGTCATCAGCAACTTGTCGAGCGACCCCTCCGGCCCGTGCGAAACCCCGTCGAGCTGTTCGGACAGCCGCCGCCGGACGTGATGGGTCAGCATCTCCGACTGAACGGCCGCCCACGCGACCTCCTCGGACACCGGGCCCTCGCTGCGCGCCAACAGGTTTCGCACCAGCTTGCCGTACCTTGCGGCGTAGCCGAGGGTGGACGGTTCCCGCTCGTGGCCGACGACGGTCATGGCGACCGCCCAGCCGTCGCCGGGCGCGCCGACCATCCGGTCGGCCGGCACCGTCGCACCATCGAAGAAGACCTGGCCGAACTCGTTGGTGACCCCGCTGATCATGCGCAGCGGACGCTGTTGCACCCCGGGCTGTTTCATCTCGAGGATGAAAGCCGAGATCCCGCGGTGACGTTTGGCCCCGGGATCGGTGCGGGCCAGCAGCAGACACCAGTCGGCGACGTCGGAGTAGCTGGTCCAGATCTTGTGCCCGTCGATCACGTAGTTGTCGCCCTCGCGGCGGGCGGTGGTCTCGAGCGAGGCCAGGTCCGACCCGGCGCCTGGCTCGCTGAAACCCTGGCACCACCGCTCGGTGCCGTCGATGATGCCGGGCAGGAATCGCCGGCGCAGCTCGTCGCTCGCATGCCTGCCGATGCCGTAGATCAGGTATCCCACACTCGGTCGCGGCGGGGCGCCGGCGCGGGCCAGCTCTTCGTCCACGATGACGTCGTAGACCGGCGGCAGGTCCTGACCGCCGTACTCGCGGGGAAACGACAGCCCGAAGAAGCCCTCCTGGTAGAGGGCCTGGTGCCACTGGGCCTGGCGCGCCCAGTACTCGTCGCCGGAGCTGGGAAAGTCCTTGGCGTGCACCGCGAGCCAGGTTCGCAGCCGTTCGCGGAAGGCCGCTTCGTCGGGTGAGTCACGAAAGTCCAAAGTCGATCTCCTTCAGCGCGACGGGCCACAGTTCGGTGGAGGTCAACGCCCGGCGCAGGTAGACGTGCACCAGGCAGTCCCAGGTATTGCCGATGCCGCCGTGCACCTGGATCGCGGTCTCGCAGACGGTGCGGGCGGCGCGGGCGCAGTAGATCTTCGCGATCTGGGCGGCCCGGATGGCTTCGGCCGGCGGCAGTTCGTCGACCCCCCAGGCGGCATGTCGGGAGATGCTGACCGAACCTTCGATCAGGGCAAGGCTTTCGGCCAGCAGGTGCGCGACGGCCTGGTAGGACCCGATCGCCTTGCCGTACTGTTCGCGGATTTTCGCGTATTCGCAGGCGACGGCGTGCGCGCCTCGGGCGATTCCGACCAAGTCGGCCGACGTGGTGGCCAGCGCCAGCGCCAGCCATCGTGCGGCGTCGTCGTCGGAGATCTCGCCGAGCGGAGTCGGCTCCCCCGTCAAACTCGCTTCGGCCCGGGTCAGATCCACACCGGTGCGACACTCGCCGGCCTCCGTCACCAGCACGCTGCCGCTCGAGAGCAGAAGGGCGCGTTGGCATCCCCGCGCGTCGACCGCCCGGCCGTCGCTACCGACCGTTGCTCCCCCACTGTCGGCACCGACGTGCCGGGCCAGGTCGTCGGCCAGCACCGGCCCGAGGAAGGGCGCGTCGAGCAGGCGGCGCCCGAATTCCTCGGCGACGATCGCCACCTCGACACCGGACGCGCCGTCGGAGCGCAGCGCGCGCCAGCCGGTCGCCGCGACCTGCCTGTCCAGGCGGGAGATTCGCCCGTCGTCGTCGAGATCCTGGACCGACCCCGGCCCGCGGTCGTCGGCCAGCTTGGCCGCGGCGTCGCGTAGTTGCTGCTGTTCAGCTGTCAGACGTACATCCATGGCGCTCCTTGAGAACTCGGCGCAGTACCTTGCCCGAGGGCAGGCGCGGGATATCGGGCACGAACACGACGCGACTCACGCGTTTGTAGGACGCAAGCCGCTGCTCGACCCGGTCGGTGAGTTCGGCGGCGACGGCCGCCGTGTCGATGGGGGCGCGCGCCGCGACGGCGGCGACGATGGCTTCGCCGTTGATCCCGTCCGGAACACCGAACACCGCGCAGTCCTTGACGGCCGGATGACCGTGCAGCACCGTCTCGACCTCGGCGGGGGCGACCTGGAAGCCGCGCACCTTGATCATCTCCTTGAGCCGGTCGGTGATGCGCAGCCAGCCGCCGGTGTCCAGCCAGCCGACGTCACCCGTCCGGTACCAGCCGTCGTGAAACGCCTCGGCGGTCGCCTCCGGGGGCAGGTAGCCGGCCATCAAAGATAGTGAGCGGGACTGGATTTCGCCGACCTCCCCCGGGCAGACCGGCTCGCCGGTGTCCAGCGAGACCACCCGAAGTTCCACCCCGGGCACCGGCCGCCCGACGGTGTCGAGGCGGGCCCCGCCGACCGGATTGCAGGCGATGACGGGCAGTTCGGTGGTGCCGTAGGCCGGCACCCAGCCCACGCCGGTGCGGCGGGTCACCGTCTCGGCGACGCTGACGGTCACCGGCGTGGCGCCCCACATGATGAAGCGCAGCGACGACAGGTCGTAGGACTCCAGCCGGGGGTGCGAGGCGATGGCCAGCGCGATGGGCGCGACTGCCATTTCCACTGTGATGCGGTCGTTTTCGATGTGGCGCAGCATGGTGTCGATGTCGAATCGCGCATGCAGGCGGATTTGGGCACCGGCCCGCAGCGCGGTGACGATGTTGAGCAGGCCGAGGATGTGGGACGGCGGCGTGACGACCTGGATGCGGTCGCGGCCGGTCAGCCGCAGCGCCCGGCGCCAGTGCCCGACGGCCTCGTCCAGCGCGGCGTGGGTGTGCCGGACGGCCTTCGGCAGGCCGGTGGTGCCCGAGCTGAAGACCAGGACCGCCTCGGCGGGGGGCGGCAGCGCCCGGGCAACCGGCTCGGTCGGGGTGATCGGTTCGTCCAGATGCAGCATCGGCATCAGGCCGGCCAGCACGGGATGGTCACCGACGGCGTGCGCCGGGCCGGTCAGCGCGAGTGCGTGGTCGACCTCGTCGCGTTTCCAGGCGGGGCTGACGAGCACCGCGGTGGCACCCAGCCGCCAGATCGCCAGCAGCGCGGCGACGAATTCCGGGCGGTTGGATGCCATCACCGCGACCCGCTGGCCTGCGGCGACACCCCTTTTCTCGAGTGTCGTGGCCAGCCCGGCGGCCAACGCGTCGAGTTGCGGCGCGCTGAAGCGCCGCTCCTCGAACACGAGCGCTGCCGGCTCGGTCACGTCCGTTCCTTCCAGCAGTCCGACCGTCGGAGAGAGGCTCCTATCGGCTGACGAGAATAGTATTCTCTATACTGAAGAACGCAAATACGGGAGGGGCGGTCATGGCGACGGTCACCGCGATCACCGAGGACACAGTGACGAATCCAGCATCCAACGGTGCCGAGCCGGGCACGGTGACGATCCACCTCGACCGCAAGAAGGTGTCGGTGCCGCGGGTCCCCGGCGAGACGCTGCTGGAAAGCGCGCGACGAGCCGGTCTCGAGCCGCCGTTCAGTTGCGAGGCCGGCAACTGCGGCACCTGCATGGCCAGGCTCGTCGAGGGCCACGCGACCATGCGGGTCAACGACGCTCTCGAGGACGACGAGGTGGCCGAGGGTTACATCCTGACCTGCCAGGGCGTGCCCGACACGCCGTCGGTCACGGTGCACTACGAGTAGTCGCAGAAAGGCGGCAGTTCATGAACGCAGACGACCTGATCCTGGTGAGCATCGACGACCACGTCGTCGAGCCGCCGGACATGTTCTTGCGCCACGTGCCCGGCAAGTACAGGGCCGAGGCCCCGGTCGTCGTGACCGACGACAAGGGCGTCGACCAGTGGGTGTACCAGGGCCGGCCCCAGGGCGTCAGCGGCCTGAACGCCGTGGTGTCGTGGCCGGCCGAGGAATGGGGCCGCGACCCGGCCGGTTTCGCCGAGATGCGCCCCGGGGTCTACGACGTCCACGAGCGCGTGCGCGACATGAACCGCAACGGCATCCTGGCCTCGATGTGTTTCCCGACGTTCACGGGTTTCTCCGCGCGCCACCTCAACATGCACCGCGAGGAGGCCACCCTGGTGATGGTGTCGGCCTACAACGACTGGCACATCGACGAATGGGCCGGCTCGTATCCGGACCGGTTCATCCCGATCGCCATCCTGCCGACCTGGAACCCCGACGCCATGTGCGCCGAGATCCGACGGGTGGCGGCCAAGGGCTGCCGCGCGGTGACCATGCCCGAACTGCCGCACCTGGAAGGGCTTCCGAGCTACCACGACGTCGACTACTGGGGCCCGGTCTTCTCGGCCCTGTCCGAAGAGAACGTGGTGATGTGCCTGCACATCGGCACCGGCTTCGGGGCGATCAGCATGGCGCCCGACGCGCCGATCGACAACCTGATCATCCTGGCCACCCAGGTTTCGGCGATGTGCGCCCAGGATTTGTTGTGGGGCCCGGCGATGCGCAAGTATCCCGACCTGAAGTTCGCGTTCTCCGAGGGCGGCATCGGCTGGATCCCGTTCTACCTGGACCGCAGCGACCGCCACTACACCAACCAGAAGTGGCTGCACCGCGACTTCGGCGACAAGCTGCCCAGCGAGGTGTTCCGCGAGCATTCCCTGGCGTGCTACGTCACCGACAAGACCTCGCTGAAGCTGCGCCACGAGATCGGCATCGACATCATCGCCTGGGAGTGCGACTACCCGCACTCGGACTGCTTCTGGCCGGACGCGCCCGAGCAGGTGCTGGCCGAGCTGACCGCCGCCGGCGCCGACGACGCCGACATCGACAAGATCACCTGGGCCAACGCCTGCCGGTTCTTCGGCTGGGACCCGTTCGCCCGGACGCCGCGCGAGCAGGCGGGGGTGAAGGCGTTGCGCGCCAAGGCGACCGACGTCGACGTGTCGATCCGCTCGCGCGCCGAGTGGGCGCGGCGCTACGAACAGAAGCGGGTCGCGAGCCTGACCTAGCCCGGCGGGTTGACGAACCAGACGTTCTCCTCGCGCAGATTGCGACTGCGCCAGCCGCCGGCCGTGCGAACCAGCTCGTGGTGGTAGTAGCCGCCGCAGAAGCTGAGTTCCGTCATGCCCGGCAACTGCATCGGGTTGTAGAACATCGCCCGCACTGTCGCCGTATCCCCTTCGAGCGCAACGATTTCCACGTTGGTGACGTAGTGCATGGACATCGGAATCGCGGCGAATCCCTCCGCCAGCCACCCGGCCACCTCGTCGCGGGGACCCGCGGCGGCCCCGGCCGACGAGTAGTCGATGTGGGCATCGTCGGTGAACACCGACCGGTAGAGATCCCAGTCCTTGGAATCGACGGCGCGGGCGTATCTGTTGAGCAGGGCGGCGATTTCGATCTCGTCGGCAACTCGCTGGGGGTTCATCACCGGGGCAATGCTATTCGCCCGGCGTCCGGCCGGCTAGAGCATGGCCAGGGCCGGGGCCAGCCGTTCGAGTAGCGTCACCTCGGTGGTGAAGTCGCCGCCGATGGCAGGCAGCAGCGCGACGTGGTCGGCGCCGGCGTCCAGGTGCTCGCGCACCTTGGCGGCGACGGCCGGCGGGTCACCGTATGCGACGACCGCGTCCACCAGCCGGTCGCTCACCCCGTCGACGTCGCCGGCCGAGTAGCCCAGCTCCGCCGGCCTGGCCGCGTACGCGGGCATCGACAGCCTCGCCGACAGCGACTCGCGCGCCGACGTTTTCGGATCCCCGGCGGCGCCGCCCACCACGGACAGGCCGACAACGAGGAGCTTGTCCGGCCCGAGCGCCCGGTCGCGGCCGCCTGTTCGGGGTAGCCGACCCCCAGGCCCAGCACGAACCGCTGCGGATAGGCCTGGGCCAGTTGGGCGGCCGCGGCGTGCGCGGTCTGGGCCGCCCGGGCCCAGACGTTGGCGATGCAGGTGCCCACAACCACGCGTTCGGTGGCGGCCGACAGCATCGACGATTGGACCAGGGCGTCCTTCCCGATGACCTCGTTGACCCAAATCGTCCGGCAACCAGCGGCTTCCAGTCGCCGCGCGGCCGCCCGCTGGCGGTCCGCGAACACCGGCTCGGTGACCCGAGCGCGGTGTGCGCTCGTCGGTCATCAAGCGGCAAAGTAGTGCCCCTCGTTCAGGTCGTCGATCAGCCCGGGGCGCTCCGGATGCCAGCCCAGCTCCTGCTGCGTCAGCGCGCTGGAGGTGGGGTTGTCCAGCGCGGCGAACAACGCGAGGAACCCGAAATGACCCGCCTCTTCGGCCGGGATGCCGGCGGCCGGCACGTTCACCTGCCGGCCGATGACCTCGGCGATCTCGCGGAACGGCACCCCCTCGTCGGCGACGCCGTGCAATCGCGTTCCCGCGGCGGCTTTTTCGAGGGCCAGCCGGTACAGGCGGGCGGCGTCGAGCGTGTGTACGGCGGGCCAGCGATTGGAGCCGTCGCCGATGTAGGCGGATTTGCCGGTGGTGCGCGCGGTGTCGATCAGATGGTGGGCGAAGCCGTGATGGTCGAGGTTGCTGTGCACCAACGGCGAAAGCCTGATGACCGACGAGCGCACACCGCGCTCGGCCAGTGCGATGACCGCGTTCTCGGAATCGACCCGCGGGCCGCCGGGCATCGCGTCGCGTTCGGTGCCGACGCCTGCGTGGCCCAGGAGCGCCAGCAGGAGCGTCCCCGACGTGCTGACCAACGGCCGGTCCGAGCCGGCCAACGCCTCCCCCATCGCCTGCACGGCCCGCAGATCCGTCTCGGCGGCGCCCACGAAGTCGGCGAAGTCGTGCTTGAAGGCGAGGTGGATGACGCCGTCGGAGGGCGCCGCGGCGGCGGCGAGGCCGTCGGGGTCGTCGAGGTCACCCCGGTGCACCCGGACACCCTTCGCCGCCAGCGCTGCGGCCGACTCGTCGGAGCGGGCGAGTCCGGTGACCTGATGCCCCGCCTGGACGAGTTCGTCGACGACCGCCGAACCGATGTGTCCGCTCGCACCCGTCACAAAGACATGCATGGGATTTCCTTTCACCGTGTGCGTGTTGGTGCTTCCAGTCAATTGCCCGGGCGGCCCGACTGTCCAAGACCCGTTTCCTATGGCGCGATACCGAATCGGCATGACTGCACGTCCGCGCGCCACTTCAAGGCGGACAAGGACCGCAGCGCCGTTACACTGCCCGCATGACCGAATCGGTATCGCCCGTCATCGACCTCGATCTGCGGCTGGTCGGCTACTTCGTGGTGGTCGCCGAACACCGGCACTTCGGCCGCGCCGCGACCGCGTTGCGCGTCGCGCAGCCGTCGTTGAGCCGGCAGATCCGCCGGCTGGAGCAACAACTGGGCGTTCGACTGCTGGATCGCACGCCGCAAGGCACCCGGCTGACGGAGGCCGGGGAGGTGTTCCTGCCGCGGGCCAAGGCCCTGCTGCGCTCGGCCACGCATGCCGCCGCCCAGGCCAGGGCCGCCGCCCAGCCCAGCCGCATCGCGATCGGCTACACGACCGGCATGATCGTCACCCCTGCGGTGCGCGAGATGCGCCGCGAACACCCCGACGCCGAAGTGCAAGTGTCCCATCTGGATTGGGACCAGGCCCTGGACGCATTGCTCGGGCATCGGGTGGACGCGGTGGTGACCCGGCTCCCGTTCCCCACCGACGGACTGCACGTGACCATCCTCTACGAGGAGCCCCGGGTGCTGGCCATGTCGGTCGACCACCGGCTCGCGGGCCGGGAATTCGTCACGCTCGACGACATCGCCGACGAACCGATGCCCCGGGTCCGCGACTCCGACACGCTGTGGAGCGCCTTCTGGCGCATCGATCCCCGGCCCGACGGACGCCGGGCACCCGATGGACCGTTCGTCGACGCGCTCGAGGACAAGTTCGAGCTGATCGCCTCCGGGCAGGCGGTCGCCGTTGTGCCCGATCTACGCGTCGACGCCCTGCGGCCCGACATCACCACCGTCCCGTTGCGGGGCGTCGAGCCCTGCCACGTGGTGCTCGCCACGCGCGCCGGGGACCGGAGCCGGTTGGTGGCGGCGTTCCGCAAGCTCGCCGAGGCGCACCTCACGGGCTCGCCGTTCTGAGGCCGGTGTGGGGCCGTACGGAGGGCGGCGCCGATTCAGCCCTCGGGCAACACAGGCGGCGGGCGATACTGCGGCTCGTAACCGGACACGTGGATCGGGCCGGCGACGAGCCGGAAGTCGCCCGCGGCCACCACGACCTCCGGGGTCGCCTCGAGCGCCTCGGGCAGCGTGCGCACGGCGGCCGCCGGCACCCCGAGGCGACGCAGTCGCCGTTCCCACCCGACGGCGGTGTCGGTTGCCAGCATCGCGGTGACGACGGCGAGCACCTCGTCGCGCCGCTCGACCCGTTCGGCCATCGTCTCGAAACCCCCGATACCCGCCTCGGTAGCGAAGGACTTCCAGAAGCCGTCGTGCGTGACGAACAGCGCCAGGTGCCCCTCGGCGGTCGGGAATAGTTGCGCGGGAACATAATACGAGTGCGCGCCGTACGGCCGGCGCCGCGGCTCCACGCCGTCGTTGAGGTAGGCCGCGGCGTGGTAGTTCAGCTGCGAGAACATCACGTCGCGCAGCGACACGTCGACCTGCCCGCCGGTGCCCGAGACGATCTTGGCCAGCAATCCGAGCGCCGCACACATGCCGGTGGAGTTGTCGGCCGAGGAGTAGCCGGGCAGCGTCGGAGGACCGTCGGGGTCGCCTGTCAGGGCGGCGATGCCGGTGGAGGCCTGGACCACGTAGTCGAAGGCCGGGTCGTCGCCGCCGTGCAGGCCGAAGCCGGTGATCGCCACGCACACGATCCGCTCGTTGTGGCGCCGCAGCGCCTCGTAGGTGAGGCCCAGCCGGCGGATGGCCGACGGTTTGAGGTTCACCAGCAGCGCGTGGGCGTCGGCCACGAGTTCGCCCAGGCGTTGTTGGCCCGCTCCGGAATTCAGGTCCAGGCAGATGCTGGACTTGTTGCGGTTGAGGCTGGCGAAGTAGCTGGGGCCCACCCCGCGGGAGATCTCGCCGCCGGCCGGCTCGATCTTGGTGACCTCGGCCCCGAGGTCGGCGAGCAGCATGGTGGCGTACGGGCCGGCCAGCATGGTGCCGACCTCGAGGATGCGGATTCCCGCCAGCGGGCCCTGGGAAATGCCCCGCGTCAACGCAACTCCGTTGCGAGAGCGGCGATCATCTCGCGGGTGCGCTGTTTGGAGGCGACCAGTTCGTCGCGGCCGGCGCCGATCGGCAACAGGCGCACCGACAGGTCGGTCACACCGGCGTCGGCGAAAGAGCGGAACCGCCGCAGAATCTGTTCCGAGTCGCCGGCCGCGCACAGGTCGCCGACATCGCGGGCGTCGCCGCGGTCGAGCAGGCGCTGGTAATTGGGCGACACCTCGGCCTCGCCCAGGATACGGTTGGCCCGCTCCTTGGCCTCGTCGACTTGCGCAGGCGCACAGAGGCATACCGGGATTCCCGCCACGATCCGCGGGGCGAGGCGCCCGGCGTCCGCGGCGGCCTTGGTGATCTTAGGAGCGATGTGCTCACCGATCGCGCGTTCGTCGGCCATCCACAGCACCGTACCGTCGGCGAGCTCACCCGCGATCTGCAGCATCACCGGCCCGAGCGCGGCGACCAGCACCGGCATCGGGGTGTCTGCCCCGATCGCCAGCGGGTTGTGCACGGTGAACGAATCGTTCTCGACGTCGACCGGTCCCGGCCCGGCGATGGCGGCGCCCAGCACCTGTAGGTAGTCGCGGGTGTAGGCGGCCGGTTTCTCGTACGGCAGGCCGAGCATGTCGCGGACGATCCAGTGGTGCGACGGCCCGACACCCAGCGCCAGCCGGCCACCGGCCACCGCGTGCGTCGAGAGCGCCTGGCGGGCCAGCGCGACCGGATGCTGGGCCTGCAGCGGCACCACCGCGGTGCCGAGCTCGATGCGCGAGCTGTGCGCGGCCATCAGCGACACCATGGTAAGGCAGTCGAAGTCGTCGGGAACCTGCGGCATCCACGCGGTGTCCAGGCCCGCGGACTCGGCCCATTCGATATCGGAGACCAGCTTGTGCGCCTTGCGGGCCATGTCGCCGCGCTCGGCACCGATCATCACTCCGACGCGCACGATTCCTCCGATGCTGGTTGGGGGGCGCCGGTCAGGGCCCGGATGTCGCGGACCAGCACGTCCAGAGGTGTCCCGGTGGGGAACACCGCGGCGGCGCCGGCGGACAGCAGTTTGGGCACGTCGGCGTGCGGGATCGTGCCTCCGACGACCACGGCGATGTCGGCGGCGTCGGCGGCACGCAGGGCCTCGATGGTGCGGGTGGTCAGCGCCAGGTGCGCACCGGACAGGATGCTCAGGCCCACGACCGCGACGTCCTCCTGGACGGCGATCGAGGCGATGTCTTCGATGCGTTGCCGGATGCCGGTGTAGATGACCTCGAAGCCCGCGTCGCGCAGGGTGCGCGCCACGATCTTGGCGCCGCGGTCGTGTCCGTCCAGGCCCGGCTTGGCCACCAGAACTCGAACCGCCATCTAGAACACCACCGGCTGCTGGAACTCGCCCCACACCGCTTTGAGCGCGGAGACCATCTCACCGACGGTGCAGTAGGCGTTGGCGCAGTCGATCAGCGTGTGCATCAGGTTGTCGGTGCCCTCCGCGGCTCGTGAGAGTTCCGCCAACGCCGATTGCGCTGCCGCCGCGTCCCTTTCGGCCTTCACCTTGGAGAGCCGCTTGAGCTGCAGGTCGCGGCCATCGGCGTCGAGTTCGTAGGTGACCACGTCGGGTTCGGGCTCCTCGGAGACGAAGCGGTTGACCCCGACGACGGGGCGGGTACCGGCCTCGATGTCCTGATGGGTCCGAAAGGCCTCATCGGCGATCAGGCCCTGCAGGTAGCCGTCCTCGATCGCGGCCACCATGCCGCCGTGGCGCTCCAGGTCGTCCATGATCTCCACGATGCGCGCCTCGGTCGCGTCGGTGAGCGCCTCGACGAAGTAGGAGCCGCCGAGGGGGTCGGCCACGCCGGCCACCCCGGTCTCGTAGGCCAGGATCTGCTGGGTGCGCAACGCCAGCGTGGTGGACTCCTCGGTGGGCAGCGCGAACGGCTCGTCCCAGGCCGCGGTGAACATCGACTGCACCCCGCCCAACACCGCCGCCATCGCCTCGTAGGCCACCCGGACGACGTTGTTGCGCGCCTGCGGGCCATACAGCGACGCGCCGCCGCACACGCACCCGAACCGGAACATCGACGCCTTGTCGGTGGCCGCCCCGTAGCGCTCCCGCACGATGGTGGCCCAACGGCGCCGTCCCGCACGGTATTTGGCGATCTCCTCGAAGAAGTCGCCGTGGGTGTAGAAGAAGAACGAGATCTGCGGCGCGAACTGGTCGATGCTCATCCGGCCGCGGGCCACCACGGTGTCGCAATAGGTGACGCCGTCGGCCAGGGTGAACGCCATCTCCTGCACCGCGTTGGCGCCGGCGTCGCGGAAATGGGCCCCGGCCACCGAGATCGCGTTGAACCGCGGTACTTCGGCCGCGCAGAACTCGATCGTGTCGGCGATCAGGCGCAGCGAAGGCTCCGGCGGCCAGATCCAGGTGCCGCGCGAGGCGTACTCCTTGAGGATGTCGTTCTGGATGGTCCCGGTCAGCTTGGCCCGCGGGATGCCCTTCTTCTCGGCCGCGGCGACGTAGAAGGCCAGCAGGATGGCGGCGGTGCCGTTGATCGTCATGCTCGTGCTGAGCTTGTCCAACGGAATGCCGTCGAAGAGGATCTCGAAGTCGGCCAGGGTGTCCACCGCGACGCCGACCCGGCCCACCTCCTCCCCGAACTCGGGATCATCGGAATCGTATCCGCACTGGGTGGGCAGATCGAGAGCCACCGACAGGCCGGTCCCGCCCTGCTCGAGCAGGTATCGGTAGCGGCGGTTGGACTCCTCGGCGGTGCCGAAGCCCGAGTACTGGCGAAACGTCCACAGCTTGCCCCGATAGCCCGACGCGAAATTGCCCCGCGTGAACGGAAACTGTCCGGGCGGCGCAGGTTCCGCGGTCCTGTCCCCCGGCCCGTACACGGGCCGCAGCGGTATGCCCGATGGGGTCTGAGTCTCGTTGTCCATCGACTGATAACGTACTTGCAAAAAAAGAGAATGCCAATACCGCCCGTTGACCAGGCCAAAGGATGCCCACGGCGCCGATCTGGGACTGTTCCTAGACTGAGCACCATGACGGTTTCGCGGCCATCGGCGGCCGACCTGGACGCCGCGGCACACCATTTCGGCTTCCACCTCGACGCCGACGCCCGGCGCGACTACCTGGCGGCCGTGCACCGCACCCTGACGTCCTATGACGTCGTCGATGCGCTGTACGAGGAGTTGGCGCGGCCACAGACCCCCGAGCGCGCCCACCGGTTCCCGACGCTGGAGGAAAACCCGCTCGGCGCCTGGTATGTCACCACCGAGATCCGCTCCGGCGCCGAGGGCCCGCTGTCGGGCCGGACGGTCGCGGTCAAGGACAACATCGCCGTCGCCGGCGTTCCGATGATGAACGGGTCCCGCGCGGTCGAGGGGTTGGTCCCCGGCCGCGACGCAACCGTCGTCGAGCGTCTGCTGGCCGCCGGGGCGACCATCGCCGGCAAGAGCGTCTGCGAGGACCTGTGCTGCTCGGGGTCGAGTTTCACCTCCGCCTCCGGGCCGGTGCGCAACCCGTGGGACACCGCGCGCGAGACGGGCGGGTCCTCCAGCGGGAGCGGTGCGCTCGTCGCCGCCGGAGACGTCGACCTGGCCCTCGGCGGCGACCAGGGCGGCTCCATCCGCATCCCGGCGGCGCTGTGCGGCATCGTCGGGCACAAGCCGACCCACGGCCTGGTGCCCTACACGGGGGCGTTCCCGATCGAGCGGACGATCGACCACCTCGGACCCATGACGCGCACGGTCGCCGACGCCGCACTGTTGCTCACGGTGCTCGCCGGGCCCGACGGCCACGACCCGCGCCAGCGCCAGCCCACAGCCGCGTTCGACTACCGGGCCGCGCTCACCGGCGACGTGGCCGGCCTGCGGGTCGGCATCCTCGGCGAGGGTTTCGGCCAGCCCGGCTCGTCACCGGAGGCCGACGAACTCGTCCGCTCGGCCGCCCGGCGGTTCACCGAATGCGGTTGTCGCGTAGAAGAAGTCAGCGTGCCCTGGCACCGCACCGCGCTGCACGTGTTCAACGTCATCTTCACCGACGGCGCCACCTACCAGATGGTCGACGGCAATGGCTACGGTCTCGGCGTGGACGGGTGGTACGACCCGGAACTCATGGCGCACTTCGCCCGGCAGCGGGTCGCCCACGCCGACGAATTGGCCAGCACCGTCAAGGCCACCGCGCTGTGCGGGCACTATGGCCTGACGGCGCTGGGCGCCACATCGTATGCCAAGGCGCGCAACCTGTTACCGCACGTGCGGGCCGCCTACGACGCGGCGCTGACCGAGTACGACGTGCTGGTGATGCCGACCGTTCCCGGGACGGCGGACCCGCTGCCGGCGGGGTGTCCCGGTGACGTCGGGCTGCTCGGGCGCGCGCTGGGCAAGGCGGCCAACACCGCGCCCATGGACATCACCGGCCATCCCGCCCTCTCGGTGCCCGCCGGGCTCATCGACGGTCTGCCGGTCGGGATGATGATCGTGGGCAGGCGATTCGACGACGCCACGGTGCTGCGGGCCGGCGCCGCGTTCGAGTCCCTGTGCGGGGGATTCCCCTCCCCCGGGTAGCGCTCAGGGGCGGCACACGATCTCGCCGTGTGGGATCGCCAGCCAGCCGTCCGGGGCCGCGGCCCAGGCCCGCCACGCCGCGGAGATCTCCTCCAGCTGTGCCGGCGTGGCCAGGCCGAGCCGCAGCAACTCGCGCGCCACCCCCGAATGCAGGATCCGGTCGGCCCACATCCCGCCCCACCACTGGCGGGTCGCGGGCGTGGCGTAGCACCAGAGGCTGCCCGTCGGCGTGATGTCGGTGAACCCGGCCTCGAGTGCCCAGGACAGCAGCCGCCGGCCCGCGTCGGGTTCGCCGCGGTTGGCGCGGGCCGCCTTCTCGTAGAGATCAAGCCACAGATCCAGCGCCGGAAGCCTTGGATACCAGACGAATCCGGCGTAGTCGGCGTCGCGGGCCGCCACGACCCCGCCCGGCCGGCACACGCGCCGCATCTCGCGCAGCGCGAGCACCGGGTCGGCGACGTGCTGCAGCACCTGATGCGCGTGGACGACGTCGAAGCTGTCGTCGGGGAAGTCGAGCCGGTGGACGTCGGCGGTGGCGAACGAGACGTTGGACAGGTTGCGCCGCTGCACCTCGGCGCGGGCCACGTCGAGGACCTGACCGAACTGGTCGACGGCGGTGACCGGACCGGGGGCGACCCGGGCGGCGAGGTCGCCGGTGATGGTCCCGGGCCCGCACCCGATGTCCAGCAGGGACAGCCCCGGTTTCAGTTGCGGCAGCAGGTAGGCCGCGGAGTCGTCGGCCGTGCGCCGCTGGTGGCCGCGCAGCACCGACTCGTGGTGTCCATGGGTGTAGTTGGCCCGAGGTTCGTCGCTCACCGTGCGCCCCTAATCGACCGGGACGTCGAGGATCGGCCGGTCGACGGCGGCGCCCGGCCCGTTGAAATGCCACCATTCACCGGAGTACACGCTCAGCCCGCCGTAGGTCATCGCGTTCCGCAGCTGGGCGCGGTTCGCCTGGGCCTCCGAGCTGACGCCCTGCGTGGCGAATGCGGTTGCCCGGGGGGTGAAGTCGTCGAAGTCGGTGCCCATGTCGGCCAGGCACACCCCGCCGCCATGACGGCCGGGCGGACATGGCTGCCCCGCGCTGGTGAACGTCACGTCGACCGAGCGCCCGGACTCGTGGCTGTGCGCGTAGGGCCCCGGCCGCGCGACCCACGCCGGATCGGGCACGACGTTGAACATCTTGACCTGCACGTCGTGGGGCCGGTAGCAGTCCCAGAACACCAGCACGTGTCCCTGGGGGCGCAGCGCCGCCGCGGCCGCGCCGAGACCGGGCGCCATCGACTGGTGCACCAGGCACCGGGCGTCGGATGGATACAACTGCGTGCGGGTGAAGTTGTTCGTCGTCGCGTAGCGCAGGTCGACGACGGCGTCCGGCACGACGCTGCGGACGTCGACGAACCCCGCCGCGCGCGCCGCCGCGCTGACGGGCGGCACGTCCGGCCCGGCGGCGGCCCGCGGAATCTGGCAAGCGCCGACCGCGAGCGCGACGGCGATCACCGGCCCGTGAAACCGCCGCACCCATGACATCCGACCATTGTTACGGGTCGCCACGCCGGACCCTCACCCGATGTCGCCGTCCACGTAGCGCTGCAGGTTGGGCGCCAGCGCCGCCACCACGTCATCGTCGGACATCGACGCGATCGGCTCGATCCGCCAGACGTAGCGCACCATCCCCAGACCGATCAACTGGGTGGCGATCAGACCGCTGCGCCGCAGCCGTTCGTCCTCGTCGGCCCCCAGGGTGGATTCGCCGATCAGGCCGCGCTCGACGATCGCCCGCAGCTTGTCGCGGGTCTTGGGCTCGTGGGCGGCCGTCAGCAGCACCGCGCGCAGGACCGGGCCGACCTCCTCGTCGGACCAGGCGGCCAGCACGTTGCGGACCAGCTGGTTTCCCAGCTCCGAGCGCGGCGCCGCCCAGGTCGTCACGACCGAGTCGAGCCACTTCTGCGGCGGGTCGGTGGCGGCGTCGAGAAGGCCCTCCTTGGAGCCGAAGTAGTGGTAGACCAGCGCCGGGTCCACGTCCGCGGCGCGGGCGACGGCGCGGATCGCCGTGCCGGCCCAGCCGTGCTCGGCGAATTCCTCGCGTGCCGCCGCCAGGATGCGCCCGGCCAACACGCCGCGTTCGTCGCGCGGGCCCGGGGGGATCGCTCGCTTGGCCATTGCCCCACCATACCCGCGAAGTTTCATCTTGCGTTGAAACTAGTCTCAACGTAGCGTGAAACTATGACGATGCTGAACGGCCCGCAGACCACCGGTCGGGCGTACCGCAACCTCAGCGAGCCGCGGTACCGATCCCGCAGCGACCTCAACACCGCGATCGCCGTGCGCGACGGCACCACCCTGCTCGCCGACGTCCACCGGCCCCACGCCGACGGCCGGTTCCCCGCACTGCTGGCCGCCTCCCCCTATCCGCGCCAGATTCAGGACCTGGGCGCCCCCGCCGGCTTCATCGAGGCAGGCGTGACGGACTTCTGGGTGCCACGCGGCTACGTGCACGTCATCGCCAACCTGCGCGGCACCTGCGGCTCGGGCGGCACGTTCAACTTCTTCGACGCCCAGGAACGCCGCGACGTGCACGACCTCGTGGAGTGGGTCGCCGCGCAACCGTGGTGCGACGGCAACGTCGGCATGATCGGCATCAGTTACTTCGCGATGACCCAACTCGAGGCGGCCGTCGAGCGACCACCCCATCTGAAGGCCATCTTTCCGGTGGCCGTGACGGCCGACCTCTACGAGGGCGCCAACCACCACGGCCTGTTGAGCTCGTCCTTCATCACCCCGTTCCTGGCGATGATGGGCCTGACCTCCGAGCGCAGCGACAAGCTGTGGCGCAGCAAGCCGGTCGGCCTGGCCCGCCGGGTACTGAAAAGCTCGCGAGTGCACAAGAAATTCGAAACCATGAACGGCGAAGCGGCGGTCACCATGCTGCGCCAACTGCTCAGGCTGCCGCACGATCCACACCCCTGGGACGAATTGTGGCACGAGGCCGCGGTCCGGCACCCCGCCCGCGACGAGTGGTGGGAGGAGCGAAACCTGTTGCCGCTGCTGAAGAACATCGACATCCCGGTCTACCTGGGGTGCGACTGGGAGAACGTGCCACTGCACCTGCCGTCGACCTTCGCCGCGTGGAACGCGCTGTCGGGCAACGACCGGGTGCGGATGGGGATGCTGGGCAGGTTCGGGCTGACCTGGCCGTGGGAGAGCATGCACACCGAGGCGCTGGCCTGGTACGACCACTGGCTCAAGTGCCGCGACACCGGCATCACCGACGGCCCGCCCATCCGGTACTTGCTGCCGGGGGCCGACGAATGGCGCACCGCCGAGTCGTGGCCCCCGTCGCAGACCCCGCATCGCGAGCTCGCCCTGCGCGCCGACGGCACCCTGGCAGGCGACGAGGGGGCACCGGGCGGGCGCGAATTCCTGGTGCTGGGGTCGGGCCTGGGCCGCGTCAAGGCCAGCGAGATCGACCCCCCGTCGATGCTGACGTGGGACAGCGCACCGCTGGTCGAGGACCTCGACGTGGCCGGCGACATCGAGTTGCGGCTGGTCGCCTCGGCGACCGCGATCGACGTCGCCTGGATGGCCACCCTGCGGGACGTGGGCCCCGACGGCGAGGTGGTGGACGTGACCGCGGGCTGGCTGCGCGGCAGCATGCGCGAAGTCGACGAGGCGGCCAGCCGGCCGGGCGCCCCGGTGCTGCCGTGCCGCACCCCACTGGCAATCCCGCTGGGCAAGGCCGTCGTGTACCGAATACCGTTGGTGCCCAACGCCCGTCGCTTCAAGGCGGGTCACCGCATCCGGCTGGTGCTCGCCGGCGACGACCAGGATCCTTCGGCGCCGACGATCATGAACTTCCGCCACGCCAGCGTCGGCACCAGCAGCCTCAACACGGTCCGGTCGTCGTCGCGGCTGCTGATCCCGGTGCTGGGGTAGCCGGCGGGGAGATCTCACGACGATGTTCCCGATAACGGCATCTCCGCGCGCGAAGATGCGCACAATGATGACCGGGATAGTGAGTACACGGAAGCGAGAAGCCCATGGCCGCCGACCCAGAGTGCGCCCGCTGCAAACGGCCGATCGAACCGGGATGGCTCTACCTGACTGCGCAGCGACGCGGCCAGGCCGAGACGTCCGGAGACGGCGCCGTATTCATCCACCTGCCCGGCGAATGTCCGCGGCCCGGCGAGCACGCTCCGCCCAGCTAGCCGGCTCGCGGGCAAGTCAGGGCAGCACGCGGCCCAGTCACCACCCGGGGCGGAACCCCGTGCTCCGCGCCGCAATTTCCTGGATCAAAGACGGCTGCGCCGCAAGCCCTCCGGTGTCCGGGACGGGCCAGACGACATAACCGCTGGCCACGGGGCGATCACCTGGACGGCCCTCCGATGCCTTCTTACCTGACAACTCAGCTTCGTCGCCATCACGTCTCATGATGGGCGCCTTTCGTCGTTACTGCCGTGGGTCTGCATTCCCACTCGTTTGATGCTGCCCGGCGATCCCGCGGCGTGTGGAGGGCCGTTAGTCCCTAATGCCGCGGGGTGATCCGGCACGGCGGTTCGACACGCCTTAGACTCCGCGCATGAAACACGGTTGGTCATCGGCTGCCCGCGCGGGCTGCCCGACGCAGAGTCCCGCCCTGCGGTCGGTGCGGCCACTGGTGAAAATCCGCTGATGCCAAGGCTTTTCGTTGCCACCATCGCGGTGTTGGCGATGTCGGTGGCAGGCTGCGGGTCCGCGCGCGCGGCCGGCCCGCATCTCATCACACTGACGCTGGTGCGCCACGCCCAGTCGGAGGGCAACGCCTCGGGCCTGATCGACACCTCGGTGCCCGGCCCGGAACTCACGCCGCGGGGCTGGTGCCAGGCGACGCTGGACGCGGGGCCGTTGAGCGCCCACCGCTACGACGGCATCTACGCCTCCACCATGATCCGCACCCAGGAGACCGCCACACCGACGGCGCAGTCGCTGGGCGAACTGGTCGACGTGCTGCCCGGGCTCCGCGAGATCGAGGCCGGCCAGTACGAGGGACAACCCGAGGCCGGCATTGCGCAGACGTACCTGGCCGTCCCGTTGCGGTGGCTGCACGGTGACCGCAGCGCGCGGATCCCGGGCTCGATCGACGGCAACGAATTCAACGCCCGCTTCGGCGAGGCCGTCCAACGCATCTACGACAGCGGCGACGTGAACCCGGTCGCGTTCTCGCACGCCGCCGCGATCATGCTCTGGGTGCTGATGAACGTGCACAATCCCGACCGTTCGCTGCTGGCCGGCAATCCGCTGCCGAACCTGGGCCGCGTGGTGCTCACCGGAAACCCTTCCACGGGATGGGATCTGGCCGAGTGGGATGCCGATCCGCCGCCGTGCTGATCGTGGCGTGAACGGCGGAGCCGTCAGCCGCTGAAGCCGGGGGACGGAACCGTGGGCCGCTCGGTGACCCGCACGTCGCGCCCCGCGCCGGCACCGACGGTGGCGGCCTCCCCGCGCGCGAGGGCGACCGTCGCGACCATCACCAACGCCGCGCCGGTGGCCAGCACCAGCCAGCCGGTGCCGTCGGCGCGCAGGGTCTCGCCGAGCACGGTGACGCCGAGCACCCCGCCCACCAACGGTTTGGCGACGATGATCGTCGGGAAGGACGCCGTCAGCGCGCCGGCGCGATACGCCGACTGGTGATAGATCATCCCGGCCACCCCGGCGAAGATCCACGCGTAGAGCTCCGGTGTGCGCAGCAGGTGAGCGGCGTCGTGCTCGATCACGTCGACGACGCTCTTGGTCAGCACCGCGAACAGCCCCAACAACGAGCCGGCCACCGCCGCCAGCAGCACGGCCGCGACGGGGCGGTCCGACCAGGCCCGGGCGCCCATCAGGCCCAGGACCACCGCCGGACCCAGCACGGCGGCCACGATCAGCCAGGCCTGCATCGACGCCCGCTGCTGGCCGGCCGCCGGGTTGCCGACCGCGACGATCACCGCCAGCGCCCCGGCCAGCAACACCGCCCACATCCATTCCCGGCTGGTGATCCGATGACGGGACAACCGGGCATAGATGGGCAGGGCGAACAGCAGCGCCGTCACCTGCAGCGCGGTGACCAATATCACCGAACCCTTGTCGAGGGCCGCCGCGATCAGGCAGTAACTCGCGATGTCACCCAGACCGCCCAGCCACCAGCGGCCGTCACGCAACAGCATGCCGAACAGTGTCAGATGACCGACCGGCTTGTCGGTGACCTCCTGCGCGGACCGCTGCCGCACGACATTGCCGATCGCGGACGCCAGTGCGGCGCACAGGGCGAGCAGCGCCGCGATATCCGTCTTCGACATGAGGTGACCTCCTCGCCGGCCGTGCGTACACCACGTTGCGCCTGGCTCGTCGCGGCGGACGCCGCGGCGAAACCGCCTCATCGGCTCGTCTCTAATGTAGCCGCGGCCGGGAGGCGCTGCCTCAGAGCGGAAATTTGGTGGCGGTGAGCCGCTCGGAAAGGTCCCAGAGCGCGGTAGCCTTGGCCGCCCGCTTGGCCGGCCAGTTGCGCCACGTCGGCTGGGTGCGGCCGTACAGGCCGAATCGCGGGCCGACGAAGGTGTCGCCCGGCAGATCCTGCGACACCGCGTACAACGTCTGGCGGGCGCCGAAATCGGCGTCGGTGGCGACTATTCGATCGGCGGCCAACACCGCGGCGTCGCCCAATCGGCGGCCGGAGTTGCCTTGCAGGTTCGTGTGCGACCAGCCGGGGTGGGCAGCCAACGCGCGCAGCGAGGACCCGACGGCGTCGAACCGGCGCTGCAGCTCGCTGGTGAACATCAGGTTGGCGAGCTTGGACCGGCCGTAGGCCAGCCACGCCGAATACGGCCGGGACTGCCAGTTCAGGTCGTTGACGCTGAGGTAACCGATGTGGTGCAGCAACGAGGACACCGTCACCACCCGGTCGGTGAGCTTGGGCAGCAGCAGGTTGGTGAGCGCGAAGTGCCCGAGATGATTGGTGCCGATCTGGGCCTCGAATCCGTCGGCCGTGCGGGCGAATTCGGTGGCCATGATGCCGGCGTTGTTGACCAGGACGTCGATGGTGTCCACACCGTCGGCGAAGTCCCGCACGCAGGCCAGGTCCTGCAGGTCGAGCCGGCGAACCTCGACCTGCCCGGTTGCGTGACCGGTCATCCGCCGGACGGCGGCCTCCCCCTTCTCGGTGCTGCGTACCGCCACGATGACGTGGGCGCCCACTCTGGCCAGTTCGCGGGCGGTCACCTCGCCCAGACCGCCGTTGGCGCCGGTGACGACGACGGTGCGCCCGGCGAACGAAGGCAACTCCGCTGCAGTCCAATTCGGCATGACAGCCACACTAGCCAGAAAACCTGTCCGGCAGCGACCGGCCCATCGACAACGACGACATCGCGGGTATCGTTCGGGAAAGCGCGGAACCCGTCTGGGCCTCCGCAATTTTCGAGGAGTACGACATTGCGAACGCGATGCAGCCGGCCGCAAGGCGGTGGGTCTTAGATGTTTCTAGGGGTCATCGTCAACCCCCGTGCCCGCAAAAACCTTGCCGCGCGCGGTGATCGCGGCGCTGGGCTCCGCCACATCGTGGGCCCGTGGGGCGAGGTGCACCAAACCGACTCGATCGAGGACCTCCACGCGGCCATCGAAGAGCTCCATCCGCGGGTCACCCACCTCGTGGGCGACGGCGGCGACGGGGCGCTGCACTGGCTGGTCAACGAAATGCAGCAATGCGCGCCGGATCCCGACCGCTGGCCGGCATTCGTGCCCACCAACGGCGGCAGCGTCAACGCCGTCGCGCGCAAGGCAGGAGTACGCGGACGGGCCGACGCGATCGTCCGCGCGCTGGCGGCCGCGGCGGCGGCGGATCAGCCACCACCCGAAATGTGCCTGGACACTTTGGAACTCGACGGCACCACCGAGGATGGCGCAACGTTTCACCGGCTCTGCTTCGGGTTGGCCGCCGGCGGCGTCGGCAACCGGTTCTACGACAAGTACTACAGCTATCCCCACCACGGCCGCACCACCGTCGTCCGCGTCATCGGCCGCTCGCTGGGCGACTACGTCACCTCCAAAATCGTTCCCGGCCCGATGAACCGGCCCAACTATGCCGCTCACCTGTTCGAGCCCACCCGTGCACGCGTGGTGATCGACGGTGAGGAGGTCCCGACGCGGGCGCACCGGCTGCTGCACGCGGGCGCGATCGACCTCCATATCGGCGGTGGGTTCCGGCTCTTCCCCAAGGCATCAGACCCCGGTGCGTTGCACTTCCAGGCCGGCGAGACGCGCCCCTCGAGGATCATCGCGCAGCTTCCCGGGGCGTTGACCAACGGCACGATCCACGGTGACCGGGTCCGCGACGTCAACGGCCGGGAGATGGCGATCGAGGCCGAGGACGAGCCGTTGTCGCCGATCATCGACGGCGAACGTTTCGACGGCATCGTCAAGCTGGTGGCCCGCGCCGGGCCGCGAATCCGGGTCGCCCGGGTGTGAGCATTCCCGCCGCTCGGGTGTGCGACACCGGCGGTCAGTAGATCAGTTTCAGTAGATGCGTGGGCCTTGCCCCGGCCCCGGGCGGATCCCGCTCCTCATCTCTCCGGCGACGCATACGGCGTCAAAGCTATTTGCCGCGCCCATGCCCGATGCGCCACCAATGGCGCGGTCTCTGAATACGTTGCGACTCGGTATGCATAAATACGTAGAGGTAGAAATGCGCGTTTCAGTAGATGCGCTTTCGCAGACTGACTCCTGAAAATTGCAGTTCAATGCCACACTGATCTACTGATTCCCGTATTCACGCATCCATTTCGTGGTGCCCCAACCCGATTTATCCGTGCAGGTTAAGCGCGGCCTGTGAATTCAATGTGCACTACCCAACAAACCGTCCAAATCATTTGCTTGCGGACAATATCCGACGCTACATTCGGGTCTTACCGATTTATCCGGTCCGCTGTCGATTTCGGTACCACCAACCCGGAAGGGGGTGACTCCCACGATGGAGACGCTCATCGATTACCTGGCGATGTGGGAAGCCAGGAAGCCCGATCAGACACTCTTCCGGTTCGTCGACGTCGAAGGCCGCGAACTCGAGCACTACACCTACCGGGGCTTCGCCGAGCGGACCCGGGAGCTGGCCGCCTATCTGGCGACCGAGGCGGGGCTGCGACCCGGAGAGCGGGCTCTGCTGGTCTATCCGCCGGGCCTGGAGATGGTGGCCGCGTTCTACGCGTGCGCGCGTATCGGGGTCATCGCGGTGCCCGTCAGCCCTCCCCTGCCGATGGCATTCGACGCCGGCCTGGCCAAGCTCAGCTTCATCGCCCGCGACTGCCGGGCCACGGCCGTGCTGTCGACCAAGCAATTCGAGTTCGACTACCGGATGATGCTCGGCCACCGGGAGGGCGGCCTGCCCTGGCCGGACACCGAGCGGCTGCCCGAGCTGCCGTGGTTCGCGACGGACTGCACTCAGGACTTCGGCGGCGCGCCCGTCGCGGACACGCCCGGACGGGTACTGTTCCTGCAGTACACCTCCGGTTCCACCAGTGACCCCAAGGGTGTGGTCGTCAGCCACGCCAATGTCATCGCCAACGCCTCGGCCTTCGCCGACGAGGAGCTGACGGCGGTCAGCTGGCTCCCGCAGCACCACGACATGGGCCTGATCTCCGCTTACCTGTTCGTGATGCTGCTCGGCGGGACCACGCACGCGATGTCCCCGGTCGACTTCCTCGCGCGGCCGTCGGCCTGGTTACGGCTCATGAGCGAGGTGCGCGCGACCCACTCCCCGGCGCCGAACTTCGCCCTCGAGTACTGCCTGCGCGAGGACAAGCTGCCGGCGTCCGAGCTGGACGGAATCGACCTCAGTTGTCTGGACTGCGTGGTAGTCGGCGCTGAGCCGCTGCGCGCCAAGACTTTTGCCCGCTTCCGGGAGCGCTTTGCGCCCTATGGCCTACGGCCCGGGGCGCTGACCGGCGCATTCGGCATGGCCGAAAATACCCTGATCGTGTCCATCCGCGGCCGCCAGACCCTGGCGCTGAACAAGCGGGCGCTGGAGAAGAATGTCGCTCGGGTCGAAAAAGCCCTGCCCGAGAACAACAACCAGGCCCAGGTGGTCAGCTGCGGCAAGCCCACCACCGGTAACGTGGTCCGCATCGTGGACCCGGACACCGGGCGGGTGCTGGGCGACGGCCGCGTCGGCGAGATCTGGGTGGACGGTGCGTCCAAGGGTGGCGGCTACTGGAATCGCCCCGAGCTCAGCGCGGAGGCCTTCGAAGCCCGCATCGCCGGCGACGATCCGCGCGGCTATCTGCGCACCGGTGACCTCGGCTTCCTTTACGAGGGAGAGCTTTTCGTCTGCGGGCGCAGCAAGGACCTGATAATCGTCCGCGGCGTCAACTGCTACCCCTCCGACATCGAGGCGATCGTGGAGCGGTCGGCCGAGCAGATTCGCAACGGTTGCGTCGCCGCCTTTTCCGTCGAGCGGGACGACGCCGAAGCGCTGGTGGTGGTGGCCGAGGTGCGCGACGAGCGCGACCTGCCGGACGGCAGGATGCTGGCGCGTGCCATCCGCAGGCACGGCCACATCGATCCGCACACGATCGTGTTCGCACCCCCGCGCAGCATTCCCAAGACCACCTCGGGGAAGATCCGGCGCTCGCACACCCGCAAACTCTGGCTGGACGGCGAGCTGCCCACGGTGGCGAGCTACACCCACCGGCGGACCCGCGAGTACCTCGACACCGGCACCGGCCCGCTGGAGCGCTTCCGCGACCTGATCGAGAGTTACGACCTCACCGGGCAGGAGGACTGCTCCTTCGCGGACCTCGGCATCGACTCGCTGGCGTTGGCCGAGCTGCGCGGGGACCTGCAGGCCCTGCTCGAAGAGAACGGTGCTGCGGAACTCGCAGGCGAGGTCAACACGCGGCTGCTCCAACGGCTGACGGTGGCCGAATTCTTCGGCCTGGTGCGGCAGTTCGGTGACGCATCGGGGCAGCCACTGGATGCCCTGCGGCGGGCGCTGGCGCAGATCGCCGAGGAATACGAGGCCTACGAGACCTGCACGATGCGCGCCGACGCGCAACTGCCGCTGCCGCCCCTCCCGCCGGCGCGATCGGGCGAGGTGACCGACATCCTGTTGACCGGCGCCACCGGCTTCCTCGGGCCGTTCCTGTTGTCCAGCTTGCTCGAACGCGGTCCCCAAACCATCCACGCGCTGATCCGCGCGACGGATCCCGAGCACGGCCTGGACCGCATCGTCGCCTCCCTGCACCGTGCCCGGCTGTGGTCCCCGGGACTGGAGGCGGAGGTCAGGGCGCGGGTCCGGGTGATCTGCGGAGACCTGTCCGAACCGCACCTGGGGCTCGGCGAGGCGGGATTCCGTTGGCTTGCCGAGAACATCCACGCCATCGTCCACAACGGCGCCCTGGTCAACTACGTCCGGACCTACGACGCCCTGCGGCCCGCCAACGTCTCCGGGACGTGGGAGTTGTTGCGCCTGGCCATGACCGCGCACCGCAAGGCGTTCCACCTCGTGTCGAGCACCTTCATCTACGGCTGGAGCACCCTGCCGGTGGTCGGGGAATGGGACGCCAACGAGCAGATGAGCGGTCTGGACTTCGGCTACTCCCAGACAAAGTGGGTCGCCGAACAGTTGGTGCTGGCCGCGCAGCGGCAAGGCCTGGACGTGCGCATCTACCGCCCCTCCCTCATCTCGCCGACCAGCGCGGGCTTCGGCAGCCAGGAGGACATCCTCGTCCGTCTCACGGCGTTCATGATCGAGCACGGCGTGGCCGTCAACGCCCTCAACCAGATCAGCCTGCTGCCGGCGGACCTGGTCGCCGAGCACATCGTGGAACTGATGGGCCTCCCCGCGGAGGCGGGCACCGTGTTCAACATGACCGCGGACGACTACTACAACCTCATGGACGTCACGCGGATCCTGTCCGAACGCCACGGGTATCGCTTCGACTACCACGACATCCCGTCGTTCGTCGAGGAACTGGACCGCAGGTGCGGGCAGCGCGACCCGCTGTATCCGCTGGTCGATTTCCTCATCCGCTCGTCCGGCAAGATCGAGGCGATGCGCGACAAGCGCTACGACAACGCCCGCTACCGGCAGGCGCGCGATCGGGCCGACTTCCGGCTGCGCGAACCCGCGCTGGCCGAAACCGTCGACAACCTCGTCCGGTTCCTGCGCGGCGAGGGCCTGATCGGGCAGGACGAGGCCGAGAGGCGACGGATCGCCTGACGAATCCGGGGAGTTCACGATGTTCACTGTCGATGACCGGGCGACGGGTCCACGCGAGGCGTCGCACCAACACGAGCGGCTGGTCCTGCAGGCGCGCGACGTCGAATTCGACTGGGCGGCGCTGCCGTTCTACTACGTGCCCGGCGAGCCCTTCGCGACCCACTTCTGCAACGTCCTGCACCTGTTGCTGCCGGCCGGCGAGGAGTTCATCGTCGGGGCGTTCAAGGACGCGTTACCGCTGATCCGCGACGACCAACTGCGCCGCGACGTACAGGGCTTCATCAGCCAGGAGGCGATGCATTCCCAGGCGCATTCGGGGGTGATCGAGCACTTCGCCGCCAAAGGCGTTGACGTGGAGCCATTCACGAACCAGATGGCGTGGCTGTTCCAGAAGCTGGTCGGCGACCGGCCGGGGTGGAGCCCGCGGCGTCGGCAGAGCTGGCTGGTCGAACGGGTGTCGATGATCGCGGCCCTCGAGCACTACACCGCAATCCTGGGCGAATGGGTCCTCGACACCCCCCAACACGACGCCCTCGGCACCGATCCGGTGATGCTGGACCTGCTGCGCTGGCACGGCGCGGAAGAAGTCGAACACAAGGCGGTCGCCTTCGACACCATGAAGCATCTGCGCGCCGGATACTGGCGACAGGTGCGCACCCAACTGCTGGTGACGCCGACGCTGCTGTGGTTGTTCATCCGCGGCGTGCGGTTCATGTACTCGGTCGACCCGCACCTGCCGCCGGGGACCAGGCCGCGCTGGCGCGATTACTTCGGCGCCTCGCGCCGTGCGCTGGTGCCCGGGCCCTTCCAATTCCTGCGGGTCATCCTCGCCTACTACAAGCCCAGCTTCCATCCGTCGCAGCTGGGCGGCGTCGGCCGCGCGGTCGACTACCTGGCCAGATCGCCCGCGGCCCGCGCGGCGCACTGACTTTCCGGAGGACCGATGACCCAGCTCACCGTGACGGCAGCCGACGGCGTACCGCTGGCGGTCCACGCCTACACCGACGTCGACACGCGACGCCCGACCGTCCTGGCGATCCACGGCTATCCGGACAACCACCACGTGTGGGACGGGGTCGCCGAACACCTCGGTCGGCGTTACAACGTCGCGGCCTACGACGTGCGCGGGTCTGGGGAATCGGGGCGCCCGGCGGGTAGGACGGGATACGCTCTACCGCAGCTGGTTTCGGATGTCGGCGCGGTGATCGACGGTTTCGGCGTCGGCGAGGTGCACCTGCTGGCCCACGACTGGGGCTCCATCCAGTGCTGGGCCGCCGTCACCGACGAGACGGTGATGGGCAAGGTCGCCTCCTTCACGTCGATCTCCGGGCCGCACCTGAGCTACGCGGGCAGGTTTCTGCGGTCGGCACGCACGCCCCGTGCGGTCGCCGACGTCGCCAAACAGGTTCTGGCGTCCATGTACATCTGGTTCTTCCTGTGCCCGGCGCTACCGGAACTGGCGATCCGGACCCGCGCGACCGTGAAGGTCTTCGAGACCGTCGAAAGGATCGGTCGCCCGCGCACCGCGGCCCGGCGCGGCGCGCGGTACCGGTCGATCGGCGACTACCTCAACGGGCTCAACCTTTATCGGGCCAACATGCCCGGCGCGGTCCTGGCGCCACCGCCGCAACTGCCGCAAACCAGTGTCCCCGTGCAGGTGCTGGTGGCGCGTCAGGACTACTTCGTGTCGCCGGCCCTGCAGCGGTTCACGGCCTCGATCCCGGCCGGGGGCCGCGTCGTCCCGATCGAGGGCGGCCACTGGGTGGTGACCTCACACCCCGACGTCGTCGCCCGCCTGACCGGCGAGTGGGTCGACCGGGTCGCCGCGCGCACCAACGGACATACGACCGGAATAGGACAGTCGTTGTGAAACCGATCCTTTGGCGCAGCAGGCCGGCGGACCTGTACGGCCGCCACAGGCACGACCGCATGTACACCGCTCTCTGGGGCGCGGGCGTTCTCTTCGGTGGCTTCGCGTCGGCGTCGCGCTGGACACCGTCGCGTGTCGTGCCGGTGCAGCGGACCAACACCGCCGTGGTCACCCGGCGCGAGCAACTCACATCCGACGTGGTCGCGCTGACGCTCGCCGACACCCAAGGTGGGCTACTGCCGTCCTGGACCCCGGGCGCGCACATCGACGTCCGGTTGCCGTCGGGCCGCCGGCGCCAGTACTCGTTGTGTGGGCCGCCCGGGCGGCGCACCGACTACCGCATCGCCGTACGTCGGATCGCCGACGGCGGCGGCGGTTCGATCGAGATGCACGACGCCTACGGCGTCGGCGACACCCTGGTCTTCGAGGGCCCCCGTAACGCCTTCCATCTCGTCACCGACGAGCGTGACGTGCTGTTCGTGATCGGCGGCATCGGCGTGACACCCATCCTGCCCATGATCCGGGCGGCGCAGCCGCGTGGCATCGACTGGCGCGCCGTCTACGCCGGACGCAGCCGGGAGGACATGCCGCTGCTGGACGAGGTGATGGCGGTGGCCCCGGAGCGCATCACCGTGTGGGCCGACGACGAGCGCGCCCGAATCCCCACGGCAGCCGACCTGCTCGCCGGGGCCGGACCCACGACGGCGGTCTACGTGTGCGGGCCCACCCCGCTGCTGGAATCGGTGCGCGCCGCACGCGACGAACACGCCGACGCGCCGCTGCACTACGAACGGTTCAGTCCCCCACCGGTTGTCGACGGCGCCCCGTTCGAGCTCGAGCTCGCGCGCTCACGTCGGGTGCTGGCCGTGCCGGCGAACCGTTCCGCGCTGGGCGTCATGCTCGACGGTGACCCGGGCGCCGCATACTCCTGTCGGCAGGGGTTCTGCGGGACCTGCAAGGTCAAAGTGCTGGCCGGGGAGGTCGACCGCCGGGGCCGCGCCGCGGAGGGCGATGACGAGATGCTGGTCTGCGTGTCGCGGGCCAAAGGCGATCGCGTGGTGATCGACGCCTGAACGCGGATCAGTCCGCCGGGGTGAACTCGATGTGCAGCTCGGTGAGCCCGCGCAGCAGGAAGGTGGGCTCGTAGCGGTACTGACGGTCGGTAGGCGGGCCGTGTTTGGCCGCACTGACCACGATCTCGCGGGTGCGGTCGAGCAGCCGGTTGATCGTGACCTGCCCCTCCACGCGGGCAAGCGGCGCGCCCGCGCAGGTGTGGATTCCGCGTCCGAACGCGATATGCTCGCGCACGTTCTTGCGGTCGATCTGGAATTCGTCGGGGTTGTCGAACTTCCGGGGATCGCGGTTGGCCGCTCCCAGGCACAGCATGAGCACCGTGCCCGCCTTGACGGGCACGCCGCCCAGCGTGGTGGTCTTGCGGGCCAGCCGGAAGTCGACCTTGGTCGGGCTCTGCATGCGCAGCGCCTCTTCGATGAACGGGCCGACGAGGTCTCGGTCGGCACGCAGCCGCTCCTGCAGGTCGGGCCGGTCGCCGAGCACCTGCACCGCCGAGCTCAGCAGCTTGGTCACGGTCTCCTGACCGGCCGCGAACAGGAAGGTGGCCGGGCGGACCACCTCCAGCAGCGGCGGGGTCGAGCCGTCCGGGTAGGTCGCGGTGGCCAGGCCGGTGAGGACGTCGCCGCGGGGCCGTTCTCGCCGCTCGGCGATGTAGCCGCTGAACAGGTCGTCGAGGTACTGCAGCGGGTTGCTGCCCACCGGTTCGTGGTCGAGGGCACCCACCCTGGCGCCCGGGGCGTTACCCGCCCCGAGGTTACGGCGGATCGCGGCGCGGTCCTCGTCCGGCACCCCGAGCAGGTCGGCGATCGCCAGCGTCGCGAACGGCTTGCCGTACTCGCCGAGGAACTCGCAACTGCCGTTGGCGAGGAACTCGTCGAACTGGCGGTCCGCCAATTGCCATATGTAGTCCCGGTTTTCCTGCAGCCGGCGCGGGGTCAGCAGCCGCCCGAGCAGGGAGCGCGCCTTGTCGTGTTCGGGGGGATCCATGACGACCATGTGCTCGAAGATCGGGAACTCGTGGCGATGCGCCTCGATCAGCGCGCTGATGTCGTCGCCCTGCGGGGTGAACGGCAACGGGGGGAACGGGCCGCCGATCGCGTTGACCGCCGAGAACGAGTCGAAGTCCTTGAAGGCGGCCTGGACCTCCTGGTACCCGGTGACGGCCACGACCCCGTGATGCGGCTCGCGGAACACCGGACCCTGGCTGCGCAGGTAATCCCAGTAGGCGTAGGGATTCTGCGCGATGTCGGCGTCGGTGAAGTAGTCGACGTCAGCGAGATCAGTCATGGGCGCTGTCCTTTCCGTGGTCACGCCGACGGCTTGGCGCGGACGCCTTCCTCGCGTTCGCCAACTCGCGTACTGATCGACCGACCAAATTGCTAGGATGCGGTATGCCTACCACGAGCCGCGCCGGGCGGTCAAGCAAGAGGAGCGGCGATGCCGGCGCCCGCACCAGGCTGATCGAGGCGACCGCCCGCATCATGCGCGAGGAAGGCTATGCCGCGGCCACCTCGCGCCGGGTGGCCACCGAGGCCGGCGTCAAACAGGCCCTGGTCTATTACTACTTCCCCACGATGGACGACCTGTTCGTGGAGGTGCTGCGCGCCGGCGCGGAAGCGGCATTGACGCGCATGCGCTCCCTGCTCACCGACGACGACCCCCTGCAGGCCCTGTGGGTCCTCAACAGCGATTCGGCCTTCACCACGCTCAACGCCGAGTTCATGGCATTGGCTAACCACCGCAAGGCAATTGGCGCCGAGCTCAAGGCGTATGCCGAACGCGTTCGCGATATCGAGACCGCGGCCGTCACGATGGTGCTCCGCTCCAACGGCATCGATCTCGAGGAGTGCCCGCCGGTGACGATCTCGATGCTGATCACCCAGACAGCGCGCAGCCTCTGCAACGAGAGCGCCGTCGGCGTCACCCAGGGCCACGACGAGCTGCGTGCGTTCGTCGAGCGCCAGATGGCTCTGCTCAAAAGGCCTGTCCGGCGTTGACCCCACGCAGCCGGCGGTGTTGCACTGTTGACACCGTGGCGGATCGGTGCCACTCTTCCTGATCGATCGACAAATATCTTCGGAGCAGTGAGGGCGCAGTCATGGGCGGAAGAGTCGAGGGCAAGGTCGCATTTATCACCGGCGCGGCCCGCGGCCAGGGACGCAGCCATGCGGTGCGCCTGGCGCAGGAAGGCGCCGACATCATCGCGATCGACGTCTGCAAGCGGATCAGTAGCAACCGCGAAATCCCCGCCCCGACAACAGCTGACCTGGCAGAGACGGCCGACCTCGTCAAGGCGCTCGACCGTCGGATCGTGACCGCCGAAGTGGACGTGCGTGACTACGACGCCCTGAAGGTGGCGGTCGACAACGGCGTCGAGCAGCTGGGCCGACTGGACATCATCTGCGCCAACGCCGGTATCGGCAACGGCGGCCGCACCCTGGACAAGACCAGCGAGGACGACTGGCGGGACATGATCGACGTCAACCTCGCAGGTGTCTGGAAGAGCGTCAAAGCCGGCGTACCCCATCTGATTTCGCAGGGCCAAGGTGGGTCGATCATCCTGACCAGCTCGGTCGGCGGCCTCAAGGCCTACCCACACACCGGTCACTACATCGCCGCCAAGCACGGCGTCGTGGGCCTGATGCGCACCTTCGCCGTCGAACTCGGTCAGCACTTCATCCGGGTCAACTCCGTTCACCCCACCAACGTGAACACGCCGCTGTTCATGAACGAGGGAACGATGAAACTGTTCCGGCCCGACCTGGAAAACCCCGGCCCGGAAGACATGAAGGTCGCCGCCGAACTCATGCACGTCCTGCCAATCGGGTGGGTCGAGCCGGTGGACATCAGCAACGCGGTGCTCTTCCTGGCTTCCGACGAGGCCCGTTACGTCACCGGATTACCCCTCACCGTCGACGCGGGGAGCATGCTCAAGTAGGCCGACCTCGTGACGGCTCATCGCAGGCGTTCCTACGTGGCGGGCATCCCGATGCGGATGTTCTTGGCCCGCAGAAACTCATAGAGCCCGTCGGGTCCCCCGCTGCGGCCGAAACCGCTGTGTTTGTAGCCGCCATAGGGGCCCTGCGGCTCGATGTCGCTGTAGGTGTTGATCCACACCGAACCGGACTCGAGTCGTCGTGCGACACGGTGGGCGCGGTGCAAATCGGTGGTCTGCACGAAGGCGTTGAGGCCAAATCGCGTGGCGTTGGCCAGGGCAACGGCCTCGTCTTCATCGCGGAACCGCATCACCGAGACCACCGGTCCGAATGTCTCCTCCTGAGCCAGCGCTGCTGTGTTGTCGACGTCGGTGAATACGGTTGGCTCGATGTAATATCCGGCGGCGAGTTCACCGCCGATGCGTTTCCCGCCCAAAGCGAGTTCTCCACTCTTGGCGGTGATCGCATCGTCGATGACGGCCAAGATCCGCAGGGCCGCAATCTCACTGACGACGGGTCCGAACACCACGTCAGGACGCAGCGGGTCACCGACCGGACCCGACTGGACGGCGGCCATGAACTTTCCCAGGAACTCGTCGTAGATACCGTTCTGCACGAGGATTCGGCTGGCGCAGGCGCAGCTTTGTCCCGATTGGGTCAGCGGCCCCTGGAACGCAGCGAGGGTGGCGGCAGCGTCGAGGTCGGCGTCGGCGAAGACGATGTTGGCCGACTTCCCGCCGAGTTCGGCGACCACCGGCGTCAGATTGTCCGCGGCGCTCCGCAATACGTGGCGAGCGGTTTCGTGCCCCCCGGTGAAATGGATCTTGCCGATCCCGGGATGCGCGACTAACGCCTGTCCACCCTCAGCTTTGGCCGGCAGCACATTGACCAGTCCCGGCGGCAGGCTGGCTGCAAGGCATAGTTCGCCGAACCGCAACGGCGCCAACGGTGCCAGCTCGGACGGCTTGAGGATGACGGCATTGCCGGCGGCCAATGCCGGCGCGACGGCCGAACCGATGACAACCAATGACCCGTTCCAGGGCGTGATGACGGCGACCACGCCGTAGGGTTCGCGCTCGACGATGTTCACGTCGAAGCTGCCGCTGACCGGAGTGCTCAAGCCGTGGGCTTTGTCGACATAACCCGCGTAGTAGCGCAGAAAGCGTTCGGTGAGTAGCGAGTTGCCGGCCATCGCCAGCGGAACCCCGTAGTCACAGGCGTTGAGAGCGGCCAGAGCGGCGGCGTCCTCGGCCACCAGATCCGCCAAACCGATCAACAGGTCGCGACGCCGATCGACCGGATAGCCAGCCCATTGCCGCTGGGCGGCGCGGGCGGCCGCGACGGCGCGATCGATCTCGACGGGACCCGCGAGCTCGATACTGGCATTCGGTTGGCCGTTTCCCGGGTAGATGTGCTCGTGGGTGCCGCCGGAGGCGCCGGTCACCCACTGGTCTGCGATCAGCAACGCCCCGGACGGCAGCGCAACACTATCGGTGACGGCCGAGGGCAACTCAGTCATCGGCCTTCCTCGAGGACACGTTGCTTCTGCTCGGCGATGACCTGATTGAGGTAGGAGCCTTTCGGCCATCCGTAGTAGGCGGCGAAATGCAGTACCAATTCGTCCATCTCGCGGAATGAGACGTCGCCACTCTTCAAAGCGGCATACACATGCGACATGATCGGATACTGGGCGTCCTGGAATCCCACACACGCCAACGTGATCAGACGCCGTTCCTTCACCCCCAGCCCGGGCCGCAACCACATCTCCCCGAAGACGAAGTTGAGGATGCCCGCACCCGAATAGGGGTTGTCCCGCGGCGGCGCGAAGGGCAGGCAATTGATCTCACGGAAGGCCCTTTCCCCACGGGCCATCCGCTCCTCGGGATCACTCGTGGTGGCCGTCGGCAACGACGGTGGTGCCGTCGGAGCGTGCTCGCCGCGTTCCCGCAGGATGCGATCCCATTGCGCGTCGACGACCATGTTGAACTGGGAGGCTTTCGGCCATCCGGCGTACACCGCGAAATGCAGCACCGCCTCCCGCATTTCGGTGATCGTGAGGTCGCCACTGTTCAGCGCTGCGTAGACATGCTGCTCCAGCGCCGCAGTGGCGTCGGCGCCGGCCACGCAGGCCAGCGTGACGAAGCGGCGGTCGCGTCGACCGAGCCCCGGCCGGGCCCACACCTCGGCGAACACGAAGTCCAGCAGCCCATTGGCGACAACCGGACTGGCGTCTTCGGGCGCGGCGACCGTCATCACCTCGGCGAACTCGCGTTTGCCTCGCTCGCGCCGTTGGCTCTGGTTGCTCATGTTCGCCCCGCTACCTGATCGTCACGCCGGCATCGACGGTGAATTGGAGCCCGGTCACGTGGCGGGCCTCGTCGGACACCAGGAACAACACCGCATTGCTCACGTCGATCGCCTCGGTCATCAAGATCGGCAGCGCGTTCATGAATATCGGAGCCAGATCGGGTCGCTGTTCGGCAATGAGCTGATGCATCGACGGCGGCGCCATTCCGGTGGCCACGCCGGTGGGATGCACCGTGTTGACGCGAATGCTGCGTGCGGCGAGCTCGTTGGCCAGGGCCAGGCTCATCCCGACGACACCGTGCTTGGCGGCCGTGTACGGCGTGTGCAGCGGCGTGCCCTTGATGCCGGCCGACGAGCTGATGTTGACCAAACTTCCACCGCCGGCGGCGATCAGGTGGGGTAGTGCGGCCGCGCACGTGTTCCAGGCGCCGATCAGATTGGTGTCCACCACCAGGCGCCACTGCTCGGGCGTCGTGATCTCCCAGGTGCCGACGGTCAACACTCCGGCGTTGGCCACCGCGGCGTCCAGGCCGCCGAGTTCGGCCGCCCCCTCGTCCACGGCGGACCTGAGCGCTTGGGCGTCCCGCACGTCGGCGACCTTCGCGACGGCCGTCCGGCCGTGCTGGGCAACGAGTTCAGCGGTCTGGCGTAGGTCGTCCTCGGTGGCCAGCTCGTACTCCAGCCCTCCGGGGGTGTCGCAGATGTCGACCAGCAGACAGTTCGCGCCCTCCTCCGCCAGGCGCGCGGCGTGGCTGCGGCCCATGCCGCGAGCCGCGCCGGTGATCAACACGCGTTTACCGGCCACCCTGCCGGCTGCTCGAGGTTGCGTCATGAGGTCACAGTTTGTTGCAGAAGCCGGCGTCCACGGGGAACGTCACGCCCGTGACGTATTTGGCGTCATCGGAGACCAGGTAGGCGATCGCCGCGCTGATGTCCTCGGGCTCGAGCAGTTCGACGGGCATCGGGTTCTGCAGATGCATACCGCCTTCGGGAAAGCTCTCCAGGAACTCGGTCATCGCCGGGTTGACGGCCATCATCGTGCGCACCGCCGTCGGATGCACCGTATTGACACGAATATTCTGCGGCGCCAACGTGTTCGCCAGGGTGCGCATCAACCCCACTATCCCGTGTTTGGACGCGGCGTACCCCAGCCCGCCGCCCTGCAGACCGCCGAAGCCGCGCAGCCCGGCCGTCGAGCTCGTGAACACGATCGCCCCGCCGCGCTGCCCGGCGAGCAGATGCGGGATCGCGGCCCAGGCTGTGTGATAGGCACCGTCGAGGTTGACGCCGATCGCCGCCTTCCACTGCGCCAGCTCCTCCTCGATCCTCAACTCACGAAACGCCACAGGCGCGATCCCCGCGTTGGCGCACACGATGTCGAGCCGGCCGAAATGAGCTACGCCGGCGTCCACCGCGGCCTTGACCTGGCCGAAGTCGCGCACGTCGGCGACCGTGCCGAGCATCTTGCCGCCCTCCGCCTCCACCAGCGCGATCGCTTCGTCCAGCTCGTCACGGCCGGCCATCGCATAATGATTGGCCGGGATGTCGGCGCAAATGTCGATACCGATGATGTCGGCGCCCTCCCGGGCCAGTCGCACCGCGTGGCTGCGACCCTGCCCCCGCGCCACCCCGGTGATGAACGCCACCCTGCCTTCGAGACCACCCACAACGCCCCTCGCTTCGCTAGCACGACCCGCTCTTCGCCATCCGCATCGGCTGTGAGTAACCGCGTTACTCTGCAGCGGACAGTAACATCGTTATCGTGGTCGGTAAAGCGGCATCCAAATACTGCGGCGACGAATCGGCGGCGGCCCCGGCGCCCGATCCCGTGATCGACATCGTCATCGAGCTGATCGACTCGCAGGGTTATGACGCCGTCCAGCTGCGCGAGGTGGCCCGCCGGGCCCGCATGTCGCTCACCACGATCTACAAGCGTTATCCCACCCGCGACGAGCTCATCGTCGCGGCGCTGCGCTGGTGGATGGACACCCACCGCTACGCCGCCGTTGCCTCGCGCACCTTGCTGCCCGAGGAGTCGGTCTACGACGGTCTCATGTGGATCTTCCGGGCGATCTTCGAACCCTGGGAACAACATCCTCGGATGCTGCATGCGTACGTCCGCGCCCAAACCGGACCTGGCGGTGAGGAACTCACCCAGCACGGCTTCGACGTCGTCGTGCCCGCAGCAACAACCGTGTTGCGCAACTGCGACGACCGCTTCGCCGAAGACCTGGGCCGCATCCTGACCGGCGTCGTCTACGGGACGCTGGGCCAATTCGCCACGGGCGCCATCGCGATCAGCGACGTCGTGCCCGCCATCGAGCGCGCCGTCTACTGGCTGACCAAGGCGCACGAAAGCGTCTGCCGCCATTAGCGCCGGGCGCACTCAGGGGTTGATCGTGTTGTCGCCGACCTGGCGGCCCCAGACGTACTCGATCGCATACGGCGATCCGGTGTCGAGGTGGTTGTAGGGCGCGATGCTGTTGCCGGTGTCCATGACCAGCTCGGGCGCCGGCCACAGGTCACGCGTGACCTGCTGCCAGCAGCCCGGCGCGCCGCCCGGCCCCCCGTGAGCGTTCACCCGCGGCAGGTTCTCCGGATACATGTAGGGATTGGGCGCGCCGCCGACCACACCGGCGATCCCGCCCAGCCCCATCGTCAGCACGGCCGTGGTTGCCAGCGACAGCGGGTTGGCCACCAGGCCCAGCCCGGACAGCGCCTCGGTGTTCATGTTCAGGGAGTAACCGTTGAAACCGCCTTCGGACGCCCCGGTGGCGGGCGCGATGTCGTGGTAGTTGCGCAGGGTGCAGTAAATCGCCGGGCTGTAGGTGTCCAGGAGTTGGGCGGTGGGCACCAAGTCCTTGGCCCCGCGCGAAAGATACGGACCGCCCTTGTCGAACAGCTCCGCACCGGTGTTACCAAAGCCCGCCGCCGACAGCAACGCCTGATCCAGATCCTTCTGCTGGGCGTTGAGCGTGCGCGAGGAGACCACGGCGTTGCTCAGGAAATCGAACAGATCCGGCGAGGCGTTGGCGTAGGTGTCCCCCAGATTCGCCAACTGGCGCCCATCAGAACGGATCTGGGGCATCTGCGGGTTGACGTCGTCGAGCACCGCGTTGCCCTTGACGATCGACTGCCCGAACTTCTCCCCCAGCCCCGAGAGCGCCTGCGCGGCCGCGCTCAAGGTCAGGTTCAGCTTGACCGGGTCCACCCGCTGCGCGAGCGAGGTGATCGTCTGGAGCAACGTGTTGATCTCGGTCGTCACACCGCGCGCGTCGATCACCATCGACGGCGTGATCCGTTGCGGTGAAGGATTTTTCGGCGTCGTCAACGACACGTACTTCCCACCGAACACCGTGGTCGCCTCGATGTTGGCGGTCACGTTGGCCGGGATCAGATGCAGATACCGCGGATAGACGTCCAAGGTGAACTTCGCCGCCGGCTTGCCGTCGTGCTGCGTCTCGCGATGTTGGCCACCAAGCCGATCTGCACCCCGTTGTAGGTGACCTTCGACCCCGGATCCATCACCAGCCCCGCCCGCGAGGCCAGCATCGTCAACTTCGTCTTCGGCGTGAAATCACCGCGAAACTGCCCGTACACCAACGCGAAGATCACCACGGCCACGACCACCATGGCCACGGCGGTCAACCTGTAGGGCGGCTTGTGCGGCTTGTTGACCTGCACGGGCATGGCAGCTACACCGCCTCGCCGGCCACGGGCCCAGCCGAAACGCTCAGGCGCCAGCTCAACGTTTCCCTCCCCGTTTCGGACACCCGCTACCACACCGATGAGGCGGCGGCATTCGTTCCCGTTGATCGCCACGGCGGGAACTCGGAGTCTATCCGGACATTAACAGCTGCCCGGGGCTGAGTGAGTCCTGGCTCTACCGCGCGGAGGAACCCACGCCTAGGCGCCGGCCGTGAAACCGGGCCACGCGCGGGTGCGCAGCAGCCGCAGCCCGTTCAGGCCGACCAACACGGTGGAGCCCTCGTGACCGGCCACGCCCAGCGGCAGCGGCAGGTGGCCCACGAGGTCCAAGGTGACGAGCACGGCGATGAACGTCGCGGCGATGACGAGGTTGGCGGCGACCACCCGGCGGGCGCGGCGCGCGAGCGCGATCACGGCGGGAACGGTGGCCAGGTCGTCGCGGGTGATGACGGCGTCGGCGGTTTCCAGCGTGAGGGCGGAGCCGGAGCGTCCCATCGCGACGCCGACATGGGCGGCAGCCATGGCCGGGGCGTCATTGACCCCGTCGCCGACGAGCATCACCTTGGCGCCGCCGGCTTCCAGGTCCCGGACCGCGGTGACCTTGTCCTCGGGAAGCAGCCCGGCCCGGACCTGAGAGATACCCAGATCGCCCGCGAGGCGGGCGGCGGCGCGGGCGTTGTCCCCGGTCAGCAGGACGGGCTCGGAGCCGGTGAGCGCCGCGACGCGGGCCGCGGCATGGGCGGCCTCGCCGCGGGGGCGGTCGGCGAGCCCGAGCAGCCCGGCGACATCGCCGTTGACGCGCACGACGACCGCCGTCTGGCCCGCGTGTTCGAGATCGATGACGGCGGCCCGGGCGGCAACGTCGCGTTCGTCGAGGAGGGTGGGACTGCCGACCTCGACGGCGTCGGCCCCGACGCGGGCGCGAATCCCGCGTCCGGGTGTGGAGGCGAAGTCGGTTGCGGGTTCCAGCGGCAGATTCGCGTCCCGCGCGGCCGAGACGACCGCCCGGGCCAGCGGGTGTTCCGAGGGGTGCTCCGCGGCCGCGGCCAGCGCCAGCAGTGCATGCTCACACAAGCCCGGCCCGGACAGCACCCGAACGTGGGTGAGCTGCGGCGCTCCTTCGGTCAGTGTGCCGGTCTTGTCCAGCGCGACCCGGGTGACGGTGGCGAGCTTTTCCAGCACGACGGCCGACTTGACGAGAACACCATGACGTCCGGCGTTGGCGATCGCCGCCAACAGCGGCGGCATGGTGGAAAGGACCAGGGCGCAGGGGGAAGCCACGATCATGAAGGTCATCGCGCGAAGCAACGACGACTGCAGCTCGGCGCCGAACCACAGCGGGATCGCGAACAACGCGACGGTCGCGCCCACCATGCCCACCGAGTAGCGCTGTTCGACCTTCTCGATGAACAACTGCATGCGGGCCTTGCTGGCGCTGGCCTCGGCGACCATCGCCACGATCCGCGCGATGACGGTGTCGCCGGCCGGGCGGGTCACCCGCACCCGCAGGGTTCCGGTGCCGTTGAGAGTGCCGGCGAACACCTCGTCGCCGCTGTTCTTGTCGACCGGCAGGGGTTCACCGGTGATGGTGGCCTGATCGACCTCGCTGGCGCCGGAGACGACCACGCCGTCGCCGCCGACGCGTTCCCCGGGACGGATCAAGAGGAGGTCGCCGACGCCGAGGGTCGCGGTATCGACCACCTCCTCGGCACCCGCGGCGGTGATGCGGGTGGCGGTTTCGGGCGCCAGGTCGAGCAGTCCGCGCACCGAGTCCTCGGTGCGCTTGGTCGCCACGGCCTCCAACGCGCCCGAGGTGGCGAAAATGACGATCAGCAGCGCGCCGTCGAAAACCTGACCGATCGCCGCGGCGCCGATCGCCGCGACGACCATCAGCAGGTCGACGTCAAGGGTCTTGTCCCGCAACGCTTGCAGCCCGGCGAGCCCCGGCTCCCACCCCCCGGTGACGTAGCAGGCGAGGTAGAGCGCCCAGTACAGCCAGGCCGGCCCCCCGGCCAGTTGTGCCGGCAGGCCGATCCCGAACAGTCCGGTCGCGACGAGCGCCCAGCGGACCTCGCGCAGCGACCACGCGCTGGACCGCGGCGGTCGCCACGCGTGGGACCGCTCGTCGCCGTCCCGATGCGAAGGGGCGGAGGTGCGCATGCCGGAAGTCACCCGACCACCTTATCTGCATGATCGTGCGTATACGCAAATGCAAGTACAGCCAGGCAGCTGATCACCGAGGTCAGCGGTATGCTGCATGTTGTGCACACGTCGATCTCCGGGTTCACCATGCCCACCGAGGAGCAGGTGGGGCGCGCCGCCGAAGCGTTCCGGATGTTGAGCGACCCGACCCGCATCAAGGTGCTGTGGGCGTTGTTGCAGGGCGAGACCTCGGTGGCATGCCTGGCCGAGCTGGCGCAGGCGGCACCGGCGGTGGTCAGCCAGCATCTGGCGAAGCTGCGCCTTGCCGGCCTGGTGAAAAATCGCCGCGAGGGAACGTTCGTGTACTACTCCCCGGCGGATCAGGACGTGCTGCGCGTGCTCAGTCAGGCGCTGTTCGGCGCCGACACGATCGGCGACGCCGCCGCGCCCCGGGAGATTCCCACTCCGCGGGAGTCGCCGTCGCCCCGTCGGTAAAGCGCTGGCGACTTCTTTGCCGTCTGGGCTAATATCTGCGCATGCATGCAGGTACTGACACCCGGCCGCCGCTGGACGAGGATCAGGTGGGGCTGATCGTCGAGGTGTTCCGGATGTTGGCCGACGCCACCCGGATTCGGCTGTTGTGGTCGTTGATCGATGAGGAGTTATCGGTCACCGACCTGGCCGAACGGGTGGGCAAGCCCGCGCCATCGGTGTCCCAGCACCTGGCCAAGCTGCGGATGGCCCGGCTGGTGCGCACGCGCCGGGCGGGCACCACGATCTTCTACAGCCTCGAGAACGACCACGTTAGCCGGCTGGTCGTCGACGCGGTGTTCAACGCCGAGCACGCCGGGCCCGGCGTGCCCTCCCACCACCGTGACCAACCCGTCGTGCGCGACATCGCGGCCGCCCCTCGGTCGCGGAAGACCCGCCCGAGATGAGCGACCACCACGGTCACGACCACGACCATCCGAAGGGATTACGGGGCGCGATCACGGAGATCTTCGCCCCGCATTCCCACGACGCCGCCGACAGTCTCGACGGCGCCCTGGAGTCCAGCGCCGCCGGGATCCGCGCGGTCAAGACCAGTCTGCTGGTTCTCGCGCTCACGGCCGTGGTGCAGATCGTCATCGTCGTCATCTCCGGGTCGATCGCCCTGGCCGCCGACACGATCCACAATTTCTCCGACGCGCTGACCGCCGTGCCGCTGTGGATCGCGTTCGCCCTGGGCACCAAGGCCGCCACCCGTCGCTATACCTACGGATTCGGCCGGGCGGAGGACCTGGCCGGCCTCTTCGTGGTCGCGATGATCGCGATGTCGGCGATCATCGCAGGCTACGAAGCCGTCATGCGGCTCGTCCATCCCCAGCCGATCGAGAACGTCGGCTGGGTGGCGCTGGCCGGGCTGGCCGGGTTCGTCGGCAACGAATGGGTCGCCGTCTACCGGATCCGGGTCGGCCGGCGCATCGGATCGGCCGCCCTGGTTGCCGACGGGCTGCACGCCCGCATCGACGGATTCACCTCCCTGGCCGTGCTGTTCGCCGCGGGCGGTGTCGCCCTCGGCTTTCCGCTGGCCGATCCGATCATCGGCCTGGTCATCACCGTGGCCATCCTGGCCGTGCTGCGCACCGCCGTCCGCGACGTGTTCCGCCGGCTCCTCGACGGTGTCGATCCCGAGCTCGTCGAAACCGCACGCACCACCCTGGGCGCCCGGCCCGGCGTGCGCTCGGTACGCAGCGTGCGGATGCGCTGGATCGGGCACCGGCTACACGCCGACGCCGAACTCGACATCGACCCCGCCCTGAGCCTGGCCGAAGCGCACCGCATCGCCCACGACGCCGAGCACGATCTCATGCACACGGTTCCCAAGCTGACCACCGCGATGATCCACGCCTACCCCGCCGGTGACGCCAATCCCGCGGAGGCGCACCGCCACGACACCGAGCGGCGCGGCGCACGCCATCAGCCGCACTGAGAACCCCGGACGACTCCGTCCTCACGCGGCGGTGTGGGTGAAGAAAATGTCTTTGACCTCGCGCAACGCGTAGAAGACCAGGACGTAACCGGCGAGAGGGTCTGCCCACCACCAGCCGGCGAGGGCATTGAGCACGAGCCCGAGCAGGACGGCCGCCGACAACAGACCGTCGATGAGGGTGACCCGGCCTTCGATGGCGAGCACGGGGTTGCCCAGAGCGAAGCCGGTTTTGGCCTTACCTGCCGCCAATGCGAACATCGCGGCCGCAGTGACAGCCGTCCAGGCGATGCCCAGCGGCGAGTGACGGGGGTGAAAATCATTGACGAGCACTACCGTCGACTGCACCAGCAAATAGACCGCGAGACCCGCGAAGCCCACGCCGATGAGCCGCAGCGCAAACCGCTGACGCGCCTCGCCGGTTCCGGAGAGCTCCCAGACCACCACCAACGAGGCGCCGATCTCGATCAGCGAGTCGAGACCGAACCCGGCCAGGGCCACCGATCCGGCCTCGATGGCCGCCACCGCAAGAACGACGATGCCGACCACATTCCACGCCAGCGTGGCATATTCCAGCGCAAATCCCCTGCGCAGCAGGGATTTATGCGCATCGGCGTCGAGCTCACTCATCAGAGCAGCTGCGTTGGGACACGCATCAGTGGTCGTGTTGGTCGGTCTCGCCGGTGGCCGGAGGAGCGGCCTGTTCCCCGATCCGTTCGCGGGCCTCGGCCGTCACGTCGGCAAATTTGAGTCGGGCCGACTCGGCGGCCCGCTCGGTTCCCCGCGTCGCGCGCAGACCCAGCTCCGCAGTGCTCACCGCGGCCCGGTGCACCGGAGCCGAGCCCACCGCCTTTCGCAACAGCTCATACGCCCCGACCCCGACTGCACCGGTGACGACCGCGTGCGTGGCCTTCGCCCACATGCCGCTGACAATCATCGCCAATCCTTCCTTGCCGCTAGGCAATCCGACTTTTCTCGCGCTCAGAAGGTGATCGTCGGCCTCGTAGATCACGGTATCACGATATACGCATGAGTCGACGCCCAAGCGGAAAGTGTCCGGTCTCTGCTCTGAAAGTCCTTGCAATAAAACGCGGTTCGGTCCGCCGCGAACAGGCAGACATGCCGCGCCAACGCGCCTAGTATGGTTGGCGCGACACCCAACATGGAGACGCCGCCCTAAATGATAACGAAAGTCCTTGTCAGTAGCGCGATTGTCTTCGGCGTAGCTGTCGGCCTGGGGGCCTCCGCCGATGCGGACCCCAGCGTGTTCAACGCCCTCAGCTGCAGCTGCCCGCAGCGGGGCCGGGCCGACAGCGCCGTCGTCCGCGACCAAATAGACCGGGGAATTCGGCAGGGGATCTCCGACGTGCCCGCCGCGCCGTAGCGTCGGGGGCACTGTGGCAGGACCAAACGATCTGCGGCACATAGGGTTAGCCGACCGCCGAGGCGGAATCGGCTGTTTAGTAATGGTTTTCATTCTCACTCGGTGGATGCCGCGACTTCCGGGGCGGGTCCACCGCCGATACCCCTGCGTGGCGGCATTGGCCAGCGTGCCCGCGCCGCACACGTCGGTGGTGGGCTGGACTGACTCGGGTACAGCGCTGGTTCCCGGCGAAGAACTGGGTCCGGCCGGGTGCGGTTGCATCCGGCCCCAGCGCGGCTGACGCCGCCGGAACACGGAGCCCGATCGCGGACCGCCTCGACCGGGTCGTCCTCGCAGTGGCCAGGGGCGGGATCGAACCGCCGACCTTCCGCTTTTCAGGCGGGCAGAATAGCCACTGACCTGCGGTTTATCTGCGTCTGTGCGCCATATGCGCCGCATTGAGCAGGGCTGACATTTTCAGCCTGTCCGGCGAACGGACATAAACCGGACACGGTGCTTGCACTCCCGACCAGGAGCTTCCGCGCTGCCGCGTGCTTCGTGGGCAGCCTCGGCGGTTCCGGGGAGCAGGCACCCCGATGCCCCGCATCGCTTCATCAGGCCCCGGACCGACGCCGTCTATCAACGGCCCGGCATCGGCATCAACATCCGTCATGGCGGCACGGTTCTGCCGGTGCCCCGGTTGGCGGGAGGTCGCGAGCGCCCGAGGCCGCCCCGGCCGCAGGGCGCGAGAGCGACAGTGGTCGGCCGGACGCCAACCGGGGCATCGACCTCAACCCGGTCACGGCCGGCGGGCTTGTTACTGTATATGAGCCGAAAATGTCCGCGACCCGTTGCTCGACGGGATCGCGACCGGTGACCTACGAGCGATCGACGCATTGGGGCTGCGGTTCCCGAGCCCCGAGATGGTCACCGCGTCTGCGGCGTTGTTCGAACCGGCGGCGCCGTGGGCTTGTGGTCCCGGGCGTCGCGGCACCGAACCCGAATCCGGACGGTTTCGCATCATCGTCGGCCCCGGTGTCGTGCGGCTTGGGTGGACCACTCCTGTCCGGGCCGAGAAAACAGCAGAACGGGCCGTCGGTCATCACCAACGTGACGTCGACGATGCGAAGCTGCACGTCAGGAATGACCTCGCCCTCACAGCCCAGGACGGTGATCAGGCCGTCGTGTCTTCGACGCGACGGAGCAATTCGGCGGCCGACCAACGCGGCGATGGCGCTGTCATCACCGAGTGGTCCCGCAAATCACGGTCGACAATGTGCCGCACCTTCGCCGAACTCGACTACAGCCCACTCGTCGACTCCGGCCGTATCCCGGCCATGATCACGCTCACCTACCCCGGCGACTGGGAGGTCGTCGCCCCGGACGGGGCGAGCGTGAAGCGACATATAGTGTTGTGGCGAACACGATTTCAACGTGAGTACGGAGAGTCGGCGCGCTACATTTGGAAGTTGGAGTTTCAGCGGCGCGGCGCACCCCACATTCACCTGTGGATGGCACCGCCGATGTCACCAGGCCGCTCGTGCCGAGGCTTCGCTCAGTGGCTGTCCGAGACGTGGGCGCAGGTCGTCAATCACCCGGACCCCGAGCAGAAGTCACGGCACGGACTCCCTGCTCGGTCATCCAGGCTAGCCATCCTTTTAGGTGCTGGCGGTCGAAGTGATCGAAGCTGACGTGCTCACGTCCGATGTGCTCGGCCTCGGTGAGGTAGTCCAGGAAGCATTCCAGGCTGATCCGGTAGGCCTCAATGGTTTTCGGTGACAGTCCTCTGGTCTTGGGCATGTAGGCGTGCAGATAATCGCGGGCGAACCTGAAGAAGTCCGGTGCGCCGGTATGTGGGTCGCGTCTCATCAGAATCCCACCTGCGGTAGCAGGGACTGGCGTTGGGCGGTGATGTCGGCGTAGGCCATGAAATCGGGCGAGGTGTGCACGTAGTAGTACGTGCTGCGTTTCGTCAAGTGGTTTGGCCCCACTGATCTGCATGAATTTTGGCCCCATGTGGCGGTGTTCGGTTCTTGATCGTTGGTGGCTGGTTCGGCAGCGGCGAGGTGCGTTGCGTGTTGGTGTGCGGTGTCGAGTTCGGCGGCGGTGTGCTGCGCGTGTTCGATGGCGTGTTGCAGGCTGCTGGTCAGGGCGTGCATCGTCGGGGCGAGGTCGGGCTGCGGCGCGAGTGAGTCGAGGGTCAGCCTGCCGGTTTGGTGCTGGTGTGCCAGCCAGCGGGTGAGCTGGGCGAGCAACTGCGGGAGCATGCCGGTCATGTGTGCCAGGGTGGCGATGATCGCGGCGGTGTCGGCGGGATAGGCGAGGTCGTCACCGCCCGGGTGGGTGCGGTGGTTGAGCTGGTAGATGGCGTGCGCGGCCCGGTCGGCCAGTTGGCCGGCGGTGAGGTGCTCGGTGGTTGTGGTTGTGTCTGGCATCAGAACACCGGTTCGTCGTCGTTGCGGCTCAGCAGCGCGCTGAGTTGGTCGAGGCCGACCCGCAGGCCGGTGAGGTCGTAGCCGTGTTTGGTCAGCAGCGGATCGAGTTGGTCTTGCTCGAGGTCGATCCAGTCGCGCAGGCAGCTCAGCAGGTCGGCGAATTCGGCGGCGTCGCCGCTGTTGATGGTGATGTCGGGCATGGTCGTTTTTCCTTTCGCTGGTCAGGGGGTGTTCTTGGTTCGACGGGTCTTGCTGGTGCGTAGCCGGTAGGACTGGGTGCCGGTCTCGAGGATGTGGGCGTTGAAGGTGATTCGGTCCACGATCGCGGCGACCAGGCGCGGATCGGCGACGACAGTTCCCCACTCATCCGCGGCTCGCATATGTTCGTGATTCGGGATCGGTCCTGCTACCAGGCCTTTTGGAGGTCCTGCGTGTCTTGCCGATAATTCAGGTGCATTCCCGCTATGTTAGGTGCTACCTTAATTGACCAGGCAGGAAGAAGGTTAGCGGTGGTGGGCAGGTTTCAGGTGATTCCGGGCCGGAACATGTCAAGGCCGGTGAGACAGTTTCTTACGCGGATTTGATGAGTGCTTCGGGGGTTGGTTGGTTGATCCAGGCGACGGTGGGCAGTTTCGGTGGGGTGGGTCGGCGGTGCCGGAATCTGGCGGGGTTGGCGGCGTAGGTCGCATCCAGGGTGGCGGCGCGCTGGGCCTGGATCTGGGTTGCGGTGCCGTAGTGCACTGAGGCCGCGGTGTGTAGCGCAATGCCACTGTGACGATGTTCATGGTTGTAGTAATCGAAGAATGCGCCGCAGAAGGCGCGGGCGTCTTCGATGGAGCCGAACCGGGCCGGGAACGCCGGGCAGTACTTGAGGGTCTTGAAATTGGCCTCCGAGTAGGGATTGTCGTTGGATACATGCGGGCGGCTGTGGCTGCGGTCCACACCCAGGTCGGTCAGCAGTTGGGCGACCGGCTTGGAGGTCATCGAAGTGCCGCGATCGGCATGTAGGGCCAGTTGACCGGGCTCGATGCCGTGGCTGGCCAGCGTGTCGTCGATGAACTGCTTGGCCAACTCACCGGTCTCGGTGGCAGCGAGGGTCCAACCGACCACGTAGCGCGAGAAGATGTCGATGATCACATACAGCTGATAGAAGATACCGCGTTGCGGCCCTTGCAGTTTCGTTATGTCCCACGACCAGACCTGGTTGGGTGCGGTGGCGATCAGCTCGGGTTTCTTGCGCGCCGGGTGGGTGCGCTGACGGCGCCGCTCCCGATTCTCCCCGGCAATGGCTAAAAGCCGGTACATGGTGCGAATCGAGCACAAGTAGATGCCGTCATCGAGTAGCCGCGCCCACACCTGCGCCGGTGCCAGATCGCAGTACTCCGCCGATCGCAGCACCGTCAGGATCTGCTGGCGTTGGGCCTCGGTGAGCTTGTTGGGCGGCTCCGGCCGAGCCCGCGGCGCCGGGCGTGGTGGCGGGTTGCGGCGCCGATACAGCGTGGCCCGTGACGCGCCCAGCAACTCACACGCCCGCGTCGTCGACGTCGCCGCCTCCAGGGCGGGCAGATGCTCGCCGATCACGGCTTGCACCTCGGCTCGGAGTCCGCGCTCCCGGAGAGCATCTCCAAGAGCGCGTGTGCTTTTCCCGTGATCTCCAGGGCCAGCTTGGTGCGGCTCAGCTCGGCTTCCAGCGCCTTGGTGCGCCGCCGCAGCTTGTCCAGCTCGACCTGCTCAGCGCTGCGTTTCGGCTTGCCCCGCGACGCCAGCCCGGCACGGGCACCGGCGTCGCGGGCCTTGCGCCACTCGGCGATGTGCGAGCTATACAGGCCCTCGCGGCGCAGCAACGCACCACGCTCGGACGAACCCGCCGGCAGCGCGTCGTACTCATCGAGGATCCGGGCCTTGTACTCAGCGGTAAACGTGCGCCGCCGGGCCCGAGCACCTGGATCCGGCGCGCTGTCCACTTGATCAGTATCAGCGCACCCCTGCAGGGATGCGATCGTCATAGTCACGGAAATGGTGATCCTGTCTCGCCCTGTAGCGATAATCGGCTACTGCTGCTGTCTCACCTAACCCTGTCACACAGGGGGCGGGACCGCCGCTGTCGTTCCAGTTTCTTCGGACCCTGTTGTGTTTCAACGCGATTGCGTCGATGCTTTTGTGGCGTCGTGGCGGGCGCGTGGTTTTAGCTCGGTGACGATCGATAACGATGTTGGGCTACTCGAGCGAACGTTGGTGGCGTTGGGTCGGCCGGCATGGGAGGTGACCGCCGAGGACATCGATCGGGTGGTCGGCGACCTGGCAGTGGCGGGCCGGGCGTCATCGACCAGGCGTGAGTATGTGCAGATCTTCAAGGGCTTCCACCGTTTCTTGCAGGTCCGCAAGGCCACGGAGATCGAAGCCACTTTCGGGGTGCGGCTGGTCTGCCCGGTCGATGAGTTCAACGCCTCTCGCCATGTCGGCGACGACTCACCGGCATTGGCGCCGCCGCCGACGCCGGAGCGCGTCGAGGTGTTCTTCGAATTCCTCAAGGCCAGGATCGCCACCGCCCGCAAGTATGGGCCGGCAGCTCGGGACTACGCGCTATTTCGGACGCTGTATCACGGCGGCCTGCGCTCGGAAGAGTCGGCGCTGCTGGAGGTCGCCGATTTGCATTTCGGGCGGGGCCCGTTCGGCAAGATCCATGTGCGTTTCGGCAAGGGAGCCCACACCTCGGGACCTCGGCCGCGGTGGGTACCAATGCTTGACGGGCTGGACTTAGTGTTGCGCTGGTTCTTATCCGATGTGCGCCCGAAGTTCCCGGAGTCTGCGGTGCTGTTCGCCGATGAGTCCGGAGGGGCGTTGCATCAGGGCACCATCCGCAATCGGCTGCGGTATCTGATGCAGCTCGAAGGCCATGCCAAAACAGACTGGTTCAGTCCACATGCGCTGCGCCGAGCGTGCGCGACCCATAACTACGAGCGCGGTGTTGATCTGGTCGCGATCCAGCAGCTGCTGGGTCATTGGACCGTGAGTTCCACGATGCGCTATGTGCGGCCCTCGGCAACGTTCATCGAGGACGCCTATCGGCGAGCGGTGACATCCACCCTGGCGGAGTTGAGCGAAGAGGACGGCACGGCATGAAGATCCGATGGCGGCTGCGGATGGCCGCAGCCCAGCGTGAGGTCTGGACAGGCACCGAATTGCGGCGTCTGTTAGCCGAGAAAGCCGGGCTTGAGATGTCGGCGGCATCGGTGTCAGCGCTGCTGACCAAAGAACCTAGCCAGGTCAAACTTTCCACGCTGATCGCATTGTGCACCGCGCTGCAATGCACTCCCAACGACGTGTTCGAAATCGACACCACCCCAGCCCAACAGCCCGCCACACCTGCGCCCCAGTCCGAACCTGCGAAGTCGGTTAACAGCCGTGGCCGGTCGATGCCACCGATGTAACAGCCGGTGTCGTGAAGGTGGTTGAGCGCGTTGGGGAAACGACAACGTGACTGCGTGAACTGCGCAGCACCGGTGGACATCATCGGCCGCGACCTGTGTTGTCGATGCACGACCCGTCAGAAAGAGACGGAGGCCAAACAACGCTGCCCAGACTGCGGGCAGCTCAGGCGACTCACGCTCATGGGTCGCTGTGTCCTGTGTTCGCGGCGATGCACCGAGTGCGGCCATAAACTCCGCAGCCCAAATGCCGTTTTGTGCAAGACGTGTCGGCGACGAGCCGAGCTGCGCGCCCGCCAGCAGCGCTGCCCGCGATGCGGCAAGCCCGGCTACTTGCAAGCCGAGACTGGATGGTGCGGGTCGTGTTCACGACCAGGACCCCCCAAGGATCCACCGCGTATCTGTTCCTCATGCGGTGAACTGCGCCGCCACTGTGGCCGCGGGATGTGTTCGCGCTGTTTGCAGCGTGATCCGAACCGACCGTTCATCGCCGGTGAAGGTTGGGCGGCCCGCCTGATTGACCCGCCTGAATGGCTGGCCGGGTTTGTCGTGCACCTCGCGGGCGCCTACTCGCCGTCGCGAGCCGCCACCATGATCACCGTCCTGGGACGGATCCTCAACGACGACCACCCCAACCACCCCCAACTGATCCTTGAGCGTGCCCGAACACCAGGACGCTCCATGGGGCCGTTGGCCAGGGCCCTGCAGGACTTCTTCACCGAACACGGACTGGCGATGCCCACCGACCACGCTGAGCGCCTCGCCGCCGGGCGCCGAAGTCGCCGCATCGAAGCAATACCGCCCTCGCTGCGGCGGGCTGTCCGCGATTACGAAACCCACCTGCTGAACTGCCGAACCCGGGCCCGCCGCGCCGGCACACTACCCCGAACCGATCACACGATTGAGACCGCGCTGGCGACCATCCGCGACCTCGCCGTCTTTGTCAAAGACGGACGCAATAAACGGGATTGGTCGACTATCGACGTCAATGACATCGAGGCATTCCTGGGACTCCAACCGGGTAACCGGCCGCGCAACCTGACCGTGATGCGGCAGTTTTTCCGCTTCGCCCGCCGGCGACACATCGTTCTGATCGACCCGACTAGTGGTTTGAAACGTAGACAGGACAAAGGATTTCGCGGCCGGACACTTACCCGAGCCCAGCAACGAGAACTGTTCAGGCGGTGGACCACTGATTCCAGTGTGCACCCACATGAGGCGCTGGTCGGTCTACTCGCCTTGCTGCACGGCGCATCCAGCCAGGAAGTCCGGCTCCTGCGCTGCCAGGACATCGACATCGGGCTGTCAGCGATCCGACTGGGCGGCCGACCACACCCCGTGCCGCTCGACCCCGCCAGCTGGGCAGCACTACAACGCTGCCTATCCCACCGTGCAGACTGGCCTACCACCAACCCACACGTCATCGTGACCAAGGGCACCAAAGCCGGACGGGCGCCAGCGTCTACTGCCTACCTCAGCCACGTCCTGGACCACTGCGGCTACTCACCACGGCTGATCCGTAACACCCGCTTGGTCGACCTCGTCAACATCATGGACGCCAAGCTCGTCGCCGCAGCATTCGGGATGACCCCAGAGGCGACCATGATCTACCTCGCCGACTACGTCGACGCCGGCCGCCTCGCAGAGATCCGCGGCTCGTGAGCCACGGGAAAGTTCACCGAGTTGGCGATGAAACATCGTTTATGCGCCTCTGCATGCAGCGCGTGCGCATCCTCCGCCCGTTCCTCGGACACGATCACGACCCTCGGGCGTAGGGTCACGTGGCTGAACCTGGTGTCCAACATGGTGCCGATCGCAGTGTCGCGGTACTCGACAACGACGATCCCAGCGTCGGTGCACAAGTGCAGATACCACAGCATGTGGCATTGAGACAGGGCCGCCACGAGCAATTGCTCAGGGTTCCAACGACTCGGGTCACCCCGGCCGATCGCTGGATCGGCGGACGCCGGAATCGGTAGGCAGCCAAGGGTATGCACCTCGTGATTACGAGAGTAGCTGCGGTAATCGGTCGTCGCACCCGTCCAGACAACCTCGATTTCATAGCGATGCTCACCCACGCCAACGAGCATCCCACAGCGCCGTGCGCGAGCAATTGTCAACGACTGCGGGTCAGACTTTCCAGCTGCTGCTTACCGTTACTCGGCCGTCAGTGCGCGTCGTATCAGTTCGGCGAATTCTTCTGGACACTCGACCGGCGTGAAGTGTCCGACGCCATCGACGGTATGCAGACTGGCGCTATTGAAGAACTGATCGAGTCGGTCTGACCAGTCGCGGGGAAACAGTGGATCGTGTTCTGGCCAGAGCACCGATGTTGGTGTGCTGATGCGTTCCTCAGGCCTGGGCGGATGCTCGGTCAGGGCGGTTGCCACCGTTCCGGCACCGGCCCGATACCAGCCAATCGAGGTGGTAAACGCACCGTGCGGTGAGTAGACAGCGACCAAGTGAGCAAGGTCCGCGTCGGCGACCGTGAATGTTGGGCCCGACCAGTGGGTCCAGAAATGATGCAGATAGCTATGGACGGCGTCGCGCTTTCCGTCGATCAACTCTTCAGCCAACGGCAGCTGGTGAAACATTTGGTACCAAAACTTTTTTTGGACATTGTGATCGAACACGCGATTTCCGACACCGGGCAGCGGAGGCGACAGGACCAGGTGCTTGGCGAGCCCCGGATGGTCTTTTGCCAGAGTCTGAGCTACGCGGCTTCCGACGTCATAGGCGCCGATAACAGGGCGATGTAACCCGAGTTCATCGATGAGGGCGAGGATGCTGCGAGCCTGTGCCGCGGCGCTGTATCCGACAGATGGATCGACACGATGCTTATCTGATCGCCCAAAACCCCGCAAATCCGGCACCACAACGTCGAGATCCCTGCCCAGCAACGGCACGACGTGGCGAAAATCCGTGTGGTCTCCCGGCCAGCCGTGCAGCAGGATCACAGACTCCTCCCCGCCCGCGCCCCGACGCTCGTATGCCAGCCGAAAGCCATCACAGGGCGAACTCATCAGCATGCCTAAAACGTAGCTGCGGCCCCGCCCTGAGCCACGACATGGTGGACGATGTTGACCATGACGCCGGTGGAACTTGCTCCTGAGGTGGCCGCAGAGGCGATGGCGACAGCCGTCGCGTATTTGCAGCGGGTTGACTCTGGCCCGGTGTGCCGGCCCATCGACCCGCGCGACCGGGACTGGCTTGTCAACCAATCGTTACCCGAGCAGTCTCGGTCGCTGCCCGATTTGATCGCCGACATCAACGCCCATGTGCTGCCGTATCCGATGGGCAATGGGCATCGGCGTTTTTTCGGATGGGTTAACTCACCGCCATCCGTAGCGGGGATAGCGGTCGAACCGTTGGCCGCAGCACTGAATCCGAGCTGCGCTGGCGGCGAGCACGCCGGCGCCCTGTTGGAGCGAACTGTCCTGCGATGGCTCGCGGAGCTGATCGGCTATACCACGGGCCCCGGCGGTGGGCTCCTGACCAGTGGCGCATCGATGGCGTCCATCATCGCGCTCGCCACCGCTCGCGACCGCGCGGCACAGCGACGCGGGGTAAATATTCGAGAACAGGGACTGTGGGGCCAGCGGCCGCTGGTTATCTACGCCTCGTCGGAGGCGCATAGCTGTATCACCAAGGCGGTCGAGTTGATCGGCATGGGCCGGCGATCGCTACGCCGTATCTCGGTCAATGATGCGTTCGCGATGGACACCGCAGCGCTGGCCTCAGCGATACAAGAAGACACCCAGGCGGGCATGGTGCCCTGTGCTGTCGTCGCCACCGCCGGCACTGTGAACACCGGTGCCATCGATGACCTCGCAGCTATCGCCCAGCTCGCGACCGACCACGGCATGTGGATGCATGTCGATGGAGCCTACGGCGCAATCGCCGCCGCGGATCCCGGCCTGCGGGCGCAGTTCGCTGGAATGGAGCGCGCGGATTCGGTTGCCATCGATGCGCACAAGTGGCTCGGAGTGCCAGTAGACAGCGGCGCACTCCTGGTAAAGGACGCCGACGTATTGCGCGAATCGTTCAGCCTTGTCCCAGATTACTTGCGCGACAACACCGCAGACGACCAGGGGTGGTGGTCGGAATACGGCATCGAGCAGACACGCCCCTTCCGCGCGCTGCGCACCTGGGCCACTATCGCCCACCTAGGCAGACGCGGAATCAGCGATCTGGTTCACCGCACCACCACCGCGGCCGCCAAATTCGCCGTCCTGCTCGGGCATACATCGGATTTCGAGCTACTCGTGCCGCCCACCACCTCGGTGGTCGCCTTCCGGTTTGTCGCCGCGGCAGCGGTAGAAGACATCGACCGGATCAACCGGGACATCCCCGCACTGCTGCAGCGCCGCGGAAACGTCTTTCTGACCGGCACCGTGCTTCGCGAGCGTCCCGCACTGCGCGCGTGTCTGTTGAATCCACTTGTGACACAAGATGACCTGAGATTAATTATCGACGAGATCCGAACAGTCGGCTCTCACCTTAGCGAGCGACAATGACTCCTTCGCCACCGCCGTCCACCAACAACGCTGAACTCGTGGCAGTCAGACTGCCTATACGCACAGGTTGGCGTAAACAAGTGCGCTTTGCTGAAGGGGAGGTTGGTGCCGATTCCGATGCTGGCGCGTTCCTCTCGTTCGGTGATGATCTGGAACAGCAGTTCGGCTCCGCGGGTGTCGATTTGGACGTAGCCCAGCTCGTCGAGCAGCAGCAGATCCAGGCGGGCGTAACGACCAACGACGCGGGATAGTTGCCGGTCGTCGGCGGCCTCGACGAGTTCGTTGACGAGCTGTGCGGTGGTCACGTAGCGGACCCGGCGGCCTTGTTCGCAGGCCGCCAGTCCCAGGCCGATGAGCAGATGTGTTTTGCCGGTCCCGGAGTCGCCGAGCAGCACGAGGGGTTGCCCGGTGTCGATCCAGGCGCCGCCGGCCAAAGTGGCCAGCTGCGCGGCGCTGACCGATGCCACGGCGTCGGTGTTGAACTCGGCGAGCCGTTTGAGGCGAGGGAATTTCGCTTCGCTGATGCGCCGAGCGCGGCGCCGATCGTTGCGGTCGTCGACTTCGGCGGTGAGGACTTCGGCGAGGAAGCCCAGGTGGGTTTGGCGTTCCCGCACGGCGATCTCGGCCAGGCGGGTGGCTTCGTCGCGGACGGTGGGCAGATGCAGTTCGCGGGCCGCGGCACCGATGGCGGCTTGGGCGGCGTCCTGGGTTCGAGCACTCATGGTGCGCTCTGGATCGTGGCGTTGGTGCTCAGCAGGTCGTCGTAGCCGGTCAGCGTTGGGGCGGGCCGGTCGTAGCGCGCCAGCGCACCGATCGGGATGACCGGCGCGAGCGCGCCGCCGGCGTGGCGGCGGGCGTCGATCAGCACGGCCTGCGGGTCCAGCGTGGCGGCGTCGACTGCTTTGTCCATCGCGGCGATCATCGCGGTGGCGGGCAGGCTGCGGTGGGCGAGCAGGACTTCGATCAACGCCCGGGTGCCCGCTTGGTCGCCGCGTTCGCGGCGGGCGGCGTCCCAATACCGTTGGTGGGTAACGGTAAACGCCCCACACGCTTTGGCTTGGGCCAGCGCGGTCGCCCCCGGTAGCGCACCCGGTTTGATCTTGAGGACTTCCAGGTAGTGATCCAAGACGAGGACCTGGGCGTATTTGGTGGCCGCCCGCTCATGGGCGGCTACCACCTGCGCGCCGTCGAGGATCTCGACCCGGCTCGCCGACAGCCGTACCGCCAGGCGCCGCCCGGCGTAGCGCACCGGCACCGAGTAGTAGCACTGCCGCACGCAGACCCGGGCCCGGGTATCGACCCGGGCTTGCAGCAGCCGGGCCGCATCGAAGCGCTCATCGGGCAGCGGTGACAGATGCGCGCGTTCGGCGTCAAACGCCGCCGCGATGCTGACCGGCCGCCCGGTGATCACCCGGGCGTCATCAGCCCAATCGGCGGCAGCGATCACCTCGTTGAGTTCAGCCAACGACGCTACCTTGGGCACCGGAACCAGGTGTCGGCGGCGGAACCTGCCGATCTCACCTTCCACGCCGCCCTTCTCGTGCGCTCCTTGTTTGCCCGGGATGCAAAAGAACCCGTCGAAGCCGTAATGGCTGCGCAGGGCGATGAATCGTTCTGATTCGGCCCGGTCCCGGCCACGCAGCACCCGCACCACCGCGGGCTTGAGGTTGTCGTAGCGGATCCGGGCCGGCACCGCACCGAAATGCTCGAAGGCAAGCACGTGTCCTTCCAGGAACGCTTCTTGGGCCTGGGTGGCAAACCCCACGTGGAAAGCCTTGCCCGAGTGCGACAGGCGCATCACGAACATCCACACCTTGACCAACACCCCGGCGATGGTGGCGAAAAACTCGCCGAAGTCGACCTCGGCCTCAGCGCCCGGGGCGTGGGTCTGGGGCACCATCACCTCGACCCGGTCCAGACCCAGCTCGCTTTTGCGGTGGGCGACATACCGCGACACCGTCACCTCGGCCACCTGCGCGCCATGCTCAGCGACCAGCCGTTGCCAGACCCGACGCGCGGTATGGCGCTGCTTGCGCGGCACCTTGTGATCGCCCAGCAGCCAGGAATCGATCACCTCGACATACGGGTCGATCGCCGGGCGCGGCCGCCGCCCGTAGGCCTTCCGCGGCGGCGGAACCGCCGAGGCCAACGCCTGGCGCACCGAGCGCCGATGCACCCGATGCCGCTGAGCCAACTCGCGGATCGACAGCTCCTCGACCCGCCTGTCACGCCTGATCTGTTCGAACAGTTCCACCTTCGACCGTGCCATTCCCGAACCTCCACGCCGATGACGACTGACGTGGAAATCGCATCCCGGGTGGGGCCAATATTCGCGACGACACGCTGAGCCCACCGCCCAGCGGATCACCGCCCAGGTGGAGCCAAAATTCATGCAGAAAAACGACCCAACTGGGGCCAACTCAGGTGATCACACGCAACGTGCTCTCAAAGGTCGCGTGACGTTCTGTCAGCGGCACGTGAAAACTGACCCCGGCGCCCCCGTGGAAACAGCCACGCGACCGCCGACAGCGATGGGTGCTGGGCAGCCGTATCCCCGAGACGACGGTCGACGCCATCGTCGCGAGCTCCGCCTTGCCGAAAGCGTTACTGTAAACCTTGTGAGGTGTTGGCATTCTTCTCAATACCGGGCCGTCGAGCGCAAGCTGACGGCCTGACCGGGTCTCATTGGTACGCTGCTGCCCTTCGCCATCTGTCCGGTGCCATTGGTGGTTGCCAGAGTTCGGTCGTCGGGTCCACCGGATAGCGGCATGGCGTTGACAACCACCACCGCACCGCTGATTAGAATCGCCGCCAAATAAAGACAGCAGTCCGCTTCGGGCACTGCCTCCACATCTGCTAGGTGCAGCCATGAGCCGTCACCAGGAACGATAGGTACATTTCGGGGCGTCATAGGCGTCCCAGCGATTGGGATCCACGCGTATTCCCCTTCGCGTCCACGGCCGCCTGAGACCGGCACTCGAGGCTCAAGACAGCGGACAGGCATTGGACACGGTGGCGACGAGCACCGTGGCGCGTTCGCCAGCCGCACCAAACGCGTCGGCCAGTGCGGCGAAGACCTCCTCGAGCGGGCCGCGGACGATCGTGCTCATCGGACCCGACTCGAAGCTGAGCCCTCGCGCCGAGAGCGCCGAGAGGGCGGCGTCGATACCAGACCCGAGGTCGGCTTGCCCGAGGGGGTAGAGGGAGAACTGGCAGCTCACGTCCATGGCTATCTCCGATCGATGGTGAGGACCTGAAAGGGCCCGAGCACTACCACAAGCGCCCCGAGGGACTCGAACGCCAGCCCCAGTCGGCTCGGCCAGGCACGGCGCCGGGGGCGAAGACGGGCCACGAAGTGTCATTCGCCTGGCATCTGGTACCTGCTTGCTCGATCGGGCCAGCAGGTACGTGTATCGAAATGGTCGACGACTTCATCGACGTCGCGGTTGAATCCTTTGCCGCACAGGAAAAGTATCTCTTGACCAAGGGCAGAAATTCCGCGCGGGGTGTCAGTTTTCACGTGCCGTCGACACTTGTCTTGCCGTAGCGTTCATAGATCCGGAGTCGAGGGCCCAGCCTAGCTGAGCCGTCGGAACGGTTGATGAAGTCCGACATGGCGGTACTGGTGTCGAGGATCACCGTTTAATACGCTCACTTCAGCGCACGGTGCTCCTGCCTTGTGCATTCGGTTGGTGCGGTGAACATGGCTGCCGAGATATGGAGGTAGTGGTCGATCCGACCGGTATCGGGGTGGCCGAACATGAACGGAGTCGTCGGATGAACGTGGACGACAGCTCGCGACCGGTGGCCGGTGGCCCATTGTCGGAGGGCGAGCGGGCGGATCTGGTGCTGATGCGGGAAGAGGAACGGCTGGCGCGCGATTTGTACCGGCGGTTTCACCAGGCGTGGGATGTGCCGATCTTCGACAACATTGCCGCCAGCGAGCAGCGTCACTACGCGGCGATCGGGCGACTGCTCGAGCGGTACAGCGTCCCCGATCCGTCGGTAGGGCAGCCGCCCGGTGTCTACGCCGACACTGAACTCCAGGACGCCTACGACGCGTGGCTCGCCCGGGGACTGTCCTCGATCGAAGAGGCGTATGCGGCCGGAGTCGAACTCGAAACTGGTGACATCGCCGACCTGTCTGCGGCCGTGCAAGGCAGTGACGAGGCAGCCATCCATAGGGTGTATGAGAACTTGCGTGCCGCTTCCGAGAACCACCTGCGGGCGTTCGAAGCCGCGGTATCAGGTCGGCCGATAGGCGGCGGTCGCGGGTGGCGCCGGCGCGTCGGCGAACGCGGCGGGGATGGTTGCGGCGGTGGTCACCACGGTGGTGGAGGTGGTCACGGCCACCGTGGTGGGCGCGCACGCCGCGATAGTTGAGGCGGTTCCGCGCGGTCCTTCGGCGTCACTTGGCGCGGATGGCGTTCTCCACGTCGGCCTCGCTGATCTGTTTGGTGCAAAAAACCAGTCCTCGCAGTCGATGCCTTCTTCGGCGCCGGCCATGCGGTCGGCCACCACACCGCAGGACTCCGCCGGCGGGACGATGACGCGGTCGCCGGGTCGCCAGTCAGCCGGGGTGGCGACCCCGAAGGCGTCGGCGGTCTGCAGTGCCTTGATCAAGGGCAGCAGCTCATCGAAATTTCGTCCGGTACTCAGCGGGTAGTAGATAATCGTGCGAATGGCGCCGGCCGGGTCGATGACGAAGACCGCCCGCACAGCCTTGGTGGAGGCATCGCCGGGCATGATCACGCCGTACTTCTGAGCAACCTCCATGGTGACGTCCTCGATCAGCGGGAAGGTCACCTCGACACCGCTCATGCCGTTGAAGGTGATCTTGTCCTTGATGGTGCGCAGCCAGGCGATGCGGCTGTAGAGACCGTCCACCGACAGCCCCACCGTGTTTTAGTCCCGGAACTGCTGCTGCATCGAGGCGAAGGTGATGAATTCGCTGGTGCACACGGCGGTGAAGTCGGCAGGGTGTGAGAAGAGAATGGCCCACATCCCGTTGTAATGACCGGGGAAACTGATCGGACCTTGCGTGGTGTCGGCGGTGAATTCGGGGGCGGGATCGCCGATCCTGGGCATCGCGAATATGGTCTGGGCGGGCGAAGTGGTTTCCGTCATGGCACATACTGTGCGTTACTCGATCGTGGGAGTCCAGCGCTTCGGTCGCGTCAACCCGCCTGGTGGCCGCTAGCTTGCCTGGACCAGTTACCCCTTGTGTTCGTGCGAATGGCGTTTCCCGAGTTCAGCCAACTCGGCCAGATGCCGGTCGGCCAACTTGTGATGATCTTGCAGCAGTCGGTCGGTGAGCTTGCGGTGCTCATCCATATGCCGCGCGGCCAATGAGTCATGCTCACTGCTAGACACGTGATCCTGTTTAGATAAATCGCGATGCTCGGCCAGATGCCGGTCCGTGAGGGCTCGGAGTTCAGCGAGATGGTCGTCCGCCAGCTTGCGATGCTCCCGCAAGTGTGCCTCGGCCATTTTCTCGTGCTCGGCCAGATGCGCCCGTGAGACCTCGGCGCTTTCCTTTGATGCGGACATGAGATGTGCTCCTTGTGCGAATGCGCCCGACTCGCAGTATAGCCATCGGCGGAGTCTTCGTTGTCTGACTGGGGGTAGGTCCCCTGACGTGGTGGGGTTCGGGCTGAGGTCGACCGGGCTCGGGCGGCCATGGGTGTGTCGTTGACGGTGTTGGGGTGGGCCATCGCGTAGTGGTCAGTGAGTTACCGACCAAAGTGACTCACGATAGGAAACACGACGCGATGACCCAGGATCATTCGGGTGCGGCTCTCCTGGAGTGACGTAGCGGCCTGACATTGTCTGCGGCCGCTGGTATGGCCGGATCGGGTTCTACGTCCGGCAAGTGATCGTCCGACACGTGGGATATATGCAGGTAGATAGCGGTTTCGTGTGGGAGAATCTGCTAGTGGCTAACTAGCAGTATTCCGTATGGGAGGGTGACCCGGACATGACCGAACACGACCCCGCGGGGATGATCCGCGGCTCAGTGGTGATCCATCGACGCCGCTGCGGCAAGCCCGGATGCCGTTGCACTGCCGGCGATCTGCACGAGTCGACGGTGCTTTCGTTCTCCGAGCGAGGCAGAACCCGGTTCGTGATGCTGCCCGAGGCCGAGGTGGCGTCGGTGCGGGCCGCGGTAACGCGCTACCGGGCGGCCGAAGCCGAGCTGGTGGCCGCCGGCGACGCCGGCCGCGCCGCGTTGGCGGCTCGACTCGCCTCCGCGAAGCGGGCCCGGCGGTGAGCGCGCCGATCGTGGCCGGCGACGCGTTCGGTTGCTCCCGTGAGCTGTTCGATCAAGCGGTGCACTGGCTCGACGGGCCGTCGTGTCTTCGACACGACGGAGTCATACGGAAGATGAACAGCGCATTTCCGGGGGTGTCATCACTGAGTGGTCCCGAAAGTCACGGTCGTCGATGTGCCGCACCTTCGCCGAGCTTGACTACAGCCCACTGGTGGAATCCGGTCGCGTGCCCTCGATGGTCACACTCACCTATCCCGGCGACTGGGAAGCCGTTTCAGCGACGCGGCGCTCCGCACATCCATCTATGGATGGTGCCACCGATCTCGCCGGGTCGCTCTGGTCGGGGCTTCGCCAAGTGGCTGTCCGAGACGTGGGCTCAGGTTGTCGACCATCCCGACGCCGAGCAGAAGGCCCGGCACCGGCTCGCCGGGACCGCCATCGACGTGCGCAATGGCTTGCGGGCGTGCGATCCGAAGCGGCTGGCCATCTACTTCACCAAGCATTCATCACCAAACATGCACGGCGACAAGGAGTATCAGCACGTCGTGCCAGAACTATGGCGGGAGCCCGGCCGCGGGCCGGGCCGGTTCTGGGGTGTTTACGGACTCAAGAAAGCCATTGTCGCCGTCGAGGTGACCCAGGACGCGTACATCGCTGCCCGCCGGATCGTGCGGCGGTGGTCGCGGAACCAGGCGGTGTACGGCGATTCGGGTAGTCACTTCCCCACTGCCGTGGTCCCGCGCACGGCCACGCGCCTGGTCCCGCGCATCATTCGCAACACCGGTGTTGTGACGCACCGTCGGGTTCGACGACGTCGAACGCTCTGCATCAAGGCGGGCTGGCCGGCGGCTACGCACTGGCGAACAACGGGCCGGCGTTCGCCTCCCAGCTCGCGACCGCCTTATTCGGTGCGGCTACGACGACTCACTTGTCGCCTCAGGCGGGACATGCGTGTGATTGCGCATGACCTCGATGGCGTCGTGCGCTGCACCACAGGCATTGCGAAACGCACGCTGAGCGTCGTCGAACGCCTCCAACACTTCTTGCCAGTGATCGAGGTCGATCAGTGATCGGTCCAGCTTCCCGGAGACAGAGTGGAGGATCTCGGCGATGCTCAAACCCGTGCCAGCCAGCCGGATGACAAGGTGATTGACCACCACGGGGTCGCTTACGTGGGTTCCGAAGTCATCGATATCACTCGCCAGCGTGCACATCTTGGAGTGCAGGCGTTCGGACAGTGCGACAAAGGGCGCCGCGTCGCCCCATCGTGCGAAGTCAGGCACACCCGGTTCAAGGTGCCCGCTCGGAGCTGTGGGCCAAAGTTGTTGATCCATGGTCCAACCGTATGGGTGCAAGTACGCATCTCGCGACGTCCAGCCGTTTCAATTTCCTGAAAAGTGGATCCCCTGGTAACCCGGGCGCTGCTCCACTGCTCGGCATAGTTCAAACCCAATCGCTTTTCGCAACTTTCGTAACTATGCTACGATTGGTCGAGTTCCAGCGGTGAGACGAACGGAAGTGAGACCCATGAGCAGCGCCTCCGCGGAGATTGTCAACCCGGTTCCGGCCGATGCCAATGGGCTTGCCGATGTCCTCAGCTTCATCGAGGCGCACGAGGCCCGTCACGGGACCTCTCCTGAGCCCGCCTTCTTTCTGTCCGGTGCAGGCGAACACGATCGTGTCGAGCTGACCGAACAGCTATACGACGTTCTCAAGCGTGTCGCCCACGCCTTTAGTCACGGCCAGTCGATCAGCATCCTGACCCGCGATCAGGAAATCTCCACCCAGCAGGCCGCTGAGATCCTCGGTCTCAGCCGCCCCACGGTGGTTCGCCTTATCCAGGACGGCGAGTTAGACGCACACGTGCCCGGCGCGGTCCGACGCAAGTTGCGGCTTGCCGATGTCCTCGCCTACCGCGAGGAGCTTCACGCCCGACGCAACCGGTTCATCACCGAGAGCTCGGAGGAGTTCGCGGACGCCGACGCCGACGAGGTCGCCGAGTTGCTCGGCGAAGCGAAACGTAAGCGTTGACCGTCCGCGGCGTCTGAAAGACTCGCCCATGTGTATCGCGCTGTCCTCGACACCTGTGCCCTGGTGCCGAGCCTTCAGCGTGACTTCCTGCTGCAGTTGGCCACCGAGGAGGCGTACGCGCCCATCTGGGGATCTGGCATTCTCTTCGAGCTGGACTACGTACTGGCCGGCCTGCACGACAAGCGCGGGATCAGCGATAGCGCCAGCCGCCGACGGCACCTTTTCGATCAGCTGAAGCAGGCGTTTCCGGGCTCGGAGGTCCAAGCCCCCAAAGACCGGGAGTACAGCTACGGGCTCAACGATCCCGATGACGGCCACGTCGCCCACGCCGCGATCATCGGTAAAGCCGACGCCATCGTCACCGACGATCGCCGGGCCGGGTTCAGCACAGCACGCGTGCTCGTGGAAGCCGATATCGAGACCGTGCACCCACATCAGTTCGCCGCCAACACGGTGTCAGCACACCCGTATGCAGGAGTGCGTGCGTTGCAAGAGATGTCGAATCGCCGAACCAACCCGCCGCAGACACCGGAGCAAATCCTCGAACAGCTGGTGACACGGCACAACATGACCGAGGTCGCTGAGATCTTGCTGCCGCTGGTGGCAGAGGGCCGCGGCGAACCGGCAGACCAACCTCGATCAACTTCAGGCGACTGAAATTCACACGCCCGGGCACTGCCGGCACGTTCTGACCCCCTCGGCGATGAGGTTCAGCCGCCGGCGTCGGGTCTCGCGTGCCATCTCGAATCGCCTCACCGGTACCCGCCAGGACGTGGCAGTTCGCCGCGATGCCGCAACCTTTCGCCGCGTACCACTGCCCCAGTGCGAGGCTTTCCGCGGCGAGGAGAATCAGACTGTATCCACGCCGTATCGAAAGGGGCTGAGATGTGGCAGGAGGGAGACGCAGCTGTAGGCGATCTGCTGAGATCCCCAGCGTTCGGACCGGTCGACCGGATGCAGGAGCCGCTCCCCGTAAGCAACTGGTAGGCAGATCGCGGAATCCTGCTCAGCTCAACCGAACTCAACCGGACCGCGTTGTTCAGCCTAGCGGCGCAGTGTTGAGGGAACGACGAACCGGACTGGGTGACGTTCCTCTGGCACGTACTCGCGTGGGGAGTGGTGGGCGACTATCGGAACGCTTCGAAGATCGTCACCAATGCCGGCGACGCCGAACAGCGTGCCCGGTTGAACGGCATCTTGCGGGCCGCCGAAGCGAGCCGCCACGGTGACATCCGCTCCGCCTACACCGCGATCCACGGCAGAGTTGCCCGTCTGGGGCCAGCCTTCTTCTCGAAGTTCCTATACCTCACCTCGGACCGGGACTTGCCGGGGTCGCGGTGCCTGATCCTCGATTCCCGGGTCAGCGCAGCGGTTTTCACACTGACCGGTCGTGAATACTGGAAGGAGACGGCGGCGACGTACGAGCACTTCTGCCGCGAGGTCCACCGGTGGTCCGAGTTGTTCGGTGAGCCGGACGACGTCATCGAATTCAGGCTGTACCAGTTCGGCCGGCTGATCGCCTCGTCACGGTGGCGGTGGCTCCATGCCGAAGCCTCGCTGTACCGCGAAGGTCAGCGCCACGTTGGGTTCGACGACATCGCCGAGCGGCGAGCGCGTCTCATGGGCTGGATGGCCGTCTTGGACGATCGAAGCGGACAGCCGGCACGACACGTCGCCGCAGAACTATTGGCCAACATGGCGCCGCGAGATCGATCCCGTCGAACGCCTTCCAGAACGCGGCGATCACGGGCTGACCGTATCGCCAGGCGCGGAACCTGGCGACGATTCGAATATTCCGCCGAGGCAGGCCCGCTCAACCGCGGCACACTGCGCCCGCACCTCCGGCACCGTCGGCGACAGCTGGTACGCGTGGTGGTGACAGAAGCCGGTCAACTGGTGCCAGGCGTCGATGAGCGCCGGACCCGCCGGTGTCTTGTCGAGGGACTTGAGCACCGCCAGTCTCGCCCTCGCGGTCCCGACAACTACCTGGACTCCCGTCAGCTCCGCGCAACGGGCGTCGATCAGGTCCTCCACGGCCCGCCGCGCGAGGAACGCCGCCAACCGGGCGGAGTTGCCCAACGCGGTGCGGTCCGGGGAGTCGAGGAGTTTGTCGGCTCGTGCGAGCAGGACCTCGGCATCACTGGTCACCGGCCCTCCACGATGTCGCGGACGGTGTGGCGGAGATCGCGGATGGTGCCGCGGTCCAGATTGGCCCCTCGATGGGTACCCGACGCGGAAATCGCCAGTGTCGGGAACCTGTGCGTCCGATACGCCTTCCAGCCGGACACGTCCCCGTCGGCGGACCCGGTAACCGTGAGCGCCACCCTCCGCTGGGTGGTCTTCGCCTCCTCCCACGCGGTGTCGGTCTCGTGGTAGGGAACGCCGGCCTTCGCGCTTTCGCCGAAGTACCGCTGGTGCGCGGCGGCTTCGATCGCCATCCGGAACAGGCCTGGTGCCGCCTTCCGCTTGATCAGGTCGTCGATGTCGTCGTCGAGGATGAGGGCCTCGGCGTCGGCGACGTACCGGTCTGCGGGTAGGTCGTTCGCCTTCACCACGACCAGCGACCCCTGCTCGCGGGTGACGTCGAGCAACTGGGCCGGCACCGATCGTGCGCGGATCGCAGCCGGCAACCGGTCGTCGTGCGAGAACACGATCACCTGCCGCGTCTTACCGAGCTCGACAAGCACGTCGAGGAACCCCGCAATCTTGGCAGGGTCCATCGCTTGGATCGGGTCGTCGCGCGCGAAGACCGGCCAGGCGCTGTCTGACCTCCACGTCGGATACGAGGACGTTGAGCCATACCCCATTCCGGCTCGATCACGTCCTGAATTTCCTCACCACTCTCGGCCTGTGCGTGGCGATCATCGTGGGAGTCATCGGCGTCGCCCTCATGTCCTGGCGACTGCACTCACCCGAGACGTACGAGGAAAGGTTCGCAACACCGGCCCGACTTCTGCGCTGGCGACTGTGGACTTACGCTTCCTGGCACAGGCTCTGCAAGCGCTGCGGCTTGGCCGCCTCCGAACAGGTCACTCGCCGTAACAAAGAAGGGCAGCAGGTCGCCTCCACCCGCTGGTTTCATCCGAAGCTGCTGGGAACCGACGTATCTCACACCACTCTGCGCTTGACGGTACGGGCACGGATGGGGCAGACCGTCGAAGACTTGGAGCGCGCCGTTCCCGCGATTCGCGACGCTGCCGGCGCACACTCCGCGCGATCGGTTGTCGTGTCGCCGGGAACACTCCGAATCGAGCTGGTCATGCGGGAGCAGCTGTCAACGGTAGGTCACGCTTCCCCGCCGACAGTGGTAGCGACAACGCGCGTCGCGCTTGGGCGGTGCGAAAACGGATCAGCCTGGAGTTTGCCATTGAGTGGTCGGCACACCCTCACGGTGGGCTGCTCCGGTGCAGGCAAAAGGTTCCGTCTTCTGGGGTATCGCCGGCAATCTCGGCCCCGCTGTTGCCGACGGTGTAGTGCGACTGGTGGGAATCGATTGGGTGCGGCTCTCCTGAAGTGACGGTTATGCGGCCCTGGGGATTTGGCCGTTGAGGTAGCGGATTTGGTGGACGCGGTGCCGTTCTTGGTCGAGGTGGTAGCGCCATTAGTCGTCGAAGTCGTCGTTGCTGTGTAGTGCGCGGAGTTTGAGGATGGCTTCGGCGCCGGCGAGTCCCCAGCGGGCTCCGGTGATGTCGAGGCGGTCTTTGACGAGGTGGCGGCAGGCGCCTTCGATGACACCGGTGGCGATGGGCCAGCCGGACTTGAGCGCGGTCGGGTAGTCGAGATGGGTTGCTTTGGCGGTCAGGTAGTTTGCCGCGTCGTCGGCGTTCTTGCGTGTGCCGCGGGTGAGTCCGGCGGTGGTGGCTCGGCGGCGGATGCCGGTGGCGACGGCGCGTGCGTTGCCCTCCAGGACGGCGGTGGCCTTGTCGCGTACCCAGGTTTGGGCGGCTGGATCGGCCTCGGTGAAAAAGCACCACGCTGCTTTCCACAGGTATTCCAGGACGTGGATGAAATCGACCACGGTGGTGACGGTGACGCCGCGCGCGGCGGCTTCGGCGTGGATGCGTTCGATCTGGTGATTGTTGCCGTCCACCAACGCGATCCAGGTGTGTTCGTGGTTGGGGTCGCGGCGTTCGGCCTCGTCGAACACCGAGGCGATGACGGTGGCGGCGTCGGCGGCGACGCTGGCGGTCAGCCATTTGTCGTCGGCTTTGGGTGCGTGCCCGGTGGTGTCGTGCTGCGCGGTGGGCAGGATGTCGTCGGCGGTGCGGGGCACCGGTGTCACGTGGTAGACGGCGCCGACCTCGGCCAGGCGTTTGCAGTTGCGTTTCTCGCCCTTGGACAGCCGGGCGGCGAGTTTGGGCGCGGTGGCCGCGGCGGCTTTGGCGGTGGCCGGGCGCAGCGCGTCGCGGCGCATCACGATGCCCTTGCCGTCTGGGCGCTGTGGCCTGTGTCAGGGGTCGGTGGTTCGCGCTGGTCGTAGAAGTCGTCGAAGTCGGCCGCGGCGGCGACGGCGAGTTGTTCGACCTGCCGTTTGCCCACGGCCACCCCGGTGCCGCGGTCGATCGCCGCGGCGGCGTCGTCGAACGAGCCCCGGGTGGCTTCGATCGCGGCGAGGCGACGCAGTCCGTGGGAGTGCTTCTCGGTGGGCAGGTTCCACGCGGCGTCGGCGGGGTGCAGGTTGGTCTGCCCGGGCGCCCGGTAAGCCATGCGGGCGACGGTGACCTCGCCGAACACGGTCGTCAGGGCGCGGGCGTGGCCGGCTTCGACCCTGCTTCGCCTCACCCCGTCGACCCCGGTGACCCCGGTCAGGCGTGGTTCCCGCTGGGCACGCAGGTCGGTGTGGTCCTGATACAGCTGGCGCAGCAGGTCACGGCCCCGTGTGTCGAGCTGGGTCTCGAGCTCGGCGTGCTCGAGCCCGGCGGCCGCGGCGCCGTCGAGCCAGTGCACCGCTTGATCGAACAGCTCACGGGAGCAACCGAACGCGTCGCCGGCCACGATCGGCGCGCTCACCGCCGGGCCCGCTTCGCGGAGGCGAGTCGAGCCGCCAACGCGGCGCGGCCGGCGTCGCCGGCGGCCACCAGCTCGGCTTCGGCCGCCCGGTAGCGCGTTACCGCGGCCCGCACCGACGCCACCTCGGCCTCGGGCAGCATCACGAACCGGGTTCTGCCTCGCTCGGAGAACGAAAGCACCGTCGACTCGTGCAGATCGCCGGCAGTGCAACGGCATCCGGGCTTGCCGCAGCGGCGTCGATGGATCACCACTGAGCCGCGGATCATCCCCGCGGGGTCGTGTTCGGTCATGTCCGGGTCACCCTCCCATACGGAATACTGCTAGTTAGCCACTAGCAGATTCTCCCACACGAAACCGCTATCTACCTGCATATATCCCACGTGTCGGACGATCACTTGCCGGACGTAGAACCCGATCCGGCCATACCAGCGGCCGCAGACAATGTCAGGCCGCTACGTCACTCCAGGAGAGCCGCACCCGAATCGATTTGAAGTACGGCATCGAGTTGTCGATCGGATCCGGTCTGTTTACCAAGATCGCCGCTACGGAGGCCGATGCCGTGGAAACCCTTGCCGCGCTGGAGAAGCTGATGAATAACCGCGGCAACGCGATGGCAGGCCACACACGCGAACATAGTCCGACCACGGCCTCACCCCTGTTGGTTCTTCTCATCGATGAGCTGGCCGGAGTGACGGCTTACATGAGCGACCCGGCCCTACGTAAGGAAGCGGCCGCGTCGTTGTCACGCATTCTCACCAAGGGCCGCGCCCTGGGCATCGTGGTGGCCGCGTTCCTGCAAGACCCACGCAAGGAAGTTCTACCGATGCGGGGACTGTTCACCCAAACCATCGCGCTTCGACTGCGTTCCCGAGAGGAAGTCGCGATGGTGCTGGGCGACGGGATGGCCGATGCTGCACCTGCACACCGGATCAGCCCTGACAGACCGGGCACCGGCTACGTCATCGCCGAGGACGACCAAGTGACCAAGGTGCGATCCGACTACTGGTCCGATGAGCAAATCCGCACCACCGCAAAGCAATACGGACGTGCAAACTCACCTGGAGGAAGGGCAGCTCAATGAGTTCCATTTTCGAACCACCCGACCAGGACCAGGTGGCGCGGTATGCCGATGACCTGACCCGCCGCGCCAACCTCGTCCGCAGAGACAGATGGGACCAGTACCGGCACATCTGGTCGCGCGGCGAAGTCCTCGGCACCGCCCTGGTCCTGCGCGGCGACACTGAACTCCAGCGATGCGGTGAGACAACGGATTCCGCATTGGAACGGTGGGCATATGACCTCTGGGGAATCACCGGCGGCCAGTTCGACGTCGACACCGGATTGCAGCGCACCCGCGCCTGGTTCGACTCGATCCGTACTGCGAGGTGAAGCGATGGTCACTCACGGCCTCCGGGATGCATTCGTCACCGCAGGCAATTTCCCTGAGTTACTGACAGCGGAGCAAGTGTCGGCGCTACTCGGCGTCTCAGCCGCCACACTCAACCGCTGGGCAGCGATGCGCGAGACGACCGGCGAGCAGATCGGCCCGCCCTGCTACACATTGTCCGAGCGGGTGCGTCGGTGGGACTGCGCCGAAGTTCGGTCCTGGCTGAAGCAGGTGCGTCGGTAGTGGCCGGCAACACACCACGCGGAATCCGAAAGCGCCTCAACGCAGCCGGGGAGCCTCGTTACCAAGTCCGCTACCTAATCCGCGACCCCGACGCCGCATCCGGTTGGGTCGAAACGTCTGCCACATTCCCGACTCTGCGCGGGGCCAAGGCGTTCAAATCCGAACGCGACAACGAAGCCGCCCTCGGTGCGCGTCGGTTCGATCCCCGCCTCGGTCGCACACCACTGCAGCGGATCTGGACGCAGTTCTCCGAATCCAAGAAACCGGCGGTGTCGCCGAAAACCTGGAGTGGCTACACCCAGCACTGGGAACTGCGCATCAAACCGCGATTCAGCCATATGCCTGTCGACGAGATCACCCGCGCCGATGTCCAAGCGTTCGTTGACAGCTTGACCGTCGGGCCGTGGGCGAAGGTGTCGACCCTGCGTCTCCTGCGCTCGATCCTCGATGTGGCACACCAGGACGGCCGAATTCACCGAAATCCCGCCCTCGGCGTCTCCGCGGGCCGCATTCCCGAGCGGGAACGGCACCGATACCTGACCGCTCAGGAAGTCCAGGCGCTCGCCACCGCGTGCGGGGACCAAGGCGGCGTCGTCACCATCCTGGCCTACACCGGCCTGCGCTGGTCCGAACTCGTCGGCCTCCGGGTCAAGGACATCGACCTCGGCGCCCGTCGCCTCTACGTCCGACGGGTAGCGCCCGAAGTCGAAGGCCGCATCGTCATCGGGCCACCTAAGACGCGCGCCGGTATCCGTACCGTCCCGCTCCCCCAGGTCGTCGTCGACATCCTCGAAACACGGATCGGCGGTCGGGCGCCCGACGAGCCCGCCGTCACCTCACCCAATGGCGCGATGCTGCGCTCCAACAACTGGCGTCGACACAGCCACTGGAACAAAGCCCTCAAGAGGACCAATCTGGCGCCACTGACCATCCATGACCTACGGCACACGTACGCCAGCCTGGCCCGCAAATCCGGCGCCGACCTTCGCTACGTCCAGAAGACCATGGGCCACTCGACGCCAACCGTCACCGCGAACATCTACAGCGACCTCTACTCCGACGAGCTGGACCAGGTCGCAACGAACCTCGATCAGCTTCACGCGACCGAGATTCACCCACCGAAGACCGGACAAGAACCGGACAAGCAAAACTGACAACCGAGTGCAAGAGCCGTGTCAATGCAGCTCAAGAGTGGTGGCCAGGGCCGGGATCGAACCGGCGACCTTCCGCTTTTCAGGCGGACGCTCGTACCGACTGAGCTACCTGGCCGGAAGGCAACGGAGTGCCTCGCCGTGCTGGCGACCCTGACGGGACTCGAACCCGCGACCTCCGCCGTGACAGGGCGGCGCGCTAACCAACTGCGCCACAGGGCCTTGCTGCTGCTCCGCGTCACCGCGTCGCCGTACCCCCTACGGGATTCGAACCCGCGCTACCGCCTTGAAAGGGCGGCGTCCTAGGCCGCTAGACGAAGGGGGCCAGAACCGAATCTCTCCGGGGTACCCGCAACATGGTTACGTTGGGAGCCACGCCAGCTTAGGTCACCGTGGCCCCAATCCTCAAACGAGCGCCTCCGTGGTACCCAGTATCCTGATCTTTCTGCCCCTATAGCTCAGTTGGTAGAGCTACGGACTTTTAATCCGCAGGTCCTAGGTTCGAGTCCTAGTGGGGGCACCACACCAGCAGTACATGAGCGCCGAACACCGGCTGTCACCTCGCAAGACGCCCGGCACCGGAGCTTCAGCCGATCGTCAGCAGCAATCGACGCGCCGTTAACGGGTATCGGGCGGGCCGTTGCGGGCCGGACACACCGGCCACGTGCGTTCCGCGCCGACGGTTCGCGGCGATCGCGTCCGCTCACCCGACGGCATGACACGCCGAGTGCGCATCGGTGGGGATGAATCGCCCTGCTGACAGATCTCGTGAGCGGCGTCGGACGCAGCGGGGCGCAGTCGTCCGTCGGCCGCGACGCGGGATGGCCCCGGTTCAGCGTCAAAACGGCTTGGCTATGCTTCCGAGGATGACTGTTGATGCGGCCTCCCCGAACGCGCCCGTAGCCCTGGTAACGATGGAAGTCCGTCACCCAGCAACGGATTCCCTCAACGAATCATCGAGCGGACAGCTCAAACATCTGCTCGCCGACCATCTGCCCATCGAGCGCCAGGCCCAGGATGTGGCATGGGGCATGGGCGCCGGCGGCAGCCCCCAGCCGACCGCCGAGCGCTTCACCCGCTACGTCAACCGGGACAACACGCTGGCCGCCTCGATGAAGAACCAGGCCGTCGTGATCGAGACCACCGCCTACTCCAACTTCGAGGCGCTGCTCGAGATCGTGATGCAGGTCGTCGACGCCCGCTCCCAGGTCTCCTCGCTCGTCGGCGTGGAGCGCATCGGCCTGCGCTACGTCCTCGAGGTCCGGGTCCCCGTGGGCGTGGACGGACGGGTCGAGTGGGCCAACTGGATCGCCGAGCCGCTGCTCGGGCCGCAGCGCATCGCTCCCGCCGGCCTGATGCTGACCGAATGGCAGGGTGCCGCGGTCTACCGCGAGGCCAACCCGGGCAAGTCGATGATCGTGCGCTACGGCCCCGGCATGGGACAGGCGCTCGACCAGAGCTACCACCTGCGCCGGACCATGCCGACCCAGCAGGGACCGTTCTTCCTGCTGGACATCGACAGCTTCTGGACCCCGACGGGAGCTATTCCCGAATACGACCGCAACGCGGTGCTGACCACCTTCCAGGACCTCTACGACCCGGCGCGCACCGTGTTCCAGGAGATGCTCACCAGCCGTCTGAAGGACGACCTGCTGAGCTCGTAGCCGTAGCCGCGTGCTGGGGCGCCCGCGTCAGCGCTCTAGGTGGCTGGTGTTTTTCGCGTGGCGTTGACCGGGTAATCGGGTGCGGTCGGCGAGAATGGTTGGGTGAGTTTGGGTTTGACGCCGAAACAGGCGGATTTGTGGCGGTCGACGGTGGATTTCTGCGAGGGCCGGGTGGCGCCGGACTCGATTTACAGCGTGCTGCACCGGGAGTGCTTCAACTTGTTCGGCGATGAAATGTTCGCCGACTTGTTCACCGATGTCGGCCGGCGCAGCGTGCCGCCGATGATAGTGGCGGTGGTGATGGTGTTGCAGCGCATCGAGGGGCTTTCGGATCGGGAGGCGGTGGATCGGTTCGCGTTCGACGCGCGGTGGAAGTATGCCGCGGGCGGGCTGGACTTCGATTATCCGGGGTTTGTGCACACCGTGTTGGTGGACATGCGCGCGAGGCTGGCCCGCTCGGATCGCCCGGACCGGATCTTTGAGGTCACCCTGCAAGCGGCCAAGGCGGCCGGGCTGGTGGGCCGTAAGCGGGTGCTGGACTCGACCCCGCTGTATGACGCGGTGGCCACCATGGACACGGTCACATTGATCCGCTCGGCGATCCGGGGACTGCTGGCGGTCGCCGGCGCGGAGCTGCAACCCGCGCTGCGGGCGCGGCTGTCCCGCGACGACGACTACGTCAGCGCCGGCAAACCGGTGTGTGACTACGACGACGTGGCGGCGCGCGAGGCGCTGGTGGACGCGCTGGCCCGCGACGCGTCTGCGCTGCTGGCCTGCCTGGATGAGCAGGCGCTGAAGCCCGAGGTGGACAAGGCGGCCAAACTGTTGGCCACCGTGGTCGGCCAGGACCTCGACCAAGACGCCGCCGACGGGATATTCCGCATCGCGCGCCGTGTGGCCGCCGATCGGGTGATCTCCACGGTGGACCCGCAGGCACGCCACGGCCACAAGACCTCCGCGCGGGGTTTCGACGGATACAAGGGTCACATCGCGATCGACCCCGACGCCGAGATCATCACCGCCACCGAAGTCACCGCCGGCAACGCCGGCGACGCCCAACCCGCCACCGACCTGCTGGCCGGCGACCTACCCACTCCGGTGACCAGCGACACCAACACCGCCGACGGAGATTGCGTTGATCCTCAGGACGACTCGAGCCTCGGTGCAAGTGCTGGCACGACGACCGCGGCCAGCGCGGTCGGTGATGGTGATGGCGACGGGAGCGCCCCCAGCGTGTGCGGAGCCCAAGACCAGCGATGCCCGGCGGTTTACGGCGACGCCGCCTACGGTGCGGGCAAACTGCTGGCCGTGTTGGAAACCGCGGGCGCGGAAATCTTCACCAAGGTGCAGCCACCGACCGCGCCGGGTGGCCGCTACGCCAAGGACCGCTTCGTCATCGACCTCGACGTCGGCACGGTCACCTGCCCGGGCGCGGTGACCGTGCCGATCCGCCCGGCCAAGGGCGGCGGCGGCAACGCGGTGTTCGGCCCGGCTTGCGCCTGCTGCCCACTGGCCGAGCAGTGCACCAGCTCAACCGCCGGGCGCACCATCGCGATCAGCCGCTACGAGGCCGAACTCACCCGTGCTCGCACCACCCAAGCAGATCCGGGCTGGGTCGCCGACTACAAGGCCACCCGGCCGAAAGTGGAACGCAAGATCGGCCACCTGATGCGCCGCCGCCACGGCGGCCGCCGTGCGCGCGTGCGCGGCACCACCAAGGTCGCCGCCGATTTCTCCCTGCTGGCCGCCGCGATCAACCTCGCACGCCTGGGTGTGCTCGGATTACACCGGGAAGGCGCAAACTGGGCCGCCGCCACGACCTGAGGCCGGTCGGCGATGCCAACCGGCCCACCAGGACCGCCTGTAGACCAGCCAAGCAACGGAATCGCCAATCCCGACAACCGAATTCACCTGAGCTAGGAACCGCTCACGACCACACGAGCATCGCCCAATAGCCCGACCGGTCAACCAGCGCCCCCACAATGGCCGTTCGACACCAGCCACCTAGCACCGCGCTGGTGTAGGTGACGTCGGCGAAGGCCGCGGCGACGTCGTCGTCGGGATAGGTGAACCCGCTGGCCGCGTGGAGTTCTTTGACGCTGGTCGTCGACGTCCGCCAGCGGCGCTGGTTCAGGTTGTCGGCGACGTGGCTGCGCTGACCGTGATAGACGAGATCGTTGAAGTCGATCTCGAACCCGAGCTCGCTCATCCGATCGTGGTGGGCGCGCCAGCGCTTGTCGGCGAAAATCGCGGTGTCGGGCACGAATTCGAACGCCAGGCGGCTGCCGGGAGCACTCAGCGCGGTGATGTTGTCGAACAGCGCGTCCTGGGCGGCGTCGGGCAGGTAGACCAGCAGACCTTCGGCGCTCCACGCCGTGCGGGCCTGCGGATCGAAGCCCGCGGCCCGCAACGCCGCGGCCCAGTCGTCGCGCAGGTCGACGGCGACCGTGCGCCGCTCCGCGGTCGGCTCCGCACCGAGATCACCAAGGGTCAGCGTCTTGAACTCGATCACCTCGGGCATGTCGACCTCGTAGACGACGGTGCCGGCCGGCCACGGCAGGCGGTAGGCCCGCGCGTCCAGACCCGCCGCGAGGATCACCGCCTGGCCGACGCCGCCGCGCGCCGCGTCGAGAAAGAAGTCGTCGTAGAACCGGGTGCGGCAGGCCATCCCCTCGGCCATCCGGTGCGGATCGAACTCCGACTCCCCGCCGACCGGAATCTGGCCGTTGACCAACCGGACGTAGACGTCGATGCCGACGGCGCGCACCAGCGGCGCGGCGTACGGGTCGTCGATGAACCCGTCGTCGGATGCCAGCGCCCGCTGAGCCGCGACCATGGTCGCCGTCGCCCCGACGCTCGTCGCCAGATCCCAACGATCGCTCTCCGTGCGCGCCATGGTGCTCCCTGTGCCGACTCGGAAACGAAGAAATATAGACAATCTAGTTACTACCACAGGCCCGGCCTCCCCCGCCGTCGGCGCTAGCCTGCGATCCATGACCGACTTCGCGCAGCGCACGATCGACCTGGCCCGCCGCAACGTCGCCGAGGGCGGTCGTCCGTTCGCGACCGTGATCGTCCGGGACGGCGCGGTGCTGGCCGAAAGCACCAACCAGGCCGCCCAGACCAACGACCCGACCGCCCATGCGGAGATCCTCGCCATCCGCGAGGCGTGCCGGAAGCTGGGCACCGAGCACCTGGTCGACAGCACCATCTACGTGCTCGCCCACCCGTGCCCGATGTGCCTGGGCTCGCTGTACTACTGCTCGCCGCGGGAAGTGGTGTTCCTGACCACCCGCGAGGCCTACGGGCAGTACTACCTCGACGACCGCAAGTACTTCGAACTCGCCACGTTCTACGAGGAGTTCGCGAAGAACTGGGAGCGCCGGCGGCTGCCGATGCGTTACGAACCCCGGGACGCCGCGGTGGATGTCTATCGGTTCTGGAACGAGCGCAACGGCGGCCGGCGCACCTCGACACTCGTCCCGGCGCGCTGAACACCCGACTCGGCGGCCGCACCAGTCGCACTGTGAAACACGCTGCGCGGGAGGGACTTACGACACGTTCGGGCAGTAGTGCTTGGGATTGTCGCGCTCGTCCACTGGTGGCAGGTTGCGCGCCGGGGTCTGCGCCAGCGGCGTGTCGGCCGGGATTCGCCCGTCGGCGCGATCCCATCCGGCGCGGGCCCGCGGATGCTTGCGGAACCGCGGGGGCACCAGCGCGAACGCCAGGCGGACGGCGTCGCCGAACCGCCGGTGCAGCCATTCGTCGCGTGCCGACCAGGTGTAGCCCATCAGCTCGCGCACCGGCGGGTCGTAGAGGCCGACGGTCACCCAGACGAAGAACGGCGCCATCAGCTTGCGCTGGGCGGCCCATAGCCAGGCCGGAACCCATTGCGCGAACGGTGGTTTGGCCAGCTCAGTCAGGTCGAGCACCGCACGCGCCGCGTAGTTGTTCTCCAACACGTTGCGGCACATGTGATCCCAGTAGGCCTGGAATTCCTCCCACGACGCCGGCACCGGTCGCATGCTCATGCCGTACATCCGATACCACTGGACGTGCTCGTCGAAGAGCTGCCGCTTCTGCTCCTCGCTCAGCCCGCCGCAGAACCGCTCGGCTACGTGGATCGTGCCGACGAAGAAGGTGGCGTGTGCCCAGTAGAAGACGTCGGGGTTCAGCGCGTGGTAGCGGCGGCCCCGTTCGTCGACGCCCTTGATCTCGGTGTGGTAGTCGCGCACCTCGGCGCCGGTGACCGGGGCGCGGTCGCCGTCGAACACAACGCCGCCGATCGGGTACAGCGAGCGCAACAGGCGCGGCCAGCGTTCCCGGAAGAACGTCGAGTGGTCGATGACGGCCGCACCCAACTGCGGGTGCATGTTCTGCATCGACCCCGCCCACGGACCCTGCAGCATGCCGCGCCAGTCCCCGAAGTACCGCCACGTGAGCGAATCGGGGCCGAGCGGGACGGGCGGAGCCTCGTAACCCAGCGGCGCCACCGGGCATCCGGCGGCCACGCCGTCGGCGCCGGTCGCGCCGTCGATGCCGCTCGTCAGCGGACTGCCTGCGGACGTATCTTGAGTCACTGTTGAGATCCCCGTGGCTGTCGGTAGATTTTGACTACACGCGTTGTCATTTTCAGCTTAGGAGCGATGTGCCGTCCGGTCAACGACGGAGCCGTTGGACCGGCGTCCCCTTGGAGAGTCGCCATGCGCTGCGCCGCGACGACCTCGTTGCCGCCGGTGTGCAGCTGCTGGGCAGCGACCGCGGACCCGCGCTGACCGTCCGCGCGGTGTGCCGCGAGGCCGCGCTGACCGAGCGCTATTTCTACGAGAGCTTCTCCGACCGCGACGAGTTCGTGCGCGCGGTCTACGACGACGTGTGCACGCGGGCGATGAGCACGCTCACCTCGGCGAAGACGCCGCGCGAGGCCGTCGAACGCTTCGTCGAGCTGATGGTCGACGACCCGGTCCGGGGCCGCGTGCTGCTGCTCGCGCCGGCCGTGGAGCCGATCCTGACCCGCTCGGGAGCGCAGTGGATGCCCAACTTCATCGACCTGCTGGTCCGCAAGTTGTCCCGGATCGGCGATCCCGTGGTGCAGAAAATGATCGCCACCAGCCTCGTCGGCGGTCTGTCGAGCCTGTTCACCGCCTACCTCAGCGGCCAGCTCGGCGCCACCCGCAAGCAGTTCATCGACTACTGCGTGAACATGCTGTTCGTCACGGCGGCGCCCTACGTCCCCGCCCCCGAGGCGGACAATTCCGAGTAGCGGGTTTCGGCGGTGCCACACCGGCGAGCCCAGGTCAAAGGTGTTCCGCACGTCGGTATGCCGAAATGTGACCTCGCCACGCTGGCCACGCGCGCGGAAACTTGATGCTACTGGAGTACACAGATATATTGACCGCTACTAATCGACACACATAACTGGAGGGGCGATGTCCGCTGAGCTGACGGACCTACAGCTGTTGCGGGAACTCGAGCCGGTCGTCGAGAAGTACATGAACCGGCATCTGAGCATGCACAAGGACTGGAATCCGCACGACTACATCCCGTGGTCGGACGGCAAGAACTATTACGCGCTCGGCGGCCAGGACTGGGACCCCGAGCAGAGCAAGCTCACCGACGTCGCCCAGGTGGCGATGGTGCAGAACCTGGTCACCGAGGACAACCTGCCGTCCTATCACCGCGAGATCGCGATGAACATGGGCATGGACGGCGCGTGGGGACAGTGGGTCAACCGCTGGACGGCCGAGGAGAACCGGCACGGGATCGCGTTGCGCGACTATCTGGTGGTCACGCGCGCCGTCGATCCCGTGGAGCTGGAAAAGCTTCGCATCGAGGTGGTCAACCGGGGCTTCAGCCCGGGCCAGAACCACCAGGGTGAGTACTTCGCCGAGACCCTCACCCACTCCGTCCTCTACGTCAGCTTCCAGGAACTGGCCACCCGGATCTCGCACCGCAACACCGGCAGGGCCTGCAACGACCCGGTCGCCGATCAGCTGATGGCCAAGATCTCGGCCGACGAGAACCTGCACATGATCTTCTACCGCGACGTCAGCGAGGCCGCGTTCGACCTCGCGCCCAACCAGGCGATGAAATCGCTGCACCTGATCCTGCGTAACTTCCAGATGCCCGGCTTCCAGGTGCCCGAGTTCCGCCGCAAAGCCGTCTTCATCGCTGTCGGGGGGGTCTACGACCCGCGCATCCACCTCGACGAGGTCGTCATGCCGATCCTCAAGAAGTGGCGCATCTTCGAGCGCGAGGACTTCACCGGCGAGGGGGCCGAGCTGCGCGACGATCTCGCCGTGCTGATCAAGGAGCTCGAGCAGGCCTGCGACAAGTTCGAGGTGTCCAAGCAGCGCCAACTCGACCGGGAAGCCCGCACGGGCAAGCGCGCCACCGCCCAGGAGCTGCACAAGACGGCAGGCAAGCTGGTGATGAGCCGTCGGTAGCGCCCGTGCGGATCGGTCCTATCACGCTCGCCAGCCCGGTGGTCCTGGCCCCGATGGCGGGCGTGACCAACGTTGCTTTCCGGACGCTGTGCCGTGAGCTCGAGAAGGAAAAGGCCGGCACGGTCAGCGGCCTGTACGTCTGTGAGATGGTGACCGCCCGCGCGCTCGTCGAGCGCCACCCGGTCACCATGCACATGACGACGTTCGCCCCGGACGAGTCGCCCCGGTCGCTGCAGCTCTACACCGTGGACCCCGCCACCACGTATGCGGCCGCCAAGATGATCGCCGACGAAGGCCTGGCCGACCACCTCGACATCAACTTCGGCTGCCCGGTGCCCAAGGTGACCAAGCGCGGCGGCGGGGCGGCGCTGCCGTACAAGCGGCGGCTGTTCGGCCAGATCGTCGCCGCGGCCGTCCGCGCCACCGAGGGCACCGGCATCCCGGTAACCGTCAAGTTCCGCATCGGCATCGACGACCAGCACCACACCCACCTGGACGCCGGCCGCATCGCCGAGGCCGAAGGCGCCGCCGCGGTGGCGCTGCACGCCCGCACGGCGGCACAGCGCTATTCCGGCACCGCCGACTGGGACCAGATTGCCGCCCTCAAGCAGCAGGTGCGCACGATCCCGGTGCTCGGCAACGGCGACATTTACGACGCCCGCGACGCGCTGGCGATGATGGCCAGCACCGGTTGCGACGGCGTCGTCATCGGCCGGGGCTGCCTGGGCCGGCCGTGGCTTTTCGCCGAGCTCTCGGCCGCGTTCACCGGCACCACCCCGCCCGTCCCGCCCTCCCTGGGCGAGGTCGCCGACATCGTCCGGCGGCACGGCCGACTGCTGGCCGCCCATTTCGGGGAGGACAAGGGCATGCGCGACATCCGCAAGCATGTCGCCTGGTACCTGCACGGTTTCCCCGCCGGATCCGAATTGCGGCGGTCGCTGGCCATGGTCACGACGCTCGACGAACTCGACTCGCTGCTGGACCGGCTGGACGGGACGGTTCCGTTCCCGGATGCGGCCACGGGCCCGCGGGGCCGGCAGGGGTCGCCGGCCCGCGTCGCCCTGCCCGACGGCTGGCTGAACGATCCGGACGACTGCACGGTCCCGGCCGGCGCGGACGTCATGCACTCCGGCGGCTGAACCCGGCCGCGAGATCGCGTCGGGACCCAGAACTCAGTACGATGTGGGCCTTGCTGTATTGCGCTTCGCCGGCGGATAGGTTCAGGGCCGCATCACGGAAGCGCGACCCACTCCGTGCGCCTCGCGGGCACGGGCCCGCAGTGCGGCGGTGACAGGTGCCACGGACGCTCGCTCGACGTCCGCATCGAGGATTCGGAGGCCGGCAGGACATGAGTGACGGCGGGGCAGACGCCACTCCTGACGGCCGGCGCGTCGCGCCCTGGGAGCGGTTCTCCGAGCCGGCACCGGACCACAACCTGCACCGGTGGCAGCCCGCCTCGCCCGCCCCGCCGCCCGTCGAACACGTCGAAGCCGACTCCGAGGACGAGCACGAGGACGAGGACGAGCACGAGCACGAGGACGAGGACGATCAGGGTGACGGCGGACGGAGCGGATCCCACACCCGGGGCGGGATCACCGTCGCCGACCTGATCGCCAAGTTCGGCGCCCCGCCCTCCGATCGGCGCAGGCGCCACCGCGCGGCCGACGACGCCAAAGAAACGGAGGCCCCGGACACCGCGGCTCCCGAGGTGTCCATCGACCAACAGGACACGCAGGTCATCGCCACCCCGGCCTATTGGCTCGAGCTCAGGTCGGAAGTCCCCGACCTGCGGGTCGCGAACTACCCCCACGGCGAGGACCCCGCAGTGGAGGCCCCGCCCGCCAAGACACCGCGCAGGCTGCTGCGCAGGCGCAGGCGCGAGCCGAAACCCAGGCCCGGGCGCCGGCGCCTGCTGTTCGCCGTCCGCTCGCTGGCGGCGCTGCTGGCCGTGTTGTCCCTCGCCATGACCGGCGGGGCCTGGCAGTGGGCGACGTCGAAGAACAGCCGCCTCAACACCGTCAGCGCGCTCGACCCGCATTCGCGCGACATCGTCGACCCCGGCGGCCAGTACGGCGACGAGGACTTCCTGATCGTCGGCATGGATTCGCGCCTGGGTGACAACGCCAACATGGGCGCCGGCGACGCCGACGACGCCGGCGGCGCGCGGTCGGACACCGTGATGCTGGTCAACATCCCGGCGAACCGCAAACGCGTGGTGGTGGTCTCCTTCCCGCGCGACCTGGCGATCACCCCGATCCAATGCGAAGTCTGGAACCCCGAGACCGGCAAGTACGGCCCCATCTACGACGACAAGACGGGCACATGGAGTCCGCGCGTCGTCTACACCGAGACGAAGCTGAACTCGACGTTCTCCTTCGGCGGGCCGAAATGCCTGGTGAAGGAGATCCAGAAGCTGTCGGGGTTGAGCATCAACCGCTTCATCGCCGTCGACTTCTCGGGCTTCGCGAAAATGGTCGAGGCCCTCGGCGGTGTCGAGGTGTGCACCAGCGCGCCGCTGCACGACTACGAACTGGGCACGGTGCTCAAACACGCGGGGCGCCAGATCATCGACGGCCCGACGGCGCTGAACTACGTGCGCGCCCGCCAGGTCACCACCGAGAACAACGGTGACTACGGCCGCATCAAGCGCCAACAGCGGTTCGTGTCCTCGCTGCTGCGCTCACTGATCTCCGAGGACACGTTGCTGGACCTCAACAAACTCAACAACGTCGTCAACCTCTTCATCGGCGACAGCTACGTCGACAACGTCAAGACCAAAGACCTCGTCCAGCTCGGGCAGTCGCTGCAGGGGATCGCGGCCGGGCACATCACCTTCGTCACGGTGCCGACCGGGGTGACGGACGAAAACGGTGACGAGCCGCCACGCACGGCCGACATGCGGGCGCTCTTCGACGCCATCATCGACGACGATCCCCTGCCCCTGGAGAACGACCACAACGCGCAGCGGCTGGGGGCCTCCTCGGCCTCGGGGTCGACGACCACCTCCACCCCCACGTCCGCCCCGGCCAAGACCCCAGCCCCGAGCCCCGAGGTGCGGCGCGAACAGGTGACGACCGCCTCGCCGCACGACGTGACGGTGCGGGTGTCCAACGCGACCGCCAAATCCGGGCTCGCCGCCGCCGCCACCACCCAACTCGAGCGCGACGGGTTCAACGTGATGACACCCGACGACTACCCCAGTGCACTGAAGGCCACGACGGTGTTCTTCTCTCCGGGCAACGAACACGCCGCCGCCACGGTGGCCGCGGCGTTCGCCAATTCCAAGGTGCACCGGGTGTCGGGCTACGGTCAGGTCGTCCAGGTGGTGCTCGGCCCGGACTTCAGCGCCGTCGCCGATCCGCCACCCGGCGGCTCACCGGTCAGCGTGCAGATCGAACGCAACTCGGGCGACACGCCGGCCAAGCTGCCCGAAGACCTGACGGTCACCAATGCGGCGGACACCACCTGCGAATAGCCTGATTTCGCGAGAGTCCGCAAAGCGATTTCGGCATCGAGAACGTAGGCTTGGCGGCATGCGGACCGCCTACCATGAGCAGCTTGCGGGCCTGTCCGAGCGGCTTGGCGAGATGTGCGGGCTGGCGGGCATTGCGATGGAACGCGCCACCCAGGCGCTGCTGCAGGCCGACCTCTTGCTGGCCGAACAGGTGATCTCCGACCACGAACAGATCGCGGCGATGAGCGCCCGCGCCGAGGAGAGCGCCTTCGTGCTGCTGGCGTTGCAGGCACCGGTGGCGGGTGATCTCAGGTCGATCGTGAGCGCCATCCAGATGGTCGCCGACATCGACCGGATGGGAGCGCTGGCCCTGCACGTCGCCAAGATCGCCCGCCGCCGGCATCCACAGCACGCGCTGCCGGAGGAGGTCAACGGGTACTTTGCCGAAATGGGAAGGCTCGCAGTCGATCTGGGCAACAGCGCGCAAGAGGTGGTGCTGTCCCGCGACCCGGAGAAAGCAGCCCGCATCCGCGAAGAAGACGACGCCATGGACGATCTGCACCGCCACCTGTTCTCGGTGCTGATGGACCGCAAATGGAAGTACGGCGTGGCCGCGGCCGTCGACGTGACCCTGCTGGGCCGGTTCTACGAGCGCTTCGCCGACCACGCGGTCGAGGTGGCGCGGCGCGTCATCTTCCAGGCGACCGGCAGCCTGCCCGAAGAGGAGAACAAAGGCTCCTCAGAGTAGGCCTCAGCCGAAGCGGCCGGAGATGTAGTCCTCGGTGGCCTTCTCGGTGGGGTTGGAGAAGATCTTCTCGGTGTCGTCGATCTCCACGAGTCGGCCGGGCTTGCCGGTGGCTTCCAAGTTGAAGAACGCCGTGAGGTCGCTGACCCGGGCGGCCTGCTGCATGTTGTGGGTGACGATGACGATCGTGTAGTCCTGCTTCAGCTCACTGATCAGGTCTTCCACGGCCATCGTCGAGATCGGGTCCAGCGCCGAGCACGGCTCGTCCATCAGCAGGACATCGGGTTGCACGGCGATGGCCCGCGCGATGCACAGGCGCTGCTGCTGACCGCCGGACAGCCCCCCACCGGGCTTGTCCAACCGGTCCTTGACCTCGTCCCACAGGTTCGCGCCGCGCAGCGAGTGTTCGGCCACCTCGTCGAGCACCTTGCGGTTGCGCACGCCTTGCAGCCGCAGCCCCGCCACCACGTTGTTGCGAATCGACATGGCGGGGAACGGGTTCGGGCGCTGGAACACCATTCCGATCGCGCGGCGCACACCGACCGGGTCGACACCCGGACCGTAGATGTCCTCGTCGTCGAGCAGCACCTCGCCCTCGACGCGGCCACCGGGAACCACCTCGTGCATCCGGTTCAGCGCGCGCAGCACGGTCGTCTTGCCGCACCCGGACGGGCCGATGAACGCCGTCACGCTGCGGGGCAGAACCGACAGCGTCACATCCGCGACGGCCTGAAACGACCCGTAGTAGATGTCGACACTCTTGAGGTCCAACCGCTTGGCCACCTAGTGCTCCTGCCTTGATTTTCCGGGGGCGAAGATTTTCGAGATCACCCTGGCACCGATGTTGATGACGGCGATCACCAGGATGAGGGTCAGGGCGGCACCCCACAACCGATCCGTGGGCACGGGGTTCACGCCCGCGCCGGCCGATACCTGGTTGTAGATCATGCCCGGCAGCGACCCGATGAACCCGTGGAAGATGTCGAAGCCTATCGACTGCGAATAGCCGACCAGGATAAGCAACGGGGCCGTCTCCCCCAACACCCTGGCCACCGCAAGCATGATGCCCGTGATGATGCCTGACAGCCCGGTCGGAATCACAATCCGGGCGATGGTCTTCCACTTCGGGATGCCCAGCGCGTAGCTTGCCTCGCGCAGATCCACCGGCACGATGCGCAGCATCTCCTCGGTGGACCGCACGATCACCGGCAGCATGAGCAGCACCAGGGCCAGCGACACCGCGAACTCGGAGCGGGCGAGGCCGAACGTCGCCACCCCCACGGTGTAGACGAACAACGCCGCCACGATCGAGGGCACCCCGGACAGGATGTCCACCATGAACGAGGCCACCCTGCCCAGCGGCGTGCCGCCCCCGTACTCGACCAGGTAGATCGCCACCAACATGCTGATCGGGATGGAGATCACCGCGCACACCAATCCCTGCAGCAGCGTGCCGACGATCGCGTGGTAGGCGCCGCCACCGGCCACGAACGCCGTCATACCCGCCTGCGAATGCGTCCACCACGCGGCCGACGCGATCGCCCTGTACCCCTTGGCGATCACCGAGAACAGCACGTAGACCAGCGGCGCCAGGGCGACGAGCATCGACGTGGTCACGAACGCGGTGGCGAGATTGTTCGCCACCCGACGACGCCGGCCGAGGCCGGGGAACGTCCGGGCCTTGAGCGGGCGGTCCAGGATCGAGGTCACCGGCCGCCCCTTCTGCGCCAGATCCCGGCGACCGCGCCGCGCGCCAGGGCGTCGACCAGGAAGGTGAGCACGAAGAGCACCAGCCCGGCGGCGATGTAGGCACCCGCCCGGTACGGGTCGTCCAGCTCGGACGCGGCGCCGGCGATCTTGGACGCGAAGGTGGAACCGCCGTCGAACAACGACCAGCCGAACGCGGACTGGGCTCCCCGCAGGATGACCAGCAGCGCCATCGTCTCGCCCAGGGCGCGGCCCAGACCCAGCATCGCGCCGCTGACGTAGCCGGACCGCCCGAACGGCAGCACGGTCGTCCTGACCACTTCCCAACGGGTGGCGCCCAACGCCAACGCGGCCTCGATCTGGTCGTAGGGCGTCTGGACGAACACCTCGCGGGTGACCGCGGTGGTGATGGGCAGGACCATCACCGCCAGCACGAGGCCGCCGGTGAACACGGTGCCGCCCCCGGTCACCGAGGTGTTCCCGCCGGCGAACAGGAAGCACGAACCCAGGGTGTGGTTCAGCCAGGTCGCGACGGGCCGCAGCCGCGGCGCCAGCACCTGCAGGCCCCACACGCCGTAAATGATCGAGGGAACCGCGGCCAGCAGGTCGACCGCGTATGCCAGCGGGCCGGCGACCGGGCGCGGCGCGTACTGCGTGATGAACAAGGCCACACCCAGGGCGACCGGCATGGCCAGGAGCAGCGCGAACAGCGACACGAAAACCGTCACCTGCAGCAGGTCGAGCATGCCGAAATGCATCGCCGAGGTGTCGGTGGTGACCCACGCGCCCGCGTAGGTGAAGAAGTTCTCCCGGTTGCGCTCCAGCGCCGGGAGGGCGCGCAGCAACAAGAACCCGCCGATCGCGACGATCAACGCGACCATCAGGGCGCCCGACGCCTGCGCGAGCCGGCGAAACACCCGGTCGCCGAGCCGCGGCTGGCCCCGGCCCCATGGGCTGATCGGCACCACCGGGGCCTCGGGGAACGGCGCGGCCACGACCGCGCCCGAACCCGCGTCGGCCGGATTCGGCACTGAAGACATTGTCACTGTGATCCCGTCACAGTTGCGTTGTCGCTCCTTGCGCCCAATTGATCACTGCATGGCGTTGATCGCCGTAACCAGTCGCTCCTTGACTTTATCGGGCAGCGGAACATAGCCGGCAGAAATCAGGCCGGCCTGCGCGTTGGTGGCGGCCACGGTGAGGAACGACTTGACCGCGCGGGAGGTGTTCGGGTCGTACCCCTTGGAACACACGATCTCGTAGGTGGCCAGGATCAACGGGTAGGTTCCCGGCTCCTGGGAGGCGTACATCAAGTCCAGATCCAGCACCAGATCGTTGCCGGTGGCCACGAACGTGGCCGTTTCGATGGCGTTGGCGGCCGTGTCCTCGGTCAGCGGGACCATACCGCTGCCGGTGTCGATCTCCGCGTAGGGCACTCCGGCTTGGTCGGCGAATCCCTTCTCGACGTAGCCGATGGCGCCCGGCGTGGCCCGCACCGCCTGGACCAGACCGGCGGACTTGGTGGCCCCTTCCCCGACGCCTCCCTGGAACTCGGTGCCGACGCCTCTGGTCCAGCTCTGCGGGGCCGCGGCCGTCAGGTATTGCTGCATGTTGTCCGTGGTGCCCGACGAGTCCGCGCGATAGATCGGCCTGATCTTGACGTCGGGCAGGGTCACGCCCGGATTCAGCGCCGCCAGTGTCTGGTCGTTCCAGAACGTGATCCTGCCGCTGAAGATCTCGCCCAGCGCGTCACCGTTGACGACCAGCCTCTGCACGCCGGGGAGGTTGTAGACCAGGGCGATCGGCCCGAACACCAGCGGCAGATCCCACGCGGGGTTCCCGCCGCAACGCCTGGTGGCCGGGCCGATCTGGTCCGCGAGCAGCGGCGAGTCGGCGCCCCCGAAGTCGACGTGCCCGGCGATGAACTGCGCCCGGCCGGCGCCGGAGCCGGTCGCGTTGTGGGACACGCTCTTGCCCGGGCAGTGCTCGCCCCAGACCTGGCTGAAAACCCCGATCGCGTTCTGCTGGGCGGTCGGCCCTTCGGCCGTGAGCCCGCGCTTGCTGCCGCAGCCCGCCGTGCCCGTCGGTCCGGAGAGCGCCACCGCCGCGGTGCCGTGGTTGATGTCGGCGCCGCAGCCGGTCACCACCGCGACACCCAGCACCGCCGCCAGCGCGATCGCCTTGCCCTGCCCGTGGAGCCTCACCGATCTCGCTTTCTGAGCCGTCGCGGGCGTATCCGGGCGGTGCTGGACAAACGCCTGGACATGCTCGAGCGCAGGTTGCTGAGCCAAAGCGAAACTATGCGCCCGCGCGGGCCGAAAGAACCGGCCATGCGGTGAATCTGCAATGAACAATCGGGCACCACGCCACTGCTGCCTGCGATTCCGCTCAGCCGGCGGGGGGCGGGGCCGCGTAGGCGGTGTCGACGCTGTACCGGGTGAAACCCAGGCGTTCGTAGGTGCGCACCGCGGCCACGTTGTCCGACTCCACGTAGAGCATCACGGTCGGGTCGGCCGCACCTGCCAGCCGGCGTGCCAGCGACTCGATGCCGATGGCCGTCAGCAGCTGCCCGATGCCGCGGCGCTGCGCCGCCGGGTCGACGCCCAGAACGTAGACCTCACCCAGGCCGGGCTGGTCTGGATGCACTTTGGTCCAGTGGAATCCCACCAGACGCCCGGCCTGATCGCTGGTCGAGTCGCCGAACGCCAGGAACAGCCCCGCCGGGTCGAACCACGGTTCGGCGCGCCGCTCGGAGAGGTCGGCGTCGGTCCATCCCCCCTGTTCGGGATGCTCGGCGAACGCGGCGTTGTTGACCCGCAGCAGTTCGGCGTCGTCGCCCGGGCCCGCGTAGGTGCGGATACGCATCCCGCCGGCGGGTTCCACCGGGGGGGTGTCGCGCAGCGAGCGCCGCATCTGGACGAGCTCCCGCACGGCGACCAGGTTCAGCGCGGACGCGGTCGCCCGGGCCGCTTCCAGGGTGCCGTGGGCCCAGAACCGGTTGCCTGCGCCGGTCTTTGCCATCGCCGCCCGACTCATCGCCGCCCCGATGCCGCCCCGGCGGGCCTGCGGGTGCACCACGAGTTCGGCCATCCCGGCCTCGCCGTCGCGGGGCGGACTGAGGTTGAGGTAGCCGACGATCGCATTGTCCGACGAGTCGGAGACCAGGAGGTGCTCGGTGCGGTCGTGGCCGAGTTCGCGCAGCACCTGTTCGCCGACGGGAGCGACACCATCGAATTCTGTTGCCGCCGCCACCAATTGGCGCACCTGTCGCTGTTCGTCGGTGGTCAGCCCGGAGCGCCAGTCCGAGGGGGTCACTGAGTGCGCGCGGGGTCGGCGAGTGCGCCCGGCAGGTCCTCGGCCTCGGGCTCGGCATCCCCGGAGCCGTCGGGGTCGGCGAGGGGCGCCCGGCCGCGTGCGGGCCTGACGGCCTTGTAGCCGACGTTGCGGACCGTGCCGATCAGCGCCTCGTGTTCGGGACCGAGTTTGGCCCGCAGCCGGCGCACGTGCACGTCGACGGTGCGGGTGCCGCCGAAGAAGTCGTAGCCCCACACCTCGTGCAGCAGCTGTGCGCGGGTGAACACCCGGCCGGCGTGCTGGGCCAGATATTTGAGCAGCTCGAATTCTTTGTAGGTGAGGTCGAGCGGGCGGCCCCGCAGCCGCGCGGTGTAGGTGCCTTCGTCGATCACCAGCTCGCCGAGGCTCACCTTGCCCGCGCTCTCCTGCTCGGCCAGGCCGCCGCGCCGCCCGACCACCAGCCGGAGCCTGGCGTCGATCTCGGCCGGCCCCGTGCTGGGCAGCAGGATGTCGTCGAGCCCCCAGTCCGCGCTGACCGCCACCAGACCGCCCTCGGTGACCACGGCCAGGACCGGGGCCGACCGGCCGGCCGTGTTCAGGAGGCGGCAAAGACCACGCGCCGACGAGAGGTCGGCGCGCGCGTCGACCAGCACGGCGTCCGCCGTTCCGACCTCCAGCAGGGAGGACGGCTCCGGCGGGACCGTCCGCACGGTGTGGGGAAGCAGCGACAACGACGGCAGGACGGGGTCGGGATGCAGCTCCGAGGTAAGCAGTAGTAGCTCCAACAAGCCCCTCCAGCTCGTGGGAAAGGCATCTCCCCATGCGGGACGCAACGTCGCGTTAGTTGCCAGGTCATCTAACGATAACGTGCCACCTGGTCTTTGGCTTAGCGATCGAGCGCCCCGGCATGCAGTGTGACCAACCGCTCGCGGCAGCCGGGAGGGGACCGCAGGACCTACCTCGCGGCAAACGCGGCGCCGGCTCGGCCACAATATGCGGGTGCGCAAGGTTCTGATCGGTGCGACGGCCGCGGTGATCGCCGTGGCCGTGGTGGCCGTCGGCGCCGTCGGCGTCGACTACGGAACGAGCATCTACGCCGAGTACCGGCTGTCGACGACCGTGCGCAAAGTGGCCAAGCTGGGCTCGGACCCGTTCGTGGCCATCCTGGCCTTCCCGTTCATCCCCCAGGCGATGCGCCGGCATTACAACGAGTTGGAGATCAAGGCCAACGCGGTCGACCACGCTTTGACCGGCAAGGCCACCCTCGAGGCGACCATGCACTCGATCGATCTGACCTACGCGTCGTGGCTGATCAGGCCCGATGCGAAGCTCCCGGTGGGCGAGCTGGAGAGCCGCATCATCCTCGACTCCATGCACCTGGGCCGCTACCTGGGCATCAGCGACCTGATGGTCGACGCGCCGCTCAGGGAAACCAATGATGCGACCGGCGGGACCACCGAATCCGGTATCTCCGGCAGCCACGGCCTGGTGTTCACCGGCACGCCGAAATCGGCCGGCTTCGATCACCGGGTCAGCGTGTCGGTCGATCTGTCGATCGCCCCCGACGACCAGGCGACCCTGGTGTTCACGCCGACCGGGGTGCTCACCGGACCGGACACGGCGAATCAACCGGTCCCGGATGACGAGCGCGGGGCGGTGCTGCACGCGTTCAGCACCACCCTGCCCGGCCAGCGGCTGCCGTTCGGTGTGGCGCCGCAAACCGTCGGGGCGCGCGGTTCGGACGTCATCATCGAGGGCATCAGCTATGGAGTGACCATCACCCTGGAAGAATTCAGGCAATCGTGACCCGGCGCTTGTGACCACCGTTCTCGCCGCCATCGCGGTCGCGGCCGTCGTGGCAACGCTGGCGGGCTGGTTGCTGAGCCGGCGCGCGCGACGGATCAGGCAGGTTCGCCCGGGCTCCACGCGGCACGAGGCCGTCGACCTCGCCGATTTGGGCCTGTCCACCGGTGGGCCGGCCGTCGTCCACTTCAGCGCCCCGTGGTGCGGACCGTGCGACCGGGTCCGCAGGGTGGTCGGCCAGGTTTGCGACGACCTGGGCGGCGTCGCCCACGTCGAGATCGACCTGGACGCCGACCCGGCCGCCGCCCGCCGCTTCGCGGTGCTGTCGCTGCCCACCACGTTGATCTTCGACGCCGAAGGACGGCAGCGATACCGGACCTCGGCCGTGCCCACGGCCTCCGATCTGCGTTGCGCGCTGGAACCGCTGTTGGCCTGACAGCCGCGCGCCTGACGACGTCGCCGGGCCGACTGTGAACTCACGGCTTTCGGTGTGTACACGGGGCGCGCCTCCTCGGCGTGTCCCCGCCCGGGGTTCACCCCCGATGCGGGAAGGGGCGGCGGGAGGGGCCGCGGCCCGCGCCGTCGGCGAATAGACTCGTCTGCGTGGTGCTGTTCTTCGAGATCGTGCTGGTGCTGGTGGTCGTGGTCATCTCCTGGTTCGCGCTGTACACGCTGTACCGGCTGATCACTGACGAGTCGTGACCTCCTCTGACGACGACGCTGACGGCGCGGGCGGTGCGGCCTTCGGCGACCGCGCCATGGCGGCCGCTGCCGAACGCGCCAAGGTGACCTCGGCGCGCAACATCCCGGCGTTCGACGATCTGCCGCTGCCGGCCGACACCGCGAACCTGCGGGAAGGCGCAAACCTCAACGACGCACTCTTGGCGTTGCTGCCGCTGGTCGGCGTGTGGCGCGGGGAGGGCGAAGGCCGCGCGCACGACGGGGACTACCGGTTCGGCCAGCAGATCGTGGTCTCGCACGACGGCGGCGACTACCTGAATTGGGAGGCCCGCTCCTGGCGGCTCAGCGAGGCGGGCGGCTACCAGGAACGCGGGTTGCGCGAGTCCGGGTTCTGGCGTTTCGTCAACGACCCCGACGATCCCAGCGAGTCGCAGGCCATCGAGTTGCTGCTGGCTCATTCCGCCGGTTATGTCGAGCTGTTCTACGGGCGGCCGCGCAACCAGTCGTCGTGGGAATTGGTGACCGATGCCCTGGCACGCAGTCGGTCCGGGGTGCTCGTCGGTGGCGCCAAGCGGCTCTACGGCATCGTCGAGGGCGGCGACCTGGCCTACGTCGAGGAACGGGTGGACGCCGACGGCGGGCTGGTGCCGCATCTGTCGGCGCGCCTGTCGCGGTTTGCCGGATAGCGCCGCGCCGTCGGGATCTCACCGAGCCCGGACATGGAGCGGCCCCCAAGCAAAGCTCCTGGTTGGACAAGACCGGATGCTCGGGGGCCGGGTGACTGCGGGGAATTCGCCAGCGCGCATTGGCCACTGGCTCTTCTCTGCCGAGCCAGTGCTGCTAGCGCGCAGCCACCTCACATGTCCATGAAGCTATCAATTTCGCGGACCACCTCCTTTCCTGTGTAAGCCGACCGTACCTGCAAATCGGCAAGCCGACAACACAATTCACTTCTCAGCGATCGCTGGTGACGGCCGCGTCGATCAGGGCGGCGAATTCTGCGACCATCGCAGGCCGCGGCAGCGGGCGGCCGTCGAGGGTATGCACCCGGGCGGCCAGAGTCATGCTCGACACGAGCCAAACCCCGTGCGCAGCATGGAGATCGGCTATGCGTAACGCGCGGTAGTCGCAGTCGTACCCCTTGGACCGGGCCACCTCGAACAGCGCTTGTTGGGTGGTGCCCCGCAGGATCGGATACCAGGGCGGCGGTGTCAGCAGGCAAGGGCTTTCCGCATCGGAGTTCGTGACGATGACCACAGTCGAACGCGGGCCCTCCAGGACGTAGCCGTCGGAGCTGACGAACACGACGTCACCGGCGCCTCGGCCGGCCGCGTGACGCAGTGCGGCCATGTTGATCGCGTACGACAGCGTCTTGGCGCCGGCCAGCAGCCAGGGCATCGCATCGACACCGAGGGCGGGCAATCCGCGATCGAGCGTGATCGCCGCCAGGCCTTCGCGCCGCACGGCCGCGACGCGTTCCGGGACGCCGTTGACCATCACGTAGGCGGTGGGCGCCGAGCCGCTCTCGCGGCCCCGGCTGTAGATCAAGCGCAACGCGCCCTCGCCGTCGGTGTCCGCCACCCACCGGCGGGTGGCCACGTCGATCGCGCTCCGCCAGCTCGCGAGGTCCGGCGGCGGCAGGTCCAGCATCCTGGCCGACTGGGTCAGCCGCTGTAGGTGCGACTCGATCAGACAGGCTCTGCCGGCGCGGACCAACAGCGTCTCGAAGACGCCGTCACCGCGGACCGCCGCGAGATCGTCGGCGTACAGCAGCGGAGTCCCGGGCGCATGGACGTTGCCGTCCAGCGTGACGATCACACCCGCCTGGCCCGTCATGGAGAAGCAGCCTAGTGGCGAGCGCAGCGGATCGACACCGGGATCAGTGCATGCCGGGGCCCATCATGCCGGGCCCCATCGTGCCGGGGCCCATCATCCCGCGCATCGCCGCCGGCATGCCGTCGCGCACAAAGCCGGTGACCTCCTGCGCGTGCGCGCGGATGGCGTCGGTGAGCGCCGGGTCATCCGAGGTTTCCTCGACCGTCACGCCGGTCGGGGTGATCGTCAGCCGGCGGCGATAGCCGTTCGCATGCCTGAACAGGGTCGGCAGGCTGTCGCTCATGCACATGACCTCGACGCCCCGGTCGAGTTGGGTGTACATGCTCGACACGTGCGCCTGAAGTTGTGCGGCCAGATTCGGGGACGCCGACTGCGTGGTGGTTCGCACCCCGCCGGGTATGTCCTCGACGGTACGAGTTATCTCGTTGTGCCGGTGGAACATCTGGGCGTAGCGCCTCATGTCCGCTGGACCGGCCATGCACCCGTCCTGGTCGGCGAGCCGGATTCGGGGCGCAGGCCACCCGGTCGCATCCCGCAACGCAAAGCCGGCGACGGCCGCGCCGCCGGCTCCCAGCGCGGCAAGCACCGCGCGCCGTCTCACCGCCGCCATCCGGGACTCCGCAGCGGCTGAAAGGTGGTCATCGGCGTCGCCCTCGTGGTTATGGGCGAGGGGTGGGAGTAGGGGTCGCGGGCGACGTCGTCGGGCCGCTCGGCCCACCGGGCCCCATCATGCCGCCGGGCCCCATCATGCCACCGGGCCCCATCATGCCACCGGGCCCCATCATGCCGCCCGGCCCCATCGGACCGCCGGGGCCCATCATCCTGCCGGGCGCCCCCGGCCCCATCCGGACCCAGCCGTCGCGGTGCGACCCATCGTGACCACCGGAGCTCCAGCCCAGGAAGAAGCCCGAAAAGAAGACCACCGCGACGACGAACAGGCTCCCGGCGACGATGCCCACCCACATCGAGGCCTGGCCGAGGCGGCTCGGTCCGGATGGGGCGTCGTAACGCGGAGACTCCGCGGCGGGCGCGGTGCCGGGCACGCTCGCTTGGGGTGATCCAGCCATGTCGATCCCGCCCTCCGGATGACGCATGTTGGCGCGGCAGTCGACTCCGACCACCGGCGCCTCGGACACGCCCTCCAAGTTACCCCGCCCGGGTGGGGTGGGCTAGGGTCGTCGTGCAGTGTTCGGCCGGTCGGCGGGTTGCTTGCCGGGATTCGACCGACAAATTCTCCCCGCTACCTCAGGTGGGGTGGAGCAACGGGACTTGGTGGTGGATGTGAGCGAGGAACTGTCGTCGAAGAAGCGCGCCGCGCTGAACCGCCTCAAGACGGTCCGGGGGCACCTCGACGGCATCATCCGGATGCTGGAATCCGACGCGTACTGCGTGGACGTGATGAAGCAGATCTCGGCGGTTCAGTCCTCGCTCGAGCGCGCCAACCGGGTGATGCTGCACAACCATTTGGAGACCTGCTTTTCGGCGGCCGTTCGCGACGGCCGCGGGCATGCGGCCATCGACGAGCTGATCGATGCGGTCAAGTTCACTCCTGCGTTCACGGGCCCGCAGGCCCAGCTGGGCGGTGCGGCGGTCGGCGAACACAGCGACGACGAGCCGGCGCCTACCGCAAGCACGGTCTGACGACCACCCGTCGTGGCGGCCGCGATTGCGCCGGGCCGCCCACGGTGGCGACCGGTGTGGTGGGGGTCGCGGCACCCGAGGCGTTGGCGAAGGCCCCTGGTCGCGGCGTCGACACGTCCGGGCAGCCCGAGTCCGTAGAGTTGACGTGTGAGCGAAGCGGCGCGGGCAAGATCGGCGCACCCGACCGCGGTCCCCGCACCCGACGGTGGGCCCGACGCGGGCGCGCCCTGGCACTACGGTGACCCGCTGGGCGAGCAGCGCGCGGCGGCGACCGACGCGGTCGTGGTGGACCGCTCGCATCGGGCCGTGCTCGTCCTGACCGGCGGCGACCGGCAGAGTTGGCTGCACAGCATCTCCACCCAGCACGTCAGCGACCTTCCCGAGGGCGCCAGCACGCAGAACCTGAGCCTCGACGGTCAGGGCCGCGTCGAAGACCACTGGATTCAGACCGAACTGGCCGGCGCCACCTACCTCGACACCGAACCGTGGCGGGGCGAACCGCTGCTGGGCTACCTGCGCAGGATGGTGTTCTGGTCCGACGTCACACCGGACAGCGCGGACCTGGCCGTGCTGTCGTTGCTCGGGCCCCGACTCGCCGACGCGGCCGTGCTCGACGCCTTGGGCCTGGACGCCCTGCCCGCCGAGATGATCGCCGCGCCGCTCGCCGGCGGCGGATTCGTGCGGCGCATGCCCAGCGCCGTGGCCGGCTCCGTCGAACTGGACGTGCTGGTGCCACGCGGCGATGCGGCCGACTGGCAACAGCGCCTGGCCCGGGCGGGCGTGCGCGCGGCCGGGGTGTGGGCCTATGAGGCGCACCGGGTCGCGGCGCTGCGGCCCCGCCTCGGGGTCGACACCGACGAGCGCACCATTCCCCACGAGGTGGGCTGGATCGGTGGGGCCGTCCATCTGGACAAGGGCTGCTATCGCGGGCAGGAGACCGTCGCGCGGGTGCACAACCTCGGTAAACCGCCGCGAATGCTGGTGTTACTGCACCTCGACGGGTCGGTGGACCGGCCCGCGACCGCCGACGCGGTGCTGGCCGGCGGTCGCGCCGTGGGACGCCTCGGCACCGTCGTCGAGCACGTGGACCTCGGCCCGGTGGCGCTGGCCCTGCTCAAGCGCGGCCTGCCGCCCGAGATCGAGTTGGCGACGGGGCCGGAGGCCGGGGTTGCTGCGTCCATCGATGCCGATTCTCTGCCGTCCGCCGAACAGATCGGTGCGGGCCGGCTGGCCGTTGAACGATTGCGGGGCGGTGCGCGATGATGGGTGATGACGTCCGCCACAGCGGGCGGGGGCGCCGACGCCCGACCAGTGGGCACGGTAAACTGTCGGCAGGACAATAACGACACCAGAGATCGGAGCCGCCTACTTGTTAGGCCGCTCCGTTATTGCGCGAGGGGGTTCCCCCATGGGCCGCGGCCGGGCTAAGGCAAAGCAGACCAAGGTTGCTCGAGAACTGAAGTACAGCTCCCCGCAGACCGACTTCCAGCGGCTTCAGCGCGAGTTGTCGGGAACGGGTGCTGACATCGACTCCGCCGAACTGGACGACGGCCCAGACAGTTCGTGGAGCGCCGAGGAAGACTGGCGCCACTAGGCACGTGTAATTCCCCGGTGCCGGTGCGCTCCACATCGGAACGGTTTCTCTACCTTGCGGTCTTCAAAATCTCGGGTGTTGGCCGACCAGTTTTGCCCGCGGGCCGTCCTTGCCTTTGCACACGGTGCCCAAGACCCAGCAGTCCAGGTGCCGCGCGGTCAAGATGGCCAACGCGCGGTCGGTGTCTTCCGGGGCCACGATCGCGATCATGCCGACGCCCATGTTGAACGTCTTCTCCATCTCCTCGCGGTCGACACGGCCGCGCTGGGCGATCATCGCGAACACCGGCGCGGGCGTCCACGTGCCCCGGTCGACCTCGGCGACCAGCCCGTGCGGGATGACCCGCTGCAGGTTGCCGGCGAGCCCGCCGCCGGTGACGTGGCAGAACGTGCGGACCTGCGTCTCGGCGGCCAGGGCAAGGCAGTCCCTGGCGTAGATGCGGGTGGGCTCCAATAGTTCTTCGCCCAACGTGCGCCCGAACTCCTCGACGTGACCGGCCAGCGGCATCCGGTCGATCTCGAGCAGCACCGCGCGGGCCAGGGAGTATCCGTTGGAATGCAGGCCGGAGGAGCCCAGGGCGATGATGACGTCGCCGGGTTTGACACGGTCGGGGCCCAGCACGTCGTCGGCCTCGACCACGCCGACGCCGGTGGCCGAGATGTCGTAGTGGTCGGGCTCCATGAGGCCGGGATGCTCCGCCGTCTCCCCGCCCAGCAGGGCGCAACCCGCGCGCACGCACCCCTCGGCGATGCCGCCGACGATCGCGGCCAGTCGCTCGGGCACGGTCCGGCCGACCGCGATGTAGTCCTGCAGGAACAGCGGCTCGGCGCCGGACACCACCAGGTCGTCGACCACCATCGCCACCAGGTCCAGGCCGACGGTGTCGTGCTTGTCCATCGCCTGGGCCACCGCCAGCTTGGTGCCGACGCCGTCGGTGGACGCCGCCAGAACGGGCTCGCGGTAGTCGCCGCGCAGCGCGAACAGGCCGGCGAAACCGCCCAGGCCGCCGCGCACCTCCGGTCTGGTCGCCTTGGTCGCCAGCGGCTTGAACAAGTCGACGGCGCGATCACCGGCTTCTATGTCCACTCCGGCAGACGCGTAGGTGATGCCCTGACTGGCCGGCTCTCGTCCGGGGCTTTTTCCGGGATCCGTCATCGCGATAAAGGCTACCGGGCGGCAGCGACCGCCGGTATCAAACTTCTTCGCGGCGTCGACGGGCCCCCGCGTCAGCGGCCGATCGGCACTTCCCCGGCGGCGGTCCCGGTGGCGGTGATGTCCAGCTCCGCCCCGCGCGCCGCATTGGCCAGCATGTGCTCGACGACGTTTTTGCCCAGCGCCGTCTCGCCCGGCAGCGCGATCGGATACCTGCCGTCGAAACAGGCGGTGCACAACCGGGACGCGGGCTGCTCGGACGCCGCGACCAGCCCGCGCAGCGAGATGTACCCCAGCGTGTCGGCCCCGATGGCGTGCCGAACCGCCTCGAGCATCTCCTCTTTGTCCTCGACGGCATTGGCGATCAACTCCGCCGGCGACGGGAAGTCGATCCCGTAGAAGCAGGGCCACTTCACCGGCGGCGAGGCGATGCGGACGTGCACCTCGAGGGCACCGGCCTCGCGCAGCATCCGCAGCAGCGCGCGCTGGGTGTTGCCCCGCACGATCGAGTCGTCGACGACGATGAGCCGCTTGCCGCGGATCACCTCTTTGAGCGGGTTCAGCTTGAGCCGGATGCCGAGCTGACGGATCGTCTGGGACGGCTGGATGAAGGTGCGCCCGACGTAGGCGTTCTTCATCAGGCCCTGACCGTAGGGAATGCCGGACTCCTGCGCGTACCCGACCGCGGCGGGCGTGCCCGATTCGGGCACCCCGATCACCAGGTCGGCCTCGACGGGGCATTCCCGGGCCAGTCGGCGGCCGATCTCCACGCGGGTCGCGTGCACGGACCGGCCGACCAGCGTGCTGTCCGGACGGGCCAGGTAGACGTACTCGAAGACGCAGCCCTTGGGGGTCGGGTTGGCGAACCGTGTCGAGCGCACCCCGTCGGCGTCGATGGCCAGCAGTTCCCCCGGTTCGATGTCACGGACGAACGAGGCGCCGACGATGTCGAGCGCGGCTGTCTCCGAGGCCACCACCCAGCCTCGATCCAACCGTCCGAGCGAAAGTGGGCGCACCCCGTGCGGGTCGCGGCACGCGTAGAGGGTGTTCTCGTCCATGAACGTCAGGCAGAAGGCGCCACGCACCGTCGGCAGCAGCTCCAGCGCGGCCTGTTCCAGGGTGGAATCGGCCGCGCCGTGCGCCAGCAGCGCGCCCAGGATGTCGGAATCCGTCGTTGCCGGGGCGGGGGCGCGGCGGGCGATCAGGCCGGCGTCGCGGGCCCGCGCGGCGAGTTCGGCGGTGTTGACCAGGTTCCCGTTGTGCCCCAACGCGACTCCCGTGCCGGCCGCGGTGTTGCGGAAGACTGGCTGGGCGTTTTCCCAGGTGGTGTCCCCGGTGGTGGAGTAGCGGCAGTGCCCGATGGCGACGTGGCCGTGCATTGCCGCCAGCGTCTGCTCGTCGAACACCTGGCTGACCAGGCCGAGGTCTTTGAAGACCAGCACCTGGGATCCGTCGGCGACCGCGATGCCCGCGGCTTCCTGCCCGCGATGCTGCAGCGCGTAAAGGCCGTAGTAGGTGAGCTTGGCGACCTCTTCGCCCGGGGCCCAGACCCCGAATACACCACACTCTTCACGGGGCGAGTTGAAGTCCTGCTCGGGTGCATCTGCTCCAGCGACGGTCACGTTCGGCGGCTCCCGGAGAACGGTGGGTGACGTAACGGAGTCTACGGGCACACCGCGCGCAGCGCCGAATCGGACAGCGCGTGTTGAGCGCCGAAAATTGTCCACCTCCACCCTAAACCTGCAGTTCAGGGTTATGTTCAGCCGACACCGAACAGGGGCAACCAGTGCTCGATCTCACGCGCCCGCGAACCTGACAACGTCAGTATCCCGGCGGTCCTGGCCTCCTGCAGCCGCAGCAACCCGGTGGCCAGCAGGAGCCATGTCCGCGGGTCGGTTTCGACGACGTTGGGCGGCGTGCCGCGGGTGTGCCGGGGCCCGGCGACACACTGCACCGCGACGAACGGCGGGATGCGGACCTCGACGCTGGCGCCCGGCGCCACGGCGGCCAGGGTGCGCGCGGTCAGGCGCACCGCAGTCGCCAGCGCGCTGCGGTCGGGTGCGGGCCGCGATTCGTCACGCAGCCAGTCGGCGACGGCCAGCACGGCGGCCCGGGTCGCGGCCGGATCGGCGTTGTCGCGGGTGGGCATGCCTCAGGGTCTCAGAATTCGATCCTGCCTACCGCAATCGTCCGCCTGCCGCCCACCACGGCCGCGGCGACAACTCACCTCAGTCAGAGCGGGCGGTTTGGGGTCGGCGGCGGCTTCTGTATCACCACCACCGTGGGTTTGCGCTCTTCTTGTGCCGGGCCGGCGGCGCCGGTATCGCGGCTGCCGGCACTGCCGGCCCCGCTCATACCGCGAGCGGCCAAACTCGCCAGCGCCATCCCGCTGAGCAGGCCCGTGGCGTTGCCGTCCACGACGGTCGAGTCCGCGCCGACACCGCTGCTGGGCAGCGCCTCGACAGCAAGCCGAATCTCCGGTGCGGTCGTCGTCCAGCTGTGCGGCACCGACAACGCCCCGACCAGTGACGCGTGGCCGACGCCCGCGGTCGCGAGTCCGGCTTCCCCGCCGGATTCCCGGTCGGGGCCGGGCTCGGCCGTCGTCGCGCCGATTGTGCCCCCTTGAGTCGGCTGCAACGCCCCGCCATTCCCATACAGGCCGCCGGGCCAGGGTCTGGTGGTGTTCGTGATCGACAGCGCGAGGCTGCCGGTCCCGACGGCCGCGATGTACAGAGCCAGAACGTCCAGCTCCCCTATCGGGGTTGGGATTGCCTGGGCAGCGTTCGGAAGTTGCGGACCAAGGCTCGATGCGATTCCCAGGAGGCCCGATGTGAACGGATCGGCAGCGCTAAACGGCGGTGGCAAACCGCCCCCGACGGCCCCGGACGACAGCTGCGCCAACAGTGTCTGTGGGTTCGTTGCCGCGCCCGCCTGAGTGAGCATCGCGGTCTGGGCCGTCAGATCGGTGTTCCGCGTGGGATGGGTGAACGGCTTCAGTGTCGACGCGGCCGCCGACGCCGCCTCATAGCTGTACATCGCGGCGGCGTCTTGTGCCCACATCTCGGCATACTCGGCCTCGGTGGCCGCGATCGCCGCGCTGTTCTGCCCCACAATGTTCGTCGCGACCAGCGACATCAACCTGCTGCGGTTGGCCGCGATCAGCGGCGGTGGCACCGTCATCGCGAAGGCGGTCTCAAACGCCGCTGCCGCCGTCCTGGCCTGCGTGGCCGTCTGCTCGGCCAGGGCCGCGGTGGTGGCCAGCCACCCCGCATACGGTGCGGCTGCGGCCGCCATCGCCGCTGACGCCTGCCCCAGCCACGGCTCGGCGATCAGCGCCGACACCACCGATGGGTACGCCGCCGTCGCAGAACTCAACTCGGCCGCCACGCCATCCCAGGCAGCCGCGGCGGCCATCATCGACTCCGACCCCGGCCCCGCATACATCCGCGCCGAGTTGACCTCTGGCGGCAGGACCCCGAAATCCATTTCTCGAAAACTCCTTAGCTGGGCGCAGTCATATCAACGGCCTCCGGGGCCGCATAGGAGTCGGCACCGGCCGCCGGGGTGGCCACCAACTTTCTGGACAATCAGCGCGGTCTGCGCGCTCGTTACCCGGTTTAGCTGAGTGTCCGTGTTGCGCCGCACCACCGTCAACCCCGACACCTCATCGGCGGCCGCTGCAACCACTCCGATCGCTTGGCCGTGGAAGCGTCGCGGCGCGGATCAACGTAGTGTTTGCTGTCGGCTGCGCCGCAATCCGTTGTCGTCATCATGCCGCGCGGCCATTTTCCGTCCGCGGGGAATGGCCGGCCGATCATGTGTCAACACTCGACACTGCATGCGGGTTTCCCAAGAGCGTTCCGGCCCGCAAGCGCATCACCTTCGTCCCCCCGCATCGACCGGGGCGTCCCGGCCCGCCGCGCGAGGTGCAGGCGTTCAGGAACGGCGTGCCGGGGTCTCTGGTGTGGCTCGATCAGCCAAAACCATTGCGCGAGAACGTCACCTGTGCTGTTTTACGCGGCTACGCTGGACGAGCGACGCGGCGATCGCACCGGCCTCGTTGACGGCCAGGTGCGCCAGCATCGGGGCGGCCAGGCTTCCGGACCTGTCGGCGAGCCACCCGAAGGCCCAGCCCCCGAGTCCGGTGGCCAGCACGGTGGCCGCCACCGGTTCGCCCGTCGCACGCGCGTCCGGGATGTGGAACAGCCCGAACGCGCCGGCCTGCAGCAGCCGCCCGCCGACGGCATCACCGGCGGCCCGCGCGGCGAGATGGGCCAGCGCCGCGCGGAAGGCCGCCTCCTCGGCCCATACCGTGCCCACGGGGATGCGCAGCAACAGCCAGGCCGGCGTCGACGCCGGCAGCTGACGGGCGGACATGGAAAGCCGCACCGGCGCGAACGCGGTCGTCCCGGCGATCACGGCCGCGGCCGCAGCGCCCGCCGCAGCTCCCCACCGCAACCCCGTCCACAGCCGCGGCGGGCGCAGGCCCAGCGGCGCACGGGTCAGCCGGACCAGCAGCGCACCCACACCGGCCTGCACGACGGCCCGCCACCCGGACCGCAACCGCGGGGCGACGAACCCCCAGCCGACCAGGGCGGCGGCCAGAGACAACGCGTCGGGGCGGCGAAAAGGCCTCTCAGGCATCGCTGTTCGCCGGTGACGCCCCTCCGAAGTATCCCGGCAACACCGAGGCGGACGTTTCGCGCAGTTCGGCCAGCGACACCGTGAACAGGCCCTGAACCTCCAGCGCGTCCGACCCCTGGTCCACGACCCCGATGCGGATCGCGGGCAGGCCCCGCGCGTCGCACATCGACCGGAAGCGGCTCTCCTCGGTGCGCGGCACCGCGACCAGCGCCCGGCCCGCCGACTCGGAGAACAGCGTCACGAACGGATCGGCGCCTTCGGGAATGACTATGCGACAACCGGTTTCACCGGCCAGGGCCGCTTCCACGACGGCCTGGGCCAGCCCGCCCTCGGACAGGTCGTGCGCCGCCGACACCAGCCCGTCGCGTGAGCCCGCCCGCAGCACCTCGGCCAGCAGCTTTTCCCGCGCCAGGTCCACCGCCGGCGGCAGCCCACCGAGATGGTCGGCGGTCACCTGCGCCCAGACGGATCCGTCGAACTCGTCGCGCGTGTCGCCCAGCAGCAGCAGGGTCTCCCCCGGCTCGGTGCCCAGCCCGGTGGGGATGCGCCGGGCGACGTCGTCGATGACGCCGAGCACCCCGACGACCGGCGTCGGCAGGATCGCCACGGACCCGGTCTGGTTGTAGAAGCTCACGTTGCCACCGGTCACCGGAATGCCAAGGGCGGCACAGCCGTCGGCCAGGCCGCGCACCGCCTGCGCGAACTGCCACATCACCCCGGGGTCCTCGGGGGACCCGAAGTTGAGGCAGTTGGTCACCGCGACCGGGGTGGCGCCGGTCACCGCGACGTTGCGGTAGGCCTCGGCCAGCGCGAGCTGGGCTCCGATGTAGGGATCCAGCAGCGTGTAGCGCCCCGACGCGTCGGTCGAGACCGCGATGCCGCGGCCGGTGGCTTCGTCGACGCGCAGCATGCCGCCGTCGGCGTGCTCGGCCAGCACGGTGTTGCCGCGCACGTAGCGGTCGTACTGCTCGGTGATGAACGCACGGCTGCACAGGTGCGGGCTGCCCAGCAGCGCAAGCAGAGTCGCGCGCAGCTCGGCACCGGTGGCGGGCCGTGACAGCCGGTCGGAGCGGTCGGCGTTGAGGGCGTCCTGCGATTCGGGTCGCGCCAACGGCCGCTGGTAAACCGGGCCTTCGTGGGCGACGGTGCGCGGCGGCACGTCGACGACGGTCTCGCCGCGCCAGGTGATCCGCAACCGGTCGCCCTCGGTCACCTCGCCGATCACGGTGGCCAGCACGTCCCACTTGCGGCACACCGCCATGAAGGCGTCCACGTTCTCCGGCGCGACGACCGCGCACATTCGCTCCTGGGACTCGCTGCACAGCACCTCGGCGGACGTCATGTCCTTGGCGCGCAGCGGGACGTTGTCGAGCTGTACCGACATCCCGCCATCGCCGGCTGACGCTAATTCTGATGTGGCACAAGCCAGTCCGGCGCCGCCGAGGTCCTGGATGCCGATCACCAGCTTGCCCGCGTAGAGCTCGAGGCAGCACTCGATGAGCACTTTCTCCATGAACGGGTCGCCCACCTGGACCGACGGCAGTTTCTTGCGAGATCCGGTGGCGTCGAACGTGTCCGACGCCAGCACCGACACCCCACCGATACCGTCCAGACCGGTCCGCGCGCCGAACAGGATGATCTTGTTGCCGGCGCCCGAGGCGAACGCCAGATGCAGGTCCTCCTGGCGCAGTACGCCGACGCACAGCGCGTTGACCAACGGGTTGCCCGCGTAGCACGCGTCGAAGACAGTCTCGCCGCCGATGTTGGGCAGGCCCAGCGAGTTGCCGTAGCCCCCGATGCCGCGCACCACGCCGTCGAGCACGCGGCGCGTGTCGGGGGCGTCGGCGGCGCCGAACCGCAGCTGGTCCATCACCGCGACGGGTCGCGCGCCCATCGCCATGATGTCGCGCACGATGCCGCCGACACCCGTGGCCGCGCCCTGGTAGGGCTCGACGTAGGACGGGTGGTTGTGCGACTCCACCTTGAACGTGACCGCCCAGCCGTCGCCGATGTCGACGACGCCGGCGTTCTCGCCGATGCCGGCCAGCATGCCGGCGCGCATCTCGTCGGTCGTGGTCTCGCCGAAGTAGCGCAGGTGCACCTTCGAGGACTTGTACGAGCAGTGCTCGCTCCACATCACCGAGTACATCGCCAGCTCGGTGTCGGTGGGCCTGCGGCCCAGGATCTCGCGGATCCGCTGGTACTCGTCGTCTTTGAGGCCCAGCTCACCGAACGGTTGCGGTTGGTCGGGCGTGGTCGCGGCTTGCGAGACGGTGTCGATCGACCCGGGGACGGTCACGCCGAACAGTCTAAGGTGACCCCGCCCGGGCCGCCCGGGTCGCCCGGACGCGGTGGCGAAGGTTTGTGCCGGTCGCGCACGGGTGGCCGCCCCGGGAGCCGGGCGTCACGCCGGCGAGAAGAACGCGCGCAGCGCCGCCGAGTAGGCGGCCACGTCGTGCGCGCCCATCAGTTCGCGCGCGGAGTGCATCGCGAGCTGGGCGGCGCCGACGTCGACGGTCGGGATGCCCGTCCGGGCCGAGGCCAGCGGGCCGATCGTGGAACCGCACGGCAGGTCCGCCCGGTGCTCGTAGCGCTGCAGCCCCACCCCGGCCTGCCGGCACGCCAGCGCGAAGGCCGCGGCCGTGCGTCCGTCGGTGGCGTAGCGCAGGTTCGGGTGCACCTTGAGCACCGGCCCGGCGTTGACCGCGATCGGGTGGCCGGGCTCGTGCCGATCCGGGTAGTTGGGGTGGGTGGCATGCGCCATGTCCGCCGAGGCCAGCAGCGACGCCGGCAGTCGGCGCAGAAAGTCCTCGCGGGTGCCGCCGGCCGCGAGCACGATCCGTTCCAGGACGGTGCTCAGCAGGTTGGACTGCGCGCCGTGGTCCGAGGTCGAGCCGACCTCCTCGTGGTCGAAGAGCACCAGCACCGGCAGAAAGCCGCGCGGCTCGAAGGCCAGCAGCGCTTCGGTGCCCGCATAGCAGCTGGCCAGGTTGTCCAGCCGCGGAGCGCTCACCATGTCGGCCTCAGCGCCGACCACCGTCGAGCGCGTCAGGTCGTGCGTCATCAGGTCGGCGGCCAGCACGTCGGACGCCGCCACCCCGGCGCGCTCGGCGACGTAGCCGACGAACGCTCCCGGCTGCCCGCCGACCCCCCACACCGCGTTGAGGTGTCGCTGCGGGTCCAGGGTCAGCGTCTTGCGGTCCTCGGCCAGATGGATGGCCAGTTGCGGCACCCGCAGGAGCGGGTCGTCGATTCGGACGAGCCGGTGGCCGAGCCCGGTGCCCTCGCGCAGCGCCAGGCGTCCGCTGATCCCCAGATCGCGGTCCAGCCAGGAGTTGAGCCAGGCTCCCCCGTAGGGCTCCAGCGCGACCACCCGCCAGCCGGCGACGAGCCGGTCGGGGTGCTGCTTGACCCGCAGGTTGGGGCTGTCGGTGTGGGCGCCGACGATGCGGAACGGGCCGTCGGCCCCCTCGGAGTTCCAGGCGACCAGCGACCCGGCCCGTACGGTGAAGTACCGGCCGGGCCGGTCCGGCCAGCGGTCGGTCTCGCCGAGCTCGGTGTACCCGGCGCCGCGCAGTCGCCCGGCGACCGTGGCGCAGGCGTGAAACGGCGACGGGGACGCGTCGATGAAGTCGCAGAGGCCACGGGCGCTGGCGGTCAGCGCCCCGTCTGTTCGCTCTCCGGACACGTCCACCATCATGGCTGCCGGGCCCGGCGGCGTTCACGATAGGGTCGAAAGAGTGCCGTCCGTTCAGCCACAACCCATCCTCGCGCCGCTGACGCCCGCTGCGATTTTCCTCGTGGTCACGATCAACGAGGGCGGGGAGGCGGCCGTGCACGACGCGCTGCCCGACCTGTCCGGGCTGGTGCGCGCCCTCGGCTTCCGCGACCCGGCCAAGCGGCTGTCGATGATCACCTCCATCGGTTCCGCCGCCTGGGACCGGTTGTTCAGCGGCCCGCGGCCCGCCGAGCTGCACCCGTTCATCGAACTGACCGGGCCGCGGCACACGGCCCCGACCACCCCCGGCGACGTGCTGTTCCACATCCGGGCCGAGAGCATGGACGTCTGTTTCGAGCTGGCCGGGCGAGTCCTCAAAGCCATGGCCGGGGCGGTCACCGTCGTCGACGAGGTCCACGGATTCCGGTTCTTCGACAACCGCGACCTGCTGGGATTCGTCGACGGCACCGAAAACCCGGACGGCCCGATCGCGCTCAGCGCCACCATGATCGGTGACGAGGACCCCGACTTCGCCGGGTCGTGCTATGTGCACGTGCAGAAGTACGTGCACGACATGCCGGAGTGGGAGTCGCTGCCGGTACCCGAGCAGGAACGCGTGGTGGGCCGCACCAAGCTCGACGACATCGAACTCGACGAGGACGTCAAGCCCGCCAACTCCCACATCGCGCTCAACGTCATCACCGACGACGACGGCACCGAGCTGAAGATCGTGCGGCACAACATGCCGTTCGGCGAGGTGGGCGCGGGCGAGTACGGCACCTACTTCATCGGCTATTCGCGCCGGCCTGCGGTGACCGAGCAGATGTTGCGCAACATGTTTCTCGGCGATCCGCCGGGGAATACGGACCGCATACTCGATTTCTCCACCGCGCTGACCGGGGGGATGTTCTTCTCCCCCACCGTCGACTTTCTCGACGACCCACCGGCGCTGCCCGGCACGCCGGGGCGTCGGGCCGGTTCCGCGTCCGACCCCACCCCCGAAAGCGGCTCGCTGTCGATCGGCAGCCTGAAAGGAACCTCCTGATGAACAACCTCTACCGCGAGCTGGCACCGGTCACCGAAGCGGCGTGGAACGAGATCGAAACCGAGGCCACGCGGACGTTCAAACGCCACATCGCCGGCCGGCGGGTGGTCGACGTCAGCGGCCCCGGCGGGCCGGCGACCGCGGCGGTCAGCACGGGACGGCTGCTGGACGTGGAGGCGCCCACCGACGGCGTGGTCGCGCACCTGCGCGCCAGTAAACCGCTTGTGCGGCTGCGGGTTCCGTTCACCCTGTCCCGCTACGAGATCGACAACGTGGGGCGGGGTGCGCAGGACGCCGACTGGGACGCGGTCAAGGCCGCCGCCAAGAAGCTGGCCTTCGTCGAGGACCGCGCGATCTTCGAGGGCTACCCCGCGGCGTCGATCGACGGCATCCGCAGCTGCACCTCCAACCCCCCGGTGACGTTGCCGGAGGATCCGCGCGACATGCCGGATGCGATCTCGCAGGCGTTGACCGCGCTGCGGCTGGCCGGTGTCGACGGGCCGTACTCGGTGCTGCTGGCCGCCGAGGTCTACACCAAGGTCAGCGAGACCACCGAACACGGATATCCGATCCGCGAGCACCTGAGCCGGCTGGTCGGCGGCGACATCATCTGGGCGCCCGCCATCGACGGCGCCATGGTGCTGACCACCCGCGGCGGCGACTTCGACCTGCAGTTGGGCACCGACGTCGCGATCGGCTACACCAGCCACGACACCGACACGGTGCAACTGTATCTGCAGGAGACGATGACGTTCCTGTGCTACACCGCGGAGGCGTCGGTCTGCCTGGGCTGCTAGCAGCCGCGCGGAGCCCCGCAGCGCCGTCGATTGGGACATTTGACCCACAAAGCCCCTGGCGAACCGCGCGCCCGGGTGCATAATGGGATGGCCGACGCAAAAATAGGAGGCCTGCCCGATGCCGAGATCCACCTGCTCGACGGCGGACACTTCCTGCCGGAGTCCGCGCACGACGACGTCACCGGCCTGATCCGCGACTTCCTCGCCACGGTCCACCCGACACCCTGACGAGACCCCTCGGGGGCGTGCACCGCCACGCGCTCCCTGGGCTGGATGTCCCATAACCCGGGGCGCGCGCACGTTACCCTGACGCGATGGCCGAGCCCGAGGTTCAGGACGAACAACGGTTGACCGCCAAGGGGCGCGCCACCCGCGACCGCATCGTGCAGGCCGCCGCCCAGCTGATCGTCGCCGAGGGCCTGGCGGCCGCCAACATGGAGAACATCCGCCGGGCGGCGTCGGTCAGCGGGTCGCAGCTGGCGCACTATTTCGCGGACAAGGCCGCCCTGATCCGGGCGGTCCTGCGTCGCCAGATCGGCGTGGTTTTGGACTTTCACCGCCAGCCGGGGCTGCACGGCCTGGAGTCGTTCGACGACTTCGAGCGCTGGATCGATCTCAACATGCGCTACCTGCGCCGCATCGGGTACGCGGGAATGCCGACCTACCATGCCCTCGCCGCGCAGCTGGCGAAATCCGACGACGCCACGCGCGCCACGTTGGCGGAAGGGTACGCGCGCTGGATCGACCTGCTGGCCAACGCGATTCAGCGGATGAAGGACAGCGGCGCGCTCCGGGCGGACGCGGACCCCCGCCGGCTGGCCGTGGTCGTCGTCAGCGCCCACCAGGGGGGCGGCACGTTGGCCTTCACCTACCGGGCGGAATGGCCGCACGCCGACGCCACCCGGTTCGCCGTCAACTATCTCCGCATGTTCGCCACCGATCCCGCCGAGCGGAGCCCCCGTCCGGCCGGACGCCAAAGGCGCAGACGTGACTGAGGATTCGCGCTTCACCCGCAAGGGACTGGCAACCCGGTCCCGCATCGTCGACGTGGCCGCCCGCCTCATCTTCGAGCGCGGCATCGCCAACACCAGCATCGATCAGGTGCGGCGCGCGGCCAAGGTGGGCGGATCGCAGATCTCGCACTACTTCCGCGACAAGCACGAGCTGACGCGCCACGTGGTCGCCGCGCGCCGCTCCGACGTGCGGTCCTTTCATGCGCAGCCGCAGTTCGCTTCCCTCGACACCCTCGACTCCCTGCAGGCGTGGGCCGACGCCTGCGTGGCCGACATCGACGCCGTGTACCGGGTGGGTGGCTGTGTCTACGGCTCGCTGGCCGGCGAACTCATCGACGCCGACGACGAGCTGCACGCCGACCTCTCCGGCGGATACGACGAGTGGATCGGGCTGTTCCGGGCCGGCCTGACCGCGATGCGCGACCGCGGGGAACTGCGCCCCGACGCCGACCCGCGCCACCTGGCCGTGTCGCTGGTCGTCGCACATCAGGGCGGCGCCATGCTCACCCACGCCACCGGCGACGGCGACCCGCTGCGGTTCGCAGTCCAGGCCGCAGTGGACTACGTGCGCTCCTTTGCGACGCGGTCCGCGCCGGCCACCCGACGACCCGCCCGGGGTAAGCGCAAGCTGGACAATTCTGGGCCTACTGGCCCACAATATTGGGTCAATTCGCCCATTTAGCTGGGACGACACGGACGAGCCGGGACGGTGGCGCCAAGATGGGCACGCGGGGTGGCTGCGAACGGGTGCTCGCGTTCTCCGACGGCGTGTTCGCGGTGCTCATCACCATCCTGGTCCTCCAGCTCAGGCCGCCGCACGACCACAGCCTGGGCGCCCTGCTTCCGCAGTGGCCCGGGGCTGAGCTATGTGGTCAGCTACGGGTTCATCGCCATCGTCCCGGTGAACCACCATTACCTGCTCGGCTACGCCAAGGGCCCGACGCCGCGGCTGGTCTGGTCGAATTTCGCGCATCTGTTCTCGGTGTCGCTGATCCCCTTCACCACCGAGTGGATCGCCGACAGCAGGCTGGCCGCGGCGCCCGTGGCGTCGTACGCGTCCGTCTTCGTCCTCGTCGACATCACCTATCTGGGCGCTGTACTGGGAGGTCGTCGATCACTCCGCCCACGAAGACGTCCCGCAGCGGATGCGCAGGCTGCTCAGGATGCGGTCGTTGCTGACAAGTCGTTAATCTACCTGCTATCGCCCGCCATGAGTCGGTTTGCGGCCCGCACCGACTAGCAGTGAAATCTGCATCATTACGGTATAATTTCTGCACATGCTTGACTTCGAGTTTGACCCCGCCAAGAGCGCGGCAAACCTGGCCAAGCATGGCATCGACTTCGATGCCGCACAGTCCATCTGGTCGGATCCGCGCCGCATTGAAGTACCGGCACGCACGACGGACGAGTCGAGGTGGATGGTGATCGGTCAGATCGACGGTCGATGTTGGTCAGCAGTAGTGACCTATCGAGATGATCGTGTTCGAATCATCTCTGTACGCCGCTCACGGGAAGGAGAGGCAGCAATCTATGAAAGCTAGCGAGTTCGACGAATGGTTCGACAGCGGCCAGGACATGTCAGCTGCCCTCGATACCGCGCGGGCGCGGCGCCCTGGAGCGGAACACCGGCGGGTCAACGTCGACTTCCCGGTCTGGATGATCGCCGAACTCGACCGGGAAGCAACCCGGCTCGGAGTCACCCGGCAATCACTCATCAAAGTCTGGATCGCAGAGAAACTTGACAACGGCGGTCACACCGCGGCCTGACTGCCACTCGGCACCAGGTGCCCTGAGTCCGCCAACCCGCTGGCGTCGCCATTGAGGAGGTCCGTGGAATCGCTACCGGCGGCACTGATGCATGTCACCTCACATGTCCCGAGTAACACCCCCCCGCCCCACCAGGAGCCTCTACCAGCCCTTTTGTTGCCGACAGTCAAGCGAGGCGGCATAAACAGCTGACATTTGTTGCAAGTCGGGAATCTACCCCCTTGGCGCTCGGCCGAGAAGGTGGCGCCAGACAGGTGCCGCCGTTAGGCCGGCCGCTTGAACACTTCGCGTTCGAGCCGTGCCAGCCGTTCGGCTATGGTGCCCGACTCACCATGATCTTCGGCGTGGAGTCGATCAACGGCCCATACCCGAATGAGGGTCGACAGCGACATTCCCGCTTTATGGGCGGCCTGACTCAGTCGCTCGTGCTCATCGGCTGCCAAGCGCACCGAAACCACGGTCTGACGGCCAAGATTGGGACGGCTGGTCGTGACATGCCCAGGCACCGGGCCACCCTGGTAGGCCTCCGCACGCGCGCCTTCGTCGGCGAGCAAATCATCAATCCGGCTCATTCTTGCTGCTCCTCACTGTAGAGACTCCGGTCCTGCTCATTCGCCATCCAGGCATTGCTGCCCCACCACTCGCCGTCGGGGCGCTCATCAGGGTCCGCGTCGGGGATATCAAAATCACTGTCAGCACCGCTCGTACTGACGGCGAATAACCGATCACCCGAATCAACAGGCCCGACCGGCTGGCCGGGTCAGGCACTTGCCAGACGGCGTGACGGTCGTTAACCGCCTCATCCGCCCAGGCCACAGAGATGCCGTGCCGCTCCCCGATGTAGCCGGCCCGCTTACTCCAGTCAACCCGCACGCCTACAATATACTACGAACAACTACGATACTGCGGATACGTCATTCAGGTACAAGACGGCGCTACTCGCCCTCCCGAGCGGTTACCGACATCCACCGCGACGCTTTAGCTCAAGTACATGGGCGGATTCGCTTAGCCAGCACTCGGCCCACGCCCTCCGGTTCCACACTCAACGGCGCTCAAGTAGACCCACGCACACGGGCCACCTCCCATGTCGCGAACAACACCCCATGCCCCCGCCGACGCTTTTAGCGGCGATTTTGCCGATTTCTACGGCCAAAAATGACACAGGTACCTCACCTTGGTGACAAGTCGGGAATCTACCCCCATCCGGTGCCGGTAAAGACAGCTGGCGAGCTTCGCTGCGGCGTTCAACGTCAAGCATTGTGAGATGGCTATAAGTGTCTTACAATTATCCAGTGTGCGCATCGAAATTTTGCCTCACGCGTGGCAGCACAGCATTACAGGTGATGAGATGCGCGCGGTGATCTCGTATCCGCTTCTGCGGTACGCGATCATCACGCCATATCCCGATGCGGACTCCTACATGTTCGTGGGCCAGGTTGGGCAAGAACCTTGGATCGAGGTTGCCGCCGAGGATGAGGATGGAGAGACCTGGGCAGTGTTCCATTCGATGCTGCTCACCGAGAAAACCGCGAATGATATCTACGACATTTCAGGAAGCGCCATCGATCTTCGGGGTCAGGTGGTGAGGCAGCGACTGTTCATCGGTCCGCAGTATGGAAAGGAGAACTAACGATGGCTAAGCGGAGCGCGAAGGACTACGCCGAGATGAGCCGCGCCGTCGAGTCCGGTGACTACACGGTTGCCGGCCCCTTGGAGATGGGATCGACGCTGCGGATGGGCCGCCCGGTCGGTGAGAGCCGCCGGGGTTCCAGCCCGACACGCACCATACGATTGCCCGCTGAGTTGAACAAGCGGTTAGATGCCTATGTATCCGCCGAACACACCACACCCAGCGAGGTCATGCGCCACGCGCTCGATGAGTACCTCGGACGCATCGGGGCGTGACGGAGCAGGCCAGCCCGCGACGAGACGGTGCTCCTGTCGCTTGTACAGCTTCAACACAGCCAGTCGACCTACCTCAGGAGTCGCAAATGACACCCCATGCCTATCATCGGACTCCTACCAGCCCTTTTGTTGCTGACAGTCAAGCGAAGCGGCATAGACAACTGACCTTTGTTGCAATCCGGAAATCTACCCCCATGGACCGCGGCAGATCGGCCAGTCCACACGTTCGGGTTTTGGGGTTCCCCCAAAAAAGTGGACACGGTTAACTTGCTTCCGTGGTGACAGTCAGCGAGCACTCGTAGTTGATAGGTGAGCGCATCCCGATTGCTGAATGCCTTCGTTGATTATTGTAGAAATGCATCCAATTGTCAACTGCTGCAATCAATTCCGCTTTTGTTGCGTAGGCGTGCCGGTAGTAGCATTCGTGCTTGAACGTTGACCACAGCGATTCGGCGCCGGCGTTGTCCCAACATTGACCGGCTAATCCGGGCTCATGGAGTCGCGGTGTCGGGCGGAATGGTTCATCGTCGGGGTGCTGATTTGGTGAGCTTGCGGAGTTGTTCTTCGTGGCGTTTGACTCCGGCGGCGAGTTCTTCGACGGCGGTTCGCAGGTGTGCGACTTCGGTGGCCAGGCCGGTGAGGGTGCGGGCGTCGGTTTGTCGGGTGCGGTGTTCGTCGACGATGGCGCGTAGTTGGTGGTCGCGGTAGAGCGTCGTGCGGCTGATCTGGGCGTTTTCGGCGACGGCGGTGAAGGTGATGGGCTGGCCTGAGGTGGCGAGCTCGGCGCAGACACGTTCGACTCGCAGCAGAATGCTTTCCTTCATGCGGGTTCCGATTGGGCAATGAGGGCGTCGAGTCTGGAGACGAGCTTGCGGTGGCGGTCTGCTTCGTCGATCCATCCTCGTTTTTCTGCGTCTGCGGCCAGATCCTGGGCGTCGATGCGTTGGGCGGCAAGGACGGCGAGGTGGGTGGCGTCGGTGTGAAAGCTTGGGCAGTGTTCGCAGATGTTGGCGTAGGGGCAGGATCCTTGCGCAGGCGCTCGTAGACAGTAGCCGCCGGCCAGGCGGGATTTGATGGCCGGTGCGTCTTTCCATCCGGTGCCGGTGATATCGGTGATCGGCAGTGAGGCTGTGGTGGTCGGCAGCGCTCCGATGTGGCTTTTCGCCAGGTCCAGGGCGCGTTCGTATTCGGTACGCACGGTGTGGTCGAAGAGGTGGGCGTAGCGCAGGCTCATCTGGCTGGAGACGTGGCCGAGTAGTGCCATGAGGGCTTGTAGTGATACTCCGGCGTTGATCAACGCGGTGGCGTAGGTGTGCCGCAGTTGGTGCGGTGTGATGTGCTCCAGGCCGGCGGTCTGGGCTGCCCGCTTCAGTTCTTCACGTACTGCGTTCTGGGAGAGTCGTTTTCCGTGGTGGGTGAACAGGAAGTCTGCGGGTGCACCGGTGCGGGGATGGATCATGGGCCGCCCGCAGGAGCGGATCGTGGTGATGCGGTCCACGAGGGTGAGGACCTCGTCGTCGACTGGGATCATGCGTTCGGAGTTGAGCTTGCCGAGGGGAACTTTGAGCCAGGATCCTTGTCCGGGGATCTCGTGGATGCAGTCGAGTTCGAGGTCGAGCAGTTCGCCGATGCGCAGTCCGCATGCCCGCTGCACCAGCAGCGCATCGGCGGCCAGTCGGTAGGGTGATTTCGCCAGTGCGGCAGTGAGTTTGCGGTCTGCGTCGACGGGCAGATACCGGGGCAGGAAGCGCGGTGGGCGAGGCAGATCGGTGCGGAAGATCAGGCGCCGCGGTGGGGCGTCGTCCCATCCCCATTCGGTGATCTCGGCCAGGAAGTTGCCCACCGCATGGATGCGCCTGATCCTATCGGCGACGGTGATCGGCTCACCGGTGACGCTGTTGGTGGCGGTGGTCAGCGAGGTGATGAACGGCTCGATGTGCCGGCGGCGGTCCAGTTGATTGAGCGAGGTCAAGCTGGGATCGGCGGCGGCGAGGTAGCGCCCGAAATGGGCCAATCGGGTGGCCAGCGAGCTGACGGTTTTGGGCACGCAGGTGGCGTATTTGCGGTTCAGGTAGGCCACGAACGCCGGGCGCAGCGCGGCAGGAACGTCGACCATCCGCTGCTCGAGGGTCAACGCGGTGACCGCCGGTCGCGCTTGGCTGTCGAGCACGCCGAGGTGGAACAGGATCTGGCGGGCACTGTGGGTGGTGCTGCGATAGTGTTTGGCACCGCGTCCGGTACGTTCTTGGCGAACATCGCAGGCATGCAGCAATTCCTGCAGATCGCTTTCCCGTATTTCGGTCAGGGGCTGGGCGGTCTGGATCAGCAGCCGGGCGATGATCTGCGAGCCGATGGCTGAGGCGACCCGTTCGGAAAAGCCCAATTCCAATGCTGCGCTGATGAACTGTTCGAGATCGGGTTGCAGGCAACTGTCGGTCAGCTCATGCCACAGGCTCGACAGTTTACGGTGCACGAGGTAGTCGTAGCCCGGTTGCAGGCGTCGGCTGACCATCAAGAAGGTGATGAACGGGCGTGTCGAGCAGTTCGCGGCCAGCTGCTTGTCGAGGGGAATGTCAGCCCACGTCTGGACTCGGGGCCAGCGCCGCAAAAACGAGCGGGCGGCCTGGGCGTAGGCGGTATTGCCGCGGTCTCGCCGTTGCAGGTGCACGAGGTAGGCGGCGTAGATCTGCGCCGGTGTCTCAGGTGCGGGAACGTAATCGTGTTCGGGCAGCATCGAATTCCGCCTTGACATGGGTGGGTGCCAGATGGATGTAGCGGGCTGTGGTGTCGATGTGGGAGTGTCCCAGCAGTGCCTGCATCACCGCCAGATCCACTCCGGCCTCGGCCATCGCGGTGCCGAAGGTATGACGCAACGCATGCGGGTGACCAGCGCGCACTCCGGACTTGGCCCGGTGATAGCGGAAGATCGTGCGCAGCCCGGCCGCGGTCAACGGCTGACCCCGGTGGGGGCCCTTGGCGACCAGGAAAAGGCGGGTGCTTGTCGACTCGGGTCTCTCGGTGAGCAGGTAGGTTTGGATCAACCCTGCGACCTCCATATCGAGAGGCACGCGACGCTCCTTGGCGCCTTTGCCCATCACCCGCACCCAGCGGGCCCCGATGTCGACGTCGGTAACCTCAAGGGTCAGCAGCTCACCGGATCTCAACCCGGACAACAACATCAGACCGGCCAGCGCCCGGTCGCGCCAGGTCCGCAGGCTCGACAACAGCTCCGCGGTCTCGCGCCGATTCAATGCCCGCGGTAGCCGCCGCGGTTCACGCAGGCGCAGCGCGGACCGTCGTTTCGGCCGGACCAGATGCCCGAGCAGACCGCTGCGTTCCTCGGCACTGACACGCCGCGCTTCGCGGCCGCTGGGGATCGGGCTACGCAGCCCGGGGTCACGCAGCGCCCGGAAGGTGAACAGCCCCGTCAACGCGGCAAGTCGGTGGTTGATGGTGGTCGAGGAATAATGGTCAAGACGTTTGCCGGTCATCGACACCACATTGGCCGGGCGTCCCGCGACCGGCGTCTGCCGGCAGTACCGCATGAAGTCGAGCACGGTCTCGGTAGTCACCGAAACCAACTCGACGTCGACGCTGTCGAGCCAACGACAAAACGCCAACAGGTCATACCCGTAGGCCCGCAGGGTGCGGGGAGAATAATTCCGGTCAGCCAGATACCCGAGGTACTCGTTGACCAACGCATACTTCCCGGCACCCGGACCGGACAACACCCAGGCGATATCGGCGCCTGCTTCCAGACGCAGCTGATGCTGAATCGTCATGAAACAAGTGCAACTCCGCCGCATACTTTAGGTCAAGCATTTCCCTTGCTGGCGTGTCGTTTACGTGCTTCTGGCGTCCCCGATTAGCCGGTCAACAGGCAGATCCCGGTGGCCCCCATCGAGCGGCGCAATCTGTGCTCGGCACACGCTGTGGCCATGTCGTGGGCGGTGTACTGGCTGCCGCGATCCGAATGCAGGATCACCCCATGGACGCGGCCGCCGCGCACGAACACCGCCCGATCGACCGCACAGGTGACCAGCTCGGTGCGCATGTGGTCATCGGTGTTCCAGCCCAGGGCCCGCCAAGAATGCTCATCACGGATCGCGCACAAGTACATGTCGCCTTCGCCGCAGGTCAGATAGGTGATATCCGAGCACCACACCGCATCACAGCGGCCCTGATCGAAGCGCCGTCCGACCAGATCCGGCGGAAATGACGCCGCTGGGTCGACCACGGTGGTGGTCTTGAACGTGCGCGGGCTGATGCCCTCGATGCCCAGCTCGGCCATGATCTTGGCGACCGTGTTGACCGACACCCGCTCACCCTCGTCGTGCAGATCGGCGGTGATCCGCGGTGAGCCGTAGGTGCCCTTCGACGCACGGTGATGAGCCAAGATCTTGACCTCCAGGTCCCGGCGCCGCTGCAGCTGCGGGCCGGGCTCATCGGCGGTGCGGACCTGCAGGTGCTTGTAGTAGCCCGACCGTGACACACCAAGCAGGCCGGCCATGCGCGTGACGTCGTGGTCGGCGCACTCTGCGGCGATGAGCTCATATCTGCTCACCTTCGATGTGCTGCCGCAAAGTACGCCGAGGCTTTTTCCAGGAACGCGATATCTTTCGACTGCTCGGCCACCTGCGCTCGAAGCCGCACTAACTCCGCCCGCTCCTCAGTCGAAAGCGGTTCGCCTCCACCGGGATCGGATCGATCTCCAGCACCGGCAGCGGCCATCCGCCGGCGTTCATCACGCACCCAGGTGTGCAGCAGATTCTCGTGCAAATCCAGCTCGCGGGCAACCTCAGCAACACGCCGATTGCCGTCGATCACCCGATGTGCGGCCTCCACCCGGTACTCAGGGGTATACGATCGCCGAGCTCGTGACATAGGAACATCCTTCCAGGGGACCACCGTCCCGCTATCTCAGATGTCCACCGTTTCTGGGGAACCTCATTTCAGGACCTTACCTTCGGTTCATTCAGATATTTGGCAGTGACGTGCTCATGAACGCGCACCGCGTCTGGAGCTGAGGACAGGGCAGATGATCATCGACATCGCCTCGTGCCCGCACCCGCTCAGCCGCCCGATCCGACTGGGTGCGGTGTATCCGCGTCGGCCGTGATGACCAGCTGGGTGCGTAGTCCCATCCGAGCGGCGAGATTTACCAGCGTGTCCAGGGAAAACTTGCTGATCTTCCCGCGGATGAGATCGGACACCCGGGGCTGGGTGATCCCGAGGTTGCGCGCCGCGGTGGTCTGCGACCACCCGAACTCGGTGAGCCGATTCCCGACGGCGAGGATGAGGTCAGCGCGGGCACGCAGGTTGGCTGCCTCTTCAGGGGTGTCCGCGATAGCGTCCCACACGTTGGTGAAGCTCCGCACTTCGTCGCTCATGGTGTGTCTCCTTCCCTGTGTGCTGCGTCCCTACGGGCCGCTTCCAATCGCTTCTTGCAGAGGTCTTTCGCCGACTTCGGTATCTTCTGGGTCTTCTTCGTGAAGCAGTGCAGGACGTAGACGCATTCACCGATCACCGTCGTGTACATGGTGCGGAAGATGCCCTCGGCGGTTTTGACTCGGATCTCCCGGACGCCCGGGCCGACAGTGCTCATCGGCTTCCAGTCCTTCGGGTCCAGCCCCTGCTGTACGCGGTACAGCTCAACGCCGGAGTCATGTCTCGCGTGATCGGGGAACTCCTGCGTTTCGTCAAGTGGTTTGGCCCCACTGATCTGCATGAATTTTGGCCCCATGTGGCGGTGTTCGGTTCTTGATCGTTGGTGGCTGGTTCGGCAGCGGCGAGGTGCGTTGCGTGTTGGTGTGCGGTGTCGAGTTCGGCGGCGGTGTGCTGCGCGTGTTCGATGGCGTGTTGCAGGCTGCTGGTCAGGGCGTGCATCGTCGGGGCGAGGTCGGGCTGCGGCGCGAGTGAGTCGAGGGTCAGCCTGCCGGTTTGGTGCTGGTGTGCCAGCCAGCGGGTGAGCTGGGCGAGCAACTGCGGGAGCATGCCGGTCATGTGTGCCAGGGTGGCGATGATCGCGGCGGTGTCGGCGGGATAGACGAGGTCGTCACCGCCCGGGTGGGTGCGGTGGTTGAGCTGGTAGATGGCGTGCGCGGCCCGGTCGGCCAGTTGGCCGGCGGTGAGGTGCTCGGTGGTTGTGGTTGTGTCTGGCATCAGAACACCGGTTCGTCGTCGTTGCGGCTCAGCAGCGCGCTGAGTTGGTCGAGGCCGACCCGCAGGCCGGTGAGGTCGTAGCCGTGTTTGGTCAGCAGCGGATCGAGTTGGTCTTGCTCGAGGTCGATCCAGTCGCGCAGGCAGCTCAGCAGGTCGGCGAATTCGGCGGCGTCGCCGCTGTTGATGGTGATGTCGGGCATGGTCGTTTTTCCTTTCGCTGGTCAGGGGGTGTTCTTGGTTCGACGGGTCTTGCTGGTGCGTAGCCGGTAGGACTGGGTGCCGGTCTCGAGGATGTGGGCGTTGAAGGTGATTCGGTCCACGATCGCGGCGACCAGGCGCGGATCGGCGACGACAGTTCCCCACTCGCTGAAGGGGAGGTTGGTGCCGATGGCGATGCTGGCGCGTTCCTCTCGTTCGGTGATGATCTGGAACAGCAGTTCGGCTCCGCGGGTGTCGATTTGGACGTAGCCCAGCTCGTCGAGCAGCAGCAGGTCCAGGCGGGCGTATCGACCAACGACGCGGGATAGTTGCCGGTCGTCGGCGGCCTCGACGAGTTCGTTGACGAGCTGTGCGGTGGTCACGTAGCGGACCCGGCGGCCTTGTTCGCAGGCCGCCAGTCCCAGGCCGATGAGCAGATGTGTTTTGCCGGTCCCGGAGTCGCCGAGCAGCACCAGCGGTTGCCCGTTGTCGATCCAGGCGCCGCCGGCCAAAGTGGCCAGCTGCGCGGCGCTGACCGATGCCACGGCGTCGGTGTTGAACTCGGCGAGCCGTTTGAGGCGAGGGAATTTCGCTTCGCTGATGCGCCGAGCGCGGCGCCGATCGTTGCGGTCGTCGACTTCGGCGGTGAGGACTTCGGCGAGGAAGCCCAGGTGGGTTTGACGTTCCCGCACGGCGATCTCGGCCAGGCGGGTGGCTTCGTCGCGGACGGTGGGCAGATGCAGTTCGCGGGCCGCGGCACCGATGGCGGCTTGGGCGGCGTCCTGGGTTCGAGCACTCATGGTGCGCTCTGGATCGTGGCGTTGGTGCTCAGCAGGTCGTCGTAGCCGGTCAGCGTTGGGGCGGGCCGGTCGTAGCGCGCCAGCGCACCGATCGGGATGACCGGCGCGAGCGCGCCGCCGGCGTGGCGGCGGGCGTCGATCAGCACCGCCTGCGGGTCCAGCGTGGCGGCGTCGACTGCTTTGTCCATCGCGGCGATCATCGCGGTGGCGGGCAGGCTGCGGTGGGCGAGCAGGACTTCGATCAACGCCCGGGTGCCCGCCTGGTCGCCGCGTTCGCGGCGGGCGGCGTCCCAATACCGTTGGTGGGTAACGGTAAACGCCCCACACGCTTTGGCTTGGGCCAGCGCGGTCGCCCCCGGTAGCGCACCCGGTTTGATCTTGAGGACTTCCAGGTAGTGATCCAAGACGAGGACCTGGGCGTATTTGGTGGCCGCCCGCTCATGGGCGGCCACCACCTGCGCGCCGTCGAGGATCTCGACCCGGCTCGCCGACAGCCGTACCGCCAGGCGCCGCCCGGCGTAGCGCACCGGCACCGAGTAGTAGCACTGCCGCACGCAGACCCGGGCCCGGGTATCGACCCGGGCTTGCAGCAGCCGGGCCGCATCGAAGCGCTCATCGGGCAGCGGTGACAGATGCGCGCGTTCGGCGTCAAACGCCGCCGCGATGCTGACCGGCCGCCCGGTGATCACCCGGGCGTCATCAGCCCAATCGGCGGCAGCGATCACCTCGTTGAGTTCAGCCAACGACGCTACCTTGGGCACCGGAACCAGGTGTCGGCGGCGGAACCTGCCGATCTCACCTTCCACGCCGCCCTTCTCGTGCGCTCCTTGTTTGCCCGGGATGCAAAAGAACCCGTCGAAGCCGTAATGGCTGCGCAGGGCGATGAATCGTTCTGATTCGGCCCGGTCCCGGCCACGCAGCACCCGCACCACCGCGGGCTTGAGGTTGTCGTAGCGGATCCGGGCCGGCACCGCACCGAAATGCTCGAAGGCAAGCACGTGTCCTTCCAGGAACGCTTCTTGGGCCTGGGTGGCAAACCCCACGTGGAAAGCCTTGCCCGAGTGCGACAGGCGCATCACGAACATCCACACCTTGACCAACACCCCGGCGATGGTGGCGAAAAACTCGCCGAAGTCGACCTCGGCCTCAGCGCCCGGGGCGTGGGTCTGGGGCACCATCACCTCGACCCGGTCCAGACCCAGCTCGCTTTTGCGGTGGGCGACATACCGCGACACCGTCACCTCGGCCACCTGCGCGCCATGCTCAGCGACCAGCCGTTGCCAGACCCGACGCGCGGTATGGCGCTGCTTGCGCGGCACCTTGTGATCGCCCAGCAGCCAGGAATCGATCACCTCGACATACGGGTCGATCGCCGGGCGCGGCCGCCGCCCGTAGGCCTTCCGCGGCGGCGGAACCGCCGAGGCCAACGCCTGGCGCACCGAGCGCCGATGCACCCGATGCCGCTGAGCCAACTCGCGGATCGACAGCTCCTCGACCCGCCTGTCACGCCTGATCTGTTCGAACAGTTCCACCTTCGACCGTGCCATTCCCGAACCTCCACGCCGATGACGACTGACGTGGAAATCGCATCCCGGGTGGGGCCAATATTCGCGACGACACGCTGAGCCCACCGCCCAGCGGATCACCGCCCAGGTGGAGCCAAAATTCATGCAGAAAAACGACCCAACTGGGGCCAACTCAGGTGATCACACGCAAACTCCCTAAGCTCATCGAGCGCCCGCCCCACGAACCTGACCTCCTTCACAACCCGACTATACAAAAATTTGTATAACATGACTAGAGCGTCACAAAGGGTCTCCTGACGTTTCTGTGGGTCTGGTTTCATGCTGCTCGACCGGGCAGTGCGGGGCATAGGCCGCCGCGGGTGAGCATGGCCATGCCGATCATCGCCTCAGGGCTGTGAAACCCGTACGCACGCGTGGTCAATGCCCGCAGGTGGGTGTTCGTCGCCTCTGAGCGGGCATTCGACAGTTGGTGGTCGAGAGTGTTGCCGATGAGCTCCTTGTGACGGCGGACGGTGCGGGCTACGGCAACGAATTCCGGGATGCGCGAGTGCGACGCCCAGGACAACCAACCGGCCAGCAGGCGATGGCCGTCGCGGCCTTTGACCCGAAACACTTCGCGGAGTTGCTCTTTGAGCAGATACGCCCGATACAGCGTGGCGTTGGTAGCCGTGATCGACGCGAGGCTGGTGCGTTGCTCACCGGTCAGATCGGCCGGGTTCTTGCGGGTCGCCCACATCGCGTGCCGGTCGCGGACACCGGCGCGGGCCATGGTACGCACCCGCACCTTGTCGAGGGCCTTGAGCGCCCAGGCCACGACATGAAACGGATCCAGGCAGATCACCGCACCCGGGGCCCGGTCCCGCAGCACGGCGTGAATCCATTCCGCCCCATCACAGCTGACGTGAGTCAACGCCGCGGCACGTTGGGCGCCGAGCTGGTCGAAAAACCGGCCCAAGGTGTCCTGGTTGCGGCCTTCGGCTGCCCACACCAGCCGGCCTGTCGTGTGATCGATGACGCAGGTTACATAGCGGTGGCCTTTGCGGTAGGCGATCTCGTCGATGCCGATGCGGGTCAACCCGGCCAGCAGGTCGTTGGTGTCGCGGCCATCGGCGACCACCCGGCCCACGATCGCGGCGATGGTGCGCCAGGCCACCCGCAAAAACACCGCGACCACACTGATCGCGGCATGCGCGGTCAACCACGCGGCTGTGTCCTCAAACGCCCAGGTGTGACGGGCCCCGGGCCGCGCCCAGGGCAGGTGGGCCACCACCACTCCATGCTCGGGGCAGGCTACCCGCGGCGCTGCGGCCTGCAGATAGGCCTTCGTCGTCCCCAGATCCAGGGTGCGCCAGCGCCTGATCCCCTCCCCGCCGTCATAGCCCGCACAGCGTTTGCGGCACCGCGAGCACCGGCTGGCCTGGTTCGCCTTGGGCCGCACCTCAAACACCAGCACCTCGCTGGTCACCGGCTGTTTTCCGCGCGAAGTCTCCGTCTCGATCATCACGTCATCGACGACCATGTCCTGGCCACCGAGGACCGTCGCGAATACCCTGGATTTACCCAACGCCGTACACCCTCCTTCGTCTTGAACCCGATAACAGTCCAAAACGTAAGCAGGACACGGCGTTGGGCCACAAGCCCCCTGGTCACAGACCCACGACTACGGCAGAAGAGCCGTCACAAAGCAGTACTGAACCGTCTTACCTCAGATGTCGGGAATAACACCCCTACTTTCGCCAGCTCCGTCGCCAGCCATTTTGTCGATGATTCACCGTCAAAACGGCAGACAATCGTGAGCTTCGTCACGATCGTCGGCTTCGCGGCCGCCGCGGGCGTGGCACTGCGCTGACCGGTGGCGGGGATGGCGCTGATTTGTCTGTGCCTGCTGGGGTATGCACGGCCTGACATCCCCGCACTGAAGAACGGTGATCACCAGCCATGCCCACCACACCGGCGGTCCTCGTTTTCGACGTTAACGAGACGCTCCTCGACATCGGTTCGCTGGCTCCGCTTTTCGAGCGGCTGTTCGGCGACCGCCGCATCCTGCGCGAATGGTTTGCCCAGCTCGTCATGTACTCGATGACCGTCACGCTGACCGAGGGCTACGTGGACTTCTCCGCCCTCGCCCGGGGCGCGCTGCGCCTGCTGGGCGAGGCCTACCGGGTGGACGTGACCGACGACGACCTGGACCGGCTGAGGACCGGTCTGCTCACGATGCCGGCACACTCCGATGCGGGCGAGGGGCTCGCCGCGCTGCGCGACGGCGGCTTCCGGCTGGCCACTCTGACCAACTCACCGCCCAACCCGGACGGTCCCACGGCGCTGGAAAACTCCGGGCTGGCGCACTTTTTCGAGCAGCGCCTCAGCGTCGACGCCCGGCACGCCTTCAAACCCGCCCCGGCGGTGTACCGGTACGCGTGCGAAACGCTCGGGGTGTCCCCCGGCCAGTGCATGATGGTGGCCGCGCACCCCTGGGACCTGCTCGGCGCGCAGAACGTCGGCTTCGGCGCCGCCCTCGTCACGCGGCCGGGCAATCCGCCGCTGCCCGTCGACGGGCTGCCGCAGCCCGACCTGGTCGTCGCCGACCTGCGCCGCCTCGCACAGCGGCTTGCCGGGCCGCACTGAGATGCACAGCGCCGAGTGAAGGGAGCAGCTGGACACCGCGCCGTGGGGCGCGCACGCCACGACCGCCGACCACCACGCCGTGCCGCAGACCTTCTTCACCGACCCCGAAGCCGCCGCGGTCGGGCTGACGGCGCGGCAGGCCGAGCAGGCCGGGCACCGGGTCCGCACGGTCGACGTCGAGAGCGGTGACGCCGTGATGGGCGCCAAGCTCTACGCGGACGGGTACACCGGCCGGGCGCGGATGGTCGTCGATGCCGACGGGGGCCACCAGCTGGGTGTCACGCTGGTCGGCCCGGGCGTCGGCGAGATCCTGCACTCGGCCATCGTCGCCGTCGCCGGGCGGGTGCCCGTCGACCGGCTGTGGCACGCGGTGCCCTGCATCCCGACGATCAGCGAACTGTGGCTGAGACTTCTCGAAGCGTATCGGGACGCCCCGCGCGATAATTGAGCGATGGCGACCTCGGACGGCTTTCACCCCGACTTCGACGACACGGCGGCAGGCGCGCCGCGGGTGCACCACGTCCGGGCGTCGGAGCTCAGCGCCGACACCGCGCAGTCGGAGGGAATGCGGCGCTTCGCCGCCCTGTCCGGCCGGTCGGTCGGCGCGGCGAGCCTGTGGATGGGCGAGACGCACGTCGCCCCGCAGGCCGCGTCGGCCAACCACCATCACGGCGAATCCGAGACCGCGATCTACGTGCGCGCCGGCCACCCGGAGTTCGTCTTCCACGACGGCGACCGGGAGGTGCGCATCGCGACCGCGCCCGGCGACTACGTCTTCATTCCGCCCTACCTGCCGCACCGCGAAGAAAACCCCGACCCGACGACACCTGCCGAGGTCGTGATCGCCCGCAGCACACAGGAGGCCATCGTGGTCAACCTGCCGGGGCTCTATCCGCTCTGAATCCGCTCGTCGGCCGAGCGTTTCCCGGCGCGGCACTCAGCGAATTCTCAACAGATTCTTCGGTTCCGGCCAGCCTGGCTCCAAGGCTGCGCAAAGCCATTGTCAGCAGCATGGACTCATGACGAGTGAGCCGCTCTGCACCGACCTGATCGAACGTTACCTGCGTACCCGCGGTAGCCGGTATTTCCGCGGCCAGCACGACGGCGACTTCTTCTACGTCGCCAACACCCGCCCGCGACGGCTGCACGTGCACCTCGAGGTGTGCCCCGCGCACGACGACGTGCTGGTGGTTCGGGTGGTTCCCGCGTGTTTCTTCCCCGCCACCGATCGCCCGTGGCTGACCCACCTCGCGGACGGCTGGAATCGGCAGGATCGCGAAGTCACCGCGATCGTGCACAATTCCTGCGACCCGCAGCGCATCGGCGTGATCGCCCGCCGGTCGCAGTGGATCCGCGAGGACATCCCCTTCGAGGATTTCTCGCGCTTCGTGGACAACACGATCGCGGCCGCGATCGAACTGTTCGGCGAGTTGACCCCGGTTGTGGAGTGGCACCCGGAGCAGCCGCTGCTGCGCGACGCCGGCTGAGCACCGCCGCTGCGGTTTCGGCTCAGACCGCGAGAACGGCGTCCAGCGCCGAATAGAACAGGCCCAGCCCGTCGTCGGACGGCCCGGTCAGCGCCTCGATGGCGTGCTCGGGATGGGGCATCAGGCCGACCACCCGCCCGTTGGCCGAGCTGATGCCGGCGATGTCGTGCAGGGAGCCGTTGACGTTGTCGTGGTAGCGGAACACCACCCGGCCCTCGCCCTCGAGCTCGGCGAGCACGTCCCGGGGCGCCACGTAGCGGCCCTCCCCGGATTTCAGGGGGACCAGGATGTCCGCGCGCGGCTCGTACCGCGACGTCCAGGCCGTCGCGGTGGACGCCACCGTCAGCCACACGTCGCGGCAGACGAAGTGCAGGCCCACGTTGCGGGTGAGCGCGCCGGGCAGCAGCCCCGCCTCGCACAGGACCTGAAAACCGTTGCAGATGCCCAGCACCGGCATCCCGCGTGCGGCGGCGCCGACCACTTCGGCCATCACCGGGGCGAACCGGGCGATCGCCCCCGCCCGCAGGTAGTCGCCGTAGGAGAAGCCGCCGGGTACCACCACGGCGTCGACGCCCCGCAGGTCGGCGTCGGCGTGCCAGAGGCTGACGGGTTCGGCGCCGACCCGCCGTACCGCGCGGGCGGCGTCGGTGTCGTCGAGCGAACCCGGGAACGTGACGACGCCGACGCGCACCGTCACCTCGCCTCCCGCGTGATCGTCCAGTCCTCGATCACGGTGTTGGCCAACAGCGACTCCGCGATCTCGGCGAGCGCGGAGTCGTCGACGGTGTCGTCGACCTCGAGCTCGAATCGCTTGCCCTGCCGCACATCCGAGATGCCGGGATGGCCCAGCCGGCCGAGCGCGCCGACAATAGCCTGACCCTGCGGGTCGAGAATCTCCGCTTTGGGCATCACGTTGACGATCACCCGGGCCACCGGCGCTCCTCCTGACGGTTTCTGTCGGCGCCAACTCTACCGGCGGCCGGCGGTTTCACAGGCACGAGGCGATGTACGCCTCGCACAGGGGCGCGGCCATGGCGTTGAGCACCGGCTCGTCGGCCATCGCGGGCCAGGGCACCTGCGGCGGGGCTGACGACCACAGCGTGAGCTCGGCGATCGTGCTGCTCGACGGGTGGGCGAGCAGGTAGGTGTGCACGATGACCGGCCCGGAGATCACCGCGGCCGCCCGGTCGGGCCCGTCGGTGGTGACCGACGGCGATTCCAGCGGCGCCCCGAGCTGGCAGCCGCGCAACGCGGCGACGGCGGTGCCGAACACGGCGGCCGCGGTCGGGCCGCCGCGGGCGGTGTCGCCGCGCCAGTGCAGGATCTGCGCCTGCAGCTGCCACTGGCCGTCGGGGTGCGCCACGGTCGCCCGGGCCGCGACCGCGCCGGCGCGCGGATCCCGCGGGACCGCCGGCGTGGCGCACACCTCCTCGAACCGGAACCGGGCCCCGTCGCCGATGCCGGTGATCTGCACCGCCAGACCGGCCGGTGCGGGCCAGTGGTAGACGGGGTCCAGCGGCACGGCACGCGCCGGCATCCACGCGGTGGCCGGTATCTGATCACAGACGGGTGGGCAGGTTTCCGGCTCCGCGTGCGCGGACACCACGACTGCCAGGGAACCCGCCAGGCAACCGGCGATCACGATCATCGCCAGGATCACCCGCATCGGCACCACCTTCGTCCGGGCACAATCGTAGACATGCAGCTGACGCATTTCGGGCACTCGTGCCTACTCGCCGAGTTCGGCCACACCCGCGTGCTCTTCGACCCCGGCACATTCGCGCACGGTTTCGAGGGGACCACCGGCCTGACAGCCATCCTGGTCACCCACCAGCACCCCGACCACATCGACACCGCGCGGCTCCCGTCGCTGCTGGAGGGCAACCCGGGCGCCGCGCTGTACGCCGACCCGCAGACGACCGCCCAACTGGGCGCGCCGTGCCGGGAGGTACACGTCGGCGACGAGCTGCGGATCGGGGAGGTGACCGTGCGGGCCGTCGGCGGCAGGCACGCGGTGATACACCCGGAAATCCCCGTGGTAGAGAACATTTCGTACCTGGTGGGCGACGCCGACCATCCGGCCAGGCTGATGCATCCCGGCGACGCGCTGTTCGTCCCCGACGAGCCGGTCGACGTGCTGGCCGCCCCGGCGGCGGCCCCCTGGATGCGGATCTCGGAGGCCGTGGACTACCTGCGCGCGGTGGCACCCGTGCGCGCGGTGCCCATCCACCAGGGCGTCGTCGCACCCGAGGCCCGGGGCCTCTACTACGGGCGGCTCACCGAGATGACCGACACCGACTTCCAGGTATTACCCGAGGAGAGTGCGGTCACCTTCTAGCCCGGATTTTTCGCGGAATGCCGAAGTAGCTGGGTGTTGATGCGCGAAAGTGCCTGTCCTGCAACGCATAATGGGAATTCTCTAGGTTTCCATATGGCGAGCGGAAGGCACTTCGCAAGTGAAGAGTATCGCGGTGACGCGGCGGGTGAAAGTATCGGCGGACGGTCGCGGGGTGGTGTCGCACGCCGGGATGGGGCTGTTGCGGGAACTGGCCGATCTGACCGGGTTATCAGCGCAGGTCACGGCGGTGTTGGCCGATACTTACAAGGGGCCGTGGACTTATGCCCCGGGTGCGGTGTTCGCCGATCTTGCCGCGGCGGTGGCTGACGGGGCGGACTGCATCGACGGGGTCGGCCAGTTGTGTGGGGATCGCGAGCATGTGTTCGGGGCCAAGGCCTCGACAACGACGATGTGGCGGCTGATCGATTATCGCATCGATGCCGCGCACCTGCCGAAGGTTCGCACCGCGCGGGCATCGGCGCGGGCGGCGGCCTGGGCGGCCGGGGCCGCGCCCCCGGCGGGTGTGCCGCTGTACATCGACATCGACGCCACGCTGGTCATCGACCATTCCGACAACAAGGCGCAGGCGGCCCCGACGTGGAAGAAGTCGTTCGGCCATCACCCGCTGCTGGCGTTTCTGGACCGCCCGCAGATCGCCGGCGGTGAGGCCCTGGCCGGGCTGCTGCGCAAAGGCAACGCCGGATCCAATACCGCCGCCGATCACGTCACGGTCCTTCAGCAGGCTTTGGATTCGCTGCCGGCAGATTGGCGTCCCGGCCCGCAGAACCCGGCCGCGCCGGCGGTGGTGGTGCGCTCAGATTCCGCCGGAGCCACCCACAAGTTTGCCCAGGCCTGCCGCGATCACGGGGTCGGGTTCTCCTTCGGGTTTCCCGTCGATGCCCGGGTCCAGGACGCCGTGGACACCCTCAACCTCGGCGATGGCTGGTATCCGGGGATCGACTCCGATGGGCAGATCCGGGACGGGGCGTGGGTGGCCGAGGCCACCGGCCTGGTCAACCTGTCGGCCTGGCCTGCCGGGACCCGGCTGGTGCTGCGCAAAGAACGCCCACACCCCGGGGCGCAGCTGCGCTTCACCGACATCGACGGCATGCGGGTGACCGCCTTCATCACCGACACCCCACCGGGGATGGTTCCCGGGCAGCTGGCCGGTCTGGAACTGCGCCACCGCCAGCACGCCCGCGTCGAGGACCGCATCCGCGAAGCCAAAGCCGCCGGCCTGGCCAACCTGCCCTGTCATGATTTCCAGTCCAACGCCGCCTGGCTCGAAATCGTCCTGGCCGCCGCCGATCTGGTCGCCTGGGCCCAACTGATCGGATTCACCGACGCCCCGCAGCTGGCCCGCTGCGAGATCACCGCCTTCCGCTACCGGGTCCTACACGTCGCGGCCCGCATCACCCGCGGCGCCCGCCAACTACGGCTGCGCATCGACGCCACCTGGCGCTGGGCCGGTGCCATCGCAACCGCCTGGCAGCGCATCCGCGCCGCCTTCCCCTGACCACCGCAAACCCGCCCCGACGACCCGAAAGACCCACCGGCCATAGGAAAGCCCGCCCACCCCGGCGACACGGGACGGCCAAACACACCCCAAGCCCAAAATCGCTATCGCTCAGCGATCTTCATGGCTCAGCACCCCCGAACCCCACCCGCACGAAAAATCGAGGCTAGGGCGGGCCCAACCTCAGGTGATGTCGTCGGCCGCGCCCCGGCCCGCGGCGCGCCCGGAGAAGATGCAACCGCCCAGGAACGTGCCCTCCAGCGCCCGGTAGCCGTGCACGCCGCCGCCGCCGAAGCCCGCCACCTCACCGGCCGCGTACAGCCCCGTGAGCGGCGTGCCGTCGGCTTTGAGCACCCGCGCGTGCAGGTCGGTTTCGATGCCGCCCAGCGTCTTTCGCGTCAGGATGTGCAGCTTGACCGCGATCAGCGGCCCGGCCTTCGGGTCGGTCAGCCGGTGGGGCGCCACCACCCGGGTGAAGCGGTCGCCCAGGTAGCCGCGGGCGGCGCGGATCGCGGTGACCTGGCCGTCCTTGCTGAACCTGTTGGCGACCTCGCGATCGCGGGCGGTCACCTCGGCCGCCACGGTGGAGTAATCCAACGGCGCCACGTCGGGCAGCTTGTTCATCGCGGCCACCAGCTCACGCAGCGAATCGGCGCTGACGAAGTCCGCACCACGGTCGACAAACGCCTGCACCGGGGCCGGCGGCCCGGAACTGGCACGGTTACGCAGCAGCGCGCGCACACTCTGCCCGGTCAGGTCGGGATTCTGCTCCTGGCCCGACAAGGCGAATTCCTTCTCGATGATCCTGGCGTTGAGGATGAACCAGGTGTAGTCGTACCCGGACCTGGTGATGTATTCCAGCGTGCCCAGGGTGTCGAACCCGGGGTAGAGCGGGACCGGCAGCCGCTTGCCGGCCCCGTCCAGCCACAGCGACGACGGGCCCGGGATGATGCGGATGCCGTGCAGCGGCCAGACCGGCTCGTAATTGGTGATGCCCTCGGTGTAATGCCACATCCGGTCGGGGTTGATCACCCGCGCACCGGCCCGCTGTGAGATGTCGATCATCCGGCCGTCGACGTGGGCGGGGACGCCGCTGAGCAGCTGCCCGGGGACCCGGCCCATCCGCGCGGGCCAGTTCTTGCGCACCAGATCGTGGTTGCCGCCGATGCCGCCGCTGGTGACGATCACCCCCGGCGCACGAAACTCGAATTGCGCCACAGCTTTTCGGGAGGAAGGCATCCCACGCGGGGCGGTGCTGGGTTCCAGCACGCTACCCCGGACGCCGGTGACCGCGCCCCCTTCGAGGATCAACTCGTCGACCTGGTGGCGGTGCGCGAAGCGCACGTTCGAGCGGTCGCGCAGCCGGCGGGCGAAGATCTCGACCAGGGCCGGTCCCGTGCCCCAGGTGATATGAAAGCGGGGCACCGAATTGCCATGTCCCAGCGCGTCGTATCCGCCCCGTTCGGCCCAGCCGACCAGCGGGAAGAGCTTCAGGCCCCGGGCACGCAGCCAGCTGCGCTTCTCCCCGGCCGCGAAATCGACGTAGGCGTAGGCCCATTGCCGGGGCCAGTAGTCCTCGTCCCGGTCGAAAGCCGCCGTCCCCAGCCAGTCCTGCAGCGCGAGTTCATGGCTGTCACGGATCCCCAGTCGGCGCTGTTCGGGGCTGTCGACGAAGAACAGCCCGCCGAACGACCAGAAGGCCTGCCCGCCCAGGTTGGCGCTGTTCTCCTGGTCGAGGACCAACACCCGCAGGCCGCGTTCGACGAGTTCGCAGGCGGCCACGAGGCCCGCCAGACCGGCTCCGACGATGATCGCGTCGGCGGCGAACCCGCCGGCCGAAGAATCGCTCATGTCGGATCAGGGTAGTGCCCCGACCGGGCCGTGGGATCAGGCGGCGTCGACGATCGCCTTGTCGCGCTGCCAGTGGTATACCGTCGGCGTGCAGCCGTGCATCAACGCCAGGTCGACGGCGTCGAGCATCGCCTGGTGCGGGCCCGGCTTGCGCAGCTGACGGGCGGCGACCGCCACCCGCACCATGCCGTCCCGGCGCGCGATCCGCTCCGCGGACAGCACCACCATCCGGCACCACCAGGGTTCGGTCAGGAACCCTTCGCCGATACCGAGGACCCGGGCGCGCACGGTGGTGTGCCGGACCAGGTCGGTGACCCCGTGCAGGTCCGCGAGCAACCGGAATCCGTTCTGCGGCAGAGCCTTGACGACGCCCGGCGACACCACCCAGCCCGGCGCGGCGAACAGCCGGGTGCGCAGCCCGAGATGCTCGAGGACCCGGTCGGCTGCCGTCAGGCGCAGCTTGGCCTCGTGCGCCCGCAGCATCGCGAACTCGGCGCGCCGCTTCTTGGTGGCCGCGTCGTCGTAGCCGTGCAGCACGATGGCGTCGCCGCCGGCACGCCGGGCGGTCAGCCACTCGACGGTCCGCGGGTCGCGGTCGAGCCGGTAGTCCCCTTTGAGCCTCGGAGCCACCAGCAACGACACCAGCACGTTGCGGGCATCCATTTCCCCGCAGAACGCCTCGACGTCGGCCAAGGTGCGGTCACCTATGCCCGAGATCGAGACGATCAATTTTCCAGACACACCCGTAGTTTGCCGACTCCAAGTTTCGGGACGGTGAAGGACACGCAGACGGCAGGCGTATATCGCGCCGCCGCCCCGCCCGCAAACCCTTCCTGCGCTCCGACGTCGGGTGCGGGGCCGGGCACGGCCCGCCCCCGCGGCGATCCAGCAAACGGCTGTCGGCGTCGGCGGGGTCGACGGTTCGATATGCTAAGCAACGCCATGGAAAAGGCTCCGCCTGTCGCCCCGCCGTCCGCCGCCACCACCCCGCAGCGGGCGGCCGGTGAGCGCGAGTATCCCGACAAGCTGGACGCCGCACTGCTGCGGATCGCCGGGGTGTGCATCCTGGCCACGGTGATGTCGATCCTGGATGTCACCGTCGTCAGCGTCGCCCAGCGCACCTTCATCGCCCAGTTCTCATCCACTCAGGCCGTGGTCGCCTGGACGATGACCGGCTATACGCTGGCTCTGGCGACCGTCATCCCGGTAACGGGTTGGGCCGCCGACCGATTCGGCACCAAACGGCTGTTCATCGGCTCGGTCCTGGCGTTCACGTTGGGCTCGCTGCTGTGCGCGCTGGCGCCGGACATCCTGCTGCTCATCGCCTTTCGGGCGGTGCAGGGCATCGGGGGCGGCATGCTGTTGCCGCTCGGCTTCATGATCTTGACCCGCGAGGCGGGCCCCGGGCGACTCGGCCGTCTGATGTCCATCCTGAGTATCCCCATGCTGCTCGCCCCGATCTGCGGGCCGATCCTGGGCGGCTGGCTCATCGACACCGCCGGCTGGCGATGGATCTTCTTGATCAACCTGCCGATCGGTCTACTCACGACCGCCCTCGCGGCGGTCGTGTTCGCCAGGGACCAGCCGTCGCGGTCGGAGACGTTCGACCTCGTCGGCGTGCTGCTGCTCTCCCCCGGCCTGGCCACGTTCCTGTTCGCGGTGTCCTCCATCCCGGGTCGCGGCACGGTCGCGGATCGGCACGTGTTGATACCGGCGGCGGTCGGGCTGGCCCTGATCGTGGCCTTCGTCCTGCACGCCTGGTATCGGGCCGATCACCCGCTGATCGACCTGCGGCTGTTCAAGAACCGGGTGGTCACCCACGCCAACGTGACGATGACGGTGTTCGCGGTCGCGTTCTTCGGGGCGGCGCTGCTGCTCCCGAGCTACTTCCAGCAGGTGTTGCACCAGACGCCGACGCAGGCCGGAGCCCACATGATCCCGCAGGGCCTCGGTGCGATGCTGACCATGCAACTCGCCGGCCCGATCGTGGACCGGCGGGGGCCCGGCAACGTCGTGCTGGCCGGCATCGCGCTCATCACCACCGGCCTGGGGACCTTCGCCTGCGGCGTGGCCAGGCAGGCCGACTACCAACCCACGCTGCTGACCGGGCTGGCGATCATGGGCATGGGCATGGGCTGTGCCATGATGCCCCTGTCGGTGGCGGCGGTGCAGGCGCTGGCCCCGCACCAGATCGCCCGCGGTTCGACGCTGATCAGCGTCCTGCACCAGGTGGGCGGCTCGGTCGGGACGGCCCTGATGTCGGTGATCCTGACGAGCCAGTTCAACCGCAGCGAAAACATCGGCGCCGCGAACAAAATGGCGCTGCTGCAGCAGAGCGCGGCCAGGCTCGGTGTGCCCCTTGACAAATCCGCGGTCCCCAGGCAGACCTTCACCCACCACTTCGCCGGCGACCTGCTGCACGACCTCTCACACGCCTACACCGCGGTGTTCGCGCTCGCGGTGGTGCTGGTGGCGTCCACGCTCATCCCCGCCTGGTTCCTGCCGAGACAGCCTGCCCGCGAATTCCTCACCCCGGCAGGCTGACCCGGCTCAGCCGCGGCCGTAGCTACCGGGATCGGCGACCGCCAGCAACCACGCGTACTGGAACGCGGTCTCCTGCCACGCCTTGTAACGGCCGCTGACGCCGCCATGGCCGGCGTTCATCTGCGTCTTCAACAGCACCGGAGCACCGTCGGTGTTGGCGTGGCGCAGCGCCGCGACCCACTTGGCCGGCTCCACGTAGTACACCCGGGTGTCGTTCAGCGACGTCATCGCCAGGATCGCCGGATACGGTTTCCCCTCCACGTTCTCGTACGGCGAATACGACTTCATGTAGGCGTAGACGTCCTTGTCGCTCAACGGATTTCCCCATTCGTCCCACTCGGTGACGGTCAGCGGCAGGGAGGGGTCCAAGATCGTGGTCAAGGGGTCGACGAACGGGACCTGCGCGAGGATGCCGGCGAACAGGTCCGGCGCCAGATTGGCCACCGCGCCCATCAGCAGGCCGCCTGCGCTGCCACCCAACGCCACCAGCTGCCGGGGGCTGGTCAGCCCCGAGTCCACCAGATGCCTTGCCACCGCGACGAAGTCGCTGAAGCTGTTCTTCTTGGCCAGCAGCTTGCCGTGCTCGTACCACAGCCGGCCCATCTCGCCACCGCCGCGGACATGGGCGATGACGAACGCCATGCCGCGGTCCAGCAGCGACAGCCGGGCGATGGAGAACGCCGGGTCGGTGCAGATCTCGTAGGCGCCGTAGCCGTAGAGCAATGTCGGAGCCGGGAATTCGGTCCCGGTGCGGTACACGATCGACACGGGGACGCGGGTGCCGTCCTCGGCGCGCGCCCAGTCGCGCCGCTCCACGTAGTCGCCGGGCCGGTAGTCGCCGAGCACGGGTTGTTCGCGCAGTAGTGTCCGCTCGCCGCTGGCCAGGTCGATGTCGTAGATCCGCACGGGAGTGACGAAAGAACCCACCCTGATCCGCAGCTTCGGGGACTCCCAGTTCGGGTCGGCGCCGGCGCTGACCCACATCAGCTCGGAGTCCGACGAAATCTCCTCGGGCTCGCCGTAACCGCCGTCGGTGTTCAGGGGCCACAACTGGACGCGGGGCAATGCCTCGCGCCGGTAACTCACCACCAGGTGGTCGGCGAACGCGTCCACGCCCTCGAGCCGGACGTCGTCGCGGTGCTCGATCAGAGTGCGCTGCCGCGTGGGATCCTCGACCGGGGATTCGACCAGCGTGAAGTTGACCGCGCCGTCGTTGTGCAGGATCAGGAACCGGTCGCGGCCCCCGACCACCGCGTGTTCGACCGAGTAGTCGACGCCTTCGCGGCGTGGCAGCACGACGGTGAACGCGGCATCCGGGTCGGCCGCGTCCGCGTACCGCCACTCGGAGGTGATCGCCGAGGCCGCGTTGAGCAGGACGTAGGCCTTGCTCCGGGTCAGTCCCACCCCGAGCCAGAATCGTTCGTCGGCCTCGTGATACACCAGTTCCGCCGGCTCGCCGGAGCCGAGCCGGTACCGCCAGACCTTGTCGGGGCGGTGCGCGGTATCCAGGGTCAGGTAGTACACGGTGCGGTTGTCGGCCGCCCACGTTCCCCCGCCCGCGATGTCGGCGATCTCGTCCCCGAATCGTTCTCCGGTGCGTAAGTCCTTGAACCGCAAGATATACCGCTCGTCGCCGACCGTGTCGACGGAGTAGGCCAGCAGGTTGCCGTCCAGGCTGACCATGGCCGCGCCCAGCGCGAAAAACTCGTGGCCCTCGGCCTCGGCGTTCGAGTCGAGCAGGACCTGCTCACCGGGCACCTCGGTGTTCTCGTCCAACGTCGGCGGGGTCCAGTCGCCGGGATCGGCGATCGGGCAACGGCACTGGACGCGGTACTGCTTGCCCTCGAACGTTCGGGAGTAGTACCACCAGTCGCCCTGCCGGGTGGGCACCGACAGGTCGGTTTCCTTGGTGCGCGCCTTGATCTCGTCGAAGATCTGCCGGCGCAGCGGTTCGAGGTGGTCCGTCATCGCGTCGACATAGTCGTTCTCGGCCTCGAGGTGGGCGACGACCTCCGGGTCGGCCTTGTCGCGCAGCCATTCGTAGGGGTCGACGAAGACGTCGCCGTGGTGCTCGCGCCGGGTCTCCACCCGCTTGGCCACCGGGGGCCGGGGCGTGTCGCGGGACGTGGCGGTCATGCGCCCGGCCCGATCCAGTCATCGAAGCTCAAGCCGGAAATCCGTTCGTAGGCATTGACGTATCGATCGCGGGTGGCCTCGATGATGTCGCCGGGCAGCGGTGGTGGTGGTTGCGAACCGTGCCGGTCCCAGCCGGATTCGGGACCGGTGAGCCAGTTGCGGACGAACTGCTTGTCGAAGCTCGTCTGCACCACCCCGGCGCGGTAATCCGCGGCCGGCCAGTACCGCGAGGAATCCGGTGTGAAGATCTCGTCGGCCAGCAGCAGGTTGCCCTCTGGGTCGGTGCCGAACTCGAACTTGGTGTCGGCGATGATGATGCCCTTCGTCAGCGCGTGTTCGGCGGCCTGGGCGTAGATCTGCAGGGTCCGGTCGCGCAGCTGCTCGGCGCGCGGCGCGCCCACCAGCTCGACCACCCGGGAGAACGAGATGTTCTCGTCGTGGTCCCCCAGCGCGGCTTTGCTGGCCGGGGTGAACAGCGGTGCGGCGAACTTGCTGGCCTCGACCAGGCCGGGCGGCAACGCGATGCCGCACACCTTTCCGCTCGCCTGGTAGTCCAGCAGACCCGACCCGGTCAGGTAGCCGCGGGCCACGCATTCCACCGGCAGCATCTCCAACTCGCGCACCACCAGCGCGCGGCCCAGCACCTCGTCGGGGATGCGCGGATCGTCGGGCGGACCGGCGAGGTGGTTGGGCGCGTCGACGAAGCCGAAGAAGAACACACTCATCGCGGTCAGGATGCGGCCCTTGTCCGGAATGGTGCTGTCCAGGACGTAGTCGTACGCCGAGATCCGGTCGGTGGCGACCAGCAGCAGGTGCTCGCCGTCGACGCGGTACAGCTCACGGACCTTACCGCTGGCCAGATGCCGGTAGTCGGACAGTGCGGGACGCATCCGGCCAGCCTATCGGGCGCCGGAAACGGACCCCGGCGCCGGGAGCTGTGCTGGGATCGAAGGATGCGATCGCGTTTTCTGCCCTACGCCACCACCCCCGGCCGGCTGGCGGCCCAGCTGTTCAGTGACTTCGCCGTCTTCCTCTGGACGGGGATCTGGCTGCTCGTCGGCCTGGCCGTCTACGACGCCATCTCGACGATCGCCGAGGCCGGCCGGCAGGTGGAGGCCGGTGCGCACGGCGTCGCCGGCAGCCTGGCGTCAGCCGGTCAGGGCGCCGGGCACATCCCGCTGCTGGGCGACGCGGTCAGCACGCCGCTCACCTCCGCCAGCCAGGCCGCCCTCCAGATCGCCGGCGCCGGAAGCACCCTGGACACCACCGGCAGCTGGCTGGCGGTGCTGCTCGCCATGGCCGTCATCGCCCTACCCATCCTGATCGCCGTCCTGCCGTGGCTGTTCCTGCGCCTGCGGTTCTTCCGCCGCAAACTGGCGGCCACCGCACTGGCCGCCACCCCGGCCGGCGAACAGCTGCTGGCCCTGCGGGCGTTGACGAACCGCTCGCCGCGCAAGCTGGCCGCCGTGAGCGCGGACCCGGTCGGTGGGTGGCGTTACGCGGATCCCTACACGATCCGCGCGTTGGCCGCCCTGGAGTTGCGGTCGGCCGGCATCACGATCCCGAACCGCTAGAGGGCCGCCGGCCCAGGGCGCGGGCCGACAACAGCAGCCCGGCGACGACCATGGCCGACCACGCCGCGAACGCGTCCCAGAAGAACACGAGCGAGACGGTGACCAGTGCCGGTCGTCCGGTCTCGACCGCCATGGTGTAACTCGCCACCGAGTACATCCCCAGCGGAAACACGAACGCCCACCACATGCCGGCGAAGTTCAGCGTGCCGGTGCTCCGGTTGATCCAGTGCAGGGTGAAATAGACCAGCGGCGGTATCCACAGGCTCGCCGCCACCCAGGTCACCACGGTGACGGCGCGCACCGCCCCGGCCAGCCAGGCGGGCGCCAGGACGTGGATGTCGTCGCCGGCCAGCGTCGCAATGGCCAGGCCGCCCATCAGGATCCAGGAGTCGGGCTCGAATCCGTCCCGGTCCCTGCGCTCGGCGACGGTGCGCCACAACGCCAGCCAGGTCATCAGGGCGTAGAGGCACAGCGCCGCAACCCAGACCGGGACGGCCACGGCCAGCCACCGCTCGTCGACGGGGTGCCGGGCCATCTTGGTGGCCGTGATCGCCAGGCCCGACGTCCCCACGCTGGCCAGCTCCCAGGCGCCGTGCGCGTGGTCGCGCAGCTCCCGCCACGAATGCGCGGACATGTTGCGCACGCTGAGCACGATCAGCACCAACCAGGCCGGCAGCGCGACCAGACCCAGCGACCGCACCAGCACGGGATAAGCGTCCAGCCGGCTGTCCAGCACCGCACACGCGCGACAAAGGTGAACAGCCGCAACGTGACATCGGGATCGTGCAGATCCCAACGCACGGACCGGCGCCTGAAGAGCACCAGGGCGACGAGCACCAGCAGGCCCAGCGACGCCAGAACACCCGTCGTCTCGCTGATTCCGGGATAGTGGTGGTTTTCGGCGGCGACGGACAACACACCGGTCGCCATCACCGCGGCGAAGACATCTGGTGACGGCTCGACGGCGGCGAGCCGGTTCGTCATGGCGTCCGGTGCAGCTCCACGACGAGGTGCCGGATGCCGGTGTGCCGGTTGCTGCGCGTCCATTCGGCGGGCCGCACGACACGCACGGCCCCGAAACGCGTGAACAGCTCCTCGAACAGGACCCGCAGCTCGAGCCGGGCCAGGTTGGCACCCAGGCAGTAGTGCACTCCCTGCCCGAAGCCCAGGTGGGGATTGGGCTTTCGGGCGATGTCGAACTCGTCGGCGCGGTCGAAGGCACCGGCGTCGCGATTGGCCGAGCCCTCCCAGATCTGGACCTTCTGCCCCGCCCGGACCGGCTGCCCGCCCAGCGTGACGTCGCGGGTCGCGGTCCGCCGCTTCGACGGCGATGGCGACGTCCACCGCACCATTTCCTCGACGGCCGTGGGCAGCATCCCGAAATCCTCACGCAACAAACGTAATTGGTCGGGATGCTCGGCCAGCGCCAGCAGCCCGCCGGCGACCGCATTGCGCGTCGTCTCGGCACCGGCGCTGAACAGCAGGCTGAAGAACAGGTAGAGCTCGAGGTCCGACAGGGCCGGCGCCCCATCGGTGTCGTCGGCGTCCTCCAGCATGGCGTTGGCGACGACGGACAGCATGTCGTCGGTCGGCTCGGCGCGTTTGGCGGCGATCAACTCCTGGCCGTAGGCGTACATCCGCGAGCCGGCCTCCTCGGCCGACGTTCGCGGCGACAGCTGCGAGAGTGAAGCCTTGCGCGAGCCCCCGAAGTCGAATTGCGGCTCGATCGCCTGGAACAGCCAGTGCCGCTCGGACTCCGGCACACCCAACAGGATGCAGATCATCTGCATCGGCAGCTCGGCTGCGATGTCGACCAGGAAGTCGAACGGCTCACCGGGTACCACCGCATCCAGCAGAACCCGGGCCCGGCCGCGCAGGTCGTCCTCGACGCGCCGGATCATCCGCGGCGTCAGCCCGGAACTGACCAGGCGCCGGATCTGAGAGTGCCGCGGGTCGTCCATCATGTTGAGCACCTGCCCCGCGATGGCAAGATCCTGCAACAGCGTGCCGCCGAACGGCCGCTCCCCACCGGTCACCGACGAATACGTCACCGGATCCTTCAGCACCGCAAGCGTTTCCGCATACGTGGCGACCGACCAGAAGCCTTCGCCGTCGGGGGTGTTGTCGGTCGGCTCGTGCCAGTAGATCGGCGCCTCGCGGCGGTGCACGGCGAACAGCTCGTGCGGAAACCCGTTGGCGAAGTTGTCCAGGTCGGTGAAGTCGATTTCCGCGAGCGCCGGGCTCACAGGATCGCCCCCGGACGGTATTTGGCGGCGTCGGGATGGCGGGCCACCAGCGCGTCCACCGCGGCCACGACCTCGTCGACCTGATCACCGGCCGCCCCGGTGAAGGCCTTCTTGTCGGCCAGCGCGGCGTCCAGCGCCGCGCGGTCCAGCGGCAGCCGCGGATCGGCGGCCAGCCGCTCCAGCAGGTCGGGCTCGGCACCGCGTTCGCGCATGTCCAGCGCGGTGGCCACGGCGTGTTCGCGGATCACGTGGTGGGCGGCCTCGCGTCCCATCCCGGCGCGCACCGCCGCGATCAGCACCCTGGTGGTGGCCAGGAACGGCAGGTAGCGGTCCAGCTCGCGGGCGATCACCGCCGGGTAGGCGCCGAACTCGTCGAGCACCGTCAGGAACGTCTCGATCTGACCGTCGCAGGCAAAGAAGCTGTCCGGCAACGCCACCCGACGCACCACCGAGCAGAACACGTCACCCTCGTTCCACTGCGCGCCGGCCAGCTCGGCGGCCATCGACGCGTAGCCGCGCAGCACGACCTGCAGGCCGTTGACCCGCTCACAGCTGCGGGTGTTCATCTTGTGCGGCATCGCCGACGAGCCGACCTGCCCCGGCGCGAAGCCCTCGGTGACCAGTTCGTGCCCGGCCATCAGCCGGATCGTGTGGGCCAGCGACGACGGCCCGGCACCCAGCTGCACCAGGGCGGAGATGACGTCGTGGTCCAGCGAGCGGGGATAGACCTGCCCCACGCTGGTCAAAACCGTCGTGAAGCCCAGGAACTCGGCCACCCGGCGCTCGAGCACGCCCAGCTTGGCCGCATCTCCGTCGAGCAGGTCGAGCATGTCCTGCGCGGTGCCCATCGGACCCTTGATCCCGCGCAGCGGGTACCGGTCGATCAACTCGCGCAGCCTGGTCAACGCGACCAGCGTCTCCTGCGCCGCCGAGGCGAAACGCTTGCCCAGCGTGGTGGCCTGCGCGGCGACGTTGTGGCTGCGCCCGGCCATCACCAGGTCCCGATAGCTCACCGCGTGCTCGGCCAGCCGCGCCGCCACCGCCACCCCGTGGGCGAACACCAGCTCCAGCGAACGCCGCACCTGCAGCTGCTCGACGTTCTCGGTCAGGTCGCGGCTGGTCATCCCCTTGTGCACGTGCTCGTGGCCGGCCAGCGCATTGAATTCCTCGATGCGGGCCTTGACGTCGTGGCGCAGCACGCGTTCCCGTGCCGCGATCGAGGCCAGGTCCACGTCGTCGAGCACCCGCTCGTAGTCGGCGACCGCCTCCGCGGGTACGGGGACGCCCAATTCCGCCTGGGCCCGCAGCACGGCCAGCCAGAGCCGCCGCTCGGCGGCGACCTTGGCCGCGGGCGACCAGATCGCGACCATCTCGGCGCTGGCGTAGCGGGAGGCCAGCACGTTCGGAACGCTCACAAGCACACAGCTTACGGTCGTGCGCGGCGGCGGCGGGCCGGCTCCGCCCCGCAAGCCGGGACTCGGCGCAGCCGTCAGATATGCCACACGCGCCTCGCTCCATGGCGGACGCACTCTGCGCCCGCCTTCGAGCGACAAAATCGGGTGTCCGCCGCGGCCCGCGCGTTGTCGCTCGCAGGCGGGCGCAACGAGCGCCTTTCCCGGCAGCGACCGCGCCGCGCAGGCCCGCCGGGCCACCGCCGCACGCCCTACCCTGTGCGGGTGTACTTCGCGGGTGTGGACCTGGCCTGGGCCGGGCGCAACCCGACCGGTGTCGCGGTCGTCGACGCGCGGGGCCGCCTGGTGCATGTCGGCACCGTCCGCGACGACGCCGCGATCCTCGCCGCGTTGCACCCGTACGTGCAGGGCGACTGCCTGGTCGCCTTCGACGCGCCGCTGGTGGTGACCAACCCCACCGGACAGCGTCCGGCCGAGGCGGCGCTCAACCGCGACTTCCGCCGGTTCGAAGCCGGCGCCCATCCGTCCAACACCGCCAAACCGGAGTTCGCCGACGGCCCGCGCGGCGCGCGGCTGGCCGGGGCGCTCGGCCTCGACATGGACCCGTGGTCGCCGGCCGGGCGGCGCGCCATCGAGGTCTACCCGCACCCGGCGACGGTGGTGTTGTTCCGACTGGCGCGCACCCTCAAGTACAAGGCCAAGCCCGGGCGTGACCTCGAGGGCCTCAAAGCCGAGTCGCTGCTGCTGATGGACGGCATCGAAGGCCTCGCGGACGCCGCGGTGCCGCTGCGCGTGGCCGGCCACGACGGCTGGACCGCGCTGCGCGCCCAGGTGGTCACCGCGCGACGCAAAAGCGACCTGCGCCGCGCCGAGGATCCGGTCGATGCCGTCGTGTGCGCCTACGTGGCGCTGTACAGCCACCGGCGCCCGGACGCTGTCACGATCTACGGCGACGTCGCCACCGGGTGCATCGTCACCCCGTCGCTGCCGTAGTCAGCGGGTGTCCGACAACGCCGGCGACGGCTCGGTGCCCGCGCGCCGCTTCTCCCACCGCCGGCTGACCAGGCGGCTGACCAGCGCGATCACCACCCCGCTGGAGATCATGATCGCGGCCAGCACGTATTGCTGCACGGGCCGGCCGAAGAAGGGCATCAACAGCAGCACCGACGACAGGAAGCCGAAGACCGGCAGGGGGGTCGGCGTCCTGAAGTGGGGCCGCCCCTCCGTCGACGTGTCGCGGCGCAGCACCAGCACCGCGACGTTGACCATGGTGAACACCGCCAGGAGCAACAACGACGTGGTACCGCTGAGCACCGAGATCGCGTCCCTGTTCGCGAAGGCGGTGACATAGAGAATCAGCCCCAACGCGATCGCCGTCGTGAACAACACCGCGACCCACGGCGACCGTCGGGTCGGACTGACCGCGCCCAGAAACGACGGCAGCACGCCCTCGCGCGCCATCCCGTAGATGAGCCGACTGGCCATCAGCATGCCGAGCAGCGCGGTGTTGGACACCGCGACCATCGAGATGAACGGCAGGATGATCTTGGTCGGCAACGCGGGCGCCGCCGCCTGGACCACGTCGACGAGCGGCGTGTCGCTGGCCTGCAGCGCCTTCACGGGCACCACCGCGACGGAGACGATCGCCACCAGCGTGTAGATGACGGCTGCGATGCTCAGCCCGGACAGCAACACCTTCGGGAACGTCCTGACCGGGTCCTTGGTCTCCTCGGCCATGTTCACCGAGTCCTCGAATCCGGCCATCGCGAAGAACGCCAGCGACGTCGCGGCGGTCAGGGCGACGAACAGGTTCTTGTCGCCGACGTTGAACGCGATCACCCGCGAGTAGTGGGCGTGGCCGCCTCTGACCGACGCCCACAGCCCGACGACGATCACCATCACCAGCCCGGTGATCTCGATGAGGGTGAGCACCACGTTGAGCTTCGCGCTCTCCCGCATGCCGCGCAGGTTCACCACCGCCAGCGCCACCATGAACAGCATGGCGACGACGACCACGCCCTTGGTCCCCCAGAAGAGCTTGAAGGCGACGATGAAGTTCGACCCGAAAAACCTCGACGCGGTCGCGGCCCCCGTGATGCCGGCGCACATCACCAGGAACGCGACCATGAAGGTGACGAAGCGGTTGCCGAACGCCTTGTGCACGTACAGCGCCGTGCCGGCGGCCCGGGGATATTTGGTCACCAGCTCCAAATAGCTGCAGGCGGTCACGGTTGCGATGACGAAGGCCAGCAGGAACGGAACCCATGCCGCGCCGCCGACCTCGGCACCCACGTCACCGATCAGGGCGTAGATTCCGGTGCCCAGCATGTCACCGACGATGAACAACAACAGCACGCCCGGCCCCATGACCCGATGCAGGTGAGACCCGCCGGTGTCTGCCCCGTCCATGGTTCCTCCCCGGAAGTCGGCTTTGGACTTCCTACCACGCTGCCAGAGCGGTCTAAACACACTTCAGTACTACGCGATGCACTGCGCGGCGCCGCCGTGCTCGTTGTGACGAAGTCAGATCCGGACGGGTCGCTGGTCGATGGGCGCGAGGACGTCGACGAGGTCGACCACCGTGTCCAGCGCCGCCGAGCGGGGGTCGCGACCTTCCACCAAGGCCGAGACAACCGACCCGTCGACGGCACAGATCAGGGTGCACACCAGTTCGATGTGGACGGAGCGGCCCGACCGCTCGAGCGCCTCGGCGACGGCCTCGGCGCGCTGCCGCAGGCTGCGGCGCATGGTCTCCCGCAACGCCGACAGGCGGGTGCACGCGATGTGCCGCTCGTACCGCGAAATCAGCTGATCGGTGAGTCCCGGCCCGGAAACGTCGCCTACCAGCAGGTCTACCAGCACCTCGGCGGTCGTCTCGGGCCCTCGGCGGCGCCGGGACAGCGCGGCGACCCGGGAGCGCAGCTGCGCCACCTCGATCATCCCGATGTGCTCGACGGCGCGTGCGATCAGATCGTCGAGCGACGAGAAGTAGTACGTGGTCGACGCCAGCGGCAGGCCGGCGCGCCTGGCGACCGCCCGGTGCCGCACCGCCTCGAACCCGCCCTCCGCAAGCAGCTCGGCGGCAGCGCTCACTAGCGCATACCGTCGACGCTCTCCTTTTGGAGTAACTGCTGCGGTCACGAGAAGCCATGGTGCCAGTCAAAGTGGTACTGCATTGCCATTTTGGCCAAACGGCCCACCGAACGAACATGGCATGATGGCCCGCATGCCCGACTTGAGCCGCCGCGCCGTGCTGGGGCTCGGGGCCGGCGCGGCCATCGGCGCGGTGGGCGCGTATGCGCTCGATATCGTGCTCAAGCCCCGCGCGTCCCAGGCCATGCCGGTCTCCGCTCCCGTCTCCAGGACCGCCACCGGCCCGCCGATGGCGCCGGCCGCGCCCCGCGAACCCGCCCCCTCGAGTCAGCCCGCCCCCACCATGGTCACGGGCTCCTTCGTGTCGGCGGCGCGCGGCGGCATCACCACCAACTGGGCGATAGCCCGCCCGCCCGGCCAGACCAGGCCGCTGCGGCCGGTGATCGCGCTGCACGGCAAGGGCAGCGACGCGGCCACCGTGATGGCCGGCGGCGTCGAGCAGGGGCTGGCCCAGGCCGTCGACGCCGGATTGCCGCCGTTTGCGGTGGTCGCCGTCGACGGCGGGGGCGGCTACTGGCACAAGAGGGCGTCCGGCGAGGACAGCGGGGCCATGGTGCTCGACGAGCTGATCCCGATGCTGGGCACCCAGAGCCTGGACACCTCGCGGGTGGCGTTCCTGGGCTGGTCGATGGGCGGCTACGGTGCCTTGCTGCTCGGCGGCCGGCTGGGTCCCGCACGCACCGCGGCGATCTGCGCGGTGAGCCCCGCGCTGTGGCTGTCGTCGGGGGCGGCCGCACCCGGCGCGTTCGACGGACCCGCGGACTTCGCGGCCAACTCGGTGTTCGGCATGCCGGCGCTGGCGTCCATCCCGATCCGAGTGGACTGCGGCGACAGCGATCCCTTCTACGCCGCGACCAAGCAGTTCGTCGCCCAACTGCCCACCCCGCCGGCGGGCGGGTTCTCCCCCGGAGGCCACAACCCGGCGTACTGGAGTTCGCAGCTGCCCGCCGAGCTGACCTGGCTCGCGCCGCTGCTGACGGGCTGACGCCGCCGTGCGAGCGTTACGCTCGCGAAGGTGACCGCCCCCTTCGACTGGAGCTTCCCGTACGCGTGGCCGCGCAAGCCCGTGCTGGCGCCCAACGTGGTGTGCACATCGCAACCGCTCGCCGCCCAGGCGGGTCTGCGCATGCTGGCCGAGGGCGGCGGCGCGGTGGACGCCGCGGTTGCCACCGCGATCGCCCTCACCGTGGTGGAACCGGTGTCCAACGGCATCGGCTCGGACGCCTTCGCCATCGTCTGGGACGGCGGGCAGCTGCACGGGCTCAACGCGTCGGGCCGCTCACCGGGGGCCTGGACACCGGAGTACTTCGGCGGCAAGGACGTTCCCGTCCTCGGCTGGAACTCGGTGACCGTCCCGGGTGCGGTCTCGGCGTGGGCCGAGCTGCACGCGCGCTTCGGCCGGCTTCCGTTCGAGCGGCTCTTCGGGCCCGCGATCTCCTACGCCCGCAACGGCTTTCTGCTCTCCCCGACCATCGCCGAGCAGTGGGCGGCGCAGGTGCCGCTGTTCGCGGACCAGCCCGGGTTCGCCGAGACGTTCGCGCCGGGCGGGCGGGCGCCCGCCCCCGGCGAGCTGTTCCGGCTGCCCGACCACGCGGCCACGCTGGAAAAGATCGCCGACACCCGCGGCGAGGCGTTCTACCGCGGGGAGCTGGCCGCCCGGCTCGAGGCCCACGCCGCGGCCAAAGGCGCAGCCATGCACGCCGACGATCTGGACGCCCACCGCGCCGACTGGGTCGGCACGATCGACGCCCCGTATCGCGGCTACACCGTCCACGAGATACCGCCCAACGGCCAGGGCATCGTGGCGCTGATCGCGCTGGGGATCCTCGAGCATTTCGACATGGCTTCGCTGCCGGTCGATTCCGCCGACAGCGTGCATTTGCAGATCGAAGCGGTGAAGCTGGCTTTCGCCGACGCCCAGGCCTATGTCTCCGACATCGGGCACATGCCGGTGGGCCCGCAGCACCTGTTGGACGCGCAGTACCTCCAACAGCGCGCCGCGCTGATCGAGCGGAATCGGGCCAGGCCGGCGTCCGCGGGCACCCCGGGCGGGGGCACCGTCTACCTGACCGCCGCCGACGCCGCGGGGGTGATGGTCTCGATGATCCAGTCCAACTACATGGGGTTCGGCTCGGGCGTGGTGGTGCCGGGGACCGGGATCTCGCTGCAGAATCGCGGCGCGAACTTCGTTGCGACACCGGGGCATCCGAACCGGGTGGGGCCCGGCAAGCGTCCGTACCACACCATCATCCCCGGCTTCGTGACCAGGGACGGCGCGCCGGTGATGAGCTTCGGGGTGATGGGCGGCACCATGCAGCCCCAGGGCCACGTGCAGGTCATCGTGCGGATCGCCGACCACGGCCAGAATCCGCAGGCGGCGTGCGACGGCCCCCGGTTCCGGTGGGTGGACGGCATGCAGGTCAGCTGCGAACGGGGTTTCCCGCCGGCCACCCTCGACGAGCTGCGTCGGCGCGGGCACGACCTGGTCACCGTGGGGGACTACAACCAGTTCGGCAGCTGCCAGGCGATCTGGCGCCTGGGCGGCGGGTACCTCGCGGCCAGCGACCCACGCCGCGACGGCCAGGCCGCCGGTTTCTAGACGCGGATCTTGCCTTCGGCCGCCAGCAGCGCGATGTCGCTGCGGAAGTGGCTGCCCGGCAGCCGGATCGAACGCAGGATGTCGTAGGCGTTGGCGCGGGCCGCCGACAGGTCGGCGCCGGTGCCCACCACCGAGAGCACCCGGCCGCCGGACGAGACGATCGCGCCGTCATCGCGGCGCGCCGTCCCGGCGTGCAGCACCCCGTCGGCTTCCGAGCCGACGACGACGTCACCGACCCGCGGTCGCCCGGGATAGTTCTCCGCGGCCAGTACCACCGCGACCGCCGCCCCCGCACGCCAGCGCAGCTCCCCGAAGCCGGCCAGCGTGCCGCTGCCGGCGGCGTAGAGCAGCTGCCCCAGCGGCGACTCCAGCAGCGCCAGCACGGCCTGGGTTTCCGGATCGCCGAAGCGGCAGTTGAATTCGACCACCGCAGGACCTTTCGCGGTGATCGCCAGCCCGGCGTACAGCAGCCCGCAGAACGGGCTTTCCCGCCGGACCAGTTCCGCCGCAACGGGTTCGACGATGTTGGTGACCACGTCCCGGTAGACGTCGTCGGGCAGCCACGGCACCGGCGCGTAGGCGCCCATCCCGCCGGTGTTGGGTCCGGTGTCGCCGTCACCGGCCCGCTTGAAGTCCTGCGCCGGCAACAACGGCACCACGGTCCGGCCGTCGACGACGCAGAACAGCGACACCTCGGGCCCGTCCAGAAAAGACTCGAGCAGCACCGGGTGGCCGGCCTCCAGCAACCCGGCCGCGTAGGCACGCGCGACCTCGCGGTCCGCGGTCACCACCACGCCCTTGCCGGCGGCCAGGCGGTCGTCTTTGACCACCCAGGCGGGGTCGCCGGCCGGCGGTCCGAACCTGTCCAGGGCGGAATCCAGATGCGCTGGGGAATCGACGATTTCGCTGGCCGCGGTGCGCACTCCCGCCGCGGCCATGACGTCCTTGGCGAACGCCTTGGAGCCTTCGATGCGAGCGGCGTCCCGGCTGGGCCCGAAGCACACGATGCCGGCGGCGCGCACGGCGTCGGCCACCCCGAGTACCAGCGGAACCTCGGGGCCGACGACGACCAGGTCGGCGCGCACCGTGCGCGCCAGGGCGACGACGTCCTCGCTCGAGGTCACGTCGACGGGGTGCTGCTCGGCGATCCGGGCCGTGCCGGCGTTGCCGGGAGCGATCGCCAGCCCGGTGACCTCCGGATCTCTCCGCAGCGCCAGCAGCAGCGCATGTTCACGGGCACCGGAACCGATCACCAGGACGCGCACGACACGTCACTCTAGCGGGCCGGCCGGCAGGCGATCGGCTACCTCGGCAGTACGGCCTCGATGGCCTCGACGACCTCCGGCGCATCGGGCTCCGTGCGTGGCCGGAAGCGTCTCACCACCGCCCCGCCGGGGGCGATGAGGAACTTCTCGAAGTTCCATTGCACGTCACCGGCTTCGCCGGCGGCGTCGGGCGTCTTGGTCAGCTCCGCGTACAGCGGATGCCGGCCCGGCCCGTTGACCTCGGTCTTGGCCATCAGCGGGAACGTCACACCGTAATTCGTGGAGCAGAAGGTCTGAATCTCCTCGGCGGTGCCGGGCTCCTGGCCCATGAACTGGTTGCAGGGCACCCCGATCACCGTGAGCCCGCACTCGGCGTAGTCCTGCGCGAGCCTTTCCAGCGCGCTGTACTGCGGGGTCAGCCCGCATTTGGAAGCGACGTTGACCACCAGCACCGCGCGGTCGGCGTAGTCGGCAAGCGATGTCTCGCGCCCGTCGAGGGTGGTGAGGGCGATGTCGGTGACAGTCATGGCGGTGACGTTACCCCGGGGCATCAGCCGCCGGATTCGCCCGCGTTCATCTTCAACGCAGCCTCCACGTTGGCCTTCTTGTCCTCACCGGTGCCCTTCGCCGCGGCCTTCTTGCGCTTGGCCACCACGGTGCCGACCGCACCGTTGAACGCCGAGCCCAGCGGGAAGCCGAGGTAGTGGGTGAGAAACACGGCCATTTCTTTGAGTTCGTCCTCGGTGAGTTCCTCGTTGAGCAGCGCGGCGTTGATCTGAATCTCGGCCAGGTCGCGACTTCCGATGGCGGTCACCGCCGTCAGCGTCATGATCCGCTTGTCGCGCATCGACAGTCCCGGGCGCGTCCAGATGCTGCCGAACAGGTGATCGACGGTCAGGTCGAAGTACGGGTCACCCTCGATGTTGGGCATCTCCCAGCCGTAGACCTCGTTCATCTTCTCGAGGCCCTTGCGGCGCAATTCGTCCATTACGACCCTTCCTCCGTGTGTGGTACCCCGAGCCCGGCGGCCAGCCCCTCGTACGCGATCCGGGCCAGGGGTAGATCGACCGATACCGCCTCGCCCAGTCCCAGCGCCAGGCTCAGGTCCTTCTCGCCCAGCCCGCGGGTATGCAGGAAAGGCTGGTACAGGAAGTTGTCCGGCTCGAGGTCTTTCATGTTCTCCCGCACCATGATCGCCCCCGGGCCACCCGTGAGGGCGTCGGTGTGGCGGACCACCCGGCCCAGCGCCTGCAGATCCAGTCCCGCCGCCTCGGCGAGTTTCATCGCCTCACAGGCCGCGACGTAGGAGGTGAACGTCAACATGTTGCGGGCGAGTTTCATCCGGGTCCCGGCGCCAGGCGCTCCGGCGTGAATCACCATCGCCGCCCAGTGTTTGAAGGCCGGCTTGATCCGCTCGTACACCTCGCGTTCGGCGCCCACCATGGTGGCCAGCTCGCCCCTGGCCGCGGCGGCGGCCCCACCGCTGACGGGCGCGTCGACGACATGGATGTCCCGCGGTCGGTACGCGGCGGCCAGTTCGACGGCGGTGCTGTCGCTGATCGTCGAGTGGATCGCGATGACGGTGCCGGGCCCGGCGTGGGCGGCCAACTCGCCGACGACCTGGCGCACCTGGGCATCGTTGAGCACGGTGATGTGGATGATGTCGGCGGCGGCGACGTCGGCGACACTGTCGGCCAGGCCGGCGCCCTTTTCGGCCAGCGGCGTCATCGCCTCCGCCCGGATGTCGTAAACCGTTATCCCGCCGGGCCATTCGGTCATCTTGGTGGCCATCGGCGCACCCATGTTCCCCAGGCCGATGTAGCCGAGTCGCAAGTCGCTGGTCATTTGCGCCGCCCCTCCTCATCGCTGCGCTCTGCATCGTCGCCGGCGCGCGTCATGATCGGATGATCTGCCCGCCGTCGACGTTGAAGATCTGCCCGGTGATCCACGCGGCTTCGTCGGAGAGCAGGAACAGGCACATACCGACCAGGTCCTCGGGAGTTCCCATCCGCGACAAGGGAAGACCCTTGACGATGTCGGCGACCATCTCCTGGGGCGTGGTGGTGCGGTTGGCCTCGGTGTCGATCGGTCCGGGCGCGATCGCGTTGATCCGGATGTTCTGGCCACCCAGTTCGCGCGAAAGCTGTTGGGTCAGGCCGTTGATGCCGACCTTGGCCAGGCCGTAGAAGTTGGCGTACAGCCACGCGGCGGTGGACGACTGGTTGACGATCGCCCCGCCGCCGCGCTTGGCCATCTTCTTGTACACCGCGCGCGTGCACCACAGCGCGCCGTCGAGGTTCACGCTCATGAACTTCTTGTAGTACTCGGGGTCGACGGTGACCAGGAAGTCCAGCTTCATGCCGCCGAAGATCGCGGCGTTGTTCACCAGGTAGTCGATGCCGCCGAACTCGGCCAGCGTGCGGTCGGCCATCGCCTTGGCCGAGGCCGGGTCCGAGACGTCCACCGGGACGGCCAGGGCCGTGCCGCCTTCGGCACTGATCTGCTTGGCCACCGCCTCGGCGGCGTCGGCCTTGATGTCGGCCACCACGACCGCGGCGCCCTCGCGGGCCAGCGCCTCGGCGTAGGCCTGGCCGATCCCGCCCCCCGACCCGGTGACGATGGCGACCTTGTTCTCGAACCGCATGCTGTTCAGACTCCTCTAGTTGATTGCCGTGGCAATGGTCTTGGTTTCCAGGTACTCCTCGAAACCGGCCAGACCCATCTCGCGACCGTTTCCGGACTGCTTGTAGCCACCGAAGGGCGCGTCGGCCGAATACCACACGCCGCCATTGACGTTGATCGTGCCCGCGCGGATCCGCGCGGCCGCCCGCGCCGCCCGCTGCGGGTCGGCGCCGAACACGGTGCCCGACAGCCCGTACGGCGAGTCGTTGGCGATGCGAACCGCGTCCTCGTCACCGTCGTGCGGGATCACCGTCAGGACCGGGCCGAAGATCTCCTCGCGCGCGCAGCGCGCGTCGTTGCCCAGGCCCGCGATCACGGTGGGCTCGATGAAGAACCCGACGTCGCGGTCGGCCGGCCGGCCGCCGCCGCACGCGAACGTGCCGCCCTCGGCGATCGCGGAGTCGAGGTAGCCCTGAATCCGGTCGCGCTGGCGCGCCGAAATGACCGGCCCGCAGATGGTTCCGGGGTCGGTGGGGTCGCCCGCCTTGATCCCGGCCATCGTGGCGGCGGCGATCGAGACGGCTTCGTCATATTTGGCGCGCGGCACCACCAGCCGGGTGGTGATCGCGCAGCCCTGCCCGGCGTGCATGCACACCGAGAACCCCGCCACACCCACCGCACCGCCCAGGTCGGCGTCGTCGAGGACGACGAACGCCGACTTGCCGCCCAGCTCGAGGAAGACCTTCTTGATGGTCGCGGCGCCGTCGGCCATCACGCTGCGGCCGGTGGCGGTCGACCCGGTGAACGAAATCATGTCCACCCGAGCGTCTTTGGCCAGCAGCGCGCCCACGCGGTGGTCGCTGGAGGTGACGATGTTGAGGACGCCGGGCGGGAAGTCGGTGTGCTCGGCGATGAGTTCGCCCAGCACGGCGGCGCACCAAGGGGTGTCGGGCGCGGGCTTGAGGACGACGGTGTTGCCGGCGGCCAGTGCCGGCCCGATCTTGGCGAGGTTGATCTGGTGCGGAAAGTTCCACGGGGTGATGGCGCCGACGACGCCGACCGCCTCCCGGGCGATGGTGCGCCGCGTCGGGATGCCCATGGGCGCGGCCTCGCCGAGATCCTGGTTGTACTCGTATGATTCGGCGGTGTCGGCCGCGAACGCGAGGTCGTTGACCGGGACCTCGAGCTGAGCGATGGTGGTGAGCATCCGCGGCGCGCCGACTTCGGCGATGGTCAGGTCGCGCAGCTCTTCGAGGTGCTGCTGCATCGCCTCGCGCAGCTGGCGCACGCACCGCACCCGTAGCTCGGTGTCGCGCGACCAGTCCGTCTCGTCGAAGGCGCGCCGCGCGGCGTCGATGGCGCGGCCCATGTCGTCGGCGCCGGCGTCCGCGGCCACACCGAGCACCTCCTCGGTCGCCGGGTTGATCGTCGGGAAGGTGCCGGCGCTGCCGGCCGACATCTTGCCGTCGATGAAAAGTTGACTCACGCCGTCGGCCAGCAAGGCCATCTCGCGCTCCCGTCTTCGCGTGGCGGACCGCGGGCCAAAAACCCGCACGACATCAAGTGGACACTTGTCCGGTATTGTCCCAGGGAACCATAGCCGCCCGGTCGGCGGCGGTGCAAGAGGCGATACCGGCCGCGGCGCGTACGGACGCAGATATTCGCCGGTGAGACCACCATTTCACGCGTGGCCTTGCCAGGTGCCGAGTCGATCCGTTAGCTTGGACAGGTGTCCAGCGATGCAGTGGCGACGACGTCATCTCAGGCCGGTCGGCACGCCGGTCAGGCGCCCCGAAATCGGCGCCAGGAGGAGACGTTTCGCAAGGTGCTGGCCGCCGGCATCGAAACCCTGCGCGAGACGTCGTATGCCGACCTGACGGTGCGCGCGGTGGCGGCGCGCGCCAAGGTCGCCCCGGCCACCGCGTACACCTACTTCTCCTCGAAGAACCACCTGATCGCCGAGGTCTATCTGGACCTGGTCCGGCAGGTCCCGTTCTTCACCGACGTCAACGACCCCATGTCCACCCGGGTGGAGATGGTGTTGCGCCACCTGGCGCTGGTGGTGGCCGACGAGCCGGAGGTCAGCGCCGCGTGCACGACGGCGTTGCTCAGCGGCGGCGGCGACCCGGCGGTGCGCGCCGCGCGCGACCGCATCGGCGCGGAGATCCACCGCCGCATCACGTCCGCCATGGGCCCCGATGCCGATCCCACCGCCGTGTCGGCACTGGAGATGTCGTTCTTCGGCGCGCTGGTCCAGGCCGGCAGCGGCGAGTTCACCTATCGCGAGATCGCCGACCGGCTGGCCTACGTGGTGAAGCTCATCCTCACCGGCGCCGGCGAGACAAGCCAGGAGACAGACAGCGAATGACCGTGCATGTGGGGGACCACGAGCTGGTGCTCGATCCCTACGACTACGACTTCCACGAAGATCCGTACCCGTACTACCGGCGGCTGCGCGACGAGGCCCCGCTGTACCGCAACGAGGAACTGAAGTTCTGGGCGGTGTCGCGGCACGGCGACGTGCTGCAGGGCTTCCGCAACAGCACCACGCTGTCCAACAAGTACGGCGTCTCGCTGGACCCGGCGTCGCGCGGCCCGCACGCGTCCAAGACGATGTCGTTCCTGGCGATGGACGATCCCGCCCACCTTAGGCTGCGCACCCTGGTGTCGAAAGGGTTTACCCCGCGCCGGATTCGGGAGCTCGAGCCCCGGGTCACCGAGATCGCGACACGGCACCTGGACACGATGCTGGAGAAGGCCACGTCTTGCGCGGCCGGCACGGTCGACTACGTCGACGAGTTCGCCGGCAAGCTGCCCATGGACGTCATCTCCGAGCTGATGGGGGTCCCGGAGCCCGACCGGGCGCAGGTCCGGGCCTGGGCCGACGGGGTGATGCACCGCGAGGAGGGGGTCACCGACGTGCCGCCGGAGGCCATCGAGGCCTCCCTCAACCTGATCGTCTACTACCAGGGGATGGTGGCCGAGCGGCGCGAGAAGCCCACCGACGATCTGACCACGGCACTGCTGGAGGCCGAGATCGACGGCGACCGGCTCACCGACGACGAAGTTCTCGGGTTCATGTTCCTGATGGTGATAGCCGGCAACGAGACGACCACCAAACTCCTTGCCAATGCGGCATTCTGGGGCCACAAGAATCCCGACCAGCTGACGCCGGTCTACACCGACCCGTCCCGGGTGCAGCTGTGGGTCGAGGAGACCCTGCGCTACGACACGTCCAGCCAGATCCTGGCCCGCACCGTCTCCGGCGAGCTCACCCTCTACGACACCACCCTGCCCGAGGGCGACGTCCTGCTGCTGCTGCCCGGTTCGGGGCATCGCGACGAGCGGGTGTTCGACCGCCCCGACGAGTTCCTCATCGGACGCGAAATCGGGCCCAAGCTACTGAGTTTCGGCAGCGGGGCGCATTTCTGCCTGGGCGCGCACCTGGCCCGCATGGAGGCGCGGGTGGCGCTCACCGAGTTGTTCAAGCGAATCCGCGGGTACCAGGTCGACGAGGCCGGCGCCGTCCGCGTCCACTCCAGCAATGTCCGCGGCTTCGCCCACCTGCCGATGACTTTCGAAACCAACTGAAGGGCCGCACATGCCCCGCTTCGACCCCCTGCCCGACCGTCGCCCGGCGATCGTGGCCGGCGCCTCCTCCGGCATCGGGGAGGCCACCGCCATCGAGCTCGCGGCCCACGGATTCCCGGTCGCCCTGGGTGCGCGCCGCGTCGAGAAGCTGAACGACATCGTCGGCAAGATCAACGCCGACGGCGGTGAGGCGGTCGGCTTCCACCTGGACGTCACCGACCCCAGCTCCGTGAAATCTTTTGTCGCACAGTCCGTCGAAGCGCTCGGCGACATCGAGGTGCTGGTGGCCGGCGCGGGCGACACCTACTTCGGCAAGCTCGCCGAGATCGCAGGCGACGAGTTCGAGTCGCAGCTGCAGATCCACCTGGTCGGCGCCTTCCGGTTGGCCTCGACCGTCCTTCCCGGCATGCTCGAGCGGCAGCGCGGCGACCTGATCTTCGTCGGCTCCGACGTGGCCCTGCGCCAGCGGCCACACATGGGCGCCTACGGCGCCGCCAAGGCCGCGCTCGTCGCGATGGTCACCAACTTCCAGATGGAGCTCGAGGGCACCGGCGTGCGGGCCTCGATCGTGCATCCCGGCCCGACGAAGACCTCCATGGGCTGGAGCCTGCCGGCCGACAAGATCGGCCCCGCGCTCGAGGACTGGGCCAGGTGGGGGCAGGCCCGCCACGACTACTTCCTGCGCGCCGCGGACCTGGCGCGCGCCATCACGTTCGTGGCCGAGACACCGCGCGGTGGCTTCATCGCGAACATGGAGCTGCAACCCGAAGCGCCGTTGGCCGACAACACATCTCGCCAGAAGCTCGCGCTCGGCGAGGAAGGGATGCCGTCATGACGACCACCGCGATCGTGCCGCGGGTTTCCGGCGGCGAAGAAGAACACGGACACCTCGAGGAGTTCCGCACCGATCCGATCGGGCTGATGCGGCGCGTCCGCGACGAGTGCGGGGACGTCGGCTGGTTCCAGCTGGCCGACAAGCACGTCATCCTGCTCTCCGGCGCCGAGGCCAACGAGTTCTTCTTCCGCTCCGCCGACGAGGACCTCGACCAGGCCGAGGCCTATCCGTTCATGACGCCGATCTTCGGCAAGGGCGTCGTGTTCGACGCCAGCCCCGAGCGGCGCAAGGAGATGCTGCACAACTCCGCGCTGCGTGGTGAGCACATGAAGGGCCACGCCACCACCATCGAGCGCGAAGTGCACCGGATGATCGAGAACTGGGGCGACGAGGGCGAGATCGACCTGCTGGACTTCTTCGCCGAGCTGACCATCTACACCTCGACGGCATGCCTGATCGGCACGAAGTTCCGCAATCAGCTCGACTCGCGGTTCGCGCACTTCTACCACCAACTCGAGCGCGGCACGGACCCGCTGTGCTACGTCGACCCGTACCTGCCGATCGAGAGCTTCCGCATCCGCGACGAGGCCCGAAAAGGGTTGGTGGCGTTGGTGCAGGAGATCATGAACCAGCGCATCGCCAACCCGCCGGCCGACAAGAGCGATCGCGACATGCTCGACGTGCTGGTGTCGATCAAGGACGAGGCGGGCAACGCGCGGTTCTCCGCCGACGAGGTCACCGGGATGTTCATCTCGCTGATGTTCGCGGGGCACCACACGAGTTCGGGCACCTCGGCGTGGACGCTGATCGAGCTGATGCGCCACCCCGGCTCCTACGCCGAGGTGGTCACCGAGCTCGACGAGCTCTACGCGGACGGGCAGGAGGTGAGTTTCCATGCGCTGCGCCAGATTCCGAAACTGGAGAACGTACTCAAGGAGACGCTGCGGCTGCACCCGCCGCTGATCATCCTGATGCGGGTGGCCCAGGGCGAGTTCGAGGTCGAGGGTTACCCAATCCACAAGGGCGACTTCGTCGCGGCGTCGCCGGCGATCTCCAACCGCATCCCCGAGGACTTCCCCGACCCCGACGACTTCGTGCCACAGCGCTACGAGGAACCGCGCCAGGAGGACCTGGTGAACCGGTGGACGTGGATTCCGTTCGGCGCCGGCAGGCACCGCTGCGTGGGTGCGGCGTTCGCCCAGATGCAGATCAAGGCGATCTTCTCGGTTCTGTTGCGCGAGTACGAATTCGAGATGGCCCAGCCGCCCGACAGCTATCGGAACGACCATTCGAAGATGGTGGTGCAACTGGCCCGGCCCGCCAAGGTGCGCTACCACCGCCGCAACAGGAGCTGACGATGGGTTTTCGAGTCGAAGCCGACCTGGACCTGTGCCAGGGGCATGCGATGTGCGAGCTGGAGGCCCCTGACTACTTCCGGGTGCCCAAGCGCGGCAAGGTCGAGATCATCGATGCCGAGCCGCCCGAGGAAGCCCGCCGCGAGATCGAACAGGCCGTGCGCGCCTGTCCCACCCAGGCGCTGTCCATCAAAGAGAAAGGCTGACACATGGCGTCATTCCCCAGGGCTGAGCTCGACGAGTGGGTGCGATCCTGGCTCCAGGCCAACAAGGATTGCGAGCAGGCGGGCGACTGGAAGCCCCTGGCGGACTTCTACGCCGCCGACGCCACCTACGGCTGGAACATCGGCCCCAAGGAGGACGTGATGTGCGTCGGGATCGACGAGATCCGCGACATCGCGCTCGGCCTGGAGATGGAGGGCCTGGAGAACTGGCAGTACCCCTACCAGAAGGTGATCGTCGACGATCAGCAGGGCGAGATCGTCGGCTTCTGGAAGCAGGTCGTCTTCGACGGCGACGGCGGAGAACAGGAGGTCTACGGGATCGGCGGCAGCTGGTTCCGGCTGGGCCCCGACAAGCTCATCGAGTGGCAGCGGGACTTCTTCGACTTCGGCCACGTCCAGACGCTCTACCTGGATCTGATCAAGGCCGGCAAGCTGTCCAAGGGCATGCAGAAGCGCATCGAGCGCAGCCTCGCCGGCGAGAAGCTGCCTGGCTACTACCCCCTCGGCAAGACCCCGGTGCCGATCTGGTAGCACCCGGGGCCGATTGCCGCTCCCCCTTGTCTACGCTGCGGTGACGCACGTCATAATGGTCCGGAGAACGAGAACACGTTCTAAATTACCGTCCGGCCCCGGCCGGTCCCCAACGCCCGAGCACTCGGGTCAGGGCTTGCTAGTGGAGGTGGTTCATGAAAACAAAAGGCGCGCTGATCTGGGAGTTCAACCAGCCGTGGTCGATCGAGGAAATCGAGATCGGTGACCCGCAGAAGGGCGAAGTCAAGATCCAGATGGAAGCGTCGGGCATGTGCCACTCCGACCACCACCTGGTGACGGGCGGCATCCCGATGGCGGGCTTCCCGGTGCTCGGCGGGCACGAGGGCGCCGGCATCGTGACCGAGGTCGGACCGGGCGTCGAGGCCGTCGCCCCCGGCGACCACGTCGTGTTGTCGTTCATCCCGTCGTGCGGCAAGTGCCCGACGTGCCAGGCCGGCCTGCGCAACCTGTGTGACCTGGGTGCGGGCCTGCTGGGCGGCACCGCCGTCTCCGACGGCACGTTCCGCATCCAGGCCCGCGGCCAGAACGTCTACCCGATGACGCTGCTGGGGACGTTCTCGCCCTACATGGTCGTGCACGAGAGTTCGGTGGTGAAGATCGACCCGTCGGTGCCGTTCGAGGTGGCCGCGCTGGTCGGCTGCGGCGTGACCACCGGCTACGGGTCGGCGGTCCGTACCGCCGACATCCGGCCGGGCCAGGACGTCGCCATCGTCGGTGTCGGCGGGGTCGGGATGGCCGCGCTGCAGGGTGCGGTCAACGCCGGTGCCCGCTACATCTTCGCGATCGACCCGGTGGAGTGGAAGCGCGACCAGGCCCTGAAGTTCGGCGCCACGCACGTCTACCCCGACATCGAGGCCGCGATGATGGGCATGGCCGAGGTCACCTACGGCCTGATGGCCCACAAGGTGGTGGTCACCGTCGGTGAACTGCACGGCGCCGACGTCGACAACTACCTCAACATCACCCAAAAGGGCGGCACCTGCGTGCTGACCGCGATCGGCAGCCTGCTGGACACCAACGTGACCCTGAACCTGGCGATGCTGACCCTGATGCAGAAGAACCTGCAGGGCACCATCTTCGGCGGCGGCAACCCGCAGTACGACATCCCGCAACTGCTGTCGATGTACAAGGTCGGCAAGCTCAACCTGGACGACATGATCACCCGCCAGTACAAGCTGGAGCAGATCAACGACGGCTACCAGGACATGCTGGACGGCAAGAACATTCGCGGCGTCATCCGGTACACGGACGCGGACCGGTAAGCGGTCCCCCTCCGGGTCGGGTCCGGGGTGGCCGGGTTCCCGCACCTGCTGACGCCGGGACGAATCGGCGCCATGACGGTGCGCAACCGGGTGGTCATGTCTCCGATGGAGACCATGTACGGCACCCCGGACGGGCTGCCGTCTCGGCGCACGCGTGACTACTTCGCCGCCCGGGCCAAGGGCGGCGTGGGCCTGATCACGTTGGGCGCCACGGGAGTCGACCCGCAGCACCCCGAGACCCCCGGCGGGCTGCACCTGGGCACCGACGACGCGGTGGCGGCGCACCGGGCGCTGGTCGCCGCCGTGCACGAGCACGGCGCCAGGATCCAGCCGCAGATCGTGCACGCCGGGCCCGACGGCCTGGGTCCGGAGATCTTCGGCGTCACCTCGGTGGGGCCGTCGGTGATCCCGTCGTATCTCACCGGGCGCCCGTCGGTCGAGATCAGCAAGCCGCAGCTGTGCGAGGTGCTCGATCTGTTCAAGGCGGCCGCGCGGCGGGCCGCGGAAGCCGGGTACGACGGCATCGAGTTGCACGCCGCGCACGGCTACATGCTGCTGGGCTCCTTCCTTGCGCCGCAACGCAATCGGCGCACCGACGACTACCGCGGCGACTCCGCGCGCGGCCGGGTGCGTGTCGTGCTGGATGCCCTGGCCGCGATCCGGTCAGAGATCGGCGACGCCCTGCCGATCACGTTGCGCATCTCCGGCTACGAACGCGTCGCCGGGGGCAGGCCGATGCACGAGACCGCCCGGATGGCACCCGAACTGGTGTCGGCCGGGGTGGACGCGTTCCACGTCAGCGGCGGGGTGATCGATCGCCTCGTCACTCAGATGGTCAACGGCGCCGACGACGGCGACGCGCTCAACGTCGGCGCCGCTGCCGCGGTCAAACAGGTGGTCGACGTGCCGGTGATCGCGGTGGGCCGCATCCACGACCCGGTTCACGCCGAACGGATCCTGGCCGAGGGGCAAGCCGATTTCGTCGCAATGGGGCGTCCGCTGCTTGCCGATCCCGATCTGCCGCGCAAACTGCGCTCCGGTCAGGCGCAGCGGATTCTCCGGTGCATCTCGTGCGAGAACTGCATCGACGCAATGGAACAGCGCTTCTCGGTCGACTGCGCCGTCAACCCCCGCACCGGCAAGGAGCGCGACCTGGCCGCGCGCCGCGCCGATCGCGCCAAGCGGGTCGTGGTGATCGGCGGCGGGCCCGCCGGGCTGGAAGCCGCCCGCGTGGCCGCCGAACGCGGCCACCGCGTCACGCTGTTCGAGCGCAGTGGCCAGCTGGGCGGGGCGCTGCGCTGGGCGTCGGTCCTGCATCCGGAGAACCAGCCGTTCCTGGAATACCTGCGCAACGAGATCAAGCTCTGCTCGGTCAAAGTCCATGTCGGGCATGCCGTTTCGGCCGATGACGTGATCGGGATCGCTCCCGACGCGGTGGTGGTGGCCACTGGCGGCCGGGTCGCGGTGCCCGCCATTCCCGGCGGGGACCTACCGCACGTGCACACCGGGCCGGGGCTGCGCGAGCTGCTCGGCGGTCATGCGCAATCCGGCGACCCGGCGTGGCAGCGGCTCGGCGCGTCGCTGCTGGGCGGGTGGCGGCAGCGCCTGGTACGCCCGGCCGCGGTCCGGCTGGCCAGCCGCGCCTGGATGCCGCTGGGCCGGCGGGTCGCGGTCATCGGCGGCGACCTGGTCGCCCTGGAGTTGGCGGAGTTTTTGGCGAGCCGCGGCCGGCTGGTGTCGATCCTGGAGGCCGGCAAGGACATCGCCCCGGAGGTGGGCAACAAGCGCAAGACCGAGCACATGGACCGCCTCGACCGGCTGGGCGTCACCGTGCACGTGCGGGCGACCCCGCAACGGATCACCCCCCGCGCGGTGGTCTTCACCCCCGCCGGCGGCACCACGCGCGAGTTGGCGGCCGACAGCGTCGTGCTGGCCGGGACCGTGCACCCCGACACCGGCCTGTTCGACGCCCTGGTCGCGGCCATGCCCGGCGCGCAGGTGCACGCCGCGGGTGACTGCACGGGCCTCGGCCTGATTCGCAAGGCCACCGAGGAGGGCGCACGCGCCGCGTGCGCGATCTAGAGACAGGAGAACAGATGACCGAAACCGCACCATCTCCGGCGCTGACCGCGTCGCAGTCGTCATGGCGCTGCGCGCAAGGTAAGGACCGGGACGGCTGGCTGGCGCTGATGACCGACGATGTGGTCATCGAGGACCCGATCGGTAAGTCGGTCACCAACCCCGATGGCAACGGTGTGCGCGGGAAGGCAGCCGTCGGCGAGTTCTTCGACAACAACATCGCCCAGAATCAGCTCACCATCACGTGCGAGGAAACCTTCCCGTCGAGCTCTCCCGACGAGATCGCACATATTTTGGTGCTGCAGAGCAAGTTCGAGGGCGGGATGACCAGCAAGGTGCGTGGCGTGTTCACCTACAAGGTGAATGACGCGGGGCTGATCACCAACATGCGCGGCTACTGGAACCTCGACGTCATGGAGTTCGGCCAGGAGGACTGACTCCGGGGGCGTCGGATCGCCGAACCTATGCTGGGGCCCATGTCGTCGGTCTTCACCAAGATCATCAACCGAGAACTGCCCGGCCGTTTCGTCTACGAGGACGACGAGGTCGTCGCGTTCCTGACGATCGAGCCGATGAGCCAGGGTCACACGCTGGTGGTGCCGCGCGCCGAGATCGACCAGTGGCAGGACGTCGACGGCGCGGTCTTCGCCCGCGTCATGGCGGTGAGCCAGCTGATCGGCAGGGCCGTGTGCAAGGCCTTCAACACCGAACGGGCCGGCGTGATCATCGCCGGGCTCGAAGTGCCCCATCTGCACGTTCACGTGTTCCCCACCCGCAGCCTGGGCGACTTCGGCTTCGCCCACGTCGACCGCAACCCGTCGCCGGAATCGCTGGACGAGGCGCAGGCCAAGATCAAGGCGGCCCTGGCTCAGCTGACGTGAACCGGCTGCTCCGGCACGGGCACGTCGCTCACCCGCGGCAGCGTGACGCGAAAGCAGCAACCGTCGCCGGGGGCGGTGGTCACGGTGACGGTGCCGCGGTGCGCGTGCACCAACGAGTCGACGATGGAAAGCCCGAGGCCGGTGCCGCCGCTGGCCCGGGCACGTGACGAGTCGGTGCGATAGAAGCGCTCGAACACCCGCGCCGCATCCTCGCGGCTCATGCCCGGCCCCTTGTCGGCCACCTCGATCACCGCGTCGTCGTCGTCGGTGCCGACCCGCACGATCACGTCGGCGCTTTCCGGGGTGTGCTGCAAGGCGTTCACCAGCAGGTTGCTCAGCACCTGGCGGATTCGGGCCTCGTCACCGACCACCTCCGGGGTGCCCGGACCGTCGAAGACCTCCATGCTGATCGTGCGCCTGGGGTCCATGGCCTGCGCGTCGTGCACCGCGTCGCTGGCCAACGCCAGCAGATCCACCTGGTGATGTTCCAGCGGCCGTTGGGCGTCCAGGCGGGCCAGCAGCAGCAGATCCTCGACGAGCAGCCCCATCCGGCTGGCCTCGCTTTCTATCCGCGACAGCAGCATCGACACGTCGCGCGCGGCGCCCTGGCGATACAACTCCGCGAAACCGCGGATGGTGGTCAGGGGGGTCCGCAGCTCGTGGCTGGCGTCGGTGATGAACCGCCGCATCCGCTCCTCGGAACTGCGCGCCTTCTCGGCCGAGGACTCCGAGGACGCCAACGCCTCCTGGATCTGGGTGAGCATTCCGTTGAGCGCCAGCGACAGCTGGCCCACCTCGGTGCGGGGATCGCGCTGCGGGATCCGGCGGTCCAGTTGGCCGCCGGCGATGGCCGCGGCGGTCTGTTCGACCTCGGACAGCGGGCGCAGGCTGCGCTGGACGACGGCGAAGCTGGCGATCCCGGCGACGACCAGCACGCCCACCCCGATGCCGACCTGCAGCCAGACCAGCGAGCGGACCGTGTGCTGGACGTCGGAGAGGTCGATCGCCACGGTCGTCAGGCCGTGCGGGCCGCGCACCGACACCGCCCGCCACTCGATGTCGGAGCCGTTGACCGACGGCAGGGTCGTCGGGTCGGGGCCCACATCGTTGTCGGGCGGCAGCGCCGGCTCGGCGTTGCGGTCGTTGATGGCGGTGAACGGCGTGCCGTCGGTGCCGATGCCGCGCACGTAGAACTTCGACGGGGGCCGGCCGGGGTCCGGGCTCTCGTAGGGCGGCGGTGACTGCCGGCGCGGGGCCAGCGCCCAGCCGCGGGACGCCTCGAGAAGCGTCTGGTCGATCCGGCTGACCAGCACGTGACGCAGGATCGAGGTGACCGCGACCCCCGACACCAGCAGGCCGCAGCCGACCAGGACGAGGGTGGCCGCGACCAGGCTCACCCGTAGGGGCACACCGCGTCGGACCCGCTTGAGCATGTCCGTATTCTTCGCCACCGGTCACCTACCTCGCCACGCGGCCGCGTGGGTGCTCAGCGCGGTTCACGCAGCACATAGCCCACACCGCGCAGGGTGTGCAGAAGCCGCTTGTCCCCGGTGTCGATCTTGCGGCGCAGGTACGACACGTAGGACTCGACGACGTTGACGTCGCCGCCGAAGTCGTACCGCCAGACGTGGTCGAGGATTTTGGGTTTGCTGAGCACCGTGCCCGCGTTGATGACGAAGTAGCGCAGCAGGGTGAACTCCGTCGGCGACAGCGATACCGGCTGGCCGGCCTTCCACACCTCGTGGGTCTCTTCGTCGAGTTCGATGTCGGCGAACGTCAGCCGGGCGTTGCGGGGTTCCGCTCCGCCCTTGCCGGCGCGCCGGAGGATGACCCGCAACCGGGCGACGACCTCTTCCAGGCTGAACGGCTTGGTCACGTAGTCGTCACCGCCCAGGGTCAGGCCCGCGATCTTGTCCTGCAGGGAGTCGCGGGCCGTCAGGAAAAGCGCCGGGGCGTCGATGCCGTCGGCGCGCAGCCGGCGCAGCACGCCGAACCCGTCCATCCCGGGCATCATCACGTCGAGGATGACCGCGTCCGGACGGGCTTCGCGCGCCCGGTCGAGGGCCTGGGCCCCGTTGGTCGCGGTGTGCACCTCGAATCCCTGAAACTTCAGGCTGACGGAGAGCAGTTCGACGATGTTGGCCTCGTCGTCGACCACGAGGATGCGAGCCTCCGGTTTGGACTCGCTTTGGATAGCCGCTGTCATTGGGGCCTTCTGTCCTAACTTGAACGTTGCCTGCACAGTAAGTGTGTACTTGCTGTGAGCAAGGTGGTAACCATCTGATAATAGCCTGCCAGCCATCATCGCACCGCCGTCGACCCGAACGCCGTTCATCGAGGTCGCGTCGCGAATAGACTCCAGGCATGAACCTCGTCAAAAGCGTCGTGTCCCTGGCGACCGCCCCCGCGCGGGCCGGCCTCGCCGCCGCGGAGGCGAGCTTGAACGTCGCCTCGGTGGCCGTCGGGGTGGCCAAGCGCGCGGTGGGCGACGGCGGGACCGGCGCCGGGACGAACGGCGTGGCGGCCATGCTGGGGATCGACGACGCGATCGTGCGCGCCAACCGGCTGGCGCGGCTGATGGACGACGACGCCCCGCTGGGGCGCGCCGTGGCCCCCGACGGTCCGCTGGACCGGCTGCTGCGCCCGGGCGGCGTGGTCGACATGCTGACCTCGCAGGGCGGCCTGCTGGACCGGCTGACCGCCGACGGCGGCGGCCTGCAGCGCGCGTTGCAGCCCGGCGGGCTGGCCGACCAGCTGCTCGCCGAGGAAGGCCTGATCGAACGCGTGCTGTCCGAGGACGGGCTGGCCGACCGGCTGCTCGCCGACGGCGGACTGATCGACAAGCTGACCGCCAAGAACGGTCCGCTGCAACAGCTCGCCGACGTCGCCGACACCCTGGCCCGGCTGACGCCGGGGATGGAGGCGCTCGAGCCCGCGATCGAGACGCTGCAGGACGCGGTCGTCGCGTTGACCATGGTGGTCAACCCGCTGAGCAACATCGCCGAGCGCTTTCCGTTCCCCGGACGACGGCTCCCGCGCCGCACCGTGACGCGCCCGGTGCGCTCGACGCGCATCATCGACACCGAGGAGTGATTCGTTAGGCTGGCACCGGTTTCACCGGCCTCCTTAGCTCAGTGGTAGAGCACTCGCCTTGTAAGCGAGCGGTCGTCAGTTCAATCCTGACAGGGGGCTCCGACTTTCCGTGCCGCATCCGCCGCGACACCGCGCCGTTGGCCGATCTGAGATGCGATTGACCGCGTGGGTCGGTGAAGGGGACCGGCTGGCCGAGTTCGGTGACACTGAGCCGCAGATGCCCCAGGGTGCCGAGTTGCGGGAACTCGATGCGGTGGCTGCCGGGGATGCCACAGGTGACGAATGATCGCAGCTCAGGAGCTGCCCCCGCCGGAGAGCGGGAATCACTTGACGAGCAACGCCTTGATCAGGGGAGCGTTGAATACGCGGAACGCCCGCGCCAGTTTCCTATCGCTTGCCGACGCGCGGCTGTCCGGATGTAGGCAGGACCGGATCACGTTGTACTCGTCCGGCGTGATCAGTCCTTTGGCGGCGGTGAGCTTAGCTCTGTGAGCTGCGAAGTCGGCGTCGAGCTTGGCCTTGTGGGCCGCGACGTTGGCGTCACACTCGGCGCGGTACTGATCGACGCGTTTCTTCACCTCGGCTTTGACGCGCTGTTCAAACTCGACGGTGGTGACAGAGGCGTCCGGGGCGGTAGGCATTGCGCCGGCATCATCCGGTGCAGTGGGCGCACCGCGAGAGCGGCTGGCATAGACGCGGTGCTTGGTGCAGCAGAATCGCTGCTTGGCGGCCATCGGTCCAGGAGTGGGGGTGAATTGCTCATTGCAATACTCGCAGATACGCGGGCCGAGCCCGAACACCCCACCTGGTGGGCAGGGTTCGCCCGGAGGCGTACCAGGCTGCATGCGATTACGTTACGCGTAACGTGGGACCCCCACAAGGCCCGATTGAAAACGCCCTCGTGCTCGTCCGGCGTCGACCCGTGCTCGGCGACCTGGCACGGTAGTTGCGGTCGCCCGGGAACGCCAGGTTGATGCCGAAGCCGCCGCCGGCGTCGTCGATAGCTCGCCGGCGCGGCCAATGCAAAGGGTTCTGCAGCGGTCGATTACGGCAGCACGACCCCGGTGGCCGGGCCCAGGATGATCTGCTGGCCGCCGGGGGGCACATAGCCGCCGGTGGTCCCGTACAGGCCGTAGTCCGGGTTGAGCGGGCCGTGCCCGGTGTAGATGTCGTTGATCCAGCCCGTGGACAGGGTGTAGACGGCCTGGGTATCGCCGCCCGGGGAGTACTGGGTGAGCAGCTGCGAGACGAAGTCGATGACGGGCTTGTTGCCCAGCAGCGAGTCGACGTGCGAGCCGTTGAGCAGTTCGACCCCGACGAACTGCTGCGGGTACAGACTGGCCAGTTGATTCGTGGTGGCGCCATAGGCGTTCCATGCCTGGGGCTGCGCGGCCACCACGTAGTCGGGGATGTTGAGCGTCTTGAGGTTGGCGATCGCGGACGCGAAGGCCGTGGAGCTGTTGGCGACCCCGTCGAACATCACGACACCGAGAAGGTGGTTGGCGGAGGTGTTCGTCCCGAGGTCGGCGACGTAGTCGCCCGCGGCGATCGTGGCGAGGCCGCCACCGGCGGAGTGTCCGGTGACCAAGAAACTCTGCGGCAGCGTGCCGTGGTAACCGGCCTGGCTCGCGCTGAGGTTCAGCGCCGTCTCGTTGCCCAGGAACAACGATCCGACGGCCTGCTGCATCTGCGTGCCGCTCAGCCAGGCCCCGCCCGGCAACGGCAGCGACGACACGGTGGGGACGACCACGATGCTGTCGGTGCCGTACGCCAGGGCGGTGGCCAGGCTGCCGTACCAGCCGCCCGTCCCCAGGAAGCCGTGCTGCAGATAGATGACACCGCGGGCATCGACGGTGCCGTTTGCCTGCGTCGGGAAGTACCAGCGCGCCGGGGCGTCATAGCCGTGGGGCCCGACCCCGAGCTGCAGGTAGGAGAACCCCTCCCGGACCCCGGTCACCGGGCCGGGGGTTCCCGTTCCCTGCGTCACGCCGCTGCTGCTGGCCCCGAGGGTGCCGTTGAAGAAACCGGTGAGCAGCCTGCCCAACAGGCCGGGCCCGGTGGTCCCGGTGACGGCGGGCCCGACGGCATCTCTACCGAAGAGCGGTTGCCCCGTCAGATAGGTGAAGGGGGAGAAGAAACCCTGGTCGAAGAACTGCTGCTCCACCCCCTTGACCAGCAGCGACACATTGAGAATTTCACCGTCGATGTATGCGGTTGCCGCCCCGCTCAACGCGCCGGCGAACTGGCCGTGAAACAGGACGGTCTGCGCGGTCAGCGCTTGGAACTCCCGGGCGTAGCCGCCGAAAACGTTCGCGACGGCCACCGACACCTCGTCGCCGGCCGCGGCGACGATCGCCGTCGTCGAGGACGCCGCCGCCGCATTGGCGGCCCGCAGCGACGAGCCGATGCCCGCCACCTCCGCCGCTGCCGACGTCAACACGTCGGGGGTCGCAAACAGGTAGGACAAGGAGCCTCCCACGGGTCGTTCACCCCCCGATGGCACCGAAATGGTACTGCGACCGGCCACGCCCTCCGGCGCCTTTGCGAAATTTCTTCGAGGGCCGGGGCCCGTTACGGGTCGATGTGGTAGCGCGGCTGCCCGGCCGGCGTCACCGGCCACGGCTCGGCCGGATTGATCTTGTAGCAGCGCGAGGTGTCCGGCTTCCAGCCCTGCAGCCGGGACTGGGCGTCGTACACCGGCCCCCCGAACGCGACCTGGCAGCGTCGCCAGGTGCCGTCGGCTCTGATCGGCCCGTCGCAATAGTGCGCGGACGGCTGGGACTCGCAGCCCGCGGATGCCGGCACCTCGAAGCCTGCCCCGGCCGCGGCGAACGCCGCCACCGCCAGCGCGCTCAGCTGCAGTTTCATCGTGATGGCCTCCGGCGGTGACATAGCGGTCGAACGCAGTTCCTCCCTGCGGTCTTACATAGCCACCCGCGGCCACCCGGCAAACATCCGCCGCCAGAAAGCGCAACCCGCTGGTCGTCAGGGCAGCAGGCTGCTCACCCCGCCCAGGCCGGGCACGCCGACGGCGTCGACCATGTCCTGGGTCACCGCGACGGGGAACTGCGTCACCGCAGCGCCGATCTGATTGGCACCGTTTCCGATCGCGTCCACGATCGTCGCCGGATCGCCGGTCGGCAGGGCCTGCACGACGTCGAAGGCCGCGAACTGCGGCGCCATCATCACGTTGCGCACGTCGACGAAGAGTTCGGTCGGCAAGGACGCCGGCGGGACGGGCACCCCGTCCCAGCTCATCAGCGTCCAACCGCTCTGGGGGTCGCCCTGCATCACGACCATGCCGGTGTTGGCCAGCGGGTGGGTGAGCATGAGCAAGGGATCGGGGTTGTTGACGGTCATCAGCGTCCCGACCTCGATGGCGAATTCGCTGGAGTACGCGACGTCGGTGATCTGGCCGTTGGCGGCATGCACCGGATTGGCCATGGCCGTGGCGTACATCGTTTGCAGCGCGTTGGTGAAGCTCTGGTCGAAGACCACTCCGTTGAAGTCGACGGATCCCGGCGCCAGCATCGGCATGAGCGGCAGCCCGAGCGTCCAGGCGAGCGGCCCGGGCAGGTACAGCAGACCGGCCGGGCTCAGCTGCGGCAAGCCGTCGAAGAGGCCGGCGTTCACCTCGTTGAGGCCGGGCAGCACCTGCGGGGTCACCTGGAGCAGGGAAGCCAGCGGCGCGGCGGTCTCCTGCACCCTGGTCAACTGCGACTCGAAGATCCCGGCGTAGGGGCCCTGGCCCGCGAGCAGGTGCGCGACGGCCGTTGCCTCCTGCTGACCCAACTGGGTGAGCCCGGTTCCGGGCACACCGGTGTCGATCAGGTTCAGCGCGTTGCCGATCGACTGCCCGTGGCGCACGAAGTCGATGACGATCGGCTGCCCGCCCCCGCCGGTCTGCGCGACCACGCCGGTTCCGGCGTTCCCGACGAACAACCCGCCGCGCCCGCCGGCCGCGTCGATCGCGCCCGCGCCGCCGTTGCCGAACAGCAGCGCCTGGCCGCCGGCACCACCGACACCGCCGGCCCCGCCGACGCCGCCGTTGCCCATCAGAAAGCCGCCGATGCCGCCCGCCCCGCCCGTCCCGCCGCCGAACCCGGCACCGCCGGCGCCGCCGTTGCCGATCAGCCCGGCGCTACCGCCGTTGCCGCCGGCCAGGGCCCCCGTGCCTCCGGTCGGGCCGTATCCGTGGCCGCCGTCGCCGAACAACAGGCCGCCGGCGCCGCCGTTGGGGGCTGCCGCCGTGCCCGCGGCACCGTTACCGATCAGCGCGCGCCCGAGCAGCAGGTCGGTGGGCGCGTTGATGATCGGGTCCAGCACCCGCCCGGCCGGGCTGTTGATCCAGGCCTCGCCGACCGCGTGCGCCGGTCCGTAGACCACGGCCTGGAAGCCGTCGGCGAGGAGCGAGCGCACACCGCCGAGCAGCGTGCTGCCCGACGTCTCCGTACTCGCGTACGACGCCGCGGCGGCGTTCAGGGTGCCCACGAACTGCTCGTAGTACGCCGCGGCCTGCGCGGCCGCCGCCTGGTACTGGCGGGCGTGCGCGCCGAAGAACGACGCGGCCATCACCGACACCTCGTCGGCGCCCGCGGCCGCGATGCCGGTAGTCGGGATCGCGGCGGCACGAGTGCCGTCACTCACCGCCGCACCGATCCGCGCCAGATCCGCCGCGGCCCCCTCCAGCATCTCCGGCGCCACAAGCACAGACGACATCGCTTCCCCCCAAGCCCGCGTGTACCTAGCCATGATGGGGTCTGGGGCCGGAAGAAAACGCGCGTTTCGGAAAAATCGCGCGCACCCGGGGTTCGCGACCCCGTTACCGCGTCGACCGGCACCTGCAAGCTGCCGGCAACGACTACGCCATGGGGGCGGTCAGGGCCTTGATCGCTTGAATCTCGTTGTCCTGGAAGGCCCGTCCGTTCGGGCCCAGCAGGTCGTGGAACCACACTTTAGGGACCGCCGGGTAGGGGTGGTCCCAGGAGTCCCAGGGGAAGTAGGTCTGGGTTTTGCCGGCGACCAGGCCCCAGTTGTAGGCGCCGACGTTGTGGCGTTTGGCCACCGGCAGGATGCTCTGGACGGTGCTGCCCTGGGTGCGGGCCATGTACTCGGTGCACAGGATCGGTCGCCCCTGCGGGGTGAGTTCGGCGATGCGGCTCTCGAAGGTCGCCGGCTCGGCGTAGGAGTGGAAGGTGATCACGTCGGAGTTGTCGAGCTGGATGCCGGCGATGGCGCTGCGGCGCCCGGGATCCGACCACTGGCCCTGCCAGACCCCGCTCGTCAGCGGCTGGCTGGGGTCGACCGCGCGCGCCCACCCGAACACCTGCGGGAGCAGGTCGGCGACACGCTCGAGTTTGTCTTTCCGTTCGACCGAGCGGTAGACGCGCGCGGGATTGTCGGGCTCGTTCCACAGGTCCCAGCCCAGCACCCGGTCGTCGTTGCGGAACTGGCCCAGCACGCCGGTGACGTAGTCGTACAACACCCGCGTGTAGCGGCGGTCATCGAGCCGTTCGGCGCCCGGGCTCTGCACCCACCCGGAATTGTGGATCCCGGGCCGGGGCGCGCGCTGCCGGCCCAGTCTCGGGTGCGGGTCCCAGCAGGAGTCGAACAACACGAACAGGGGTTTGATGTTGTGGCGCGCGGCGATGGCGACGAATTGCGCCAGCCGGCCCTGAAATCCGCGGGCGTCCTGCGCCCAGAGCTGATCGTGCAGGAAGACCCGCGCCGTGTTGAACCCGGCCGAGCGCGCCCAGCCCAGCTCGGTGTCGATGCGCCGCGGGTCGTAGCTGCCCGGCTGGAACATCTCCAATTGGTTGATGGCATTCGACGGGATGAAGTTCGCCCCGACGAGCCAGCCCTGCGCCTGGTACCACCGGTTGGCCCGGTCGGGCGACCACCGGCCCGCGGCCGCGGATGCGCGGGGCACCCGGGTCACCGCCGTCCCTGCGGCCAGCAGCAGCGGCAACTTCAGGACCTCTCGGCGGCGCACGATGGGCACCATAGAGTCATTAGGCGCCGTGTTCGGCCGTGCGTGCCGGATCGCGACGCTATGTCGTGGGAATCGTTATCTTTTCGTCACCTGGGGGCGGCCGGGCCCCGCACCGCCCGCCGGCTCCTAATCGCACCGCTACTCGGAAACTGTTGCACATAAAGAACTTTCGCCGCTTCCCGCGGCGTCAGTAGAGCGGGATCCAATCTCCGAAGAACCAGTACCCCCAGCCCCCGAACTGGGAGTTGAAGACGGGAGTGGCGGTGAAGGTGTTGTAGGCGAAGGGACCGAAGTCGCTGCGAGCGGCGGCCATGTCGCGCGGCGGCCCGCTCCATGGACGGTTCCAACCGCCGGGCGGCGGCGGACCGTTCCATCCACCCGGAGGCGGGGGGCCGTCCCAGTTGGGTGGCGGGTGGCCGGGAGCCGGCCCGTCGTTCCAGCCATACCCTCGCGGCGGTGGCGGTGGCGGAGCCCCGTGATCCGGCACGCTGAAACCCTGGGGCACATCCATCGGCCCGCCCACTTGCTTGTTCGGCCGATCGTAGGCGCCGCGCGGGCGGTAAGCCGGGTGGGGAGGCTGGGTGCTCGGGGCTTGGAGGGCCGGGGCGGGCTGCCCGCCCCCCGGCGGGGGCGGAGCCTGCCCACCCGGCGGAGGCGGCGCCTGCCCACCCGGCGGAGGCGGCGCCTGCTGGCCCGGCGCAGGCGGCGCCTGCTGGCCCGGCGGAGGCGGCGCCTGCTGGCCCGGCGCAGGCGGCGCCTGCTGGCCCGGCGCAGGCGGCGCCTGCTGGCCCGGCGCAGGCGGAGCCTGCCCACCCGGCGGAGGCGGCGCCTGCTGGCCCGGTGCAGGCGGAGCCTGCCCACCCGGCTGCCCGCCCGGAGGCGGGTTCTGCGGAGCCGGCGCCCCGGCGCCCGGCCCCTGGCCGCCCGGACCACCGCCCCCCTGGCAGTTCGGGCACGGCGGTGGGGTTGGGTCCTGCGGCGCGGCCTGGGCGAGCCCAGCGGCCAGCGACATTGCCGAGATGCCGACACCCGTGGCGACCGCCGCCGCGCCGGCCACACGCTTCATAGACATACCTGCGTCCCCTCTGGGGCTTGGGGCCCCGACCGTGCTGGTGGCCTGCGCTACGGGCAGGTCACGTCCATCTCGAACGGCTTGGTCACCGGCTTCGGCTGCTGCGGGTTGCTCATGTCGACGCCCGTGGCAGTGCCCTTGATGGCGTAGGACTTACCGTTGACGGCGGCCCCCGCGTTGCCCGCCTGGTTCGGCGCGGCGTCGGAGAAGCCGAGCGTGACACCGTTGACGCTGCCCAGGCCGACCGAATGGACGATCGGCGGATTACCGTTGCTGACCACCGCGCCGACCCCGTCGGAGGCGTCGCCGATGCCGATGTTGACGTTGTCGCCCGACGGGGTGCACGAGACCTGTCCGCTGACGTTCTGCTTCTGACCGCCGACGACGACCTGGGTGCCCGGCGCCGCCGAGCTCGACGCGCCACTGGTGGACTTGTTGCTCGAGCAGCCGGCGCAGGCCGCGACCGCCATGGCCACTCCGGTTACCCCGACCGCGATCCCACGCTTCACTACCGCTCTCCTTCGTGTCGCTGCCCGCCGTCCGGCCACGGGTGTCCTGGCCGCTCCCGCGGATACCCCGTACCAGGGGCTGCGAAACGACAGGTGCCCGCGGCTGCGCTCTGCGCTACCGCGCACCCGATGGGCGCAAGCGAATGCCCTGTGGCCCAGCGGTTTCCCATGCCGACGCGGCGGGGCCGGCCGAGCCCGAGGCGGTCACTCGCGGTTGGCCGCGACGGGTTCGCGCTCGAGCTTGAGGAAGTTCTTGATCCCGAAGCGGGCGAACTCGCGCCGTCGCCGACCCGCTCCACCACCACCGGCGTACTGTACGTCTTTCCCGAGCGGCGGCCCGTGTGCTCGATTACCCCTGCGTACCGATAGTGCTGGCCGGCGACCAGCTTCATCGCCGGGTTCAGCACGTGTTTGTTGAACACGCGCACCCGGTCAAGGACCATGTCGAGGACCATCTGCCGCTCCTTGAGCCGAGAGCCTGGAGCCTGGAGCCACGCTAAGACGCCCGCCGCGGCGGCCCTAGGTGGCTGGTGTTTTTCGCGTGGCGTTGACCGGGTAATCGGGTGCGGTCGGCGAGAATGGTTGGGTGAGTTTGGGTTTGACGCCGAAACAGGCGGATTTGTGGCGGTCGACGGTGGATTTCTGCGAGGGCCGGGTGGCGCCGGACTCGATTTACAGCGTGCTGCACCGGGAGTGCTTCAACTTGTTCGGCGATGAAATGTTCGCCGACTTGTTCACCGATGTCGGCCGGCGCAGCGTGCCGCCGATGATTGTGGCGGTGGTGATGGTGTTGCAGCGCATCGAGGGGCTTTCGGATCGGGAGGCGGTGGATCGGTTCGCGTTCGACGCGCGGTGGAAGTATGCCGCGGGCGGGCTGGACTTCGATTATCCGGGGTTTGTGCACACCGTGTTGGTGGACATGCGCGCGAGGCTGGCCCGCTCGGATCGCCCGGACCGGATCTTTGAGGTCACCCTGCAAGCGGCCAAGGCGGCCGGGCTGGTGGGCCGTAAGCGGGTGCTGGACTCGACCCCGCTGTATGACGCGGTGGCCACCATGGACACGGTCACATTGATCCGCTCGGCGATCCGGGGACTGCTGGCGGTCGCCGGCGCGGAGCTGCAACCCGCGCTGCGGGCGCGGCTGTCCCGCGACGACGACTACGTCAGCGCCGGCAAACCGGTGTGTGACTACGACGACGTGGCGGCGCGCGAGGCGCTGGTGGACGCGCTGGCCCGCGACGCGTCTGCGCTGCTGGCCTGCCTGGATGAGCAGGCGCTGAAGCCCGAGGTGGACAAGGCGGCCAAACTGTTGGCCACCGTGGTCGGCCAGGACCTCGACCAAGACGCCGCCGACGGGATATTCCGCATCGCGCGCCGTGTGGCCGCCGATCGGGTGATCTCCACGGTGGACCCGCAGGCACGCCACGGCCACAAGACCTCCGCGCGGGGTTTCGACGGATACAAGGGTCACATCGCGATCGACCCCGACGCCGAGATCATCACCGCCACCGAAGTCACCGCCGGCAACGCCGGCGACGCCCAACCCGCCACCGACCTGCTGGCCGGCGACCTACCCACTCCGGTGACCAGCGACACCAACACCGCCGACGGAGATTGCGTTGATCCTCAGGACGACTCGAGCCTCGGTGCAAGTGCTGGCACGACGACCGCGGCCAGCGCGGTCGGTGATGGTGATGGCGACGGGAGCGCCCCCAGCGTGTGCGGAGCCCAAGACCAGCGATGCCCGGCGGTTTACGGCGACGCCGCCTACGGTGCGGGCAAACTGCTGGCCGTGTTGGAAACCGCGGGCGCGGAAATCTTCACCAAGGTGCAGCCACCGACCGCGCCGGGTGGCCGCTACGCCAAGGACCGCTTCGTCATCGACCTCGACGTCGGCACGGTCACCTGCCCGGGCGCGGTGACCGTGCCGATCCGCCCGGCCAAGGGCGGCGGCGGCAACGCGGTGTTCGGCCCGGCTTGCGCCTGCTGCCCACTGGCCGAGCAGTGCACCAGCTCAACCGCCGGGCGCACCATCGCGATCAGCCGCTACGAGGCCGAACTCACCCGTGCTCGCACCACCCAAGCAGATCCGGGCTGGGTCGCCGACTACAAGGCCACCCGGCCGAAAGTGGAACGCAAGATCGGCCACCTGATGCGCCGCCGCCACGGCGGCCGCCGTGCGCGCGTGCGCGGCACCACCAAGGTCGCCGCCGATTTCTCCCTGCTGGCCGCCGCGATCAACCTCGCACGCCTGGGTGTGCTCGGATTACACCGGGAAGGCGCAAACTGGGCCGCCGCCACGACCTGAGGCCGGTCGGCGATGCCAACCGGCCCACCAGGACCGCCTGTAGACCAGCCAAGCAACGGAATCGCCAATCCCGACAACCGAATTCACCCGAGCTAGGAACCGCTCACGACCACACGAGCATCGCCCAATAGCCCGACCGGTCAACCAGCGCCCCCACAATGGCCGTTCGACACCAGCCACCTAGGGTCTTTGGACACCACCGGCCTCGACATGCCGGGCGAGGAATTCGAGCACCGCCCCGGCGAAGACGTCGTTGCGATCCCCGGCGACCATGTGCCCCGCACCGCGCACGTCGGCGAACTCGACCTGCGGGAAGCGTGCGAGGAATTCGTCGGCGCGCTCCTGGCTGACGAGATCGCTCATCCGCCCACGGACCAGAAGCATCGGCACGCCGCCTGCCAGGATCGTGTCCACGGCGGCGTGCATGCGCTCGACGTCGGTGACCTCCATCGCCGGGTGCGCCGCGGTGCCGCTGATGAACTTGGGATCCCAATGCCAGTACCAGCGATCGCCACGCCGACGCAGGTTGGTGGTCAGCCCCCCGAGATCGGTCGGCCGGGGCCGGTGCGGGTTGTACTCGGCGATCGCGTCCGCGACCTCGTCCAGGGAGCCGAACCCCGATTCCACCCGCTCGGCCATGAAGGCGTGGATGCGGCTCGCCCCGGATTGCTCCATGTTGGGCACGATGTCGACGAGCACGACCGCGCTCGCGATGCCGGGCGCGATCTCTCCCGCCAGCAGCATCGAGGTGAACCCGCCCAGGGACGCACCCACCAGCACCGGCTTCTCCGGTAGGCCCCGCAGCACTTCCTGCACGTCGCGGGCGAAGCTGATGACGCGATAGTCGCCCTCGCCGGACCAGTCGGACTCCCCGTGGCCGCGCAGGTCGACCGTGACGGCCTGCCACCCGCGTTCGGCGACGGCGCCGGCCGCCTTGCCCCATGATCGGCGGGTCTGTCCGCCGCCGTGCAAGAACACCACGGCGCGGGCCGCCGGATCCCCCAGCCGGTCGCAGGCGATGCGCACACCGCCCGGCGCGCGCGTCGTGAACGGTTCTGGCGCCCGCACGGCTCCGGTCCCATCAGCGGCCATCAGGAGATATTAATTCGCAGTCCAGATGCCGAGTCGGAGCAACCACCCATCCCCCCCGCGCATGTATCCGCCCAACATGTTCTTCACGTCGGAGTCGGTCACCGAGGGGCATCCCGACAAGTTCTGCGACCAAGTCGCCGATGCGGTATTGGACGCCTGCTTGTCGCGGGACCCCGAATCCAGGGTGGCCTGCGAGGCCTATGTGACGCTGGGCGTGATGATCATCGGTGGGGAGATCACCACGCGGGCACAACTCGACGTGGACGGGCTGGTCCGCCGGCTGGGCAACGAGATCGGTTACACCTCAACGCTGTACGGCTACGACGTCAACACCGCGGGCATCCTGCAGGCCTTCCATCGGCAGTCGCCCGACATCGCCGGGGCGTCGCCCGCGCCGGCGACCGGCTCGGTGCCGGCGACCAGGGAACGATGTTCGGCTACGCCTGCCGCCAGACCGAGGAACTGATGCCGTTGCCGATCCTGCTGGCGCACCGGCTGGCGATGCGACGCCGTCGCCCGTCCGGTCCTCGGCGACCTCGTCGACGACAACACCACGTTCGCGGTGAACGGCGCCGGTAAGTTCCTGGTCGGCGGTCCGCAGGCCGACACCGGACTGACCGGCCGCAAGATCGTCGTCGACACCTACGGCGGCTGGGCGATGCACGGTGGCGGCGCCTTCAGCGGCAAGGACCCGACCAAGGTGGATCGCTCAGCCGGCTACATGGCGCGCTACGTGGCCAAGAACATCGCCGCCGCCGGGTTGGCGGAGGAGTGCCTGCTGCAGCTGGCCTACTGCATAGGGCAAAGCGACCCCGTGTCGGTCATGGTGAACACCTACGGCACCGGCAGACTCGCCGATGGCGCTCTCTCGGCGCTGGTGCGAGACGTCTTCCCGCTCTCGCCGAAGGGCATGATCGGCCATCTGCGTCTGCACCAACCGATCTACCGCACGACGGCAGCCTACGGTCATTTCGGCCGTCCAGGCTTCAGCTGGGAGAACGTCGACGCCGCCGAGGCGCGGCTGGCCAGGGCGGCCAAGTTCGAACGGTGCTGAAGCAGGCCGGTCAGGGCACGGGCCATTCGTGCACCGGAGCATCGGTGCGCGCGTTCTCCGCGTACCGCCGGGTCATTTCGTGCAGCGCCGCGCCGCGCGCCATACCGCGGTCCTCGAGGTGGCCAACCACCTCCGCCTGCCACACCGCACCGGTGCGCCCGGACCGGACGCGGGCGTCGATGACACCGAGGTACCGGTCGCGGTCCTCCGCATCCACGTCCCAGGCGTCCAACCCGGCCGCGGCCGCCGGCAGCAGCGTTCCGAGGATGATCTCGTCGGCCGGGTATTCGGCGTCCCGCCACCACAGCCGGGCCGCCAACCCGTCGCGGGCCGCGCGGTACAGGTTCTGCTCAGCCGCCGTGAAGGGCAGCTGCGTCCACGGGGCAGGATCACTGTCAGCGATCGAGCGAACCAGACCGTAGTAGAACGCCGCATTGGCGATCATGTCGACCGCGGTCGGCCCGCTGGGCAGCACCCGGTTCTCGATGCGCAGCTGTGGGCGGCCCGCCTGCACGTCGTAGACCGGACGGTTCCAGGGCCATACGGTGCCGTTGTGCAGCCGGAGCTCACCCAGCCGCGGAGCGCACCCGGCAGCAAGGGCGGCGTCGGGGTCCTCGCCTTCCAGAATCGGCAGGAGCGGCGGGAACAAGCGGACGAGGTCGTCGAAGAGTTCCACCGGTCCGTGGATCCACCGGTCGCCGAGTCGCACCCGCGCCGGTGCGCCGGCCCGAACCTCGCTGGGGTGGCGGGTGTCGAGCAGTTGCTCGAGAAATGTGATGCGGGTTTCCTGCCAGGCGTGGCGACCGAGCAGATACGGCGAGTTGCCGGCCGCCGCCACCTGCGCCCCCGCGATCGCGGTAGCGGCATTGTAGTAGTCGGCGAATCGGTCCGGCGGTACCCGCAGGTGCAGCTGCAGACTGGTCGTCGCGGCGTCGGGGGCGGCCGAGTCGGTGACGAATTCCACCGGCTCGCAACCGTCGCCGATGCGCACCTGGAACAACCTTCGGCGAGCGGCCCGCAACCGGCGGGACAGCAGTGCGTAGCGGGGGTTGGCCGAGACCCGCTCGATGGTCAGTTGCTCCGCACTGAGGGTAGGCAACATCCCGACGGCGACCAGCCGGGCACCGAGTCGCTCGATCCGGGCCCTGCCCCGGTCGAGGACGTCGGCCAGGTCGCGTTCGCTGTCACGCAAGACGCAGCCCCGCAGCCGCCGGGGGGCCAGGTTCAGCTCGACGTTGAACTGGCCGAACTCCGGCTGCATGTCCGCGCGGCCGAGGCACGCCAGCACCGCGCCGTTGACCAGCCGCGGCCGGCCCAGCGGGTCCGTGAGGTCCAGCTCCACCTCCATGCCAATGGAGTCCTCGTGGTCGACGAACCAGCCGTGCGCCACCATGTGGTGCAACGCGGCCACGCAACGCTCCAGCCGCTGCCGCACCTCGGGCTCATGGCCGACGAGCAGGGCGGATGCCTCCACGCGGTCACCCACGGCGCACCTCCTCGCGGCGGTGTCGGACTTCAACGGCCACCAGACCATGATGGCGCAACCGCGCCGGTCACGCAGACCGTCTGCGCCGCCGGGCCGGCGACACGACCGCCGTGTCGGCGGGCCTCAGGATCCGGAGTCGCCGTCCCCGGAGCGGTGACCGCCTCGCCACATCGTGGCGAACCGGCGGGCGATGCGACCTAGCCGGATTCCCGGTCGCTGGGAACTCTTCAGTTTGCCCAGGGCCTGTTCCCCCTCGACGGCGTAGTCTTCGACCGTTTCGTCGCCTTCTTCAGCACGCATTTCTGCCTCCTCGGGTGTCTGACACTCGGGCGGTTCCGGCGGCTCTGCCGGAGCCAATCGTTCGGGCGTCTCCTGTAGTGCGCCGCGGATCACTGCCCTCGATCAGTTCGAAGCCGCCTACCCGCCGCTCCCCGGTCCTCAAACCGCTGCCGGCGTCGGAACGGGCGCCGCCGGGGTCATTGCCCGCGTCCGATCCGGCGATCACCCGAAAGCCGAAACCGTTTCAGCACATGCTCCCGGCGTACCTGGACCCGACGTGGCTGCGGCACCTGCCGGTGCTGCCGCTGGATCGGTCGTTCGTCACCACGGTGGTCCACGCCGACGACGTCGCCGACGCGTTCGTCCGCGCGATCGAGCGCCGCGCGGGGGGCGCGTTCAATCTCGCCGGTGAGCCGCCGGTGCACCGCGAGGACGTCGCGGATGCCCTGGGCGCCAAGCCGGTGCACGTCCCGGCGGCGTGGATGCGGCCGTTGGTGCGGCTCAGGTGGCTGGCGCGGCTGCAGCCGATCGATCAGGGCTGGTTCGACCTGGCCTTCTCGGCGCCGCTGCTGGACACCCGGCGGGCGCGTGAGGTCTCGACTGGTCACCGCAGTGGATGTCGGACCGGACGCTTTCGGATGTGGGCCAGGGGTTTTTGGACGGCACCGGCACGGACAGCCCGGTCCTGGCCGCGCGTTCGTTCCTGGCCGCGGTCGGCCGCAACGTCACCAAGGACCCGCTGACCACCCGCCCGGTGCCCTAGCGGCGTCAGTGCTCGTCGTAGTGCCCGCCGTGCGCCGCGTGCCGGCACCCGTCGTGCACGTAGTCGACGTGGTCGCCGTGGGGCACCGCGACGTGGCCACACCCGTTACCGTGGACGTGGTCGTGATGTTCGTGCACGGTGTGGCCGGCCGGCTCGCACTCGTCGTAGTGGTCCCCGTGGTGCCGATGGAGGTGACCCTCGTGGACGTAGTCGACGTGATCCGCGTGCGGGATCGCGACGTGGCCGCACCCCTCGCCGTGCACGTGCTGGTGTCCTGCGTGGGTGTGGTGGGTTGCGCTGGTCATCGCCTGTCACCGCCGTCCTCGAAGCTGTTGGTGCACGCCCACTTTAGTCGCTCCGGGCTACACCGGACATGGCCTTAAGTCACCTGTTGCTTGCTCGCCTTGACCGGCGCGGCGCTCGGCGGCGCCTGCCACGGATTGCCGCCCAGGCCGCCGCGTACGGTGCGGGCGGCGACCAGCACCCAGGTGAAGAGCAGTCCGGCATAGGCAATGGCCGCGGCGACAGTGAAGGCGGGCAGCTGCGTGTGCGCGGCGAGCTGGGACGTGCCCGTGACCAAGGTTCCGACCGGAATACATGCACGTCACCGTGCGCAGGCAGTCGCCCCGCAGCGCCGGCAGCACCTCCGCCGCCCGTCGGCGCACCGCGTCGATCTCGCGCCCGTGCACCGTACGGTCGATCGTGTCCGGGTTGCACGGGCTTCCCTTGCGCGCGAACGCCACTTTCACCCCGCCGCGTGGCCCGTCGATCGCCGGAAAGCCGTAGAGGCTTGTGCCATCGGCATTTTCGGCGATGAAGATGGGGTGATCCTCGAATTCGGAGACACCGCCGACCGGGTCGAGCCAGTACATCACCGCGCGCTCCACCGTGATCGGCACAGCGAGGGATTCCGGATCGGGGGTGAAAGTCGGGAACCGCGCGCATATCTCGGCGGCGTCGAGCACCTCGTGCGGCAGATCCCACCGCCGGGCGGCGCGCAGGCCACCGGCCACGGTCGGGCCGTCGGGGGCCCCGATGAAAAGCCCGCCGGTGAGCCGGTATACGTCGTGTCCGGAGTCGACGGCCAGTCGCTCCCACAGCTCATAGGCACGCAGCAACAGCGGAACGTAGCCGGGATCCTCGAAATAGGCCTGGCGGATGATCCGCGACCCGCCGTGGCTCGAGCCCCGGTCATGGACGCGCTGGTGGCGCTCCAGGCCGAGAACGCGGTGGCCGCGGGCGGCGAGATGGCAGGCGGCGGCGCTGCCCATGCCCCCCAGACCGATCACGATGACGTCGTATCGCGATGCGGCGCCGGTCATCCCAGCTACCTCCAGATCCAGCCCGCTGGTTTCGGCGGGACGTACCGTCGAATCGCCGGTGCGGTTTGCGCACTCCAGTGTCGCATCCATTGTGAGCGGGGTGCTGGATGCGCCGAACGGGCCGCACCACTACCATGGGGTCACACCGCCGGGCGCCGTTACACGCCGGCTCCCATTTTCGCTGCGCCCGAACGCAGTTCACGCGCGATGTTCGAGCCCCTGGAGGGAACATGCACCACATGGGACACCACCTCGCCCGCGGCGTGCGCATCGCCGCCGGCCCGGCCCTGGCCGTGGCCGCGCTGCTGGGCTTTGCCGCACCCGTACCCGTCGCGCTGGCCGATGTGCGCCAAAGTGCCTGCGGCACAACTGCCCGGTGCCCGCTCGGCCCGGCCCCGGACGGCGGGGATCAAGGCACCGCCGAGCGGCAGATCATGAACGGCTACGTCGACAACGAGAAAGGGTGCAGGCCGGACGCGTCGCCCGATCCGCATTCCGTGACCTGGGACCCGCCGGGCTTCCAGCCCAAAGTCGGGGGTTCGGGAAAGGTCACCGACGCCGATCCGCACCTGGGCGGGCAGTTTCGCGCCGACTGGGTGAACGGTCACTGGCACATCGAGTACCCGCACTGCTGACCTGGCACTTCGATCCCGCCGCCACTTCGATGTGGTTGTATCGGAGCGCGTTACGGCCAATCGCGTCGGGGCCGGCGGCAGCGCCGGATTCGGTGTCTCGGCCCGGTAACGGAGAGGCCCCGATCTCGTGGATCGCGTGCCCGCCGTGAGACATTCCGGAGATGTGCGCGGCGAAACCTGCTGGTAGCGTGGTTGCGGCGGTCGCGAAGGCCGCCGATCCGCCAGGGGGAGCCCCGTACCGTCGCCACGTTCTGCTTTGGGGCTTCGCAGCAAGCTACCGCATACTGGGAGCCGTGCCAGAAGTGACCTCGCCGCAAACCGCCGACGCGGTCCCGGGCGGTGCCCCGGCCACGACTCGGGGTCGCTGATGGCACGCTCGGGCGCTCACCACCGTCATCGGGCGGTCAAACAACCGTCGGCGCTGCGCAAGGCGCTGACGCGCGGCTTGATGACACTGGTCTCGGTGGCCGCGGTGACGCTGACCGGCGCGGGATACTACGTGGCCCACGGCGCGCTGGGCGGCATCACCGTTTCACAGGCGCTCAGCCCGGAAGACCCGCATTCCAGCGGCGACAGCATGAACATCCTGCTCATCGGGCTGGACTCGCGCAAAGACCAGGACGGCAACGACCTGCCCTGGTCGATCCTGAAGCATCTGCACGCGGGTGATTCCGACGACGGCGGCTACAACACCAACACGCTGATACTGGTGCACGTCGGCGCCGACGACAAAGTGGTCGCCTTCTCGATCCCCCGCGACGACTGGGTGCGGTTCAACGGGGTTCCCGGCTACAACCACATCAAGATCAAAGAGGCGTACGGGCTCACCAAGCAATACGTCGCGCAGAAGCTGGCCAACCAGGGCGTGAGCAGCCAGCGAGAGCTGGAGACCAAGGGCCGCGAAGCGGGCCGGGCGGCGACGTTGCGCGCGGTGCGAAACCTGACCGGTGTTCCCATCGACTATTTCGCCGAGGTCAACCTGGCGGGCTTCTACGACTTGACCAAGGCGCTGGGCGGTGTCCAGGTGTGCCTCAAGCACGCCGTCTACGACTCGTATTCCGGTGCCGACTTCCCCGCCGGGCCCCAGACGCTGGACGCCGCCCAGGCGCTGGCGTTCGTCCGGCAACGTCACGGCCTGGAAAACGGCGACCTGGATCGCACCCACCGCCAGCAGGCGTTTCTGTCGTCGGTCATGCACGAACTGCAGGAGTCGGGCACCTTCACCAACCTGGACAAGCTCAAGAGCCTGATGGCGGTGGCGCGCAAGGACGTCGTCCTGTCGGCCGGCTGGAACGAGGAGCTGATCCAACGCCTCGGCGAGCTGGCCGGCGGCCCCAACGAGAACCGGGTCGAGTTCCGGACGCTGCCGGTGGTGCGCTACGACAACATCGACGGCCTGGACGTCAACATCGTCGATCCGGCGGCGATCAAGGCCGAGGTGGCCCGGGCGATCGGCGCCGCACCGCCGACGACCCCGACCACCACGACCGCCGCCAAACCCAGCCCCGACACCGTCGTCGACGTGATCAACTCGGGCAGCATCAGCGGGCTGGCCACAGAGGTCTCCCACGCGCTGAAAAAGCAGGGCTACACCTCCGGCCAGGTCCGCGACCGCGAGTCCGGCGAGCCCACCGCCACGACGCTCGACTACGGCGTCGGTGCGCAGACCGATGCGCGCAACGTGGCCACCCTGCTCGGCCTGGACGCGCCGAAGAACCCCGATCCCTACCTCAAGCCCGGACACATCCGCGTGACCCTGGCCACCGACTACTCGCTGCCGGCCCAGGACGAGACCACCGACGAGAGCACCACCACCACGACGTCCAGCAAGGCCAGCTCGTACGGGTACTGGAGCACCAGCACCTACCCCACGCCCGATCCGGGCAAGCCGATCGACGGCGGCGGGGTGCCCTGCGTCAATTAGGCCCGGGGCCGCTCAGGCGTGGGTTCCGCCGTCGATCCGGATCTCGGTGCCCGTGATGAACGCCCCGTCCTCGGACACCAGCATGGCGATCACCCCGGCGACCACCGCGGGATCGGCCATGCCCGCACCGCTGGACTCCACCGTGGTGGGCAGGATCGGCATCAGCCTGGAGAACAGCGACCAGTCGGCGTCCTGCGGGATGTAGCCGCCGGTGGCATCGGTGATCCCCGATTTGATGCTGCCCGGCGCCACACACACCGCACGCAGGCCCTTGCGCGCGTATTCCAGCGCCAGCGAGTGCGTGAAGGCCTGGATCCCGCCCTTGCTGGCCGCGTAGGCCGCCATGTACGGGTGGGCGAACGCCGCCGAGGTGGAGCTGAAGTTCACGACCGCGCTGCGCGGGTTGGCCAGCAGCGCCGGCAGCGCCTCGCGGACCACCAGGAACGTGCCGGTCAGGTTGACACCGACGATCTTGTTCCACAACTCCAGGGTGGTGTCGTGGGTGTGCGCGGCGCGCAGCATGCCGGCGGCGTTGACGAGCGAATCCAGGCCGCCCAGCGCATCCACGGCCCCGCGCACGCCGGCGGTCACCGAGCCCTCGTCGGCGACGTCCATCTCGCACGGGACGAACCGCTCGGCGGTGCCGTCCTGGGCGGCCCGGGCCCGCGTGGCGTCCAGGCCGTCGGCGGCGATGTCGGCGGCCACCACCGCGGCACCCTCGTCCAGCAACCGCAGCGCGGTGGCCTGGCCGATCCCCGACCCCGCTCCCGTCACCAGGATCCGTTTGCCCTCGAGTCGCTTCATCTGCCGCTCCCGTTGTCTCCTCCGTAGGCGTGCCCATCATCGCAGGGCCGGGACGAGGCAAGGTAGACGCATGGACATCGGATTCATCGGCCTGGGGAACATGGGCCGCGGCATGGCCGCGAACCTGCTGCGGGCGGGCCACCGCGTCACCGTCTACAACCGCTCGCCGGGAAAGGCCGAGGCCCTGGTCGGGCAGGGCGCGACCGCGGCGGGCTCCGTCGCCGAGGCCGCCGACGCCGACGTCGTGTTCACCATGCTGGCCGACGACCCGGCCGTCGAGGACGTGACGCTGGGCGCGGGCGGCCTGGTGGCTTCGCTGCGGCCGGGGGCCACGCACGTGTCGTCGAGCACGATCAGCGTCGCCCTCTCGGAGCGCCTGGCGACGGCCCACACCGCGGCGGGTCAGGGCTATGTTGCGGCACCGGTGTTCGGCCGGCCCGAGGCGGCCGCGGCCGCAACGCTTTTCGTGGTCGCGGCCGGCGTCCCGCAGGTTCTCGAGCCGCTGCTGCCGTTGTTCGAGGCGATCGGCCGGCGGACGTTCGTGGTGTCCGAGCAGCCCCACACCGCCAACCTGGTGAAGCTGAGCGGCAACTTCCTGATCGCCTCGGTCATCGAGAGCGTCGGCGAGGCCGTGGCGCTGGTCGCCAAAGCCGGCGTCGACAGGTCGCAGTACGTCGACATCCTCACCTCGACGCTGTTCGCCGCGCCGGCGTACCAGACCTACGGTGGGCTCATCGCGCGCCGGGAATTCGAGCCCGCGGGGTTCGCCGCGCGCCTCGGCCTCAAGGACGTCCGGCTCGTGCTGGCCGCCGCGGAGCAGCTGCAGGTGCCGCTGCCGGTGGCCAGCCTGCTGCGCGACCGGCTGCTCACCCTGGTGGCGACCGGTGGTGGCGAGCTGGACTGGTCGGCGCTGGCGATGCTCGCCGACCGGGACGCCGGGACGGGGTCAGACCACCCCGCGTAGCCCGTCGGCGCCGAACGCGGGTTCCAGCATCGCGGAGAAGTCCGGGCCGCGGCGCAGCATGTGGCCGCCGTCGACGTTGATGCACTGGCCGGTGATCCAGCTCGCCGCGTCGCTCAGCAGGAACATCGCCAGGTTGGCGACGTCTTCGGCCTCGCCCGGCCGGGGCAGCGGGGTGCAGATCCGGTAGTCCTCGCTCAGCTCCGGCGACCCGGTGATCGGCGCGACCAGATCGGTGCGGATCAGGCCCGGGCGGATGCTGTTGACGCGCACCCAGGACGGGCCCAGCTCGTCGGCGGCCAGCATCATCATGTGGTCCACGGCCGACTTGGTCACCCCGTAGGCGCCGAACCAGCGGTGGGTGTTGCTGGCCGCGATCGACGAGATCCCGACGAACGACCCGCCGCCACCGCGCACCAGCTCCCGGGCGGCGTGCTTGAGCACGTACATGGTGCCGTTGACGTTGAGGTCGACCGTGCGGCGCCACGCCTCCGAGTCGACCTGGGTGATCGGGCCGATGGTCTCCGACCCGCCCGCGCAATGCACGACGCCGTGCAGCCGGCCCTGCCACGCCGTCGCGGCCTCCACGGCGCGGGCGGCCTCCTCCTCGTTGGTGATGTCGGTGGGCTCGTAGCGGATCGCGCCGCCCGCGTCGAGCGCCTCGACTTCCTGCACGGCGGCCGCGAGCCGGTCGGCGTTGCGTCCGACGATCATCACGGAGGCCCCGGCGGCGACCAGCCCGGCGGCCACCCCCTTGCCGATTCCGCTGCCACCACCGGTGACGAGATAGGTCCGGTCCTCGAAAGAAAGCTGCACGCAAAGCCCCTCACGCCGAAACTGAAACAGGTTCCAGCCATCGAACCATGCGAGCGTGGGTGCGCGCACCAGCGGTCCGCCTTCGGACCGTCAGGGCGTATCGCGGCGCGCCAGCTTCGTCGGCTTGGCGTTGCGCCAGTCCTCGACATCGGGCGGCAGGCCGACCGGATACCTGTTCTCGTTGTGGGCGGCCCAGTGCGCGTGGCCCAACTCGTGGATGTGGAACGCGTGCCGCAGCGCCTCGGTGAAACCCATTGCGTCGGAAGCGGCGTTGACCGAGTCCTTGACGAGCAGCGCCGCCATCGTGGGCCGGTCGGCGATGCGCCGCGCGAACTCCAGTGTCTTCTCGGCCAGCTCGTCGACCGGGAAAACCTTGGACACCATGCCGAGCCGGTAGGCCTCGTCGGCGTCGAGCGAATCGCCGGTCAGCAGCAGCTCTTTGGCTTTGCGGGGGCCGAATTCCCAAGGGTGCGCGTAATATTCGACGCCCGGCATGCCCAGGCGCACCGCGACCACATCGCTGAACTTGGCGTTGTCGGCGGCCACGATCAGATCGCATGCCCAGATCAGCATCAGGCCCGCGGAGATCGCATTCCCCTGCACCTGGGCGATGGTGATTTTGCGCAAATCCCGCCAGCGGCAGGTGTTCTGGAAGAAGTAGTGCCACTCCTGCAGGTAGAGCTTCTCCGCGATGGGATCGCGGGTACCGCCGTTGATGCGGAAGCTGGGAAGCTGGCTGCGCTCGGCGATCGCCAGCTCCGAACCCAGGTCGTGACCCGCGGAAAAGTTCTTACCGCGTGCCGCCAGGATCACCACGCGCACGGTGTCGTCGGCCTCGGCGCGCAGAAACGCCTCATCGAGCTGGACCAGCAGGCCGCGGCTCTGCGCGTTGTGGGCCTCGGGCCGGTTGAGCCAGATCCGGGCGATGCGGCCCTCGTCGAGGGTTTCGTAGGACACCAGCTCCTGGGCGTCGGCGTCGGCCTCCGCAGCACCGGCCTGATCAGACAGTGTCATCTCGCCCACCTCGCTTCCTGTCGGCTCCGGGCCGGCTCCGACCCGTTTACACATTACGGCCAGAGTGTAAGAGTGCCACGGGGTGGGTTGAGCGGCTCCCGGCAATTCGCGGCCGGGGTCGGCACCCCCCGCGTCACCGATCCGCGGCGTCGTGCCGGATCAGGACTTTCCCAGCGCCGCCGCCAGCAGCGCCGCGGCCGACTTGAGCAGCCCCAGCGACCGCTTGAGGTTCGCGTTCTCTTCCTTCAGCAGCTCGACCTCGGATCGGTCGAATGCCGCGGCCGGGCCACCGCTGTCGATAGCACCCGCGCGAGTCCGTTCGTGGACAGCCTCGGCGACCATGTTGCCGTGCGTGTCGGTGGCCGCGCGGATCGCCATCCTCTCCATGTCGTGCCGCCCGTGCACCGGGGCCGCCGCACGCGCCTCCCGCAGGCGCGAACCGCCGTTGAACGCCGCGGCCTTCGGCACCGCCCGCAACTGCTGGGCCTGCCGGCGCGGGCGGGCCCCCTGGCCGGGAACCGCCTCCGCACCGACGCACGAGGTGACCGATTCCTGCTGCTCGAGCCGCCGGCGAAGATCTGCCTGCTGCTCGCGGAGCTCGGCTTCGCGCTGGTCGAGCTGGGCTTGCCGCTGGGCGAGCTTGGCTTCCTGACGTTCGTGCCCGCCTTCGTGTTCGCGGAGCTCGCCTTCCCACTGCCCGAGCTTCCTGCTGGCGGAGATGCTCCGCACGCTGGTGCACTTCGCGTTCGTGCTGCCGGAGGGCGGCTTCCCGCTGGCACAGTTCGGCCTCCCGCTTCTGCAGTCCCCCGTCGCGACTGCGGAGCTCGGCATTGCGGCTGCGGAGCTCGCTCTCCTCCTCCAGGTGCCGCACCAACTCCTGCTCGACCAGATCGATGAAGAGATCGACTTCCTGCTCGTTGTAACCGCGCTTGCCGATGCGTGGCCGCGAAAACGCGATGTTGTGGACATCGGCCGGAGTGAGAGCCATTTTTCGGCTCTTCTGCCGTAGTCGTGGGTCTGTGACCAGGGGGCTTGTGGCCCAACGCCGTGTCCTGCTTACGTTTTGGACTGTTATCGGGTTCAAGACGAAGGAGGGTGTACGGCGTTGGGTAAATCCAGGGTATTCGCGACGGTCCTCGGTGGCCAGGACATGGTCGTCGATGACGTGATGATCGAGACGGAGACTTCGCGCGGAAAACAGCCGGTGACCAGCGAGGTGCTGGTGTTTGAGGTGCGGCCCAAGGCGAACCAGGCCAGCCGGTGCTCGCGGTGCCGCAAACGCTGTGCGGGCTATGACGGCGGGGAGGGGATCAGGCGCTGGCGCACCCTGGATCTGGGGACGACGAAGGCCTATCTGCAGGCCGCAGCGCCGCGGGTAGCCTGCCCCGAGCATGGAGTGGTGGTGGCCCACCTGCCCTGGGCGCGGCCCGGGGCCCGTCACACCTGGGCGTTTGAGGACACAGCCGCGTGGTTGACCGCGCATGCCGCGATCAGTGTGGTCGCGGTGTTTTTGCGGGTGGCCTGGCGCACCATCGCCGCGATCGTGGGCCGGGTGGTCGCCGATGGCCGCGACACCAACGACCTGCTGGCCGGGTTGACCCGCATCGGCATCGACGAGATCGCCTACCGCAAAGGCCACCGCTATGTAACCTGCGTCATCGATCACACGACAGGCCGGCTGGTGTGGGCAGCCGAAGGCCGCAACCAGGACACCTTGGGCCGGTTTTTCGACCAGCTCGGCGCCCAACGTGCCGCGGCGTTGACTCACGTCAGCTGTGATGGGGCGGAATGGATTCACGCCGTGCTGCGGGACCGGGCCCCGGGTGCGGTGATCTGCCTGGATCCGTTTCATGTCGTGGCCTGGGCGCTCAAGGCCCTCGACAAGGTGCGGGTGCGTACCATGGCCCGCGCCGGTGTCCGCGACCGGCACGCGATGTGGGCGACCCGCAAGAACCCGGCCGATCTGACCGGTGAGCAACGCACCAGCCTCGCGTCGATCACGGCTACCAACGCCACGCTGTATCGGGCGTATCTGCTCAAAGAGCAACTCCGCGAAGTGTTTCGGGTCAAAGGCCGCGACGGCCATCGCCTGCTGGCCGGTTGGTTGTCCTGGGCGTCGCACTCGCGCATCCCGGAATTCGTTGCCGTAGCCCGCACCGTCCGCCGTCACAAGGAGCTCATCGGCAACACTCTCGACCACCAACTGTCGAATGCCCGCTCAGAGGCGACGAACACCCACCTGCGGGCATTGACCACGCGTGCGTACGGGTTTCACAGCCCTGAGGCGATGATCGGCATGGCCATGCTCACCCGCGGCGGCCTATGCCCCGCACTGCCCGGTCGAGCAGCATGAAACCAGACCCACAGAAACGTCAGGAGACCCCATTTTTCTTCTCCCGGAGGCCTAGACGTCGATGGGACCGTCGAAGTGGGGGCGTTTGGCCTCAAAATAATGCTTTTCTTGTACACCTGCTGCGTTTGCCATTGCACAAGCGACCGCGGCGGAGTTGTGGCCGCGCCCGCCGCCTGCGGGCCGGCACCCGAGAACCGGCCGCCAGCAACGTGACGCGACGCCGCGTCGGGCCGAAATGCTGTTCAGCGCAACGCAGCCGCGAAGGCGATCGTACGGACGTCGGCGCGGGCTCCCCGCCGCAGCGCCTCGACCGAGGGCCGCAAATGTTCGCCAAATGGCCGGTTCGCCGGGTCGGCCGACAAAGTCGTCAGCAAATTGAGTGATTTGAATCCGCGGTATTACCGGAGCCGGGCCCCACGAAAGAAACCACTCTGCCAATTTGCGCAGTATTAACAATTCCGGACGATTATGTGAACACCAGGACGCACCGAGGTTTCGATCCGGTTCGGGCCTGCCGATGGCGCCGGTCCGCGACCGCTGCGCGGACCGCGGCGACGCCCCGGCCAGGCAAGACGGCTGCGGCCCGATGAACGCGTCGCATACAGTTGTGTCATGCCTACGAAATCCGACCCTGGCGAACTCGGCGATGTGGAACCGCTGGCCGACAGCACCGCCAGCCAGGCCCGGCGCGTCGTCGCCGCGTATGCGACCGACGCCGACGAGTGCCGCGTCTTCTTGTCCATGCTCGGCATTGGACCCTCGAAACTCGATGCGTAGATGACTCCCAGCGGGGTCGAGCATGCCGACGGTTCGCCCGTCGGGGAGTCCGACTTCGTCGTGGTCGCCAATCGGCTGCCGGTCGACATGGAGCGGCTGCCCGACGGCAGCACCTCCTGGAGGCGCAGCCCCGGCGGGCTGGTCACGGCCCTGGAACCACTGCTGCGGCGCAGGCGTGGCGCATGGGTGGGCTGGCCCGGTGTCGCCGCCGAGGAGATCGGCGACACCGACGACGGGCCGATCGTGCAGGACGAGCTCACCCTGCACCAGGTGCGCCTCAGCGCCGACGACGTCGCCGAGTACTACGAGGGATTTTCCAACGCCACGCTGTGGCCGCTGTACCACGACGTCATCGTCAAGCCCATCTATCACCGCGAGTGGTGGGAGCGCTACGTCGACGTCAACCGCCGCTTCGCCGAGGCCACCGCGCGGGCCGCCGCGCACGGGGCCACCGTGTGGGTGCAGGACTACCAGCTGCAGCTCGTGCCGCAGATGCTGCGCACGCTGCGACCAGACCTGACCATCGGGTTCTTCCTGCACATCCCGTTCCCGCCAGTGGAGCTGTTCATGCAGATGCCGTGGCGCACCGAGATAATCAAGGGCCTCCTGGGTGCCGACCTGGTGGGGTTCCATCTGGCCGGCGGGGCCCAGAACTTCCTGTTCCTGGCCCGCCGCCTGGTCGGCGTGGAGACCTCCCGGGGGTCGGTCGGGGTGCGGTCGCGCTTCGGAGAGGTGCAGCTGGATTCGCGCACCGTGCGGGTGGGCGCCTTCCCCATCTCCATCGACTCCGCCGACCTGGACCGCAAGGCCCGTGACCGCAACGTCCGGCGCCGGGCCCGCGAGATCCGGGCCGAGCTGGGCAATCCCCGCAAAATCCTGCTCGGCGTCGACCGGTTGGACTACACCAAGGGCATCGACGTCCGGTTGAAGGCGTTCTCGGAGCTGCTCGCCGAGGGCCGGGCCAAACGCGACGACACCGTACTGATCCAGCTGGCCACCCCGAGCCGTGAGCGGGTGGAAAGCTACCGCATCCTGCGCGACGACATCGAACGCCAGGTCGGGCACATCAACGGCGAATACGCCGAAGTGGGGCATCCGGTGGTGCATTACCTGCATCGCCCGGTTCCCCGCGACGAGCTCATCGCGTACTTCGTCGCCGCCGACGTCATGCTGGTCACCCCGCTGCGCGACGGGATGAACCTGGTGGCAAAGGAATACGTCGCCTGCCGCAGCGATCTCGGCGGTGCGCTGGTGCTCAGCGAGTTCACCGGGGCCTCCGCCGAACTCCGGCTGGCCTACCTGGTCAACCCGCACGACCTCGAAGGGGTCAAGGACGCCATCGAGGCGGCGCTCAACCAACCCGAGGAGGACGGCCGCCGCCGGATGCGGTCGATGCGGCGCCAGGTGCTCGCCCACGACGTCGACCGCTGGGCGCGCGCGTTCCTCGACGCGCTCGCCGAGGCGCGCCCGCCCGGCGCCGAGTAGTCGGCGAAAGCCGTGGTGCGGCCGCCCCAACGCTGTGATACTCGAGAGCAGCGCGATGGTGTGAGCAGGGAGGGACGAACATGAAGATTCGTCGCGGACTGGCCGCCGGCGCGGGCGTCTTCTCGGTGGTGGCGATGGGCATCGCACTCGAATCCGGCGACCCGGCGCGCGCGGTCGCGCCGCCGGCGGACGGCCTGTACAACTTCGACCAGGCGGGCGTGTCGGGCGTGACCTGGCAGGTGACGGCGCTGTGCGACCAGGTCAACGGGAGCCGGTATTACAAGGACTATTCCAACCCCGACATCATGGCCGACTTCTGCTCCTTGAACGTGGTCAGCTACACGAACGAACGGATCACCCGCGCGGACAAGCTGCAGAACTACAGCGGCAGGGCCCGACTGACCAGCGGGCTGTGGACGTTCGAGGTGGGCAAGGCCGACGGAGTCTCCTGCCCGGGCGGCGGCACCGGGGCGTCCAGCGAGACGTTCGCCTTCGACAACGAGACGATGGCCGGCACCCACACCACGTTGCACGGCGCCGTCTGCGGCCTGCAGCCGGAGATGAAGAAAGAGCCGTTCTCGCTGCACCTGACCGGCCCCCCGCCCAGCCCGATCCAGCGTTACCCGTTGTACTGCAACGACATTGCGATGTGCTACTGATCAGATCGGCGTGATGTAGTTGATCAGCCACTGCTTGCCGATCTTCTGGAAGTCCACCCGCAGCCGGCTGCCGTCGTAGAGCGGCTGCCGCGACTTGTCGGTGACGGTGCGGTTCAGATAGACCATCACCGACGCCGAATCCCGGTTGGCCGACATCACTCCGGCGCCGACGACGTTGGCCTGCACCACCACCTCACGCTTCTTCGCCTCCGGGATGATCTGCGCGTTGGCGCTCTTGCGGAACTCCTGGCGATACGCCGGTGTCAGCATCGGATACGCGTCGGCGAGGCTGCGTTCGACGGTCTGATAGTCATAGCCGAAAACCTCGGGGATCTCCCGGGTGGCCAGCCCGGGCAGGACCGCCCGCGCCGCCTGCTCGCCGCGGGCCTGCACGCGGTCCCAGTAGAACCAGCCGGTCGCCGCGGCCAGTCCGACGAAGCCGACGACGAGCAGGGCGACCGCGGCGGCCGTCAGCCACCGCAGCCCCCGGCGCAACCGCATCAGTTGCCCCCGTTGGGATACTTCAGGTCATACCCGGTCATTCGCCCGGACTCGTCCTCGTGCACGATGACCCGCAGCCGGTACGGCATGGACGGTTTGTTGACCCCGTCGATGTCGGCGACGGTGACCCGCACCGAGACGAGGACCGACGCGTTGTCGGTGACCGGGTCGATGCCCTCGAGGGCGGCGCCGTTGACGACGGCTTCCGACGTCGCGTTGGTGGACCGGAACAGGCCCTTGAGGTTCTCGATGTTGTTGTTGGCCCCCAGCATGCCGCGCAGGGGGCCGCTCGTCTGGTCGTAGAAGCGGTTCACGCTCTCGTCGATGTTGTCCTGCTTGTAGCTGAACATGTTGACGACCGTCTGGGTGGCGGTGTCGACGAACCGCTGGTCGCGGGCCTGCTCGGCGCTGGCCTGCCGATGCTGGGCGACCAGCGCCGTCAGACAGGCTGCCAGCGCGCCGATCGCCACGACCGCGGCGGCAACCGAGACCCACGCGACCAGGACCCGGTGCGGCCGCCGCCGCGGCGGCGGCTTGACGGGTTTGAAGGTCCGGACGGGCGGCGCCGCCTGCTTCGGCTCGACCGGGACGTCGACCCGTGCCGCCGCGCCGTCGGCGGACTCACCTCTGGCGGGGCCCGCCGCGCGGGACGCCCGCCGCCGGACGCGTGCCGGCTTGGTCTGCTCGTCTGTCACTACCGGATCCATCACATGGGTCTTGGATCGAGCATGAGCTCCACCCAATTCTCGGCGCCCGACGCGCCGTTCGCACCGGCCGCGAAGATACCAGTGCCGCCCGCCGTTATGTGCTCTCTCTGGGCGTGTCTCACGGACCAAGTAGCCCCCGGCGAATACGGTGGGGCGGATTGATCAGCGGGAGGTGACACGTTGCAGCTGTACTTCGCGGATTGGGCAGCGGTCGAGCAAAGCGAGTATCAGATCGATGTTGGCCCGGCCGACCGTCGGCTGGCCTGCGGCACTCCCATACTCGTCGATGACGCGATGCGGCCAATGGAGCCGTGGTGCACCTTCTTGCGGCTGTACTGCCAGAACCTGCGGACGAACTCGATTTACGCGTACGCCCGTGATGCGTTGGAGTTCGGACGGTTCTTGGACACGAGAGGCATCGGGGTGCTTGATGTCTCAGAGCCCGATCTCGTTGCATTCCGCAAGCACCGACTCGCCAACGGCGTGTCACCCAGTTCTTGGTCTCGACATCTTGTCGTCATTCGGGCGCTATTCACCTACCTGTACGAGACTGGCCAACGCGACAGCCTGCCCTGGATCCAGGTCGGGAGCAGGTCAGTCGTGACGCCCAGGACGCCACGCACGGAGATGGACGTCAGAGCGCTGTCACATTCGCAATGGCTGGCCCTGCGCAATATCGGATTTGGTGGAGAGCTGCCCTCAGGAGAGGTCGACCGCTCCTATCGTGGTCAATCGACCGTCCGCAACGTGTGCGCGGTCGACCTGGCCCTGACCACCGGCATGCGCCTCACCGAGTGGTCCACGCTGCTGGATGCCGAGATCCCGTCTTCCGACGGCGGCGCTTCGCTGGTGCTGGAAGCGTGTGCGAAGAATGCGCGCCGCCGGCGGGTCTATATCCCAGCCTCGACCGTCAAGGCAGTCGAACTCTACCGCGCCACAGAACGTAAATCCCTTGTCCGCAAAGCTCAGACCGCTCTGCGGCGCAGGCTGCCGACGCTGGCAGTCGCCACCCACATCGACCCGACCGCGGGCAAGCTCACATACCGTCAAAAAGGGATCGACACGCGGGAGGACTTCGCTGCGATCCCTCCCGAAGTGCGACGGCTCCTGGTCAGAGTCGACGCGGCTGGGTATATCGAGCCGTTGTCGCTATTTGTGGGTAAGGGCGGGCGCCCGCCGTCGCAGCGGCGCTGGCATCAATACTTTGAGGACGCCAACGACCGCCTTGCCGCGTTCGGGAGTTCCCCACCCACCATGCCTCCCGCGGTCACACCGCATGACCTGAGACATACATTCGCTGTGGTCATGCTGCGCAGCCTGCAGCGACGCGCGATGCTACTCGAACAGTCCAGGACGAGAACAGGATTCGGTACGATCAGCGAACACATCGTCCACAACCCGCTCTTAACTCTACAGCGTCTACTCGGCCACGCGAGCCCGTCTACGACTATGGTCTACCTCCGGTTTGTCGATGAGTCAGATGAGCTGATCCAGCGGGCGTTTGAATCCTGGAGCGACGATACCCGCGACTACGCCACCTACGTTCTGGACGAGCTGGAGCTGGAGGCGCAGTCGTCGTGACGCCCGCTGACCGTGAACCGCGCATGGTGCTCTTCCCGCCCGGCGGACCGATGAAGTCGGCGCGCATCGACCCAAGTAAGTATGTCGCCACACGGCTGGTCGCCGAGCTGGCCGACGCCTGGAAAGAGGCCGCCGAACATCTCGACCTGACCCCCGGAACAATCACTCGTCAAGGCGGGGTCATCAGACGAGTTGGCGAATTCTTGACCGACCGCGCCGACCGATTTCTCACCTTGTCTGGCGACGGCGGGGAGGTTGCGCGACGACTGCACGACTGGGAATCGGCAATGGTCCTGCGTTTCCCGCCTCCCAGCGTGCACGCGAAAGACCTCGGCATGGAGTTGCGCAATCACGTCGCCCGATATCTCCAATCACACGGGGTGCACGACGGTGTGCTCGCGGACTGGACCAGCGGATGGGTCTTGGACGGCAGCGCATGGGAGGGCTTACCGCTCGACGAATTCAGCAACGACGAACGACTCCACCTTGAGCAGACATGCCGAACGATCGTGCGCGACACCGAAACACGCCTCGCCCGCGGCAACACCTTGCTGAACGCCGGAAGGGATCCCCGCAGCCACGGCTGGAACCAAGTGGAGAACGTCCTGTGGGCCCTGCGGAACCTGCCCTACGACGAATCGTTCCACGTTCATCTGGCCGGGCCGCGTCGAGCACTGAACGGATGCGACGTCGACCAAGAGTCCGGAGTCAACCGCGATGCCCGATTGAAGGCACGCCCGCTGGTGACGGCCATAGGCGCATACCTCACCCCAGAGGACGAGTACCTTCTCGCCATCAGAGTGCTGCTCCACCTACAAACGGGGTGGGCACCTGAGGAGAGCCGCCGACTTCTGCGCAGTGACATCGAGATCGGCGACTCCTCCGTCCGTGTCCGAGCGACCAAGCTACGGGCCCAACGAATCCGCTGGCACACCCTGTCCTCAACGCCACAGCCATCCTGGGGATGGAAGGCCGGCGACCTGCTTCGACGCGCCGCACACGCGATGCAGCACGCGCACGCGCTCACTCCCGACGAGCCACTCTTCTGGGTGACAGGGGTCCGCTCTGCACGGGACCGGCGCGACGACGAGTATCCCCAATATGTGATCCGTGCAAGACATTTCGGATGCCCCAACTCGCTCAACAAGCTCATCGAGCGCCACGGACTGACGATCAGCGAACCGCACGATATGCGTAGGATCCGCAAGACGGTGAAAAGCGCGCGGGCCGCATTGCTCGGCACCCTCAACGGCGCCGCCGGTGACGACCACTCCGTCGAAGTCTTCCGGGGCCACTACGCCCAAACCACCACGGTTCACACCATCGCGGCACAGACAGTCCTGCGCGCCCAGCGCAAAGTCCTCGAACGCGCATCAAACGGACCGATGTTTATCGACGCGACGGCCGCCGACGTCGCCGCTGGCCCAAATGACTCCGATGTGGCCGCCCTCGCCATGTCGGTGGCCGAAGAATCACCCACAGAGCAGCAGCTGACACTTGCAGCATGCCGAGACCCCTACGATCCGCCGGTCGGGCAGACAGGATCGTTGTGCCACGCCTCGCCGTCGCTGTGCTTGCAGTGCCGAAACGCGGTCGTCTTCCGCGACCACCTGCCACGCCTCCTCATATACCGCAACGTGCTGGACGGCATCGAAAAGACCATGCCCCCAATCCAGTTCAGCGAAGTCTACGGCCAGCAACGCATCAACGTCGACGCCATCCTCACCGAATTCACCAGTGACCACATCGAAGCAGCGCGCCAACAAACCGCTCACCTTCATCGACCGTTCGGACAAAGGGCTGAACAGTGACCCGCCAACTCACATCACCGATAGCGGCGGCGTGGGATCCGCCCTTCGCTCCCGACGAACCCGTGCTACCGGCGGCTCGCCGGATCGCACCCGGTCCCGAGCTGCGATTCGACGATATGCCCCGCTGGGATCTGACCGCCGGCGGAATCGCCCCTAACCTGAGCGCGTCTCGTGCGCATCTGCGTTTCGATGACCTCCCCGAGGCCTGGGTGTCCATCGCCAAGACGTTGGCAATGGCGATGCTGCAACCAACCCATACCGTCCTTCGTGAAGCGCACGTCTACCGGTCCAACCGGCCCTACAAGATCAAGTCGATCCAGCACGCCCTCGCCGAGCTGCGGTATCTCGCGAAATGGGCTGAGGACCGTGGTTACACGGCCGACCTGTCGCTATGGACCGATGACGACAGCGAGGCGTATCTCGCATCGGTTCGCGCCACCCGCGCAGCCACCGCCGAGAAGTCAGCGAACGATCTCCTGCGCCACCTGGTGGCGTTCGGGCCGCTGATGCACAACGGCGGCCTGCGGGTACCGGTGGGGCGTTCCAAAACTGGCAGCTCGGGCGAGATCAAGACACCGGTCATCCCTCCAGACACATTCTGGCCACTGATTCGCGCCTGCTGGACCTATATCGACGTATTCGCCCCTGACGTTCTTGCCGCCCGCGACGAGATCGACACACTGGATGCCAGCCCACCTCCCGCAAAATGGCCGGCGGCACAAACCATCGACCGCGCAATCGACTCCTGGCTCACATCACCCGACGGTTTCATTCCGCTGCACATCTACACGCTTGGACGCGGAAAAGCCGGCGAGATCAACTGGGACGGCCTGGCGCTATGCACCACGCCGCGGATCCGGGCAGTCAACTTCTACAACGGCAGCGGAGCAGCCCGACGGCAACGAGTCCGCGACGCGATCGCCGCCGGCTTGCCCACCAAGTTCGGCTACTCCGCCGTTCCACCCACGGTCGTCGACCGACCCGACGGGACACGCGGACCATGGATCAGCGGATTCGACCGCGTCATCGTAAGCAAAGAACTCACCCAAATGCGCAACGCTGCTTATATTTTCGTCGCAATCATGACGATGATGCGGGACAGCGAAGTCCAAGGACTCGCCGCCGGAGCGATCGGCACGCACTATGGCGCCCCCGCGATCACCAGCAACCTCCATAAAGGCCAGACGGGTGCGGGTACACCACAGCGCTGGTGGGTAAGCCCGCCGGTCGTTCGCGCCCTCGAAGTCGCAGAACGCATTACCCGTGACCCAGGCAGGCTGTTCGGCAGTGTCCGCACCGGCGTCAACCGTGACCTCGCCGGGTTCGACCAGCACGAACAGATTCGGTCGTTCATCAACTGGGTCAATGACCACTCACCCCGTAACGGGCTGGAGCCGATCCTCGCAACAGCGTTGGCGCCGCATATGTTTCGCCGAACCATGGCCGTCCTCACCGCCAACGAACCCGACGGAGAGATCGCCCTCGGAATCACCCTCAAGCACAACGCCACGCGGGCACTGGCCAACGCGACCACCAGCGGTTATGGGGCACCGACACCAGAGTGGGCCAAAGAGTTCGAACACCACGCCAAGGAGGCCGCTGCCGGAGAGCTCGTCGCCGACTGGGCACGGCACGCCAACGGTGACCGAGAAGTGCGCGGCCCTGGCGCCGCCACATTCGTCAACAGCCTCGACAGCGTCACCGACCGTGCGAGCAGCACCGCCGCGGTAGGCGACGAACGCATGCTCCGAAACCTGCTGCGCGACGAGTTTGCCACGATCCGCCTGGGCACCCTCAACCACTGCCTCGGCGACCCGAACAAGGCACTCTGCCTGGAAGGCGCGTCCGCCGCAGTTAAAGCTGGCGGACCCATCCCGAGCATGTGCCAACCCGCCACCTGCCGAAACTCAGTGATCACCGACAAACACTTCCCGGTCTGGCGCCACGAGGAGGCCGACCTCGTCGAGAAACTCAAGGACAAGAAGATGGCCACCGTCCACCGCCAGCGCCTCGAAGCCCAACTCGCCGATGTCCGACGAATCACCCAGCAGGACCCCAAGTGACCGCCGTCAGCCCTGCGTCCGAGAAGAAGCTGCGCGACGCCATGCAGCGACTCCTCACAGGCCAATCCAGACGGACCGACGGGCGGCTCACCAAAGCCAACCTGCACGTCGAAGCCGGTGTCAGCCGCGCCACCATGAACCGGGCCGACGCCGTCCTCGCCGACTGGAATACCGCTGTCGGCGCCCGGGTCGCACCGCGCGACTCCCAGATCATCGAGTTGCAGGGAATAGTCACCAAGCTCAAGCAGACCATCGCGACGTTGCGGCAAAGCAACACCGACCTCGAACGAAAGAACCAAGCCGCGGTAACCGTGATCGCCGAGCTCCACTCACAGCTACAAGCGAGTCGCGGTGCCGTGCCGCGCGGAACCGTCACTCCGCTGCAGGGCCGTCATGCGCGACGGCGGTGGTGATCACAGGCTGACTTTCCGACCTCGACAGAGTCGGTTGAACCCGCAAATACACGGTCTAAATCGGTTCATCCCGCTAAGATCGACCAGTCGGCACGCAGGGGGTCGATAGTCAGGAGGTTGCCTGTGGCTGAGCCGTGGCTGTCAGCCGACGACATCGCCACCCACCTCGGCGTCACCAAGGACACGATCTACAGCTGGATCGCCGAGAAGGCCATGCCCGCTCACAAGGTGGGGCGCCTGTGGAAGTTCCAGGCGGCTGAGGTCGACGATTGGGTTCGTCGTAACGGGGCGACGGCCGCGGAGGACTGAACATGCACATCATCGACAACGTCAACGACCTCCTCGGCGATGATCTCAAGGCTGAGGTGCAGGCTGGGTCGAAGCTGCGTATCGCTGCATCGACGTTTTCCATCTTCGCGTTTGAGGCGCTGCGCAAGGAGTTGGAGCGCGTCGAAGAGCTCGAGTTCGTCTTCACCTCGCCGTCGTTTGTCGCCGCGGCGGCTACTGATCAGCTGCCCAAGGAACGCCGACAGTTTTTCATTCCGCCGGGGTCCAACGGGGAGTCGTCGCTTTACGGTTCGCAGTTCGAGATCCGTCTGCGCAACAAGCTGACGCAGCGGGCCATCGCGCGTGAATGCGCGGAATGGGTGCGCCGAAAGGTTCGCTTCCGGTCGAACCGGACCGGTGCCCCGATGCAGCAGTTCGTCGTTGTGGATGACAAGGTCGCCTACCAGCCGATCCAAGGCTTCACCTCCGCCGACCTTGGCTATGAGCGTGGGAACGCCGTGTCGAACGTCGTGACCAAGCTCGACGATGCTCCCATGGCACGGCAGTACGCCGCCCTGTTCGATCAGATCTGGAACAACCCCACGCAGCTCGAAGATGTTACCCAAGCGGTGTACGACCACATCGCGAGCGTGTACGCCGAAAACTCACCGGCGCGAATCTACTTCCTGATCCTGTACAACCTGTTCTCGGAGTTCCTCGACGACATCAGCGAGGACGTCCTGCCGAATGATCGCACCGGCTACCAGGAAACGCAGGTCTGGCAGAGCCTGTACAACTTCCAGCGGGACGCGGCGACGGGAATCATCAATAAGCTGGAGACCTACAACGGCTGCATCCTCGCTGACAGCGTGGGGCTCGGGAAGACCTTCACCGCGTTGGCAGTGATCAAGTACTACGAGCTGCGCAACAAGTCCGTCCTGGTGCTTGCACCGAAGAAGCTTGCGGAGAACTGGACCAACTACAACGCCAACCTGACGACGAACATCTTCGCTCAAGACCGGTTCAACTACGACGTCCTCGCCCACACCGATCTTTCCCGCACCAAGGGTGAATCGTTGGGGCTGCGGCTCGACCGAATCAATTGGGGCAACTACGACCTCGTCGTTATCGACGAGTCCCACAACTTCCGGAACGCGGACTACGCAGAAGAGAAAGAGTCGCGCTACCAACGGCTGATGCGTCAAGTCATCCGCGAGGGTGTGAAGACCAAGGTGCTCATGCTGTCGGCCACACCGGTCAACAACCGCTTCAACGACCTGAAGAACCAACTCCAACTTGCCTACGAAGGAGAGTCGGAGAACCTCAGCCAACACTTGAACATCTCGACCACGGTCGAGAAAGTGTTCAGCGACGCGCAGCGCGTCTTCAACGAGTGGTCCAAGCTCGACCCCGAGGCGCGCACCACCGACCGTATCCTGCAGATGCTCGACTTCGACTTCTTCGAACTGCTCGACTCGGTCACCATCGCACGGTCCCGCAAACACATTCAGGCGTTCTACGACACCACCGAAATCGGTACCTTCCCACAACGGCTCCCGCCGCGGTCCATTCGTGAGCCGCTCTCCGACCTCCCCGATGTGCCCGCATTCAACGAAATCTTCGGACAACTTCAAGCGCTCACCCTGGCCGTCTACACGCCGCTGTCCTACGTATTCCCAAGCCGAATCGGCAAGTACGAAGACCTCTACAACGTCAAGGGCGGCACGGCGCGCTCCAACATCGGGCAACTCGGCCGTGAGCAGGGCTTGAAAAAGCTCATGACGGTCAACCTGCTCAAACGTTTGGAGAGTTCGGTCGAGGCGTTCCGGCTCACCCTCGCCAAAATTGAAGGCGCGGTCGACAACACTCTTATCCGAATCAAGTCACGAACAGGATCCTTGAACGATCTGAGCGTCGATTTCTCCGGCCTGGACCTCGATGTCGACGACGAGGATGACGCCAACGTCGAAGCGCTCTCGTTTGGCGAGAAGATCAAGATCGACCTCGATGACATCGACGTAGAATCCTGGCAGCGTGATCTGTGGAACGACCGTGAGACCCTCCGCGAGCTACTCGACGAGATGCGCAGGGTCACACCAGATCACGACCTCAAGCTGCAGGCGCTCAAACGACTCATCGAGGACAAGGCCGCCAACCCCCTCAACCCGCTAAATCGCAAGGCACTGATCTTCTCGGCGTTCGCCGACACTGCCGAGTACCTCTACAAACAGCTCGCGCCCACATTGAGCAACTCCGGGCTACACACCGCCCTCGTCACCGGCGGTGCCCACGCCGCGAAAACAACGCTGGGGACCGGCTACGACTTCCAGCAGGTCCTGACGCTGTTCTCGCCAAGGTCCAAGCAACGCCACCTCACCATGCCCAAAGACACCGGCGAACTCGATGTGCTGATCGGCACCGATGTCATCAGTGAAGGCCAAAACCTCCAGGACTGTGACTATCTCGTCAACTACGACATTCACTGGAACCCAGTACGGATCATCCAACGATTCGGCCGCATCGACCGCATCGGCTCGACCAACGCCCAGATCCAGCTCGTGAACTTCTGGCCCGACATCTCCCTCGACGAATACATCAACCTCAAGGAACGCGTCGAGAACCGCATGGTCATCGCCGACCTCGCCGGCACCGCCGACGACAACGTCCTCACCCTCGAAGGCAGCGACGCCGCGTTCCGCAAGGAGCAGCTCCGCAAGCTCCAAGACGAAGTCATCGAACTCGAAGACGTCCGCACCGGTGTATCCATCACCGATCTCGGCCTCAACGACTTCCGAATGGACCTGCTGGGATACCTCAAGAAGGCCGGCGACCTGGCCACCGCGCCGAAGGGACTTCACGCAGTAATCCCCGCAGACCCCTCCAGAGGCCTCCACCCCGGTGTGCTGTTCGCGCTGCGCAACGTCGACGCCAACGAGAACATCAATCGGGGCAACCGGCTGCACCCGCACTACCTGGTCTACCTCGACGACAACGGCAACGTCATCGCCGACCACACAGAGGTCAAACACCTTCTCGACCTGATTCGCGCAGGATGCCGGCCCCACGAGGAACCCGTCACCGAGGTCACCCGCGTCTTCAACGCTGCCACCCGCGAAGGCGCAGAGATGGGCAAGTACTCCGAATTGCTCACCGCAGCAATCCGATCCATGATCGACGTCACCGAAGAACGCGACATCGACAGCCTCTTCAGCGATGGACACACGACCGCCCTCACCCAGGCAATCGCCGGCCTCGACGACTTCGAACTCACCGCATTCATCGCGATCGTCGACGCCTCCGAAGGAACCACATGACGGCCCTGCTCTACCGCTGGCCCGCCGCCGCCAAATTCGGTCGTACCGTCCCGAAAACCAAGTTCTACGAACACGGCACTGTCTCCGGTGCAGTACGTGACAAATTCGTTTCCGAAGTCCAGCGCATCACCTGGGCCTACAAACTCGCCCAAGCCACCATCAACCTGCCCGGCAACACAGACGTCCCCGAGATCCAAGTTTTCCAGATCGACACAAAGGGCGACGATGTCAGCGAGTCCGTGCTCGCCGCCATCGACAAAGCGGTGAAGACCCCCATCATCTTCGAGATAGTCACCGGCGAAGGAGACGAGCAGCGAGTCCGGATGGCTGCATCGCACAAGCAGGTCGGCCCCGCTACGCCCAAGCTCAGCGCCTACTACACGACCGACTGGCAAACCCCGGATGCCGAGCGGCAGCCACTACCAACAGCGATCAGCCTGCCATCCCTGTACACCGCACTCCTCGCGCCGCTGACCCCGGTATCAGCACGGCCAGGAGAGGAATTGTCAGACGTCGCTGCCAGACTCCAGGCCGTGCGCAAGCTCGAACGCGAGGTCGCCTCCCTGGAGCGCAAACTCCGCGCCGAGCCGCAACTCAACCGCAAGGTAGAGCTTCGGCGCGCCCTGAAAACGAAGCAAGCAGAACTGGAACAGCAGAGGTAGCAGGTGGAGAAACTTCGCATGACATCGCCCGACTTGACCGAGGCCAATATCGAGAAGCTCGCCGAGCTGTTCCCCAACGTCATCACCGAGACGCTCGACGCCGACGGCAATCCCAAGAAGGCCATCGACTTCGACCTGCTGCGCCAGGAACTGTCGGATCATGTTGTCGAAGGCCCGCAGGAGCGCTACCGGCTCGACTGGCCCGGTAAGCGCGAAGCGGCATTCGCCGCCAACGCGCCGATTGCAAAGACTCTCAGGCCGGTTCGCGAAGAGTCGGTTGACTTCGACACTACCAAGAACCTGTTCATCGAGGGCGATAACCTCGACGCATTGAAGCTTCTTCAAGAGTCGTACCTGGGCAAAGTAAAGGTGCTGTTTGCAGACCCTCCATACAACACGGGTACCGACCTCGTTTACCACGATTCGTTCGCGGTCTCGCCGCCCACCTACCTAGCTCAATCAGGATTCGTTGACACCTCCGGCGCCAGGTTGGTCGCGAATCTGTCGACTAATGGGCGCTTCCATTCTGACTGGTTATCGATGATTTACCCGAGGATTCGATTGGCACGAAACCTGCTGACCGATGACGGCGTGATGTTCTTGACGATCGGAGATCAGGAGGGCGCCAACCTTAGAATCGTCATGGATGAAGTATTCGGCGCGAAAAATTTTGTTGCGACAATCATCTGGCAGTCCCGCACTTCAATATCTGACGACCAGGAAATCTCCGCGAACCACAATTACATTCTCGTGTATGCGCGAAACCGCGAACTCTTAACTTTCTGGGGTGAGCCCCTGCGGGCAGACGAGTATTCGAACACAGACTCCGATCCGCGAGGTCCGTGGAAGCTGGTCCCACTTGATGCCAATAAGCCAGGCGGTGATACACATTACGAAGTAGTTAATCCGGCCACCGGACAGGGTTTTTGGCCACCGGCTGGCCGATCCTGGGCTATCAACCGTGTATCTATGCAGCAGCTCATGGAGGACGGCCGAGTCAAGTTCGGGTTGAGGGGCGACTCAGCGCCAAAACGGAAGCTGTTTCTAAACGAGCGGGTCGAGCGCGGCGACACGCGGACACCCAGCTCGATTCTCCTCGACGCTGGGACCACGAAAGATGGTAGCGAGGAAGTCGCAAAGATGCTGGGATCGAAGAGGATATTCGACTATCCAAAGCCCGTCGCGTTGCTGAAACGCCTTATCCGGTACGGATCGACCGGAGCGCGTGATTGCCTAGTACTTGATTTCTTTGCCGGCAGCGGTACGACGGCCGAAGCTGTCATGCGGCTCAACGCTGACGATGGTGGTTCTAGGCGATTCGCAGTCGTTCAGTTCCCCGAGAAGGTTGCGCCGGAGTCGGCTGCAGGCAAGGCGGGTTTTGGTTCTATTAGCGAGATCGCTCGCCAGCGGATTCGGAAAGCTGGCACCGAAGTAAAAGACCGTGCAGGCTTAACCGCACCTGACATCGACTGTGGATTCCGAACATTCAAGGTCGATACAACAAGTATGGCTGACGTGTTGCGGGCCCCAGACGAGACTGGCCAGCAAGCACTCACTGAACTTGAGAGCAGCGTGAAGCCAGGTCGATCCGCGGAGGATCTGCTTTTCCAGGTGCTGCTGGACTGGGGTCTCGAACTGACCATGCCGATCGTGGTCGAGAAGCACGAATGCTACGACGTCTTTGTTGTTGAAGACGGCGCACTTATCGCCTGTTTCGATTCAGCAGTGAGCCCGGAGTTGGTGCGAACCATCGCCAAGCGCGAGCCACTGCGGGCGGTGTTCCGCGATGCCGGCTTTGCATCCGACGACGCTCGGATCAATGCGGAGCAGATCTTCCGTGAGATCTCGCCGGCGACGGATGTGAAGGCCATCTGACACTGATGAAGCTTCAGTTCAAGATTCAGCAGTATCAGACCGATGCCGTGGACGCGGTTGTCGACGCCTTCGCCGGACAGCCGAAATATGATGGCGTCTCTTATCGGATCGACCCGGGCAGGGCGAAGCCGGCTACGGCACCGACGCTGTTTGACGCGAGCTCGACCTCCGACTCGGGTCTACGAAATGCCGAGATCGCGTTGACACCAGAGCAGTTGCTAGAGAACGTTCAGCGCGTTCAACGGCTGCGAAACCTGCCGCTGTCGGACAAGCTGGTGGACAGCAAAGCCGCTCCGGGTGCTCCCAATCTCGACGTCGAGATGGAAACCGGTACCGGAAAGACCTACGTCTACATCAAGACGATCATGGAACTGCACAAGCGGTACGGCTGGTCAAAATTCATCATCGTAGTCCCGTCGGTCGCGATTCGCGAGGGCGTGAAGAAGTCAATTGATTTGACGGCCGAGCACTTCCAGCAGACGTACGGCAGCAAGCCTCGGTCCTTCATCTACAACTCATCTCAGCTGCATGAGTTGGAGCGATTCAGCTCGGACGCCGGGGTGCAGGTGATGATCATCAACATTCAGGCGTTCAATTCGACGAGCAAGGATAATCGCCGCATCTACGACGAACTCGACGACTTCCAGTCGCGACGTCCCATCGATGTCATCAGCGCAAACCGTCCCATCGTGATCATCGACGAACCGCAAAAGATCAGTGCACCAAAGTCATTAGAAGCGCTGTCGCGGTTCAATGCACTCATGGTGCTGCGCTACTCGGCAACTCACAAGGTCGAGCACACCAAAGTTCACCGCCTCGACGCCCTCGATGCGTACAACCAGAAGTTGGTCAAGAAGATCGCGGTGCGAGGCATCACCGTGAAGGGGCTGGCCGGCACGACGGCCTACCTGTATCTCGATGCCATCGAGATCGCCAAGGGCGCAAAACCGCGGGCCCGCGTGGAGATCGAGGTACAGACCAAAGGTGGGTCGATCGCGCGACAGGTCAAGCGCCTCGACGTGGGCGCCAACCTCCATGACATCTCCAATGGCATCGAGGCGTACAAGGGTCTCTTCATCACCGACATCGACGCCAACCGCGACATCATCGAACTCAGCAACGGTGATGTCGTCATCGCTGGACAGCTCTCCGACCGTGACGTCACTGAGGAAGCCAAGCGCCGCATTCAGATCCGGGAGGTGATTCGGGCGCACCTTGACAAGGAACGCGAACTGTTCACCCGAGGCATTAAGGTTCTATCGCTGTTCTTCATTGATGAGGTGGCGAAGTACCGCGATTACGACCGCGAGGACACGCTCGGTGACTATGCCCGGGTCTTCGAGGATGAGTACACCGCGATCGTCGATGAGGTTCTTGGGGAGCTGGAACTGGATCCCGCAACAGTGGCTTACCAGGCTTACTTGCGACGCGATGCCGTCCGAGCAGTGCACGAGGGCTACTTCTCGATCGACAAGAAGACCAGGCATGCGGTTGACGGGCCGGTGCACGCGACAGGTGACGAGAAGGGTCAATCCAAGGACGTCGACGCCTACGATCTGATCCTCAAGGACAAGGAGCGGCTGCTATCGCTGGCCGAGCCTGTTCGCTTCATCTTTTCCCACTCCGCCCTTCGGGAAGGCTGGGACAACCCCAACGTCTTCGTGATGGGCATGCTCAAGAAAAGCGATAACACCGTATCTCGGCGGCAAGAGATCGGCCGCGGCCTGCGCTTGGCCGTCGACCAACACGGCGAACGTATGGACAACCCCGTCACGGTGCACGACATCAACGAGCTGACGGTCGTTACCGATGAGTCCTACACCGACTTCGTCGCCGGGTTGCAAAAGGAAATCTCCGACTCGCTGGCCGCGCGGCCGCGCAAGGCAAGCGTGAAGTTCTTTGCCGGCAAGACAATTCAGACCGAAGACGGTGAGTCGGTGGTCGAGGAAGCCCTTGCGCAGGCCCTCTATAGGTACCTGATCAAGAACGACTACCTGAACGACGATGACACCCTTTCTGACGAGTACAAGGCAGCGAGAGAGGCTGGCACCCTGGCAGAGCCGACATCAGAGGCCCTGAAACCGGTGCTCAAGTTCCTCTTGCCCTTGGTCGACTCGCTGAACATCGACGTGCCGATCCCGACCGACGACCGCAAGCCGAAGAAGATCCCGCTCAACGAGGCCAACTTCGCCAAGAAGGAGTTCCAGGCCCTGTGGCGCCGGATCAACCACAAGGCTGTCTATCAGGTCGAGTTCGACTCATCCGAGCTCATCGCCAAATGCATTCACGCACTCGACAAGCATCTCAAGGTCGCCGCGATGCAGTACGTCGTCCAGGCGGGCACGCAACGCGACTCGCTCGAAGCTGACGACCTCACCAGCGGTGCCGGATTCGACGTATCCAGCACCGCCACCCACACAGCGACAGTGTCGGCCGCATCCCAGGTCAAATACGACCTACTCGGTGAAATCACCGAGAAAACGCAGCTGACCCGTCGTAGCGCGGCAGCTATCCTCAGTGGAGTCACACCGGAGACGTTCGCCAAGTTCCGGCTCAATCCGGAGCAGTTCATCACCGAAGCTGCCCGACTCATCAACGAGCAGAAAGCAACCGCGATCATCGAGCACCTGACCTACGATGCGCTCGATGACCGTTTTGACACAGCGATTTTCACCGAGAACCAGACCAAGCAGGACCTCACGCACGCCGGCAACAAGCTGACGAAGCACATCTACGACTACGTCGTAACCGATTCCAAAGTGGAACGGAAATTCGTCACCGAACTCGATACCAGTCAGGAGGTTGCCGTCTACGCGAAGCTGCCACGCGGATTCTTCATCCCGACCCCCGTCGGTGACTACAACCCAGACTGGGCCATCGCGTTCACCGAGGGAACCGTCAAACACATCTACTTCGTCGCCGAAACCAAAGGCTCACTCTCGTCGCTTCAGCTCAAAGGAGTCGAGGACGCGAAAATCGAATGCGCCCGGAAGTTCTTCGCGTCGCTGAACGAGAAGAATGGCGAGAACGTCAAGTACGAGGTTGTCACCGACTACACCGAGCTGATGCAGCTCGTAACGGTGTGAGCCGGGGGGAGTCACGTGAAGGACGAGGGGCTGGAATCACAGGCTGTCGACGTCGAGGGGCCGCGCCCTCCCGACCCGCGTGAGACTCTCGCGACGTGGGCGAATGAGCAGGATGAATGGGTCCGCTCAATCGTCCGACGTGTACTGGGCACTGGTCGAGCCCTGTCAAGCGACGACATCGACGATGTGTACTCGCTCTTTCGACAAGAGAAAGGACTTGATGAACGAACCCTTCCAACGGAGCCTGGCCTTACAGCGGAGGTGTCGGAAGAGGACGCTGAACTCCCGCTTGCCATCACCAGACTTTCTGAGGTAACCGGCGTCAACGCGATCGTGACGGGTTCTGTGATCGAGCCGCATGCCGGAATGACCATCTTGTTTGGCGAGAACGGCACTGGGAAGACTGGTTACGCACGAATCTTCAAGGCGCTCGCAGGAAGTCGCACTGCGGATGCAATCCTCAGCGATATCACCGTGACCGAAGTTGCACCGACTTCGGCGAAAGTTGAGTACACGGTCGGACCTGAAGTCAAGGAGTTTGCGTGGACTGGTGAGCACGGACAAGCGCCCTTCACACGGATGTCGATCTTCGACAGTCCCGCGGTGCACTTCCACGTGGACGACGATCTGGAATACGTGTATGTCCCGACTGTCCTTGCCCTGTTCAATCATGTGAACACAGCCATCAAAGGCGTGCAGGAGCGCATAAACCAGGCCGTCGTGAACCTGTCGTCTGGCTCAACCACACTGCTGAATCGTTTTCCGCGAGATTCGGCAATCTATCCGCTCGTGGAAACACTCGGCGCGTCTACGGACCTCGCCGAACTCAACGCGCTGGCCGACAGAGGCGCTGACGTGGACCAGCGGATCGATGTCCTGCGCCGAGCAGTCGCCGCGCTTGAAGCCGACACCATCACCGCTCAGATCACAGAGCGACAGAGAGACGAGCGAGTGTTGCGGCAAGCAGTGCTTGCTATCACCACGCTCGGCTCACTAAACGTTGAAGAGCTCAATGCGCAGATCCAGCAACTCGGCGAGCTCCGAGCCGATTATCGCAGCTTCCGCACCGACCTCTTCGCAGCTGCCGATCTCCCGGCAGCCCCCGAAGACACCTGGGATGCGTTCGTTTCAAGCGGCGAACGGTACAGGATGCACCTGGAATCGCTTGGCGTGCACGATGCGGAGCGCTGCCTCTACTGCCGCCAGCCGTTGGCGGATCCAGCCAAGGCCCTTGTCTCAAAGTACGGTGAGTACCTCACCGACAAGATCAGCTCCGACATCGCCTCTGTGGAACAGAGCATCAAAAGTGCGACGGCACCGATCCTGGCGATCCAACTCAACGAGATCAACGCGTTCATAGATGATCACGGGACTGGAGCCGGCCAGCCGTCATACGACACGGCACTATCCGGCATCAGAGACGCCGCTATTGCTGCGGCGGAAGCGATTCGAGCGTTAGGCCCCATAGACACCTCCAGCATGGAGGGTCTGTCGGCCCTCAGCTCTGACGTGTCGGCGGCACACGCATCCGTTGAGGCAGAGATCGCGGATCTGAAGACACAGGCGGAGAACCGCGCCGATGCTCTTCGCGAGAAGACACTTGAGTTAGCGGAGCTGACGGCGGCCGCGGAGCTGACGAAGTCCTGGACAACGATTCAGGCCCAGGTAGAACGGGCAAAGGAGTCGGACAAACTGCGTGTCTTGGCCGGCAAGTTCTCCTCTTTGGGTCGGTCGGTGACGGAGCTCGCAAAGGCTGCGAGCGACCAGCTCATCAACCAGAGCTTCGACAAGCTCTTCGCTGAGGAATGCGACGCACTGCGGGCACCTGGGCTCCAGGTTGAGTTCGTCGGCCGGCAAGGGCGAGCGCAACGTCGCAAGACCCTGGCGGGTCAGCACAAGCCTTCCAAGGTTCTGTCTGAGGGAGAACAAAAGGTACTGGCGCTTGCCGATTTCCTTGCTGAGGCTCGCCTGGCGGGGATCACAGCACCGGTCATCTTCGATGATCCTGTCTCCAGCCTGGACCATAGGCGCATTAACGAGGTTGCCCGCCGGATGGCGAGCCTTGCCGAACACAATCAGGTGATCGTCTTTACGCACGATGTCTTCTTTGCGGCCACGTTGTTGTCTCTCTTCGAAACGTCGAAGCGATGTGCCTACTTTCACGTGACTGATGAGGACGGGAAGGGCAAGGTCACGAGAGCGTCTGGCCCGCGCTGGGATTCACTCGGAAACCTTAGATCTCACATCAACAAAACGATCGAGGCCGCCCGCGCTGTGGATGGCGAAGCACGCGCAGCGTTGGTCCGCGAGGGTTATAGCTGGATCAGGTCGTGGTGTGAAGTGTTCACGGAAACGGAGCTGCTGAAGGGCGTATCGCAGCGGCTACAGCCCAACATCCGAATGACGACGCTCCGCGAGATCAAGGTAGGCGCACTGCCGGCCGCCTCCGAGGTTGTGACCCGCATATTCGAGGACGCCTGCCGATACACCGAGGCGCATTCCCAACCACTACCGACCCTTGGAGTCGGTCCGAGCCTGTCCAGTCTTGAAACTCATTGGAAGGAACTGCAGGATGCGCGCAAGCAGTACCTAGAGGCGACCGAGTAACACTGTGGTTACCGTGAAACGCTGCGTGCGTCAAGCGAACGTAGATGCAGCTTGCCGGGAGCTCAACCGTTCACGGTGCACAGTGTCTCGTGAGACATAGAAATTTCGCATAATCGCAGGGTCCGCGAACGCGCCGGTCTTCGGGTCGTAGGTGGTGTAGGCCGGCCCGCTGGCCTGCGGCGGCGGCCCGGGCGCCGGAGCGGCTTCGGGTGCCGCGCCGGTGCCCTCCGGCGGCGGTGGCGGCGGCAGCCACTTCGGATACGGAACCTGCGGTGGCACCGGCGGCACCCCGGGCGGCTGCCACGACGTGAACGGCGGCGGAAGCCCGTTGTCGTTGGGCGGCGGCGGATCGTAGGCCGGCTGATGCGGCGCCGGCCCGGGACCGGGCACCACACCCGGCGGTGGCGGCCCGACGATGGGGGTGCCCGGATCCGGATCCGCGTCCGGCGGGACGTACGGGAAGTGGTTGGGCGGCAGCACGTTGAGTCCGTTGGTCACCGGTGTGTCGTAGGGCACCGGCGGGCCGCGCCAGGGGTTGCGGCCAACCGGCACGTAGCCCTTCGGGTCGCGGCACAGCTGGACCGTCGGCGCCCGTTTGCCGGGGAACTCCTGGCACGGATAGTTGCGGGCGCCGCGCACCGTGGTGGGATCGTTCTGGGCGGCCTTGCAGTACAGGTCGGGCGGGAGCTCGCGCAGCGTCTCGTCGGCCGGTGTGCGCATCAGCGGCGGCGGCAGAAATCCGACCGAGCACGGCGGCGGGTCGTTCAGGTCGAGCTTGAAGTCGAGCTTGGCGCCCTCGTCCTGCGGCTCGCCGCCGGCGGCGGTGACGATCGCGGCGAACAACGCCGGCAACACGACCAGCAGGTGCTCGATCGACTTGTGGTAGATGACGCCCACCCGGCCCAGGTTGGCCAGGCTGGCGGCCAGCGCCGGGAAGGAGGGCCGGATGCCGGAGAACGCGGTGTTCGCCTCGTCCGCCGCGCCCGGCGCGGTGGCCAGCGTCGAGCGCAGCTCCGGGTCCGCCTGATGCACCTCGGCGGTGAACCGCGCCAGCCCGTCCGACAGCGACTTGACGTCGGCGCCCGCGCGAATCTGGGCCTGCAGGAACGGGCCCGCCTGGTCGATCAGCTCCGACACCCGCGGATAGTCGGCGTTGGCCTGGTCGACCAGCAGCCGCGCGGACTCGAACAACCGGGCCAGCTCGGGTCCCGATCCGTTGGCCGCGATGAACGTCTCGTGCAGCACCTCCCGCAGCCGGGTGTCGCTCACGCTGTTGACCAGCGTCTCGGCCCGCTTCAACAGATCGGCGACGTCCTGGCCGATCCGGGTGTCCTGCTGGGCGATGCGGAACCCGTTGTGCAACTTGGTCGATGCCGGAGTTCCCGACGGCACCAGGTCGATGTACTGCTCGCCCACCGCCGACACGCTCTTCACGGTGGCGGTGACGTTCGACGGGATGGGTGTCCCGCTGTTCAGCCGCATCTCGGCGGTCACGCCATCGGGGTTGAGCCCGACCGACTCCACCCGGCCGACGGCGACGCCGCGATAGGTGACGTTGGCGTTCTTGTACAGGCCGCCGCCCGCGACGAAGTCGGCCGTGCCGGCGTAGGTCCCGAGGCCGAAGGTGGCGGGCAGCCGCAGATAGAAGACCGCCATCACGGTCAGCGTGACCACCGTGATCACCGCGAAGATGGCCAGCTGAACCTTGGTCAGTCTGTCGAGCATCAGCGCCGCCCCCTAGTGCCCGTCCGAACCCGACGCCGTACCGGGCGGGATCTTGAACGGATCGGCCGCCTGTCCGGACAGGTTGGCCAGTTCGCCGGTCAAGAAATCGGGCGGGTTGAGAATCTCGGACATGTGCGTCATGTTCGGGTCGAAATACGCAGTGGTGAAGAACGTTTCGCCGATGCGGCGCAGGGTGAGGTCGAAGGTCGTGAACACGTTGAGGTAGTCGCCGCGCACGGCCTGTTTGATCCCGAAGTTCGGGAACGGGAACGTCAGCAGGATCTGCAGCGAGGTGACGAAGTTCTTCCGGTTGTCGTTGAGCGCCTTGGCCGCCGAGTACAGGCCTTTGAGGTCTTCGGCGAGGTCCACCTTGGTTTTCGACAGCACGTGCGACGTCACCGTGGCCAGCCGCTTGAGCGCACCGAACGCCTCGACGATGTGGTCCCGGTTCTTGTTGAGCACGCCGACCGCCTCGGGCAGCGTGGTCAGTGCCCGGCCCAGGTTGTCCTTGTCGCACGCCAGGATCGCCGAGAACCGGTTCAGCCCGTCGACCGCGTCGATGATGTCGTTGACCTGCCGGTTGAGTCCCGCGGTCAGTTCGGCCAGCCGGGGCATCAGGTCGACGAACTGGCTCTGCCGACCCGCGACGGCCTGGTAGGTCTCGTCGGTGATCTCTTGCAGCGCACCGACGTTGCCCTTGTTGACCACCACGCCGAGGGCCGACAACACTTCCTCGGTGGTGGGATAGCGACCCGTGCGCGACTGCGGGATCTTCGCGCCGTCGGTCAGCCTGCCGACCGCCGGCTTGTCCTTCGGCGCGGCCAGGTCGACGTGCATGGAACCGAGCAGCGACGTCTGGGCCACCTTCGCGGTCGCGTTGGCCGGCAGCACGACGTTGCGGTCCAGCGCCAACTTCACCGCGGCATAGAACGACCCGTCGGGCCGCTGCTCGGCCGAGATGCCCGAGACGCTGCCGACCGTCACGTCGTCGACCATGACGGGCGAGTTCTGCGGCAGCGTCGCGACGTCGGGCATGTCGACGGTGACCGAGTAGGCGCCGCTGCCGTGACCGGCGGTGCCGGGCATCGACAGCGAGTTCAGCCCGTTGAACTGGCAACCGGCCACCAGCGCGCTGCCGACCGCCAGCACGCTGCCGCGCAACCACATTCGCCTCATCGGCCACCACCCTGCCCGGCGGCGGGCGCGGGACCCGGCAGCGGACCGAACGCGGAGGGCGGGCCGGGCACCGCACCCGGACCCGGAGCGGCGCCGGTCTGCGGGGCCGTCGGAACCAGCAGCGCCTGCAGATCCGCCGGGTTCTCGGGGGCGGGCGACTTGGCGCCCTTGGCCGGGATCCATGTCAGCTCCGGCACCGGGGTCTGCGCCTTGGCCTCGGTGGCCGGGGTGTCGTAGATGATCTGTCCCTTGTATGCGGTGATCGTGTTGAGCGGGTGGAACATGATCGGCGGGTAGTTCACGGCGATCCGGCGCAGCACGGGCCCGAGCCGCTCGCGGCAGATCTCGGCGCGCTTGAAATAGTCGGGCGCGCGGGGCCCGGCGGCGGTGTCGAAGGATCCCCCGCAGATGAACTGGACGGGGTTGGCGAACTCGGGGATCGACAGCAGCCCGTTGAGCGTGCCCTGCGCGGGGTCGTAGATGTTGTAGAAGTTGGAGATGCCCGGGCCCGCCACGTGCAGGACCTGCTCGATGTTGTCGCTCTGGTCGCTCAGCGTCTTGGCCAGGTCGTTGAGCTGGTTGACCGTATCGACCAGCGTGGAGTTGTTCTCGTGCAGGAAGCCGCGGACGTCCGAGAGCGCCTGGTTGAGGGTGCCCAGCGTGGTGTCCAGGTGGCGGGAACTGTCGGCGAGCACCTGCGACACCGATGCGACGTTGCCGGCGAACTGCACGATCTGCTCGTTGCTCGACGACAGCGCGTTCACGAGCACCTGCAGGTTTTTGACCGTGCCGAACAGGTCGCCGCGCGAATCCCCAAGCCGCCCTGCGACTTGCGCGAGCTCGCGCAGGGCGCTGTGGAACGACTCCCCGTTGCCGTCGAACGTGTCGGCGGCCTGGTTGATCGCGGCGCCCAACGGCCCTTGCATCGACCCCCCAACAGATCCCGTCGGACCGAGCTGGACGGCCAGCTGGGTCAGCGACTCCTTGACCTCGTCCCATTCCACCGGGACACCGGTGCGGGCCAGGTCGATGCTTCCGCCGTCGGGCAGCACCGCCCCACCGGTGTAGGCCGGGGTGAGCTGAATGAACCGCGCCGCCACCAGATTCGGCGACATGATGATGGCCCGGGCGTCCTTGGGCACCTTCACGTCGTCGGACACCGACATGGTGATCTTGACGTCCGAGGGCCGCGGTTCGATCGTGTCGATGTGGCCGACCGGGACGCCGAGGACCCGCACCTGGTCACCGGGGTAGATGCCCACGGCCGACGCGAAGTAGCCGACGATGGTCCGGCTGCTGGCCTGCGCGGTGAGCACATACACGCCGCCCACCAGCGCCGCGACCAGCGCGATGACGGTGGTGTAGCGCAGCCCCCGGCTGGCCGCTATCCGTTTCGTCATGGTGACTTCGGCCTGATGATCCAGCGTTCCTGGATGAGACCCCGCAGGTAGTCGGCGAGGCTGGCCGGCAGCTTGCCCGGCTGGTAGAAGAAGTCGAACATCATCGCGATCATCGGCGCCGGCAGCACCGAGAAGACGTTGACGTTGAACCCGGGCCCCGAACCGACCACCTCGCCCAGTTCGGTGGCGTAGGTGGGCAGCCGTTTGAGGGCTTCGGTGATGTAGTCGCGGCGCTCGTTGAGGTTGGCCAGCACCGAATTGAGCTTGCTCAGCGCGGGGCCGAACTCCTTGCGGTTGTCGGCGACGAACCCCGAGATCTGCTGCGAGACAGCGTCGATGCCCGAGATCAGCCGCCCCAACGCCGCGCGCCGTTCGCCGAGCGCGGCGAACAACTGGTCGCCGTCGTCGACGAGTTTGTTGACCTGTCCGGCGCGCTGGGCCAGCGCCGACGTCACCGACTTGGCGTGCACCAGCAGGCTTTGCAGTGCCTCGTCGCGGCGGTTGAGGGTGCGCGACAGCGAGGTCACCCCGTCCAGCGCACCGCGCAGCTCCGGGGTGGCGTCATGCAGCGTGTCGGTCAGAACGTTCAGGGCCTGCTCGAACTGGGGCTTGTTCAAATTGCTCGCGTTCTGGCCCAGGTCCTCCAGCGCGCCGGCGAGCGTGTACGGCGTGGTCGTCCGGCTCAGCGGGATGCTGGTGGTCCTGCCGGCGCCGGCCGGACTCACCGAGATCGAGCGCTCCCCGAGGATGGTGTCGGTGCGGATCGCGGCCAGCGACTGGTCGCCGACCGCGACGTGCCGGTCGACCGTGAAGGTCACCTTGGCGCTGTTGCCGGCCAGGCCGACGGCCTGCACCTTGCCGACCTTGAAGCCGGACACGTACACGGCGTTGCCCGGCTTGATGCCGCCCGCGTCGGTGAAGTAGGCGTCATAGACCTTGCCCTGCGGCCAGAACGGCAACCCGGCGTAACCGAAGGCGATCAGGACGATGCAGACCACCAGCACCAGGCCGAAGACGCCGGTGCGCAGCGGGTCGCGCTCGCGCCTCGGGCTACTTGACAAAAGCGCACCTCCCCTTGCTCTGGTCGAGCTGTCCGCCGATGGGTAGCAGGATGTCACCACCGGCCGGGCCGTTGATCTTGATCCGCACCGAGCAGAAGTAGATGTTGAAGAACGAGCCGTAGGCGCCCAGCGCGGACAGCCGCAGATAGTCCTCGCCCAATTGCTCGATGTCGTTGTCCACCTCGGCCTTGCGGTTGTCCAGCTCGGTGGCCAGCGGCCGGGTGTTCTCCAGGATGCCCTGCAGGGGCCGGCGCGAATTCTTCAGCAGCTCTGTCAGGTCCGTCGTCGTCGACGCCAACGGTCCGATGGCGCCGGCGATGTCGTCCTTGTGCTCGGCCAGCCCGGTGATCAGTTTCTGCAACTGGTCGACGCTGGCCGAGAACTGCGCGCTCTTGGCGTCGATGGTGCCCAGCACCGTGTTGAGGTTGGTGATCGTGTCACCGATGAGCTGGTCGCGGTTGCTCAACGCCGACGAGAAGGCGCTGGTGTCGGCCAGCACGTTCGACAGCGCTCCGCCCTGCCCCTGCAACAACTGGATCACCGCACCGCTGATCGTGTTGATCTTGTCGGCGTCCAGGCCCTTGACGACCGGGCGCAGCCCGCCGAGCAGCGCGTCGAGATCCAGGGCGGGCTGGGTGTGCTGGGCGTTGATCGTCCCGCCGGGCGGCAGCTTGCGCAGCTCGCCCGGACCGGAGGTGATCTCCAGGAAACGGTCACCGACCAGGTTCTCGTAGCGGATCATCGCGCGTGTCGACGAATACAGGGTGTAGCGCTTGTCGACCCCGAATTTCACGTCGATGGTGTTGTCCGGGTTCAGCGCGATGCCCTGCACCGCACCGACCGGGACGCCGGCGATGCGGACCTTCTGGCCGGCCTTCAACCGCGACACGTCGGTGAACGTCGCGTGGTAGGTGCCTTCGGACCCGAAGCGGAAGTCACCGAAGACCACTATCAGTGCGACGGACACGAGCACCATCACCACGGTGAAGACGCTCACCTTGATCACCATCGAACGATGCGACGGCATACCCGCGGCCGCCATCAGAAGTCGTCCCGTTCGGCGAACGCGCCGTGGAACAAGAACTGCAGCGTCGAGGGCGCGTCGAACTGCAACTCGGTGAACGGCTCGTAGGGGACGTTGGCGTTGTCGGTGACCAGGAACGGGGAGCGGTACCAGGACCCGCCGTACTGCTTGTTCGGGATGTCGGGCAGCCCACGGCAGTTCGGACCGCCGGAGGCGTTGACGACGGGCAGGGACTCCGGGTAGGTGTACGACGGCGCGCCCAGCACGAAGCTCGAGGAGGTGAACAGCCCCGCTTTGCGGACGCCGAGCAGCGGCGCGAACTCCTTGATGCCGCGTTCGATACCCGCGAACAGGCAACCGAATTCCGGGGAGTAGTCCGCGGCCACCTTGACCGGGGCGCGCAACCTGTTGGCGGTGTCGATCAAGTTCTGCTCGGCCGGCGCCACCGTGTCGTAGGCGTTGTTGGCCAGTCCGATCGTGGCCAACAACGTCTCGTCGAGGTTGCTCTGCTGGTCGACCACGGTCTGGTTGATCGTCGGGAGGTTGTCGATGACGGTGTTCAAATCGGGGGCGGCGTCGGCGTAGATGTTGGTGACGGTCCCCGCCTCACGAAAGTCCCGCTGCAGCGCCGGCAGCTTCGGATTCGTCTGGCGCGTCAGTGTATTCAATCCCGACAGCAGCTGGCCCAGGTCGTCGCCGTGGCCACGCAGTCCCTCGGCCAGCGCGCTCAGCGTTCCGTTCAGCTCCACCGGGTCGATCTTGTGCATCAGCTCGATGAGCGACTGGAACAACGTGTTGACTTCCAGCTGCACCGCCGAAGCGGCAACGTGAGCGTCCGGGCGCAGCGACGTCACCGAAGGCGTCTGCGGTGCAATGAATTCCACCGCCTTGGCGCCGAAGACGGTGTTGCTACCGATCCGCACCGTCGCGTTGGAGGGGATGAAGTGCATGTCGTTGCTGTCGATGGCCAGCGTCAGACGGGCGCGGTCGGCGGCGTAATCGATGGCCGTGACCTTGCCGATCTGGATGCCGCGGTACTTCACCTTGGCGCCCTTGTCCATCACCAGCCCGGCCCGCGGCGCGGACACGGTGACGGTGTCGGTCGGCGCGAAAGCCGCTGTGTAGGAGAGGTAAGTCAGGGCGACGAACCCCACGATCAGGCTGGCCAGCAGCGCCGCCGCCAGCCGGACCGTCGATCGCCGAGACTCGCCTTCTGCCATTGGGAACTCCCCTTACCCGGAGAGGTTGAAGTTACCGGACGCGCCATACACGGCAAGTGAGATGAACAAAGTGATGACGACGACCACGATCAGCGAGGTCCGCACCGCCTGCCCGACCGCGATGCCCACACCCACCGGCCCGCCTTTGGCGTTGTAGCCGTAATAGGTGTGGATCAGCATCACCGCGATCGACATCACGATCGCCTGCAGGAACGACCACAGCAGGTCGGACGGGATGAGGAAGGTGTTGAAGTAGTGGTCGTAGAGGCCCTTGGACTGCCCGTTGATGTAGACGGTGGTGAAGCGGGCGGCGAAGAACGCGGCGAGCACCGACAGCGAATACAGCGGAACGATCGCGATCAGGCCGGCGATCAGCCGGGTGGACACCAGGTAGGACACCGATTCGACCGCCATGCACTCGACGGCGTCGATTTCCTCGGACACCCGCATGGCGCCCAGTTGCGCGGTGGCACCGGCGCCGATGGTGGCCGCCAGCGCGATACCGGCGATCACGGGCGCGACGACGCGTACGTTCAGGAACGCCGAGAGGAACCCGGTCAGCGCCTCGATCCCGATGTTGCCCAGCGACGAGTAACCCTGCACGGCGATGACGCCGCCGGAGGCCAGCGTCAGGAAGGCCGCGACGCCGACGGTGCCGCCGATCATGACGAGCGCCCCGGTGCCCATCGTCATCTCGGCGATCAGGCGGATCGTCTCGGTGCGGTACTTGGTGAGCGCGCTGGGGACGTGACGCATCGTCTGGCCGTAGAACAGGGCCTGCTCGCCGAAGTCGTCGACCGGTTCCGTAAAACGCGACATCAAGCGGCGGAACCGAAGGGTGGCGTCGTAACTCATCGGCTGATCACTCGCGTCATCACTTGGCCGAGATCCGCACGCCGATCGCGGTCGTCACCACGTTGATGACGAACAGACAGATGAACGCGTACACGACGGTCTCGTTGACGGCGTTGCCGACGCCCTTCGGCCCACCCTTGACCGTCAGACCGCGGTAACACCCGACCAGCCCGGCCATCACCCCGAACAACAGCGCTTTGACTTCGGAGAGAACCAATTCGCGAAGCCCGGTCAGCACCGTCAGCCCGTTGATGAAGGCGCCCGGGTTGACACCCTGCAAGAAGACCGAGAACACGTAGCCGCCGGACAAACCGATGGCGGCGACCAGGCCGTTGAGCAGGAGCGCGACCAGTGTGGACGCCAAAACCCGCGGTACGACCAGCCGTTGGATCGGGTCGATGCCCAGCACCCGCATCGCGTCGATCTCCTCGCGGATGGTGCGGGCCCCCAGGTCGGCGCAGATCGCGGTGGCGCCGGCACCGGCCACGACGAGCACGGTGACCACCGGACCGAGCTGGGTGATCGTGCCGAAAGCCGTTCCGGCGCCGGACAAGTCGGCCGCACCGATCTCACGCAGCAGGATGTTCAGCGTGAACGCCACCAGAACCGTGAACGGGATGGACACCAGCAGGGTCGGGACCAGCGACACGCGCGCGATCATCCACGTCTGATCCAGGAACTCACCGAACTGGAAGGGCCGCCGGAACGCCGCGCGCGCGGTGTCGATCGACATCTCGAAGAATCCACCGACAGCGCGGACGGGCACCGCAAGCTGCTGGATCAACGTGGTCCCCCCCTTCGCTGCTCGCGGCGAAGCCTGCGTGTCGCCTTTGCGCGCCCTTCGGTCACTTGCGGCTCGGGTGTGAGCCGGATCATATTAACCCAGAACAAGTTGACCCTGTCAATGAACGCTATTTCTCTGTCGGAATCGTTAATTTCGCCAGGTCAGAGCAAGTTGCCGTGTTCCAAACTGACACAAGTTCTAATCGTCGGAACCCCTGTTTTCAGCCAGCGCGCCGGCTACTGCTCCATCAGTCCGACGGCCGCGAAATTGTGCTCGGGGTCGCGGCCGGCAAAGTATTCTCCCAACGTCGTGCTGAGCTCGGCGGGGTTCCACGCCGGCCCGTCGGCGCTGAACCTGTGCTCCGCGGCGGGCGCCGACACGAGCGTCACCTGCGGGCCGTAGACGATGAACACCTGGCCGTTGACCTCCGCGGCCGCCGGGGACGACAGGAACTGGACCAGGGTCACCACGTGGTCGGGCGAGAGCGGGTCGATCTGCCCCTCCTCCATTTCGGGGCCGGGGCCGAAGACGTCGGCCGTCATCGCCGTGCGGGCCCGCGGACAGATCGCGTTGGCGCACACCCCGTAACGGCCCAAAGCCCGCGCGGCCGAGAGGGTCAGCGCCATGATGCCCGCCTTGGCGGCGCCATAGTTGGCCTGCCCGACCGGTCCGACCAGACCCGCCTCCGACGCGGTGTTGACCAGCCGGCCGAACACCTTGCCGCTGCCGTCCGCCGCGTCCTTGGCCTTCGCGCGCCAGTAGGTGGCCGCGTTGCGGGTCAGCAGGAAATGGCCGCGCAGGTGCACCGCGATGACGGCGTCCCATTCCTCGTCGGACATGTTGAACAGCATCCGGTCCCGCGTGATCCCGGCGTTGTTGACCACGATGTCCAGCCCGCCGAGCTTGTCGGCGCAGGCAACCAATTCGTCGGCGGTCGCGCGTTGGCTGATGTCCCCGGCAACGGCGACCGCCTTGGACCCGGCGGTGCCGATCTCGTCGATGACGTCGGAGGAGTCCAGGGCACCGGCCATGTCGTTCACGACGACGGTGGCGCCCTGGCGGGCTAAGCCGAGCGCCTCGGCGCGCCCCAGGCCGGCGGCCGCACCGGTGACCACCGCGACCTTCCCGGAGAGATCGGTCGCGTTCGTGCTGCTAGTCAATTTATGAATACCTCTAGTTTCGAGTCGCCCGGCGTCGCGCCCGGGTCATTCGCCGCGTAGGAGCGCGGCTCGCGGGCATTCGGCGATCGCCTGCTCGGCCAAACCCTCCTGGTCGGGTGGGATCGGGTCAAGCTTCACGACGGCATAGTCGTCGTCGTCCAGGTCGAAGATGTCCGGCGCGATTCCCAGGCATACTGCGTTGCCTTCGCACCGGTCACGATCAACGATCACCCGCACGGTACCCTCCTCGAATCTGGCCTTCAATATGAGCACATGCCCCGTTGGTATGTAGCTACACCATAGGGGCCCCGGTAGGTCTGGGGAAACGGTCGCTGGATTCCCAGACTAGAACGTGTTACAACCGGGAAGACGAACGGGTGGCCGGCCTGCTTCTCACGCCTAGCCAAAGGACAGCTGGAATGCGCATCAGTTACACCCCCGAACAGGAGGAGCTGCGTCGCGAGCTGCGGTCATATTTCACCGCGCTCATGACGCCGGAGCGCCGCGAGGCGCTGACCTCCACGCAGGGCGAGGTCGGGACGGGAACCGCGTATCGCGACACCGTTGCGCAGATGGGCAAGGACGGGTGGCTCACCCTGAACTGGCCCAAGGAGTACGGCGGCCAGGACCGCTCGCCGATGGACTCGCTGATCTTCACCGACGAGGCCGCGATCGCCGGCGTGCCGGTGCCGTTCCTGACGATCAACAGCGTGGCGCCGACCATCATGGCGTTCGGCACCGACGAGCAGAAGAAGTTCTTCCTGCCCAAGATCGCCGCCGGGGAGCTGCACTTCTCGATCGGCTACTCCGAGCCCGGAGCCGGCACCGACTTGGCCAACCTGCGCACCAGCGCCGTGCGCGACGGCGACGACTACGTGATCAACGGCCAGAAGATGTGGACCAGCCTGATCGCCTACGCCGACTGGGTCTGGCTGGCCGTGCGCACCAATCCCGAGGCCAAGAAGCACCGCGGCATCTCGATGCTGGTGGTGCCGACGACCGCGGAAGGCTTTTCCTGGACGCCCGTGCACACCATGGCCGGCGTGGACACCAGCGCCACCTATTACTCCGACGTGCGCGTGCCGGTCACGAACCTGATCGGTGAGGAGAACGGCGGCTGGAAGCTGGTGACCAACCAGCTCAACCACGAGCGGGTCGCCCTGGTGTCGCCGCAACCGATCTTCCTGGCCCTGCGCGAGGTTCGCGAGTGGGCGCAGAACACCAAGGGCGCCGGCGGTGGCCGCCTCATCGACTCCGAGTGGGTGCAGCTGAACCTGGCCCGGGTGCACGCCAAGGCCGAGGTGCTCAAGCTGATCAACTGGGAGCTGGCGTCGGCGGCCGGCGACTCGCTCAATCCGGCCGACGCGTCGGCGGCCAAGGTGTTCGGCACCGAACTGGCCACCGAGGCCTACCGGCTGCTCATGGAGGTACTGGGCACCGCGGCGACGCTGCGCCAGGACTCCCCCGGCGCGCTGTTGCGCGGCCGGGTCGAGCGGATGCACCGGGCCTGCCTGATCCTGACCTTCGGCGGCGGCACGAACGAGGTGCAGCGCGACATCATCGGCATGGTCGCCCTCGGCCTGCCCCGAAGCCGCTGAGCACCGCTGAGCATCGAGAAGGACGAAAATCCATGGATTTCACGACAACCGAAGCGGCGAACGACCTCGGGGGCTTGGTCGACACGATCGTGGACTCGGTGTGCACGCCGCAGCATCACCGTGAGCTCGACGGGCTGGACCAACGGTTCGACCGCGAGCTGTGGGGCAAGCTCGTCGACGCCGACATCCTGACCAGCGCGGCGCCGACGCAGCTGGGCGGTGACGGCTTCGGCGTGCTCGAGCAGGTCGCGGTGCTCGTCGCGCTCGGCCATCAACTGGCCGCCGTTCCCTATCTCGACTCGATCGTGCTGGCCTCGGGTGCGCTGGCGCGCTTCGGGACCGAGGAACTGCAGCAGGAGTGGGGCGTCGCGGCGGTCAACGGCGAGAAGGTCCTCACCGTCGCCCTGCACGGCGAGATGGGCGAGGGGCCGGTCCGGGCGGCCCGCGCCGGCGACGGCTACCGCCTCACCGGTACCCGCACCCAGGTCGGCTTCGGCCCGGTGGCCGACGCGTTCCTCGTACCGGCCGAAACCGATTCCGGCACGGCGGTTTTCCTGGTCGCCGCCGACGACCCGGGCGTTTCGGTGACCGCAATCCAGACCACCGGCCGCGGCTGCGTCGGGCACCTGGCGCTCGATGGAAGCCAGATCGACGGCACCCGGATGGTCGGCGGACCGGAAGCGGTGACCTGGCTCGAGACGCTGGCGGCTCTGGGCGCCAGCGCCTTCCAGCTGGGCGTGCTGGAGCGGGGCCTGCAGATGACCGCCGAGTACGCGCGCACCCGCGAGCAGTTCGACCGCCCGATCGGCAGCTTTCAGGCGGTGGCGCAACGCCTGGCCGACGGCTACATCGACGTCAAGGGGCTGCGGCTGACGCTCACGCAGGCGGCCTGGCGGGTGTCGGAGGACCTTCCCGCCGACATCGACGTCGCCAGCGCGGCGTTCTGGGCCGCCGACGCCGGCCACCGCGTGGCGCACACGATCGTGCACGTGCACGGCGGGGTGGGCGTCGACACCGACCACCCGGTGCACCGCTACTTCCTGGCCGCCAAGGAGACCGAGTTCGCCCTGGGCGGGGCCACCGGCCAGCTGCGCCGCATCGGCCGCGAACTGGCGGAAACCCCGGCCTAGGTGCGACGGTGCTCCAGGTTCCGACCGACCTGACCGTCACCGACCTGCTTGTCCCGCTGGCCGACATCGACGATCGCGGCGTCTACTTCGAGGACTCCTTCACCAGCTGGCGCGATCACCTGCGGCACGGCGCAGCGATCGCCGCGGCGCTGCGGGAGCGCCTCGACCCGGCCCGCCCCCCGCATGTCGGCGTGCTGCTGGAGAACACCCCGTTCTTCTCAGCCATGCTGGCCGCCGCCGGGATGTCGGGGATCGTGCCGGTGGGGCTCAATCCGGTGCGCCGCGGCGAGGCGCTGGCCCGCGACATCGACCGGGCGGACTGCCAACTGGTGCTGGCCGACGCGAATTCGGCCGCGGCACTGGAAGATATCGAGCACGTCGACGTCGATTCGGCCGAGTGGGCCGACGAGGTCGCCGCCCACGCGGACGCCGAGCCGGGCTTCCGCTCCGCCTCGGCCACGGACCTGTTCATGCTGATCTTCACCTCCGGCACCAGCGGCGAGCCGAAGGCGGTCAAGTGCAGCCACGGCAAGGTCGCCGTCGCCGGCGTGACCATGACGCAGCGCTTCGCTCTCGGCCGCGACGACGTCTGCTATGTCTCGATGCCGCTGTTCCACTCCAACGCGCTGCTGGTGGGGTGGTCGGTGGCGGCGGCGTGCCGGGGCTCGATGGCGTTGCGGCGCAAGTTCTCCGCGTCGAACTTCCTGCCCGACGTGCGCCGCTACGGCGCGACCTACGCCAATTACGTGGGCAAGCCGCTGTCGTATGTGCTCGCCACCCCCGAACGCCCCGACGATGCGGACAACCCGCTGCGCGCGGTCTACGGCAACGAGGGCGTGCCCGCCGACATCGAGCGCTTCGCGCGCAGGTTCGGCTGTGCCGTGCAGGACGGGTTCGGTTCCACCGAAGGCGGGGTGGCCATCGCCCGCACCCCCGACACGCCCGCCGGCGCGCTGGGCCCGCTCACCGAAGGGCTTCAGATCGTCGACCCCGACACCGGCGAGCCGTGCCCGGTGGGGGTGGTCGGCGAACTGGTGAACACCGCCGGGCCGGGCCGTTTCGAGGGCTACTACAACGACGACGACGCCGAGGCCGCGCGGATGGCCGGCGGGGTCTACCACAGCGGCGACCTCGCCTACCGCGACGACGCCGGATACGCCTATTTCGCCGGGAGGCTGGGTGATTGGATGCGGGTCGACGGTGAGAACCTGGGCGCGGCCCCCATCGAGCGGGTGCTGCTGCGCTACCCGGGCGCTGCCGAGGTGGCGGTCTACGGGGTGCCCGACGCGATAGTCGGCGACCAGGTGATGGCCGCCCTGGTGATGAGGCCGGGGGCGGCGTTCGACCCCGAGAAGTTCCGCGCATTCCTCGCCGAGCAGCCCGATCTGGGGCCCAAGCAATGGCCGTCGTATGTCCGGGTCAGCACCGAGCTCCCGCGGACGGTGACGTTCAAGGTGCTCAAGCGTCAGTTGACGGCCGAGGGGGTCGACTGCGGCGACCCGGTGTGGCGGATTAGCCGGTAGCCCATGACTTCCCGATCTCCCGAACATGAGCTCGAGACGAGCTTCGAACGGCTTGCCGCGACCGTGTCGGCCGAAGTCGGCGTCGCGATCGCCCGGCCGGGCCGTACCCTGTCGCTGGGCCGTTGGTCGGCCGGCGTCGCGTGGTCGACGATCAAGGTGCCGCTGGCGGTCGCGGCCCTGCGCAGAGATCCGTCGGGCGCCTACGACCTGGTCGTCAAGGCGATCACCGAATCCGACAACCCCGCGGCCGAGCAGTTGTGGTCCCGGCTGGGCGAGCCGGCGGACGCCGCCCGGCAGGTGCGGGCCGTCATCGCCGCGGCCGGTGATACGGCCACGGTGGTCGAGTCACGAAGACTTCGGCACGGCTACACCGCGTTCGGCCAGACGCGGTGGCCGCTGGGCCGGCAGGCGCGGTTCGCAGCGCGGCTGTCGCAACTGGGCGAGGCGGGCCCGGTCATCGACCTGATGCACCGCATCGCCGCCCACCAGCGGTGGGGCCTGGCCGCGAAAGGCTTTGCGGCCAAGGGGGGTTGGGGGCCGGGCGTCGGGGAGGAGAACTACCTGGCCCGGCAGTTCGGGATCGTCCCGACGGAGACGGGGCCGCTGGGGGTGGCGTTGGCGGCCGAAGCCCGCGACTTCGAGGCCGCGGTCGAAGCGCTCGACGCGACGACGGACTGGCTCGTCGACCACGCGCTAACCGAACAGTGACGGCACCACCGCGTCGATCAGATGCGGCCCGGGCTCGGCGAATGCCGCACGCAGGGCGTCGGCGAGTTCTTCGCAGGTGGTGACGCGGCGGGCCGGCACTCCCATACCCTCGGAGATCTTCACGAAATCGATTGCCGGGCGCGACAAGTCGAGCAGATCCAGGGCCTTGGGCCCGGGTGCGCTCCCCACGCCGACGCGTTGCAGCTCCACCCGCAGGATGTCGTAGGCGCTGTTGTCGTAGAGCACGGTCGTCACGTCCAGGTGCTCCCGCGCCTGGGTCCACAGGCCCGCGATCGTGTACATCGCCGAGCCGTCGGACTCCAGGCACAGCACCGGGCGGTCCGGCGCGGCGACCGCGGCGCCCACCGCGGCCGGGATGCCGTAGCCGATCGCCCCGCCGGTCAGGGTCAGCCAGTCGTGGGCGGGCGCCCCGGCGGTGGTCTGGGCGAGCAGCAGGCCCGACGTGTTCGACTCGTCGACGACGATCGCCCGCTCGGGCAGCAGCGCCCCGATCACGCCGGCCGCCGACGCCGACGTCAGCGCGCCCGTCGGCAACTCCGGACGCGACGCCGCCGCGACCGGCGCGACCGTCCCCGGCGCCACCTCCTCGGCCAGCGCCTCCAGCGCGTCGGCCGCGCCGATGTGCCCGGCGAGCGTGTGCACCCGGCAGCCGGCCGGCACCAGGTCGCTGGGCATGTCCGGGTAGGCGAAGAACGACACCGGCGACTTGGCACCGGCGAGCACGAGGTGCTTGGCGCCGTCGAGCTGGGCCGTGGCGGCCTCGGCGAAGTAGGCCAGCCGGTCGACGGCGGGCACGCCCGCGCCGCGTTCCAGCCGCGTCGGGAACGTCTCGCACAGCAGCCGGGCGCCGGTCGCCTGGGCGATCCGCGCGGCCGCGGCCAAACCCCTTGCGCGGGTGGCGTCTCCCCCGATCATCAGCACCGCCGGCTCCCCGCAGCGCAGCACGTCGAGCACCTCGGACGGCAACGCCGGGGTGGCCGGAGCGCGCGCGGGCTCCGGCGCGACGGGTTGCGCGCCGTCGGACCACGACACGTCGGCGGGCAGGATCAGGGTCGAGATCTGGGCGCCCGACCGGCTGGCCGCGATCGCCGCGGCGGCATCGGCGCCGACGCCGGCGACGTCACCCGTGCGGCGCACCCAGCCCGAGACGGTGCCCGCGACCGCGTCGATGTCGGATTCCAGTGGCGCGTCGTACTTCTTGTGATAGGTCGCGTGGTCGCCGACCACCACCACCATAGGCACGTGGGCCCGGCGCGCGTTGTGCAGGTTGGCCAGTCCGTTGCCCAGTCCGGGTCCCAGATGCAGCAGCACCGCCGCGGGCCGGTCGGCGATGCGGGCGTAGCCGTCGGCCGCACCGGTGGCGACACCCTCGAAAAGTGCTAGCACGCCGCGCATTCGGGGAACGGTGTCCAGTGCGGCCACGAAGTGCATCTCCGAGGTGCCCGGGTTGGCGAAGCAGACGTCGACGCCCCCGTCGACCAGGGTGTTGATCAGGGCTTGCGCACCGTTCACCTGTTTGCCTCCAGTCTGAATACGCGCTCGGCGTTGCCGTGCAGAAAGTCGTGGCGCGCCTCGTCGGTGAGCCCGAGGTCGTCGAGCCCGGCCAGCGCGTGCGCGGCGGTGATCATCGGGTAGTTGGTGCCGAACAGGACCTTACGTTGTCCGGTACCGGTTTTCATGAACCTGATCAGCTCGTCGGGCAACCGTCTGATGGTGTAGGCCGAGGTGTCGATGTAGACGTTCTCGTGCTTGCGGGCGACGGCGACCATCTCCTCGGTCCACGGATAGCCGACGTGTCCGCAGACGATCACCAGCTCCGGGAAGTCGAGCGCGACCTGGTCGATGTAGGGAATCGGACGTCCGGTCTCCGACGGCCGCAGCGGGCCGGTGTGCCCGACCTGGGTGCAGAACGGGACACCGAGGTCCACGCAGGCGGCGAACAGCGGGTAGTAGCGCCGGTCGGTCGGGGGCGCGTCCCACAACCAGGGCACCACGCGCAGGCCGACGAAGCCTTCGCCGACGCGCCGCCGCAATTCCCGCACCGCGTCCATCGGACGGTCCAGGTCGGCGGTGGCCACGCCGGCAAAACGCTTCGGGTGCAGGCCAACCCATTCGGCGACCTCGTCGTTGGAGACCAGGTCCTGGCCGCCCGGGCCGCGCCACGCGCTGAGCAGGCCCAGCTCGACTCCGGCTTCGTCCAGCGACGCCACAGTCGCATCGATCGGGACTTCGGCGTCCGGCATCGCCCCACCGGTCCAGCGCCGCAGCGAGGCCAACATGTCGCTGCGCAGGAAGCGCAGGGTCGGATGCTGCATCCACACGTCGATCGTCATTCGGTCGACTCTAGCCCGGTGACGATGCGCGCGGCGCAGCCGCGCGGGCGTCTACGCAGCCAGCGCGGCCCAGGCGGCGGCATCCGTCTGCCGCGCGTATCCGCCGCCGAACAGCACGACATGGGCCAGCAGCGGGTAGAGCTGGTGCAGCCCCACGCGGCCGCGCCAGCCGGGCCGCAGCCCACGCACGTCCTGATAGCCGGCGAGGACGGCGTCGTGGTGCGGGCACCCGAACAGCGCGAGCATCGCCAGGTCGGTTTCCCGGTGCCCGGCGTGCGCGGCCGGGTCGATCAGCACCACCCCGTCGGGCGTCCACATCACGTTGCCGCTCCACAGGTCGCCGTGCAGGCGCGCCGGGGGGTCGTCGTCGTCGAAGTCACCGGCCCGACAACGCGCGATGACGGAGTCGATCGTGGCCCGGGTCGAGTCCTCGAGCCGCGAAGCCGCGCGCTCGGCCATCGGCGTCAGCCGCTCGTCGGCGTAGAACTGCCCCCAGCGTTGGTGGCGCCGCAGCGACATCGGCAACGGATGCGATAAGCCTCGATTTTTCGTGCGGGTGGGGTTCGGGGGTGCTGAGCCATGAAGATCGCTGAGCGATAGCGATTTTGGGCTTGGGGTGTGTTTGGCCGTCCCGTGTCGCCGGGGTGGGCGGGCTTTCCTATGGCCGGTGGGTCTTTCGGGTCGTCGGGGCGGGTTTGCGGTGGTCAGGGGAAGGCGGCGCGGATGCGCTGCCAGGCGGTTGCGATGGCACCGGCCCAGCGCCAGGTGGCGTCGATGCGCAGCCGTAGTTGGCGGGCGCCGCGGGTGATGCGGGCCGCGACGTGCAGGACCCGGTAGCGGAAGGCGGTGATCTCGCAGCGGGCCAGCTGCGGGGCGTCGGTGAATCCGATCAGTTGGGCCCAGGCGACCAGATCGGCGGCGGCCAGGACGATTTCGAGCCAGGCGGCGTTGGACTGGAAATCATGACAGGGCAGGTTGGCCAGGCCGGCGGCTTTGGCTTCGCGGATGCGGTCCTCGACGCGGGCGTGCTGGCGGTGGCGCAGTTCCAGACCGGCCAGCTGCCCGGGAACCATCCCCGGTGGGGTGTCGGTGATGAAGGCGGTCACCCGCATGCCGTCGATGTCGGTGAAGCGCAGCTGCGCCCCGGGGTGTGGGCGTTCTTTGCGCAGCACCAGCCGGGTCCCGGCAGGCCAGGCCGACAGGTTGACCAGGCCGGTGGCCTCGGCCACCCACGCCCCGTCCCGGATCTGCCCATCGGAGTCGATCCCCGGATACCAGCCATCGCCGAGGTTGAGGGTGTCCACGGCGTCCTGGACCCGGGCATCGACGGGAAACCCGAAGGAGAACCCGACCCCGTGATCGCGGCAGGCCTGGGCAAACTTGTGGGTGGCTCCGGCGGAATCTGAGCGCACCACCACCGCCGGCGCAGCCGGGTTCTGCGGGCCGGGACGCCAATCTGCCGGCAGCGAATCCAAAGCCTGCTGAAGGACCGTGACGTGATCGGCGGCGGTATTGGATCCGGCGTTGCCTTTGCGCAGCAGCCCGGCCAGGGCCTCACCGCCGGCGATCTCCGGGCGGTCCAGAAACGCCAGCAGCGGGTGATGGCCGAACGACTTCTTCCACGTCGGCGCCGCCTGCGCCTTGTTGTCGGAATGGTCGATGACCAGCGTGGCGTCGATGTCGATGTACAGCGGCACACCCGCCGGGGGCGCGGCCCCGGCCGCCCAGGCCGCCGCCCGCGCCGATGCCCGCGCGGTGCGAACCTTCGGCAGGTGCGCGGCATCGATGCGATAATCGATCAGCCGCCACATCGTCGTTGTCGAGGCCTTGGCCCCGAACACATGCTCGCGATCCCCACACAACTGGCCGACCCCGTCGATGCAGTCCGCCCCGTCAGCCACCGCCGCGGCAAGATCGGCGAACACCGCACCCGGGGCATAAGTCCACGGCCCCTTGTAAGTATCGGCCAACACCGCCGTGACCTGCGCTGATAACCCGGTCAGATCGGCCAGTTCCCGCAACAGCCCCATCCCGGCGTGCGACACCACCCCGCGACCGTCCGCCGATACTTTCACCCGCCGCGTCACCGCGATACTCTTCACTTGCGAAGTGCCTTCCGCTCGCCATATGGAAACCTAGAGAATTCCCATTATGCGTTGCAGGACAGGCACTTTCGCGCATCAACACCCAGCTACTTCGGCATTCCGCGAAAAATCCGGGCTAAGGGCCCGAAGAACCCGGGCCCGTCCCATCCGTCGGGTCCAGCGCCGAACGCGGCGGCGCCGGCGTCGTGGGTGCGGGCCAGCCGCGCGCCGAACGCGTGCGCCGCCTCGCGGCCGGGCGGCACCGACTCGAGCCGCCGCAGGGTCAGGCTCGACTCGTCGACGGCGACCACCCGCGCGCACGGCACGCCGCCGTCGACCTCGGAAAGCCAGCGCAGACCGGCGGCTTCCCACGCGAAGAAGCCAGCGGGGGCATCCGGGTTGCGTTTGGCGAAGTCGCTCAAGCGGTGGCGTGGGCGGCGTGTACCTCGTCGGCGGGCCGCGCCTCGGTCTGTTCCTTGGCCCAGCGATAGTCGGGCTTGCCCGCCGGCGAACGCTTCACCTCGTCGACCAGCCACAGGCTGCGCGGCACCTTGTATCCGGCGATCTCGGAGCGCACGAACCGGTCCAGCTCGGCCAGCGACGGCCGGGCGCCCGGCCGGGGCTGCACGACGGCGGCCACGTGCTGGCCGTACCGCGGGTCCGGCACCCCGATCACCAGGGCGTCGAAGACGTCGGGGTGGCCTTTGAGCGCGCCCTCGACCTCCTCGGGGTAGATCTTCTCGCCGCCGCTGTTGATCGACACCGACCCGCGGCCCAGCATCGTGACGCTGCCGTCCTCCTCGACCAGCGCGTAGTCCCCGGGGATGGCGTAGCGCACGCCGTTGAACGTCTTGAAGGTCTCGGCGGTCTTCTTCTCGTCCTTGTAGTAGCCGACCGGGATGTTGCCCTTCTTGGCGATCAGGCCGCGCACCCCCGATCCGGGCGCGACCTCGTTGCCTTCCTCGTCCAGGACGACGGTGCGGTGGTCGATCGTCACCCGCGGCCCCCCGGCGTGCGGCGCGTCCTTGGCGACGATGCTGGTGCCGCCGAAGCCGGTCTCCGACGAGCCGATCGAGTCGGTGATGACCCGGTTGGGCAGCAGCTCCAACAGGCGCTCCTTGATGCTCGGCGAGAACAGCGCCGCGGTGCTGGCCAGCAGGAACAGCGACGACAGGTCGTAGTCGTGGTCCTTGTTCAGCGCGTCCAGCAGCGGCCGCGCCATGGCGTCGCCGGTGAAGAACAGCAGGTTCACCTTGTGCTCGTGGATCGTGCGCCACACCTCGTCGGCGTTGAATTCCGGTGCCAGCACGGTGGTCTGGCCAGAGAAGATCGACATCCAGGTGGCCGACTGCGTGGCGCCGTGGATCATCGGCGGGATCGGGTAGCGGATCATCGGCGGATTGGCGGTGGCGCTCTTGGCCAGGTCGTACTCGTCCTTGACGAATTCGCCCGTGGCGAAGTCGGTTCCGCCGAGCAGCACCCGGTAGATGTCCTCGTGGCGCCACATCACGCCTTTGGGGAAGCCGGTGGTGCCGCCGGTGTACAGGAGGTAGATGTCGTCGGCACTGCGCTCGCCCACCAGCTCGGCGAAGTCGCGCTCGGGTGAACCCTGCGCGATCGCCGAGTAGAACTCGACGCCGCCGTAGCGCTGGTAATCGTTATTGCTGCCGTCCTCGATGACGAGGACGGTCTTGACGTTGGGGGTGTCGGGCAGCACGTTGGCCACCCGGTCGGAGTACTGGCGTTCGTGGACGAGCGCGACCATGTCGGAGTTGTCGAACAGGTAGCGCAGCTCGCCCTCGACGTAGCGGAAGTTGACGTTGACCAGGATCGCGCCGGCCTTGACGATGCCCAGCATCGCGATGACGATCTCGATGCGGTTGCGGCAATACAGGCCGACCTTGTCGTCCTTCCGCACGCCCTGATCGATCAGGTAGTGCGCCAGGCGGTTGGCCTTCTCCTCCAAGTCGGCGTAGGTCAGCTTCTGGTCGCCGCAGATCAGGGCGACACGGTCAGGCACAGCGTCGATGGCGTGCTCGGCAAGATCGGCAATATTCAGGGCCACGGCCACCAAATTAGAACGTGTTACATTTCTTGACAAGCTCATGCCCATGGTGGACCGAAAGGCGGTAGCGGTGACGGAGGCTGCAGCAAACGAACAGACCGGCCCGGACGCGCTGGTCGAACAGCGCGGTCACACCCTGATCGTCACGTTGAACCGGCCCCATGCCCGCAACGCGCTGAGCGGCGAGATGATGCAGATCATGGTCGAGGCCTGGGACCGCGTCGACAACGACCCGGACATCCGGTGCTGCATCCTGACCGGCGCCGGCGGCTACTTCTGCGCCGGCATGGACCTCAAGGCAGCAACCAAGAAGCCGCCGGGCGAGTCGTTCAAGGACGGCAGCTACGACCCGTCGCGCATCGACGCGCTACTGAAGGGGCGCCGGCTGACCAAGCCGCTGATCGCGGCGGTCGAGGGCCCCGCGATCGCCGGCGGCACCGAGATCCTGCAGGGCACCGACATCCGGGTCGCTGCCGAGAGCGCCAAGTTCGGCATCTCGGAGGCCAAGTGGAGCCTGTACCCGATGGGCGGTTCGGCGGTGCGCCTGGTGCGGCAGATCCCCTACACCGTCGCGTGCGACCTGCTGCTGACCGGCCGCCACATCACCGCCGCCGAGGCCAAGGAGATGGGGCTGGTCGGCTACGTCGTGCCGGACGGGCAGGCGCTGACCAAGGCGCTCGAGATCGCGGAGATGATCGAGAACAACGGCCCTCTGGCCGTGCAGGCGATCCTGCGCGCGATCCGCGAGACCGAGGGCATGCACGAGAACGAGGCGTTCAAGATCGACACCCAGATCGGGATCAAGGTGTTTCTGTCCGACGACGCCAAGGAAGGCCCGCGGGCGTTCGCCGAGAAGCGCAAGCCCAACTTCCAGAACAAGTAACGCGCCCGCTATCGGCGCCGAACGTGAAGCCGTTGCGAGCTTTCCTTATTTTTTCCCCGGCAGTTTCACGCTCGGCGAGGTGTCGGCCCTACCCGGCACACTCGCGCGCATGGTGGAGCCATTCCTAGGTAGCGAGGCCGTCGCCTCGGGTCGCGTCACGCCGTACGCGCTGCGTAGCAGGTTCACGGCGATCCACCGCGACGTTTACGTGCCGCGGGATACCGAGATCACCGCCGTGGTGCGCGCCGAGGCCGCCTGGTTGTGGTCGCGGCGGCGTGGCATCGTCGCGGGCCGCTCGGCCTCGGCGCTGCACGGCGCCAAGTGGATCGACGGGAAGGCACCCGCCGAACTCATCTACCAGAATCGGCACGCCCCCAAGCAAATCCGCACCTGGGCCGATCGCATCGAGGACGACGAGGTCGCGACGCTCGAGGGGCTGCCGGTGACGACGCCGGCGCGCACCGCCCTCGACCTGGCGTCGCGCCATCCCGTAGACAAGGCGGTCGCGCTGATCGATGCCCTCGCCCGGGCGACCCGCCTGAAGATCGCGGACGTCGAGCTACTTGCGGAGCGTTACAGGGGGCGCCGAGGCATCCGGCGGGCGCTGTGCGCGCTCGACCTCGTCGATGCCGGCGCCGAGTCACCGCGCGAAACCTGGCTGCGCCTCTTGCTCATGCGGGCCGGCTTTCCCCGTCCGCGCACTCAAATTCCCGTGCGCGACCGATACGGTCAACTGGTCGCGGTCTGCGACATGGGCTGGGAGGACGTGAAGATCGCCGCGGACTACGAAGGGGAGCACCACCGCATAGACCGACGGCGGTTCAACCACGACATCCGGCGCGCCGAAGCCCTCGCGGAATTGGGCTGGATCGACGTCCGGATCACAGCCGAAGACACTCCGGGTGGGGCAATCGGACGGGTATCAGCGGCGTGGGATCGCCGAGCGTGAAACTGTGGCGAGTTTTCAGCCGTTTCTTCGCAACAGTTTCACTCTCGGCGCGAGGGGTCAGCCCAGCGGCGCGGCGGGGCTGAAGACGACCGGCATCTTCTCGAGGCCGGACACGAAGTTCGCCGGGCGCAGCGGCAGCGCCGCATCCGATGCCAGCCGCATGTCGGGAAGCCGCTGCAGCAGCCGGCTCTGCATGATCGACAGCTCGAGCCGGGCGAGTTGGTTGCCCAGGCAGAAGTGCGTCCCGAAGCCGAACGCCAGGTGGTTGTTCGGGTAGCGCTCGATGTCGAAGCTCTCCGGGTTCTCGAAGACCTTCTCGTCGAAGTTCGCCGACTCGAACAGCAGGATCATCTTCTCGCCCTGGCGCAGCGCGGTGCCGTGGAACTCGGTGTCGGCGGTGATGGTGCGGGCCATGTTCTTCACCGGCGCGGTCCAGCGCAGCATCTCCTCGATCGCGTTGGGCAGCATGCTCAGGTCGGCCGCCAGACGCTTGTGCTGGTCGGGGTGCAGCAGCAGCTGGCGTGTGCCACCGGACAGCGTGTGCCGTGTCGTCTCGTCGCCGCCGATCAGCAACAGCAGCACCTCGGTGACGATCTGGTGGTCCTCGAGGTGCGCGCCTTCGACCTCCGCGTGCACCAGGACGCTGACCAGGTCGTCGGTCGGGTTTTCCTTGCGGGCCCCGATCATGCCCATCATGTATTCGCTGTAGGCGGCGAAGGCGTCCATGGTGACCTGGACGTCGGCTTCGGCGGCGGTGCTGCTCAACGCGCCGACCAGGTCGTCGGACCACTTGAGGAACATCTCGCGTTCCTCCGGGCGCACACCGAGCATGTCGCCGATGACCGCCATCGGCAGCGGCGCGGCCAGATCCCAGACGAAGTCGCACTCGCCGCGCTCGCAGACCGCGTCGATCAGCGTGTCGCACAGCTCGACGATCTTGGACTCCTGGTCCTTGACGCGCTTGCGGGTGAAGCCGGCGTTGACGAGCTTGCGGCGCAACAGGTGTTGCGGGTCGTCCATCTCGATCATCATCTCGACCCCCGGCTGGTCGGGACGGATGCCGCCGGCATTCGAGAACAGCTCGGGGTTGCGCTCGGCGTCGATCACGGCCTGGTACGTCGACGCGGCGGCCAGGCCGTTGCGGTCCCGGAAGACCGGCTCGTTCTCGCGCATCCACTTGTAGACGGGCCGGGAGTCACCGGCGTAAAAGGTCCCGTCGGTCAGGTCGACGTCGGGCCGAGTCATGGTCATGAGATCTCCTCAGCATCGCCGAAGGTCATCTGGACGTTGTCCACGGAGGTGGACATCAGCGCGCGTTTCGGCAGCCCCAGCGACGCCAACTCTTTGGCGTAGGGGTGATCGCCGAGCCGGACGTGCACGCCACCCGGACGGGTGTGCACGCCGCTCAGCGTGTGCTCGAAGGAGGTCTCGCGCGTGACGCCGTCGCGGTGGGAGTAGGTGCGCTGCGCCTGGTGGCGCGGGGTCAGCCGGAAAGGCAGCCCGCGCCGGAACTCCATGCCGATCACCAACTGCCCGTCCACAGTGCAGTCGAACCCGAACGTCCGACCCTCGCGAACGGTGAAGTCCGCCATGACCTTCGGGTAACCCCAGATCTTGGTTCCCGCTTCCAGCGTGAACGCCTGGTCGACGGGCAGGTGGTGGATGAAGGCGCCGGCGTCCTGCAGGGCACGCGGCCCGGTCGCGCTCGACCCCGGCGGGTTGACCATGACGCTGGTGCCGAATTCGTGGTACCGGCCCAGGTCGCCGTCGATGTAGTGCATCAGCATCAGCACAACGATCGCGCGCCCGGGCAGATAGCGGCACACCCGCAGGCCGCTGTAGTCGATCAGGCGCTGGGCCGCGTCGGCGTCCACCGAGAACATCGCCATGTGCTGCGTCGCCCGACGGATCCGCACCGGCATCGTGAGTACGGTGCCCGCGATGGTGTGCTGCGAGGCTGTCATCGGGCCAATCTAGAACGTGTTCTATTCCTTGGGCAAGGGCCGGCTAGATCAGCGTGGCGAGCTCGCGGACCTGCTCGGTGTTGCGTCCGGACACTACCATCATGGTGACTCCGGCGGCCTCCCAAACCTTGATCTGCTTACGCACGTAGTCCAGGTCGCCGACGATCGCGGAGTCGTCGACGACCTCGTCGGGGATGATCTCGGCGGCCTTGTCCTTCTGGTCGGAACGGAACAGCGCGGTCACCTCGTCGACGACCTCGGCGTACCCCATCCGCCGATAGACGTCGGCGTGGAAGTTGGTGTCCTCGGCGCCCATGCCGCCCATGTAGAGGGCCAGATACGGCTTCATCGCCGCGAAGGCGGCGGCGCGGTCGTCGGTGATGACGATGTTGGCGGTCGCGCAGATCTCGAAGTCCTCGCGGCTGCGGCGCGCGCCGGGCCGGGCGAACCCCTCGTCGAGCCACTCGTTGTAGGTGTCGGCCATCCGCGGGGTGTAGAAGATCGGCAGCCACCCGTCGCAGATCTCGGCGGCCAGCGCGACGTTCTTGGGGCCCTCGGCGCCGAGCATGATCGGGATGTCGGCGCGCCGCGGATGGGTGATGGGTTTGAGGGCCTTGCCCAGGCCGGTCGTTCCCTCCCCCGTCAACGGCAACGGGTAGTGGGGCCCGGCGCTGGTCACCGGCTTCTCGCGGGCCCACACCTGCCGCAGGATGTCGATGTACTCGCGGGTGCGGGCCAGCGGCTTGGGAAACTTCTGGCCGTACCAGCCCTCGACGACCTGCGGGCCGGAGACGCCGAGGCCCAGGATGTGCCGGCCACCGGACAGGTGGTCGAGCGTCAGCGCGGCCATCGCGCAGGCCGTCGGGGTCCGCGCGGACAGCTGCACCACCGAGGTGCCCAGCCGCACCCGCTGCGTCGACGAGCCCAACCACGCCAACGGTGTGTAGGCGTCGGAGCCCCACGCCTCGGCGGTGAACACGGCGTCGAATCCGGCCCCCTCGGCCGCGGCGACGAGCTCGGCGTGATTTTCCGGCGGCTGAGCGCCCCAATAGCCCAGCTGCAACCCCAGTTTCATGTGTTTGCCTTTCCCGCGGGAGACCCGACAAAAGAAAAATTTGAATCCGTTCTTAGAACCTGTTCTACTCGATGGCGTGACAACCAGTTCGAGTAGCCCGACCTTGATGGATCACCCTGAACCACCGCTCTCCGCGCCACTGACGTTGTCTTTCGACTACACCCGTTCGGTCGGCCCCACGCTGAGCAAGTTCTTCACCGCACTGCGTGAACGCCACATTCTCGGGGTGCGCGGATCCGATGGCCGGGTGCACGTACCGCCGCCGGAATATGACCCGGTCACCTATGAGCCGCTGGGCGAGATGGTACCGGTGTCCCCCGTGGGCACCGTCGTGTCCTGGACGTGGCAGCCCGAACCGCTGGAGGGCCAGCCGCTGGACCGGCCTTTCGCCTGGGCGCTGATCAAGCTCGACGGCGCCGACACCCCGCTGATGCATGCCGTCGACGCAGGGGAACCGAGCGCGATCCGCACCGGCACCCGGGTGCACGTGCACTGGGCCGACGAGACGGTGGGCGCCATCACCGACATCGCCTGCTTCGCGCTGGGCGGTGAGGCCGAACACGTGACGGAACAGCCTGGGGGCGAACAGGATCCGGTCACGATGATCGTCACGCCAATCTCGCTGACAATCCAGCACACCGCCTCGCACGAGGAGAGCGCCTACCTGCGGGCCATCGCCGAGGGCAAGCTGCTCGGCGCACGCACGGGCGAACACGGGAAGGTCTACTTCCCGCCGCACGGGGCCGACCCGGCCACCGGCCAGCCCACCACCGAGTTCGTCGAACTGCCCGACAGGGGCACGGTGACGACGTTCGCGATCATCAACATCCCCTTCCAGGGCCAGCGCATCAAGCCGCCCTACGTGGCGGCCTACGTACTGCTCGACGGGGCCGACATCCCGTTCCTGCACCTGGTCGCCGACATCGACGCGCACGAGGTGCGCATGGGCATGCGGGTCGAGGCGGTGTGGAGGCCGCGCGAGGAGTGGGGTTACGGCATCGACAACATCGAGTACTTCCGCCCGACCGGCGAACCCGACGCCGACTACGACACCTACAAGCACCACCTGTAAAGGCCTTACTTTTCATGAGCGAACGCAACGTTGCGGTGGTCGGCTTTGCCCATGCCCCGCATGTCCGCCGCACCGACGGCACCACCAACGGCGTCGAGATGCTGATGCCGTGCTTCGCCCAGCTCTACGAGGACCTCGGCATCACCAAGGCCGACATCGGCTTCTGGTGTTCGGGCTCTTCGGATTACCTTGCCGGGCGGGCATTCTCGTTCATCTCCGCGATCGACTCGATCGGTGCCGTGCCGCCGATCAACGAGTCGCACGTGGAGATGGACGCGGCGTGGGCCCTCTATGAGGCCTACATCAAGATCCTGACCGGCGAGGTCGACACCGCGCTGGTGTACGGCTTCGGGAAGTCCTCGGCCGGGGTGCTGCGCCGCATCCTGTCGCGCCAGACCGACCCCTACACCGTCGCTCCGCTGTGGCTCGATTCGGTGTCGATCGCCGGACTGCAGGCCCGGATGGGACTCGACTCGGGCAAGTGGGACGAACTGCAGATGGCGCGCGTGGCCTTGGATACCTTCGCGACCGCCCCCCGGGTGGATTCGGTCGAGCCGTCGGTGAGCCTGGACGAACTGCTCGAACGGCCGTTCTTCGCCGAACCGCTGCGGCGCCACGACATCGCACCGATCACCGACGGAGCCGCCGCGATCGTGCTGGCGGCCGGCGACCGGGCGCGCGAGCTGCGCGAGAACCCGGCCTGGATCACCGGCATCGAGCACCGCATCGAGACCCCGGTACTCGGCGCGCGCGACCTCACGGCGTCGCCGTCGACCATGGCGGCGGCCAAGGCGGCCACCAGCGGCGTCGTCCACAACATCGACGTGGCCGAGATCTGTGCGCCCTTCACCCACCAGCATCTGATCCTCGCCGAGGCGATCCGGCTGCCGGGGCAGACGAAAATCAATCCGTCCGGGGGTGCGCTGGTCGCCAACCCGATGTTCGTCGCCGGCCTGGAGCGCATCGGATTTGCGGCACAACACATCTGGAACGGTTCGGCCGGGCGGGTGCTGGCGCACGCCACCAGCGGGCCCGCCCTGCAGCAGAACCTGGTCGCGGTCATGGAAGGGAAGAACTGATGGCCGGAAAGCTCGCGGCGGTCCTGGGCACCGGACAGACCAAGTACGTCGCCAAGCGCCAAGACGTTTCGATGAACGGGCTGGTGCGCGAGGCGATCGACCGGGCGCTGGCCGATGCCGGTGCCACGTTCGACGACATCGACGCGGTCGTGGTCGGTAAGGCCCCCGACTTCTTCGAGGGCGTCATGATGCCGGAGCTGTTCATGGCCGACGCCATGGGCGCCACCGGCAAGCCGATGATCCGCGTGCACACGGCCGGCTCGGTCGGTGGATCCACCGGGGTGGTCGCGGCCAGCCTGGTCCAGTCCGGCAAATACAAGCGCGTACTGGCGATGGCCTGGGAGAAGCAGTCGGAGTCGAATGCCATGTGGGCGTTGTCGATTCCGATTCCGTTCATCAAGCCGGTGGGAGCCGGGGCCGGTGGCTACTTCGCCCCGCACGTGCGGTCGTACATCCGCCGCTCCGGCGCACCGTTGAACATCGGCGCCATGGTCGCGGTCAAGGATCGCCTCAACGGGGCCCGCAACCCGCTGGCACATCTGCACCAGCCCGACATCACGCTGGAAAAGGTGATGGAATCCCCCATGCTGTGGGACCCGATCCGCTACGACGAGACCTGCCCGTCCTCCGACGGTGCCGCCGCGGTCGTCATCGGCAACGAGGAGATCGCCGATGCCCGTGTGGCGCAGGGACATCCGGTGGCGTGGATCCACGCCACGGCGCTGCGGACCGAGCCGCTGCAGTTCTCCGGGCGCGACCAGGTGAGCCCCCGGGCGGGCCGCGACGCGGCCGCCGCGCTGTGGAAGGCGGCGGGCATCAAGAGCCCCATCGACGAGATCGACGCCGCCGAGATCTACGTGCCGTTCTCGTGGTTCGAGCCGATGTGGCTGGAGAACCTCGGGTTCGCCGCCGAGGGCGAGGGCTGGAAACTCACCGAGGCGGGCGAGACCGCGATCGGCGGCCGGCTGCCGGTGAATCCCTCCGGCGGGGTGCTGTCGTCGAACCCGATCGGCGCCTCGGGGCTGATCCGCTTCGCCGAAGCGGCGATCCAGGTGATGGGCAAGGGCGGCGACCACCAGGTGCCCGGCGCCCGAAAGGCGTTGGGGCACGCCTACGGTGGCGGCTCGCAGTACTACTCGATGTGGGTGGTCGGCGCGGACAAGCCGGAGCGGGTGGACGCATGACCGAGACCCCGGCGACGATGGCGCATCCCGCGCACGAGGCTGGCCGCCGGTCCCGGGAGGCGGTCATGGCCCGCGACAAGGACGCGTGGCTGGCGGTGTTCGCCGAGGATGCCGTCGTCGAGGACCCCATCGGCCCGTCCGCCTTCGACCCGGAGGGCAGGGGGCACCGCGGGCGCGACGCGATCTCGGCGTTCTGGGACAAGGCCATCGCGCCGACCACCAGGATCGAGTTCGTCTTCCGCGACACCTACCAGTGCGGGAACGAGGAGGCCAACGTCGGGCACATCCTCATCACCACCGGCGACTTACAGGTGACCGCGGAAGGCGTCTTCACCTACAAGGCCAACGACGAGGGCGAGATGGTGGCCTTGCGCGCCTACTGGGAGATGGACCGGGCCGCGGCGAGCGTGCGCAAGGTCTAGATCGGATCCAGCCCGGCCAGGTGCCGCTGAGCCAGATCCCGATAGGCCTGCGGGTTCAGGTTGACCCACATCTCGGCACCCGTACCGGCGACCGGCCCCTTGACCTGGGCCGGCGCCCCGACGGCCAGCATGCCGGCCGGGATCTGGTTGCCGGCCGTCACCAGCGAGTGGGCCGCGATCAGGCTGCGCGCGCCGATGACCGCGCCGTCGAGGACGGTGACGTGGTTGGCGATCAGCGCCTCGGGCCCGACGTGGACGCCGTGGATGACGCACAGGTGCGCCACCGTCGCTCCCGGACCGATGTCCACGGGGATGCCAGGCGGCGCGTGCAACACCGACCCGTCCTGCACGTTGGCGCCCTCCCGCACGACGATCGGGCCGAAGTCGCCGCGCAGCACGGCGTTGAACCACACCGACGCCCCCGCCTCTACCGTGACGTCGCCGATCAGGGTGGCCGTCGGCGCCACGAACGCGGTGGGATCGACCCGGGGCGCGCGTCCCTCGAAAGAAAACAGCGGCATCCGCTCAGATATACGCCCCGGATGAATCTTCGGTGGTCAGACCCGCCGTCGTTGCATATGCCCGACGTAAAACTGTAACGTGTTCTAGTTAGAGGCCCGCGAGTTGGAGGTGACAGGTGACTACCGACACCAATGCGGTCGGCATCCGGGAGATCGATTCCGGCGCGCTGCCGACCAGGTACGCCCGCGGCTGGCACTGCCTGGGCGTCGCAAAGGACTACCTGGACGGGAAGCCGCACGCCGTGCAGGCGTTCGGCACCAAGCTGGTGGTCTTCGCCGACTCCCAGGGTGAGGTGAAGGTCCTCGACGCCTACTGCCGGCACATGGGCGGGGACCTGTCGGAGGGCACGATCAAGGGCGACGCGGTCGCCTGCCCCTTCCACGACTGGCGCTGGGGCGGCGACGGGCGCTGCAAGCTGGTGCCATACGCCAAACGCACGCCCAAGACGGCGCGCACCCGGGCCTGGACGACCGACGTGCGCGGCGGCCTGCTGTTCGTCTGGCACGACCACGAGGGCAATCCCCCCGACCCCGCGGTCCGGATTCCCGACATCCCCGAGGCCGCCAGCGGCGAGTGGACGGACTGGCGGTGGAACAGCATCCTCATCGAGGGATCGAACTGCCGCGACATCATCGACAACGTCACCGACATGGCGCACTTCTTCTACATCCATTTCGGCCTGCCAACGTACTTCAAGAACGTCTTCGAGGGCCACATCGCCTCGCAGTACCTGCACAACGTGGGCCGGCCGGACGTCAACGACCTGGGCACCTCCTATGGCGAGGCGCACCTCGACTCCGAGGCGTCCTACTTCGGGCCGTCGTTCATGATCAACTGGCTGCACAACAGCTACGGCGGCTACAAGGCCGAGTCGATCCTGATCAACTGCCACTACCCGGTGACGCAGAACTCCTTCGTGCTGCAGTGGGGCGTCATCGTCGAAAAGCCCAAGGGCATGGACGAGGCCATGACCGACAAGCTGTCCAAGACGTTCACCGAGGGCGTCAGCAAGGGCTTCCTGCAGGATGTCGAGATCTGGCGGCACAAGACCCGGATCGACAACCCGCTGCTGGTCGAGGAGGACGGCGCGGTCTACCAGTTGCGCCGGTGGTACGAACAGTTCTACGTCGACGTCGCCGACATCAAACCGGAAATGGTGGAGCGCTTCGAGATCGAGGTCGACACCACCCGCGCCAACGAGTACTGGAACACCGAGGTGCAGGAGAACCTCAAGGCCAAAGAGGCCGGCGCCGAAGCCGTTCCGGGCGACGTGCCCGCCGAGCAGCACTGAATCGAACGTGCCGGAGGACCACCCCGCGTTACCCGACGTCGATCGGCTCGCCCGATCGATGCTGTCGCTGCGCGGTGACGCCCACGACCACGCCCACGAGCCCGCCGGCTCGGGCGGTGGCGACGACTCATGGTCGAAGTCAAGGGATTTCAGTGACGATCCGCGGCGGGCCGCCGCAGTTCGGGAGGCCAGCCGCGCCGACCGGGAGCGCTACCTGAGCTCCGGGTTGCGCCCGGTGGACTGCCGCTTCTGCCATGTGACGGTGAACGTCAGGCGGCCGGGGCCGGGCCACACCGCGGTCCAGTGGACCACCGAGGCGTCGCAGCGTTGCGCGTATTTCGCCGAAATCCGCCGCTCCGGCGGGGATTCGGCACGCATGCGATCGTGCCCCAAGCTCGGCGACAGCATCGAACACGCCGTCGCCGAAGGCTACCTCGACGCGGCCCCCGACGAGGACTGACCCCGCGTCGGCCCGGGCCGTTACAGGCCGGCGAATCGCTCCTTGACCATCTCCGTGGTCAGCCCGTAGTCGGCAAGGGAATACGTGTGTTTGGGCGCCCGCTCCCCCGACTGGCTCTCGGCGTGGCTGGACTCCATGGCCACCCGCGCTTCGTCGGTCAGCGGGATGCCGAAGTGCCGGTAGATGTCGGCCACGGTGCCGAGGGGATCGGCGATCAGGTCCCGGTAGTCGACGTCGTAGAACTGGGCCGGATCGTATTTGGCGCGTGCGGTGTTGAACAGCTCGAGCCCGCGCGACCAGGTGTCCATCGAGTCGGCACCGATCTGGGCGCCGACGAACGTCGTCGACCAACCCTCGGTGGTGTGCTGGGCCAGTGAACACATCGAGGCCATGATCGTCTCGACGGGCCGGTGGGTCTGAATGACGAGCGCATCGGGGTAGGTGGCCATCAGCGCGTCCACCGCGAACAGGTGGCTGGGGTTCTTGAGCACCCACCGCTTGTCGGCGTCGTTGAGTCCGATCAGCTGAAGGTTCTTGCGGTGCCGCCGATACGACGGCGTCCAGTCTTGCTGCGCAAGCCATTTCGCGTAGCTCGGGAGGTGAGCGAGGGTCTCGTAGGACACCGAGTGCAGCGACTGCCGCAGCAGCTGCCAGCATTCTTCGAGTTCGTAGGCGGCCATGAAGTGCAGGCCCGTGTAGCCGGGGTTCTCCTGGTGGTGCCGGGTGAACTGGTCGTCGAGTTGGCGGTAGAATGGGTTGGACACCCAGGTGTCGCGCGGCGGGCGGGGCTGCGGGAATTCGGCGAGCCACATGTGCAGACCTTGGTGGGCCGGGTCGGCCCCCAGCAGCCGGTGCAGCGCCGTGGTGCCGGTCCGCACCAACCCGGTGACGAAGATCGGCCTTGCGATGACGACGTCGGCGTGCTGGGGATACTGCTTCCACGCCGATTCCGACAGCAGCCTGGCCACCAGCGCGCCGCGCAGGAAGAACCGGTTCATCTTGCTGCCCAAAACCGTAAGACCGGCCTCACGCTGGTAGGAGTCCAGCAGCACGCCCAGCGCTTCGCGATAGTTGTCGTCGTCGGCGCCGAAGTCGTCGAGCCCCACCAGTTTGGTGGCCGAGGCGTGCAGCTCCTCGACGGTGCCGATATCGGTCCGGTCCGACATCAGTTGTGGTACTCCCCGCAGTTGACGTCCAGGGTCTGCCCGGTGATGCCGCTGGACAGGTCGCTGGCAAGGAACAGGATCGCCGAGGCCACCTCGTCCTCGGTGGGCAGCCGCTTCAAGTCGGAGTTGGCCGCGGTCCCCTGGTAGATCTGATCCACCGTGGTGCCGTACTTGCCGGCCTGGTGCTCGAAGTAGGCCTGCAGCGTGTCACCCCAGATATAGCCGGGCGCAACGGAGTTGACCCGGATTCCCTTCTCGCCGAGCTCAGTGGCCAGCGAGTGCGACATGGCCAGCAGCGTGGACTTGGCCATCTTGTAGGCGCCGTACTTGGCCTGCGAGTGCCGCAGCACCATGGAGTTGACGTTGACGACCGATCCGTTCGCCTTCTCCAGCGCGGGCGTGAACGCCTGGATGAGACGCAGCGCCCCGAGCGCACTGAGCTCGATCGCGTCGCGGATGTGCTGAAAACTGGTGCCGGCCAAGGGTTTCATCGACGGCACCCGGAACGCGTTGTTGATCAGCACGTCGACCTTGCCATAGGTCGCCATGGCGGTCTCGACGAGCTTGTTCACCTCGTCGTCGTCGGTGATGTCCGCGCGGACCGACAGCGCCTTGTGGCCGGTGTCGCCGACCTGCTTGGCGACGGCCTCCAGGCGGTCGAGGGTGCGGGCCGCGAGCACCAGGTCGGCACCCTCGTTCGCGCACCGGTGCGCCAACGTGGTACCGAGCCCCGGCCCCACACCGCTGATGACGACAACCTTGTCCTTGAGCATCTCTGCCATTTTCACCCCAGCATCCTGGCCGCAATTTGTTGTTGCCGCAGCGTGATCCGGGCACGCCACTCGTCCTCGGAGATCTTGTTGTGGTCGAAGTGCGGCAACGCGTCCGGTACCGCGCCGAAGTCGACCAGCTCGACGGTCGGTCCGTCGGCCTCGCCGACCGGGTGGGACACCCGTTGCCAGCGGAACTGCAGAATGCCCCGCCGGTGGCCGAGCGTTTCGACCCAGTTGGTCACCCCCGGGTTCTGGTCGGCGACGACGATGCGCACCTTGCCGTCCGGGTCCGCTTGGGCCTGAGTGTTGTTCAGCGAGGTCTGGTGGTTGATGTAGTCCAGCGAGATGTACCACATGCTGCCCAGCTGGAAGCCGAGGTAGGGTGCGTCCGACACCGGGACGGTGATCACCAACGCCTGGTCGGGCCGCAGGTCGAAATGGCCGACCGAGGAGTACTGGGTCGCCAGGCCGCCCGGTGTCAGCCGGGGCGCGACCATGGTGTTCACCGGGATGTCGAGGTAGAACCACTGCGGGAACTGCAGCCAGGTCTTGACCCGGTTGACGAGTTGCTTGGCGGCTGTGGCATAACGCTTTTCGATGGTCTCGCGGGTCAGCGGCGGCGGCCCGGTGCCCGCGGTGTCCAATCGGGAGATGGCCAGGGTGCCGCGTTGCGCCGCCCAGTCGGCGTACACCTCGCGGATCACCAGCTGGCCGGGACTGGTCGGGCGCACCCGCCACTCGAAGCTGCCGTCCGCGGCGATCTCGAGCTCTCGGTCGTCGAACGCGGCCTGGCTGGCCGGCACGTTGTCGTCGGTGTACTCACCGCCGAGCAGCTGAAAGCTGAGGTCGGTCGTGGTGCCGCGCCTGCCCGTCACGACGTAGTCGTGACCGGCGTGCACCCGCGTGCCGAAGTAGAGGGTGTCGGGGTTGTCCAGGCCCATCTTGGTGAACGGTCCGGTGCCCGATTGCAGGAACGGGTGGTCGGGCTCGTAGTCGAAGGCCAGGTGCATGCAACCGGCGATGCAGCCGGCCAGATACTGCAGTCCTTCGAGCAGATCGGCTTCGGTCTCGATGTGCGGTGCGGCGGCGACCAGTTGCTCGGCTTCGGCGATGGCAGAGATGAGCGGGCCTGAAAAGGAATCGGTGAGCACGCCTAGACGCTAGAACGTGTTCTACTTTTTCGTCAATGGCGAACGTTCCCGCGCGTCGTGCGCGGCATTCAGCGACGAGGCCGACTCGCTAGGGTACGCACTGCTGCGACAGGTCGATCAGATGCTGCCGCACGTCGGGATGCTTGTTCAGATAGGTGATGACGTTGCCGCCGTCACCCTCCGCCTCCGACTTTTCCTCTAGCTGCCGATGCAGGTCCGGATGACGCTCCAGGTACGAGTTGATCGAGTTGCCCACGGTCTGATTGCAGTCCGGAGCGGCGCTGGCCACGGGGAGCGCGATCACCATCGACGCGATGGCGCCCAACAAGCCGGCCCCGACGACGCGGGTAACCCCGCCCCTGCGCCCACCGGCAGTAGTAATCACGGTCATGCTGGCCAGGTTACCCGCGTTCGCGCCGCACCAATCCTTACGTGACCTGCGCCGCCGCTGGGCGCTACCCGCCGTACGGCAGCCCGCCGCCGAAGGGCATGAATCCGTTCATGAACGACCCCAACCCCATCAGGATGTTCGATGGCGGCACCTGCATGCCGCACTGGTTGCGCTGGGCGGACAGCGGGGCGCGGATGCTCTGCAGGTCACGTGCCACGCCGGGATGGCTGTTCAGGTAGTTGCGCAGGTCGGGTTCGGCCTGGGCGGGCGGTTGCTGCGCGATTCGGGTCAGCCGCTGGTTGACGTCGGGATTGTCGGCCAGGTACTGGCTGATCCTGTCCGACGTCGTGCTCAGCCGGCCGGCGTGGGCGCTCGAGCTACACGGGTCGGGTGCGGCGTGTGCCGCGGGTGCCACTGTCGCGGTCGAGGCGGCGGCGCTGAGCAGACCGCCGGCAAGGATGCCGAGCAGGCCACGGCGCACCTGGGGGGCGGGCACGGTCATCGGGTTGCTCCTTCCATCGCTCGGCAGTGCCTCGGACTTGTAAGCCTTACCCGACGCGGTCGTCGGCAAAACAGATGGCGCGAAACCACCTGCAGCACAACGGAAATCGTCAGTCTCGGTGTTCCTGAGACCCGAACCGACCGGAAGGATTACCGGGTCGCGGTTTTGAGTTCCGGCAGTTCGGCTTCCACGGCCACCCTTTCCCGCGGTCCCTCGACTTCGGCCGCGGGGGCTTTCGTCGGGGCCTTCGGGGCGTTGGCCGCAGCCGGGCCTGCCGCCGCCGACGTCGCGACGAGCGGGGTGCCCGCCGCCGGGGTGCTCACCACGGCTTCCGCTTCGACGGCTTCCACCGCTGCCGCGACCTCCGAGGGCGGCGGCGCGGCGGCTTCCGGCGCCGGAGCCTCCGCGGCGGGTGCGGGCGGCGAGCCCGCAGACGCCGAGCCCGCTACCCGCGCGGCCATCATCGCTCCCATGCCGACGGCTCCCGCGAGGCCCGGGGCTGTGCCGGTGACGCCCGCGGTGCCGACGCTCGAGGTGTCGGCCACCCCCCCGCCGGTGCTGGCGCTGGTGGCCTGAGTGGGTCCGCCACCGGCCATGTCACCGCCGTAGGAACCCGCGGTGCCTGCGCTCGCACCGCCCGTCGTAGCCGCGAGGTTCACGCCGCCGACAACTCCGCCGACAACTCCGCCGCCACCCACGTTGGCGGTCGTCTGGGCGGCCCCGGCGTTGCCGGCGCCGGCGCCGGCGCTGCCGCCGGTAAGGGCGCCGCTGCCACCGCCCATACCACCCATGCCCGGCAAGAACGGCATCGGCGGCATCGAAGCCTGCCCCGAGGTCAGTTGCGCGGCCGCCGCCGACGCCCCACCGTGATAACCCACCATCGCGGACACGTCCTGGGCCCACATCTCCGCGTAATTGAACTCGGTCTGCGCGATAGCCGGCCAATTCTGCCCGAACAGGTTCGACATCACCAGGTTCACCAGGCCGTTTCGGTTGGCCTCCACCGCCAGCGGGTGGACCATGGCCGTCAGCGCGGCCTCGAACTCGTTTGCCACCGCCTGGGCCTGGGCCGCCGCACTGGCCGCCTGGGAAGCCGCGGCATTCAACCACCCGGCGTATGGTGCCGCCGCCGCGGCCATCGCCGAGGCCGCCGCACCCTGCCACGCCTGCCCCGCCAATGTGGAAGTCACCGACGCAAAAGACTGCGCGGCGGAGGTCAACTCGCTGGCCAACCCGTTCCAGGCCGCCGCGGCCTGGAGCATCGGAGCCGACCCCGCACCGGAGTACATCAGCAGAGAGTTGATCTCCGGTGGCAACGTCATGAAACTCATCGGACTCCCCTAATGCCGACTGGCGGTCGATAATACGAAGGTAGGACAATCCGGGCTCAGAATCACCCGTTTGCGCCAGACTTGAATAAATCCAGCTAGTGGGCTGGGTCACACCAGCAAATTGACGACTTGGTCAGTGCGTGGCGGCTGTCCCGTTGTCTTGTTCGCGTTTGATTTCCAGGGCGATGTCGATGAGTTGGTCTTCTTGGCCGCCGATGAGTTTGCGCTGGCCGGCGCGGTGCAGGAGTTGGTGGGCGGGCACTCCGTAGCGTTCGGATTGGCGGACGGCGTGTTTGAGGAAGCTGGAGTAGACCCCGGAGTAGCCCATGACCAGGGCGTTGCGGTCCAGTACGCATTCGGCGGGCATGGCCGGGCGTACGACGTCCTCGGCGGCGTCGGCGATGTCGAAGAAGTCGATGCCGGTCTTGACGCCGATCTTGTCGAACACCCCGATCAGGGCCTCCACGGGTGCGTTGCCGGCCCCGGCGCCGAAGCGGCGACACGAGCCGTCGATCTGCTTGGCGCCCGCGCGGACGGCCTCCACCGAGTTGGCTACGCCCAGGCCGAGGTTTTCATGGCCGTGGAAGCCGACCTGGGCGTCCTCGCCGAGTTCGGCGACCAGCGCGGCGACCCGGTCGCGGACCCCTTCGAGGACCAGCGCGCCGGCCGAGTCGACGACGTAGACGCACTGGCAGCCGGCGTCGGCCATGATGCGGGCCTGGGCGGCCAGTTTCTCGGGAGTGATGGTGTGGGCCATCATCAAAAACCCGACCGTTTCCAGGCCCAGGTCGCGGGCGAACCCGAAGTGCTGGATGGAGACGTCGGCCTCGGTGCAGTGGGTGGCGATGCGGCAGATCGCCCCGCCGTTGTCCTGGGCCTCTTTGATGTCGTCCTTGGTGCCCACCCCAGGCAGCATCAAAAAGGCGATCTTGGCCTCTGTGGCCGTTTCGGCGGCGAGTTTGATCAGTTCTTGTTCGGGGGTTTTGGAAAAGCCGTAGTTGAAGCTCGACCCGCCCAGCCCGTCGCCGTGGGTCACCTCGATCACCGGCACCCCCGCGACGTCGAGGGCCGCCACGATCGCCGCGACCTCGTCGGTGGTGAACTGGTGGCGCTTGTGGTGCGAGCCGTCGCGCAGCGAGGTGTCGGTCATCCGCACGTCCCAGATGGGGTTGAAGAAGATGTCCTGCGTGCTCATCGTGTGCCTCCTGCCACCGACAGCATCTCTTTGGCGATCTCCTCGCCGACCTTGGTGGCCGCCGCGGTCATGATGTCCAGGTTGCCCGCATAGGGGGGCAGGTAGTCCCCGGCGCCTTCGACCTCGACGAACGTGGTGACCAGGGCCTGCCCGCCGGAGTTAAGCGAGGGGTCGTCGAACTGCGGCTCGTTGAGCAGCCGGTAGCCGGGCACATAGGTCTGCACCTCAGCCACCACGTCGTGGATGGATTTGGCGATCGCGTCGCGGTCGGCGTCCTCGGGGATGGCGCAAAAGATGGTGTCGCGCATGATCATCGGCGGGTCGGCCGGGTTCAAGATGATGATCGCCTTACCGCGCACCGCCCCGCCGATGCTTTGCACGCCGCGGCTGGTGGTCTTGGTGAACTCGTCGATGTTGGCCCGCGTACCCGGCCCCGCCGACACCGAGGCCACCGACGCCACGATCTCGGCATAGGGCACCCCGCCCTGCTCGGCGACCGCACGCGAGACCGCGTAGACGATCGGGATCGTGGCCTGGCCCCCGCAGGTGATCATGTTGACGTTCGGGGCGTCCAGGTGCTCGCGCAGGTTCGCCGGCGGGATCACCGCCGGACCCACCGCCGCCGGGGTCAAATCGATGGCCCGGATCCCGGCCTCGGCGTAGCGGGGTGCGGCCTGCCGGTGCACATAGGCACTGGTCGCCTCGAACACCAGATCGGGTTTCTCCGAGCGCCCCAAAAGCCAGTCCACCCCCTCATGGGTGGTCTCCAAACCCAGCTTGCGGGCCCGGGCCAGGCCCTCGCTGGCCGGGTCGATGCCCACCATCCAGCGCGGTTCCAGCCACTCCGAGCGCAGCAGCTTGTAGAGCAGGTCGGTGCTGATGTTTCCCGACCCGACAATGGCCACTTTCAAGGCCACACCCGCTTGAGACGACGGCATGAAGAACGCTCCTATTCGAACGACAACCCGACCGCGCCCAGGCCGGTGAACTCGGCGACGAACTCATCGCCGCCGCGCGCGTCGATGGCCCGCGTACACGACCCGGGCAACACGATGTCACCTTTGCGCAGCCGTACCCCAAAGCTTTCCACCTTGCGGGCCAGCCAGGCCACCGCGGTCACCGGATTGCCCAGCACCGCCTCGCTGCGGCCCTCGGCGATCACCTCGCCGTTACGGCTCAACACCGCCTCGATCCCCGTGACGTCCACCTCGCCCGGCGACACCCGCGCCGCGCCCAACACGAAACCCGCCGAGGAGGCGTTGTCGGCGATGGTGTCACACAACGCGATCTTCCAATCGGTGATCCGGGTGTCGATCAACTCGATCGAAGGAACCAGCGCCTCGGTCGCGGCCAGCACGTCATCCTCGGTGCAACCCGCCCCCGGCAGGTCGGCGGCCAAAATGAAACCCACCTCCACCTCGACTCGCGGGTACAGGTACTTGCCCGCCTTGACCGGGGTGTCCTCCAACACCCGCATCTCATCGAGCAGATGCCCGTAATCGGGCTCATCGACACCCATCATCTGCTGCATCGCCAACGACGACAGCCCCACCTTGTGCCCCACCACCCGGGCACCCCCCGAGACCCGCCGACGAATGTTGATCAACTGAATCTCATAAGCATCCACCACATCGATCTCAGGATGGGCAGCCGTCAACGGCGCGACCGGCTCACGACTCAACTCAGCACGCCACAACCCCGCAGCCAGCTCGTCGCGAACCTGCGCACTGAGCATTTACCGAAGTCCCCTCGTCCGTTTGACCGGGCCGGTAGCGCCCGGCCCGAGCAATTCTATAACGTGTTCTACATGACAGCGCAGGAGTTCGACGTCGTCGTGGTCGGCAGCGGCGGAGCCGGCATGGTAGCTGCCCTCACCGCCGCACACCGAGGCCTCTCGACGATAGTCGTCGAAAAGGCCTCTCATTTCGGCGGCTCCACCGCACGCTCGGGTGGGGGCGTGTGGATTCCCAACAACGAGGTGCTGCAGCGCTACGGCGTGCCCGACACCGCGGAGGCGGCCCGCACCTACCTGCACGGGATCGTCGGCGACGTCGTGGAGCCGGAGAGGATCGACGCCTACCTCGACCGCGGGCCCGAGATGCTGTCGTTCGTCCTCAAGCACACCCCGCTGAAGATGTGCTGGGTGCCGGGTTACTCCGACTACTACCCCGAGGCGCCGGGCGGGCGCGCGGGCGGGCGTTCGATCGAGCCCAAGCCGTTCGACGCCCGCAAGCTCGGGGCCGACATGGCCGGGCTGGAGCCGGCGTACGGCAAGGTCCCGCTCAACGTCGTTGTGATGCAGCAGGATTACGTGCGGCTCAACCAGCTCAAACGACACCCGCGCGGCGTGGTGCGCAGCCTGAAGGTCGGCGCGCGCACGATGTGGGCGAAGGCGACGGGCAAGAACCTCGTCGGCATGGGCCGAGCGCTGATCGGCCCGCTGCGGATCGGGCTGCGGCAGGCCGGCGTGCCGGTCGAGTTGAACACCGCACTCACCGACCTCTGCGTCGAGGACGGGGTGGTGCGCGGAATCTATGTGCGCGACACCGACGCACCCGAATCGACCGAGCCCCGGCTGATCCGGGCCCGGCGCGGCGTGATCCTGGCCTGCGGCGGATTCGAGCACAACGAACAGATGCGGGTGAAATATCAGCGGGCGCCGATCACCACCGAATGGACCGTCGGCGCCAAAGCGAACACCGGCGACGGCATCCTAGCCGGTGAAAAGCTGGGCGCAGCACTGGATTTGATGGAGGACGCGTGGTGGGGCCCGACGGTGCCGCTGGTGGGCGCACCGTGGTTCGCGCTCTCGGAGCGCAACTCGCCGGGCTCGATCATCGTCAACATGTCGGGCAAGCGGTTCATGAACGAATCGATGCCCTACGTCGAAGCCTGCCATCACATGTACGGCGGGGAGTACGGGCAGGGGCCCGGACCCGGGGAGAACATCCCCGCGTGGCTGGTGTTCGACCAGCAGTACCGCGACCGCTACATCTTCGCCGGATTGCAGCCCGGCCAGCGCATTCCACGCAAATGGCTGGATTCCGGGGTGATCGTCCAGGCGGACACGCTCGAAGAACTGGCCGAAAAGGCGGGACTGCCGACCTCGGCGTTCACCGCCACGGTGGCGCGCTTCAACGGCTTCGCGCGTTCGGGCGTGGACGCCGACTTTCACCGGGGGGAGAGCGCCTACGACAAGTACTACGGTGACCCCACCAACAAGCCGAATCCCAACCTCGGCGAGATCAGCCACGCGCCGTACTATGCCGCCAAGATGGTTCCCGGGGACCTGGGCACCAAGGGCGGTATCCGCACCGACCTGCACGGCCGTGCGCTGCGCGACGACGGCACCATCATCGAAGGGCTCTACGCCGCAGGCAATGTCAGCGCCCCGGTGATGGGACACACCTATCCCGGCCCGGGCGGCACCATCGGTCCGGCCATGACCTTCGGGTATTTGGCCGCTCTACACATCGCGGGGGAAGCCTGAGATGCCCATCGACGTGGACGTCGCCCTGGCCGCCGAGCTGGAACCCATCGAATTCTCTTGGACCAGCAGCGATGTGCAGCTCTACCACCTCGGGCTGGGCGCCGGCAAAGATCCGATGGACCCCCACGAACTGCGTTACCTGGTCGACGACACACCGCAGGTGCTCCCGACGTTCGGCAACGTCGCCGCCACCTTCCACATGACCACACCGCCGACGGTGCAGTTCCCCGGCATCGACATCGAGCTGAGCAAGGTGCTGCACGCCAGCGAGCGGATCGAGGTGCCGGCACCGCTGCCGCCGGCGGGTTCGGCGCGCGCGGTGACCCGGTTCACAGACATCTGGGACAAGGGCAAGGCCGCGGTGATCTGGAGCGAGACCACGGTCAGCGCCCCGGACGGCACCCTGCTGTGGACGCAGAAGCGGTCCATCTTCGCCCGCGGCGAGGGCGGATTCGGCGGTTCACGCGGGCCGTCGGGATCGGACGGGGCTCCTGACCGGGCGCCCGATCTGGAAGTCGCGATGCCGATCCTGCCGCAACAAGCTCTGCTCTACCGGCTCTGCGGCGACCGCAATCCGCTGCACTCGGATCCGGAATTTGCTGCGGCAGCGGGCTTTCCGCGTCCCATCCTGCACGGCCTGTGCACCTACGGCATGACCTGCAAGGCAATCGCCGACGCCCTGCTCGACGGCGACGCCGGCGCGGTGGCCGCCTACGGGGCCCGCTTCGCCGGGGTGGCGTTCCCCGGTGAGACGCTCAGCGTCGCCATCTGGAAGGAAGACGGCCGTGTGATGGCCAGCGTGGTCGCGCCGTCGCGCGACAACGCCGTGGTGCTCTCCGGCGTCGAGCTGATCCCGGCCTAACCCTGCGCCGAGCGCCCGGCTAGCCGGGGGTTCGTCCTCGTGTGCCCGGCTGGCCGGGCGAACGACGAGCACGCGCGGCACGAACCCTGTGCAAGATGTCGCCCGGCCGGTCGCCGGCGACCACCCTCACGACGATCCAACCCAGACGCTCGAGCCTTTCCAGCCTCCGGACATCCCAGGTGTATTGCCGGCGATCGTTGCGGTGCTGCTCACCGTCGTACTCCACGGCGACTTTGAGCTCCGCCCACCCCATATCCACATAGGCGAAAACACTGCCGAACTCGTCGAGCACCGGAATCTGTGTCTGGGGCCGCGGCAGGCCGGCCTCGATCAGGACGACGCGAAGCCATGACTCTTTCGGCGACTGCGCACCGGCATCGAACAGGTCGGCGGCTCGCCGTGCTCGCACAATGCCCCGGCGTCCCGCATACCTGCGTGCGAGCAGCTCGACGTCGGCTGCCTTGATTTCCGTCGCTGCCGCCAATGCGTCGATACCCGCCACGGCGGTCATCGTCGGGTACCAGCAGCCGAGGTCCAGTGCCGTCCTGGTCGGCGATGTAACCGCCAGGCCGCCAATGGTGTCGATTTCGTCCGCCGCGACAATGTCTCTATGCAGCTGCATGCCCACCGAGCGGTGGTGGTTGGCGTGGATGAGTTCCACGACTCTTCTGTCGTCGACCCATTTGCTTCCGTGCAGGGCGGCCGCCGAGAACCCCGCCACAATTCCCCGGCGGCCGGTCCACAACCACGCGGCCTTGGCGCGCACCGCGGCGGTCAGCTCGGCGTCGCGATCGATGTAGACGCCTCGAAAAAGCCGGTGGTAGCGCGTCTCCAATTGGCTCTTGGTCACTAGGCCACAGGCAATGGCTTCGCTCCCGACAAACGGCTCACCCATCGCCGCAGGGTCGCACGCCTGACCACCGGCGTCACTTCAGCCGCCCAGCGCCCGTCCAGCCGCACGATGAGCACCGAACGCCCGGCCAGCCGGGCGCCCGGCAGAACGAAGCGGCTAGCCGAGGATCAGGCCCGACGTGGGCACGCCCGTGCCCGCGGTGACGAGCACGTGCTCGACGTCGGGCACGGGGTTCACCGAGGTGCCACGCAGCTGCCGCACGCCCTCGGCGATGCCGTTCATGCCGTGGATGTAGGCCTCGCCGAGCTGGCCCCCGTGCGTGTTGATCGGCAGCCGGCCGCCCACCTCGATCGCCCCGTCGGCGATGAAGTCCTTGGCCTCGCCCTTGCCGCAGAAACCCAACTCCTCCAACTGGATCAGCGTGAAGGGCGTGAAGTGGTCGTAGATGACCGCGGTCTGGATGTCGGACGGTTTGAGCCCGGACTGCTGCCAAAGCTGGTGGCCCACCACGCCCATCTCGGGCAGACCGAGCTCGGGGCGGTAGTAGCTGACCATCGTGTACTGGTCGGGGCTCGACCCCTGCGCCGCCGCCTCGATCACCGCGGGCCGCTGCTTGAGGTCCCGCGCGCGCTCGACCGACGTCACCACGATCGCGACCGCGCCGTCGGTCTCCTGGCAGCAGTCCAGCAACCGCAACGGCTCGGCGATCCACCGCGAATTCTGGTGGTCCTCAATGGTGATCGACTTCTCGTAGAAGTACGCCTTCGGGTTGTTGGCGGCGTGCCTGCGGTCGGCCACCGAGATGGCGCCGAAGTCCCGGCTGGTCGCACCCGAGGAGTGCATGTAGCGCCGGGCGATCATGGCGACCTGCGCGGCCGGCGTGGAAAGCCCGTGCGGATACGAAAAGGAGTTGTCTGCAGTCGTCGAATCCGCCTGTGCGCCTCCGTCTCCCACCAGACGGGTCTGCACCTGGCCGAAGCGCATGCCCGAGCGTTCGTTGAAAGCCCGGTAGGCGACGACGACGTCGGCCACCCCGGTGGCGACGGCGATCGCGGCCTGCTGGACGGTCGCGCACGCGGCGCCGCCGCCGTAACCGATCTGGGAGAAGAACTTCAGATCACCGATGCCGACGGCACGCGCGACCGCGGTCTCGTTGTTGGTGTCCATCGTGAAGGTGGTCAGCCCGTCGACGTCCGACGGTGACAGACCGGCATCGCCCAGCGCGTCCAGCACGGCCTCGGCCGCCAGCCTCAGCTCGCTGCGGCCCGAGTTCTTCGAGAAGTCGGTGGCGCCGATGCCGACAATCGCCGCTTTACCGGACAGCATCACGCATCCCCCATCGTCAGCGTCACCGTCGCGATGACATGATCGCCAAGGCTGTTGCGGCCCAGCACCTTGACGGTGACCAGACCGTCCTCGATCGCGGTCACCTCACCGGAGAACGTCACCGTGTCGTAGGCGTACCACGGCACGCCCAGCCGCAGCCCGATCGACTTGATCAGGGCCGACGGACCGGCCCAGTCGGTGACGTAGCGCTGCACCAGGCCAGTGTCGGTCAGGATGTTGACGAAGATGTCCTTGGACCCCTTGGCCTGCGCCTTGTCGCGGTCGTGGTGCACGTCCTGGAAGTCCCGGGTGGCCAGGGCCGTCGAGATGATGAACGTCGGGTCGCCGTACAGCTTGAGCTCGGGCAGCGTCGTGCCCACTTCGACAACGGGTGCGCTCATGCCGAAGGCTCCCAGGCGTAGAGGGTCCATTCCGGCCCGGTGGCACCGGCCGGGAAGTCGATGTAGTTGGCGCGCACCGGCATTCCGATCGCCACCTCGGCGGGGTCCACGCCACGCAGCTCACCCAGCATGCGCACGCCCTCCTCGAGCTCGACCAAAGCGATCACGAACGGCAGCGTGCGGCCGGGTACCTTCGGCGCGTGGTGCACCACGAAGCTGAACACGGTGCCCTTGCCGCCGGCCACCACGTAGTCGATCGGCGCGGCTTTGTCCTGCCACACCGCGGGCACGGGCGGGTGCTGCAGGCTCCCGTCGGGGCGCCGCTGGATCCGAAGCTCGTGCGCCTTGACACCCTCCCAGAAGAAGGCGGTGTCCCGCGACGACGACGGGCGCATCATGGCGTCGGGGTCCAGGTCCTCCGGAACCGTGGAAGACGCCGCGGATTCCTCGCGCGGCCTGAATTTGAGGATGCGCCAATTCATCTCGGCGACGTCCTCGTCACCCACCCGCCAGATGATGTGCTGGTTGACGAAGAAGCCCTCGCCCAGCGCGGTCTGCTTGGGCCCGACCACGTCACCCATCTCCGAGGTGATGGCGACCTGCTCGCCGGGCCGCAGATAACGGTGATAGGTCTGCTCGCAGTTCGTGGCGACCACGCCGATGTACCCGGCGTCGTCGAAGAGCTGCATGATGGGCCCCAGCGGGTCGTCCTTGGGACGCGCACCGCCCAGCCCGAACATCGTCCACACCTGGATCATGGCCGGCGGGGCGACGATCCCGGGGTGCCCGGCCGCCCGGGCCGCGGCCTCGTCGACGTAGATGGGGTTGCGGTCGCCGATCGCCTCCACCCAGTTGTTCACCATCGGCTGGTTCACCGGGTCGCGCCCGACGCGCGGCTTGGGGGCGCCGGCCGCCTTGATCTCGGCGACGGCTTCGGCGATGTCGGTCATCTGGGCACCCTCGGCACCTTGAGGCCCGCGGCCGCAATCATCTCTCGCATGACTTCGTTCACTCCTCCGCCGAAGGTGATCACCAGGTTGCGCTTGGTCTGGGAGTCCAGCCAGTCGAGCAGCTCGGCGGTGCCCGCCTCGGCCGGGTTGCCGTATTTGCCGACGATCTCCTCGGCGAGCCGGCCGACGTGCTGAATGCGTTCGGTGCCGAAGACTTTCGTCGACGCGGCATCGGCCACGTTGATGTCCTCACCCGCCGCCGCCACCTGCCAGTTGAGCAGTTCGTTGACCCGCCACATCGAGTAGATCTCACCGAGCGCGCGCTTGACGTCGGCGTGGTCGATGGGGGTGACCCCGTCGGCACCCGGCTTGGACGCCCACGCGTGGACCCGGTCGTAGATACCGGCGACCCGACCGGCGGGCCCGAGCATGACGCGCTCGTTGTTGAGCTGGGTGGTGATCAGCCGCCACCCGCCGTTCTCCTCGCCGACCAGCATGTCGGCGGGCACCCGCACGTCGTTGTAGTACGTGGCATTGGTGTGGTGGGCACCGTCGGACAGGATCACCGGCGTCCACGAAAAACCGGGATCCTTCGTGTCGACGATCAGGATCGAAATGCCCTTGTGCTTGACCGCTTCCGGATCCGTGCGGCAGGCCAGCCAGATGTAGTCGGCGTCGTGGCCGCCGGTGGTCCACATCTTCTGGCCGTTGACGATGTATTCGTCGCCCTGGCGGACGGCGGTGGTCCGCAGCGATGCCAGGTCGGTCCCCGCCTCCGGTTCGCTGTAGCCGATCGCGAAATGCACCTCACCGGCCAGGATCGCCGGGAGGAACTTCTTCTTCTGCAACTCGGTGCCGAAAACCTGCAGCGTGGGACCCACCGTCTGCAGCGTCACGGCGGGCAGCGGCACGTCGGCGCGATGTGCCTCGTTGACGAAGATCGACTGCTCGATCGGGCCGAAGCCCAACCCGCCGTACTCCTTCGGCCACCCGACCCCGAGCTTGCCGTCGCGGCCCATCCGGCGGATCACCGCACGGTAAGCCTCGTTGTGCCGGTCCTGCTCCATCGCCTTCATCTCGTCGGAGGAGATGAGGTTCGAGAAGTACTGCCGCAGCTCGGCTTGCAGCTGGCGCTGCTCGGGGGTCAGATCGATGAACATTGCGCTCCCACCAGTTCGAGGCGATGAGATGGCCCGCCCAGCAGACGGGTCAGGTCCTTGATCGTGGAGTAGTACCGGTGCATCGGATAGGTGATGTCCATGCCCATGCCGCCGTGCAGGTGGTGACAGGTCTGCATCATCGGCGGCGCCTGCGAGGTGATCCAGTAGCCCAGGACGTCCAGATCGTCAACGGCGTCCCGGCCCTCCGAGAGCCGCCACACGACCGACTTCGCCACCAGATCGATGGTGCGCGAGGCGATGTAGACCTCCGAGAGCTGCGCCGCCACGGTCTGGAAGGTGGACAGCGGTTTGCCGAACTGCTTGCGGTTGGCCACGTAGTCGGCGGTCAGGCGCAGCGCCCCGGCCACCAAACCGTCGGCGTATGCGCCGATCATCGCCAGCGCGAGCTGGTTGACCCGGGGCGCGCCCGCGTTCGCCAGCACACCGGATTCCTCGACCGCGACGTCGTCGAACGTGACCGTGTACTCTTCGGAACCGTTCGAAGTCGGGGTGCGCACCAACCGGACACCGTCGGCCTTCGGCGAAACCACCGCGACCCCGTTGTCCGCGGTCACGATCATCCAGTCGGCCTCCTCGGCATACGGCACAGCGACTTTGGTGCCCGCCAGCCGCCCGCCGGCCAACGTGGTGGCGGGCCGGTCGGGCAGCGCGGCGCCGGGTTCGTCGAGCGCGGCGCTCAGCACACCACCCTTGGCCACCCCACCCAGAAAGCGGTCCTGCTGTTCCTCGGAGGCGAGGTCGCGCAGCGGCACCACGCCCAGGCCCAGTGTGGCCAACGCCGGCGTGATGGCGCCGTGGCGGCCCACTTCGGTGAGCACCGTCGCGACCTCGGGCAGACCCACGCCGTCGCCGCCGAGGCGTTCGGGCACCGGCAGCGCCGTCACACCCCCGTCGACCAGAGCCGTCCACGAAAGGTCCCGGCCCAGTACGGACGTGACCACGTCGGCGACGGCCTGCTGCGTCGCGGTGAGATTGAAGTCCATCAGTGGCTCACCGGGCACTGACCGGTGTAATCGACCTGCCAGTGCTTGATGCCGTTGAGCCAACCCGACCGCAGCCGCTCGGGCTCCGAGATCGGCTTCAGGTCGGGCATGTGGTCGGCGACGGCGTTGAAGATCAGGCTGATCGTCATCTTGGCCAGGTTGGCGCCGATGCAGTAATGCGCCCCGGTACCGCCGAAACCGACGTGCGGGTTGGGGTTTCGCATGATGTTGAAGCTGAACGGATCCTGGAAAACCTCTTCGTCGAAGTTGGCCGAGCGGTAGAACATCACCACCCGCTGGCCCTGCTTGATCTGCACCCCGGAGAGCTCGTAGTCCTCGAGGGCGGTGCGCTGGAACGCGGTCACCGGGGTGGCCCAGCGCACGATCTCGTCGGGCGCGGTCTCGGGCCTTTCCCTCTTGAACAGCTCCCATTGCTCCGGGTTCTGCGAGAACGCGACCATGCCGTGGGTGATGGAGTTCCGCGTGGTCTCGTTGCCGGCGACGGCGAGCATCATCACGAAGAACCCGAACTCGTCGTCGGAGAGCTTCTCCCCCTCGATGTCCGCCTGGATCAGCTTGGTGACGATGTCGTCGCCGGGGTTCTTGCCGCGCTCCTCGGCCATCTTCATGGCGTATGCGATGATCTCGGCGGACGACGTCGCCGGGTCGACGTGGGCGAACTCGGGATCCTGGTTGCCGGTCATCTCGTTGGACCAGCGGAAGATCTTGTCGCGGTCCTCCTGCGGCACGCCCAGCAGACCGGCGATCGCCTGCAGCGGCAGCTCGCAGGAGACCTGCTCGACGAAGTCTCCCGAGCCCGCCGCCGCGGCCGTCTTGGCGATGTTCTGCGCGCGGCTGTCCAGCTCGTCGCGAAGCCGTCCGATGGCGCGCGGGGTGAAGCCACGGGAGATGATCTTGCGCAACCGGGTGTGGTGCGGGGCGTCCATGTTGAGCATGACGAGTCGCTGCAAGTCGATCTGCTCGCGCGTCATCTCCTGCGGCCAGACCGGGATGGCGCAGTCCTGCTGGCTGGAGAAGATGTCGCTGCGCAGCGAGATCTCCTTGACGTCCCGGTGCTTGGTGATCACCCAGTAGCCCTTGTCGCCGAAGCCCCCGGTCCCGCCCGGAACGTCCAGCCAGTAGATCGGCTGGGATTTACGCAGCTCGGCCAGTTCCGCGACCGGCAGGCCTTTGAGGTTTCGGTCCGGATCGAGAAAGTCGAATCCGGGCGGAAGGTGGGGGCTAGGCACGCTGTTTCTCCTCACTGCTCGTGCATATGCTGTTCCTGCGACTGGCGATCCAGGGCACTAGCTCTCCTAGTGGAGCTCTGTTGCCAGTAAAACACGCCTCCACCGTAGAAAAAAGGCGCGGACGCATCCTCGCTTGTCATAGTAATGAAACGTGTTCTAGCCTGGCCCCATGGGTAACCCGGTAATCGTCGAAGCCACCCGCAGCCCCATCGGGAAACGCGCTGGATGGCTGTCAGGACTGCACGCCACCGAGCTGCTGGGGGCGGTGCAGAAGGCAGTCGTGGAGAAGGCCGGCATCGACGCCGGCGACGTCGAACAGGCCATCGGCGGCTGCGTGACGCAGTTCGGCGAGCAGTCGAACAACATCACCCGGGTGAGCTGGCTGGCCGCCGGGCTGCCGGAGCATGTCGGCGCCGCGACCGTGGACTGCCAGTGCGGCAGCGGCCAGCAGGCCAACCACCTGATCGCCGGGCTGATCGCGGTCGGCGCCATCGACATCGGCATCGCGTGCGGGATCGAGGCGATGAGCCGCGTCGGACTGGGCGCCAATGCCGGGCCCGACCGCACCATCCTGCGGCCCGAGTCGTGGGACATCGACCTGCCCGACCAGTTCACCGCGGCCGAGCGAATCGCCAAGCGGCGGGGCATCACCCGCGAAGACATCGACCAGTTCGGTTTCGAGTCCCAGGCCAAGGCCAAGCAGGCCTGGGACGAGGGCCGCTTCGACCGCGAGATCTCCCCGATCGTGGCGCCGGCGCTCGACGAGAACAAGCAGCCGACCTCGGAGCGCGTGACCATCTCCCGTGACCAGGGCCTGCGCGACACCACGCTGTCGGGCCTGAGCTCGCTCAAGCCGGTCCTGGAGGGCGGGATCCACACGGCGGGAACGTCGTCACAGATCTCCGACGGTGCGGCGGCCGTTCTCTGGATGGACGAGGACAAGGCCAAGGCGCTGGGCCTGCGCCCCCGGGCCCGGATCGTCAGCCAGGCGCTGGTCGGCGCGGAGCCCTACTACCATCTGGACGGCCCGGTGCAGTCGACGGCGAAGGTGCTGGAGAAGGCCGGGATGAAGATGGGCGACATCGACATCGTCGAGATCAACGAGGCGTTCGCGTCGGTGGTGCTGTCGTGGGCCCGGGTGCACGAACCCGACATGGCCCGGGTCAACGTCAACGGCGGCGCGATCGCGTTGGGCCACCCGGTCGGCTGCACCGGCAGCCGCCTGATCACCACCGCGCTGCACGAATTGGAGCGCACCGACCAGAGCACCGCGCTGATCACCATGTGCGCCGGCGGCGCCCTGTCCACCGGCACCATCATCGAGCGCATCTAGCCCGAGCGGTGCGCGTTCCCGAAGAGAGCCGCATCGCCGCGGCGCAGGCTTACTAAGCCGACCATTGGTTAGTCGACGCATTATGCTGCGGCCCGGATGTAGGCAAGGTCTGGGGCGGCGAAGAAGCCGCGTATGAGGTGGGGCATCCGCTGCAAACGTCGTAAGGCGTTGACACACAGCGTTTTGAACTGGTCGGGCCCGGTGATGCCGGAACGGCCGACCCGATCGGCCTTGACGTTCTTCCAGACCCATTCGTCAGGGTTGAGCTGCGGCGAGTAGGCCGGAATCCGAAATAGGGTGAGCATGCCATTGGTGGATGCTGCGAAGCGGGCCAGGGCTTTTGATTTGTGCACCGGATGGCCGTCGAGGATCAAAAACACCGGGCCGGCGGCGTCGTGGAGCAGCCGTTTGCAGAAGTCGATGAACTTGTCCGCGGTCAGGGTGCCGTCGATGATCGAGAACCGCAACGTGCCCTTGGCGGTGACCGCCGAGATCATGTTCACCGAGAACCGTGCCCCGGTGGTCGCCACGACCGGGGTCTGGCCGACCGGCGCCCAGGTGGTGCCCCGGTGGTAATCGCTGCGCACCGAGGCCTCGTCGGCGAAGTAGATCGTCGCCTTGCGCTTCTTGGCGAGTTTGGCGATGTCGGGGTACTCCTCGCGCTTCCACCGTTCGACCGCCTCCGGATCGGCCTGATAGGCACGCCACAGCGGCTTTTGCGCCGACATACCCAGACCCCGCAGGATGCGCCCCACGCTGGTGACGGCCAACGACACCCCGAACCGGCGCTTGATCAGTTCCCGCACCATCTCCCGGGTCCACAACGCGAACTCGAACTGCAGCTGGCGCGGGTCATTGCCCGCCACCAAGGCGTAGAGCTCGCCCAGCTGCTGATCGGTCAGCTTCGGCGCACGACCAGGCACCGGCCTGGCCTTCAGTGCCGCCCAACCCCCTTCGTTGTACGTGGCCACCCACCCGTACACCGTCTTGCGGTGCATCCCCAACGCCAAGGCCACCGATTCTGGATGCTGGCCATCGAGAACCGCCTGCACCGCACGCATTCTCATCGCTTCAAGCGTTCCGTGATCGAGCCTGCGGCCATCATCATCTCGCACAACATAATTCAACCACAAAGTCGACTAACTAATGACCGTTTTAGTATATCGATGCACTGGTCAGCCACAACGCCGACGCGGTTCCGTTCGCAAAGGGCTGCACCCGCGTCGAGCAGGGCATCAAGAACGGGTTCTCCGGGCGCCACATGCGGCGCGGCCTCAACCGCGGCCCCCAGTACCGGATCATCGCCGACGCGACCCCGCCGGACTACCGCATCAGCGGCGACGAGGTGCGCGCGGTGTACGACGTGCTGACCAAGGTGGCCTTCGGCGGGCGGCGGGTGGCCGCGCGGGTCGACGAGACCTTCGTGATTCCCGCCGAAAGCCCCGGTGGCACAGCCGAAATCCAGCACATCAAGGTCCGCTTTCATCCATTCGTCCAGCGTTAGGAACACCATGCCGAAAGAGAAGCCACGCTCGCTGAACTCACCCTGGGTCGGCCTGATCATCAAGTACATGGCCAAGGGCAACGCGTGGATCTACCGTCGCAGCAACGGAAAGCTCGGCGGTACCTTCGGCAAGGCTCCGGTCGCGCTGCTCACCACGACGGGCCGCAAGACCGGCGAACCGCGGGTGAGCCCGTTGCTCTACCTGCGCGAGGGGGACCGCGTGGTGTTGGTCGCATCGAAGGGCGGCAGCGACAAGCATCCGCTGTGGTACCTGAACCTCAAGGCGAATCCCCAAGTGTCCGTGCAGATCAAGGACGAGGTGTTGCAGTTGCGGGCGCGCGATGCCACCAAGGAGGAGCGCGCAGAATACTGGCCGAAGCTGGACGCCATGTACCCGTCGTTCGGCGACTACCGGTCGTGGACGGATCGGGTCATCCCCGTCGTCATCTGCGACCCCTGACGCCGCCCTACCCCGGGCAGCACGGCCAGGCAGGGGTGAATTCGCAACTCTCGACCGATCGCTTTGCTGCTCAGATACTTCGCGCGCGCCCGATCGACGCGAAACTGGCCTTCCGCGGCGCTGCTCACCACGACCGGGCGCAAGTCGGACCTGGCCGCCGCTGACGCGGATGTACCCGCCCTACCGCAAGTACCGCGAGATCACCGACCGGGTGATCCCGTCGGTGGTGTGCGAACCGGCGGGCCCTCCGGCCCCATAGACCGGAGCCGGTGACAATGCGTCCGGCGAGCAGGCCCAAACCGTTGCTGCCCAGCACATCCCGGTCGTGATCTGCGATGCCGACGCCGCCGGCGGCTGTTTACGCTACGGGACGATCACGGGCAGATCACCCGGGACGGCGCCGGTGAAGATGGCGCCCAGGTCGCTGATGACGTTCGAGGCCTGACCGATGACGGCGAACGCTTCGAAGGCACCGGCCAACGGGATCAGGTAGGTGTCGGTGGCGATGGGCTGGCCGATTGCCTCGACGAGGGTACGGTCAGCGCGGCGAGCGACGGCATGAGTGAGCCGGGCGCGGGGAGCGATGGCAACAGCGTTCCCGCCGAGGAGAATTCGGCGGGAACGTCATGGAAGAAGTCGGTGAAGCCCTGCTGGGTCCCCGTGAAGAGTAGGCCGGGCACTTTCGCCACGTCGCTCAGCGGTGGGAACAGGCCGAACTGGGTGGGCACGTTGGCCGGCCCCCGCGACCAACCGTAATTGGGGTCGCCGTAGCCGAGGTTGACCAGAACTTTCAGATCCGGCTACAGCAGGTCGGCCACCGGGTTGCCGATGACCGGGATCGCGCGCAGCGGTTCCAGCAGCGGTAGATTCGGGGTGGTGATCATGTAGTAGTTGGTCATGCTGTTCGGGGTGCCCAGGCCTTCGGACCCCGGCAACACCAAAACAGGGCGCTTCCGGGAAGTTTGTGGGTCATGGTGCGACCGGGTAGAGCTGTAATCCGCCGAGGTGGAAGTAGATTGCGGTCTTGAAGTGCTCTCGATTGCGGTAGCCGCGGGCAGAGACGCGGATGGCCTGGATGCGGGAGTTGAGGCCTTCGGCGCCGGCGTTGGTGATCGGATGCGCGAAGTAGGACAGCAGCCCCGCCTCGTGACGTTTGAGGGTCTTTGCTGCGTCGATGATCGGTTGCAGCCGGGAATGGGTGGCCCAGAAGTACCAGCGGGCGAAATGCTTGGCACCCCAGCCGCGGCGCCGGTAGGACCAGAAGCGCCGTAGGTTCTCCTTGAGGGCCCATGCGCGGGCGGTTTTGAGGTCGCTGGCCCGCAGGGCGGCGAAGCGGTCGTGGTGGCGCTCGGGTAGGTTCTCGGCCGAGTACAGCCACAGGTACTTGCTGCCGGCCAGGCTCTTGTCGCCGGTGAGGGCCAACGCCCGGTTCTCGGCCTTGCGCACGGTGTCCACGGCCTTGGTCAGATACCTCATCAGGTGATAGTGGTCGAAGACGATCTTGTCCTCGGCGTCGCTCAGGTGTGCGCGTACCGAGGCGGCGTACGGCTCCCACATGTCCATCGCCACCGCCTCGATCCCGGCCCGCTGTTCGGCGGTGAACTGTTCGAAATAGCCGTCCAGGCTGGCCTGTCGGCGTTCGTCAGCGATGTATTCTACGGTGCCGGCTTCCAGGTCACTGACCACGGTGATGTAGTCCTGTCCTTTCCCGGCCGCTTTCTCATCGACCCCCACATGGGCTGGCACGTTCAGCGGTTTGGTGGCCAGGCCCCGAGTGACCGCACGGTCCATCAGGTGCCACGCCTCGTCCCAGCTGATACCCAGCAGCTTGGCGGCAGAGGCTACGTCGCAGGCGGCGAGCACGTCGATCGCCAGCCGCTCGAACAACGTCGTGAACCGCGAGTGCGGCTCGGCCCACGGCAACGCAACCTGACGCACCCCGTGTTCGGGACAGTCCACCCGCGGCGGACTCGCGTGCAGGAAGGTCAAAAACGCGCACGAGTCCAAATGTCGCCAGGCCCGCTCAGCCGAGTGGTCATAGACCGACAGCACGGCATCGCAGTCCGGGCAGGCGAACCGGGTCCGGGCCGGATGCTCAACCCATACATCCACTCGCCCGTCGGTTGCTGACAGCTCGACCCGCCCCACCTTCCATGGCGTCTCCAGTCCCAGCAGATGGCGGTACAGCTCGGTGTCGCGCATACGGCAAATCCTGCCGCTGCCGCCCGTCAAACCCAAAACCGCACCCACACAAAACCCAGAAGCGCCCAAAACAGAAGCGTTGGTCACCTCGGCGCCGGCGTAGGCCCCCGCGCCCCCGGTCAACGCCTGCAGAAACTGCTGGTGAAACGCCGCCGCCTCCGTGGTCAAAGCCTGGAAGGCCTGGGCGTGGCCGGAGAACACCGCCGCGATCGCCGCCGAGACCTCATCCTCGGCCGCGGCCACGACCCCCGTGGTCTGAGCCGCCGTCGACGCGCGCGCGGCGTCGAGTGCTCCGGCGACACTGCCCAAATCCGCTGCCGCCGAATCCAAAAACTCCGGCACTGCGACGACGTACACCTGCTCGCGCCCGAGCGGCCGCGGCGGCTCGGAACGAAAACTATCGCGTTTGAGGGCAGTAGCCCCCAGGAATCGCGGGAAAACTGCGAAGGTTCCAGGGGCCCCCTGGCGTATCACACAGCTCGCGCCGGGCGTGTGATCGGGCGCTGCTAGGCCCCGTAAACCGGAACCGGCGGGCGCGCCTTGGCCAGCAGGTCGGTGACCACGGGTCCCAGTTCGGCGGGGTCCCACTTCGCGCCCTTGTCGATCTGCGGGCCGTGCGCCCAGCCCTCGGCGACGCGGATCTTGCCGCCCTCGACCTCGAACACCTTGCCGGTGACGTCGCGGGACTCGGCGCTGCCCAGCCAGACGACCAGCGGCGAGACGTTCTCGGGCGCCATGGCGTCGAAATCCTGGCCCTGCGTTGCCATCATCTCGGCGAAGACGGTCTCGGTCATGCGGGTGCGCGCCGACGGCGCGATCGCGTTGACCGTCACGCCGTAACGCCCCATCTCGGCCGCGCCGACGAGCGTCATCGCCGCGATGCCGGCCTTGGCGGCGCTGTAGTTGCCCTGCCCGACGCTGCCCTGCAGGCCCGCACCGGAGCTGGTGTTGACGATCCGCGCATCGACCGCCGTGCCCGCCTTGGACAGCCCGCGCCAGTACGACGCGGCGTGCCGCATCATCGCGAAGTGCCCCTTGAGGTGCACGGCGACGACGGCGTCGAACTCCTCTTCGCTGGTGTTGGCCATCATGCGGTCGCGCACGATGCCGGCATTGTTGACCACGACGTCCAGGCCACCGAACGTCTCGACCGCGGCCCGGACGAGGCTCTCGGCCTGGCTCCAGTCGGCGATGTTCGACCCGTTGGCCACGGCTTCCCCACCGGCCGAGGTGATTTCGTCGACGACGCCCTGCGCGGCGCTGCCACCGCCCGCGGGCGAACCGTCCAGACCCACCCCGATGTCGTTGACCACCACCCGCGCGCCCTCGGCGGCGAACGCCAGCGCGTGGGCCCGCCCGATCCCGCCGCCGGCTCCGGTGACGATGACGACCCGGCCGTCCACCAAGCCCATACCGTTGCTCCTCAACTCGTTACTTGTTGGCGCTCGAGGCGGCCAGATACGGCGGCGGCTCGCCGCCGCCATGCACCTCCAGCGTGGCACCGCTGATGTAGGAGGCCACGTCGGAAGTCAGAAATGCGGCGGCCCAACCGATGTCGTCGGGCTTGGCCAGCCGGCCGAGCGGCACCGTAGCGGCCACGCGGGCGATCGACTCGGCGTCGCCGTAGAACAGTTCGGACTGTTCGGTCTCCACCATGCCGACCACCACCGCATTCACCCGCACCTTCGGAGCCCACTCCACCGCCAAGGTCGACGTCAGGTTCTCCAGGCCAGCCTTGGCCGCCCCGTAGGCGGCCGTACCCGGCGTCGGGCGGCGGCCGCTGACGCTGCACACGTTGACGATCGAACCCCCGCCGGGCTGCTTTTGCATCAGGGCATTCGCGTGCTGCGAAACCAGCAGCGGCGCAAGCATGTTGAGCTCGACGATCTTGCGGTGGAAGTTGTGTGTGGCCTCGGCGGCCAGCGCGTACGGCGAACCTCCGGCGTTGTTGACCAGCACGTCGAGGCGGCCATGGCGTTCGCCGATCGCACCGACGAGCCGCGCCACCGACTCCTCGTCGCGGACGTCGCACGCGTGGAACTCGTACGGCGACCCCTCGACGGCGCGGCGCGCGCAGGTGACGACGGTCGCGCCCTGCCGAGCGAAAACGGCGCTGATACCGGCGCCCACCCCTCGAACGCCGCCGGTGACGAGGACGACCCGCCCGGCCAGGCCCAAACTGATGGCGTCGGCGGCTCCTTCGGCGCGAGTCACTGTGCTAGCGTACCAAGCAAGTGCTTGCTTAGGTAGCCACGCCCCTGGTTTTCATAGGAGTGCAATGCCAATCACAACCACCACCACCGAGCCGGGCGTCGTCGCGGTCACCGTCGACTTCCCGCCCGTCAACGCCATTCCCTCGCGCGGCTGGTTCGAGCTTGCCGACGCGATCACGGCGGCCGGCAACGACACCGACACCCACGTGGTGGTCCTGCGGGCGGAGGGCCGCGGCTTCAACGCCGGCGTGGACATCAAGGAGATGCAGCGCACGGAGGGGTTCACCGCGCTCATCGACGCCAACCGCGGCTGTTTCGCCGCGTTCCGCGCGGTCTACGAATGCGCGGTGCCGGTGGTCGCGGCGGTCAACGGCTTCTGCGTCGGCGGGGGCATCGGGCTGGTCGGCAACTCCGACGTGATCGTCGCGTCCGAGGACGCCACCTTCGGGCTGCCCGAGGTCGAGCGCGGCGCCCTGGGCGCGGCCACCCACCTGTCCCGGCTGGTGCCCCAGCACATGATGCGGCGACTGTTCTTCACCGCGGCCACCGTGGACGCCGCCACCTTGCACCACTTCGGCTCGGTGCACGAGGTGGTGCCGCGCGAGCAGCTCGACGAGGCCGCGCTGCGGGTGGCCCGCGAGATCGCCGCCAAGGACACCCGCGTCATCCGCGCGGCCAAGGAGGCGCTGAACCTGATCGACGTGCAGCGGGTCAACTCGAGTTACCGCATGGAACAAGGCTTCACGTTCGAGCTGAACCTCGCCGGGGTCTCCGACGAGCACCGCGACGTGTTCGCCGGAACGACGAAGGGCAAAACGGAGTGACCGACAAGAGGACCACGCTCGACGAGGCCGTCGCGCAATTGCGCAGCGGCATGACCATCGGCATCGGCGGCTGGGGCTCGCGGCGCAAACCCATGGCGTTCGTGCGGGCCATGCTGCGCACCGGCGCCAAGGACCTCACCGTGGTGTCCTACGGCGGCCCCGACGTGGGGCTGCTGTGCTCGGCGGGAAAGGTGCGGCGGGTCTACTACGGCTTCGTCTCACTGGACTCGCCACCCTTCTACGACCCCTGGTTCGCCAAGGCGCGCACCACCGGGGCGATCGAGTCCCGCGAGATGGACGAGGGCATGCTGCGATGCGGCCTGCAGGCCGCCGCGCAGCGCCTGCCGTTCCTGCCCATCCGCGCCGGGCTGGGCAGTTCGGTCCTCGACTTCTGGGAGGGCGAACTGAAGACCGTGGCGAGCCCCTATCCGTCACCCGGCGGGCAGGAGACGCTGATCGCCATGCCGGCGTTGCGTCTCGACGCCGCATTCGTGCACCTCAACCTCGGTGACGAGCGGGGCAACGCAGCCTACACCGGCATCGACCCCTACTTCGACGACCTCTTCTTGATGGCCGCCGAGCGGCGCTACCTGTCGGTGGAGCGGGTCGTGTCGACCCAAGAGTTGGTGAAATCGGTTCCCCCACAGGCGCTGCTGGTGAACCGGATGATGGTCGACGGCGTCGTGGAGGCCCCCGGGGGGGCCCACTTCACCACGGCCGCCCCGGATTACGGGCGCGACGAGAAATTCCAGCGGCACTACGCCGAGGCGGCCGCCACGGAGGCGGGCTGGCAGCAGTTCGAACAGACCTACCTGTCGGGCAGCGAAGACGACTACCAGGCAGCCGTGCGCGAGTTCGCAGAGGAGGCGGCGAAATGAGCAGCACCAGAGCCGAGATCTGCGCGGTCGCCTGCGCCGAGTTGTTCAGGGACGCAGGCGAGATCATGGTCAGCCCGATGACGAACATGGCCTCGGTGGGTGCGCGTCTGGCGCGGCTGAGCTTCTCCCCCGACATCCTGCTGACCGACGGCGAGGCGCAGCTGCTCGCCGACACTCCGCCGCTGGGCAAGACCGGCCCCCCAAACAACATCGAGGGCTGGATGCCCTTTGGCCGGGTGTTCGAGACGCTGGCATGGGGACGCCGCCATGTGGTGATGGGCGCCAATCAGGTGGATCGCTTCGGCAACCAGAACATTTCGGCGTTCGGCCCCCTGCAGAGCCCGACGCGGCAGATGTTCGGCGTGCGCGGTGCACCCGGCAATGCGATCAACCATGCGACCAGCTACTGGGTCGGCAACCATTCGAAGCGGGTGTTCTGCGACGCCGTCGACATCGTCTGCGGCATCGGCTGGGACAAGGTCGACCCGGCCAACCCGGCGTTTCGCTTCGCCAACACCTACCGCGTGGTGTCCAACCTCGGGGTGTTCGACTTCGGCGGACCGGAGCACACCATGCGCGCGGTGTCCCTGCACCCGGGCGTGACACCCGGCGACGTCCGGGAGGCCACCTCGTTCGAGGTGCACGGCCTCGACCGCGCCGAGGAGACCCGGCTGCCGACCGACGACGAGCTGCGGCTGATCCGGGAGGTCATCGACCCGAAGTCGCTGCGCGACCGGGAGATACGCTCATGACCAGACTGCGCACGCCGCTGACCGAGTTGGTGGGCGTCGAGCATCCGGTCGTCCAGACCGGGATGGGCTGGGTGGCCGGTGCCCGGCTGGTGTCGGCCACGGCCAATGCGGGCGGTTTGGGCATCCTGGCCTCGGCCACCATGACGCTGGACGAGCTGGCGACGGCCATCGGTAAGGTCAAGGCCGCCACCGACAAGCCGTTCGGGGTGAACATCCGCGCCGACGCGGCCGACGCCTCCGACCGCATCGAGCTGATGATCCGCGAGGGCGTCAAGGTGGCGTCGTTCGCCCTGGCCCCCAAACAGGAGCTGATCGCCCGGCTGAAAGAAGCCGGGGCGGTGGTCATCCCGTCGATCGGCGCGGCCAAGCACGCGCGCAAGGTCGCGGCATGGGGCGTCGACGCGATGATCGTGCAGGGCGGCGAGGGCGGGGGCCACACCGGGCCGGTCGCGACGACGCTGCTGCTGCCCTCGGTGCTGGACGCGGTGGCCGGCACGGGCATCCCGGTGATCGCGGCGGGCGGCTTCTTCGACGGGCGCGGGCTGGCCGCCGCGTTGAGCTACGGCGCCGCCGGGGTGGCGATGGGCACGCGGTTTCTGCTCACCTCGGATTCGACCGTGCCCGACGCGGTCAAGCGGCGTTACCTCGAGGCCGCGCTGGACGGCACGGTGGTCACCACGCGGGTCGACGGCATGCCGCACCGCGTTTTGCGGACCGCCTTGGTCGAGAAGCTCGAAAGCGGCTCCCCCGCACTTGGTTTGGTCGCCGCGGTGCGTAACGCCGCCAAGTTCAAACAGATGTCGCAGATGACGTGGCGGTCGATGATCACCGACGGCATGGCGATGCGGCACGGCAAGGAGCTGACCTGGTCGCAGGTGGTGATGGCCGCGAACACCCCCATGCTGCTCAAAGCCGGCCTGGTCGAGGGCAATACCGAGGCCGGGGTGCTGGCCTCTGGCCAGGTCGCCGGCATTCTGGACGACCTGCCCTCGTGCTCCGAGCTGATCGAGCAGGTCGTTCGCGAGGCGATCGAGCACCTGCAGTCGGCGGCCGCTTTCGTGCAGTGACCGCTCAGCCGCGATTCAGGTCTCGACGACCAGCAGCGTGTGCCCGCTGGGGTCGCGGAACCAGAACATCGGTGGGACCGGCTCGCCCATTCGCGACACCTGCGCGTCGACGTCGACGCCGAGTTCGGCCATCGCCGCGTGGGTGGCGTCGATGTCGCTCGTGGACAACGTGATACCGGTGTTGGCCGGTTGCACCGGTCCGGCGTCCGACGGCGGCGGAGCCAGGGCGATGCCGGTCGTGCCCTCGGGCGGATAGACCTCGATCCACCGGTAGCCGCCACCGAATGGCTGATCGGTCCGCTTCTCGAACCCGAGCGACTCGTAGAACTCGACCGCTTTGTCCTGTTCGGGTGTCGGTACGCACACCAGGCTGATCGTGGTGAGGCCGGTCGTCATGGTGGTCATCTTGCTCCTTAAGTTCGTAGGTGCGGTTCAATTCGCGCTGCCACACCCGCTCGTCCACAACCGGCGGCAAAGCTGCGGTGCTCGCGACGCGGACCTCGATGTTCACAGCGTCAACATGGTAATGTTCACACCGTACACTTCCGCCCCGAGAAGGGTCAAGCGTGGCCACCTTGAAGACCGGCTATCACCATGGGGATCTGCGCACCGCGTTGATCGACGCGGGCCTGTACCTCACCCGGGCCGGCGGGCCCGACGCGCTCACCATTCGGGAAGCGACTCGGCGAGTGGGGGTTTCGCCCAACGCCGCCTATCGCCACTTCGCCGATCGCGAGGCCCTGCTCGGCGCCGTCGCCACCGCGATCCAGCACCGGATGGCGGCGCGGATGCAAAGCTTGACGCGCCGGCGCGGCTCCACGCGGCCGCAGGCGGTCGATCAGCTCCGCGCGGTCGGGCTCGGGTACATCAAATTCGCGCTCGACGAGCCGGGATGGTTCACTGTGGCCTTTTTCGGGGCCGATTCCCCGACCGGCGAGACCGCCGGCGCGCCACCGTATGTGGCGTTGGTCGAGGCGCTCGATGCGATGTCGGAAGCGGGCATGCTGTCCCCCGAGCGACGCGAGGGCGCCGAATGGCCCTGCTGGTCGGCGGTGCACGGATTCGCCGAGCTTGCCCTGCGCGGACCGCTGCGTCACGCCGGTCGCCGCCGGGTCGAGGCGCTGGCGGAACGCACGGTCGACGACATCATCGGCGGCGTGACCGCGTCCGCGAATCGCGGCCCGGCTGAGGATTAAGCACATAGCTATATTCGGTTAGGATTAAGTTATAGTCTTCACATGGCCGAAGTGAAGCCTGGTTCTTCACCGTGGGCGGCCGTGATCGGTGACGTCGTGGCGTCCCGGCGCGCCGTGGACCGGTCCGCCCTGCATCGACGCGTGAGCACCGCCCTGCGCGAGGTCGCCGATGGCGCGATCGTCGCCCCCGCCTTCAGCGTCGGCGACGAGTTCCAGGGCAGCTACCCCTCGGTGGGCGCCGCCATCGACGCCGCCCTGCGCGTGCGGTTGCTCCTCGCCCCCGCGGTCGACGTGCGCTTCGGCATCGGCTGGGGCGCGGTCACCGTCCTGGACCCCGAGGCCGGCATCCAGGACGGACCGGCGTGGTGGGCCGCGCGCGAGGCGATCCAGGCGACCGCACAGACGCAACGGCAGCCCGGCTTCACGCTGGTGCGCACCACCGTCCGGGCGGACGAGGAAACCCGCGCAGACGTCGCGGCCGTCAATGCGGCCCTGATCTGTCGGGACCATCTGCTTGGATCGCTCGATGAAAGATCGCTGCGAATCGTGAAGGGCTTGATGACCGGCCGAACCAAGAAGGAACTCGCCGCCGCCGAGGGCATCAGCGCCTCGGCGGTGTCGCAGCGGGCGAGCCGTGACGGCCTGGATCTTCTTGTCGTTGCGTCGCGATATCTTCGGAGCCTGCCCTGAGCGCCATCGCTGTCTTCCTGACCGCGGTGGGCATCGCCGACCTGTGCCGGCGGACGATCGGTGCGGCGTGGCCGCCCCTGGCGATCGGACCGGTCCTGGTGGTCGGGTGCGCGGCGTTGGGCGGGCTGTGGCACGGCGGTGATGTCGCGTTGCTCGTGCCGGCGGCCTGCGCCGTAGCCGCCTGGAAGTGGCTGTGCATGCGCAGTGAACGCAGCGGTAGGCGTCAGGCCGCCCCGCTGGCAGTCTTCGCCGGGACGCTGACCTTTCTGACGATGGCGTCCGGTTGGTCCTCGCCGGTCGGTGGTGTATTCGCCCTGTGGTCGGCCTGGGTGCACCTGCCGCTCGCCCACGTCACGCCCACGCGGCTGCTGATGATCGTCGGTGTGGTGTTGCTGCAGTTCGCCGCCGCGAATCAGCTGGTCCGCCTGGTGCTTTCGTCCGTGGGTGCGGTGCGCCCCGCCGGCCAGCCCCAACCGTCGGACCGGCTCAAGGGCGGCCGCCTGCTCGGCCCGATGGAACGCCTGCTGATCCTGAGCCTCGGGGTCGGCGGGCAGGTGGCCGCCGCGGGCGCCGTCGTCGCCGCCAAGGGAATCATCCGATTTCCCGAACTGAGCGCCCAGAAGGACCGCAACGGCGCGGTCGGCATCGACGCGGTGACCGAGTATTTTCTCCTCGGCAGCTTCACGAGTTGGCTGCTGGCGCTCGGCGGGATCGGGCTGGTCCTGGCCACGCGCTGAACGCGGTGTACCCCGGGACGCCCGCCCGTTAAGCTGTTTCAGCTATGCCGACCATTGACGACGTAGGCCAGGCCGTCCCCGAATCCGTCGGGCGCCATCCGCTGCCCGATCCGGGCGCATCGGTGCCGACGTTGGCGTTGCCGACAGTCGCGATTTTCTTCGGCGCCTTGACCGCCTTCGCCTTTTCCACGGTGGGTTACGTCAACGGCTCGGCCTCAGCCTGGCTCACGATCCCGGTCAACGCCGCGGTGACATTCGTGATGTTCACCGTCGTGCACGATGCCTCGCACTACTCGATCAGCTCCGCGCGATGGGTGAACGGGTTGTTCGGGAGGATGGCGTGGCTTTTCGTCGTCCCCATAGTCGCCTTCCCGTCGTTCGCCTACATCCACATCCAGCATCACCGCCATGCCAACGACGACGACGAGGACCCCGACACGTTCGCATCGCACGGCTCGCTGTGGTCGCTGCCGTTTCGCTGGTCGCTGTCCGAGTATTTCTACCTGAGGTATTACCTCCCGCGGGCCCGCAGCCGGCCGGTCTCTGAGCTCGCCGAGACGCTGGCGATGCTGTTCCTGAGCCTGACCGGTCTCACGGTCGCCGTCATCACCGGAAACTTCTGGACGCTCGCGGTCGCCTTCCTGATCCCGCAGCGCATAGGGTTGACGGTACTGGCGTGGTGGTTCGACTGGCTGCCCCACCACGGACTCGAAGACACCCAGCGCACCGACCGCTACCGGGCCACCCGCAACCGGGTCGGCGCGGAATGGCTGTTCACCCCGGTGCTGCTGTCGCAGAACTACCACCTGGTACATCATCTGCACCCGTCGGTGCCGTTCTACCGCTACCTGCGCACCTGGAAGCGCAACGAAGAGGCCTACCTGCAACGCAACGCCGCCATCTCGACAGTCTTTGGCCAGCAGCTGAATCCCGACGAGTTCCGGGAATGGAAGGCCCTCAACGGCAGGCTCGCCAAGGTGTTGCCGGTGCGGATGCCGGCCAGGTCGAGTTCGCCGCACGCGGTGCTGCACCGCATCCCGGTCGCGTCGGTGGACCCCCTCACCGCCGACAGCACCCTGGTGACCTTCGCCGTCCCGGAAGGCCTGCGGGACGCCTTCCGGTTCGAACCGGGCCAGCACGTGACGGTACGTACCGACCTGGGCGGCGCGAATGTTCGCCGCAACTACTCGATCTGCGCGCCGGCAACCCGGGCCCAACTGCGGATCGCCGTCAAACACCTTCCCGGCGGGGCGTTTTCGACGTTTGTGGCCAATGACCTCGAGGCCGGCGACGTGCTCGAGCTGATGACGCCGACCGGGCGCTTCGGCACCCCGCTGCACCCGCTGGCCCGGAAACACTACGTCGCTCTGGTGGCCGGCAGCGGGATCACGCCGGTGCTGTCCATCCTGGCGACGACGCTCGAGATCGAAACCGAGAGCCGGTTCACGCTGATCTACGGCAACCGCACCAGGGAGTCGACCATGTTCCGGGACGAGTTGGACCGGCTCGAGTCCCGCTACGCCGACCGCCTGGAGATCCTGCACGTGCTGTCGGGCGACCCGTTGCACGCACCGGAACTGCGCGGCCGCATCGACCGGGACAAACTCGACCGGTGGCTGACGAGCAGCCTGCAGCCCGACAGCATCGACGAGTGGTTCGTCTGCGGCCCGATGGGCATGACGACCACCGCACACGAGGTCTTGACCGAGCATTGCGTCGACGCGGAGCGCATCCACCTCGAGCTGTTCTTCGGCTACGACACTTCTCCGGCGACCGAGCGCGCCTACGAGACCGCGACCCTCACCTTCACACTGTCCGGCACGCAGGCGACGGTCGACCTGGCCCCCGGGGACTCGATACTGGAAGGCGCGCTGCAAGTTCGCGGCGACGCGCCGTATGCCTGCATGGGCGGCGCGTGTGGCACCTGCCGCGCGAAACTCGTCGAGGGCGAGGTCGAGATGGACCACAACTTCGCGCTCGGGCGCGCCGAATTGGACGCCGGCTACATCCTGACCTGCCAATCGCATCCGACGACGCCGTTCCTGGCCGTCGACTACGACGCCTGAGCCCCGCGCCGAACGTGCAGCCACTGCGATAAAACCGCGAAAAACTCGCAACCAGTTCACGTTCGGCGTCGAGAAGTAAAAGCTAGAGCCGTTCGATGATCGTGACGTTGGCCGTGCCGCCGCCCTCGCATATCGTCTGCAGCCCGTAGCGGCCGCCGATGCGCTCGAGTTCGTTGAGCATGGTGGTGAACAGCTTGGCGCCGGTCGCCCCCAACGGATGACCGAGCGCGATCGCGCCGCCGTTGGGGTTGACCTTCTCCGGGTCGGCTTTGATCTCCTTGAGCCACGCCATCACCACCGGCGCGAACGCCTCGTTGATCTCGACGGTGTCGATGTCGTCGATGCTCAGGCCGGTCTTGTCCAGGGCGTGGCGGGTCGCCGGGATGGGCCCGGTGAGCATGAACACCGGGTCGGCAGCGCGCGCACTGATGTGGTGGATGCGGGCCCGCGGGGTCAGCTTGTGGTCCTTGACGGCCTGCTCGGACGCCAGCAGCACCGCGCTGGCGCCGTCGGAGATCTGACTGGCCATCGCCGCGGTCAGCCGGCCGCCCTCGACCAGCGTCTTGAGGCCGGCCATCTTTTCCAGGGACGACTCGCGCGGGCCTTCGTCGACCCGGAACGGCCCGGATTCGGTTTCCACGGTGATGATTTCGTTGTCGAAGTGACCTCCGCGGATCGCCGCGAACGCACGCTCGTGGCTGGTCAGCGCGTACCGTTCCATCTCCTCGCGCGACAGGTTCCATTTTTCGGCGATCAGCTCCGAACCGCGGAACTGCGAGATCTCCTGGTCGCCGTACCGGTGCAGCCACTGCTTGGACTCGTTGGTCGGCGAGGTGAACCCGAACTGCTCACCCACGCTCATCGCCGACGAGATCGGGATCCAGCTCATGTTCTGCACGCCCCCGGCCACGACGAGGTCGGCCGTCCCGGACATGATCGCCTGCGCGCCAAACGAAATCGCCTGCTGGCTGGAGCCGCACTGCCGGTCCACGGTGACACCGGGAACCTCTTCGGGGTAGCCGGCCGCCAGCCACGACAGCCGGGCGATGTTGCCCGCCTGGCCGCCGATCGCGTCGACACAGCCGGCGATCACGTCGTCGACGGCGGCGGGGTCGACGTCGACGCGGTCGAGCAGACCGCGCCAACCGAGTGCCCCCAGATCGACGGGGTGCACGCCGGCCAGCGATCCGTTGCGCTTGCCGACGGCGGTACGCACAGCGTCGATGACGTACGCCTCTGTCATTTGCGTCAGACTCCTTCTTTGGTGATTCCGCCGAGGACGATGGCGAGGTATTGCCGGCCCACCTGTTGCGCGGTGAGCGGTCCGCCGGGTTGGTACCAGCGCACCGACACCCAGGTGGTGTCACGGATGAAACGGTAGACGAGGTCCACGTCCAGGTCGGGCTGGAAATAGCCCTCGTCGATGCCCTGGTTGAGCACCTCGACCCACATCTTGCGTTGCCGGCGATTCATGTCCTCGATGTAGGAGAACCGCGGTTGCGACGACAGCCGCTTGGCCTCGTCCTGGTAGATGACGACCTGGGAATGCCGGTGCTCGATCGCCTCGAACGACGCCAGGAACAGGCCCTTGAGCCGCGCCAGGGCGTTGGCCTCGGTGTCGATGATCTCCCGGTAGCGGGCGAACAGCCAGTCCAGGAAGCCGCGCAGCAATTCGTCGACCATCTCTTCCTTGGAGGAGAAATGGTGGTACAGGCTGCCGGAGAGGATGCCGGCACCGTCGGCGATGTCGCGCACCGTGGTGGCGCGCAGGCCACGCTCGGCGAACATGGCCGCGGCGAGCTCGAGCAGCTCCCCGCGGCGGCTGTTCGGCTGACTCGTGTCCCGCTCCACCGCGCCAGCCTATCAACCAAGCGCTTGCTCGGCCAGCGGCCTCATGGATGCTGGCTGGACACCGAGATGACCTCGCCGGTCAGATAGCTCGAGTAGTCGCTGGCCAGGAACGCGATGGTGGCCGCGACCTCCCACGGTTCGGCGGCGCGGCCGAACGCCTCGCCGGCGGACAACCGGTCCAGCAGGTCAACCGAGGTCGTCTTGTCCAGGAACTTGTGTCGCGCGATGCTGGGCGAAACGGCGTTGATCCGCACCCCGTATTCGACGGCTTCGATTGCGCTGCAACGGGTCAACGCCATCACCCCGGCCTTGGCCGCGGCGTAGTGTGCCTGCGAGTGCTGGGCCCGCCAGCCCAGGACGCTGGCGTTGTTGACGATCACGCCGCCGTGCCCGGCCTCGCGGAAGTACCGCAGCGCCGCGCGGGTGGCGCGGAACACCGACGTACACGTCACGTCCAGGACGCGTTCCCATTCCTCGTCGGTCATGTCGACCACCGGGGTCTGCCCGCCCAGTCCGGCGTTGTTGACCAGCACGTCCATGCGCCCCATCCGGGCGGTGACCGACGCGAACAGCGCGTCGACCTGGGCGGTGGACGTCACGTCGCACAGCACCTTCTCCACGCGGCCCAGCCCCAGCGCCGCCAGACCGTCGGCGGTCTCCCCCAGCCGGCGTTCGTGGTGATCGGAGATCACCACGTCGGCACCCTCGGCCAGGGCCCGTCGCGCCGTCGCCGACCCGATGCCGGTTCCCGCGGCCGCCGTGACGACGACCACCTTGCCAGTTAGAAGCCCGTGTCCGGCAATCTCTTCCGGCGCTTCGGACAGGGTCATCCCTTAACCTCCCGGGGCAGGCCGAGTACCCGCTCGGCGATGATGTTGCGCTGGATCTCGTTGGATCCGCCGTAGATGGTGTCGGCGCGGGTGAACAGGAACAGCCGCTGCCACTCGTCGAACTCGCCGTCCGGCATCGTCATCGACGACCTGCCGGCCACGTCCATCGCCAGCTCGCCCAGGGCGCGATGCCAGTTGGCCCACAACAACTTCGACACGTTGTCCTGGCCGGGCTGCTCGACATCCATGGTGGCCAGGGCATACGAACGCATGGCCCGCAGCCCGGTCCACGCCCGTGTCAGCCGTTCGCGGATGAACGGGTCCGCGGCGGCCCCGTTGCGCTGCGCGAGCCCGGCAAGATTGGAAAGCTCTCGGGCATAGACGATCTGCTGCCCCAGGGTGGACACGCCGCGCTCGAACGTCAGCGTTCCCATCGCGACCCGCCAGCCGTCACCCGGCTCGCCGACCACCATCGAGGCGTCGGTGCGGGCGTCGTCGAAGAACACCTCGTTGAACTCCGCGGTGCCGGTGATCTGGACGATCGGCCGGACCTGCACGCCCGGCTGGTCCAGCGGGACCAGCAGGTAGGACAGGCCGGCGTGCCGCTTGGAGCCCTTCTCGGACCGCGCGACCACGAAGCACCACTGCGACAGGTGCGCCAGCGACGTCCACACCTTCTGGCCGTTGATCACCCACTGGTCGCCGTCGAGTTCGGCGGTGGTCGCCACGTTGGCCAGGTCGCTGCCCGCGCCCGGTTCGGAATATCCCTGGCACCACAGCTCGCTGACGTCGAGGATGCGCGGCAGGAAACGCCGCTGCTGTTCGGGTGTGCCGTACGCGATCAGCGTCGGGCCCACCAATTCCTCGCCGAAGTGATTCACCTTGTCCGGGGCGTCGGCGCGGGCGTACTCCTCGTAGAAGGCAACCCGGTGCGCGGTGGACAGGCCGCGCCCGCCGTGCTCGACCGGCCATCCCAGGCACGTCAGCCCCGCCGCGGCGAGATGCTGGTTCCAGGCCCGGCGCTCCTCGAAGGCCTCGTGCTCGCGCCCGGGCCCGCCGAGCCCTTTCAGCGCCGCGAACTCGCCCACGAGGTTGTCGGCGAGCCACTGCCGGACCTCCGCCCGAAACTCTTCGACGTCCTGCACGCCCTGTAGGCTAACCTACCAAGCACTTGCTTTGTTAGGCCGCCGGTGCTGCGCGCCGCGGACCGGACACCGAGGAGCATCCGATGACCAACGATCCGCGCACCGTGCCCGCGGCGCTCGATCGTTTCGCGCTGCAACTCCCCGACCATCCGGCCCTGATCACCGACGAGCGGAGCTTCTCGGCCGCCGAGCTGCGCGACGAGGTGCACCACGCCGCCGCCGCACTGATCGCGCTGGGTGTCCGGCCCGGCGACCGGGTGGCCATCTGGTCCCCCAACACCTGGCACTGGGTGGTGGCCTGCCTGGCGATCCACCACGCCGGTGCCGCGATGGTGCCGCTGAACACCCGCTACACCGCCGAGGAGGCCGCCGACATCCTGGCGCGCACCGAGGCGCCGGTCCTGTTCGCGATGGGCGAGTTCCTGGGCACCGACCGCGTCGCCGGCCTGGACCGCCTGAACTCTCAAGCGCTGCCCGCGCTACGGCACGTCGTACGGGTGCCGATCGAGGCCCCGGACGGGACCTGGGACGAGTTCATGGCCCACGGCACCGACGTCAGCGCGGTGGCCGCCCGCGCGGCCGCCGTCACCCCCGACGACGTCAGCGACATCCTGTTCACCTCCGGCACCACCGGCCGCAGCAAGGGCGTGCTGTGCGCGCACCGCCAGTCGCTGTCGGCTTCGGCAGCGTGGGCGGCCAACGGCAAGATCACCAGCGACGACCGCTACCTGTGCATCAACCCGTTCTTCCACAACTTCGGCTACAAGGCCGGCATCCTGGCCTGCCTGCAGACCGGGGCCACGCTGATCCCGCACCTGACCTTCGACCCGCTGGCCGCGCTGCAGGCGATCGAGCGCAGGCGCATCACCGTGCTCCCCGGCCCGCCCACCATCTACCAGATGCTGCTGGATCACCCGGCGCGCCACGACTACGACCTGAGCTCGCTGCGCTTCGCGGTGACCGGCGCGGCGACCGTGCCGGTGGTGCTGGTGGAGCGCATGCAAACCGAACTCGACATCGACATCGTGCTCACCGCCTACGGTCTGACCGAGGCCAACGGCATGGGCACCATGTGCCGCCCCGACGACGATGCGGTCACCGTCGCGACCACCTGCGGTCGACCGTTCGCCGGCTTCGAGCTGCGCATCGACTCCGACGCGGGATCACCGTCCGGCGAAGTGCTGCTGCGCGGGCCGAATGTGATGCTGGGCTACCTCGACGACCCGGCGGCCACCGCCGCCGCCGTCGACGCCGACGGCTGGCTGCACACCGGTGACGTCGGCGCCCTCGACGAAGCCGGCAACCTGCGCATCACCGATCGGCTCAAGGACATGTACATCTGCGGCGGTTTCAACGTCTACCCCGCCGAGGTCGAGCAGGTGCTCGCCCGGCTGGACGGGGTGGCCGACGCCGCGGTGATCGGGGTTCCCGACGAGCGCCTCGGCGAGGTCGGGCGTGCATTCCTGGTGACCCGACCCGGCGCCGGCCTCGACGAGGAATCGGTGATCGCCTACAGCCGTGAACATCTGGCGAACTTCAAGGCCCCACGATCGGTGCGGTTCGTCGACACGCTGCCGCGCAACGCGGGGGGCAAGGTGGTCAAATCACAACTGCGGGAGCTGGCCTGATGGATCTGGACCTGGACGAACAGACACTGGCCTTCCAGGCCGAGGTGCGGGAATTCCTTTCGGACAAAGCCGATTCCATCCCGACGAAGTCCTACGACAACGCCGAAGGCTTCGCCCAGCACCGGCGTTGGGACCGGGTGCTTTTCGATGCCGGCCTGTCGGTGATCACCTGGCCGCAGCGCTACGGGGGCCGCGACGCGCCGCTGCTGCACTGGGTGGTGTTCGAGGAGGAGTACTTCCGGGCCGGGGCGCCCGGCCGGGCCAGCGCCAACGGGACCTCGATGCTGGCCCCGACGCTGTTCGCGCACGGAACCTCCGAGCAGCTCGACCGCATACTGCCGAAAATGGCCAGCGGCGAACAGATCTGGGCCCAGGCCTGGTCGGAGCCCGAATCCGGGAGCGACCTGGCGTCGTTGCGGTCAACCGCGACCCGCACCGACGGCGGCTGGCTGCTCAACGGGCAGAAGATCTGGAGCTCGCGCGCGCCGTTCGCCGAGATGGGATTCGGGCTGTTCCGGTCCGACCCCGCCGCCGAGCGGCACCACGGACTGACCTACTTCATGTTCGACCTCAAGGCCGACGGCGTCACCGTGCGCCCGATCGCCCAGCTCGGCGGCGACACCGGCTTCGGCGAGATCTTCCTCGACGACGTCTTCGTGCCCGACGCCGACGTGATCGGCACCCCGAACGACGGCTGGCGCGCGGCGATGAGCACCTCCAGCAACGAACGCGGGATGTCGCTGCGCAGCCCGGCGCGCTTCATGGCGGCGGCCGAGCGGTTGGTGCGGTTGTGGCGGGACCGCGGGTCGCCTCCCGCCTTCGCCGACCGGGTCGCCGACGCGTGGATCGACGCGCAGGCCTACCGGCTGCAGACGTTCGGCACGGTGACGCGGCTGGCCGCCGGCGGCGAGCTCGGCGCGGAATCCTCGGTGACCAAGGTGTTCTGGTCCGACCTCGACGTGGCCATACACCAGACCGCGCTCGACCTCCTGGCGGCCGACGGCGAGCTCGCGGGCCCCTGGAGCGACGGACTGCTGTTCGCGCTGGGCGGCCCGATCTACGCCGGCACCAACGAGATCCAGCGCAACATCATTTCCGAGCGGCTGCTGGGCCTGCCTCGGGAGAAGTCGGGGAGCAAGAGGTGAAATTCACGCTCGACGAACAGCAGCGGGACTTCGCGGCCAGCATCGACGCGGCGCTCGGCGCGGCGGACCTGCCCGGCGCGGTGCGGGCGTGGTCCGCCGGTGACTTCGCGCCGGGGCGCAAGGTGTGGCAGCGGCTGGCCGACCTCGGCGTCACCGCACTGGCCGTGCCGGAACGGTTCGACGGCCTGGACGCCCACCCGGTGGACCTGGTGGTCGCGCTCGAACGCCTCGGACGCTGGTGCGTTCCCGGGCCGGTGGCCGAATCCATCGCCGTGGCACCGGTTTTGCTGGCCGCTGAAGACCAGGCTGAACGCTGCGCCCAGCTGGCCTCCGGCGAGCTGATCGCCACGGTGGCACTGCCGCCGCAGCAGCCGCGCGCCGTGGACGCCGGGGCGGCCGGGCTGGTGCTGCTGGCCACCGAGGCGGGGGTCGCCGCGGCCGCGCCCGGCCAGCGGCACGAGTCCGTCGATCCGAGCCGGCACCTGCACGAGGTGACGGCGACCGGCGCGGTCTGGCAGGCAGACGTCAAGCGCGCCTGCGAGTTCGGGGCGCTGGCCACCGCCGCCCAGCTGGTCGGTGCCGCCGAGGCGCTGCTGCAGGCCGCCGTCGACTACGCCAAGCAGCGGGCCCAGTTCGGCAGGGTGATCGGCTCCTACCAGGCGATCAAGCACAAGCTCGCCGACGTGCACATCGCGGTCGAACTGGCCCGCCCGCTGGTGTACGGCGCGGCCTTGTCGCTGGAGCCCCGCGACGTCAGCGCGGCCAAAGCCGCCGCCGCCGAGGCGGGCCTGCTGGCGGCGCGCTCGGCGCTGCAGACCCACGGCGCCATCGGGTTCACGCAGGAGCACGACCTGTCGTTGTGGCTGCTGCGCGTGCAGGCGCTGCGATCGGCATGGGGGGACCCCCAGGCGCACCGACGGCGAGTGCTGGAGGCCCTCAGTGAGTGAAGAACGCGAAATGCTGCGCCAGAGCGTCGCCGCCCTGGTGGCCAAGCATGCCGGCCCGGCCGCGGTGCGCGCGGCGATGGAGTCCGAGCGCGGGTACGACGAGTCGCTGTGGCGGCTGCTGTGCGAGCAGGTGGGTGCCGCCGCCTTGGTGATACCCGAGGAGCTGGGCGGTGCCGGCGGTGAATTGGCCGATGCGGCAGCGGTGTTACAGGAGCTGGGGCGGGCGCTGGTGCCCTCGCCGCTAGTGGGCACCACCCTGGCCGAGCTGGCGCTGCTGGCCGCGCCCGAACCGGACACCGACACCCTCGAACGCCTCGCCGCGGGCGACTCGATCGGAGCGGTGGCATTCGACGCCGACTACGTGGTCAACGGCGACATCGCCGACGTCGTGGTGGCCGCGGCCGACGGGCAGCTGAGCCGGTGGACGCGATTCACCGCCCAGCCCGTCGCCACCATGGACCCCACCCGCCGGCTGGCCCGGATCCGGCCCGACCAGACCGAGGGCATCGGCCCCGACCCCGGCCTCGCTGACAGCGCGGCCGTGCTGCTGGCGGCCGAGCAGGTCGGCGCGGCCGAGCGCTGCCTGGAACTCACCGTCGACTACGCCAAGAACCGGGTGCAGTTCGGCCGGCCGATCGGCAGCTTCCAGGCTCTCAAACATCGCATGGCCGACCTGTACGTCGCCGTCTCCGCGGCGAAGGCCGTGGTGTCCGAAGCGTGCGCCGACCCCACGCCCACCAACGCCGCCACCGCACGGCTGGCCGCCACCGACGCGCTGCAAGCCGTGGCCGCCGAGGGAATCCAGCTGCACGGCGGCATCGCCATCACCTGGGAACACGACATGCACCTGTATTTCAAACGCGCGCACGGCAGCGCGCACCTGCTCGCTTCGACGCGAGAGTTGCTGCGCCGACTGGAATCCGAGGTGCTGACGACCTCGTGAACGGTCACGTCTCGCTGCGCGCCGGCATCCCGCCGTTCTATGTGATGGACGTGTGGCTGGCCGCCGCCGAGCGCCAGCGCAGCCACGGCGACCTGGTGAACCTCTCGGCGGGTCAGCCCAGCGTGGGCGCTCCCGAGCCGGTGCGCGCGGCCGCGGCCGCCGCCCTGCACCTCAACCAGCTCGGCTACACCGTGGCGTTGGGCGTGCCCGAGCTGCGCGCCGCGATCGCCGCGGACTACCGGCGCCGGCACGGGATCGACGTCGAGCCCGACGCGGTCGTCGTCACCACCGGCTCCTCGGGCGGGTTTCTGCTCGCCTTCCTGTCGTGCTTCGACGTGGGCGACCGGGTGGCGCTGGCCAGTCCCGGTTATCCGTGCTACCGAAACATACTGTCCGCGTTGGGTTGTGAGGTGGTGGACATCGCCTGCGGACCGCAGACCCGCTTCCAGCCCACCGCACAGATGCTCGCCGAGCTCGACCCGCCGGTGCAGGGCGTGATCGTGGCGAGCCCGGCCAACCCGACCGGGACGGTCATCCCGCCGGACGAACTGGCCGCCATCGCTTCCTGGTGCGAGGCCTCCGGGGCCCGGCTGATCAGCGACGAGGTCTACCACGGCCTGGTCTACGATGGGGCGCCGCAGACCAGCTGCGCGTGGCAGACATCGCGAGATGCCTTGGTGGTCAACAGCTTTTCCAAATACTTCGCGATGACGGGCTGGCGGCTCGGCTGGTTGCTGGTGCCGACCGAGCTGCGCCGCGCGGTGGACTGCCTCACCGGCAACTTCACGATCTGCCCGCCGGTGCTGTCCCAGCTCGCCGCGGTCGCCGCGTTCACCCCCGAGGCGATTGCCGAGGCCGACGGCCACCTGCGGCAGTACGCGGTCAACCGGTCGCTGCTGCTCGACGGACTGCGCCGGATCGGTCTCGACCGGCTGGCGCCCACCGACGGTGCGTTCTACGTCTACGCCGACGTCTCGGACTTCACCGCGGACTCGCTCGGGTTCTGCTCGGAGCTGTTGGCCGACACCGGCGTTGCGATCGCTCCCGGCATCGACTTCGACACCGCGCGCGGCAATTCGTTCGTCCGGCTGTCGTTCGCCGGACCCTCGAGCGACATAGAAGAGGCGCTGCGGCGCATGGGCCCCTGGCTCGCCGCGCGCTAGCCGCCGAGGAGCGTGTCGAGCCTCCGTCGAGATCGACGTTTTGCAGGGAAAGTTCGAGAAGGGCACTGCAGAAGGTCGATCTCGCGCACCGACGCGTCCGTGCCCGCTGTCAGCCGCCGAGGAGCCTGTCGATGCGCGCCTGAAGCGCGGCGCGCTCGCCCACGTGGATGCCGAACCGGTCGCCCAGGGCGTCGACGACGGCGGCCGCGTCGGGCAGGAGGCGTTTCTCGCTGCCGTCGGCCCGGTGCCAGGTGAGCTCGCGGCCGGCCAGGTTGACCCGGCCGTCGTCGGTGACCAGTGCGGCCATCAGGCCGGTCACGAAGATCGACGACGGGTGCGTCGAGACGAACCAGCTGCCCACCTGCAGGTCGACATCCGGCTCGGTCCGCGTGGTGAACTCGTAGAGCGGTTGCCATTCGCCGCGCACCATGGCCTGCAACAACAGCCCGTCGCCGCGGTCCTCCAGCCGGTAGGGCTCGTGCGTGGTCTGCTGGACGCTGCCGGTCTCGATGCGCAGGGGCGAGGGCGGCGTGAGGCCGCCGAAGCCGACATCGACCAGATAGGCCCCGCGGGCACCGGGGAACCGCACCGCCAGCAGGGTGTGCGTCCGCGTCGGGAAGGGCGCATCGGGCGGGCGCATCCAGAGCACCCGGGCGCCCAGGCGCCGCACCCGGAAGCCGAGTTCGGCCAGCACGTATCCCATCAGCCCGTTCTGCTCGTAGCAGTAGCCGCCCCGCCGCCGGCGGACCAGCTTGTCGTAGAGGGACGCCGCGCTCAGGTCGTCGACGGGCACCCCCAGCAACGGGTCGAGGTTCTCGAACGGAATCGCCCTCGCGTGGGCCGACACCAGCTCCTGCAGCACCTGCAGGCCCGGCTCGGCGGGGCCGCAATAGCCGACGCGGGCGAAATACCCGTTCAGATCCAGAGTCATACAGCCATTCTGCTGCCGGTCCCGGCCGCCGCGCGCCCGCGGAGCCGCTTCGACAGGTCATACCCGCGGGGGTATTATCGCGAACATGCCTGACGTCGACCTCTACCTGGATCCGGTGTGCCCGTTCTCCTGGGTCACCTCGCGCTGGCTGCTCGATGCCGCGCACGCCACCCACACACCGGTCACCCTGCGCCAGATGAGCCTGGCCGTTCTCAACGAGGGCAAGGAACTCGAGGGCAAGCAAAAGCGCATGATGGAACGGTCACGACGGCTGGGGCGCCTGTTCGCCGCGGTCGTCGGCAAGCACGGACAGGACGCGTTCACGCGCCTCTACGACTCGCTGGGCGCCCAGATCCATGTGCGCGAGGACGAGCTGACCGGCGGCGAGATCAGGGAGATACTGGCCAAGTGCGGACTTCAGGAATCGCTCGCCGACGCGCTCGACGACAGCGGTTTCGACGCGGACGTCAAACGTAGCCACCAAGCCGCCCAGGACACACTCGGCGGCTCCGCCGGCAGCCCGATCATCGTGGTGGACGGCCGCGGGTTCCACGGCCCGGTCATGACACGGATCCCCGGCAACGAGGACGGCGTCCGCCTGCTCGAAGCGGTGCTCATCGCCGCGCAGACACCCGAATTCGCAACACTGCAACGGCCCGTGCAGGGGCCGCCGACGCTCGAGGAGGAGCCCCGCTGATGTGCCACCCCGTCAAATGCCGCACCTGCGGGAAAACGACATGGTCCGGGTGCGGAGCTCACGTGGAGCAGGTCCGCCGGACCGTGCCGGCAGCACAGTGGTGCCCGGGCCATCCGAAGGAGCCCGGGCAACGCTGGTGGCAGCGCGGCCGGAACTGACCGTCGCCTCCGGCTTTTTGGCGGGCTACTCGACCTGCTGAGCGGAGGCGTGCTGAATCGGATCCTGGTCGAGGGTGAAGCCCCAGGAGCTGTTGGACTCGGCGTGCTCGAAGCCCTCGCGGGTTCCCCCGCCGTCGCTGCCCGACTCGCCGAACGTCCCGGAGTCGGCGACGTAGGCGTGCCCCAGCTTCTCGTCACCGGGCAACTTTCCGGGCGGGAAGTTGTCCTCGATGGCCGACAGCGCGGCCTCGAACATCTTCTGGTGGGCGATCTCGCGGGTCATCAGGAAGTTCAACGTGTCCTTGGCGCCGCTGTCGTCGGTGAGCTTGATCAGCCGCTCGTAGACGATCTTCGCCCGCGCCTCCGCTGCGATGTCCGAGCGCAGATCGGTGGCCGGCGAGCCGAGGGTGTCGATGTATGCGGCGGTGAACGGCGCCCCCTGCGAATCGGTGAGCCGCGGCCCGCCCCCGCCCAGCACGTTCGCCCCGCTGTTGAGCGCCACGGTCGCGGAATCGGGCATCTTGCCGTCCAGCAGCTCACCGAGGTAGGTGCCCTCGACCTGGTCGACCAGCTCCGAGGGCGAGCCCTTCAGCAGCATCGACAGCATCTGGGCCACCATCTCGAGGTGCGAGAGCTCTTCGGTGGCGATGTCGAGCAGCATGCTGCGCCGCGGTCCGTGCGGCTCGTTCCAGCCCTGCAGGAAGTAACGCATCGCCGCCGCGAGCTCCCCGTTGGGGCCGCCGAACTGTTCCAGCAGGAGCTTGGCGAATGCCGGGTCCGGGTCGTCGACCCGAACGGTGTACATCATCTTGGTGTTGTGCAGAAACATCGAGCACTCCTCAACAGCTCAGCGGAGATGGGTGGGTCCGTATAGCCCCTAGGGCTGTAAGGGCAGTACCCGGCGCGGGAAGCCTCAATCCACGCGCAGCACGTACTATCTACGTACGTAGGTAGTACATGGATCGGATGGGAAGGACTCCTTGATGGCACGCCTTTCGGCCGCCCCGCTCGTCGCCCTCGCCGTCGCGGCGCTCATCGCGGCATGCGGCTCCCCCGCGAAGCCTTCTGGAGCGCCGAACGCGCCCGCTTCGTCCCCGCACGCTGCCGCCGGCCAGGCTACCGGGGTGCCGGCGCAGCTGCAGTTCTCCGCCAAAACGCTGACCGGACAATCCTTTTCCGGAGAAAGCCTGGCGGGGAAGCCGGCGGTGCTGTGGTTCTGGGCGCCGTGGTGCCCGACGTGCCAGCAGGAGGCCCCGGTCCTGGCCAAGGTCGCGGCGGCCAACCCGCGCGTGACGTTCGTCGGGGTGGCGGCGCGCGACCAGGTGTCGTCGATGCAGTCCTTTGTCGACAAATACCACCTCGGCGGGCTCACCCAGTTGGCCGACACCGACGGGACGGTGTGGGCCAAATTCGGCATCACGCGCCAACCCGCGTGGGCGTTCGTCAGCGCCGACGGCAGCGTCGACGTCGTCAAGGGCCGGCTCACCGAATCCCAATTGACCGAGCGGATCGGCGGATTGGTCAACCGGTGATCGACACCGCCGCGCTGAGCTTCGCGCTGGGCGCCGGGCTGGTGGCCGCGCTCAACCCCTGCGGCTTCGCCTTCCTCCCCGGCTACCTGGGGTTGGTGATCGCCGGCAGCCACGACATCTCACGCCCGGCGGCCCTGCTCCGCGCCGCCGGGGCCACCGCCGGCATGTCGCTGGGCTTCCTGACCGTGTTCGGCACCTTCGGCCTGGTGATCTCACCCGTGATCGCCTCGGCACAAAGGTATCTGCCGTTCGCCACCGTGGTGATCGGGCTGCTGCTCGTCGGCGTGGGAATCTGGCTGGTGGCCGGCAAGGACATCGCTGTCGTGCTTCCCAAGCGCTTCGGGGGCACGCCGACGGGACGGCTGGGATCGATGTACGGCTACGGCGTGGGCTACGCGATCGCCTCGCTGTCGTGCACGATCGCACCGTTTCTCGCGGTGATCAGCATGACGTTCAAACAGGGCTCGGTGCTCTCCGGCGTGCTGGCCTTCCTCGCCTATGCCGCCGGCATGACCATCATGGTGGGGGTCGCGGCGCTGGCCGTCGCGCTGGCCGGTTCGTCGGCCACCGCGGCGTTTCGGCGCGTGCTGCCCTTCGTCGGCCGGATCGCCGGCGTGGTCGTGCTGCTCACCGGCCTGTACGTGGCCTACTACGGCTACTACGAAATCCGGTTGTATTTCACCGATGCCGGCGCCGACGACCCGGTGGTCGGGGCCGCCGGCGACGTGCAGAGCCGCCTGGCGGACTGGGTCAACGGCCTGAGCCCGTGGTTGCTGCTAACCGCGGGTGCGGCGCTCGTCGCCGTCGGCGTGGGCTGGCATGCCGTGGCCCGGTGGCGCACCGGCCGGCCGGGCACCGGCGCCGAGGTGGTCACAGCTGACAGGCCAGCGCCACCACCGCCGGGGTGATCGAAGCGAGACATATTGCCGCACAGAGCGTCACGCGCTCCCGCCACCGCGTGCGGCGGGAGACAGGAATCGCCAGACGCGCGACGCGGGCCAGCGTCGCGGTGCCCGAAGCGCCCAACGCCGCCGAGGCCAGTGCCGGTGAGTCACCGCTGAGAGCCAGCAGGCCCCGCAACACCGGCATCTTCCCGTGTAGCCGCACCGCGCTGTCGTCGGCGCACATCTCGAGCAGGCCGGCAGCGGCTTCGGCGGCCGCGGGGAACAACGCCCACCGCGGCAGGCTCGCGGCGATCGCGCGCAGCACCATCAGGACGTCGTGGTGGCGCCCGGCCAGGTGGGCGTTCTCGTGGGCCAGCACGGCGGCCAGCTGCACCTCGTCGAGCCTGCCGAGCGCCGCGGTGGTGACGACGACGACGGAGTGCGGCCGGTCGGTCACGCAGTAGGCCGCCGCCTGCGGCGCCGCAACCACGACGACGCCGGGCCGGTCACCGGGGACCCCGACCACCCGGGCGGTCGACGCGTGCAGCCGGCTCCGCGCTCGTTGCCGCCGCATCTGACGACCGATACGCCAGCCGGCGACGGCGGTGACCACCACACCGGCCACCCACAGGCACACCGCGAGAGCCGAGGCGGCCGCGCGCGGCAACCCCAGTGCGCCGCTGACGCCCAACACCTTCAGACACAGGGTCAGTTCCCCGTGCCGCCACATGCTTTGCGCCGCCGCGACGCCCAGGACGGCGAGCGCGCCGAACCACGCCCCCAGCGCGGCGACCACCGCCGTCAGCCAGGACGCCAGCGCCAGCCGAGGATGCGCGCCGATGCCGGTGACCCGGCGCAGCAGCCGCGGCCCCAGCCAGGCCAGCCCGCACCCGTACCCGAGCAGCAACAGGGCGGCGTTCACGACCCGGGCCGATCGTCGATGATGCGCCGCAGGAAGTCGCGGACCCGCAGCGACTCGCCCTCGTCCATCTGTTCGAGGAAATGTGTCAGCACCAGGTCGGAGTCACCGCCGGCGGCGAAGGCGTCCCGCATCATCGTCGCGGAATGTTCCTCGCGGGTCATGGTCGGCCAGTAGCGAAAGGCCTTTCCTGCCCGTTCCCGTTGCAGCCAGCCTTTGCGGTGCAGGTTGTCCATGGTGGACATGACGGTGGTGTAGGCGATCCGCCGGTCGCGAGCCAGGTCGTCGAAAATGTCGCGGACGGTGACAACCTCGGCGCGCTTCCACACGCGGTCCATGACGACCGCCTCGAGTTCGCCGAAGCGCCGAACGCGCACAGCCGCAAATCCTACCTGCGCAGCCGGCGGGCCCGCCGACGGCACTCGTGGGCGATCTGCCCCTCGCGCGCACACAACATGCCGAAGGTGAAGCCGTTCTCCCCCGAAACGTCCCCCGCCGCGGAGCCCATCCTGCGCAGGACTTGCTCGGCGACCGTGGTGTCCTGATGCTCACCGAGCAGGTTCTGGATGCGCTTGTAATGCTTGATGGTTCGCCTCGCACGCTTCGGCTTGCCCAGGGGCCGGCACAGTTCGGCGGCATAGCGGGCGCCTTTGGCGGCTTTGCGCGCCCGGTGCAGCATGGCGTCGTCCTCGGACTCGAGGGCTTCGGCCAACCGCCGATCGGCCTTGCGCCGGGCCGGTACGGCCTTCTTTCGCAGCGCGCCGGCGGCGACGGTGCCGTCCAGCGGCATCTCGGCGGCCCAGCAGTGATGGGCGATGTCGCCCACCAATATCCGGTCGATCTGCTGGTTCAGGTAATCGGCCGGCGCCGCGGTGGCCGGCGACGCCGCGGCGGGGGCTTCGGTAGCACTCATTGCGACGTCGCGTCACCCCCGAGTACACCCGCTAGACATCGCAGCGCCAGCCGGTGTTAACCCCCCCGTTACGGGCTACAGCCAGGTGTCCTGGGTGGTGGTGGTCAGGAACGCTTCCAGGTCGTCACGCCATTGGGCCGGCGTCGTCTTGTCGGGTTCGATGCCGGTGTACTCGCCGCGGTAGAACAGCAGCGGCCGCGGCTTGATCTTGGGCGCCTCCGACAGCGAGCGGACCGCGCCGAACACCACGAAATGATCGCCGCCGTCATGCACGGAGGCCACGGTGCAGTCGATGAAGGCCAGCGATCCGTCGATGATCGGTGAACCGAGTTCCGAAGGGTGCCAGTCGATCCCGGCGAACTTGTCCGGCTCTTTGGACCCGAACCGGGCCGAGACGTGCCGTTGCTTCTCGGTCAGCACGTTGACGCAGAACCGCCCACTGGCCTCGATCGCCTGCCAGGACCGCGACACCTTGGTCGGGCAGAACAACACCAGCGGCGGGTCCAGTGACAGCGCGGCGAAGGACTGGCAGGCGAAGCCGACCGGGACCTCGTCGTGCACCGTGGTGATGATGGTGATGCCCGTGCAGAACTGCCCCAGCACCTGCCGGAAGGCGCGTGGATCGATGGAGTCCGCCACAATCAGCCCCGGATCAGCCGCTCATCCCGACCGTGAAGTCGTGGCCCCACAGGCTCACCGCGGTGCTTTCCCGGGCGATCCAGTCGTTGTCGTCGACTTGCCTTCCCTCACAACCGAACTCGACGTCGAAGCCGCCGGGCGTCTTCATGTAGAACGACAGCATCAGGTCGTTGACGTGACGGCCCAGGGTGGCCGACATCGGCACCTTGCGGCGCAGGGCCCGGTCCAGGCACAGACCCACGTCGTCGGCGTTCTCGACCTCCATCATCAGGTGCACGATGCCGCTCGGCGTCGGCAACGGCAGGAAGGCCAGGCTGTGGTGGCGCGGGTTGCAGCCGAAGAAGCGCAGCCAGGCCGGCGCCCCGTCGGCGGGCCGGCCCACCACCTGCGGCGGCATCCGCATCGAGTCGCGCAGCGTGAAGCCGAGCACGTCGCGGTAGAAGTGCAACGCCTCGTCGTCGTCGCGGGTGGACAGCACCACGTGCCCCAGGCCCTGCTCGCCGGTGACGAACCGGTGGCCGTACGGGCTGACCACGCGGCGGTGCTCCAGCGCCACCCCGTGGAACACCTCCAGGCAGTTGCCGGACGGGTCGGAGAACCGGATCATCTCGGCCACCCGTCGGTCCGCCAGCTCGGCGGCCGTGGCCTCCTTGTAGGGCACGCCCTCCACGTCGAGCCGGTTGCGGATCTCCTGCAGCCCCTCGGCGTTGGCGCACTCCCAGCCGGCCTCCAGCAGCCGGTCCTGCTCGGCGGGCACGATCACCAGCCGGGCCGGGAAGTCGTCCATGCGCAGGTACAGCGCCCCGTCGGTGGTGCCGCTGCCCTCGACCATGCCGAGGACTTTGAGGCCGTACTCGCGCCAGGCCGCCATGTCGGTGGCGCCGATGCGCAGATAGCCCAGCGACCGGATGCTCATTTCGCGCCTCCCAGGAAATCAACGGTCAGCTTGTTGAACTCGTCGAACTTCTCCACCTGCGCCCAATGCCCACACTGCCCGAACACGTGCAGCTGCGCACGCGGAATCGTCTTCAGCGCCACCAGCGCGCCGTCCAGCGGGTTGACGCGGTCCTCGCGCCCCCAGATCAGCAGGACGGGCTGCCGCAGCCGGTACACCTCGCGCCACATCATGCCGAGTTCGGCGTCGGCCCCGGCGAACGAGATGCCCATCGCCCGGGTCGCCGTCAGCGACTCCGGCGAGGCGGCCAGGGCGAAACGCTCGTCGACCAGCTCGGGGGTGATCAGTTTCTGGTCGTGGACCATCACCCGCAGAAACGCCTCCAGGTTCTCGCGGGTGGGCTCCATGGAGAACTTGCCCAGCCGCTTGACGCCCTCGGTCGGGTCGGGCGCGAACAGGTTGATACTCAGCCCGCCGGGGCCCATCAACACCAGGCGGCCGGCGCGGTCGGGATAGTCCAGCGCGAACCGCACCGCCGTGCCCCCGCCCAGCGAATTGCCCACCAGCGGAACGCGACCGAGTCCCAGCTGGTCGAACAGCCCGTTGAGCGCTCGTGCGGCGTAGCGGTTGAACTGCTCGTGCTCGGCGCGCTTGTCGGAGAGGCCGTAGCCGGGCTGGTCGACGGCCAGCACGTGAAAGTGACGCGCCAGCACCGGAATGTTGCGCGCGAAGTTCGTCCAGCTCGCCGCGCCCGGGCCGCCGCCGTGCAGCAGCACCACGGTCTGGTCGTGGCCGGCACCGGCCTCGTGGTAGTGCAACCGCAGCAACCCGTCCACGTCCACCTCCACGAACCGCGAGGTGGACTCGAACGTCAGCTCCCCCGTGACGGTCATGGCCTAGACCATGGTGTCGCCGGGGGGCAACCCGAACTCGTGGTTGCCGAAGATCACGTACGCGCGCTCGGGGTCGTTGGCGGCGTGCACCCGCCCGGCGTGCGCGTCGCGCCAGAACCGTTGGATCGGAGCGTCATTGGCCAGCGCGGTGGCACCGGATGCCTCGAACAGCCGGTCGATGGAGGCGATCGAGCGGCCCGTGGCGCGCACCTGGTCGCGGCGAGCGCGGGCGCGCAGCTCGAACGGGATCTCCTTGCCCGCGGCCAGCAGCGCGTACTCGTCGCCCACGTTGCCGATCAGCTGGCGCCACGCCGCGTCGATGTCGCTGGCCGCCTCGGCGATGCGCACCTTGGCGAACGGGTCGTCCTTGGCCTTCTCCCCGGCGAACGCCGCGCGCACCCGCTTGCCCTGATGCTCTACGTGCGCGTCGTAGGCGCCGTAGGCCATCCCCACGATCGGCGCCGAGATTGTGGTGGGATGCATCGTGCCCCAAGGCATCTTGTACACCGGGGCGGAGTTGGTCCGGTATCCGCCCGCGGTACCGTCGTTCATCGCCTTGTAGGACAAAAACCGGTGCCGGGGCACGAAGACGTCCTTGACGACCACGGTGTTGCTGCCGGTGCCGCGCAACCCGACGACATGCCACACGTCGTCGATGCGGTAGTCGCTGATCGGGATCAAAAAGCTGCCGAAGTCCACCGGCCGGCCGTCCTTGATCACCGGCCCGCCCAAAAAGGCCCACGTCGCGTGGTCACAACCCGACGACCAGTTCCACGAACCGTTGACCAGGTACCCGCCGTCGGTGACGACGCCGGCGCCCATCGGCGCGTACGACGACGAGACCCGCACGTTGGAGTCCTCGCCCCAGACATCCTCCTGGGCCTGCTGGTCGAACAGCGCCAGGTGCCAGTTGTGGACACCGATGATCGAGCTCACCCAGCCGGTGGAGCCGCACGCGCTCGCCAGTCGGCGGACCGCCTCGTAGAACATGGTGGGGTCGCACTGCAGCCCGCCCCACTGCTCGGGCTGCAACAGGGTGAAGAAACCGATGTCCTGCAGGTCCTGCACGGTCTCGGCGGGCAGCCGCCGCAGATCCTCCGTTGCCTGCGCACGCTCCCGAATCCGCGGCAGCAGATCATCGATGCCGGCCAAGACCGACTGCGCATCGCGCTGTTGAATGGACGTCACTTAGGGTGCCTCCTGAGCCAAACTTACGCAGTGGACTTACACCAGAGACTAGAACACGTTCCGATTCGTGTCGAGCAGGGTATTCCTGCGGCTGGTAGCGATACGGATCCACTTTTCTGTAACATGTTCTAGTTGTGACGAGAGGGAGGATGGGTCTTGGTCGAGACGAATCTCGACGAGCCACTCGGCGACCACGTCCTTGAGCTGCAGATCGCCGAGGTGGTCGATGAGACCGACGATGCGCGGTCGCTGGTGTTCGCGGTGCCCGAGGGCTCGAGCATCCCCGCGGAGCGGCTGCGGTACGCGCCGGGGCAGTTCCTGACGCTGCGCGTCCCCAGCGACCGCACCGGCTCGGTGGCGCGCTGCTACTCGCTGTGCAGCTCGCCGTTCACCGACGACGCGCTCGCGGTCACCGTGAAACGGACCGCGGACGGCTACGCGTCCAACTGGCTGTGCGACCACGCACACCCGGGCATGCGGATCCATGTCCTGGTGCCGTCGGGCACCTTCGTGCCCAAGACGCTCGACGACGACTTCCTGCTGCTGGCCGCCGGCAGCGGCATCACGCCGATCATGTCGATCTGCAAGTCGGCCCTGGCCCAGGGCAGCGGGCAGGTGACGCTGCTGTACGCCAACCGCGACGAGGGCTCGGTGATCTTCGCCGACGCGCTGCGCGAGCTGGCCGGCAAGTATCCCGACCGGCTCACGGTCGTGCACTGGCTGGAGACGCTGCAGGGCCTGCCCGGCGCGACCGCGCTGGCGAGGCTGGCCGCCCCCTTCACCGACCGGCCGGCGTTCATCTGCGGACCCGGTCCGTTCATGGACGCGGCGAGGCAGGCCCTCGAGGCGCTGCACGTGCCCGCCCGGCAAATCCACATCGAGGTGTTCAAGTCGCTGGACTCCGACCCGTTTGCGGCGGTCACACTCGACGACGCCGGCGCGGGCGATGCGGGGCCGCCCGCCACCGCCGTGGTGGAGCTCGACGGCCAGACCCACACCGTGTCGTGGCCGCGCAACGCCAAGCTGCTCGACGTGCTGCTCGCCGCGGGGCTGGACGCCCCGTTCTCCTGCCGGGAGGGCCACTGCGGCGCGTGCGCCTGCACCTTGCGCAACGGCAAGGTCACCATGGAGGTCAACGACGTCCTCGAGCAGCAGGATCTCGACGAGGGACTCATCCTGGCCTGTCAGTCCCACCCCGAATCCGATTCGGTGGAAGTCACCTACGACGAGTAGTCGCGGAGTTAGATTCACCTGGAATCAGCAACCCGGGAGGGGGAGCACATGAAGCGGCTGGTGGCGGGATTCGCAGTCGTCGGCGCCGCGCTCGCGCTCGCCCCGCTCGCCGGCGCGGCGAGCAACACCGCCACCACGCTGTTCCCGTTGGACGGCCCCAATCAGCTCGAGACGCACACCTTCCTCAACTGCTTCACCTCCGATGGGCACTGCGACTTCACCGCCGGGGCGGACATGCGCACGCCCGAGGGCGTCACCGGCTTCCCGCCCGGACTGTGGGCCCGCCAGACCACCGAGATCCGGTCCCCGAACCGGATGGCCTACCTCGACGCGCACGCCAACGGCCAGAACGAGCGGGTCATGAAGTCCATGGGCACCGACGAGATCACCGACATCTACTTCGGCGAGGGACCGCCGGACAAGTACCAGACGACCGGCCGCATCGACTCCACGGACTGGTCGACGGGCCGGCCGAAGACCGACGTCAGCGTGATCGTCTGCACGCACGTGCAGGTCGTGTATCCCGGGGTCAACATCACCTCGCCCAGCACCTGCGCGCAGACGACGTTCTCCTAGGTCCTCAGACCGTGGACCGGGAGCAGGTCAGCCTCACCGGCACGCAGCAGACCGCGCTGGTCACGCTGTACGGCAAGGCGCTGGACAGCCGCCGGCCGGATTCCATCCTGGGCGACCGGCAGGCCGACGAGGCCCTGCGGCGCATCGACGTCGACGCCGGCGGGTTGCGGATGCGCCGGCGCGATGAGAAGTCCGTCGCGGTGCGGGCCAAGGCCTACGACCAACGGGTGCGGCGGTTCCTCGACGACCACCCCGACTGCGTCGTGCTGCACCTGGGCTGCGGGCTGGACGCCCGGGCCGACCGCGTCGACCCACCGCCCACCGTCGAGTGGTACGACGTCGACCTGCCCGACATCGTCGCGTTGCGGCGGCGGCTGTTCGGCGAGCGCGCCCACGTCCACACCCTCGGCGTCTCGGTCGCCGACACCGGCCTGCTCGACACGATCCCCGGGGACCGGCCGGTGCTGGTGGTCGCCGAGGGTTTGACACCGTACCTGCGCCGCGCCGACGGGCTGGCGATGCTGCGGCGCATCGTCGACCATTTCCCGGCGGGGGAAATGCTGTTCGACGCCTACAGCCGGGCAGGGGTATGGATCCTGCAGCGCTATCCCCCGGTGAAAGCCTCCGGCGCCCAACTAAACTGGAGCATCGACGACCCGCGCGAGCTGGAACGGGCCGTGCCGGGGCTGGTGTTCGACGGCGAATGGTGGTTCGCGGACCCGGTGGAGTTCAGCCGGTACTACTCGCCGCTGTACTGGTGGATCACCCGGGCGCTGTTCCGGATTACCCCGGTACGACGCCTCGGCCGCGGGCTGACCTACCGCTTCGGGTCAGCGCGCGGCGGTGGCGTGTAGCTGCTCCCCCGGAAATCCCTCGGGTGCAACCGGCTTGGCCGCGCCCAACTCCCGCGTCAGGAAGCCGGTGAGTTCCCCGATCGCGCTCATCAACGGGGCCGGGAACACGATGGTGGTGTTCTTCTCCACGCCGAGTTCGAGCAGGGTCTGCAGGTTGCGCAGCTGCAGCGCCAGCGGATGCCGCATCATCGTGTCGGAGGCGTCGCCGAGCGCGGCGGCGGCGCGCGCCTCTCCTTCGGCGGCAATGATTTTGGCCCGCTTCTCCCGCTCGGCCTCGGCCTCGCGAGCCATCGCGCGCTTCATGCTGTCGGGCAGCTGGATGTCCTTGAGTTCCACGAGGGTGACCTCCACGCCCCACTCGACGGTGGTGGTGTCGAGGATCTGGCGGATGCTGCCGTTGATCTTCTCCGTCTGGGCGAGCACCTCGTCGAGGGAGTGCTGCCCGACGACGTTGCGCAGCGTGGTCTGTGCGATCTGATCGATTGCGGCGCGGACGTTTTCGATGACCACGACGGACTTGCGGGCGTCGATCACGCGGAAGTAGGCGACCGCGGCGATGTCGACGCTGACGTTGTCCCGGGTGATGATGCCCTGGGACTGGATCGGCATCGTCACGATGCGCATCGAGACCCGCCACAGCCGGTCGATGACCGGGACGATGAACCGCAACCCGGGTTCGCGGACCCCGATCACCCGGCCGAGACGGAAGTGCACGCCCCGCTCGTACTGCTGCACCACCCGGACCGACGCGGCGAGCAAAAGCATGCCCACGAAGACGACGATCGCGGTGGCGACCATGGCGTCATAGCTCACAAGCATCAACGCTAGAAGCGCCGCCGCCGGCCGTCAGCAGCCACAAGTCCCGAGCCGCATGGCCGAAAGGCCCTCGCCGTCAGCGGGGCAGCCCGAGCAGCCGCTCGGCGGCGACCGTGAGCAGGATCTGCTCGGTGCCGCCGGCGATGGTGAGGCAGCGGGTGTTGAGGAAGTCGAACACCGCCTGGTTGTGGACCAGCCCGCCGCCCTCGCTCACGTCCATCATGTATTCGGCCAGCGCCTGCCGGTAGCGCACCCCGATGAGCTTGCGCACGCTGGACTGGGCCCCGGGATCCTGTCCGCCCACGGCGAGCTGGGCGATGCGCTGGTCCAGCAGCGAGCCCGTCTGGGCCAGGACGATGAGCCGCGCCAGCCGGTCCTGCTGGGCCGCGTCGAGGTCGAGCGCGGCCAGCACTGCGAGCAGCTCTTCCATCGGGTTGCCCAGGGCGGTACCGGTGGCCATGGCCACGCGCTCGTTGGCCAGCGTGGTGCGCGCCAGCCGCCAGCCGTCGTTCACGGAGCCGACCACCATCTCGTCGGGCACGAACACGTTGTCCAGGAACACCTCGTTGAACAACGAGTCGCCGGTGATCTCGCGCAACGGCCGGATCTCGATGCCGGGCGATTTCATGTCGACCAGGAAGTAGGTGATGCCCTTGTGCTTCGGGGCGTCGGGATCGGTGCGGGCCAGGCACACGCCCCAGTGCGCCTTGTGCGCCGCCGACGTCCACACCTTCTGCCCGGTCAGCGCCCAGCCGCCGTCCACCCGGACCGCCTTGGTGCGCAGCGAGGCCAGGTCGGATCCGGCGCCCGGCTCGGAGAACAGCTGGCACCAGAGGATTTCGCCGCGCGTGGTGGCGGGCACGAACCGTTCGATCTGCGCCTGGGTGCCGTGCTCGAGGATGGTCGGGGCCGCCCACCACCCGATCACCAGGTCGGGGCGGACCACCCCGGCGGCCGCCATCTCCTGGTCGATCAGCAACTGTTCGGCCGGGGACGCGCCGCGCCCGTACGGCGCCGGCCAGTGCGGCGCCTGCAGGCCCGCCTCGGCCAACGCCACCTGACGCTTCTCCTCGGGCAGCGCGGCCACGCCGGCGACGGCGGCGGCGATCTCCGGCCGCAGTCCCTCGACGTCGGTGAGGTCAATCCCCAGCCGGCGACGCACCCCGCCCTGGGTCAGTTCGGTGATGCGGCGCAGCCAGTGTTCGGCGCCGCCCAGGAAGCGCCCGATGGCGTGGGCGCGGCGCAGGTAGAGGTGCGCGTCGTGCTCCCAGGTGCAGCCGATGCCGCCGAGCACCTGGATGCAGTCCCTGACGCTCGCCGTCGCGGCGGCGATCCCCTCGCTCGCCGCAAGGGCCGCCGCGATCGCGAACTGGGCCTGATCGGGGTCCCCGGCGGCGCGCGCGGCGTCGGCGGCGGCCACCTCGGCCTGCTCGGCCCGGCACAGCATCTCCGCGCACAGGTGCTTGACGGCCTGGAAGCTGCCGATCGGCTTGCCGAACTGCTCGCGCACCTTGGCGTAGGCGACCGCGGTATCCAGCGACCACCGGGTCACGCCGGCCAGCTCGGCGGACAGCACCGTCGCGGCGAGTTCCCGGACGCGCCGCTGCGGCACCTCGAGCGCGGTGCACGGCGCCGACGTCAGCACCACCCGGGCCAGCGGCCGGGAGAAGTCGGTGGCGCGCAGCGGCTCGATCCGCACGCCCTCGCTGCCGGTGTCGACCAGCAGCCACCTGTCATCGGCCGGCACCAGCACCACGCCGCCCTCGGCGGCGCCGAGCGCCCACGGCAGCGTGCCCGACGCCCGTGCGGCGCCGGCGTCGAACCGCACGTCGCCTTCCAGGGCCAGCCCGGCGAAGCGTTCACCGCAGGCCAGGGCCGCCAGCATCTCGGGGTCGGTGACCACCAGCGTGGCCAGCGCGGTGGTCGCGACCGGCCCGGGCACCAGCGCCCTGGCCGCCTCTTCGACCATCGCGCACAGGTCCTCGATGCTGCCGCCCGCTCCCCCGCATTCCTCGGCGACGGCCACGCCGAAGATGCCGAGGTCGGCCAGGCCCGCGAACACCGGCCGCCAGGCGTCGGCGCTGCCCTGCTCGACGGCGCGGATCGCCGCGGTCCCGCCCGGGCCCGAGGTCGCGTTGCGGGCCCAGTCGCGCACCAACTCACGGGCCGCGAACTGCTCGTCGGTGACGGTCGCTACCACGTGTGAGCCCTCCGTGTCGTGTTCCGGGGTGACGAATCCGGCGTTGACCGACGGTCCGCATTGTCCGATTCCTCCGCGGGTTGCTACGCAACCCGCATCGTCATCAGACTAGAACGTGTTCTAATAGTGCCAGCGATCGACCGTCAAGTAAAACTGCATTACAGCAGCACATATGGCTGTCCCGGCGGTACGGAGGTGGGAAATTCACACTCAGCGTGCGTATCGTTTGCAAGCGAGCCGCCCACGGGAGGAGCAATCCGTCAGATGCCAGCCAACACGAACTCGGGCCGAGTGTCCGACTCGCAGCCGCGCGAGGTCATGAACGTGGCGGTCCTGGCCGAGTCCGAGCTCGGTTCGGAGGCGCAGCGGGAGCGCCGCAAGCGCATCCTCGACGCCACGATGGCCATCGCGTCCAAGGGCGGCTACGAGGCGGTCCAGATGCGGGCGGTCGCGGACCGCGCCGACGTCGCGGTGGGGACGCTGTACCGGTACTTTCCCTCGAAGGTGCACCTGCTGGTGTCGGCGCTGGGCCGGGAGTTCAGCCGCATCGACGCCAAGACCGACCGCTCCGCGGTGGCCGGGGCCAGTCCGTTCCAGCGGCTGAACTTCATGGTCGGCAAGCTCAACCGGGCGATGCAGCGCAACCCGCTGCTCACCGAGGCGATGACCCGCGCCTACGTCTTCGCCGACGCGTCCGCCGCCAGCGAGGTCGACCAGGTCGAGAAGCTCATCGACTCGATGTTCGCCCGGGCGATGGCCGACGGCGAACCCACCGAGGACCAGTACCACATCGCCCGGGTCATCTCGGACGTGTGGCTGTCGAACCTGCTGGCGTGGCTCACCCGGCGCGCTTCGGCGACCGACGTCAGCAAGCGCCTAGACCTGGCGGTGCGACTGCTGATCGGTGACACCGAACGGGCGCCTTAGCCGGGCGGACCGACGGTCCGGCCCCGGATCAGCTCGGTATCCAGCAGGTCGACGACCGGCAGCCCCGTGCGCGGTGGCCGCAGCAACAGTTCACCGGCGCGGCGCCCCTTGCGCAGGCTCGGCTGCACCACCGTGGTCAAGCCCCGGCTGAGCGCCTCGGGCACCCCGTCGAACCCGGTGACGCTCAGCTGGCCCGGCACGTAGATGCCGTGCGCCCGTAGGTAATCCATGGCTGACAGGGCCAGCACGTCCGCGGTGCACATCAGCGCGGTGATCCGCGGATTGGCCTCGAGCGCCACCCGCGCGGCGTCGCCGCCCGACTCGGGCAGGTGTTCGTAGCTTTCCACCACGGTCAGCGACTGCGGGTCCACACCGGCGTCGCTCATGGCCTCCCACACGCCGAGGATGCGTTCGCGCTGCACGTCGAAGTCCGGCGAGCGCAGCCGGTCGGTGTCGACCAGGCCCTGCCGGCGGTCCCGGCTCAGCCGCATGGTCAGCAACCCGATCTCGCGGTGGCCAAGCCCCACCACGTACTCGGCGAGCTCGCGCATCGCCGCCCGGTCGTCGATGCCCACCCGGGACACCCCCGACAACCCCTTGGGCTGGTCGACCACCACCACGGGCAGGCGGCGCTGCAGCACCACCTGCAGGTAGGGATCGTCGTGGCAGACCGAATACACCACGAAGCCGTCCACACTGGCGGCCAGCACCGCGGCGGTGCCGTCCTGCAGGCTGCGGGTGGGGCCGACGGCCACCAGCAGCAGGCCCTGCCCCAGCTCCTCGCAGGACTGCGCGACTCCCGCGACCAGGTCCCGCGCCGCCGGGTCGCTGAAGAAGTACGTCAGCGGTTCGGCCATCAGCAGGCCGACGGCGCCGGCCTTGCGCGTGCGCAACGATCGCGCGACCGGGTCGGGTCCCGGGTAGCCCAGCCGCTTCGCCGCGGCCAGCACGCGTTCGCGCAGGGCGGCGGAGAGCTGATCCGGCCGGTTGAACGCGTTGGAGACGGTGGTGCGCGAGACCTTGAGTTCGTCCGCCACCGAGGCCAGGGTCGCGCGCCGGCGCGGGGTGGGGCTCACGTTCGGTGAGGCTACAGCGGATCACCGTCGGCACCTAGGAGGCTTCGCGCCGCCACTTTGTAATGGAAACGATTTTCATTAGTATTACGGGTCGGCCGATCGGGCCACGAAGAACGACCCGGGACGCGCAGCGCCGGCGGGACACACAGGGCAGGAGTCGACGTGCGGCGTCGCTGGCGATCGGTCTCGTCGATCGCCCTCGTCGGCGCCACCGCCCTCACCGGCTGCGCGCCTCCCGGGCACCCGCACGCGAACACGGTGGTCGCGTCCACCGACGTATGGGGCAGCGTCGCGCGCGCGGTCGCGGGCCGCCATGTCGCCGTCACGTCCATCCTGAGCGGCGCCGACGCCGATCCCCACGCGTACCGGTTGACCCCCTCGGACGCCGCCGCGATCGCCGACGCCGCGCTGGTCGTCTACAACGGCGGCGGTTACGACCCCTGGGTGAACCAGGCGCTGGCCGGGCGTCCGCGCGCCGCGTCGGTCGACGCCTACTCGTTCGCGGCATCCCCGGCACCGGGCCGGCAACCCCCCGACGAGCACGTCTTCTACGACTTGGACGTTGCCAAGTCGGTCGCCGCGACCCTCGCCGACCGGCTGGCGGCCATCGACCCGCGCGACGCCGCCGACTACCGCGCCAACGCCGCCGACTTCTGCCGCGGGGCCGACGCCGTCGCCCTCTCCGAGCACGCCATCGCCGGCGCGTATCCCGGTACCGCGGTGGTCGCGACCGAACCGGTGGTGCATTACCTGCTGACCGCCTCGGGCCTGGTGGATCGCACCCCGGCCGCGTTCACCGCGGCCGGCGAGACCGAAACCGATCCCGCGCCGGCCGACATGGCATCCGTCCTCGGCCTCATCGAGCACCGCGAGGTCTCGGCGCTGCTGGTCAACCCGCAGACGTCGACGCCCGCGGTCAACGGCCTGCGACAAGCCGCACGGCGCGCGGGCGTGCCGGTCACCGAGGTCACCGAGACCCTGCCGGAGCACACCGACTACCTGACCTGGCAGCGTGACACGGTCAACCGGCTGCTCGCCGCCCTGCGCACCAACCGGCGGGCGCAGCCGTGAGCGTGCAAGCGGCCCCGGCCGTCGGCCACCCCACGCCCGCGGTCCGCATGACCGACGCCCGGCTGGCGTTCGGTGACCGCACGCTGTGGGACCGCCTGGACCTGTCGGTGTCCGCGGGCGAGTTCATCGCGGTGCTGGGCCCCAACGGCAGCGGGAAGACGTCGCTGCTCAAGGTGCTGCTCGGGCAGCTGCCGCTCAGTGGCGGCACGGTGCTGGTGGACGGCAGGCCCGTCACCGCAGGCAGCGACCGGATCGGATACGTGCCGCAACATCGTCCGCTCGACCGTGACGTGATGCTGCGCGGGCGCGACCTGGTGCAACTCGGCGCCGACGGGCGCCGCTGGGGCGTCACCCCGCTGCGGTCGGCCGGGCGGGCCCGTCGCCGGGCGGCGGTCCGACGCGCGCTGCGCCAGGTCAACGGCGAGCATCTGGCCGACGCCCGCGTCGGCGTGCTCTCGGGCGGCGAACTGCAACGGCTGCGGATCGCGCAGGCGCTGGTCAGCGAACCGGCGTTGCTGCTGTGCGACGAACCGCTGCTCACCCTGGACCCGGCCAACGCCAAGCTGGTGGCGGCGCTGATCGACCGCCGCCGCCGGGACGCCGCGACCACCGTCGTCGTCGTCACCCACGAGGTCAACCCGATCCTGCCGTACGTGGACCGGGTCCTGTACCTGGTCGACGGCCGCTTCGGGGTCGGCACCGTCGAGCAGGTGATGACCACCGAGACGCTGTCGGCGCTGTACCGGGCCGACATCGAGGTGGTGAAGGCCAAAGGTGGCTACGTGGTGGTGGGCGAGCCGATCGACGGGCACCGCCGGTGAACCACCGCCTCCCCGACGTGCTGGGCCACCTGTTCTCCTTCGATGTCACCGCCCACCTGCTCAACTACGACTTCGTCCGGCAGGCGCTGCTGGCGGCCGCCCTGCTGGGACTGGTGGCCGGCCTGATCGGACCGTTCGTCGTCATGCGCCAGATGTCGTTCGCGGTGCACGGATCCAGCGAACTGTCGCTGACGGGCGCCGCGTTCGCGCTGCTGGTCGGGGCCCCCGTGAGCGTGGGAGCCCTGGCCGGCAGCGCTCTGGCCGCCGCGGTGTTCGGGATCCTCGGCCAGCGCGCCCGGGAACGCGATTCGGTGATCGGCGTGGTGCTGGCGTTCGGGATGGGGCTGGCGGTGCTGTTCGTCTACCTCTACCCCGGACGGACCGGCACCAGCTTCGCGTTGCTGACCGGCCAGATCGTCGGCGTCGGCTACACCGGCCTGGCCATGCTGGCACTGGTGTGTCTGCTGGTCGCCGCCGTGCTGGCGGCGTGCTACCGCCCGTTGTTGTTCGCCACCGTCGACCCGGAGGTGGCGGCCGCGCGAGGTGTGCCGGTCCGCGCCCTGGGCGTCGTGTTCGCCGCCCTGGTCGGCGTGGTGGCCGCCCAGGCGGTGCAGATCGTCGGGGCGCTGCTGGTGATGGCGCTGCTCATCACGCCGGCGGCCGCGGCCGCCCGGGTGGTCGCCTCGCCGGCCGCCGCGATCGCGGTCTCGGTGGCCTTCGCCGAGTTCTCCGCCGTCGGGGGCATCGTGCTCTCGCTGGCGCCCGGCGTCCCCGTCTCGGTCTTCGTCGCGACCATCTCCTTCGTGATCTACCTGCTGTGCCGGCTACTCGGGCGACGCCGCCGTCCGACGCTTCCCTAAGCTGGGCAGGTGGCCGGAATCGACCTGAACGCCGACCTGGGCGAGGGGTTCGGTGTCTGGCGTCTCGGCGATGACGAGGCGATGCTCGAGATCGTCACCAGCGCCAACGTGGCGTGTGGATTCCATGCGGGCGATCCCGCCGGCCTGTTGCAGGTGTGCCGGTCGGCCGCCGAGCGCGGGGTGCGCATCGGCGCCCAGGTGAGCTATCGCGACCTCGCGGGGTTCGGCAGGCGCTTCATCGACGTCGACGCCGAGGAACTGCTCGCCGACGTGGTCTACCAGATCGGCGCGTTGCAGGCGATCGCCCAGGCGTGCGGTTCGACGGTCTCCTACGTCAAACCCCATGGCGCGCTGTACAACACGATCGTCGCGAACCGTGAGCAGGGCGCCGCCGTCGCCGCGGCGGTACACCTGGTGGACGCCGGCCTGCCGGTGCTGGGCATGGCGGGTTCGGCGTTCTTCGACGAGGCGGCCCGCCTCGGCCTGCGCACGGTCGCCGAGGCTTTCGCCGACCGCGCCTACCACCCGGACGGCAGCCTGGTCTCCCGCCGGGAACGCGGCGCCGTGCTCGACGACCCGGCGGCGATCGCCGAGCGCGTCGTGACCATGGTGACCTCGGGGCACGTCACCGCGATCGACGGTGCCCGCGTCGCCGTCGACGTGGAATCGGTTTGCGTGCACGGAGATTCGCCCGGCGCGGTGCAGATCGCCGCCGCGGTGCGCGACCGGCTCAGGGCCGCCGGCTCCGACATCAGGGCGTTCTGCTGATGCGGCTGCGACTCGGCCGGCCCGATATCGCGCGATATGCGGACCGGTTCGACGTGCCCGCCGCCGAATCGGGACTTTCGGTGACGTGGCTGGGCGTGTCGACGCTGCTGGTCGACGACGGGTCGTCCGCGCTGATGACCGACGGGTACTTCTCCCGACCCGGCCTGGCGCGGGTCGCCGCCGGCACCGTGGCCCCGGCACCGGCGCGCGTCGACGGCTGCCTCGCCCGCGCCAAGGTGTCCCGGCTCGCGGCGGTCATCGCCGTGCACACCCACATCGACCACGTCCTGGACTCCGCCCTGGTCGCCGACCGCACCGGCGCGCAGCTGGTCGGCGGGCGATCGGCGGCCAATGTCGGGCGGGGGTACGGCCTGTCCCCCGACCGGCTGGTGGTCGCCGTCGGCGGCGAGCCGATCCGGTTGGGCGCCTACGACGTCACGCTGGTCCGGTCGCGGCACTGCCCGCCCGACCGGTTTCCCGGGGCGATCGATGCGCCGCTCACCCCGCCGGTGCGGGCGTCGGCCTACCGCTGCGGGGAGGCGTGGTCGGCGCTGGTGCACCACCTGCCGTCGGGCCGGCGGCTGCTGATCCAGGGCAGCGCCGGCTTCGTCGAGGGCGCGCTGGCCGGCCAGGGCGCGGACGCGGTCTACCTCAGCGTCGGCCAGCTCGGCCTGCAGCCCCGGTCCTACCTCGTCGACTACTGGACGCAGACCGTGCGCGCGGTGGGCGCGCGCCGGGTGATCCTGGTCCACTGGGACGACTTCTTCAGGCCCTTGTCGAAGCCGTTGCGCGCCCTGCCCTATGCGGGCGACGACCTGGACGTGTCCATCCGCGTCCTCGACGAACTGGCCACACGGGACGGCGTCGCGCTGCACCTGCCCACGGTGTGGCGGCGCGAGAACCCCTGGGCGTGAGACGGATCGAACCGTGATGCTGGCTCTTTCGCTGTTGCTGCTCGCTGTCGTCCTCGGGTTCGCAGTGCTGCGCCCGTCGGGTTGGCCGGAGGCCTTCGCGGCGGTCCCGGCGGCCGCCATCCTCGTCGGGGCCGGCGCGATCTCGGTGCACCAGGCGGTGCGACAGGTCGCCGACCTGTCCGGTGTGGTGGCGTTCCTGGGGGCGGTGCTGGTGCTCGCCAAACTCTGCGACGACGAGGGCCTGTTCGAGGCCGCGGGGGCCGCGATCGCGCGGGTGCGCGTCGGGTCGCACGGGCTGCTGCGCCAGGTGTTCGTCATCGCCTCGACCATCACCGCCGTGCTGAGCCTGGACGCCACCGTGGTGCTGCTGACGCCGGTGGTGCTGGCCAGCGTGCGCCTGCTGCGCACGCCGGTGCGCCCCTATGCCTACGCCACCGCTTCCCTGGCCAACGCCGCGTCGTTGCTGCTGCCGGTGTCGAACCTGACCAATCTGCTGGCCTTCCACGTGGCGAACATCTCGTTCACCAGGTTCGCCCTGGTGATGGCGTTGCCCTGGCTGGTCACCATCGCCGTGGTGTATGCGGCCTTCCGCTGGTTCTTCGCGGCGGACCTGCGCGTCACCCCCCATCCCGAGGAACGCGAACCGGCACCGCGCCCACCGGTGTTCGTGTTGGTGGTGGTGGGGCTGACGCTGGCCGGGTTCGCGGTCGGCCAGTCGGTCGGCGTGGCCCCGGCGTGGGTGGCGCTGGCCGGCGCCTCGGTGCTGGCGGTGCGCAGCCTCGGTCGCGGGCACACCTCGGTGGTCGAGATCGTGGGCTCGGCGAGCGTGTCGTTCCTGGTGTTCGTGCTGGGGCTCGGCGTGGTGGTGCACGCGGTCATGCTCAACGGGATGGATGCCGCCATGTCCCATGTGCTGCCGTCCGGTTCGGGTCTCGCTGCGCTGCTGGCGATCGCCGCGGTGGCCGCGGTGCTGGCCAACATCGTCAACAACCTGCCGGCGACGCTGGTGTTGTTGCCGCTGGTGGCGCCCGCCGGGCCGGTCGCCGTGCTCGCGGTGCTGCTCGGGGTCAACATCGGCCCCAATCTGACCTACGTCGGCTCGCTGTCGAACCTGTTGTGGCGCGGCGTGTTGCGCCGTCACGATGTCGAATTCGGGGTCGGGGAGTACAACCGCCTCGGGCTGTGCACCGTTCCGGTGAGCCTGGTGGCGGCCGTGGTCGCCCTGTGGGCGAGTGCGCGGCTGCTGGGCCTCTAGTTCCGGTGGTAGGCCGGCGGCAGCGGCATACCGAGCCCGGCCATTACGCTGCGCGCCAGCGTCGGGTAGTCGGTGATCAGCCCGTCGACCCCGTCGGCGATCTGATCGCGCATGTCGGCGGCGTCGTCGACGGTCCACGGAATGACCCTGAGCCCCAACGCGTGCGCGCGGTCCACGAAGGCTTTGTCCACCAGCGTGTAGTCCGGCGAGGCGGTGTCTGCACCGACCAGCCTCGCCCCGACGAGAGGATCCCCGACGAAGGCTGGGTCGACGCCGTTCAACCACGGCGAATCCGGTACCCACGTCGTGTGGTCCCACAACGCCGCCAGGGGAATCAACGGGTCGGCCCGGCGCACCAGCGGTAGCGTCCGCCAGTCGAAGCTCTGTATCTCCACGCGATCGGCCTTGCCCGCCGCCCGGACCGCGGCCAGTATCACGTCGACGAACTGCTGGGGGTCGGCCGAATCCGCGGGCCGGTCGGCCTCCACCTTGGTCTCGATGTTGTAGCGGATGTCGGCGCGGTAGGAATCGGCGAGCGCGAACACCTCCGGCAGGACCGCTATCCTGTTGCCCCGCAAAACTTCCGCGTCGGGAAAATCGGGGAGCCGCTTGCCGCAGTCCAGGGTGCGGATCTGCGCCAGCGTCAGGTCGTGCACCAGCTTGCCGACGTAGGGGTACCGGGGGTCGTGCGGGAACGCGGCCGCGGTGTCCGAGCACTTCTCGGGCTCGATCGTCGCGTCGTGCCACACCAGCGGCTGCCCGTCTTCGGTGAGGACGATGTCGAATTCGAGGGTGGTGACGCCTAATTCGATCGACTTGGCGAACGCCCGCAGCGATTCCTCGGTGGTCTCGCCGCGCCCGCCGCGGTGCGCCTGCAGATCGAAGCCGGGCGGTTGCGCGGAGGCCGTTGGGGCCAGGAGCGTCACTGCCGCCAGCAGCGCACCCCATGTGCGCGAGCAGACGCAGAATCGCCGGGAAACTGCCCGTTTTGGGCGATTCTGCGTCTGCTCGGCCAAAGAGGCTAGCCCCTGCGCCGGCGGGCTATCTCGGCGAGCACCACCCCGGCGGCCACAGAGGCGTTCAGCGACTCGGTGCGCCCGGCCATCGGGATCGACACCACCTCGTCGCAGGTCTGGCGCACCAGCCTCGACAGCCCCTTGCCTTCCGAGCCGACGACCACCACGAGCGGGTCGGTGCCGTCCAAGTCGTCGATCGGTGTGTCTCCGCCGGCGTCCAGGCCGACCACGCGCAGGCCCTTATCGGCCCAATCCTTCAGCGTCCTGGTGAGATTGGTGGCCCGCGCCACCGGCATGCGGGCCGCCGCCCCGGCACTGGTGCGCCAGGCCACCGCCGTCACCGACGCGGAACGCCGCTGCGGGATCAGCACGCCGTGGCCGCCGAACGCCGCCACCGAACGGACGATCGCGCCGAGGTTGCGGGGATCGGAGATGTTGTCCAGCGCGACCAGCAGCGCCGGCGGCGAGCCGAGAGCGTCGGCGAGCAGGTCGTCGGGATGGGCGTAGTCGTAGGGCGGCACCTGCAACGCGATGCCCTGGTGCAGATGGTTGGCGGTCATGCGGTCCAGGTCCGAGCGCGGCACCTCGAGGATCGCGATGCCCGAATCGGCGGCCCGGGAGACGGATTCGGTCAGCCGCTCGTCGGGTTCGACGCCCAGGGCGACGTAGAGCGCGGTCGCCGGCACGCCGGCGCGCAGGCACTCCAGCACCGGGTTGCGGCCGAGCACCGTTTCCGCTTCGTCGGTCCGCTTGACCGGACGCCGCTGCTGGGCCTGCTGCTGGGCGCGCTTGGCCGCGGGATGATTGGGCCGCAGGTGCGCCGGCGGGGTGGGCCCGCGCCCCTCCAGGGCGCGGCGGCGCTGACCGCCCGACCCGACGGTCGGGCCCTTCTTGGTTCCGAATTTGCGTACCGCGCCGCGGCGCCGCGAGTTGCCGGCCATTTACCTGCTCCCGTCGCCGCGTAGCGACCACTGCGGCCCGTCCGCGGTGTCGGTGACCTCGACGCCGGCCTCGTTGAGCCGGTCGCGGATCTCGTCGGCCAGCGCCCAGTTGCGCTCCTGACGGGCCTTGTCGCGGCTTGCGAGCTCGGCGCGCACCAGCACGTCGACGGCGGACAAGGCAGCCGACGTCTCGTCGCGGGTCTCCCAGCGTTCGTCGAGCGGGTCGCAGCCCAGGATGCCCATCATCGCGCGGATCGCGCCGGCCTGCTGCAATGCGCCCTCGTGATCGCCGGCGTCGAGCGCCCGGTTGCCCTCCGCGCGGGCGTGATGGATTTCGGCCAGGGCGGCGGGAACCGCCAGGTCGTCGTCGAGGGCCTCGGCGAACCGCGGGGTCCATGCACCCGGCGCGACGGCACCGACCCGGGTGCGGACGCGGTGCAGGAACTCCTCGACCCCGACATAGGCCTTGACCGCGTCCTGCAGGGCGGTCTCGGAGAACTCCAGCATCGACCGGTAGTGCGCGCTGCCCAGGTAGTAGCGCAGTTCTTCCGGGCGCACCCGCGCCAGCATCGCCGGTATCGACAACACGTTGCCCAGCGACTTGCTCATCTTCTCCCCGCCCATCGTCACCCAGCCGTTGTGCAGCCAGTACCGGGCGAACCCGTCGCCGGCCGCGCGGCTCTGCGCGATCTCGTTCTCGTGGTGGGGAAAGACCAGATCCATTCCACCGCAATGGATGTCGAATTCCGCACCGAGGTAGGTATGCGCCATCGCCGAGCATTCCAGGTGCCAGCCCGGGCGGCCGCGCCCCCAGGGCGTGGGCCACGACGGCTCGCCCGGCTTGGCACCCTTCCAGAGGGTGAAGTCGCGCGGGTCCCGCTTGCCGGTGGCCGCGCCCTCGCCCTGGTGGACGTCGTCGATCCGGTGCCCGGACAGCTGCCCGTACTCGGGGTAGCTGAGCACGTCGAAATAGACGTCCCCGCAGGCGGCGTAGGCGTGCCCCGTCTCGATCAGGCGCTGCATCAGCTCGACCATCTGGGTGATGTGCCCGGTCGCCCGGGGCTCCGCGGACGGCGGCAGGACGTCCAGCGCGTCGTAGGCCGCGGTGAACGCGCGCTCGTAGGTGGCCGCCCATTCCCACCACGGCCGGCCCGCCGCGGCCGCCTTGTTGAGGATCTTGTCGTCGATGTCGGTCACGTTGCGGATGAACGCCACATCGTAGCCGCGGGCGATCAGCCAGCGGCGCAGGATGTCGAAGGCCACCCCGCTGCGCACGTGCCCGATGTGCGGCTGGCCCTGGACGGTGGCGCCGCACAGGTAGATCGAGACGTGGCCCGCGCGCAACGGGACGAAGTCACGCACGGCGCCTGCCGCCGTGTCGTGGAGCCGCATGGGGGCGCGATCGGTCACGACGTGCCAGCTTACCTGCCGGTTATCAGGCGCCCCGCCCGCAACGGGTCGCTACGCGACGGGCACGACCAGCGCGGTCGCGATGGCGGCCAGGCCCTCACCGCGCCCGGTCAGGCCCAGCCCGTCGGTGGTCGTCGCCGACACCGACACCGGCGCCCACAGCAGCCCCGACAGCACCTGCTGCGCCTCGGCGCGGCGCGGGCCGATCTTCGGCCGGTTGCCGATCACCTGCACGGCCGCGTTCCCGACCCGGTACCCGTGCCGCGAGGTCAGCTCGGCGACGTGCGACAGCATGGCGGCGCCGCTGACGTCCGTCCAGCGCGGATCGTCGATCCCGAACACGGCGCCGATGTCGCCCAGCCCCGCGGCCGACAACACCGCGTCGCACAGCGCGTGCGCCCCCACGTCGCCGTCGGAATGGCCGGCGCAGCCGTCGGCGTCCGGGAACAACAGCCCGACCAGCCAGCAGGGCCGCCCGGGCTCGATCGGGTGGACGTCGGTTGCCAAACCGATGCGGGGCAGCTGGATCATCGGCGCACGATCGCCTCGGCCAGCAACAGATCGAGCTGGGTGGTGATCTTGAACGCCAACGGGTCGCCGTCGACGACCTGCACCTGGCCGCCGACGTGCTCGACGAGCGACGCATCGTCGGTGAACCCGGCAGCCCCGGTACCCCGAACGGCCCGGTAGGCGCGCAACAGCAGGTCGGTGGCGAATCCCTGCGGCGTCTGCACGGCTCGCAGCCCGGCCCGCTCCGGGGTGCCCAGCACGACCCCGTTGGCGTCCACGGCCTTGATGGTGTCGTGCAAGGGCAGCGCCGGTACGACCGCGGGATGGCCGGCGCGCAGGGCCTCGACCACGCGCACGATCAGCGTGGGCGGTGTGAGCGCGCGGGCGGCGTCGTGCACCAGCACGTAGTCCGGGCGATCCGACTCGTCGAGGGCCGACAGCGCCAGGCGCACCGACTCGTAGCGGTCGGCTCCGCCGGCCACGACGGTGGCTTGCCCGGCCAGCGACTGCCGGGCCTGGTCGACACGATCGGCGGGAACGGCCGCGATCACGCGGTCGACCCCGGACTCCAGCAGCCCGGCCACGGCGCGTTCGAGCAGGGTGCGCCCGTCGACCTCACAGAATGCCTTGGGAATACCGGCGGCCAACCGTTGGCCGGAGCCCGCCGCCGGGACGACCGCGACCACCACAGCCTCACGGCCTTCAGGAAGCGGCAGCAAGAACCTCGTCGAGGATGGTCTCCGCCTTGGCGTCGTCGGTGCTCTCCGCCAACGCCAGTTCGCCGACCAGAATCTGGCGGGCCTTGGCAAGCATGCGCTTCTCGCCGGCGGACAGACCGCGCTCCTGGTCGCGCCGCCACAGGTCGCGCACCACCTCGGCGACCTTGTTGACGTCGCCGGAGGCGAGCTTCTCGAGGTTGGCCTTGTACCGGCGGGACCAGTTGGTCGGCTCCTCGGTGTGGGGGGCCCGCAGCACCTGGAAGACCTTGTCGAGGCCTTCCTGTCCGACGACGTCGCGGACGCCGACGTACTCGGCGTTATCCGCGGGAACTCGAACTGTCAGGTCGCCCTGCGCCACTTTCAAGACGAGATATTCTTTTTGTTCCCCTTTGATGGTCCGGGTTTCGATCGCCTCGACTAACGCAGCACCGTGGTGGGGGTAGACAACGGTGTCGCCGACCTTGAAGATCATCTGATTCGAGCCCCTTTCGTTACTTCATCCTAACACGGCGGCCCAACACGCGCGAAGCAACAGTGCAGGTCAGAGGCACAACACGCGTAGGTTAGGGGTTGACAGGCGGAGCAAGACGTGCAATAGGACACACACCCATCTCCTCGTTTTGCCCTTTGGGTAGTTTACCGGAGGCCCGTTACCCAGGTCACGCCGCCTATCCTGCGCCCCGCGCTACCGCGGTCGGCGGGTCCCTACTACTCTGCATAGTTGCAAAGGCGAATGCGCATCGTTGCCAAGTCGAACCGGCCCGCCAGGAGGCACCGAGTGAACCGTTCCAAGATCCGCCTCCCCCTTGCCGTCATCGCCGTTCTGGGCCTGGCCGCCCTGCTCAGCGGCTGCGGAGCCGGCCAGGTTTCGCAGACGGCGCTGCAGGATCCGGCCATCAACGGGAACAAGGTGACGATCCAGAACGTGGCGCTGCGCAACATCCGCATCCAAGCCGTTCAACGCGGCGACTTCCTGCGGCCGGGCCGCACGGTGGAGCTGGCGCTGGTGGCCGTCAACGAGTCCCCGGACACCACCGACAACCTCGTGGGCATCACCAGCGAGATCGGCACGGTGACCGTGTCCGGTGACACCCGCATCCCCGCCGGCGGAATGTTGTTCATCGGCGAGCCGGAGGGTAAGTACGTCGCGCCGGGCCCGATCGACTCCGACACCGCGGCCAGGGCGACCATCACCTTGGCCAAGCCGATCACCAATGGCCTCAACTACCACTTCACCTTCAATTTCGAGAAGGCCGGGCAGGCCAGCGTGCTCGTGCCGATCTCGGCCCCGGTGACCTCTCCGGAGGTCTGACCCGGGCGTTCCCGGCCTGTCACGCCGGGCTTGTCGGACCGGCCCGATACCTTCGTGGCGTGGCAAACACGCGCTCCCAATACCGCTGCTCGGAATGCCGCCACGTCACCGCGAAGTGGGTGGGCCGCTGCCTGGAATGCGGCACCTGGGGCACGGTCGACGAGGTCGCAGTGCTCAGCGCGGTCGGCGGCGCCCGCCGACGGCCGCCCGCTTCCCGGGCCGTTCCGATCACCTCCGTGCAACCGGACACCAGCCGGCACCGCTCGACCGGTGTCGACGAACTGGACCGGGTGCTCGGGGGCGGCGTGGTGCCCGGGTCGGTCACGCTGCTGGCCGGCGATCCCGGCGCGGGCAAGTCGACGCTGCTGCTCGACGTCGCCCATCGGTGTGCGCAGTCGGGCCGGCGCGCGCTCTACGTCTCCGGTGAGGAGTCTGCAGGCCAGATCAGGCTGCGCGCCGACCGCACCGGTTGCGGCGGTGACGAGCTCTACCTGGCCGCCGAATCGGACGTGCACGCGGTGCTGGAGCACATCGCGACGGTGAAACCCGCGCTGGTCGTCGTGGACTCCGTGCAGACCATGTCCACGACCGAGGCCGACGGCGTCGCCGGCGGCGTCACGCAGGTGCGCGCGGTCACCGCCGCCCTGACCGCGGCCGCGAAGGCCGGCGGCGTCGCCCTGATCCTGGTCGGCCACGTCACCAAGGACGGGGCGATAGCCGGGCCGCGGTCACTGGAACATCTCGTCGACGTCGTGCTGCATTTCGAGGGCGACCGCAACGGTCCGCTGCGCATGGTCCGCGGCGTGAAGAACCGCTTCGGCGCGGCCGACGAGGTCGGGTGTTTCATGTTGCACGACAACGGCATCGAGGGCGTCGCCGACCCGTCGAACCTGTTTCTGGATCAGCGGCCGGCGCCGGTCCCGGGGACCGCGATCACCGTGACACTGGACGGGAAGCGCCCGCTGATCGGCGAGGTCCAGGCCTTGCTGGCGACGCCTTCCGGCGGGTCACCGCGGCGCGCCGTCAGCGGAATCGACCACTCCCGCGCCGCGATGATCGGCGCCGTGCTGGAGAAGCACGCCAGGTTGAACATCGCCGTCAACGACGTCTACCTGTCGACCGTGGGCGGCATGCGGTTGACCGACCCGTCCTCGGATCTGGCCGTCGCGCTGGCGCTCGCGTCGGCATACGCCGACCTGCCGCTGCCGACGACGGCGGTGATGATCGGCGAGGTCGGCCTGGCGGGCGACCTGCGCCGGGTCGGCGGAATGGAACGGCGGCTGGGCGAGGCCGCACGCCAGGGATTCACCATCGCCCTGATTCCCGACGGGGACGACCCCCGACGCGAGATCGTGCCGCGCGGCATGCGGGCGCTGCGGGCACCGACCATCGTCGCGGCGCTCGAGCACATGATCGACATCGCCGATCACCGCACCGCCACGCCCCCGGGGCCGCGGCGGCTGGACGCGTAACGCGATGTGGCCGCAGAATGACACGCTGTGACTGGTCCGAGTCTGCGTGAGACTGTCGCCCGCCTGGCCCCGGGGACCGGGCTGCGGGACGGCCTGGAGCGCATCCTGCGCGGCCGCACCGGCGCGCTGATCGTGCTCGGCAACGACGAGAACGTCGAGGCCATCTGCGACGGCGGCTTCGCGCTCGACGTCCGGTACGCGCCCACGCGCCTGCGCGAGCTGGCGAAGATGGACGGTGCCGTCGTGCTGTCCACCGACGGCAGCCGGATCGTGCGGGCCAACGTGCAGTTGGTCCCGGACCCGTCGATACCCACCGACGAGTCGGGAACCCGCCACCGCTCGGCGGAGCGGGCCGCGATCCAGACCGGCTACCCGGTGATCTCGGTCAGCCACTCGATGAACATCGTCACCGTCTACGTCGGCGGCGAGCGGCACGTGGTGGCCGATTCGGCGACCATCCTGTCGCGCGCCAATCAGGCGATCGCCACGCTGGAACGGTACAAGGCCCGGCTCGACGAGGTCAGCAGGCAGCTGTCGCGGGCGGAGATCGAGGACTTCGTGACGCTGCGCGACGTCATGACGGTCGTGCAGCGGCTCGAGTTGGTGCGCCGGATCAGCCTCGCCATCGACAACGACGTCGTCGAGCTGGGGACCGACGGGCGCCAGCTGCGGCTGCAGCTCGATGAGCTGCTCGGCGACAACGACATCGCCCGGGAACTGATCGTGCGTGACTATCACGCGAGCCCGGAGCCGCTGTCGGAAGCGCAGATGACCGCCACCCTGGACGAGCTGGACGCGCTGTCGGACGCCGAGCTGCTCGACTTCACTTGTCTGGCAAAAGTTTTCGGATATCCCACGACAGGCGAGGCGCAGGATTCGGCGCTGAGCCCGCGCGGCTACCGCGCGATGGCCGGAATTCCCCGGCTGCAGTTCGCCCACGTCGATCTGTTGGTCCGGTCGTTCGGAACGCTGCAGGGGCTGTTGGCGGCCAGCGCGAACGACCTGCAGTCGGTGGAGGGCATCGGCGCGATGTGGGCCCGCCACGTGCGGGAGGGGCTGTCGCAATTGGCGGAGTCGACGATCGCCGACTCCCTCCGCTGAGATCTCAGCCCGTGCGGGCCGGGGCGACCTGCGGGCCCTCCGGTGGGGCCGCGGCGGCCGGACCCGGCGCGGGCACCGGACCCGGCGGGGGCGGCGGGGGGTTCAGGATGAACGGAACCGCCTGCGAGCGCAGATTGCCCAACTGCACGACCAGGTTGTAGGTGCCGGGCCCGATGGCCGGCCGCGGCAGCGGGCAGTGCGGCGCCGACCCCATGCCGGTCCACGTCACCGCCGTCGTCACCTGCTCGCCCGGCGTGAAGGTCTTGATCAGGGTCTCGTTGGACGGCGCGCAGTCCAGGTTGGACCACAACCGCTTGTTGTCCAGCGAGTAGACGTATGCGGCCAGCACCGCGGCACCGACGTCCCGCTTGCACGCCACCAGGCCGATGTTGGTCACGACCATGGTGAACTTCGGCTGGTCGCCGATGAAGTACTGCGGCTGGTTGGTCAGCCCCTTGACGGCCAGCGTCGAATCGGGGCAGTCGTCGCCCTCCTTGAGCACCGGCGGCGGCTGCACCGCCGCGGTGGGGGTGGGCATTTCCAGGTTCTGCCCCGAACCCGGCGCCGCCGGGTTGTTGCCGTCCTGCCCCGGAGCCGCCGGCGGGGCCTGCGGCGCGGGCGCGCCGGGCTTGCCCTGAGCGGAGTTGGGCTTGTCGGCGGTGGCGGGTTTGGCGCCCTCGTTGCCGCCCATGAAGCCGATGACGATCGCGACCACGATTCCGACCACGATGATCGCTATGCCCAGCGCCAGGCCCCTGCGCCGCCAATAGATCTCCGTGGGTAACGGGCCACGCGGTTCCAGATCCAACACATTCACACCGTAGGCCCAGGTCATCCGGATTTGTCCGACCCGCCTCGGCGTGTCGCGGAGTTAGCCGGCCAACCGCCGTGTTAGTGGGGCGCTCGTCTCCCGACCGTCAGCCGGCCATGCCCCGCCTATTCGCCGATGTCGCCGACGTGGCCGCGCAACGCCGCACGCCCGTCGGCGAGGTGGTAGGTGGCCCCCGCTAGCGCCAGCGTGCCCGCGGCGACGCGCTCGGCGATGGCCGACGAGCGGGACATGAGCTGCGTTACCGTCTCGCGCACGTGCCGTTCCTCGAACTCGTCGACGCGGGTCAGGCCTTCGCGGCGGCCCATCAGGATCGAGGGCGTGACCCGCTCCACCACGTCGCGCACGAAGCCACCCGGTATCGCACCGTCGTCGATCGCGCCCAGCGCCGCCTTGACGGCGCCGCAGCTGTCGTGGCCGAGCACGACGATGAGCGGCACGTCGAGCACCGTGACCGCGAACTCGATGGAGCCCAGCACCGCCGCGTCGATGGCCTGCCCGGCGGTGCGCACCACGAACATGTCGCCCAGGCCCTGGTCGAAGATGAGCTCGGCCGCCACCCGGCTGTCCGCGCAGCCGAACACGACGGCGATCGGCTTCTGCCCCGCAGCCAGGCTGGCCCGGTGCTCGACACTCTGGCTGGGATGCTGCGGCTGGCCGGCGACGAACCTCTCGTTACCCTCTTTGAGTGCTTTCCACGCGGTTACCGGACTGGTGTTAGGCATGGCCCACATCATGCCCCACCCGCCGGTGAACGGAAGCCCAACTGTGCGTGCCGACGAGTTGCTGCCGTGGTACGACCGGTGCCGCCGCGATCTGCCGTGGCGGGAGCCGGGCGTCAGCGCGTGGCAGATATTGGTCAGCGAGTTCATGCTGCAGCAGACGCCGGTGTCCCGGGTGCTGCCGGTCTGGTCCGAATGGGTGCGTCGCTGGCCAACCCCGTCGGCCACCGCCGCCGCCAGCGCGGCGGACGTCCTGCGCGCCTGGGGCAAGCTGGGCTATCCCCGGCGGGCCAAGCGGCTGCACGAGTGTGCCACCGTCATCGCGCGTGACCACCACGACGTGGTCCCCGACGACGTCGAGACGTTGCTGACTTTGCCCGGCGTCGGGAGCTACACCGCGCGTGCCGTGGCCTGCTTCGCCTACCAACGGCCGGTGCCGGTGGTGGATACCAACGTGCGCCGCGTGGTGGCCCGGGCAGTGCACGGCCGGGCCGACGCCGCCGCACCGTCGGCGGCCCGCGACCACGCCGACGTCGCGGCGCTGCTGCCCGCCGACGACACCGCGCCCCGGTTCTCGGTTGCCCTGATGGAACTGGGTGCGACGGTCTGCACCGCGCGCACCCCGCGGTGCGGGCTGTGCCCGCTCGGCGAGTGCGGGTGGCGGCGCGCCGGTTACCCCGAGGCGCAGGGGCCGCCGCGCCGCGCGCAGACCTACGCCGGCACCGACCGCCAGGTCCGCGGGCGGTTGCTCGATGTCCTGCGCGGCAGCGATTCTCCGGTCACCCGCGCCGAACTCGACGTGGCGTGGCGGGCCGATCACCTCCAGCGCGAGCGGGCGCTGGACTCGCTGCTCGCCGACGGCCTGGTCACCCGGACCGCGGACGGCCGGTTCGCGCTGGCCGGCGAGGGGTAGCGCTCAAAGGTCATTGCCGGCGTAGGACTGGTTGAAACTTTTGTCGGCCAACCGGAAGTCGGGGACGATGGTGTCGGGCCATCGCGACGGGCAGCGCGGGCCAGTTGAACCAGGACGGGTCCACGGTCTTGGCGCGGGTGATGCGACCATCGGCGGCGATTTCGACGCGGTGCACCACGGTGCCGCGCCAGCCCTCGACGATGCCGACACCGCTGCCGTGGACTGGCGCCGCGTCGGCCGTGTGACGGGTTGGGCCGCAGTGGTTTTCGATCAGACGACAGGCCAGCTCCGTTGCGCCGCGGCGAACTCGTCGCGGCGCACCGTGTAGCGGGCCAGCACATCGCCCGCGGTGGCGGCGTTGATGCGCAGCAACTGTGCACGGTCGCGCAAAGCGTGCGCGTTGGCGAGCCCGAAGCCGACGTCGTTGGCCAGTGCACCCAGGTCGGCGACGTGGTTGTAGAGCAGTTCGAGTTCGACGAGCAGCGCGCGCAGCCGGTGCACCTCGTCGGGGAGTTCCACTCCGAGCGCGTCTTCGACGGCGAGGGCGTGGGCGAGCGCGTGCGCGACGGAGGTGTCGCCGCTGACGCGTTCGGCCAAGCCGACCGCGTCGTCGGCGGGGCGGCCCTCGAAGAGCTTCTCGACTCCCCGGTGCACGAACCACAGTCGCGCCTTGAGCCGCAGCACCGTCTCTCCGGCGACGAAGAACCGGAAATGGCCGGCTTCGATCGGCCCGGCGTGCACGGGGCCGACCGGGATCTCGTAGACGCCCGTCCCCTCGACGGGCACGAAGGGCAAGCGGCCGGCGCCGTCGAAATCCGTTGGGGGCCGGGAGCAGAGCCGCCGCCAGGGTGCGCGGCACGGCTATCCGCGCCGCGCCGTCGCCGCTGCCGAACAGGATGCGTCCGGTGTTGCGCGCCAGCGCCGCGAAGACGACCGCGACGAGCAGGGCGGCGGCGCCCAGAACCCACGTGAGCCGGGCCTGGGCGAGCGAGCGGGCTATGGCGAGCTCGCCGGCGAACATCGCAAAGGGCGGCAGCCCGAGCAGCACGATCACACCCACGGCGAGCGACACACCGATCAGACGGGAGCGCCGCAGCACGTCGGTGATGTCGGCGATCGCGGGGGAGCCGTGCACGGCCTGCAACTGACCGCTCGCCAGGAACGGGATCGTCTTGCCGATCCTGTGCGGGAGCACATGCAGCAGCTGCGCGGCGATCGCCAGCGTGGTTCCGGCGGCGGCCGCGGTCGCGATCAAACCCGTGTTCTCCATCGAGGAATAGGCGAGCATGCGCTTGACGTCGGGCGTCACGGTCAGCATCGGCGCCGCCGTCACCAACGTCGCCAGGCCCATCACCAGCAGCCCCGACCGAATGAAGGTGGGCCCGGTCGCGGCGCGCGCCTCCACAACCCGGCACGGCGGTCGCTTTATTTACGAATTCCTTTTCCTAATTATTGACACGTGTAATTCCTCTCGCGTACTGTCCATCGCATGTACAGCGCTCCTGCGACGCTCGTCTTGGTTTTGGCCCTGCCCCTCCTCGCTTCACTGACCGCGCTGCTGGCCGGCTCGCGATCCCCCCGCCTCGCGGGGAGAATCGGGGCCTCGGCCGCCGGTGCGGGATTCCTCGGCGCAGTCCTGCTCGGGCTCGCCTCGACGGTCGACGGCCCCGTGTCTGCCACGTTGCCCACACATCACGGCACCCAGCTCGTCGAGCTGGAAGCCGACAGGCTCAGCGCACTGCTGCTGGTACTGGTCTACGGGGTGAGCGCGGTGGTCCAGGTCTTCGCTCTGCGATACCTCGCGCGCGACACACGGGCGCGCTGGTTCACGGCCGGCTGCGGCCTGCTCACCACCGCCTCCGCCGGCGTGATGACCGCCGGAACGCTCGTCGGCCTGGCCGTCAGCTGGACGTCGGCCGGCGCCGCGCTGTGCCTGCTGCTGGCCACCTACTGGGAGCTGCCCGCCGCCCGGGAAGGGGTGCGACGCACCGCCACCGCGCTCGCGCTGGGCGACCTGGCCCTGTGGCTGGCGGTCGTCCTGGTCACCGCACAGCGGGGCAATGTCAGGCTCTCGACATTGAGCCACGACGGAATCGAGCAACCGCCACTCCTGCCGGCGGCCGCCGCCCTGATCGTCGTGGCGGCACTGTCGCGATCGGCCCAGATCCCGTTCCAGCGCTGGCTTCCCGCGACGCTGGCCGCACCGACGCCCGTCTCGGCGCTCCTGCACGCCGGTGTGGTCAATGCGGGCGGTGTCCTGCTGGTCCGGCTCAGCCCCATCGTCAGCGGCTCTGCCGTCGCCATGGCGCTGGCGTTCGGCGCCGGCATGCTGAGCATGGTCTACGGCGGCGTCGTGATGCTCACCAGAACCGACGTCAAGGGGGCGTTGGTGTACTCGACGACGGCCCAGATGGGTTTCATGATCCTGACGTGCGGCCTGGGGCTGTCCGCCGCCGCGGTCTTCCACCTGGTGGGCCACGGCTTCTACAAGGCCACGTTGTTCCTGTCGTCCGGCTCGGCGATAGCACGGCGTCGCCAAAAGGCCTCCAGGCCGGCCCATCCGGACCTGACCGCGGGCCGGCGGACGGCGATCCGACTCGCGGCGATGCTCCTGTCCGCCGCCGCGCTCTACACCGCCGCCGCCATCGTGGGCGTGCCCGAGGCCGAGCACGGCTCGGCAACAGCACTACTGATCTTCACCTGGGCGGCCGCCGCGGCGGCGTCGGCGGGCTGGCTGACACGGATCCCGGACGCACGGGCCGCCCTCGCCGGCGGCGCGGCGCTGCTGACGGCGGCAGTCGGGTACGTGGCGCTGCTGCGCGCCGTGACCGGATTCTTGGCTCCGGACCTGCCCGCGGTCACCGTGCCTGCCGCCGCGACGCCCGGCCTGGCCGCGGTGGCCGTCGTCCTGGGCGTGCTGACCCTGGTACGCCAGGCGCCGCCCAACGGCCGCACCGGCCGGCTGCAGCGCGCCATGTACACGAGAGCACTTGTGACAGGACAGATTCCGATGACAACGACAGGAGTGTTCCGGTGACCACGGTGGCTGACCACATCTCGATCGAAACCCGCCGCGCGCTGGTGCGCAGTGAGGTCAACCTGGCCGCCCGCGTGATACCGACCCACTACCCGCTGGAGACGTTCATCGCCGTCAACCCGCTGGCCGGGCTGGAGTCGATGCCCTTCGAGCAGGCCGTCCGGCGCGCCGGTGATCTCTACGGCATTCGGGGCATGCTCGGCGAGATCACCTACCGCGACCTCTACGGCCGCGGACGGATCACCGACGCGGACCTGGAATCGGTCCTGCGGCAGCGCTATCCGGCGCTGCTCGACGGCGCGCCCGTCCGGATGGGGGCCCGCTCGGTGACGCCCGCGGAATTGCTGCGCGCCGACCTCCTTTACAGCGACCCCGCGCCGGCGCCCAAGCGGCGCAACATGACCCGCAGCGAGAAGGCGGCACCGCGGGTGGCCCGACAGGTCGACGACCAGGCGGCCAGATGGTGTGCGGCGTACTTCGGCTCGCCTGCGGCGGCCTGGCAGATGCCCGGTCGGCACGACGGCTTCTATCACGCTTGGCGGACACTGGCCGCCGGGGACCACACGCTGAGCAGGAGTGTCCGGGCCGCACTGAAGAAGGTGCCCAACCGATCCGACGATGCCGCGTTGCAGGCCCTGGAACAGTTGGCTGTCGGCGACGACGAACGGATCACCTACCTGCAGGCGCACTTGACCCGCCTGCCGGGCTGGGCCGCTCACGTCCGGTGGTCCGCGGGGCGAGCCACCGGTGTGGACCTGCTGGACTACCTCGCCATGCGGCTGACTTATGAAGCGGTGTTGTTGTCTCACAGTGGTTCTGTGCCGCCGCGCGGGTCGGCCGGGGCCGGCGATCAGCCCGTTCCCTCGGCCCGTGAACGGGCGGCCGCGCTGGCCCGGGCCTGGGAGCTGGACGAGGTGCAGGACGGCGACCTGGGTGCGGCCGCGCGGGTGTTGTCGGCGCTGCCCGTCACCGCCCGGCCCATGGTATGGCAGCAGGCCTACGAGGCGAACTACCGCGACGCGCTGCTGCGGTCGTTGACGCGGAGCGGGCCGGCACCGAGCGGTGGGCGCCCGCACGCCCAACTCGTGTGCTGCATCGACACCCGGTCCGAGGGGCTGCGTCGCCACATCGAATCCCTGGGCGGATACGAGACATTCGGCTTCGCCGGCTTCTTCGCCGTCGCGATCCGGTTCACCAGCCTGCTCGGCGGAACCCCCGACGATCTGTGCCCGGTGCTGATCAGCCCCGAACACGAGGTCGGCGAGGCCCCGGCACCGTCGGCCGCCGCCGCCGCGCGGCGCCTGCGCGCCGGCGCCGAGACGATGGCCGGAGCCGAGTCGGCGTTCAGCGCAGCCAAACAGGCGCTGCTCGCCCCGTTCACGTTGGCCGAGGCCGCGGGCTGGGCCGCCGGTCCGTGGGCAGCGGCCAAAACGCTGAGCCCCAAAGCATCCGGCACACTGCGCCGGCGGCTGCGCGACCGGCTGGCACCCCCCGCGGCCACCGTGCTGTCGATCAACGACACGGCCGACCTGGCCCGTCGCGTCCTCTACGCGCAGGTGGCGCTGACCACCATGGGACTCACCGAGGTATTCGCCCGTCTCGTCGTACTGTGCGGGCACGGCAGCGTCACCGAAAACAACCCATATCAGGCGGCGCTGGACTGCGGGGCCTGCGGCGGGCAGGCGGGCGGCCCGAACGCCCGCACCGCTGCGGCCATACTCAACGACGCCGATGTGCGCGGCGAACTGCGCAACGCGGGCATCGCGATCCCGCCCGACACCTGGTTCGTGGCCGCTCAGCACGACACCGCGACCGACCGGGTCACCATCTTGGACGAGCATCTGGTTCCGGCCACCCATCGTCACGACGTGCGCAGGCTCAGCGCAAACCTGGGCATCGCCGGCGCCGCACTGGCCGCCGAGCGCTGCCCGGGCCTCCCCGGCGGCCCCGCTGCGCCCGGCCCGGCGCGCGCCGCACGCCACGTCGCCAAACGATCCGCCGACTGGGCCCAGGTGTTCCCCGAGTGGGGCCTGGCTGGCAACGCGGCGTTCATCGTGGCGCCCCGCGCGCTCACCCACGGAATCGACCTGCACCGGCGGGTTTTCCTGCACTCCTACGAAGCCGACGTCGACCCCGAGGGCAGCGCACTGGAGACCATTCTGACCGCGCCGATGGTGGTCGCCCAATGGATCAACTGCCAGTACTACTTCTCGACGGTGGCTCCGGAGGTCTTCGGAGCGGGAACCAAGACCATCCACAACGTCGTCGGCGGCGTGGGTGTGCTGGCGGGCTACGGCGGCGACCTCAAGCTGGGGTTGCCCCGGCAGTCGCTCACCGATGGCCGGTCCTTCGGGCACGAACCCATGCGGTTGTTGACCGTCGTCCAGGCGCCGCTGCAGCGCATCGACACGGTGATTGGGCGAAACCCGCTGCTGCAGAACCTGTTCGGCAACGACTGGGTCTGCCTGGCCGCCCGTGAGCACGCGCACCAAGCCTGGCAACGCTGGACCCGCGGCGGCTGGCGGCCATGGGACTCGACCGTCGCCGCCGACCCTCACCACCCAATCGAGCAGGAGGCAATCCCATGTCGGTAGACGGGCTGACCAAGATGACCAAGATCGAAGTCGTCGTTCCCGGTGAAAACGTACCCGCGGTTCGCGAACAGTTCCGCAGCGCCGGGGCAACGGGTTTCACCAGCGTGTCCGGCGTGTCGGGACTCGGTCACAACGGCTACCACCAGGGCCGGCTGCTTTTCAATCAACAGGCCGCCCTCGAGCTGCTCATCTCCGTTGTGCCGGAGGCAAAGTCCGCAGCGTTGATCGCGGGACTGCGCCGCCTGCTCGACGAATCGCCCGGGGTCATGTTCGTCACCGACACCTATGTGAGCCGACCCGAGTACTTCGGCTGAAAATCCCACCAGGAAAGGAAAAACCATGTCCAACCGCTCAACCGCGTCCAGCCCCTCGGCCGCTTGGCGGCGCCTCCAAGCCGGCAACAAGCGTTTCGACGCGGCGTCGCATTCCGCGCCGGAAGATGTCACCGAGCGGCAGGCGCCGCTGGCGGCCGTGTTCCGCTGTGCGGACTCCCACCTGCCGAACGAGGCGGTCTTCGGCCAAAGCCGCGGCGCACTCGTCGACATCAGCACCTGGGGCCACGTCATCGACACCGGCGTGTTGGCCGGCGTCGAATACGCCGTCGGGACACTCAGAACACCACTGATCGCGGTCCTCGGTCATCCGGACTGCGCCGCGATGCATACCGCACTCGACGCGTGGAAAAAGGTCACCTTCCCCGACGGAGCGGCCCGCGCGGTCGTCGAGCAGGCGATCTCGTCGCTCACCCGGCTCAACGCGACTGTCGGCGCCGCCGACGAACTATCCGCCGCGCACGTGGTGCAGACCGGCGCCACGTTGTTGCACAAGTCGCCGGTGCTCGCCAAGGCCGTCGACAGCGGGCAGGCCGCGATCGTGTGCCTCGTCAGCGATCGCAACGACGGCCGACTGCGCGCCTGCGCGACGTTCGGAGACGTTTCCGAACGTGAGTCGCCGCTGTTGGAGTGCGTGTGAGGGGCCCGCATGAAAGCAGATGCGCGCGGCACGTCGCACGGCTACGCCGGGACGGTGATCGCGATGGGGACCATGCACGGCAAGGAGCACCAGGTGGCACCGCCGTTCGCCGACGTGCTCGACGCGCGGGTCGTCGCGCCGGCCGGGATCGACACCGATCAGTTCGGCACCTTCACCGGAGAGGTCACCAGGACCTCGACGCCGTCGGACACCGCCACCGCCAAAGCCCGCCTGGCGATGCGGGCCGCGGGGGTGCCCTACGGCTTGGCCAGCGAAGCCACTTACGGCGCCTGGTTCGGCATGCTGGCCGTGCACGAAGAAACCTTGGTCTTCGTGGATGACGTCCGCGGCATCCGGGTCGTCGAGGGTGTCGACACCCCCGGCGCTCCCGGACCGCCGCGATCGGTCGGCGGCGCCGGCGAGGGCGTCGACGCGGCGCGCAGTTTCGGGTTTCCCCGCCAAGGTGCCGCGGTCAAGGCCGCCGTCGGTGATCGGGTGCGGGTGTTCGGCAAAGGCATCACCGACACCGGCACACTCATCGGGGTCGTCGGCGCGGCACTGGCGCTCGCCGATGACAACCGGGCCTGGGTCGAACCCGACCTGCGTGCGCACCACAATCCCAGCCGCCGCGATGTCCTGGCCGCCCTGGCGGGCCGGCTCGCCCGGCGGCTCGCGACGCCCTGCCCCGGGTGCGGATGTCCCGGCTACGGCAAGGTCGCGAGCCGCGACGGGCTGCCATGCCGGGCCTGCGGCTGTCCGACCACCCTCATCGCCGCCGACGTCCATGGGTGCCCGGCATGCACACACAGCAGCACGGTTACGCGCAGCCGGGCCGACGCAGCGCCGCGGTTCTGCCCGGCGTGCAATCCCTGAACGGGACCGTCATGACAGGGCCGCGACGAGTTCCCCCACCGAGTGACTGGCTTCCAGCGGGTGGCGCAGCTTCCCATCCGGATTGAGCTCGTATACGTTGCGGCGGCCGACCTTCGACTTGATCAGGTATCCCTCGTCGGTCAAATCGGTCAGAATCGCCTGCACGGAGCGCTCGGTGATGCCGATGCGCAAAGCCAACTCGCGCGCCGTCAACGGCTCGCCGGTGGATACGCACAACAACACATGACCGTGGTTGGTCAGGAATGTCCACGTGCGATCAGAACCCTCGGCAGCGGGTCGCGCTACCGCCCTCCCTTTCTGAGCAACGTTCACGCGGCCATCTTACTACCCGATGATTTCGCGTAAAAGAATTCGCCAATCGGTCAGCGCAGGTAGCTCGTGGGGCACTCAGCCGCCCGGGTTCAGCCCCGCGAAGAAGGACTCGACGGCGGCGCGGTAGGCGTGCGGCGCCTCGTCGTGCACCAGGTGACCGGCCTCGGCCACCGCCAGAAGTGTCGTCGGGCAGTCCGACTCGGCCATCGCACGCATCTGACCGGGCGGCGTCACCGAGTCGCCGGCCTCGATGAGCAGGGCCGGCGCCCGCACGGCCGCCCACTGCGCCCAGTAGTCGCGCGTGCCCCATTCGGCGGCGATCTCGATCCAACGCGCGGTGTGACCGTGCAACCGCCAGCCGGCGGGGGTGCGGTCGAAGGCGTCCATGAAGTACCGGCCGGCGACACGCCCGAACTGGTCCAATACCTGCTCGGCGGAGCCGAATTCGACCGGAAGCGCGTGCAGCCACGGCTCCCACGGCCCGGTGGTGCGCCCGCGGAAATCCGGCGCCATGTCCTCGATCACCAGCGCCGAAACCAGGTCGGGGCGTTCGGCGGCCAGGCACCACGAATGCAGGGCGCCCATCGAATGCCCGACCAGCCGGGCCGGCGCGCCCAGCTCACCCACCGCGTCGGCCAGGTCGGCCACGAACCGTTCGGTGCTGACCGGGCGCGGATCCTCGACGTCACGGCCGCGGTGCCACGGCGCGTCGTAGGTGTACACGGTCCCCAGCCGGGCCAGCCACGGCAACTGTCGCGACCAGGTTGAACCGCGCCCCATCAGGCCGTGCACCAGCACGACCGGGTCGCCCCGTCCGCCGTGACGGGTCAACAGGTTGCCGGGCATCCCACCATCTTGCGCGACCCGCACCGCAGACGGGCGGGGCGGGCCGCGGTAGCCTAGCGGAATGCCGCCAGTGGTGAAGATCAACGCAATCGAAGTGCCGGCCGACGCCGGTCCCGAGCTGGAGAAGCGGTTCGCCCACCGCGCCCACGCGGTCGACAACCAGCCCGGTTTCCTCGGATTTCAGCTGCTGCGCCCGGTCAAGGGGGAGAACCGCTACTTCGTGGTGACGCAGTGGGAGTCCGAGGAGGCGTTCCAGGCGTGGGCAAAGGGTCCCGCCATCGAAGCCCACGCCGGCGAGCGGGCCAACCCGGTGGCAACCGGGGCGTCGCTGCTCGAATTCGAGGTTGTGATGGACGTTGTCGGGAAAGACCACACCAAGTAGCAGGCGCCGGGCACTGCATCGTCTGCTGGCGCTGGGCGCCTCCGCCGCCGTGGTCGTGGCCGCGGCACCCGGCTGCTCCCCCGCCCCGCCGCCGCGGGCGAGCGCGTCGGACCCCGGGCGGACGATCGACACCCGGACCCCTCCGGGGCTGCGCGCCCAGCAGACCCTGGAAATGCTCAACTCGGACTGGCCGATCGGCCCGGTGGGCGTGCGCACCCTCGCCGCGCCCGACGACGTCAAGCCGGTCGAAACGATCATGGAACAGCTGTGGTGGGATCGGCCCTTCGCCCTCGACGGCGTCGACATCAGCGCCAGCGCCGCCACGCTGCACCTGACCTCGTCCTACGGCGCGCGCCAGGACATCCGCATCCACACCGACGACGAGGGCCGCGTCGATCACTTCGACCTGGACACGCGCGCGCCGACCGTCAGGTCGTTCCACGACGTCGACGCGGTGTTGAGCAAGACCGGGGCCCGCTACTCCTACCAGGTCGCCAAGGTCGACGACGGCCACTGCGACCCGGTGGCGGGCACCAACACCACCGAACCCCTGCCGCTGGCATCGATTTTCAAGCTCTACGTCCTGCACGCGCTGGCCGGTGCGGTGCAGAACGGGACGGTGGCCTGGGACGATCAGCTGACCGTCACCGACAAGAGCCGGGCGGTGGGTTCGTCCGGGCTGGAACTGGCTGCGGGAGATCATGTTTCGGTTCGCACCGCCGCCGAGAAGATGATCGCGGCCAGTGACAACATGGCCACCGACCTGCTGATCGGGCGGCTCGGCACGCACGCCATCGAGCAGGCGCTCGCCACGGCCGGCCATCACGATCCGGCCAGCATGACCCCCTTCCCCACGATGTACGAGCTGTTCTCCGTCGGCTGGGGCAAGCCGGACCTGCGCGCCCAGTGGGAGCACGGTTCCCCGCAAGTGCGCGCGCGGCTGCTGGCGCAGGCCAATTCGACGCCGTACCAGCCGGATCCGACTCGTGCGCACACCCCGGCCTCCAGTTACGGGGCGGAGTGGTACGGCGACGCCCAGGACATCTGCCGCGTCCACGCGGCGCTGCAGGCCGACGCGGTCGGCGCGGCGGTACCGGTCCGGCAGATCCTCTCCGCGGTGTCGGGCATCCAGCTGGACCGCAACGTCTGGCCATACATCGGCGCGAAAGCCGGCGGCCTGCCCGGCGACCTGACCTTCAGCTGGTACGCCGTCGACAAGACCACGCAGCCATGGGTGGTCAGCTTCCAGCTGAACTGGCCCCGCGACCACGGGCCGACCGCGACCAGTTGGATGCTGACAATCGCCAAACAGGTGTTCGCGCTGATCGCGCCGCGCTGACCGGATGGACCGCCCCGTTCGGTACTACGCGGGGCCGTTGTAGCGGAATTGGCTGGCCATGTGTTTGGCGGCCTCGGTGAGGGGGGTGGCCTGGACCGCCGTGCCGTAGGCGCAGATCTCGGTCCACACGTCACCGATCTCGGTGGTGTCGAACCGCATGGCGACGACCGCGTTGGCCCCGCGGTGATGCGCCTCGGCCATCAGCCGCTCCATCGCCTGGTTGCGGCTCTCGGCCAGGTTCTTGGTCATTCCCTGCAGTTCGCCGCCGAAGATGGATTTGATCCCCGCGCCGAATTGGGAGATCGCGTTCCGCGAGCGCACGGTCAGCCCGGACACCTCGCCGCACACCCGTTGGATCTCCCAGCCCGGAATGTCGTTGGTGGTGACGATCAGCACCGGCCGGCCCCCTGACCACAGCTAAACGGGCGGTTACTCCCGTCAGAGAGTAACCGCCCGTCTGCGGCGATCGCTAGGTGGCTGGTGTCGAACGGCCATTGTGGGGGCGCTGGTTGACCGGTCGGGCTATTGGGCGATGCTCGTGTGGTCGTGAGCGGTTCCTAGCTCAGGTGAATTCGGTTGTCGGGATTGGCGATTCCGTTGCTTGGCTGGTCTACAGGCGGTCCTGGTGGGCCGGTTGGCATCGCCGACCGGCCTCAGGTCGTGGCGGCGGCCCAGTTTGCGCCTTCCCGGTGTAATCCGAGCACACCCAGGCGTGCGAGGTTGATCGCGGCGGCCAGCAGGGAGAAATCGGCGGCGACCTTGGTGGTGCCGCGCACGCGCGCACGGCGGCCGCCGTGGCGGCGGCGCATCAGGTGGCCGATCTTGCGTTCCACTTTCGGCCGGGTGGCCTTGTAGTCGGCGACCCAGCCCGGATCTGCTTGGGTGGTGCGAGCACGGGTGAGTTCGGCCTCGTAGCGGCTGATCGCGATGGTGCGCCCGGCGGTTGAGCTGGTGCACTGCTCGGCCAGTGGGCAGCAGGCGCAAGCCGGGCCGAACACCGCGTTGCCGCCGCCGCCCTTGGCCGGGCGGATCGGCACGGTCACCGCGCCCGGGCAGGTGACCGTGCCGACGTCGAGGTCGATGACGAAGCGGTCCTTGGCGTAGCGGCCACCCGGCGCGGTCGGTGGCTGCACCTTGGTGAAGATTTCCGCGCCCGCGGTTTCCAACACGGCCAGCAGTTTGCCCGCACCGTAGGCGGCGTCGCCGTAAACCGCCGGGCATCGCTGGTCTTGGGCTCCGCACACGCTGGGGGCGCTCCCGTCGCCATCACCATCACCGACCGCGCTGGCCGCGGTCGTCGTGCCAGCACTTGCACCGAGGCTCGAGTCGTCCTGAGGATCAACGCAATCTCCGTCGGCGGTGTTGGTGTCGCTGGTCACCGGAGTGGGTAGGTCGCCGGCCAGCAGGTCGGTGGCGGGTTGGGCGTCGCCGGCGTTGCCGGCGGTGACTTCGGTGGCGGTGATGATCTCGGCGTCGGGGTCGATCGCGATGTGACCCTTGTATCCGTCGAAACCCCGCGCGGAGGTCTTGTGGCCGTGGCGTGCCTGCGGGTCCACCGTGGAGATCACCCGATCGGCGGCCACACGGCGCGCGATGCGGAATATCCCGTCGGCGGCGTCTTGGTCGAGGTCCTGGCCGACCACGGTGGCCAACAGTTTGGCCGCCTTGTCCACCTCGGGCTTCAGCGCCTGCTCATCCAGGCAGGCCAGCAGCGCAGACGCGTCGCGGGCCAGCGCGTCCACCAGCGCCTCGCGCGCCGCCACGTCGTCGTAGTCACACACCGGTTTGCCGGCGCTGACGTAGTCGTCGTCGCGGGACAGCCGCGCCCGCAGCGCGGGTTGCAGCTCCGCGCCGGCGACCGCCAGCAGTCCCCGGATCGCCGAGCGGATCAATGTGACCGTGTCCATGGTGGCCACCGCGTCATACAGCGGGGTCGAGTCCAGCACCCGCTTACGGCCCACCAGCCCGGCCGCCTTGGCCGCTTGCAGGGTGACCTCAAAGATCCGGTCCGGGCGATCCGAGCGGGCCAGCCTCGCGCGCATGTCCACCAACACGGTGTGCACAAACCCCGGATAATCGAAGTCCAGCCCGCCCGCGGCATACTTCCACCGCGCGTCGAACGCGAACCGATCCACCGCCTCCCGATCCGAAAGCCCCTCGATGCGCTGCAACACCATCACCACCGCCACAATCATCGGCGGCACGCTGCGCCGGCCGACATCGGTGAACAAGTCGGCGAACATTTCATCGCCGAACAAGTTGAAGCACTCCCGGTGCAGCACGCTGTAAATCGAGTCCGGCGCCACCCGGCCCTCGCAGAAATCCACCGTCGACCGCCACAAATCCGCCTGTTTCGGCGTCAAACCCAAACTCACCCAACCATTCTCGCCGACCGCACCCGATTACCCGGTCAACGCCACGCGAAAAACACCAGCCACCTAGTGCGCGTCCGGTCCGTTCCCACCCGCGCTGTGGGCTCCGGCCTTGGCCAGATCCGGCTCGGCGGGCGGCTTGCGGGTCCCGGTGAACGTGAACACCGCGTCCTCGCCGGCACCCTCGCCATCCCAGTTGTCGACGTCGACGGTGACGAGTTGGCCGGGTCCGACCTCCTCGAACAGGATCTTCTCCGACAGCTGGTCCTCGATCTCGCGCTGGATGGTGCGCCGCAACGGGCGGGCGCCCAGCACCGGGTCGAAGCCGCGCTTGGCCAGCAACGACTTCGCCTTGTCGGTCAGCTCCATGGCCATGTCCTTGGCCCTGAGCTGGTTGCCGACCCGGCTGATCATCAGGTCGACCATCCGGATGATCTCGTCCTTGGTCAGCTGGTGGAAGACGATGATGTCGTCGATGCGGTTGAGGAACTCCGGCCGGAAGTGCTTCTTGAGCTCGTCGTTGACCTTCTGCTTCATCCGCTCGTAGTCGTTCGCACCACCGCCCTGGGTGAACCCGAGGCCGACCGGCTTGGAGATGTCGGAGGTACCCAGGTTGGACGTGAAGATCAGCACGGTGTTCTTGAAGTCCACCGTGCGGCCCTGGCCGTCGGTGAGGCGGCCGTCCTCGAGGACCTGCAACAGGCTGTTGTAGATCTCCTGGTGCGCCTTCTCGATCTCGTCGAACAACACCACGCTGAAAGGCTTGCGGCGCACCTTCTCGGTGAGCTGGCCGCCCTCTTCGTAGCCGACGTACCCGGGTGGGGCGCCGAACAGCCGCGACGCGGTGAACCGGTCGTGGAACTCGCCCATGTCGATCTGGATGAGCGCGTCGTCGTCGCCGAACAGGAAGTTGGCCAGCGCCTTGGACAGCTCGGTCTTACCGACACCGGACGGACCGGCGAAGATGAACGAGCCCGACGGGCGCTTGGGGTCCTTCAACCCGGCGCGGGTGCGGCGGATCGCCTTCGAGACGGCCTTGACGGCGTCCTCCTGGCCGATGATCCGCTTGTGCAGCTCGTCTTCCATGCGCAGCAGCCGGGTCGTCTCGGCCTCGGTGAGCTTGAACACCGGGATGCCCGTCCAGTTGCCCAGCACCTCGGCGATCTGCTCGTCGTCGACCTCGGCGACCACGTCGAGATCGCCCGAGCGCCACTGCTTTTCGCGCTCGGCGCGCTGGGCCACCAGCTGCTTTTCCCGATCGCGCAGGCTGGCCGCCTTCTCGAAGTCCTGCGCGTCGATCGCCGACTCCTTCTCCCGGCGCGCGTCGGCGATCTTCTCGTCGAACTCGCGCAGGTCCGGCGGCGCGGTCATCCGGCGGATCCGCATCCGGGCGCCCGCCTCGTCGATCAGGTCGATCGCCTTATCGGGCAGGAAACGGTCGTTGATGTAGCGGTCGGCCAGGGTGGCGGCGGCCACCATCGCCGAGTCGGTGATCGACACCCGGTGGTGCGCCTCGTAGCGGTCGCGCAGACCCTTGAGGATCTCGATGGTGTGCTCCACCGTCGGCTCGCCGACCTGCACCGGCTGGAAGCGGCGCTCCAGGGCGGCGTCCTTCTCGATGTACTTGCGGTACTCGTCGAGGGTGGTGGCGCCGATGGTCTGCAGCTCGCCGCGGGCCAGCTTGGGCTTGAGGATGCTCGCGGCGTCGATCGCGCCCTCGGCGGCGCCCGCCCCGACCAGCGTGTGCAGCTCGTCGATGAACAGGATGATGTCGCCGCGGGTGTTGATCTCCTTGAGCACCTTCTTCAGGCGCTCCTCGAAGTCACCGCGGTAGCGCGAGCCGGCGACCAGCGACCCCAGGTCGAGGGTGTAGAGCTGCTTGTCCTTCAGCGTCTCGGGAACCTGGCCGTGCACGATGGCCTGCGCCAGGCCCTCGACGACGGCGGTCTTGCCGACGCCGGGCTCCCCGATCAGCACCGGGTTGTTCTTGGTGCGCCGGCTCAGCACCTGCATCACCCGCTCGATTTCCTTCTCGCGGCCGATGACGGGGTCCAGCTTGCCCTCCATCGCGGCGGCCGTCAGGTTGCGCCCGAACTGGTCGAGCACCAACGACGTCGACGGGGACCCGGACTCGCCACCCCGGCCGCCGGTGCCGGCCTCCGCGGCCTCCTTGCCCTGGTAGCCGCTCAGCAGCTGGATCACCTGCTGGCGCACCCGGGTCAGCTCGGCGCCGAGCTTGACCAGCACCTGGGCCGCCACGCCCTCGCCCTCGCGGATGAGGCCCAGCAGGATGTGCTCGGTGCCGATGTAGTTGTGGCCGAGTTGCAGCGCCTCGCGCAGGCTCAGCTCGAGAACCTTCTTGGCGCGCGGCGTGAACGGGATGTGTCCCGACGGGGCCTGCTGCCCCTGGCCGATGATCTCCTCGACCTGGCTGCGGACGCCCTCGAGGGAGATGCCCAGCGACTCCAGTGACTTCGCTGCGACGCCTTCGCCCTCGTGAATCAAACCCAGCAGGATGTGCTCGGTGCCGATGTAGTTGTGGTTGAGCATCCGGGCCTCTTCTTGCGCCAGGACGACGACCCTGCGGGCACGGTCGGTAAATCGTTCAAACATCGGTGGTTACCTGCTCTCCCTCACCATCGGTACAACCTCACTAGCGGTCCAGTGGGGCCGGAATCGCGTACCTGACATCCACTGTAATGGTCGGCCTGCCAGGGGGCCTAACCTTGCGGTTCCGTGCCCGACCGGGATCCGCCCGGGCACGACGGCCGCAACTGAGGAAACGAGGCGAACACCCGATTCGTTTCCTGCGGGCACCCCCGGCAGTTTCGCCGCCAGCGAAAGCGCCAAACGACCGACGCCCGGGCACTTGCGGCCCGGGCGTCGGTGCGCGGTTGGTCAGGTCGCCGCGTGGAACGCATCGATGACGTCGGCCGGGATACGCCCGCGCGTCGACACGTTGTGCCCGTTGCGGCGGGCCCATTCACGGATCGCGGCACTCTGTTCTCGGTCGATGGCGCCGCGTCCGCGCACGGTGCCGGTGCGCCCGCGACGCCGACCGCCGACGCGGCGGCCCGCCGCGACCCATTGCTTTAGATCGCCGCGCAGTTTCGCGGCATTCTTAGACGAAAGATCGATCTCATAGGTCACCCCGTCAAGCCCGAATTCCACCGTTTCGTCGGCTGAGCCCGCACCGTCGAAATCATCGACCAAGGTGACGGTCACTTTTTTCGCCATTGGCTTACCCTCGCGTTTCGTCCTGAGCAGTTGCTGTGCAGATTGGTTTAGGACCTCCCCGTCCACTAATCTGCCATATTAACGCAGCATACTCAATCGCGACGCGGGGCGTACAGCCGAACTTTCAGCTCGAGTGCGGCCGAACAATCGGGAACAAAACTGTCTCTCGAATTGACAGGCCGGTCAAAGACATCAACAAGCGGTCGATCCCCATTCCGGTTCCCGTGCACGGCGGCATCGCATACTCCAGGGCGGCGAGGAAATCCTCGTCGAGCTGCATGGCCTCGTCGTCGCCGGCGGCAGCGGCGCGCGCTTGCGCGGCAAATCTCTCGCGCTGCACCACCGGATCGTTCAATTCGGAGTAGCCGGTCGCCAATTCTATGCCCCGCACGTAGAGATCCCACTTCTCGGTGACGCCGGCGACACTGCGATGCTGGCGCGTCAAAGGTGTTGTCTCGACTGGAAAATCCTTGACGAAGGTGGGCGCGGTCAGCGTGTTGCCCACTTGGTGCTCCCACAGTTCCTCGACGAGCTTGCCGTGCCCGAAGCCGCGATTTTCAGGAATGTCGACGCCGAGCCGGCCGGCGATCGCGGTGAGCCGCTCGACCGTCGTTTCCGGGGTGATCTCTTCGCCGAGCACCGTTGACAGCGACGGATACATCTGTATCGACGCCCATTCTCCGTCTATGTCGTAGACACTGCCGTCGGGCAGCGGCAGTTGTCGGGAGCCGATCGCCTCATCGGCCACCTCTTGAATAAGCTCCCGCGTGACGACCGCCGAATCGTCATACGTTCCATACGCCTGGTAGGTCTCCAACATGGAGAATTCCGGAGAATGCGTCGAATCGGCGCCTTCGTTTCGGAACACCCGATTAAGTTCGAAGACCCTGTCGAAACCGCCGACTACGCAGCGCTTGAGGAAGAGTTCCGGGGCGATCCGCAAGTAGAGATCCATGTCGAGAGCATTGGAATGAGTGACGAACGGCCGGGCCGCCGCACCCCCGGCCAGCGTCTGCAACATCGGGGTTTCGACTTCGAGAAAGCCGCGCCGCTCCAGCGCGCCGCGTATCGCCCGGACCACGGCGATCCGCTGGCGGGCGACCGCTCGCGCCTCCGGCCGCACGAGCAGGTCGACGTAGCGCTGCCGCACCCGGGACTCTTCGTTCATCTCCTTGTGCGCGACGGGCAGCGGCCGCAGGGACTTGGCCGCCATCTGCCAGGAGTCGGCGAGGACCGACAACTCGCCGCGGCGGGAGCTGATCACGGTGCCGTGCACGTACACGATGTCGCCGAGGTCGACGTCGGCCTTCCACGCGTCGAGCGACTCCCGGCCGACCTTGTCGAGGCTGATCATCACCTGCAGGGTGGTGCCGTCGCCGTCCTGCAGGGTCGCAAAGCACAACTTTCCGGAGTTGCGGGCGAATATCACCCGGCCCGCGACGCCGACGACGTCCTCGGTTGCGGTGTCGACCGGAAGGTCGGGGTGGGCGTCGCGGACCTCGGCCAACGTGTGGGTGCGCACGATCTCGACCGGGTACGGCTCACGACCCTCCGCCAACAGGCGGGCACGCTTGTCCCGGCGGATCCGGAACTGCTCGGGGAGGTCTGGGTCGGCGGCACTCACGACGAGCCAGCTTAATTGACCTGCCTCGGAGCCCCGTCAGCGGCGGGCCACCGCAACGGCCGAGCCGTCAGCGCGCCGTTCTCAGGCGGCCGCGCTGGGTCTCCCGGTTGCGTTCGAAGACCAGCCGCAGGCCGTGCAGGGTCAGGTGCTGGTCGTAGGTGGCGGCGGTCTGCAGTTCCGGGAGCAGCAGCGGCGCGGTGTGCCCGGTGGCCACGATGGTCACCTGATCGCCCGAGAAGCCCTCCACGTCCTCGCGGATGCGGGTGATCAATCCGTCGACCAGTCCGGCGAACCCGAACACCGCGCCCGCCTGCATGCATTCGACGGTGTTCTTGCCGATCACCGAACGGGGCCGGGCCAGCTCGACGCGGCGCAGCGCAGCCGACCGGGCCGCGGCGGCATCCGAGGAAACCTGCACCCCGGGCGCGATGGCGCCGCCGAGGAACTCGCCTTTGGCCGACACCACGTCCACGCAGATCGAGGAGCCGAAGTCGACGACGATCGCCGCGCTCGCGTACTTCTGAAATGCCGCCAGGCAGTTGACGATCCGGTCCGCGCCCACTTCTTTGGGGTTGTCGACCAGCAGCGGGATGCCGGTGCGTACCCCGGGCTCGATGAGCACGTTCGGCACCGACGGCCAGTACTGGTCGAGCATGACCCGCACCTCGTGCAGCACCGACGGGACGGTCGAGAGGGCGACGGCGCCGGTCAGCCGTTCGGAGTCGTCGCCGATCAGGCCGTCGATGGTCAACGCCAGTTCGTCAGCGGTGATTTCCGATTCGGTGCGGATCCGCCAGTGCTGCACGACCTTGGCGTGCTCCTTAGAGCCGGACAACAACCCGACGACGGTGTGGGTGTTGCGAACGTCGATGGCCAGCAGCACGGCTACCCCACACCGATTCGCGGGTCCAATAGGTTGGCGGCGTCAGCCGGGACGAACGCCGGGTCGTGGCCCAGGTCGACCGGCTTGTTGTCGGCGCCGACGAACACGATCCGGGGCCGGTAGGTGCGGGCCTGCGCCTCTTCCATGGTCCCGTAGGCGATCAGGATGACCAGATCGCCGGGGTGGACCAGATGTGCTGCGGCACCGTTGATCCCGATCACCCCGGTGCCCCGCTCGCCGGTGATCGCGTAGGTGACCAGGCGGGCTCCGTTGTCGATGTCGACGATCGTCACCTGTTCGCCCTCGAGCAGGTCCGCGGCGTCCATCAGGTCGGCGTCGATGGTCACCGAGCCGACGTAGTGCAGGTCGGCCTGCGTGACGGTGGCGCGGTGGATCTTCGATTTCAGCATCGTCCGTAGCATCAATTCCTCCACAGTAATTGGACGTGTCGGTCCGGCCCGTCGGTGCCGGCGGAAGCTCCCACTTCGATAGAGACGTTGTCCAGCAGCCTGGTACCGCCCAGCCTCGCGGCGATCAGCAGCCGGCCCGGCCCGCCGTCTCCCAGCGGGCCGAGGTCCGCGTCGCGCAGTTCCACGTAGTCGACCTCGATCGCGGGCACGGCACCGAGCACGGCGCGGGCCGCGTCCAGCGCGGCCGCGGCGCCTGCCGTCGCGGCGTGCGCGCCCGCCGTCAGCGCCGCGGACAGCGTCACCGCCAGCTCGCGCTGGGCCGGGTCCAGGTAGCGGTTGCGCGACGACAGCGCCAGCCCGTCGGGCTCCCGGACGGTCGGCACGCCGACCACGGCGACGTCGACGTTCAGGTCGGCGACCATCTGGCGGATCAGGACCAGCTGCTGATAGTCCTTCTCCCCGAAGAAGATGCGGTCCGGACGCACGATCTGAAGCAGCTTGCACACCACCGTCAGGACGCCGGAGAAATGGGTCGGGCGCGCGGCGCCCTCGAGCTCGGCCGCCAGCGGGCCGGGCTGCACGGTGGTGCGCAGCCCGTGGGGATACATCGCGGCGGCGGCGGGCGCGAACACCATCTCGACGCCCTCGCCGGACAGCAGCGCCACGTCGTCGTCCAGGGTGCGGGGGTAGGCGTCGAGGTCCTCGCCGGCGCCGAACTGCAGCGGGTTGACGAAGATCGAGACCACGACCACCGAGCCGGGCACCCGCTTGGCGGCCCGCACCAGGGCCAGGTGACCGTCGTGCAGCGCCCCCATGGTGGGCACCAGCATCACGCGGCGCCCGGTCTGGCGCAGCGCCCGGCTGACGTCGGAGACATCGCGCGGCGCCGAGTACACGTTGAGCTCGCCCGGGATGAAGACCGGCCGTGGCGTCCGGTTCATCCCGCCAGCACCTCGACGACGTCGCCGGGGGCGTGCGCGCGCCGGGCGGTCCGCAGGGCGTTCACCCGGTAGGCGTCCGCCAGGTCGGGGTCGGCGCCCGCCAGCGCCGCCAGGTGCCCGGCGATCGCCGCCGCGTCCCCGCGTGCGACCGGGCCGGTGAGGGCGGCCTGGCCGCGTTGCAGGGTGTTGTCCAGCGCCGCCCGCGCCAACGGGCCCACGATGCGTTCGGCGATGCCACCGGGCTGATCGTCGACGGACTGCTGCCCGAGCAGTTCCTGGCCGCGCAGCGCGGCCCGCAACGCCTCGAGCGCATCGGCCAGCACGGTCACGATGTGGTTGCCCGCGTGTGCCAGGGCGGCGTGGTAGAGCACCCGGGCGTCCTCGCGGACGCAGAACGGCTCGCCGCCCATCTCCAGCACCAGGGATTGCGCCACCGCGTACCCGACGTCGTCGGCCGCGGTGATCCCGAAGCAGGTGTCCGGCAGCCTGGCGATGTCCTCGTCGGACCCGGTGAACGTCATCGCCGGGTGGATCGCCAGCGGTATGCAGTCGGGCGTCAGCGGCGCGAGCACACCGACCCCGTTGGCGCCGGAGGTGTGCGCCACGATCGTGCCCGGCCGCACCGCCGACGTCGCGGCCAGACCCGCCACCAGGCCGGGAAGTTCGCTGTCGGGCACCGCCAACAGCAACAATTCGGCGGCGGCCGCCACGTCCTGCGGCGGGACGATCGGGGTGTCGGGCAGCCACCGCTGCGCCCGCTGCCGGGACGCGTGGCTGACGGCGCTGCACGCCACCACGACGTGGTCGGCGCGCTCCAGCGCGACGCCCAGCGCGGTTCCCACCCGGCCGGCGGAGATGATGCCCACCTTGAGCCTGGCCGGGCGCAGACCGTCGAACTGCACCATCGCAGACGACCTCACATCGGTATTCGTTCGTTCCGGTCCCAGCCTCAGGGGTACCGGACGGTCACCAAGACTGTAGTCGATGCCCGGGTCGGGCCCAATGTGACGGAGCTCCCAGCTCAGACGTTACGGCGGCGGCGCCGGCCACCCCCGGACGGCTCGACCTGCAACCGCGCCAGCAGGTCGGCGACGGACTGTCCACCCGAGGGCGGTCCGTCCGCGCCGTCGGCGCCGTCCGCGCCGCCGTGCCGGGGCGCGGGCTCGGGGGCCGGGGGCGGAGCCAGTCGCGGCGGCTCGGCGGCCGAGGCCGCCGGGGCCGGCGGCGGCGGTGGGGGCGGCGCGGCGGCGGGTGCGGTGACCGGAGGCGGGGCAGAGTCTTCCGGGGTGGTGAACCTGCGGACGCCGAAGTCGCGGTACTCCGCCGAATGGCGCGACCGCGAGCGGCGGCCCGACTCTCCGTAGGGGCGTGGGGCCTCCTGGTCGCCGGGTGAGCCGGCGGGACCGGATGCGTCGGGCGCGCCGGGTGCGGCCCACGAGTCGCGGGGCTCTCGGGGTTCTCTCGGTTCCTCAGGGGGCTCGTCGGGGCTGATGTGCCGGGCCCGGCGCCGCCGGCCCGATGACTCACCCGCGGTGGGTGTGGCGGTGCCCGGCGGCAGCCACAGGCCGTTGGCGACCGGCTGCCAATCCTGCGCCTGCGGCTGCGGGGGCGGCGCCTGCCGGTGCCGGGAGTCGAATCGCGGCTCCGGCTGCGGCGGCGCGTAGGCGGGCTCGTGCGGCGCGTCGTAGGAGCGCGCGCGTTCGCGCGGGGGCGGCGGCTGCCGGGGCGGCAACAGGGGCTCCTCGGGCACGTCGATGATCGCCGTCTCGTCGGCGCGGGCCTCGGCCGCCGCTTCGGGCCCCTGGGCGCCGGAGGACTGGTCGCGCGGTACCGAGGTCACCCGGTCGCTGGCCACCCAGTCGACGGGTGCGCCCTCCCCGTTGCGGTCCCATTCGCTGTACGCGCGGGCGGGGGCCGCCTCGGCCCCGAGCGTCTCCAGCGCGGGCCGCTCCTTGAGGTCCGTGTCGAACAAGATCTCCAGGCTGGCCCGCAGGGCGTTCAGCTCCGCGCGCAGCGCCGCGACGTCGTCGGCGTTCTGGGCGCGCAACTCGGAGGCGAGTTCGCGGCGCAGCTGGGACTCCACCGTCAGCTCGTACTCGCGGCGGGCCGAGATCTCCCGGTCCAGTTGCAGGTCGTAGACCAGCTTCAGGTCACGCACCCGTGACTGGTCGGCGTCGCTCTGCCGACGGTAGAGCACGGAGACGAAGGCACCCGCGACGGCGGCCCACAGCGCCAGGATCACCGCGAGCTTGAGAAGTTCCACGCGGTTGGTGAAAACCAGCGCGGAACTGGCCCCCATCGCAAGGACCAGCAACGCGGTCAAGAGCACCCAACCCGGCCTGCGGCCGCCGCGCCGTACCCGGGCGCCGCGGGACAGAACGGTCATGGCCCGACTGTACCTGTGCGAGGTCATTCCGCGTGTCGCGCCGGTCCGGCGATTCTCGCTTTGAGCTCCGCGACGACCCAAGAAGGCTAGTTCTCGGCACCCTCACCGTGCTCTGGCGGCTCCGGGGGAGATTTGCAGCAATGCTGCAGCCACAACGCGGCCACGAGCAGCGCCAGCGCGCTGACGGCCGCGACCACCGTCCCGGTGGCGTCCTCGGCGGCGACGCGCAGCCAGGACCGGCGCGGCAGAAAGTACACCAGCACCCCGATCCAGAAGCCCAGCATCAGCGCGCCCACCCAGGCCGACGCCTTGGCCACCACCAGGCTGCGCGCGACCGCCAGCGGGTGCAGCCGGCCGGGCCCCGGGCCGATCTCGCAGTCGCTGATCTTGGTCCGCACGTAGCGCGCCCACAGCCCCTCGGCGACGGCCACCGCGAGCAACGAGATCCCGGTCCACACGGTGATGCGCGGGAACCACCGGTACAGCGCGGTGACCAGCAAATAGCCCAGCATCGCGGCGCCGACCACCGCGGCCGTGAGGTCGCGTCTGCGGGTCGGGCCCATCAGCTTTCCCGCGGCACGAGCGTCAGGCCGGTCAACCGGACGCTCTCCCGGTCGGCGGGTTCGAGTTCGGCCAGCAGTCCGGCGACCGGCCGCGGCCCCTCGGCGACCGTCAGCCGGGCGTCGGGATCGACGCCCAGCCACGGGATCAACACGAAGGCCCGCAGATGGGCCAGCGGATGCGGCAGCGTCAGGTTGTTCTCGCGGGAGATCACCTCCGTGTCGCCGTGGCAGGCGATGAGGTCGACGTCGAGGTTGCGCGGGCCCCAGCGCTCCCCGCGAACCCGGCCGGCCGCACGCTCGAACGCCTGCGCGCGCCCCAGCCAGCCCTGCGCGTCGCACGCCGGGTCGTCGGCGATGAGCACCGCGTTGAGAAACGGCGCCTGGTCCACGCGGCCCCAGGGATCGGTCTCGTAGACCGGGGACACCGCCAGCACCGCCGTGCCCAGCCCGTCGACGACGGATTGCAGCCGCGCCAGCCGGTCCCCCAGGTTGGAGCCGATGGACAGCACGACGCGCGTCATGACGTCCCGCCCGCCGGGACCACCGAGCCGCGGCCGCCGCGCCGCGAGCGCCGGACCACGACCGCCACGTCGGCGAACTGCTGCGGGATCGGAGCCGACGGCTTGTGCACCACCACCTCGACGGCGTGCACGCGCCGATCCCGCATCACCTGGTCGGCGATCTCGGCGCCGACCGTCTCGATCAGGTTGCGGGGCGGCCCGCCCACCACGTCGGCGGCCAGCCGGGCCAGCGCGCCGTAGTCGTACGTGTCGGCCAGGTCGTCGCTGGCGGCCGCGTCGACGAGGTCGATCCACACGGTCATGTCGACGACGAACTCCTGCCCGTCGGCGCGCTCGTGTTCGAAGACCCCGTGTCGGCCGTGAAGAGCCAAGCCGCGCAATTCGATTCGATCAGCCATCTCGATCAGCCATGGTGTCCAGGCCCGGTGTGCGTCCACGCCCCGACGACCTTGACGGCGTCGACCGAGGCACGCACGTCATGCACCCGTACCCCCCAGGCACCGTACAGGGCGGCCAGCGCGGAGATCACCGCAGTCGCCGTCTCGCGGCCGTCGGGCGGCCGCGGCGATCCGTCGGGCGCGGCCAAAAGGGTCCCCAGGAACCGTTTGCGGGAGGCGCCCAGCAACACCGGGATCCCGGTCGCGACCAGCCGCGGCAGGGCGTGCAGCAGCGCCCAATTGTGTTGCCCCGTCTTCGCGAAACCGAGACCCGGGTCGATCACCAGCTTGGCCGGGTCGACGCCCGCGGCCACCGCATCGTCGACGCTGGAGAGCAACTCGGCGAGCACCTCGGCCACCACGTCGCGATAGCGCGGGGCGCGGTGCGGGTGATCGGGCGACACGGGTCGCCAGTGCATCAGCACCCAGGGCACGCCGGCTTCGGCGAGCAGTGGCGCCATCGCCGGATCGGCCCGTCCGCCGGAGACGTCGTTGACGATGCTCGCGCCGCTGTGCAGTGCCGCCCTCGCCACGTCGGCGTGCATGGTGTCGATGCTCACCGTGACGCCTTGAGCGGCAAGCTCTTTGACCACCTGGACGACGCGGGACGCCTCGACCCGGGGGTCGATCCGCGTGGCACCGGGGCGGGTGGACTCGCCCCCGACGTCGACGATCTCCGCGCCTTCGGCGGCCAGCGCCAGACCGTGGGCAACGGCGGCGTCGGCATCGAGGTAACGCCCGCCATCCGAGAACGAATCGTCCGTGACGTTCACAACCCCCATGACCTGCACAGGCGCAGGCTCACTTCCGCAGGATGAGGTCGAGCGCCTCGGCTCGCGAGGCGGCGTTTCTCTTGAACTGGCCGCGCACCGCGGAGGTCGTGGTGACGGCGCCGGGCTTGCGGACGCCGCGCATCGCCATGCACAGGTGCTCGGCCTCCACGACGACGATCACTCCCCGCGGATTCAGCTTGTTCACCAGCGCGTCCGCGATCTGACTGGTGAGCCGCTCCTGGACCTGAGGCCGCTTGGCGTACAGGTCGACCAGCCGCGCGATCTTCGACAGGCCCGTCACCCTGCCGTCGTCGCCGGGGATGTAGCCGACGTGGGCCACCCCGTGGAACGACACCAGGTGGTGCTCGCAGGTCGAGTACATCGGGATTTCCTTGACGATCACCAGTTCGTCGTGGTCCTCGTCGAACATGGTGTTGAGCACGGTGTCGGGGTCGATGTACAGCCCGGAGAACATCTCGCGGTAGGCGCGGGCCACGCGCGCCGGGGTGTCCCGCAAACCGTCCCTGTCCGGGTCCTCGCCGATCGCGTGCAGCAACTCGCGGACCGCCGCCTCGGCACGCTGCTGGTCGAACGACCGTACGCGTCCGGAGGCGGCGGGGGTGTCCGAGTCCAGATCCGGCAAGGCCATCGGGTTCTCCGTTCCTCAGCCCCTGGCCGGCGGGTTGAACCGGCGGATGTCTTCTTCTGCCTGGTCGGGCGACCGTCCCGGATCGGGGGCGGCATCCGGGCCCGACTGGCCGGGCGGCGGATAGGGCGGGAACGGCGGGTAGGACGGCTGGGCCGGGCCCGGGTAGTGGCCGTGACCCGCCGGCTGCGGCCAGTACGGCTGCTGCGGCCGCGGCTGCGGCGGTTGCGGCGGCGGCGGATACCAGTGGCCCGGGTGCTGTTCCTGCGGCGGCCAGCCGGGCGCGTGCCAGCCGGCCGGGGCGCCGTAGTCGGGCTGGGTGGCCCCGTGCGGCGCGCCCTGCCGGTTGCCGGCTTGCCCGCCGTGCGAGCCGTTCCCGCCGTGGGCGTTTTTGTCCCCCTCGCCCCGAGCGGCCTCGGCGGCCTGGCTGGCCCGCGCGATCGCGGCCTTGAAGGCCGGCTCGGGGACCGGCGGGGGCCACGGCTCGCCACGCTCGATGGCCAGCTCGCCGGGCGTCTTGATCGGCGGTTTGTCCGACGGGATGCGGCCACCGAAGTCGTCGAACATGGTGAGCCGGGGCCGCTTCTCGACGCCGGCGAAAATGCCCTCCAGCTCGGGCCGGTGCAGGGTTTCCTTCTCCAGCAGCTCACCGGCCAGGGTGTCGAGGATGTCGCGGTATTCGGTGAGGATCTCCCAGGCCTCGGTGTGCGCCGCCTCGATCAGCTTGCGCACCTCGTCGTCGATGTCGCGGGCGACCTCGTGCGAGTAGTCCGCCTGGTTGCCCATGGTCCGGCCCAGGAACGGGTCGCCGTGCTCGGAACCGTATTTGACGGCCCCGAGCTTGGAGCTCATGCCGAACTCGGTGACCATCGACCGCGCGATCTTGGTCGCCTGCTCGATGTCGGAGACGGCGCCGGTCGTCGGCTCGCGGAACACCAGTTCCTCGGCGGCGCGCCCGCCCATCGCGAACACCAGCTGGGCGATCATCTCCGAGCGGGTGCGCAGGCCCTTGTCCTCCTCCGGCACCGCGACCGCGTGGCCGCCCGTGCGTCCCCGCGCCAGGATCGTCACCTTGTAGATCGGCTCGATGTCGGGCATCGCCCACGCGGCCAGGGTGTGTCCGCCCTCGTGGTAGGCGGTGATCTTCTTCTCCTGCTCGCTGATGATCCGGCTCTTGCGGCGGGGCCCGCCGACCACCCGGTCCACCGCCTCCTCCAGGGCGGCGCCGGTGATGACGGTGCCGTTCTCCCGGGCGGTCAGCAATGCCGCCTCGTTGATGACGTTGGCCAGGTCGGCACCGGTCATGCCGACGGTGCGCTTGGCCAGTCCGTCGAGGTCGGCGTCGGGGGCGATCGGTTTGCCCTTCGCGTGCACCTTCAGCACCGCGCGGCGACCCGCCAGGTCGGGGTTGGTCACCGGGATCTGGCGGTCGAAGCGGCCGGGGCGCAGCAGCGCCGGGTCCAGGATGTCGGGCCGGTTGGTGGCGGCGATCAGGATGACACCGGCCCGCGGGTCGAACCCGTCCATCTCGACCAGCAACTGGTTGAGCGTCTGCTCGCGCTCGTCGTGACCGCCGCCCAGTCCCGCACCCCGCTGCCGGCCCACCGCGTCGATCTCGTCGACGAAGATGATGCACGGGTTGTTCTGCTTGGCCTGTTCGAACAGGTCACGAACCCGCGACGCGCCGACGCCGACGAACATCTCGACGAAGTCGGAACCGGAGATGGTGAAGAACGGGACCCCCGCCTCGCCGGCCACCGCGCGGGCCAGCAGGGTTTTGCCCGTCCCGGGCGGGCCGTACAGGAGCACGCCCTTGGGGATCTTGGCGCCCAGCGCCTGGTAACGCCCCGGGTTCTGCAGGAAGTCCTTGATCTCGTAGAGCTCCTCGACCGCCTCGTCGACGCCCGCGACGTCGGCGAACGTGGTCTTGGGCATGTCCTTGGACAGCTGTTTGGCGCGCGACTTGCCGAAGCCGAAGCCCATCCGGGCGCCGCCCTGCATGCGCGAGAACATCACGAACAGCCCCACCAGCAACAGCAGCGGCAGCGCGTAGACCAGCAGCTCGCCCAGGATGCTGCCCTGGTTGACGACGGTGCTGATCTTGGCGTTCTTGGCGCTGAGCGCGTTGAACAAGTCGACGGCGTATCCGGTGGGATATTTGGTGATGACCTTGTCGGAATTGTCCGTCTCGCCGTTGCCCTTTTTCAGGGTCAGCCGCAATTGCTGCTCGCGATCATCGATCTGCGCGCTCTTGACGTTGTCGCTCTTGATCTGGGCCATCGCCACCGAGGTGTCGACGGACTTGTAGCCGCGGGTGTCGTCGCTGAAGTAAAAGAACGACCAACCGAGCAGCACCACGACCGCGATCGCGACGAGGGTGCGAGTCAGATTTTTTCGGTTCATCAATCATCGGCCCTACGGGCCAGGTCCTTCCGATGCACACGTAGCTGAAAAAGTCCAGGTTACCGCTAGCGGCAATCGCCGGCCCGGCGGAGCCGGGCGCAGCGGACTGCCGCAGGCCTGCCGTCCTGCTCAGACCTGTCCTGCTGAGATAACGACCGGCAGTTCCCAGTTGGTTCGGCAGTCGCGATCGCGGTCGGTGTCGCGTGCAGCTCAGCGCTCGTAGTACCGGGCCTCGACCACGTTGCCGTCCGGATCGGCGAAATAGTAACCCTGCGGCGCCCACCCGCGGGCCCCGTACGAGTTGTCCAGCCGCGCCCCGGTGTCGACGCCCTCGGCCTGCAGGCGCCGATCCAGCGCGTCGTATTCGGATTTCGACAGCGCAAGGCAGACGTGGTTGACCCGGTGTCCGGCGCTCCCGGATACCCGCGTCAACGATTCGGTGGAGGCGACGTTGTCCACCGGCAGGAGGTCGATGATGGAGTCCTCGCACACGCGCACGCTCGGGAACGGCGCGTCGCCGGCCTCGAACTCGTCGAACCGCACCGGCTCGAGCCCGACCACCCGCGAGTAGAACTCCATCGCGACGCGCGGATTGCTCGTCCAGAGCACGACGTGGTCCAGCCGCATGAGTCGACACGCTATCCCAATGCGGGTGCGATCGCGGCGCGCACTTCTCAGCCCCCGGCGGTTGTGATTTGGTGTGGTGGTGGCGACATCAACCGAACGGTTAGTAGACACCAACGGCGTGCGGCTACGGGTGGTGGAAGCCGGTGACCCCGGCGCGCCAGTGGTGGTCCTGGCCCACGGATTCCCCGAACTGGCCTACTCGTGGCGGCACCAGATACCGGCCCTCGCCGACGAGGGCTACCACGTGCTGGCGCCCGACCAGCGCGGCTATGGCGGATCCTCTCGCCCGGAGGCGATCGAGGCGTACGACATCCACGCGCTGACAGCCGACCTGGTCGGCCTGCTCGACGATGTCGGCGCCGAGCGCGCCGTCTGGATCGGGCACGACTGGGGTGCCTCCGTGGTGTGGAACGCGCCCCTGTTGCACCCCGACCGGGTCGCCGCCGTCGCCGCGCTCAGCGTGCCGCCGGTGCCCCGGCCACGGGTGGCGCCGACGGCGGCGTGGCGCAGGATCGCCGGGGACAACTTCTTCTACATCCTGTACTTCCAGGAGCCCGGCATCGCCGACGCCGAGTTGGACGCGGACCCCGCGCGCACGATGCGCCGGATGCTGGGCGGTCTGCGGGCCTCCGACGATCAAGCCGCGTCGATCCGCTTGGTGGCCCCGGGCCCGGAGGGCTTCATCGAGCGCCTCCCCGAACCCGCCGAGCTGCCGGACTGGCTCAGCCAGGACGAGCTCGCCCACTATGTCGCCGAGTTCTCCCGCACGGGCTTCACCGGCGGACTGAACTGGTATCGCAACTTCGACCGCAACTGGGAGACGACCCCCGAACTCGCCGACGCCAAGATCGCCGTGCCGTGCCTGTTCGTCGCCGGCACCGCCGACCCGGTGTTGACGTTCACCCGCACCGACCGCGCGTCGAAGGTGGTTTCGGGCCCGTACCGCCAGGAGATGATCGAGGGCGCGGGGCACTGGCTGCAACAGGAAAGACCCGACGAGGTGAACGCCCTACTGCTGGACTTTCTCGGCGGATTGGAGTTGCGATGAGCATGCCCCTGCGTTTCGGCGTCTTCATCACGCCGTTTCATCCCACCGGCCAATCCCCCACGGTGGCACTGGAATACGACATGGAGCGTGTCGTCGCACTGGACCGTCTCGGCTTCGACGAGGCCTGGTTCGGCGAACACCACTCCGGCGGCTACGAGTTGATCGCCTGCCCGGAGGTGTTCATCGCCGCCGCCGCGGAGCGCACCAAGCACATCCGGCTGGGTACCGGCGTGGTCTCGCTGCCCTATCACCACCCGCTCATGGTCGCCGACCGCTGGGTGCTGCTGGACCATTTGACGCGCGGCCGCGTGATGTTCGGCACCGGCCCCGGTGCGCTGCCGTCGGACGCCTACATGATGGGCATCGACCCGGTGGAACAGCGGCGGATGATGCACGAGTCCCTCGAGGCGATCCTGGCCCTGTTCCGCGCCGCGCCCGAGGAGCGCATCGACCGGCACTCCGACTGGTTCACCTTGCGCGACGCGCAGCTGCACATCCGCCCCTACACCTGGCCTTATCCCGAGATCTCGACGGCGGCAATGATTTCGCCGTCGGGGCCGCGGCTGGCCGGCACGCTGGGCACGTCCCTGCTGTCGCTGTCGATGTCGGTGCCCGGCGGCTACGCCGCACTGGAGAACACCTGGGACGTGGTGTGCGAGCAGGCCGCCAGAGCCGGCCGGGACGAACCGGACCGGTCCGGCTGGCGGGTCCTGAGCATCATGCACATCGCCGACAGCCGCGAGCAGGCGATCGACGACTGCACCTACGGGCTGCAGGATTTCGCGAACTATTTCGGCGCGGCCGGTTTCGTTCCGCTGGCCAACTCCGTGGAGGGTGCCCAGACACCCCACCAGTTCGTCGAAGACTATGCGGCCAAGGGGAATTGCTGCATCGGCACACCCGAGGACGCCATCGCCCACATCGAAGACCTGCTCGAGCGCTCCGGCGGGTTCGGCACGCTGCTGATGCTCGGCCACGACTGGGCATCGCCGCAGGCGACGTACCATTGCTATGATCTGTTCGCCCGCAAGGTGATTCCCCATTTCAAGGGGCAGCTGGCGGCGTCGCGGTCGTCGCACGACTGGGCGAAGACGAAGCGCGACCAACTGCTCGGGCGCGCCGGGGAGGCCGTGGTGAAAGCCATCGGCGAGCACACCTCCGAGCACGAAGGGGTGGTGAAGTGATGCGCGCATCGGTGCTGCGGGGCGGTCGCATGGTCTACCGGGACGACGTGCCCGACCCGGTGCCCGGACCCGGCCAGGTGCTCGTCGCCGTCCGATCGTGTGGGATCTGCGGTTCCGACCTGCATTTCGCCGCGCACGGCGACGAGGTGGTCGCGATGACCGAACGGGTGTCGGGCGGCGGCGGCATGAACATCGACCTGGGCCGCGACGTCTTCATGGGCCACGAATTCAGCGCCGAGGTGCTCGAAGCCGGGCCGGACACCGAGACACACGCCGCCGGAACTCTCGTCACGTCGATTCCGGTGGTGCTGTCCGCCAAGGGCGTCGAACCGATCGTGTACAGCAACAACACGATCGGTGGCTACGCGGAGCGGATGCTGCTCTCGGCGCCGCTTTTGCTGCCCATCCCCAACGGCCTGGACTTCCGGCACGCGTCGTTGACCGAACCGATGGCCGTGGGACTGCACGCCGTCAACAAGTCGAACATCGCGCCGGGCGAGACGGCGCTGGTGCTCGGCTGCGGCCCGATCGGCATTGCGATCATCGCCGCGCTCGCGGCGCGCGGCGTGGAAGACATTGTGGCCGCCGACTTTTCCCCCACGCGACGGGAGCTGGCCGCCGCGATGGGCGCGCACCGGGCGCTGGACCCGGCGCAGGGGTCGCCCTTCGACACCGTCAAACCGGCCGTGGTGTTCGAGGCGGTCGGGGTACCCGGGATCATCGACGACGTGCTGCTGCGGGCACGGCCGGGCACGCGGTTGGTCGTCGCGGGCGTGTGCATGCAGGCCGACACGGTGCATCCGTTCTTCGCGATCGCCAAGGAGATCAACGTCCAGTTCGTCCTCGCCTACAGCCCGGAGGAGTTCGCGGACTCGCTGCGCGCGCTCGCCGAGGGCGACATCGACGTCACCCCGTTGATCACCGGGGAGGTCGGCCTGGAGGGGGTCGGCGCGGCGTTCGACGACCTGGCCGACCCCGAGCGGCACTGCAAGATCCTCGTCACGCCGTAGGCCGGTCGACTCGCCGGACCTGTCGGTGGGTCTCCTTATAATCGAACATACTAAAACGGTCATTAGTTAGTCGACTTTGTGGTTGAATTATGTTGTGCGAGATGATGATGGCCGCAGGCTCGATCACGGAACGCTTGAAGCGATGAGAATGCGTGCGGTGCAGGCGGTTCTCGATGGCCAGCATCCAGAATCGGTGGCCTTGGCGTTGGGGATGCACCGCAAGACGGTGTACGGGTGGGTGTCCACGTACAACGAAGGGGGTTGGGCGGCACTGAAGGCCAGGCCGGTGCCTGGTCGTGCGCCGAAGCTGACCGATCAGCAGCTGGGCGAGCTCTACGCCTTGGTGGCGGGCAATGACCCGCGCCAGCTGCAGTTCGAGTTCGCGTTGTGGACCCGGGAGATGGTGCGGGAACTGATCAAGCGCCGGTTCGGGGTGTCGTTGGCCGTCACCAGCGTGGGGCGCATCCTGCGGGGTCTGGGTATGTCGGCGCAAAAGCCGCTGTGGCGTGCCTATCAGGCCAATCCGGAGGCGGTCGAACGCTGGAAGCGCGAGGAGTACCCCGACATCGCCAAACTCGCCAAGAAGCGCAAGGCGACGATCTACTTCGCCGACGAGGCCTCGGTGCGCAGCGATTACCACCGGGGCACCACCTGGGCGCCGGTCGGCCAGACCCCGGTCGTGGCGACCACCGGGGCACGGTTCTCGGTGAACATGATCTCGGCGGTCACCGCCAAGGGCACGTTGCGGTTCTCGATCATTGACGGCACCCTGACCGCGGACAAGTTCATCGACTTCTGCAAACGGCTGCTCCACGACGCCGCCGGCCCGGTGTTTTTGATCCTCGACGGCCATCCGGTGCACAAATCAAAAGCCCTGGCCCGCTTCGCAGCATCCACCGACGGCATGCTCACCCTATTTCGGATTCCGGCCTACTCGCCGCAGCTCAACCCCGACGAATGGGTGTGGAAGAACGTCAAGGCCGATCGGGTCGGTCGCTCCGGCATCACCGGGCCCGACCAGTTCAAAACGCTGTGTGTCAACGCCTTACGACGTCTACAGCGGATGCCCCACCTCATACGCGGCTTCTTCGCCGCCCCAGACCTCGCCTACATCCGGGCCGCAGCATAATGCGTCGACTAACCAATGGTCGGCTTAGTATGTTCGACGGACTTGACGAACTCGGCCCGCAGCGCTGCTGGCGGTGATCGAGTCGACGCATCGGCGGGAGTCGATGCTGGTGGCGCGGCGGATGGCGGCGGTGGCGGGGCTGCTTCGGCATCGCAGGTGCGCGGCCGAGCGGACCGAGAGCGAGCCCGACCACGCCATGATTTGAGGGTTCGACCAGGCCGCCGCCGGGCGGCCAGCTATGTGGTGTCGGATGCCCAGACACTCGATACCCGGCTGCCCGGGATTGCGGCGCTGCTGGCCGCGGGCAAGACGGATCGGCGCACGGCGCGGTTGATCATCCGGCGCACCGATCTGGCCAGCGGCGACGAGCGGATCGCCGCGCTCGACCGATCGCTGGCCGCGCGTATCGGCGCATGGCACGGTTGGTCGGGGCGGCGCATCGTCAACGCCGTCGACGCCACGGTGCACGCCAATGATCCCGGTGCCGTGCGCGAGCGCCGCCAAGCCGCCGAGAACGGCCGCCACGTCGGGACCAGTGCGCTCCGTAACGGGATGGCCGAGCTTTACGGCACGGTCGCGGCCGCGACCGCGGCGGCCTTTGACCAGCGGCTCTCGCAGTTGGCCAAGCAGGTGTGCGGGGCCGACCCGCGAACCCTGGACCAACGCCGCGCCGACGCGCTGGGTGCCCTGGCCCAGAGCCGCCCACTGGTCTGCGCGCGCGGACAAGACGACTGCCCGGCCAAGTCCGGCGACGGGGCCGGGCGGGATCGGGGCGGTGCGCGGGTGGTGATCAACGTGATTGCCGGCGACCGAACCGTTTTCGAGGACAGCGCCGCGCCCGGTTACCTCGAGGGGTACGGAGTTATGGACGCCGAGCAGGTCCGCCGGTTGGCGGACGCCGCGTCGGTGCTCATCGCCGACCCGGTCACCAGCCCGGTCGAGGCGCTGCGCTACCAGCCGTCGGCCGCGTTCGAACGCGCCGTCCGCTGCCGGGATCTCACCTGCCGCTTCCCCGGGTGCAGCCGGCCCGCCGTCGCCTGCGACATCGACCACACCATCCCGTTCAACCACCAGAACCCCACGGCGGGTGGCCTGACCGTCGCGACCAAGGTCAGGGCGCTCTGGTGGCTGGCTGTCCGCTTGCCGCCTTCTGTCTACCCCTGCTGGGCGTCGAGTGTGCACTGACGGCTTCGAGTGTGCGCAAGGGGCGGGATTTTCGCGCTTTCCCCGCCCACGATGCACACTCGACGCCCAGGATGCACACTCGATGCACGTGCCGCACACCTGACCCGACAACACCCGCATCATGGGGGTAGATTTCCGGATTGCCAGCAACCTGAAATGTCTTTGTCGCAAACACGTTGGGGTCAAGCCGCTTCAACGCTGTCCAACACTCCGCACGATTGCGACGATGATGCCAACGATCGTCGCGGGGATGCTGGCCAACCAGACCAAAAACAAGACGAAGCCTAGGATCTGAAACAATAGCGTCCCGGAGCCGCCGCTATCAGCGGCACCAAAGGCCAGCTGCATAAGGATAAAAGACACCAGGGCGATGACGGGGCCAGCGATCGCCATTATGACGAATGGCCGCACAGATTTTGCCTGGCGTGATCGTTCAGATTGTGGGTTCGGTGGCGGCAACGGACCAGGGCCGTACGGCGGGTTGGATGGCGCGAGGTGATCGGTCCACTTTGTCCCGTCGAAATATCGCTGAGTATTAGCGCCGTCGGGTCTGGATACCAGCCTGGCGGTGGTGGCGGTGCCGTCATGCTGTTCCCCACATGGCCCTTTAGCGTAGGGCACCCGGGTCAGGTGGCGGGGTTGCAACGCCACTGTGCGCGCGTGCGCGCCGAGCACCAAAAATTTCTGATGTGTCGTTTGGCCAGTCGCTACCTCCATCGGCTCAAAACTTTCCACAGCGGTTGGCGCGACGAGCAATCCGAAGACGGTACCGTGGTATGGACCTCGCCGACGGGGCGAGTGTATCGGACGTCACCGGCCGGTGCCGACCTGTCGCCGCCACCACGCGGACCGGCGTGCGCGGCGCCGCGGCTACGAAAGAAGAGCAGGGAACAGCAGCGAAGCGCGCGAATCACCCGGGCGCGCAAGCATAACCGCGAGCAGCGGCCCATCAACGAAGCGCGGCGCCATCTCGAACAGGCCCGCACGCGGGAGGTCGACGACCGCACGTTTCGAAACCACATGCGCGACATGCTGTTCCTGATGAAGGGGACGCCGAGCACCAGCCTCCAGTGCACCTGGGTGAACGAGCCCCGCGAGCCGGAAGGACTCCCCGCCGACTGGACGCCCCCCGAGCCGGCGCCCCTGCCGGACGATCCGCCCTTCTGACGACCGGGGCACGCCCGCGCCCATCACCCGCCGGCCGGGGGTGCAGGCATGACCGTCGGCTTGAATCCGTAGCGGGGCGCCAGGAAATGCGGGGACAGGCCGCGCCCGGCGCCGCCGCCCATCAGCGGCAGCCCGCCCACCGCCTGGGTGGCGGGGCCGGCGCCCGCGCCGGCCCCGAAGCCGTTGAGGGCCAAGGTGACCGGCGTGGCCGCCGGCGCCGCCCCGGCCCAAGAAGTCGGGACCGACAGACCACCGACCGAGGCCGCCTTACCGACGGCTCCCGCAATGCCGCCCAGACCCGCACTCGGAAGCGCGGCAGGCACTTGCGTGGCGGCCCCGGCCACGGCCTTGAGGCCGTCTTGAGCGAACTTGGGCAGGTCGTGTGCCAGGCCGATGTAGTCCTTGAACTGGGTGACCGCAAGCCGCGCCGGGCTCACCCACTTGTTGAACGTGTCCATCAAGATTCCGGCGTCCACCTCCGCCGATCCGGTCACGCCCTGCACCACGTCACCGACCATCCCGCCGAAGACGATCCCGTCACCATTCTCGTTCCACAGGTGCCCGGTCAGGCCGAGCGCGGCCGCCGGGTTGCTCAGCCACGGCGGTTCGTTGGTGATCCCAGCGAGCGCGGAGAGCGCCCGGGGGATCTGCGCCATCGCTTGGGTATCGACCACCCCGTTGAGCGCCTGCGCGACCGCGGCGGCCTGGCCGGCCAGACCCGCCGGATCCACGGCGCTCGCCGGGACGGTGAACGGCGTCAGCCGCGACGCCGCCGCCGACGCACCCGCGTAGCCGTACATCGCGGCCGCGTCCTGGGCCCACATCTCGGCGTACAACGCCTCGGTGGCCGCGATCGCCGCGGTGTTCTGGCCGAGGAAGTTGGTCGCCAGCAGCGCCGTCAGCAGAGCCCGGTTGGCGACGATCGCCGGCGGCGGCACCGTGGCGGCGAAGGCCGCCTCGTAGGCGGCCACCGCCGCCACGGCCTGTCCGGCGACCTGTTCGGCCTGCTCACCCGTGCCGGCCAGCCACGCCACCTGCGGCGCGGCCGCGGCCGCCATGGACGTGGCGGCCGGACCCTGCCACGGCCCGTCGACGAGGCCGGTGATCAGCGAGCCGTAGGAGAACGCGGTGGTGTGCAACTCGGTGGCCAGTCCCTGCCAGGCCGCCGCGGCGGCGAGCATCGGACCCGAGCCGGGACCGGAGTACATCAGCGCGGAGTTGATCTCCGGGGGCAACTGCGCGAAGTCCAGCATGTCTGCGCCCGCGCCTATCCGACCAAGGCGGTGTTGGCGTCTTCAGTGGCCACGTAGGAACCTGTGTTGATGGCCAGCATGGTCGCCAACTGCTCCCGGGCCACAGCGGCATGAGCATTGATTTCCTGGTAAAGCGTTGCGTGCGAGGCGAACTGCGCGGCCGTCAGGAAGGACACCACGTCGGCGGCGGCCGGAACGACGCCGGTGGTCGGTGCGGCCGCCGCCGCGGTCCCGGCCTGCAGCGACGCGTTGATGGAATGCAGTTTGCCGGCGGTTGCCGCCAGTATGTCCGTACGCGCAATCACATTTGACATGTCTTCTCCTCAAAGGTGCTGATTTTCAATGCCTTTCAGCGGCCGCTCGGTCGCTGTCGCAAAGCTTCGGACATGTTAAGCGCGCGATGTCGCCGCACTACAGCCTCCGCGGGCTATGTTCACCACGGGGCCGACAATTGTTCATTTAGCTGTGGCCATGTGCTGCAGTCTATGCGCGTGTCATGAAATAAGTTGCAAACAAATATGATTAGAGTTCGCTATGAACTTTGCTATGGTTGCTGCGATAGACACTATGCTTTGCTGGTAACTCCCGGGCGGATCGAGGCGCTAAGGTGCACCGCATGCCGCGACCCAGCATTCCGGGCTCAGTCCGCCGCTCGCTCGTGGCCACCGCCGCGGGCGTGGCCATCGCCGCGGTGTCGGCGTGTGACCACCACCCGTCCGGGCCGGGGGCGAACCCGCGCCAGGTGACAGTTGTCGGCTCGGGGCACGTCGAGGGCGTCCCGGACACGTTGACCGCCGAGGTCGGCATCGAGTTCACCGCACCCGACGTCACCGCGGCCATGGACCAGACCAACGACCGCCAGCAAGCGGTCCTCGGTGCGCTCGCCGGCGCCGGGATCGATCGCAAGGACATCAGCACCACCGACGTCACCCTGCAGCCGCAATACGGCACTCCCCCGCCCGGCGGCACCGCCACCATCACCGGCTACCGCGCCGCCAACGCCATCGCGGTCAAGATCCATCCACCCGACGCCGCGTCGCGGATACTGACGCTCGTCGCCGGCGCCGGCGGTGATGCGACCCGCATCGACTCGGTGAGCTATTCGATCTCGGACGACTCCCAGCTCGTCAAGGACGCGCGGGCGCGGGCGTTCGACGACGCCAAGAACAGGGCGGGCCAATACGCGCAGCTGTCCGGCCTCCGGCTGGGCAAAGTGCTGTCCATCTCCGAGGCCACCGGCAGTGCCCCGCCGAGGGGGGCGCCCGGCGCCCCGAAGGCCATGCCGGCCGCCGTCCCGCTGGAGCCCGGCCAGCAGACGGTGAGCTTCTCGGTGACCGCGGTGTGGGAGCTGGACTGAGTCGGCGCTACTGCTGGTAGACCCTGGGGTCCAGCATGCCGATGTACGACAGGTCGCGGTAGCGCTCGTCGTAATCCAGGCCATAGCCCACGACGAACTCGTTGGGGATGTCGAAACCGACATAGGCGATGTCGACGTTGGCGCCCCGCGCATCGGGCTTGCGGAGCAGCGTGCACACCCGCAGCGACCGCGGATGCCGGCTGCTCAGGTTGCGCAGCAGCCACGACAACGTGAGCCCGGAGTCGACGACGTCCTCGACGATCAGCACGTCGCGCCCCTGGATGTCGCGGTCCAGGTCCTTCAGGATCCGCACGACGCCCGACGACGACGTCGAGGACCCGTAGGAGCTGACCGCCATGAACTCGAACTGGGTCGGCACGGGGATGGCGCGCGCCAGGTCGGTGACGAACATCACAGCGCCCTTGAGCACGGTGATCAGCAACAGGTCCTGGCCGGACTCCGCCACCAGGTCGCGGTAGCGGGCGCCGATTTCGTCGCCGAGTTCGGCGACCCGCGCCTGAATCTGCTCAGCTGTGAGCAACACAGACTTGATATCCCCCGGGTAGAGCTCCGTTGGCTGCGCGGGGGTGATCGCCGAGGAGATCTGCGCCACGAGCACAGCGTGCCATGCCGGCGCGCGAATAACCAACGGCCGGCGGCTCAGATGTTGCGGTTACCGGACCGGCTCGTGCCACATCGTGAGGACACCGTCGCGCCGCCCCGCGATCAGCCGCTCACCGCGCAGCGACGATCCGACGGCCACGCCGCCCTGCCCGCGCCACGCGGTGACCAGCGTGTCGACGCCGCGAATCTGCTTGTCCGTCAAGCCGGTCGCACCGCCGGCCAGCAGCCAGGAGCGGATCACCCGGCGCCGGACGGGAGCGGGCAGCGCGGCCAGCGTCCCCGCCCGCAGCCCCGTGCCCGTCTTCGCCCCGGGCATCGCCTCCGCGGCGAGCGAGTCGATCAACTCGGTGTCCTCACGCAACGCCGTCGCGGTGCGGGCCAGCGCCTCGGCCACCCCGCCGCCCAGCACGTCCTCGAGCAGCGGCAACACTTCCAGACGCAGCCGGGTCCGGGTGAAGCGGCGGTCGGTGTTGTGCGGGTCTTGCCAGGCCGTCAGGCCCAGCTCGCGGCACGCGGCGTGGGTCAGGCCGCGGCGCGCCCCCAGCAGCGGTCGGCACCACGGCGGGTCGTGCGGGCTCATCCCGGCCAGCGACCTCCCCCCGGAGCCGCGCCCCAACCCCAGCAGCACCGTCTCGGCCTGGTCGTCGAGGGTGTGACCCAGCAGCACGGGTCCGTCGCGGTGGGCGTCCAACGCCGCGTAGCGCGCGGCACGCGCCGCCGCCTCGGGCCCGCCCTCAGTGCCGACGCACACCGAAAGAACTTGCGCATCAACGCATCCCAGCGCCAAAGCTTGTTTGCGGGCGGTTTCCGCGACGGCCGCCGAGCCAGGCTGCAGGCCGTGGTCCACGATCAGCGCGGCGGTGGGCCGCAGCTGCGCGGCGACCGCGGTGAGCGCCAGCGAGTCCGGGCCGCCGGACAGCGCCACACACCACCGCGAGCCGGTGGGCAGGTGGGTGGCCGCGAACGCCTCGACGGCCGCGCGCAGCTGCCCTACAGAACCCTGTCGATCCATCGCCGCGGCTCGTCGATCTCGGCCGGCAGCGGCAGCGTGTCGGGTCCCGACCACACGGTGTTGAACCGCTCCATTCCGACCTGCCCGACCACCTGGTCCACGAACGCCTTGCCGCGGGTGTACTGACTCAGCTTGGCGTCGAGCCCCAGCAGGGCGCGCAGCAGCCGCTGCAGCGGCGGCTGCCTGCGGTGGCGCCGCTCGTCGAACCGGCGGCGGATGGTGGCCACCGACGGGATCACCACCGGCCCGACGGCGTCCATCACATGGTCGGCATGCCCCTCCAGCAGCGTCCCCAGCACCAGCAACCGGTCCAGGGCCTCGCGCTGCGGCTCGGACTGCACGGCCCGCACCAGGCCCAGGATCCCCGGCGATCCGGCATCGGCCCCCGCACCGCGGCTGCGGACGTAGTCGGCCAGCCGGGCCGCGACCTGCCCGATGTCGTCGCCGGCGCCCTCGGTCAGCAGCCCCAGCGCCTCCGACATGTAGCCCGCCAGCCAGGGGTTGGCCGTGAACTGCACCCGGTGGGTCACCTCGTGCAGGCACACCCACAGCCGGAAGTCCGACGGATCGATCCGCAGCTGCCGCTCGACGGCGATGACGTTCGGATACACCAGCAGCAGGCAGCCCTGTTTGGCGGCCGCGAACGGGTCGTACTGCCCGAGGATCCCGGAGGAGACGAACGCCAGCACCGCGCCCGTCTGCGCGCCGGTGACGCGGCCGGTGAGGAAGCCCCGCGGCTTCTCCGTCCCGTTCGTCATCACCCGCATCGACTCGGCCGCGGCCCGCACCCACTCCGAGCGGTCGACCACGCGGGCCGCCGGCACCGACCCGTTGGTGGCCAGGCCCGTGACGTCGCGCACCGGAGGTTCGGCTTTGGCGGCAGCCGCGGTCAGCTCGTCGATCACCTGGCGGCGGGTGTAGTCACTGAACGGCGGGCCCGGCCGGGCGAGCCGCTGCCCGACGGTGGCCGCGAAAGCCCAGTCGACCGCGGTGCCGAGCGTCAGGTCGGGCGCCGCGGTCACGTGGCGCATCCGCAGAACCACAGCTTGGCCGCCAGCGCGTCCATCGCGTTGCGGCCGTTGGGGCCCGCGTCGTTGGACAGGAACGCGAACGTGAGCACCCGTCCGCTGCGGTCGGTCACCACCCCGGCCAGGGCGTTGACGGCGGTCAGCGAGCCGGTCTTGGCGCGCAGCCAGCCGGCGGGGCCCTGGTTGCTCGCCGAGTCCAGAAACCGGTCGCCCAGCGTCCCGCTGCCGGCCGCGACCGGCAGCAGATCCAGCAGCGCCCGCAGCCCGGGCTGGTCCGGCCCCGCGACCGCCTGCACCGTGCCGTCCAGCGTCTTGGCCGTCAGGCGGTCGTCGACCGAGAGCCCACTGGAATCCAGCAGCGTGGCACCCGCCGTGTCGACGTGGGCCGCGCCGAGCCGGTTGGTCACCGCGTCGACGGCGCCGGCGAAGCTGCGGGGCCGGTTGATGGCGGCGGCCACCTCGCGCGCGATGCATTCGGCCAGGACGTTGTCGGAGTGTTCCATCATCTGCGACAGGCGCTCGATCAGCGGAGCCGACTGCACGACGGCCAGTTGCCGCGCCCCCGAGGGGGCCGTGGCGATCTTCACGGCGGCGGGGTCCAGGCCCAGGGCCTTGGCCAGTTCCCGCCCGGCGTCCAGCGCCGGGGTGTGCGACCGCCTCGAGTTCACCGTGGTGGGCTGGATGCGCCCGGCGTCGATCATCACCGACTCGATCGGGGCGATGTCGCCGTTGTCGACGTCGGCCGGATCCCAGCCCTGCGCCAGCGTCGGGCCGCTGTAGGCCGAGGTGTCCACCTGCACCTCGGTCGGCGTCACGCCGCTGCGCCGGACCTGTTCGACGAGGTCGCTGATGCGGGCCGAATCCTTGTACCAGGTCTCCACGCCGGGCGGCGCCGCGGACAGCGCCGGGTCCCCGGCGCCGACCAGCACGATCGGCCCCTGGGCGTTCTGGCTGCCGGCCACCACCCGGGTGCTGATCCGGGCCTGCCGGTCCAGCGTCAGCAGCGCCGCGGCCGAGGTCAGGACCTTGTTCGTCGAGGCGGGCACCAGCGGCAGGTCGTCGGCCACCTGCCAGAGCTCCATGCCCGTCATGGCGTCGGTGACCCGGCCGCCGAGCCTGCCCAGGTTGGGGTCGGCCGCCGCGGCCGCCAACGCCGCCGCCAGCCCCGCGGCGCCGGGCACCTCGGCGGTGTCGGTGACCGGGACCAGCCCCGGCCTCACCGTCGGCGGGCGCGGCGGCGGCACGGTGGGCCGCGTGCCGCTGGCTCGGTGCCCGCCCGTGGTGAGGAACGTTGCTGTACCGATCACGGCGGCCACGAACACCAGCACGGCCAACCCGACCAGAACCCGGGTTGATTTTTGCCAGCGAGTAGGACCCATCACTCTCCTGACTGTCTGACCCCATTGTGCCGAACTCCTCACAGGATGCATCGAATAGGGTGGACGCCCGACAGGGCGGAACCAGATTAAGGAGCCAGCACGGTGGAATTCAACGTGACGATCGAGATCCCAAAGGGTCAGCGCAACAAGTACGAGGTCGACCACGCGACGGGGCGGTTGAAGCTGGACCGCTACCTCTACACCTCGATGGGCTACCCGACCGATTACGGGTTCATCGACGACACCCTGGGTGAGGACGGCGACCCCCTGGACGCGATGGTGCTGATGCCCGCGCCGCTTTTCCCGGGAGTGATGGTGGAGGTTCGCCCGGTGGGGATGTTCAAGATGGTCGACGAGCACGGCGGTGACGACAAAGTGGTCTGTGTTCCGGCCGGCGACCACCGCTGGGACCACATCCAGGACATCGGCGACGTCCCACAGTTCGAATTGGATGCGATCAAGCACTTCTTCATGCACTACAAGGACTTGGAGCCCGGGAAGTTCGCCGAGACGGCCGACTTCGTCGGCCGCGCCGAGGCCGAGGCCGAGATCCAGCGTTCGATCGAGCGGTTCAAGGCCGAGGGCCACTGACACCGCGGGGAAGTCAGGCGGCGGACCTGGAGTCGCGGCGGTTGCGCAGCACGCTCCAGGTCCACGCCGCCCCCACGAAGACCACCCCGACCGACGCGGTGATCGTCTCGGGGATGTGAAACCTCGGCTCGATCGACATCAGCATGATCACGGCCAGCACGCCGATCGCCCAGTGCGCGCCGTGCTCGAGGTAGACGTAGCGGTCCAGCGCCTCCTGGCGGACCAGGTAGATGGTGATGGACCGGACGAACATCGAGCCCACCACCCCCAGACCCAGCGCGATGACGATCGGATCCGAGGTGATCGCGAAGGCGCCCGTGACGCCGTCGAACGAGAAGGCGGCGTCGAGCACCTCGAGGTAGAGGAACAGCGTCAGGCCGGCCTTCCCGACGGCCGCGCCGGGGGGCGCGTGGGCCCCCACCTCCTCGACGTCGGCGGGGCGGAAGGCCCGGCTCAGGCCGTTGACCACCAGGTAGGCGACCAGGCCCAGCAATCCCGCCGTCAGCACCGTCGCCCGCTCGTCGGCGGAGTGCGTCAGCCCGTTGCCGACCAGCGCCAGCGCAACCAGCGCCACGCTCACCGCCACCTGACCCAGCCGGCCGATCCGGGCGAAGGGCACCTCGATCCACTTGAGCCACTTGATGTCCCGGTCGTAGAAGACGAAGTCCAGGAACAGCATCAGCAGGAACGTGCCGCCGAACGCCGCGATCTGGGGGTGTGCGGCGATGACCAGCTTCTCGTAGCTGGGTGAGCCGTCCGGGAACACCAGCGCGCCGTGCGGCGGCGGATGCAGTGCCAGCTCCATCGCGCGGACCGGGTCGATGCCCGCGCTCGCCCAGACGATGAGCAGCGGGAACAGCAGCCGCATCCCGAAGACCGCGATGAGGATCCCGACCGTCAGGAACATCCGCTGCCACAGCGGGCTCATCCGCTTGAGGACCGCGGCGTTGATGATCGCGTTGTCGAAGGACAGCGAGACCTCGAGCACCGCCAGCACCAGCAGCAGGAACAGGTCCTTGGTGCCGCCGTGGGCGTATCCGAGCGCGAGGGCCACCACGGTGAGCAACAGCGAGACCCCGAAAAAGCGGAACGCGGCCATGGATCCTTCCGACAGCCGCCCACACTAGCGAAACCCGGTCGCCGCCGCGCCCGTCGGTGGCGACGCACCGTCTTCGGGGCACTATCTTCAGGCTGTGTCGTTGCATCGGGTCGGCCGGTCGGGGATGCCGCCCCGGTGACCGGAGTCGGAGCCTCCAGTGGTCCGGTGGCGCGCGGCAGCATGGCGCGCGTGGGCACCGCCACCGCGCTCACAGCGCTGTGCGGCTACGCGGTGATCTATCTGGCCGCGCGTGACCTGGCTCCGGGCGGCTTTTCGGTGTTCGGGGTGTTCTGGGGGGCGTTCGGGCTGGTCACCGGCGCGGCCAACGGGTTGCTGCAGGAAACCACGCGGGAGGTCCGGGCGACGCGCTACTTCGACGTGCTGCCCGGCCCCGACGGCGCGCGCACGCACCCGTTGCGGGTCGCCGCGCTGGTCGGGGCCGCGGCGGCGGTCGTCATCGCCGGCAGCTCCCCGTTGTGGGCCGCACGGGTGTTCGTGGACGGGCGCTGGTTGTCAGTCGCGCTGCTCAGCGTCGGGCTGGCGGGATTCTGCCTGCACGCCACGCTGCTGGGCATGCTGGCCGGCACCGACCAGTGGACGCAGTACGGGGCGCTGATGGTGACCGACGCGGCGATCCGGGTCTCGGTCGCCGCGGCCACGTTCACGCTGGGCTGGGGACTCGTCGGGTTCCTGTGGGCCACCGTGGCCGGCGCGGTGGCCTGGCTGGTCATGTTGGTGGCCTCGCCCGCGGCCCGGCTCGCGGCCCGCCTGATGACGCCCGGCGGCACGGCGACCTTCCTGCGGGGCGCCGCCCATTCGATCACCGCGGCCGGCGCGAGCGCGATCCTGGTGATGGGCTTTCCGGTGCTGCTGAAGCTGACCAGCACCGAGTTGGGGGCGCCGGGCGGCGTGATCATCCTGGCGGTGACCCTGACGCGCGCTCCGCTGCTGGTGCCGCTGACCGCCATGCAGGGCAACCTGATCGCGCATTTCGTCGACGAACGCAACGACCGGCTGCGGGCGCTGATCGCGCCGGCGGGGGTGATCGGCAGCATCGGCGCCGTCGGGGTGCTGGCCGCAGGTGTGGTGGGGCCGTGGCTGCTGCGGATCGGGTTCGGGGCGCAGTACCAGGCCGGCGGCGCGCTGCTGGCCTGGCTGACCGCGGCCGCGGTGGCCATCGCGATGCTGACGCTGACGGGCGCCGCCACGGTCGCGGCCGCGCTGCATCGGGCGTATTCGCTCGGCTGGGTGGTCGCGACGGTGGCGTCGGGACTGCTGCTGTTGTTGCCGCTGCCGCTGCCGGCCCGCACCGTGGTCGGCCTGTTGTGCGGTCCGCTGGTGGGGATCGGTGTACACCTGGCGGCGCTGGGGCGCGCGGGGCGCATCACCGGCTGAACGGTGTCCCGGGTGTAGGTTGTGGTGATCGAAAAGCACTATCCCGACGTCTGGGTCGTCATCCCCGCCTTCAACGAAGCCGCCGTCATCGGCGAGGTGATCGGCGACGTCCGTGCGGTCTTCGACCACGTCGTCTGCGTCGACGACGGCAGCGCCGACGGCACCGGGGAGATCGCTTTGCGGGCCGGCGCCCACCTGGTGCGTCATCCGGTCAACCTGGGCCAGGGCGCCGCGATTCAGACCGGCGTCGAGTACGCCCGAAAGCAGCCCGGGGCAATGGTTTTCGCGACGTTCGACGCCGACGGCCAGCACCGCGTCAAGGACCTGGCCGCGATGGTGGACCGGCTGTGCGCGGGCGACGTCGACATCGTGATCGGAACCCGGTTCGGCGGCACCGAGAGCAGCCGGCCGCCGCTGCTGAAACGCGTTGTGCTGCAGACCGCCGCACGGCTGAGCCGGCGCGGCCGCCGCCTCGGGCTGACCGACACCAACAACGGGCTGCGGGTGTTCAACAAGAAGGTCGCCGACGGGCTCGACATCACGATGAGCGGCATGAGCCACGCCAACGAGTTCGTCATGCTGATCGACGAAAACCATTGGCGGGTGGCCGAACAACCGGTCGAGGTGCTCTACACCGACTACTCGAAGTCGAAGGGGCAGCCCCTGCTCAACGGCGTCAACATCATCTTCGACGGGTTCCTGCGGGGCAGGTCAGCGCGATGAAAGGGACTTGAGAGATGAACTGGATCCAGGTGCTACTGATCGGGTCGATCGCGGCGCTGCTGGTCTATCTGCTGCGCTCCCGCCGGAGCGCGCGGTCGCGGGCCTGGGTCAAGGTCGGCTACATCGCCTTCGTGCTGGCCGGCGTCTATGCCGTGCTGCGGCCCGACGACACCACGGTGGTCGCGCAGTGGTTCGGGGTGCGCCGCGGCACCGACCTGATGCTCTACGCGCTGATCATGGCGTTCAGCTTCACCACGCTGAGCACCTACCTGCGGTTCAAGGACCTCGAGCTGCGCTACGCGCGCCTGGCCCGGGCCGTCGCGCTGGAGGGCGCGCAGGCACCCGAGCAGGTCTAGCGCGTGCGCACCGTGCGGAAGTAGTCCACGGTGCGGCGCACCCCCTCGTCGAGGTCCACCTGCGGGCGCCAGCCCAGCACGCGTTCGGCCAGGCCGATGTCCAGGCAGGACCGCTTCAGGTCGCCGAGCCGCGGCGGGTGGAACTCCGGGTCGTCGGGCGCGCCGGCGGCCGCGGCCACCGACGAATGCAGTTGCCGGTCCGACGTTTCGGTGCCCGTGCCGATGTTGAAACGCTGCCCGCCGCCCGCGTCCCCGGCGGCCTTGACGAACGCCTCGACCACGTCGTCGACGAACACGTAGTCGCGGGTGTTGCTGCCGTCGCCGAACACCTTGGTGGGCTCGCCCGCCAGCAGCGCCTGGGCGAAGATCGCCACCACGCCGGCCTCGCCGTGCGGGTCCTGGCGAGGGCCGTAGACGTTGGCCGGGGCGATGTGCGAGCAGTCCAGGCCGTACAGGTGGCGGAAGGTGTTCAGGTAGATCTCCCCCGCCACCTTGCCCGCGGCGTACGGCGACACCGGGTCGGTGGGGACCGTCTCGGGGGTCGGGTAGCGCGGCGGGACGCCGTACACGGACCCGCCCGACGACGTGTGCACGACCTTGCGCACACCCGCGCGCCGCGCCGCCTCAGCCAGGCGCACGGTGCCGATGACGTTGACCGACGCGTCGAACTGCGGGTCGGCCACCGAGCGCCGCACGTCGATCTGCGCCGCCAGGTGGAACACCAACTCGGGACGGTGCCGGTCCAGGACGTCGCCCAGGTCCGCGGTCACGATGTCGGCTTCCACGAAGTCGTAGGCCGGGTTGCCGGCCAGGTGCTCGAGGTTGGCCGCTCGCCCGCTCGCGAAGTTGTCCAGCCCCACCACCGTGTGACCGTCGGCCAGCAGACGGTCGACTAGCGTCGAGCCGATGAAACCGGCTGCCCCGGTGACCAGTGCGCGCACCGGCCCACCATACATAGCGGTGGCCGCGGCGGGGCTGATCGCCGTGCAGCTGGGTATCCGCGCGGCGCTGGCGTTCGGCGGCTACTTCTATTGGGACGACCTGATTCTCGTCGGCAAGGCCGGCACCGAGGGCCTGTTGTCGCCGTCGTACCTGTTCGACGATCACGACGGTCACCTGATGCCGGCCGCCTTCCTGCTCGCCGGCGCCGTCATCCGGGCCGCACCCCTGGACTGGACGGGCCCGGCGATCAGCCTCGTGCTGCTGCAGCTGCTGGCCTCGCTGGCCCTGCTGCGCGCCCTCCACGTGATCCTGGGCTGGCGGCGGGTGCTGCTGATCCCGTTGACGTTCGCGCTGTTCACCCCGCTGGCGGTGCCCGGCTTCGCCTGGTGGGCGGCGGCGCTGAACTCGCTGCCGATGCTGGCCGCGCTGGCCTGGGTGTGCGCCGACGCGATCCTGCTGGTGCGCACCGGCAACCAGCGCTACGCGGTGACCGGCGCGCTGGCCTACTTCGCCGGCCTGCTGTTCTTCGAGAAGGCCGCGGTGATCCCGTTCGTCGCCTTCGCCGTCGCCGCGTTGCTGCGTCACGTCCGGGGCGACCGGTCGGCGGTGGTGACGGTGTGGCGGGCCGGTGTGCGGTTGTGGGTGGCGTCGCTGACGCTGACCGTCGCCTGGGTGGCGGTCTATCTGGCCGTGGTCAACCAGCGGCGGTGGAGTTTCGACCTATCGATGACCGGGGCGTTGTTGTGGCGATCGATCACCCACGGCATCGTGCCGGGGCTGGCCGGCGGGCCGTGGCGCTGGGACCGGTGGGCGCCGGCCTCCCCGTGGGCCGCGCCCCCGCCCACGGTGATGACGCTCGGCTGGCTGGTGCTGGCCGGGCTGCTCGCGCTGTCCCTGGTCCGCAAGCAGCGCATCGTCCCGGTCTGGCTCACCGCGGCCGGCTACGCCGTCGCCTGCCAGGTGCCGATCTACCTGATGCGCTCGTCGAAGCTGACCGCGCTCGAGCTCGCGCAGACCCTGCGGTACCTGCCCGATCTCGTCGTGGTGCTGGCGCTGCTGGCCGCCGTCGCGCTGTGCGCCCCGAACCGGCCCGGGGCGGCGCGCCGGCTCGACGCCTCGCCCGGGCGCGCCGTGGCGATGGGGATCCTGGCTGCGCTGTTCGTGGTCAGCAGCCTGTACTCGACGGCGACGTTTTTGACCAGCTGGCGCGACAACCCCGCCCAGCCCTACCTGCGCAACGCCCGCGCCGGCCTGGCCGCCGCCCGCGCCGCCTCGACGGCGCCGCTGCTGGACCAGGAGGTCGACCCGCTGGTGCTGCAACGGGTCGTCGGACCAGAGAACCTGGCCAGCCACCTGTTCGCCCTGGTCCGGGACCGACCCGAATTCTCCTCGTCCACAACCCAACTGCGTATGCTGGACAGCTCGGGCCGACTGGTCGACGCGCACGTGACGTGGGTACGCACCATCGTGCCGGGACCGCTGCCGCGGTGCGGGTACTTCGCGCAACCGGACAAACCGGCGCGGCTGGTGCTCGACGGCCCCCTGCTGCCGGCCGACTGGACCGTCGAACTGAACTACCTGGCCAACAGCGACGGGTCGATGACGTTGTCGCTGAACCAGGGACCCGGCGTCAAGGTCCCGGTGCATCCCGGGCTCAACCGGGTTTTCGTGCGCCTGCCCGGCGCCGGCGACGCGATCACCGTGCGCGCCGACACCGCCGCGCTGTCACTGTGCCTCGCGTCGGGACCGGTGGGATTCCTGACACCCGCCTGAGGCATCGGGTGAACCGTGGAGCCGCCTAGGAGAATCGAACTCCTGACCTATTCATTACGAGTGAATCGCTCTACCGACTGAGCTAAGGCGGCGCGCCCGCGTAGGGGCGGCACGAGTCTACGGCAGGCGGCCCGGCCCGCCCAAGTCACTCGCGCAGCTGCTGGCCGATGGCGGCGACCATCGCGTCGACGGCGAACTTGGGTTTGACGTTGGCCGTCAGCGCCTCGCGGCACTCCAGCACCGCCTCGATGCAGCGCAGCAGCCGGGCGGGGGTGGCGTGACCGGCCAGGGCCGCGACCCGCTCGGCCATGTCCGGATGGTTGGGCCGGATCTCCGGGGCGCCCGCGGACACCACCAGCGCGTCGCGGAAATACGTCGCAAGGTCGATCAGCGCGCGGTCCAGCGCGTCCCGCGACGCCCGGGTGTGCCGTGACTTCTGCCGCCGCTCCAGGTCCTTGATCGCGCCCGCGGCGCCGCGCAGCGCACCCGCGGTGCCCTTGCCGGTGCCGCCGGCGCCCAGCGCCGTCCGCAGTTCCTCGGTCTCGGCCTCGGCGCGGTCGGCGGTCAGCACCACCGCCTCGGCCTCGGCGGCGGCCACCAGCTCCTCGGCGGCCGCATACGCCCGCGCCGGGGTCGCGGCGTCGCGCACCAGCCCCAGCGCCTTCTCCCGTCGCTGCCGGGCCTCGGGGTCGGTGGCCAGCCGCCGCGCCCGGCCCACATGGCCCCCGCTGACCGAGGCGGCCCAGCCGGCCGTCTCGGCGTCCAGGCCGTCGGTGTCGACCAGCACCCCCGCGATCGCCTCGGTGGGCGGTGTCACGAGCGCGACGTGGCGGCACCGGGACCGCAGCGTCACAGCGATGTCCTCGGGGTCCACCGACGGCGCGCACAGCAGGAACACCGTCGACGGCGGCGGTTCCTCGACGACCTTCAACAGCGCGTTTGCCGCGCCCTCGGTCAACCGGTCGGCGTCCTCGATCACCACGATCTGCCGGTGCCCGCTGGACGGGCGGCGCGACGCGATCTGCACGATGGCGCGCATCTCGTCGACGCCGATGGACAGCCCCTCGGGGATCACCCGCCGCACGTCGGCGTGGGTGCCGGCCATCGTCGTCGTGCACGCCCGGCAGCTGCCGCAGCCCGGGCCGCCCTCGTCGGACGACGCGGTGCACTGCAGCGCGGCCGCGAAGCACAACGCCGCAACCGAGCGCCCCGAACCCGGCGGGCCGGTGACGAGCCACGCATGTGTCATAGTCCCGTCACCGGCCCCGGTGTGAGCCAGATCACCGCGGGCGGCCCTCGCCGCGGCCAGCAGCTCGGCCTCCACCGCCTGCTGGCCGACCAGCCGCGTAAACACCCCGGACATCACCGGCAACAGTAGTGACACCCGCCGACGGACACCGATCGGCCACCGTATCGCGACGGTTTCGTGACCTCCTCCGCCTTTGGGCGCCACCAGGCGACTTGCCGTGGTCCTTAGAGTTTTCCAACAAATAGCCACTGACCGATACGGTGGATTGATGACAACCGCGGCGACACTGCCCGGGCGGATCAACGCGTTCGTCCGGTGGGTGGTGCGCACCCCGTGGCCGCTGTTCCTGCTGAGCATGGTGCAGGCCGACATCATCGGCGCCCTGTTCGTGCTCGGCTTCCTGCGTTATGGCCTGCCACCCGAGGACCGCCTGCAGCTGCAGGACCTGCCGGGGGTGAACCTGGCGGTGTTCGCGGGCTCGCTGGTCGTGCTGTTCCTCGCCGTCTCGGTGGTCAACCTCAAGCTGCTGATGCCGGTCTTCCGCTGGCAGCGCCGCGACAACCTGCTCGCCGAGGCCGATCCGGCCGCCACCGAGCTGGCCCGCAGCCGGGCCTTGCGCATGCCGTTCTACCGCACGCTGACCAGCATGGTGGCCTGGTGCATCGGCGGCGTGGTGTTCATCGTCGCCAGCTGGTCGGTCGCCGGGTTCGTGGCGCCCGTCGTGGCCGTCGCCACCGGCCTCGGCGCCGCCGCCACCGCGATCATCGGCTACCTGCAGTCCGAGCGGGTGCTGCGTCCGGTCGCCGTCTCCGCCCTGCGCAGCGGCGTGCCGGAGAACGTCAAGGCCCCCGGCGTCATCCTGCGCCAGATCTTGACCTGGATGCTGTCCACCGCCGTGCCGGTGCTGGCGATCGTGCTGGCGGTGGTGGCCGACAAGGCCTCGTTGCTGCATGCCACGCCGGAGAAGTTGTTCACCCCGATCCTGTTGCTGGCCCTGGCGGCGCTGGGCATCGGGTTCGTCAGCACCCTGCTGGTGGCCATGTCGATCGCCGACCCGCTGCGCCAGCTGCGCTGGGCGCTGAGCGAGGTGCAGCGCGGAAACTACAACGCGCACATGCAGATCTACGACGCCAGCGAGCTGGGACTGCTGCAGGCCGGGTTCAACGACATGGTGCGCGACCTGTCCGAGCGGCAGCGGCTGCGGGACCTGTTCGGCCGCTACGTCGGCGAGGACGTGGCCCGCCGCGCCCTGGAGCGGGGCACCGAGCTGGGCGGGCAGGAACGCCACGTCGCCGTGTTGTTCGTCGACCTGGTCGGCTCGACCCAGCTGGCCGCGACCCGGCCGCCGGCCGAGGTGGTGCACCTGCTCAACGAGTTCTTCCGGGTCGTCGTCGAGACCGTCGGCAAACACGGCGGGTTCGTCAACAAGTTCCAGGGCGACGCCGCGCTGGCCATCTTCGGCGCCCCCATCGAGCACCCGGACGCCGCCGGCGGGGCGCTGGCCGCCGCCCGGGAACTGCACGACGAGCTGCTGCCCGTCATCGGTTCCGCGGAGTTCGGCATCGGGGTGTCGGCGGGCCGCGCCATCGCCGGCCACATCGGCGCGCAGGCCCGCTTCGAGTACACCGTGATCGGCGACCCCGTCAACGAGGCGGCGCGCCTGACCGAGCTGGCCAAGCTCGAGACCGGCCACGTGCTCGCGTCGGCGATCGCGGTCAGCGGCGCGCTGGACGCCGAGGCCCTGTGCTGGGACGTCGGCGAGGTCGTCGAACTGCGCGGGCGGATCGCGCCCACCCAGCTGGCCCGGCCGGTCAAGCTCGCCCCCCACGGCGAGGTCGCCCGGCAGCAGGTGTCGCGCTAGGCTAGCCGCGCTTGGCGGCCCTCTTCGCCGGCGATTTAGCGGCAGCCTTGCGGGCCGTCTTCTTGGCGGGCCGCTTCACCGGCCCCCGGGCGCGACGGTCGGCCAGCAGCTCGGCCGCCCGCGCGTCGGTGATCGACGCCACGTCGTCGCCCTTGCGCAGGCTCGCGTTGGTCTCGCCGTCGGTGACATAGGGCCCGAACCGGCCGTCCTTGATCACCATCGGCTTGCCCGACGCGGGATCGGTCCCCAGCTCGCGCAGCGGCGGCGCGGCGGCGGCCTGCCGGCCGCGGCGCTTGGGCTCGGCGTAGATCCGCAGCGCTTCCTCGAGGGTGATGTCGAAGATCTGCTCCTCGGTCGCCAGCGACCGGGAATCGGTGCCGCGCTTCAGATACGGGCCGTAACGGCCGTTCTGTGCGGTGATCTCCTCACCCGAGCCGGGATCGACGCCGACCACACGGGGCAGCGACAGCAGCTTGAGCGCGTCCTGCAGGGTGACGGTCTGCAGGTCCATGCTGCGCAGCAGCGAACCGGTACGCGGCTTGGGTCCGGTGGGCTTCTTGCCCTTCTTCGCCGGCGCAGCGGCGCCGCCGTCCTCGTCGGGCGCCGGCGGCAGGACCTCGGTGACGTACGGGCCGTACCTGCCGTCCTTGGCGATGATCTCGTGGCCCGTCTCCGGATCCACGCCGAGCACGCGTCCCTCCTGCGGCGTGGCGAACAGCTCCTCGGCCAGCTCCAGCGTCAGCTCGTCGGGCGTCAGGGAGTCGTTGAGGTTGGCCCGCTGCGGCTTGGGTTCACCGCTGGGATCGTCGGGGTCGCCGGCCACCATGCGCTCCAGGTAGGCGCCGTTCTTGCCCACCCGGACGTAGACGGGGCGGCCCTGGTCGTCGTCGAAGAGCCTGATGGAGTTGACCTCGCGGGCGTCGATGCCTTCGAGGTTGACCCCGACGAGCTTCTTCAGGCCGCCGGCGCGGGCCACCGAGTCGGACACGCCGTGGTCCCCGCCGAAGTAGAAGTTGTTCAGCCAGTCGGTGCGCCGCTCCTGGCCCGAGGCGATCGCGTCGAGCTCGTCTTCCATCGCGGCGGTGAAGTCGTAGTCGACGAGCCGGCCGAAGTGCTGCTCGAGCAGGCCGGTGACGGCGAACGCCACCCACGAGGGCACCAGCGCGCTGCCCTTCTTGTGGACGTAGCCGCGGTCCTGGATGGTCTTGATGATCGAGGAGTAGGTCGACGGCCGGCCGATGCCCAGCTCTTCGAGCGCCTTGACCAGCGACGCCTCGGTGAAACGCGCCGGCGGGTTGGTGGCGTGCCCGTCCGGGGTGAGCTCGCGCGCCGCCAGCCGCTGCCCCTCGGTCAGCTGCGGCAGCCGCCGCTCGGCGTCGTCGGCCTCGCCGCCGGCGAGTTCGTCGACGGTCTCGACGTAGGCCTTGAGGAAGCCCGGGAAGGTCAGGGTGCGGCCGCTGGCGGAGAACTGCACCTGCCGGCCGCCGGATTCGCCGTTGATCCGCAGGCTCAGCGTGGTCCCGCGCGCGTCGGCCATCTGCGACGCGACCGTGCGCTGCCAGACCAATTCGTAGAGCCGGAATTCGTCGCCGTCGAGCTCGCGGCGCACCGCGTCCGGGGTGGCGAACGTCTCGCCCGCCGGCCGGATCGCCTCGTGCGCCTCCTGGGCGTTCTTCACCTTGCGGGTGTACTGGCGCGGGGACGCCGCGACGTACTGCTCGCCGTAGAGCTGACGCGCCTGCGTGCGCGCGGCGTCGATGGCCGACTGCGACAGCGTGGTCGAGTCGGTACGCATATAGGTGATGTAGCCGTTCTCGTAGAGCCGCTGGGCGATGCTCATCGTGCGTTCGGCCGAGAACCGCAGCTTGCGGCCCGCCTCCTGCTGCAGCGTCGAGGTCATGAACGGCGGGTAGGGGCGGCGGGTGTAGGGCTTCTCCTCCACCGACGCCACGGAAAGCTCGCCGCCCCGCAGGCCGGTCGCCAGCGCGGTGGCGGCCGCCTCGTCCAGCACGGTCACCTCGTCCGCTTTGCGCAGCTGCCCCAGCGAGTCGAAGTCGCGCCCGGTGGCCACGCGCATGCCGTCCACGCCGGTCAGCCGGGCGTTGAAGGTGGCCGGGGACGCCTTGGGGTCGGACACGCTGGCGTCCAGTTCGGCGACGACGTCCCAGTACGACGCGCTGCGGAACGCCATCCGGTCGCGCTCCCGCTGCACGATGATCCGGGTGGCCACCGACTGCACCCGGCCCGCCGACAGCCTGGGCGCGACCTTCTTCCACAGCACCGGGCTGACCTCGTAGCCGTACAACCGGTCCAGGATGCGGCGCGTCTCCTGCGCGTCGACCAGGTCGATGTCCAGGTCGCGCGGGTGCGCGGCGGCCTCGAGGATCGCCGGCTCGGTGATCTCGTGGAACACCATCCGCTTGACCGGGATACGCGGCTTGAGGGTTTCCAGCAGGTGCCAGGCGATCGCCTCGCCCTCACGGTCGCCATCCGTGGCCAGGTAGAGCTCGTCAACGTCTTTGAGCAGGCCCTTCAGCTCGGTGACCGTGCTCTTCTTCTCCGGGCTGATGATGTAGAGCGGTTCGAAGTCGTGGTCGACGTTGACCCCGAGCCGGGCCCACGGCTCGGACTTGTACTTCGCGGGCACGTCGGCCGCCGCCCGGGGCAGGTCGCGGATGTGACCTCGCGACGATTCGACGATGTACGCGGAGCCCAGGTAGCCGGCCAGCTTTCGCGCCTTGGTCGGCGACTCCACGATGACGAGTCGCCGGGGGCTCCCATTCTTGGCGCCGCCAGGCCCTCCGGGGTCCTTCAGCTTCGGGTCAGCCAACTGCGCTTACGCTCCATCTCTCATCCCGGCCCCGTGCGAGACCGCCCTGCAGGAAGAATGACAGGCCGGCGTCGAAAATTCCGGTGAACTTTCGGGTACGCCGGCGTTCCTTCGCCTTCAGGGCACTGACAATTTCGCACCCTGGGGCGCGCCTGCGCAAACCGGCTCCCCGGAACGCGGGCCGCCACGCGGGGTTATACCCGCGGCCACAAGGCTGACGCGTCGGCGTCCGAAGGTGGTTCCCCCACGTTCTCTACCAGGCGCGACAGGCGGCGCCGACCGCTGATCCGCAGCGCCGGCCGGCCGCCGCGGGTGCCGATCAACGTGGGCGCGATCCCGACCCGCATCAGGGCCGACGCCAGGGGTGAATGGGTGTCGGGGGCGTGCGGATCAAGACCGAGAAGATAGTGGTCGCCCTCCGGGCCGCCCGCCGCGAGCGTCCAGGCCCGCAGCTCGCGCGGCCCGGGCAACCACCGCGGGGGCACCGTCTTGACCGCGCCGCGCGTCCATTCGGCGGCGATGGCGACCAACGACGGACTCACCGCCGTCCGCACCAGCGGCGTCTTTTCCTCGGTGCGGCCGATTTCGGGGACCAGTCCGGCTTCCCGGATCATCTCGGCGAGCGCCGACGCGCGCCAGAGTTGGTCCACGACCACCGAGAGCCGGGCATCCTGACCGCCCGGTGCGCCGACCATCACGATCTGGCCGGAAGCCGCCAGCACCCCGGCGAGATCGGCGACCGCGGGCGGCACCGACTCCGCTGTGAAGAAGGACAGCTGGCTCACGCCACCGACAGTAGGCCAGGCCGGGCATCCTCGCCTCGAGTTGACCGGCGCGGCGGCGGCCCGCCGCGCCCGGGCGAAACGAAAACCCCCCGGCGGCTCGCTAAGCGGGACTACCCGGGGGGTTTGTCGTAGGGAATCTGCTCGTCTCTACAGGGAGCGGACTCCGGTGGCCTGGGGCCCCTTCGGGCTGTTGCCGATCTCGAACTCGACCTTCTGGTTTTCCTCAAGGGTGCGGAAGCCCGAACCCTGGATCTCCGTGTAGTGGACAAAAACATCCGCGGAACCGTCTTCGGGAGCGATGAACCCGAACCCCTTCTCCGCGTTGAACCACTTCACAGTTCCCTGTGGCATTTCTCGATCTTTCCTTTTCTTCTGGGTGCGGGGCACCGCCTTTCGGTGCCCCGGGCCTGATACGACCGCCATACCTCGCCGAGTCGCCGGAACTTCACCCGACCGATTAACCTCGCAGGAACCGCGGCCGCAACGTCGATCCTGCGAAAGTTTGACACGAACACAGAAGCTGCGACCGCAATCAGTCAATCATGTTCATCGCGTCGGCGACAGACTTGTGCCGGCGACGGGTTCCCGGAGGGTGCCTGGTGGCGAGTTTCGGCGCCGACCTGCTTGCCGTCGCGCTCGCCGGCACCGCCCCCGACGAGCGTCCGCTGCGCCACGTCGCCGAGCTGCCGGCCCGCGGCGGCCGCCCCCACCGCTGGCCGGACTGGGTCGAGCCGGACGTGGTTCGGGCATTCGCCGGCCGCGGCATCACCCGCCCGTGGTCGCACCAGGCGCGGGCCGCGGAGCTGGCCCACGCCGGGCGGCACGTGGTGGTCAGCACCGGCACCGCGTCGGGCAAATCGCTGGCCTATCAACTTCCCGTCCTGCATGCCCTGGCCACCGACCCGCGGGCGCGGGTGCTGTACCTGTCCCCCACCAAGGCGCTCGGTCACGACCAGTTGCGCGCCGCGCACGCCCTGACCGCGGCCGTCCCGCGGCTGCACGATCCCGGTTTCGGGGTGGCGCCCACCGCCTACGACGGCGACAGCCCCGCCGAGGTGCGCCGCTTCGCGCGCGAACGCTCCCGGTGGCTGTTCTCCAACCCGGACATGATCCACGTGTCGATTCTGCGCAGCCACGCCCGCTGGGCCGCCCTGCTGCGCGGCCTTCGTTTCCTGATCGTCGACGAATGTCACTACTATCGCGGGGTTTTCGGTTCGAACGTGGCCATGGTGCTGCGCCGGCTGCTGCGGTTGTGCGCCCGCTATTCGTCGTACCCGACGGTGATCTTCGCCAGCGCGACGACGGACTCGCCCGGCGCGACGGCCGCCGAGCTGATCGGGCATCCCGTCGAGGAGGTGACCGACGACGGCTCACCCCAGGGCTCCCGGACGGTGGCCCTGTGGGAGCCGGCGCTACGCGCCGACCTGGCGGGCGAAAACGGCGCGCCGGTGCGCCGTTCGGCCGGGGCGGAGGCGGCGCGGGTGATGGCCGACCTGGTCGCCGAGGGCGCCCAGACCCTGACGTTCGTCCGGTCGCGCCGGGCCGCGGAGCTGACCGCCCTGGGCGCGCAGGCACGCCTGGACGACGTCGCCCCCGAGCTGTCGCGCACGGTGGCGTCGTATCGGGCCGGTTACCTCGCCGAGGACCGCAACGCGCTCGAACGCGCCCTGGCCGAGGGCCGGTTGCGCGGCCTGGCCACCACCAACGCGCTTGAGTTGGGCGTGGACATCGCCGGGCTGGACGCGGTGGTGCTGGCCGGGTTCCCGGGCACGGTCGCCTCGTTCTGGCAGCAGGCGGGGCGGTCCGGCCGCCGAGGCCAGGGGGCGCTGGTCGTGCTGATCGCCCGCGACGATCCGCTGGACACCTACCTGGTGCACAACCCCGCCGCGCTGCTGGGCAAGCCGGTCGAGCGGGTGGTGATCGATCCCGCCAACCCCTACCTGCTGGGCCCGCAACTTCTCTGCGCGGCAACCGAACTGCCGCTCGATGCGGCCGAGGTGCGCGCCCTGGGTGCGACGGAGGTCGCCGCGGGCCTGGTCGACGAGGGACTGCTGCGGCTGCGCAACGGCAGGTACTTTCCCGCGCCGGGCTTGGATCCCCATGGCGCCGTGGACATCCGGGGCGCGGCCGGCGGCCAGATCATGATCGTGGAGGCCGACACCGGGCGGTTGCTGGGCAGCGTCGACGTGGGCCGGGCCCCGGCCTGCGTCCACCCGGGGGCGGTGTATCTGCACCAGGGCGAGACCTACGTCGTCGACTCACTGGATTTCGACGGCGGGATCGCGTTCGTCCACGCCGAGGACCCCGGCTATGCGACGTTCGCGCGCGAGCTCACCGACATCGCCGTCACCGGTTGCGGTGAACGGTCCGAGTACGGGCCCGTCACTGTGGGATTGGTGCCGGTCCGGGTCACCCACCGGTTGGTGGGTTACCTGCGCCGCCGGCTCAACGGTGAGGTCATCGACTTCGTTGAACTGGACATGCCCGAGCAAAGCCTGGAGACGACCGCGGTCATGTACACCGTGACCCCGGAGGCATTGCTGGACGACGGTATCGACGCGCCCCGCATACCCGGGTCGCTGCACGCCGCCGAGCACGCGGCGATCGGGCTGCTGCCGCTGGTGGCCAGCTGCGACCGCGGCGACATCGGCGGCCTGTCCACCGCGGTCGGCCCCGATCCGCTCGGCCTGCCGAGCGTCTTCGTCTACGACGGCCACCCGGGCGGTGCGGGGTTCGCCGAACGGGGCTTCCGCCGGGCCCGCACCTGGCTGGGCGCCACGGCCGAGGCCATCGAGGCATGCGAATGCCCGCGCGGATGCCCGTCGTGCGTGCAGTCCCCCAAGTGCGGCAACGGCAACGACCCGCTCGACAAGGCCGGTGCGGTCACGGTGCTGCGACTCGTGCTGGCGCAGTTGTCCGGCGAATCGCGCTGAAAAACGATCGCATGTGCGACGGTCACCGCCAGCAAATTTCGAAAGTTTACGAATGAATACCGCGAGTTTACGAATGACCGACTGACACCTCATTCGCGTCGCTAAACATGTACGGTAACGCCCGAATTGCTGTTGGTGCCCCCTGAAAGGTCTGCGATGTCGTTCGTGATCGCGGTGCCGGAAGTGCTGGGAACGGCTGCCGGGAGTCTGGCCGGTATCGGCTCGAGCATCACCGCGGCCAACGCGGCCGCGGAGACCACGGGGTTGCTGCCGGCGGCCCAGGACGGCGGCACTCTATCTCCACCCACGGTCACGACTTTCAGTCGCTCAGCGCGCGGGCGGCCGCGTTCCACGGTCAGTTCGTGCAGCAGTTGACCGCGGCCACGCAGTCCTACGTCACCGCCGAGACCGCGAACGTCTCGGCGTTCACGGCCAATCCGGTTCAGTCGATACAGCAGGCCGTGCTCGGCGCGATCAACGCGGCCAGCCTCGCGCTCACCGACCGCCCGCTGATCGGCAACGGCGCCAACGGGGCCCCGGGCAGCGGGGCCAACGGCGCCCGGGCGGCTGGCTGCTCGGCAACGGCGGGGTCGGCGGAACGGGCGGAGCGACAACCAGTGGGACGGGCGGAACGGGCGGCAACGCGGGCCTGTTCGGCAACGCAGGTGCCGGCGGGGAGGGCGGAAGCGCCAATAGTCAGGGCGGCGATGGCGGCTCCGGCGGACGCGGTGTGCTGATCGGCAACGGCGGACGCGGTGTGCTGATCGGCAACGGTGGCAACGGTGGCAACGGCGGCAACGGCGCTACGGACGGCGCCGCCGGCACTGGCGGTGCGCCCGGGTTGCTGGTGGGCGCGCCCGGGATCGACGGGTAGGCGGCGTAGTCGGCTGCCCGGCATCGGTTCTTCACACGACGACACCGACACCGCGATCACCGGGCCGTCGCGTGCGGTCCTTGCGAAGTTGCCGTGAGGCGAAATGATCCGGCGGATGGCGACCGACCCCTCGAGCGGTCGACGTCCACGGATCAGCGTTGCAATGGCCGCCGCTGGTGCGCATTTCCCTTTTACTGAAGAAATGTCAGCGTTCCATCGCATGGTGCGGCGAACGGTCGGACTACGCGACCCGTCCGCAATTCCGTCGCTGCGGGCGCAGCAGCAAATTATCAAGGCGGCGACCATTTCCGCAAACCGACAGGCTGATCGGGCGCGTCGCCCTTCGGGTCGGGGGCCGCGGCACAGTCGGTAAACTGCTCGCATGGCCCACGACTGGTTGCTCGTGGAGACGTTGGGCGACGAACCCGCCGTGGTGGCGCAGGATCGGCAGCTGAAAAACCTCGTTCCCGTCGCAACATTCCTGCGCCGCAGCCCCCACCGCGCCGCGGTGCGGACGGCGATCACCGAGTCGATGCAGACCGGCCAGAGCCTGACCAGCATCACCCCCAAACGGGACCGCGTCATCCGCACCGAACCGGTGGTGATGTCCGACGGCCGGATACATGGCGTGCACGTCTGGACCGGGCCCGCCGACGCCGAACCCCCCGCTCGACCGATCCCGGGACCGCTGAAGTGGGATCTGACGCTGGGCGTGGCCACCGACACCCGGGAATCGCTCACCAACAGCGGCAAGAACGCCGAAGTCGAGGTCATCCTCGGCAGGGCCTTCGCGGAAGACCTCCCCTCCCGCGACCTCAACCCGAACGAAGCCAAGGTGCTCGCCATGGCCGTCAAGGCCGAGCCGGACCGGACGTTCTACAGCACCTGGGATCTCACCGACTGGCAGGGCAATCCCATCCGGATCGGCTTCGTCGCCCGCACCGCGCTCGAGCCGGGCCCCGACGGCCGCGACCACCTCGTCGCCCGGGCGATGAACTGGCGCGCCAACCTCAAGGGTCCCGTCGTGTCCACCGACGACCTCGCGCAGCGGATCCTGGAGGGACTCGCGCGGGCCGGAGTTCACCGGGCGCTCGTCGACCCCAAGAACTGGACCCTGCTGAAGTGGCTCGACGAACCGTGCCCGTTCTACGACTGGCGCGCCGGCAAGGTGGGCAAACCGAACGTTCACCCCGACGACGAGCACCTGTTGGCCTCGATGACAACGGAATTCGCCGACGGTGCGACCAGCCGGGTGTTGCGGATGCCGGGGCACGACGCCGGCTGGGTGCCCGTGCACATCACCGTCAGCCGGGTCGAACTCGAGCCGGAGACCTTCGCCGGGCTGATCTCGCTGCGATTGCCCAGCGACACCGAACTCGCCGAGGCCGGGCTGGCGCCGAGCGACGCGACCTGACCATGCGGGCCGGCGGGTCCCGCCCGGGCCGCGGCCCGGGCAGTGCCGGCAGGCCCCACCAGGCCGACGGCCACGTCGACCGTGACGACCGCGTCGAGGCCGTCCATCTCGCAGCGGACCGCAGCGGCCCCCATCCGGCGGGCCACCGTCGTCGCGCGGGCGCAGGCCGCCGTCGCGCCGGCCGGCAGCCGGGCCGCCGCGGCCAGCGCGGCCAGGTCGGCCGCCGCCTGCGCCCGGTGCCGGGCGACCACCACCGCTCCGAGATAGGCCCCCGCGACCGTGACGCACAACACCACCGCGACCATCGCCGCCGCGGCGACGGTGGCCGACCCGCGGTCATCCCGGCTCCTCGGCCGCCGAGACCGTCTTGGCGCCGATGTCCAGGGTGGGCAACAGCGGCGAACGCGCGACGACCGTGGCCACGACGAAATCCCCGTCCCGACGCACTTGGATGCGTGCCCCCGCGGGCGCGATGCGGCGCGCGGCGTCGAACGCCGAGCGCTGGTCGCCGCGCGCGGCGAGGCGGGCGGCCTCGCGCGCGGCGTCGACGCAGCGCACCTGCATGGACACCGCCGTGACACCGCCCAGGCACAGCGTGAGCACCACGACCAGCGCGGCGATCCCCAGTGCCGCCTCGACGGTGCTCGCCCCCGCACAGCCCGCTAGACCTTGGTGTTGAGCGCGCGACCGATGATGTTGGTCAGCGCCGACACGATGGAATCGCCGGTGACGACGGCGTAGAGGATCGCGCCGAAGGCGGCGGCGGCTATCGTGCCGATCGCGTACTCGACCGTCGACATGCCCGACTCGTCGACGGCCAGGGCGGTCATGCGCGCCAGGAATGCACGAAACATGTTGTTCAGCAATGTCTTTCCCTCCTTGTTTACTTCTCACAGCAGGCCCGACCGCAGGATGTCGCCGGCCAGCCCGGCGACCACCGGCACGATGCCCAGGCAGAAGAACGCCGGCAGGAAGCACAGCCCGAGCGGTCCGGCGACCAGAACGCCTGCGCGTTCGGCGGCCGCGGCGGCCGCGTGCACGGCATCGTGACGGGATTGGTCGGCCAGTTCGGCGACACCAGCGGCCAGCGCCGCGCCGGAGGACGCCGAACGCCGCGCCAGGCGTAGCAGCGCATCGGTGTGCGCGTCGGGCGCCCCGGTCGGCGGATCCGCCGACGCCGACCATGCCACGGCGGGATCGGCGCCCAGCGCCAGCAGGTCGGCGGCGCGGCGCAACACCCCGGCCAGCTTGGGCGGGGCGGACGCGGCGGTGGCGGCCGCGGCCGCCGGCACCGCCATGCCGGCCGCCAGGCACACCGCCAGCACGTCGAGGCACGAGGCGGCGGCCAGCGGGTCCGGGCCGTGCGTACGGCCGTGCGGTGGCCTGCGCCGCGGCCACCGTGCCCGCAAGGGCAAGCCGGCGCGCGCCCGCACCAGCGACGGGCCGGGGCCCACCCACAGCGCGACGGCCAGCAGCACGGCCGCGGTGTTCACGCGAGGAGCCGATCGGTGATGCGATCCGACCACAGCAGCCCCCCGCACGCCAGGGTCGAGCCGGCGACCAACAGCCATCCGCCCGCGTGCCCGCCCAGCAGGAAACTCAGCGGCCGCGCGCCGATCAGCTGACCGAGCAGCACGCCCGGGACCGGGAGCCCGGCCAGGATGGCGGCGGTGGCGCGCGCTCCGGCCAGGCCCGCGGCCACGCGCACCGAGAAGCGTTGCCGCTCGGCGATATCGCGCTGCGCGGCGCGCATCAGGGTCGCTATCGCCAGCCCGTGGTCACCGGCCAGCTGCCAGCACACCGCGAGTCGATCCCATTGCGCGGGCAGCGACGACGAACCCGCCGCGGCGCGCAGGCCCGCGGCGACGTCGGCGCCCAGCCGGGCCCGCGCCGCGACCGAGCGCAGCGACACCGCGACCGGGCCGCCGGTCTCGTCGGCGGCGACGCCGAACGCACGCACCGGGTGGGAGCCCACCTGCAGTTCGCCGACCACGACGTCGAGGGCGGTTTCCAACGTTCGGCCCTCGTCCATGGCTCGCCGGATGCGGCGACGGCGGCGGTGCCGCAGGGCCGCCGTCGCACCCACGACCGCGCCGGCCAGGACCGTCGTCGACGGCAGCACGGCGGCGGCCGCGACGGCGGTGCCCACGACGATGCCCCCGGCCGCGCTCGCCCCGGGCAGTCCGACCCACCAGCGGCCGGCAGCGCCAGGGGTGACGCGGCGACGCGACGACCCGGGCAGCGCGAGCAGCGCCAGCGCCAGCAGCAGGGCACCGGCGGCGGGGCCGCTCATGGCGGCATCCGGTCGCGCAGCAGACGGCGCAGCTCGCCGGCACCGTCGGCCATTCCCCGTCCGGCACGCCACGCCGTCACCGCCCGGACCCGCCCGTCCACCGGGCGCAGCACGGCGATCTCGGTCAGCCTGCGAGCGCCGGCGCCGTCGCGGGCCACGTGCAGCAGCACCTGGACCGCCGCGGCGAGCTGGCTGTGCAGGGCAGCCCTGTCGAGGCCGCCAAGGGCCGCCAGCGCCTCCAGCCGGGCGGGAACTTCGGCCGGGTTGTTGGCGTGCACGGTGCCCGCCCCGCCGTCGTGGCCGGTGTTCAGCGCGGCGAGCAGATCGACGACCTCGGCGCCCCGCACCTCCCCGACGACGATCCGGTCGGGCCGCATCCGCAGCGCCTGGCGGACGAGTTGGCGCACCGCCACCTCGCCGACACCCTCGACGTTGGCGCAACGCGCGACCAGCTTGACCAGATGGGGGTGGCGGGGCGCCAGCTCGGCGGCGTCCTCGACGCAGACGATCCGTTCGGTGGGCGCGACCGCGCCCAGCATCGCCGCCAGCAACGTCGTCTTGCCCGCCCCGGTCCCGCCGCACACCAGGAAGGCCAACCGGGCCGCGATGACGTCGGCGACCAGCGCCGCGGCCTCGGGATCGATCGTGCCCGCCGCGGCCAGGGCCGCCAGGTCCTGGGTGGCGGGCCGCAACACCCGCAGCGACAGGCAGGTCCCCGCGGGCGCCACCGGTGGCAGCACCGCGTGCAGCCGCACCGCGCGGGGATCCCGGGGATCCGATGCGCCACCGACGCCGGTGAGCTGGCCGTCGACCCACGGCTGGGCGTCGTCGAGACGCCGACCCGCGGCCAGCGCCAGGCGTTGCGCCAGACGCCGCACCGCGGCCTCATCGGCGAATCGGATCGCGGTGCGGCGCAATCCGTTTCCGTCATCGACCCAAACGGCATCCGGCGCGGTCACCAGGACGTCGGTCGTGCCCTCCGCGCGCAGCAGTGGTTCGAGGATGCCGGCACCGGTCAGTTCGGTCTCGAGCACCCGCAGATGGGCGAGCACCTCGGTGTCCCCCAGCATGCCGCCGGATTCGGCGCGGATGGCTGCGGCGACCACGTCGGGCCGCAGAGCCGATCCCGGCGGCGCGGACTCCGCGGCCAGGCGTTCACGCACGCGTTCGATGAGGGATCCGCTCATGCCGCCCTGCCGAGCTGGGGAGCCCCGGCCCGGGGCAGCACGGCGAGGACCCGGCGAGCCGCCGCCGTCAGCGGCGATCGCCGCCGGGGTGCCAGGCCGCCGCGCTCGAGCTGATCGGCGAGTTGGGGCTGCGCCTTCATCGCCGCCAGCAGCGGCAGGCCGGTGACCTCGGCGATTTCCGCGGCCCGCAGGCCGCCCGGCGCCGGGCCCCGCACGACCAGCCCGACGTTGGGGTTGATCGCCGTCAACGGCGCGGCCGTCGCGGCGGTGGATGCGCACGCCCGCACGTGGCAGGGGCTGAGGACCACGACGAGATCGGCCGCCTCGAGCGCGGCCTGGGACGCATCGGCCGGACGGCGGGGCAGATCGCACACCACGGTGACTCCCCCGCGCCGGCCGGCATCGATCACGGCCTCGACGGGCCCCGGCTCGAGCTCGTAGGCGCGCCGGGCGCCGGACAGCACGCTGATGCCGCGATGCCGGGGCAGGGCGTCGCGCACGGCCGGCCAGGTCAGCCGGCCGCCCTGCAAAGCCAGGTCGGGCCAGCGCAGGCCCGGTGTGGTCTCGCAACCCACCAGCAGATCGAGGCCACCGCCCCACGGATCGAGGTCGACCAGCAGAGCGCAGGTCGCCATGTGCGCGAGGGCGGTCGCGAACACCGAGGCGCCCGCGCCACCGCAGCCCCCGACGACGGCGACCACGTCACCGCGCAACCCGTCGTCACGCACCGCCTCCGCGGCGTCGGCGAGTTCGCCGATCAGCTCGTGCTCCTGCCCGGGCAGGATCAACACCCGTTCGGCACCGGCCGCGATGGCCGCCGCCCAGGTCGCCGCGGCGGGTTCGGCGGCGGTCAGCACCATCACGCGGGGGCGCCGGGGCAGCGCCGCCTGCCCGCACACCCGCGCCGCCGCCTCGTCGAGCAGCACCGCCGCGGCCGCCGCCCAGTTCTTGCGGCTCACGGCCGGCCCGCCACCCGCGTGGACGATCCGGACGCCGACGGCCGCGGCCATCCGGTCCACCTCGGCGCGCAACGGCGGATCGCCCAACACCGCCAGCACGATCGACGACCCCGTCGCCGGGGTGTGTGCGATACCGGTCATCCGTCCACCCTGCGGCGCGGCGATCATGGGACGCCAGTCCCAAAGCCGAATCTGTGGATAGAGACGCAACTGTGCACAAATGCGCACCTGGTGCGTGCACACCGCGGCGGATCACGTGCTTCCCGCAACGCGCGGAAGAATCGGGCAGGCCGCCCGCCAAGGAGATTTTTTACCCTAGAAAGGGGACGACCCCCGCCAGGGGGGGAGGAGGCGAGGGTCGTCGTGCATCAGCCCCGGGGGGTCGGGCTGATACACCCTCGGCTCAGGCCGAGTAATGCTTACTATACACATGACAGTGCGGACTAACGCAAGTGGTAGTTCCAGCCGAATCAGACGTTGAGGCGAAAAAACACTGCTCACCCGTGCACGGCGGTCTTTCCGACTCACGTTTTGGGTGCAACACCCCGGCACCGCCCGATGACCGACCTATGCTGGGTCGGTGACCGTCTCCGACCCGGCCGCACAACAGCAGGCACCACCGGAAGCGCGCGCGGGCGGCTCTCCACAGGCCCGCACCGCCGCTTTCTTCGACCTGGACAAGACGATCATCGCCAAGTCCAGCACGCTGGCATTCAGCAAACCCTTCTTCGACCAGGGCCTGCTCAACCGCCGCGCGGTGCTCAAATCCAGCTACGCCCAGTTCATCTTCCTGCTCTCCGGTGCCGATCATGATCAGATGGACCGGATGCGCGCCCACATGACGAACATGTGCAGCGGCTGGGACGTCGAACAGGTCAAGGCGATCGTCAACGAAACGTTGCACGACATCGTGACGCCACTGGTGTTCGCCGAAGCCGCGGACCTGATCGCGGCGCACAAATTGTGCGGCCGTGACGTCGTGCTGGTTTCGGCGTCCGGCGAGGAGATCGTCGCGCCGATCGCGCGGGCGCTGGGCGCCACCCACGCGATGGCGACCCGCATGGTCGTCGAGGACGGCAAGTACACCGGCGAGATCGCGTTCTACTGCTACGGCGAGGGCAAGGTGCAGGCGATCAAGGAGTTGGCCGCCCGCGAGGGTTACCGGCTGGAACACTGCTACGCCTACTCGGACTCCATCACCGACCTGCCCATGCTGGAGGCCGTCGGCAACCCCAGCGTGGTCAATCCCGACCGCAGCCTGCGCAAGGAAGCCATCGAGCGAGGCTGGCCGGTGCTCGTGTTCTCCCGGCCGGTGTCGCTGCGCGACCGGATTCCCGCCCCGTCGGGCGCCGCGATCGCCACCACCGCCGCGGTGGGCATCAGCGCGCTGGCGGCCGGAGCCGTCACCTACTCGCTGCTGCGCCGCCTGGGAGTCTGAACCCAGCAAACAGGCCAACCCGAACTCGCGGGGCGCATTCGCCTTCTCTGCGGATTCGGGCCTTGCCGCGCTCAGGGTCTAGTAGTACAAAGGAAACCACGGAAGCCCGGCAAGGCCTAGCTCGAACCGGAAGAGAAGGTTCGATCTCCCGACCCGGGCACCCAGCACGGTTCTCGGCACCCACGCGGAGTCATAGCCGCGATAATGGCAAAAGTGTTGCGGGCCTGCGTAATTGCGAATCTTCAAGGTGTCGGCGGTCCTTTGGGTGGGACTGCGGCCGGGGAGCGTCGCAAGATCGCCGAGGCCAACCCACGCAGCCCAGGGATGCACGCTTGGTAACCGGGTTCCGTGCTGGCGGGCGGCGGGCCGACAAGTGTCGGAACGTCGCCCGCTTCGTGTTTTCCGGACGATTCACCGGCCACGTTCCCGGGAGCCGCTGGCTACCGATCTGCTAGCGGCCCGACAGCGCGTCGGCGATCGCCACCGCGTCCTGCGCACCGGCTTGCAGCGCCCGGCAACACATCAGCAGCCAGGCCCGCACCCCTTCGGGGGAGCCCTCGGCGAACCCCTCGGCCGCGTCCCGGTAATCCGCCGGCCGGCGCATCCACGCGACCTCCGGCACCCCCAGCCCGTGCGGGTCCAGCCCGCCGGCGATCGTCACCAGCCGCGACACCGCGCGGGCCACCACGCCGTCCGCGCTGCCGAAAGGCCGGAGCGCCAACAACTCTCCGTGCGCCACCGCGGCGACCACCGGGGCCGGTGCCCGGGTGCGACCGGCGACCAGGCCCGCCAGCAGCTCGAGCCGCGGGCCGACCTCAGCGCCGGCCCGCGGCCGGCCCAGCCGCTCCTCGTCGACCTGGTCGGTGGCCGCCAGCACGTGCAGCCGGGCGAGCGCCTGCAGCGGCGCCCGCCGCCACACCCCGACCACCGGGCCCTCGCCGCCCTCCAGCGCCTGCGCCACCCGCAGCGCCCCGGCCAGCACGGGATCGCTGACCTGGGCGGCCTCAGCCGGATCGTCGACCCGCCCGGGCCCGCCGTCGAGCACCGACGAGGCGCGCGCCGCCCGCAGCGCCGCCTCGGCCGCGGTGACCGGCCAGCCCCGCAGGTTGGCCCGGTGCCGGTGCGCCCGGCTCAGCGCGTCACGGGCATGGTCGGCGGCCTCGGCCACGCCGGGCAGCCCCATCAACGGGGCCAGCGGGTCATCGGTCACGGGTTCTCAACCTAGTCGGGGGCCGGGAATGGCCTCCAGCAACTGCCGGGTGTACTCGTGGCCGGGCCGGTCGAACAACTCGTCGGTGGGCGCGCACTCCACCGCCCGGCCGGCCCGCATCACCAGGACCTCGTCGGCGATCTGCCGGATCACCGCCAGGTCATGGCTGATGAACAGGTAGGCCAGCCCGAGCTCGGCCTGCAGGCCGGCGAGCAGGTCCAGGATCTGCGCCTGCACCAGGACGTCGAGCGCCGAGACCGCCTCGTCGCAGACCAGCACGTCGGGCCGAAGGGCCAGGGCCCGGGCGATCGCAACCCGCTGGCGTTGACCACCCGACAGCTCGCGGGGCAGCCGGCCCAGCACCGACGCCGGCAGTGCCACCTGGTCGAGGAGTTCGCGCACGGCCCGCGCCCGCTCCTCACGGTCTCCGACGCGGTGGATCCGCAGGGGTTCCTCGATGGCGCGGAACACCGTGTACCTGGGATCCAGGCTGCCGTATGGGTTTTGGAAGACCGGCTGCACCCGCCGGCGAAACGCGAGCTCGGCGTCCCGGTCCAGGCCGCCGTCGATGCGGGTGCCGTCGAACACCACCGTGCCCGCGGTCGGTTCCAGCAGCCCGAGCACCATGCGCGCCAGGGTCGACTTGCCGGATCCGGATTCTCCGGCGATCGCGAGCGTGCCCGCCCGGCGCAGCCGGAACGACACGGCGTCGACGGCCCGGAACTCGGTGCGCCGCCACGGCGCCCCCCGCGACTCGCGGTAGACCTTGCTCAGCCCCGACGCGACGAGGATGTCGCCGGTGGCCATGGCGGCCGCCTTCCGGCGCGGGCTGCGAACCGTCAGCGACGGCGCCGCGGCCACCAGCCGCCGGGTGTACTCGTGTTGCGGATTTTGCAGGATCGCCGCTGCGGCACCGGATTCCACGACCGCGCCACGGTGCACGACGACCACCGACTCGGCGCGTTCGGCGGCCAGCGCCAGGTCGTGGGTGATCAGCAGCAGGGCCGTGCCCAGTTGCTCGGTGAGCCGCTGCAGGTGGTCGAGCACCTGCCGCTGGACGGTGACGTCCAGCGCGGACGTCGGCTCGTCGGCGATCAGCAGGCGGGGCCGCCCGGCCAGCCCGATCGCGATCAGCGCCCGCTGGCGCATGCCGCCGGAGAGCTGGTGTGGATACTTGCCGGCCTGCCGCTCGGGATCCGGCATCCCCGCCTCGCCGAGCAACTCCACTGCACGCCGTCGCGCCGAGCGACCACCGGCGTTGGCCCGCAACGCTTCCCGGATCTGGAAACCGACGCTCCAGACGGGGTTGAGGTTGGTGGCGGGATCCTGGGGCACATACCCGATCGAGCGGCCCCGGATCGACCGCAGCAGCCGGGGGCCGGCCGACACGATGTCACGCCCGTCGAAAACGATGCGCCCGGACGTGATTCGCCCGCCCGGGGGCAGCAGCCCGAGGATGGCCGCGGCCGTCGTGGACTTCCCCGAGCCGGATTCGCCGACGACGGCGACGGCCTGCCCGGGCAGCACGCTCAGGTCCAGCCCGCGCACCACCGGCTGCTCACCGAACCTGACCTCGAGGCCGTGCACCGACAGCAGCGGCGCCGGTTGGGCGCTCACGGCCGCACCGCCCGTGACGCCGGATCCAGCGCGTCGCGCAGCGCGTCGCCCATCATCATGAAGGCCAGCACCGTGACCGCCAGGGCGCCGGCCGGGTAGAACAAGATGGGCGAGCCCGACCGCAGCCGGGTCTGCGCGACGTTGATGTCGCCGCCCCAGGAGATCACCGACGCCGGCAGCCCGACCCCGAGGTAGGACAGCGTGGCCTCGGTGACGACGAACAGACCCAGGGCGATGGTGGCCACCGCGACCACCGGCCCCAGGGCGTTGGGCAGCGCATGCCGCAGCAGTATCTGAAAGTTGCTCATCCCCAACGCCTTGGCGGCGAGGACATAGTCGGCGGCCCGGACCTCCAGCACCGCACCGCGGGCGATCCGGGCGACCTGCGGCCAGCCGAACAGCGCCAGGATCGCGATCACGGTCCACACCGTGCGCTGGCGGAGGACCTGCATCAGGACGATGGCGGCCAACAGCAGCGGCAGCCCGAAGAACACGTCGGCGACGCGGGAGACCACCGCATCCAGCCAGCCGCCGTAGAACCCGGCCAGCGCGCCCAGTGCGCCGCCGACGACGAACACCGCCAGGGTGGCACCGAGTCCCACGGTCACCGAGGCCCGCGCCCCGTAGACGGTGCGCGCGTAGATGTCGTGGCCCTGCAGGTCGGTGCCGAACCAGTGGGCCGACGACGGGGGCAGCAGGCTCTCGGCGGGGTCGGCGTACCCCGGGTCGGCTCCGGTGAACAGACCCGGGAACGCGGCGACGGCCAGGATCAACAGGATCAGCGCGGCGGCGACGACGAACTTGGGACGCCGGCGCAGCCCGGCCCATGTGTCGCGCCAGAAGCCCCCCTCACCCATAGCGGATCCGGGGGTCCAGGGCGGCATACAGCAGATCCACCGCCAGGTTAGTGGCCAGGTAGATCAGTACGAGCACCGTCACGATCGACACCACCGTCGGCGCCTCCTGCCTGGTGACCGCCTGGTACAGCACGCCACCGACGCCGTGGATGTTGAAGATGCCCTCGGTCACCATCGCCCCGCCCATCAGGGCCCCCAGGTCCGCGCCGAGGAACGTCACCACCGGGACCAGCGAGTTGCGCAGGATGTGCACCGTCACGACGCGGGGCCGGGACAGCCCCTTGGCGGTGGCGGTGCGGACGTAGTCGGTGTGGGCGTTGGCCGCGACCGCGGACCGGGTCAGGCGCAGCACGTAGGCGAACGACACCGAGCCCAGGACGATCCCGGGCAGCAACAGGCGCGCGAACGTCGACCGCTCGCCCACCGTGACCGGTGCGACGCCCAGCCAGATGCCGAACACGAACTGGGCCAGGAAGCCCAGCACGAAGATCGGTATCGCGATCAGGATCAGGCCGGTGACCAGCACGGTGGCATCGAAGACCCCGCCCTGGCGCAGTCCGGCGGCCACCCCCAGGCCGACGCCCAGCACCGCCTCGACGGTGACCGCGATCAGCGCCAGCCGCAACGTGACCGGAAAAGCATGCGCCAGAACGTCGCTCACCGGCAGTCCGGAGTAGGAGCGGCCCAGGTCGCCGTGTAGCACGCCGCCCAGGTAGCGCAGGTACTGCAGCAGGAACGGGTCGTCGAGGTGGTAGCGGGCCCGCAGTTGCGCGGCCACTTCCGGTGTCAGCGGCCGGTCCCCGGCGATCGCGGCCACCGGGTCACCGGGCAGCAGGAACACCATGCCGTAGATCAGCAGCGTGGCCCCGAGGAAGACGGGCACCATGGCGGCGATCCGGCGCGCGACGTACCAGCCCATCGCGTCACGCCTTGGCGATGCGCTCGTAGTCGGGCAGGCCGTTCCAGGTGACCGCGACTCCGCTGACCTGCGACGACCATCCCACCACCCCGATGTAGTCCCACAGCGGGACGACGGGCATGTCGCGCAACAGGATTCGCTGCGCGTCGTTGGCCAGCGCATCGGCCTGCCGCAGGTCGGGCGCCGCTTCGGCGGCCGTCAGCGCCGCGTCGAACTTCGCGTCGGAGTAGCCGACGTCGTTGGAGCCGGCGCCGGTGGCGAACAGCGGGGCGAGGAACTCGATCATCGACGGGTAGTCGCCCTGCCAGCCGGCGCGGAAGGCGCTGCCGATGGTGCGGTTGGTGATCTGGGTGCGGAACCCGGCGAACGTCGGCTGCGGGGCTCCGACGGCGTCGATGCCCAGCACGTTCTTGATGCTGTTCGCCACGGCGTCCACCCACTCCCGGTGGCCGGCGTCGGCGTTGTAGGCGATCGCGTAGCGGCCGCTCCACGCCGAGATCCGGTCAGCTTGCGACCACAGCGTGCGCGCCCGGTCGGGGTCGAAGTCCAGCGCGTCGTTGCCGGGCAGGTTCGGGTCGAAGCCGGGCAACGACCGGGCAGTGAAATCCCTAGCCGGGCTGCGTGTTTCGGCGAATATCTGTCGGCAGATCTGCGGTCGGTTGATGGCGGCCGACAACGCCAGACGCCGCAGCCGGCCCTCCTCGCCGCCGAAATGCGGCAGCCGCAGCGGGGTGTCGAGGGTCTGGTTGATCGCCGCCGGGCCGGCGGCGACGCGCTCGCCCAGGTCGCGCTTGTAGATCGGCAGCGCGCTGGGCGGCATCGTGTCCAGGACGTCGAGGTTGCCGGACAGCAGATCGGCGTAGGCGGTGTCGAGGTTGGAGTAGAACTCGAACCGCAGGCCCTTGTTGTGCGGCTTGCGGTTGCCGTGGTAGCCGGGGTTGGGCCGCAGGTCGATTCGGACGTTGTGCTCCCAGGCCGGGCCGTCGGCGAGCTGGTAGGGCCCGTCGCCGACGGGGTGGCGGCCGAAGGCGGCCATGTCCCGGAACGCCGCGGCCGGCAGCGGATAGAACGAGCTGTGGCCCAGCCGCAGTTCGAAGTCGATGGTCGGCGCCTTCAACCGGACGGTGAATTCCAGGTCGTCGACCACGCGCAGCCCCGACATGGTGGTCGGACCCGCCTTCTCGCCGGCCACCCGGCCGGCGACCTCGTCGAACCCGTCGATCGGGCTGAAAAAGCTTTGCTGCAGTTGGGCGTTGGCGCCCAGCGCCCCGTAGTTCCACGCGTCGACGAAGGAGTGGGCCGTCACCGGGGAGCCGTCGGTGAACGTCCAGCCCGGCTGCAGGGTGATCCGGTAGTTGATGTTGTCGGTGGTGTCGATCGATCGGGCCACCTCGTTGGCCGGTGTCCCGTGGGCGTCGTAGGACACCAGCCCGGCGAAGATCCGGTCGATGATCCTGCCGCCGTTGCTGTCGTTGGTGCCGGTCGGGACGAGCGGGTTGGGCGGCTCACCGCCGTTGACCACCACCAGGTCGGGGCTCAGGATCCCGCCGCCACAACCGGCCAGCGAGCCCAGCGGCGCCAGCGCCAGCATTCCGGCGGCGACCAGCACCAGCCGTGTCCGCATCCGACGCATGACACCCGACCCTAAGCGAAGGGCGGCGGCGCACCGGTCACTCGGGGGTCAGGGGGTGCACCTGCAGCAGGCAGGCGTCGATGCTGACCGGCACCGTCAGCACCTCGGTGGTGTCGGGCGGGTTGACGAGCAACTCGGTGTAGGTGGGGCACGGGCCGCCGTGCTCGTCGACGGCCAGGCTCTCCACGACGGCCCGGCCCCCACTCGACAGCGACAGGGTGACCGCGGGCGGCACGTCGACGCCGGGCGGCAGGCCGCCCATGTACCCGCGCAGGGTGGGTTCGGCGTGGACGAGCGGGCCGCCGGCGCCGGTGTCCGCCCCGGGATAGCCGGTCAGGGTGCACGGGTCCGCCCCGCCGGCCAGGGTGAAGACCAGGGTCAGCGCCCGGTGGCCCACGGCGCCCTCGGCCGGGGTGCCGTTCACCGCGATCTGGTCCGACCAGCACGGCGGCGGCTCGTCGGTGCGGTCGGCCGGCGCGGCCCAGGCCGGGGCTCCCAGCAGGGTGGTGGCTGCGCAACCGGCGGCAGCCGCGGCAAAGCCGCGAATCGGGCGGCGGATGGGCCGCGCGGGGCGTGCCGGCACACCGGTGATTATCCGCTATCGGGGCCCCCTTTGACCTCGGAATGGGGCGCGCGGCCGTATCATCGCGGGGCTAGGCTCACTAGACGGTTGGCGGGTCCGCGCCGACCGAGTCGATTTCGCGGGCCCAGCAAACGGCCGTACCTCGACTTAGGAGCAGCCAGTGACCGCCACCGGTACCGAAGGCCCGGCGTCGTATCCGCCGCCACCGCAGTTCGCCGAGCAGGCCAACGCCCGCGCGGAAATGTACCGCCAGGCCGAGGATGACCGGCTCGGCTTCTGGGCCGCGCAGGCCAATCGCCTGACCTGGACGGCGCCGTTCACCGAGGTGCTGGACTGGTCGGCGGCGCCGTTCGCCAAGTGGTTCGCCGACGGCAAGCTCAATGTGGCCTACAACTGCGTGGACCGTCACGTCGAGGCGGGCCACGGCGATCGGGTCGCCATCCACTGGGAGGGCGAACCCGGCGACAGCCGCAGCCTGACCTATGCCGATCTGCACGCCGAGGTGTGTAAGGCGGCCAATGCGCTGACCGGCCTGGGACTGGTCGCCGGCGATCGCGTCGCGATCTACCTGCCATTGATCCCCGAGGCGGTGATCGCGATGCTGGCCTGCGCCCGGCTGGGCATCATGCACAGCGTCGTCTTCGCCGGTTTCACCGCAAACGCGTTGCGGGCCAGGATCGCCGACGCCCAGGCCAAGCTGCTGATCACCAGCGACGGGCAGTTCCGCCGCGGCAAACCGGCGCCACTCAAGGACGCGGCCGACGAGGCCACCGCGCCCGGCCCGGACGGAGCAAGTCCCGTGCAGCACGTTCTCGTGGTGCGCCGCACCGGAATTGAGGTGTCCTGGACCGAGGGGCGCGACCTGTGGTGGCACGATGTCGTCGATTCCGCTGCCGCCGAACACCTCCCGGAGCCCTTCGACGCCGAGCAGCCGTTGTTCCTGCTCTACACCTCGGGCACCACGGGCAAACCCAAGGGGATCGTGCACACGACCGGCGGCTATCTCACGCAGGCGTCCTACACCCACCACTACGTCTTCGACATCAAGCCCGAAACCGACGTCTTCTGGTGCACGGCCGACATCGGCTGGGTCACCGGGCACACCTACAGCGTCTACGGCCCGCTGTCCAACGGGGCGACCGAGGTGCTCTACGAGGGAACCCCTGACACACCCACCCAGCACCGTCATTTCGAGATCATCGAAAAGTACGGGGTGACAATCTATTACACCGCACCGACCCTGATCCGGACGTTCATGAAATGGGGACGCGAGATCCCCGACGCGCACGACCTGTCCAGCCTGCGGTTGCTGGGGTCGGTCGGCGAGCCGATCAATCCCGAGGCGTGGCGCTGGTACCGCAAGGTGATCGGCGCGGACAGCATCCCGATCGTGGACACGTGGTGGCAGACCGAGACGGGCGCCGCGATGATCTCCCCACTGCCGGGAGTCGCTGCGGCCAAGCCGGGTTCGGCGATGACGCCGTTGCCGGGCATCTCGGCCAAGATCGTCGACGATCACGGCAACCCGCTACCGCCCGGCGGCAGGCAGGGCGAACACGCCACCGGCTACCTGGTCCTGGATCAGCCGTGGCCGTCGATGCTGCGCGGCATCTGGGGCGATCCCGAACGGTACGCCGAGACCTACTGGTCGCGGTTCGCCGAGCACGGCTGGTACTTCGCCGGCGACAGCGCCTGGTACGACGCCGACGGCGCCATCTGGGTGGTGGGCCGCATCGACGACGTGATGAACGTGTCGGGGCACCGCCTTTCGACCGCCGAGATCGAGTCGGCGCTCGTCGGCCACTCGGCGGTCGCGGAGGCGGCCGTGGTCGGGATGACCGACGAGACCACCGGACAGGCGATCTGCGCGTTCGTCGTCCTGTGCGCCGACGTCGCGGTCCACGACGGGATCGTCGACGAGCTGCGCGTCGAGGTGGCCCGCGAGATCTCGCCGATCGCCAAGCCCCGGGAGGTGCACGTGATCCCGGAGTTGCCCAAGACCCGCAGCGGCAAGATCATGCGCAGGCTGCTGCGCGACGTCGCCGAGAACCGCGAGCTGGGCGACACCTCGACGCTGCTGGATCCCGGCGTGTTCGAGGCGATCCAGGCCGACAAGTAGCTCAGGCCGCCGAGATCGGCGCGAACCCCGCGCCGACACGGTGTTTGGCGTCGATGTCGGCCATGATGGCGCTGAACGACTGCACCACCGCCGGGGTGTGCAGCGGAATGTATTTGATGATGCAGGTCGGCAGGCTGTCGGTGAAGGCCCCGTGGATCATCCCGACCAGCATGTTGTTGACGGTCACCGGCGCGCCGGAGTCGCCGGGCCGGCCACAGACCTGCATCACGATGGTGCCGGGATCCTGGCCGGGGCCCCAGGTGACGCCGCAGGAGTTCCCCGTCGTGCGGCCCTGCTTGCACGCGATCTGACCGAAGGCCGGGTCCTCGCCGATGCCGTCGATCGGGAAGCCGTTGTAGTCGGCCACCGGTGTCACCTTGGCGGGATCGAACTTGATCACCGCGTAGTCGAGGTTGTCGTTGCCGGCGACCATGGTGCCCAGGGGGCCTCTGTTTTCGTTGGCCTCGCTGGCGACCTTGGCGCCCGGGCCGCCGCAGTGCGCCGAGGTGAACCCGATCAGCTCGCCGGCGGCATCGTTGCCGATCGTGGTCAAGGTGCACATCGTGTCGCCGTTGATGACGATGCCCGCGCCGCCGCCCATGGGGACCTTGTCGCCGGCGGCCGCCGGCCCGGTCGGCAAACCGAGGGCCAGGACCACGGCCACCATCGCCGCCAGGAAGCAACGGTGCACCGTCTGCAAAGCAACACTCCCATCTAACCGCCCCACATTTCGAGGGGCTCGGTAAGTCTAGTCCGCCGGGCCGCCGGAACTCCGCCGTCGGCACGCCCAGCAAACGGGCCCCCAAGCTTCTTTCGCCGCAAAGGGTTCGGCGCCAACTGTATGTCCTCAGCGAGGTCGTCGCTGTCCACGCGGTTGTGCGGTAACCTTCGGCATCGAGGAAAGCCGAAACCGAAACCAGAAGCGAACGAAAATCGAAGTAGGCGGTCGAAAGAGAATGGACAAAGGCGGAAGGCTTGGCAACCCGATGCACCTGACGTCAGAAAATTTTAGGCAGCGTCGTCCCACAGAGTTTTCTCAGATTGAGCGCGGCTCGAGCGGGCATTTATTCAACATGAGTTCATGGCGCATCATGAAATTACTGTCCGTTGCCGCCCTGGCGGCGTGCGGGCTCCTCGGCACCCCCGTCCCGTCCGCATCCGCCGCCTCCTGCCCCGCCACCCAGGTGCTGTTCGCCCGGGGCACCGGCGAGCCGCCCGGCGTCGGCCCCGTCGGCGAGGCGTTCGTCAACCAGCTGCGCTCCCGCGTCGGCGCGAACGCGCTCGGCGTGTACGCGGTCAAATACCCCGCCAGCGACCAGTGGGACACCGGCATCGACGGTGTCAGGGACGCGGGCGCCCACGTCGTCTCGATGGCCAAGGAATGCCCCAACACCAAGATGGTGCTGAGCGGGTACTCGCAGGGCGCGGCCGTGATGGGCTTCGTCACCTCGCCGACAGTGCCCGACGGCGTCGATCCCGCCACCGTGCCCAAGCCGCTCGCGCCCGACATCGCCCAACACGTGTCCTCGGTCGTGCTGTTCGGGTTGCCCAACGAGCGGGCCATGAGCTTCCTGGGCGAGCCGCCGGTGACCATCGGACCGCTGTATCAGCCGAAGACCCTCGAGTTGTGCGCCGACAACGACCCGGTGTGCTCCGAGGGGCTCGACTTCGCCATGCACAACGTGTCCGCGTACCAGGACGGCATGGTCACCAGGGGAGCCGACTACGCCGCGAGCCACCTCTGACCGCCGGCCCGGGCCGCGGTCGTCGCGGCTCATCCACGGTTCCCGCTGATCTCGGCTGACCTCGTCCGGCCGCGCGCCGCATGGCAACATAATCCGCGACGACGCACGCCGGGCGACCGAAGCAATGTGAGGAAAGAGGACCGTCTGTGAGCAGAGCCGATCGCAAGAACGGTGTGCCCAGCACGCTGACCACCATCCCGTTGACCGATCCGCACGCCCGGCCCGCCGAACCGTCGATCGGTGACCTGATCAAAGACGCGACCGCCCAGGTGTCCACGCTGCTGCGCGCCGAGATCGAACTCGCCCGCGCCGAGATCACCCGCGACGTCAAGAAGGGCCTCACCGGCAGCGTGTTCTTCATCGCCGCGCTGGTGGTGCTGTTCTATTCCACGTTCTTTTTCTTCTTCTTCCTCGCCGAGTTGCTCGACACCTGGCTGTGGCACTGGGTGGCATACCTGATCGTGTTCGGGATCATGGTGGTGTTCGGGGCGCTGCTCGCCCTGCTGGGCTTTTTGAAGGTGCGCCGGATCCGCGGACCGCGCGAGACGATCGAATCGGTCCGCGAGACCCGCACCGCCCTCACCTCCGGCCACGACAGGACGGGAGCCGAGCGGAGCGGCAGGCACGAGAAGCCGGACAGCAGCGCGCCCTCCGATACCTCGGGCTGGTAGGTGGCAGCGCCGGATCCGTCGATGACCCGCATCGACGGGCCATGGCGGCATCTGGACGTGCACGCCAACGGCATCCGATTCCACGTGGTCGAGGCATTGCCGACCACCCCGCCGACCGGCCAGGACGCGAGCACCCCGGCCACGGCGCGGCCGCTGGTGATGCTGCTGCACGGATTCGGGTCGTTCTGGTGGTCCTGGCGCCATCAGCTGCGGGGACTGAGCGGCGCGCGGGTGGTGGCGGTCGACCTGCGCGGCTACGGCGGCAGCGACAAGCCGCCGCGCGGCTACGACGGCTGGACGCTCGCCGGTGACACCGCCGGACTGATCCGCGCGCTCGGGCACTCCTCGGCGACCCTGGTCGGCCACGCCGAGGGCGGGCTGGCGTGCTGGGCCACCGCGCTGCTGCATTCACGCCTGGTGCGCGCGATCGCGCTGATCAGCTCGCCGCACCCCGCCGCCTTGCGCCGGTCCGCCCTGCACCGGCGGGACCAGGGATATGCGCTGCTGCCCATGCTGCTGCGCTCCCAGCTGCCGCTGTGGCCGGAGCGCCTGCTGACCCGGGACGACGCGGCCGAGATCGAGCGCCTCGTAGCCAGCCGCAGCAGCGCGAAATGGGTTGCCTCCGAAGACTTCTCCCAAACCATCCGCTACCTGCGGACGGCGATCCAGATTCCGGCGGCCGCCCATTGCGCCCTGGAGTACCAGCGTTGGGCGGTGCGCAGCCAGCTGCGCAGCGAAGGCTGGCGGTTCATGACGTCGATGTCCCAACAGCTCGGCGTGCCGCTGCTACACCTGCGCGGTGACGCGGACCCCTACGTGCTGGCCGACCCGGTGGACCGCACGCAGCGGTACGCCCCGCACGGGCGCTACCTGTCCGTCGCGGGCGCGGGACATTTCAGCCACGAAGAGCTGCCCGACGAGATCAACAGACAGCTGACGAAGTTCCTCGGCCAGGTGCACGGGGTCAGCTGACGCAGGCCCCGGTGCGCACCGCCTGGGTGTCACCGATCCGGGACAGCTGCCCGGCCACCTCGTCGGCCGTCAGCACGAACCCGGTATCGGGGTCGTCGACGGCGGCGCCGAACACCACGCCGAGCACATGGCCGTTCAGGTCGATCAGCGGCCCACCCGAATTGCCTTGCTCCACATTGGCTCTGATGGTGTAGACGTCGCGGGTGACCGGTGTGGGATCCCGGTAGATGTCGGGGCCGGTGAGCTTGATGATCTCGCGGATCCTGGCCGGGGTCGCCGTGAAGTTGCCGCCGCCGGGATAGCCGAGCACCACGACGTTGGCGCCGGTTTTGGCCTGGTTCTGCGCGAAGGCCAGGGGCGGGGGCGGCAGGTGCGGGACGGCGAGGATGGCGATGTCGACCGCGGGGTTGTACGACACCACGGTGGCGTCGAGCGGGTTGCCGCTGGCGTACACCTGGACGCTGTTGGACCCGGCCACCACGTGCGCGTTGGTCATCACCCGGTCGGGGGCGATGACGAAGCCGCTGCCCTCGAGCACCTTCTGGCAGCTGGGGGCCAGGCTGCGCACCTTGACGACGCTCGGCGCGTCGGCCGTGACCGCCGGGTTGGTGGCCAGGGCCGGATCCGGGGACGCGACCGGGATGACCGGCGTGCGGCTGAACGGCTCGAGCACCGCGGGCAGCCCCGAGGTGTTCAGCAGCGCCGACAGCCGTTTGGGCACCGTCTTCAGCCAGGGCGGGGCGACGTCGTTGACCTGCGCGAGCACCCGCGAGCCCCGGACCGCGGCGGCCAGCTCCGGCTGGTCCTTGGACTGGGTCAGCGGCGTGGCCAGCAGCCAGGCCGCGGTCAGCACGACCACGAGCTGGACCCCCACCCCGATGACGGAGTCGACGGTCCGGATGACGCGGCTGTGGATGGCGCCGCGCACGGCCCGGCCCAGCACGACACCGGCCACCTCGCCGACGACCACGAGCGCCAGGATCAGGAACAGTGCGGTGAACAGCTTGGCGCGGGGCGCGGCGATGTGACTGACGATGTGGGGCGCCAGCAGCACCCCGGCGATCGCCCCGAGCAGCACGCCGGCGAACGACAGCAGGGAACCCAGTGCGCCGGAACGCCATCCCGAGACGGCCGCGATGAAGGCGACCGCCAGGACGGCGATGTCCAGCCACTGCGACGGGGTCATCGAGTCCAGGTTCATCGGGGCGGCCCATCCTGGTCGCCGACCAGCGACATCGCCTCGTCCAACTCGCGCATGTCGGTGGTGTCCCAGGGCCGGGCCCACCCGGCGACGTCGAGCAGGGCGGAGATCACCTGGCCGGTGAAGCCCCAGACCAGCATCTCGTTCAGCAGAAACGCCGGTCCGGCCCAGCGGTGGCCGAGATCGCCGCGGTACACCATCAGCCGGTTGGCCGGGTTGACGAACGCCCGCACCGGGACCCTGGCCACGACCGCGGTCTCGGCCCGGTCGACGACGGAGACCGGCCCGGGATCCGGCGAGTAGGCCAGCACCGGGACCACGTGAAACTGCGACGGCGCGATGAACATCCGCTCCAGGGTGGCCAGCGGATGCAGCCGGGCCAGGTCGATGCCCGTCTCCTCGCGCGCTTCGCGCAGGGCGGTGGCCACGGGACCGTCGTCGGTGGGATCGGAGGCGCCGCCGGGGAACGCCGCCTGCCCGGCGTGGTGACGCAGCGTCGCGGCCCGCACGGTGACCAGCAGGTCGGCCTTGTCGGGGATGCCCCCGTCGGCGGGCCCGGATTCCGGGCCGGAGAACAAGACCAGCACGGCGGCGTCGCGCCGTTCGCCGCCCGCGGACGCCGCGCCGGAAGTCAGCATCGCCAACACGTCGTCCGGCAACCGGCGCCGGTACGCGTCGGGAATCCGGCCGAGGTTGTCGACGAGGGGGCGCAGCCACGGCGGGCAGAGTTCGGGCGTGACGGGATCCGTCCCCTGCGCGCGGGCGGTACCCCAAGCGCTCACCGCCACCTCCACTGGGTTCCTGACCGCCCGTCCGTCTCCGGCTGCCGTCTCATCGCTCCTGGCCTCCGACCGCGGCCGCGATCTCGTCGGCGCTGGCGAAAGCGCGCGGCAGCGTCTGGGCAACGCTACCGTCCGGCCGCAGTACGACCGTCGCTGGCATCACGTTAACCACCCGCAGGGCCGCCGCCACGCGGCGCCGACCGTCCTGCAGGGTCGGCAGCCGAACCCCCAGCTCCGCCAGCCGCAGCAGGGCGGCCGTCTCGTTCTCGTCCTGGTGCACGGTCACCACCGTCACGGCCGGCCCGGCCCGGCGCGCATACTCGGCCATCGCGGGCAGCTCGGCGGTGCACGAGGCGCACCAGTACGCCCAGAAGTTCAGCACCACCCGCCGCCCGGCCAGCGCCCGGCCGACGTCGACGACGGACCCGTCGGCGGCGCATTGCACCGTGACCCCCCGCAGCGCCGCGGGGCCGGGACCACCGGCAGGCGCGGGACAGGGCCGCAGGTCCGCCCGCCGCCGCGGGCCCGCCAGCGCGGCCGGGGTGTCGGCGTCGCGGTGCTCGCGTCCGGCGCCGGCGTCGGTCGCCGCGGGCCCCGGGGCGTCGTCGCGCAGCTGGGCCACCAACGCGGCCGCCAGCGCCACCACCACCGCCACGATCGCGATGGTCCAGCGCGTACTGCGGGTCAAGGCCGTACTTACAGCCCGGCCAGGGCCAGCAGGTGCTCGGCTTCGGGGCCCTGCACCAGCGGCGCGGCGAGCAGCGGTTCGGTGGGACCGAGCCCGAAGGACGGGCAGTCCTTGGCGAGCACGCAGACGCCGCAGGCCGGCTTGCGGGCGTGGCACACACGGCGGCCGTGGAAGATGACGCGGTGGCTCAGCATCGTCCACTCGGCGCGCTCGATCAGCGCACCGACCGCGTGCTCGATCTTGACCGGGTCTTGCTCGGCGGTCCAGCGCCACCTGCCCACCAGCCGTTTGAAATGGGTGTCGACGGTGATGCCCGGGACGCCGAACGCGTTGCCGAGGATGACGTTCGCGGTCTTGCGCCCCACCCCGGGCAGCGTCACCAGGTCGGCCAGCGTGGACGGCACCTCGCCGTCGAACCGTTCGACCAGCGCCTGCCCGAGGCCGATCAGGGAGGCGGCCTTGTTACGGAAGAAGCCGGTCGGGCGGATGAGCGCCTCCAGTTCGGCGCGGTCCGCCTGTGCGTAGTCCAGCGCCGAGGAGTAGCGCGCGAACAGCGCCGGCGTGGTCAGGTTGACCCGCTTGTCGGTGCTCTGCGCCGACAGGATCGTGGCCACCGTCAGCTCCAGCGGCGTGGTGAAGTCCAGCTCGCAATGGGCGTCCGGGAAGGCCTGGGCCAGGGTGCGATTCATCCGGCGTGCCCGTCGCACCAGCCCGGTCCGGGTTTCTTCGGCCCACCGCCGCTCGGCCTTCGCCGCTGTCACCTACGACAGAGTACTGATTTCGTGATCTGACCGAGACCTCGTGTTGATGCACGACCATGTTTACTTTCCCTGTGTCATGGTTGCTGGTGGCCTGCGTGCCGGGGCTGCTGATGCTGGCGACGTTCGGCCTCGGGCGGCTCGAACGCGACCTGTCCCGTCGGCCGCTCGCGATCACCGCGGTGGACGAGTCACCCGGGCCCGCCGAGGCCATGGATATGCGCACGCTGGCCCGCGACGGCATGCCCGAGGCGCTGGAGTATCTGCACCTGCAACGGGAGCGGCTGGAACTGGAAGCCCCGCCGGCCGGGGGGCGGCACGCCGCGTCGGGGTTCGCCCCCGACTTCTACCGGCTGGGCGAGTTCGTGTCGCCCGCGCCGCGACACACCCATCCACGCGGCAATCCGCAGTTTAAGACCCCTGGATATGTCAATCGTGTGTAGCGTTGGCACGTTGGGCACTCCGGCGTACCTCTAGACTCAACACGCGAGCAAGAGGTTAGCCTGTCTACATCACATCGTTGGAAAGCTGAAGAGGGCAACGTGGACGAGATCCTGGCAAGGGCAGGAATCTTCCAAGGGGTCGAGCCCGGCGCGGTCGCCGCGTTGACGAAGCAACTGCAACCCGTCGACTTCCCCCGCGGACACACGGTCTTCGCCGAGGGAGAACCCGGCGACCGGCTGTACATCATCATCTCCGGCAAGGTCAAGATCGGCCGGCGCTCACCGGACGGCCGGGAGAACCTGCTGACCATCATGGGCCCGTCGGACATGTTCGGGGAGTTGTCGATCTTCGACCCGGGACCGAGGACGTCGAGCGCGACCACGATCACCGAGGTGCGCGCGGTCTCGATGGACCGCGACGCGCTGCGGGCGTGGATCGCCGACCGGCCCGAGATCGCCGAGCAGCTGCTGCGCGTGCTGGCCCGGCGCCTGCGCCGGACCAACAACAACCTGGCCGACCTCATCTTCACCGACGTGCCCGGGCGGGTGGCCAAGCAGCTGCTGCAGCTGGCCCAGCGTTTCGGCACGCAGGAGGGCGGCGCGATGCGCGTCACCCACGACCTGACCCAGGAGGAGATCGCCCAGCTGGTGGGGGCGTCCCGGGAGACGGTGAACAAGGCGCTGGCCGACTTCGCCCATCGCGGCTGGATCCGCCTGGAGGGCAAGAGCGTGCTCATCTCGGACTCCGAGCGGTTGGCCCGCCGAGCCCGTTAGTCAGGCGCTTGGCGCCGAGATCGACGTTCTGCAGACGCCCACTCGCACTTTCGCTGCAAAACGTCAAGCTCGGCGCAGGTAGTCCAGCTGAGCCTGGACCGACCATTCCGCCGCCTCCCAGAGCTTCTCGTCGACGTCGACATAGACGTGTTCGACGACCCGCCGCGCGCTGGCGTCCTCCCCCAACTCGCGCAACGCGGCCCGTACCTGCTCGAGCCGCTCGTGGCGATGCATCAGGTAACCCGACGCGGCGGCCTCCAGGTCGGGCAGCTCGGGGCCGTGCCCGGGCAGCACCGCGCGCCGGCCCAGACCGCGCAGCCGACGCAGCGACTCCAGGTAGTCGAGCAGGCTGCCGTCCTCCTTGTCGATGACGGTGGTGCCGCGCCCCAGCACGCTGTCCGCCGTCAGCACCGCGTCGTCGAGCACGAACGTCAGCGAGTCGGCGGTGTGGCCGGGAGTGGCCAGCACCGTGATCCGCAGGCCCGCCGCGTCGATCACCTCGCCGTCGGTGAGCTCGCCGCCGAGGCCGCGCAGGAATCCGCTGCCGGCCGAACGGACCGTGGCGCCGGTCAGCTCGACCAGCTTGTCGATGCCGTCGGTGTGGTCGCCGTGGCGGTGGCTGATCAGCACCAGCGCGACGCGGCCCAGCGCGGCGATGCGGGCGATGTGCTCGTCGTCGTCGGGGCCCGGGTCCACGATCACCAGCTCGTCGCTGCCGGGGCCGCGCAGGACCCACGTGTTGGTGCCCTCGAGCGTCAGCAGCCCGGGATTGTCGGCCAACAGCACCGAGGCCGTGTCGGTGACCGCCCGCAACCGCCGGTATGCGGGATGGGTCAGCGGCTCGCCCGCCCCGGTCGCGACCGTCAGGCCACCTCCACGATCAGTTCGACCTCCACCGGCGCGTCCAGCGGCAGCTCCGCCACGCCGACCGCCGAGCGCGCGTGCGCGCCGCTGTCGCCGAAAACCTCGGCGAGCAGTTCGGAGGCCCCGTTGACCACGCCCGGCTGGCCGTTGAATCCCCCGGCGGACGCGACGAACCCGACGACCTTGACGACCCGGGTCACCGCGTCGATGCCGACCAGCGCGTGCACGGCCGCCAGCGCGTTGAGGGCGCAGACCCGCGCCATCGCCTTGGCCTCCTCGGGGGTGACCTCGGCCCCGACCTTGCCGGTCCCGGCCAGCTCGCCCGCCTGCACGGGCAACTGACCCGACGTGTAGACGAGGTTTCCGGTGCGCACCGCCGGTACGTATGCGGCCAGCGGCGCCACCGCCTCGGGCAGCGTGATGCCGAGCTGGTCGAGCCGGGCCGATGCACTCATCCCTTGGGGCGTTTCAGGTACGCGACATGCTGTTCGCCGGTGGGCCCGGGCAACACCGCCACCAGCTCCCAGCCGTCGGCGCCCCATTGATCGAGGATCTGTTTGGTGGCGTGCGTCAGCAGCGGAACCGTTACGTACTCCCATGCGGTCGGTTGACTCATGGCGCGAGCCTATCGGTCCACCCCGATCTGCGGGGGGCCGGAGTCGCTCGGGCTAGCATGCGAAGGTGGCAACCACTTCCGGCACTCCCGGCAGCAACAGCGGCGGTAGTTCCGTGGGCTGGCCGGCGCGCCTGTCCAAGGCCCGCTTGCATTTCGTCACCGGCAAAGGCGGCACGGGCAAGTCGACGGTGGCGGCCGCCCTGGCGCTGACGCTGGCCGTCGGCGGTCGCAAGGTCCTGCTCGTCGAAGTCGAGGGCCGGCAAGGGATTGCGCAGATGTTCGATGTGCCGCCGCTGCCGTACCAGGAGCTCAAGATCGCGACGGCGGAGCGCGGCGGCCAGGTCAACGCGCTGGCGATCGACATCGAGGCGGCGTTCCTGGAATACCTGGACATGTTCTACAACCTCGGCATCGCGGGCCGGGCGATGCGCCGCATCGGCGCCATCGAGTTCGCGACGACGATCGCGCCCGGCCTGCGCGACGTGCTGCTCACCGGCAAGATCAAGGAGTCGGTGGTGCGCGTCGACCGCAACCGGCTGCCGGTGTACGACGCGGTGGTGGTGGACTCGCCGCCGACCGGCCGCATCGCGCGCTTCCTGGATGTCACCAAGGCCGTGTCCGATCTGGCCAAGGGCGGGCCGGTGCACTCGCAGAGCGAGGGCGTGGTCAAGCTGCTGCACTCCGACCAGACCGCGATCCACCTGGTCACCCTGCTGGAGGCGCTGCCCGTGCAGGAGACGCTGGAAGCCATCGAGGAGCTCGCCGAGATGGAGCTGCCGATCGGCAGCGTGATCGTCAACCGCAACATCCCGTCGTACCTGGAGCCGCGCGACCTCGCCAAGGCCGCCGAGGGGGCGGTCGACGCGGACTCGGTCCGGGCCGGCCTCGAGATGGCCGGAATCACCCTCGGCGAGGCCGACTTCGCCGGCCTGCTCACCGAGACCATCGAGCACGCGACCCGCATCACCGCGCGCGCCGAGACCGCCCAACAGCTCGACGCCCTGCAGGTGCCCCGGCTCGAACTGCCGGCGATCTCCGACGGCGTGGACCTCGGCAGCCTCTACGAGCTTTCGGAATCGCTTGCCCAACAGGGGGTTCGATGAGCGTCACACCGACAGTCCTTGACATGAAGGCGATTCTGTCCGACATGTCGAACCGGGTCGTGGTGTGCTGCGGCGCCGGTGGGGTCGGCAAGACCACCACGGCCGCCGCGCTGGCGTTGCGGGCGGCCGAATACGGCCGCAACGTCTGCGTTTTGACGATCGACCCGGCCAAGCGGCTGGCACAAGCGTTGGGCGTCAACGAACTCGGCAACGTCCCGCAGCGGGTGCCGCTGGCCCCCGAGGTCACCGGGGAGCTGCACGCGATGATGCTCGACATGCGCCGCACGTTCGACGAGATGGTGGTCCAGTACTCGGGAACCGAACGGGCGCAATCGATCCTGAACAACCAGTTCTACCAGACCGTCGCCACGTCGCTGGCCGGCACGCAAGAGTACATGGCGATGGAAAAGCTGGGGCAGCTGCTGGGCCAGGACCGCTGGGACCTGGTCGTGGTGGACACCCCCCCGTCGCGCAACGCGCTGGACTTCCTGGACGCGCCGAAGCGGCTGGGCAGCTTCATGGACAGCCGGCTGTGGCGGCTGTTGCTGGCACCCGGCCGTGGCATCGGTCGACTGGTGACCGGCGCAATGGGCTTGGCGATGAAGGCGCTCTCCACCGTGCTCGGCTCCCAGATGCTCGGCGACGCAGCCTCATTCGTGCAGTCGCTGGATGCCACCTTCGGTGGTTTCCGGGAGAAGGCCGAGCGCACCTACGCACTGCTCAAACGGCGGGGGACGCAGTTCGTGGTGGTGTCGGCGGCCGAGCCGGACGCGCTGCGCGAGGCAGCGTTCTTCGTGGACAGGCTCTCGCAGGAAAGCATGCCGCTGGCCGGGCTGGTGCTGAACCGCACTCACCCGACGCTGTGTTCGCTACCGGTCGAGCGGGCAGTCGACGGCTGCGAGACGCTGGAGGCCGCGCTCGGTTCGGGACAGGATTCGGAGGCCGCGGCGCTGGCGGCGGCAGTGCTGCGGATTCACGCCGACCGCGCGCAGACCGCCAAGCGCGAGGTGCGGCTGCTGTCACGGTTCACCGGCGCCAACCCGCACGTGCCGATCGTGGGGGTGCCGTCGTTGCCGTTCGACGTGTCGGACCTGGAGGCGCTGCGCGCGCTGGCCGACCAGCTCACCGCCGCGGCGGGCTGAAGCCGTCTTATTGCACGCGCGCCAGTTCTACTCGCGAATTCGTCTCGCACACAAGCCGGTTCGACGGCGCGCAGTTGTAAGAGGTTCGTAATCAGAGGCCAAGCGGCGGTTACCGCGCGGACTGAAGGGTCAGCCGACGCTGCGGTTGCGGCGCTTGTCGAAGAAGTCCGCCCAGGACACCACGTCGGGGTGCTGCTTCAGCAGTGCCCTGCGCTGACGCTCCGTCATGCCGCCCCACACGCCGAACTCCACCTTGTTGTCCAGCGCGTCCGCCCCGCACTCCTGCATGACCGGGCAGTGACGGCAGATCACCGCGGCCTTGCGCTGGGCGGCGCCCCGCACGAACAGTTCGTCGGGATCGGTGGTCCGGCACAGCGCCTTCGAGACCCAGGTGATCCGTTCTTCGGCGTCGACGATGCGGAGTACGCCTTGCGCACCCGCGATGTTCGTTCGACGCGCGGCGGGCCGTGTTCCTGACACGAGCTGTTCCCTTCCTGCCCGGCCGCCTTCCGCGGCCGCCCTCCTCGGGTGCAGACCCGACTGCGATCTACGCCACACTGTGCGCAACGGTGTCAGCTGAATCTCACCGTGTTTATAAGTTAGGTGGTCAGGTGGCAATTGCGCAACAGTCTCATAACGGTTTTTTTGGGACGCGCGTGCCGTCCTGCTCGGTACCTTACGACCAGACGTATCATCACGCACCCCGGCGGGAGTGTCCGACCGGTTAAGTCGACGCGAATATCGCCTGAGCCGGGAGCAACATCCCTGGTCAGCCGATTGCTTAGTCGTTCTGCCGGTTCGGCGGGGCGGCTGAGACGGCATCGGGGAAACCGTGGCCCGCTACTCTAGTACCCATGCCAGACCGCCCCCCAGCAGGCCTCACGGTTCTCAAGCTCGCCGGATTCTGCCTGTTGGCCGGTGTGGTCGCGACCGCCCTGATGTTCCCGGTGGCCGGCGGTGTGGGGCTGATGTCCAACCGCGCCTCCGAGGTGGTCGCCAACGGCTCGGCGCAGCTCCTCGAGGGTGAGGTGCCGGCGGTCTCGACGATGGTCGACACGAAGGGCAACACCATCGCCTGGCTGTACTCGCAACGCCGGTTCGAGGTGCCCAGCGACAAGATCGCCAACACCATGAAGCTCGCGATCGTCTCGATCGAGGACAAGCGTTTCGCCGAGCACAACGGGGTGGACTGGAAAGGCACCCTGACCGGGCTGGCCGGGTATGCGCGCGGGGACGTCGACACCCGCGGCGGTTCGACCATCGAGCAGCAGTACGTGAAGAACTACCAGCTGCTGGTGACGGCCCAGACCGACGCCGAGAAGCGGGCGGCCGTCGAGACCACCCCGGCGCGCAAGCTGCGCGAGATCCGGATGGCTCTCACGCTCGACAAGACGTTCACCAAGCCGGAGATCCTGACCCGGTACCTGAACCTGGTGTCGTTCGGCAACGGCTCCTTCGGCGTGCAGGACGCCGCGCAGACCTACTTCGGCATCAACGCCTCCGAGCTGAACTGGCAGCAGGCGGCCCTGCTTGCGGGCATGGTGCAGTCCACCAGCACGCTCAACCCCTACACCAATCCCGAGGGCGCCCTGGCCCGGCGCAATCTGGTCCTGGACACCATGATCGAGAACATCCCGCAGGAGGCCGACGCCCTGCGCGCCGCCAAGGCCGCGCCGCTGGGGGTGTTGCCGCAGCCCAACGAGCTGCCCCGCGGCTGTATCGCGGCCGGCGACCGGGCGTTTTTCTGCGACTACGTCCAGGAGTACCTGTCGCGCGCGGGGATCAGCAAGGAGCAGGTGGCCCGCGGCGGCTACACGATCCGCACCACGCTGGACCCCGACGTGCAGACCCCGGTGAAGTCGGCGATCGACAAGTTCGCCAGCCCCACCCTGCCGGGAATCTCCAGCGTGATGAGCGTGATCAAGCCCGGCAAGGATTCCCACAGGGTGATGGCGATGGCCAGCAACCGCAAGTACGGGCTGGACATCGACGCGGGCGAGACCATGCGGCCGCAGCCGTTCTCGCTGGTCGGCGACGGTGCCGGGTCGGTGTTCAAGATCTTCACCACGGCCGCCGCGCTGGACATGGGCATGGGCATCAACGCGACCCTCGAGGTGCCGGGCCGGTTCCAGGCCAAGGGCATGGGCAGCGGCGGGGCCAAGGGCTGCCCCAAGGACACCTGGTGCGTGATCAACGCCGGCCGCTACCGGGGGTCGATGAACGTGACGGACGCGCTGGCCACCTCGCCCAACACCGCGTTCGCCAAGCTGATCCAGCAGGTCGGCGTGACGCCCACGGTGGACATGGCCATCAAGCTCGGGCTGCGGTCCTACGCCGACCCGGGCACCGCGCGCGACTACAACCCGGACAGCAACGAAAGCCTGGCCGACTTCATCAAGCGCCAGAACGTCGGCTCGTTCACCCTGGGCCCGGTCGAGGTCAACGCGCTGGAGCTGTCGAACGTCGCGGCCACCCTGGCCTCCGGCGGCGTGTGGTGCCCGCCGAGTCCGATCGACAAGCTGATCGACCGCCACGGCAACGAGGTGGCCGTCACCACCGAGACGTGCGACCAGGTGGTACCCGAGGGGCTGGCGAACACACTGGCCAACGCGATGAGCAAGGACGCCCAGGCCGGCGGCACGGCGTCCGGTTCGGCCGGCGCGGCGGGCTGGGACCTGCCCATGTCCGGCAAGACCGGCACCACCGAGGCGCACCGCTCGTCGGGCTTCGTGGGTTTCACCAACCACTACGCCGCGGCGAACTACATCTACGACGACTCGACCAACCCGACCGACCTGTGCTCGTCGCCGCTGCGCCACTGCAGCGACGGCGACCTCTACGGCGGCAACGAGCCCGCCCGCACCTGGTTCACGGCGATGAAGCCGATCGCCACCATGTTCGGCGACGTGCACCTGCCGCCCACCGATCCCCGGTACGTCGACGGCTCACCCGCATCGCGGGTGCCGAGCGTGGCCGGGCTGAAGGTGGACGCGGCGCGCCAGCGCCTCAAGGACGCGGGCTTCCGGGTGGCCGACCAGACCACCTCGGTGAACAGTTCCGCCGAGTACGGCGAGGTCGTCGGGACCACGCCCAGCGGGCAGACGATCCCGGGTTCGATCATCACGATCCAGATCAGCAACGGCATTCCCCCGGCTCCGCCTCCGCCGCCGGAAGGTGAGCCGGTGCCGATCGGCTCGCAGGTCGTGGAGATTCCGGGCCTGCCGCCGATCACCATTCCGCTGCTGGCCCCACCGCCGCCGCCGGGCGCCCCGCCCCCGTAGGCGCCGCGGGGCCTAACGGGGCGGGGAATGCGCGCTGCCATCCCGAGAGCGGCAGTAGGCTGCCTTCATGGCTGACGTTCTGCCCGTCCTGATACGCACCGGCGCCGCAGCGGTCGGCGCCGCGGTCGCCGGCATCGGCTACGCCGCGGTCGTCGAGCGCAACGCCTTCGTCCTGCGCGAGATCACCATGCCCGTGTTGAGCCCGGGGTCCACGCCGCTGCGGGTGCTGCACATCAGCGACCTCCACATGCTGCCCGGCCAGCGCCGCAAGCAGGCCTGGTTGCGCGAGCTGTCCGGCTGGGAGCCCGACCTGGTGGTCAACACCGGCGACAACCTGGCGCACCCCAAGGCGGTGCCCGCGGTCGTCCAGGCGCTGGGGGACCTGCTGTCGCGGCCGGGCGTGTTCGTCTTCGGCAGCAACGACTACTTCGGGCCGCTCCTGAAGAACCCGCTGAACTACCTGACCAACCCGTCGCACCGGGTCCGCGGCGAGCCGCTGCCCTGGCAGGACCTGCGGGCGGCGTTCACCGAACGCGGCTGGCTCGACCTCACCCACACGCGGCGCGAGTTCGAGGTGGCCGGCCTGCACATCGCCGCCGCGGGCGTCGACGACCCGCACATCGACCGGGACCGCTACGACACGATCGCCGGCCCGGCCAGCCCCGCCGCCAACCTGCGACTGGGTCTGACGCACTCCCCCGAGCCGCGGGTGCTGGACCGCTTCGCCGCAGACGGCTACCAGTTGGTGATGGCCGGGCACACGCACGGCGGGCAGCTGTGCCTGCCGTTCTACGGCGCCCTGGTGACCAATTGCGGACTGGACCGCTCCCGCGCGAAGGGCCCGTCCCGGTGGGGCGCCACCATGCAGCTGCACGTCTCGGCCGGCCTCGGGACCTCCCCGTTCGCGCCGGTGCGCTTCTGCTGCCGGCCCGAAGCCACCCTGCTGACGCTGATCGCCGCCCCGATGGGTGACCGCGACCTGACCAGCGATCTCGGGCGCTCCCTGCCCGCGGCCTCGATGCGTTGACCGAACGGACCCAGATCGCGGTCCGAACCCGCTCCCGGCACTGGACCGACAACGCCATCCGGCTGATCCAGGCCGACGCCCGGCGCAGCGCCGACACGCACCTGCTGCGCTACCCGCTGCCGTCCGCGTGGTCGACGGACGCGGACGTCGCGCTGTACCTCAAGGACGAGACGACCCACCTCACCGGCAGCCTCAAGCACCGGCTGGCGCGCTCGCTGTTCCTCTACGCGCTGTGCAACGGCTGGATCGGCGAGGGCACCACGGTGGTCGAGGCGTCGTCGGGCTCGACGGCCGTCTCGGAGGCATACTTCGCGGCCCTGCTGGGCCTGCCCTTCGTCGCGGTGATGCCGGCCGCCACCAGCTCACCCAAGCTGGCGTTGCTTCGAGGCGCAGGGCGGCCGATGCCATTTCGTGCAGAACTCGAGCGAGGTCTACGCCGAAGCCGAGCGCGTCGCCGCCGAGACCGGCGGGCACTACCTGGACCAGTTCACCAACGCCGAACGCGCCACCGACTGGCGCGGCAACAACAACATTGCCGAGTCGATCTACGAGCAGATGCGCGAGGAACGCCACCCCCGTCCCGGACTGGATCGTGGTCGGCGCGGGCACCGGCGGCACCAGCGCGACGATCGGCCGCTACATCCGCTACCGCCGCCACGCGACGCGGCTGTGCGTCGTGGACCCGGAGAACTCCGCGTTCTTCCCCGCCTACACCGAGAACCGATACGACATCATGCTGCCCACGTCGTCGCGGATCGAGGGGATCGGCCGGCCGCGGGTGGAGCCGTCGACGGGCACCAACCTGTGGGGCGCCTTCGGCCTGCTCGCCGAGATGGTCGCCGAGGACCGCGACGGCTCGGTGGTCACCCTGCTCGCGGACAGCGGCGACCGCTACCGCGACACCTACTTCTGCGACGAGTGGGTCGCCGCGCAGGGCCTCGAGCCCGCCGGCCCCGCGGCGGCGCTGGCCGAGTTCGAACGCTCGTGCTCCTGGCCCTGAGCCGGACAGGCGATTTGGCCAGTCGATAGGCCGGTGCGATACGCTGTCGTGGCTTCACACGGGGTGTGGCGCAGCTTGGTAGCGCGCTTCGTTCGGGACGAAGAGGCCGTGGGTTCGAATCCCGCCACCCCGACACTGAAAAACCCGCTCTGAACTGCGAACACAGGACAGGGCGGGTTTCGTCGTTTCGGTAGGCAGCTCGCCCGGTAGGCAGTGGGTAAGCGGGAGTTCAGACCGAGGGCGGGAATCGACCGCTTCCCGTCGCCCCTCGACGTCCTGTCACGTCCCCCCACGCCCTGGCGCGGTGTCGTTCCTTGGCTAGATGATGGTCGCGCGAATGACCTAGACTCCCTGCTGACCGAGATCGACACCATGCTGGACGAGTCCTGGTCCGACGCGGCAAGACGGACGCCTGATGACGGCTGGGGCGTGGAGTATGAGGATGAACCGCTCACGTATCCCGCATATACAGATGAGTATCTTGAGGAGCCCCCGATCCCGCTTCCACGGCGGCGGCGGGGGCGGACGGGAGCCCCACGAAACGCGCCTTGCCCTCCGCATTTCGTAACTGGTCATACGGGGCCCAGGCGTCGTGCACCGCAACGCCGTTGAACCGGGCGAGGACGCCGTTATCGTCGATGCCGTGCCTGCCGCGCTTGGGATGGCAGGTGATCGGCGTGTACTTGTCGGTGCGTGCGCAGTGCACCCAGTGCAGGGCGCCGGCGACCCGCAATCCGGTCTCGTCGAACCCGGCCACCGGCGCGTCGGCGATCCGCTCGCGCACCGCCTCGGTGAACTGGTCGAGCCCGCCGGCGGCCCGCGTCGTCATGGCCGCAACGGTGCCCTCCGACAGCGGGGTACCGAACAGTTCCGAAAGGGAAAAGGGCTTGTGCGGCGAGCTGCCTGGACAGAAACTGCCCGAACGTACAGGTACAGGACGATCGCAGTGACCCGCGGCCCGTACTGCACCGGTGCGGTGACACCGTCCGGGGCGGACGCGCAGATGGTCGCGCCGCACCCGACACATGCGGCGGGCTCGTTGCGCAGTGTCTCGTCCGGGTCGTCAACCAGCGCCAGCGTCGATCCCGGATGTCCGGGCTGACCGCCGGGCTTGCGGCCACTGTTGCGGCGCAACGACTTCGGTGCGGGTTTGGCGAACGTCGAATCCGCCGACGGCGGCTTCGACGAATTCTGGCTGTTCTGCCCCAGCTGCCGCTTGAGCTCGGCGATCTCGGCCCGCAGCGCAGCAATGTCAGCGATGGATTCCTCATCTGCCCGACGCCGATCATCAGGCACCCCACCATGATTAGCGGTCAGCCGCGAACGTCAACGCGACACGCCCCATCAGATCAGATCGCAAAGAATCACAAACCCACCGGTCACACAGACACCGCGCAGGCCTGACCAGTTACCGCATTTCTACGTCCCTCGCACGGTCCGCGACATTACCCGACATGGACGAGAAAATCTATTTCGTTCGTGTATATTCTCCAAGAGAATTTTCCTATCTCCTACGGAACAGGAGTCAGAGATGTCGTTTGTGGCCGCCTTACCTGACGCTTTAGCCGTAACGGCGTCGGACTTAACCGGTCTGGAATCGGTGATTCAGGAAGCACAGACAGCAGCGGCAGGTTCGACCACTCAGATTCTTTCCGCAGCTCAAGATGAAATATCCGTATCGATCACGGAGGCGTTCAATACCTACGGTCAACAGTTTCACGGGTTGGTTCTACGGGCGGCAGCTTTTCAGGCACAGTTCTCTCAAGCGTTGAGCGCAGGTGGACTCTGGTATGCCGCTGGGGAGGCGGCCAATATTTCTCGGCTGCAGACATTACAAACAGCTATAGAAACCATCCACATCAACGTGGGTCTGGGTGACCTCGGCAGTCTTAACATCGGGAGTGGGAACACCGGCAGCCTCAACCTGGGCTCGGGTAACCATGGCAGCTTCAACATCGGTGGAGGAAACACCGGTAGTCTCAACCTTGGATCGGGTAATCGCGGTGGCGGAAACCTGGGTCTGGGTAATTTCGGAAACGGAAATATTGGTTTCGGTAACGGAAGTTCAGAGAACAATTCGACCGGTACCCCCACCCCCTCGTCGGGGAATATCGGTAGCGGAAACCTCGGTAACTCCAACCTGGGCAGTGGCAACCTCGGTAACTTCAACATCGGATCCGGAAACAACGGGAACAACAACGTCGGGCTCAGTAACCTGGGCAACTTCGATATCGGGCTGGGCAACTCCGGCAGCCACGACTTCGGGTTCGGCAACCTCGGCAGCCACGACATTGGTGTCGGGCTGACCGGTAGCAATCAGATCGGCATCGGCGGACTGAACTTCGGTAGCGGAAACATGGGTCTTGGAAACTCCGGTAGCTTCAACTGGGGGCTGTCCAACACCGGTGACTACAATATCGGAGTCGCCAACACCGGTAACCACGACATCGGTATCGGTCTCACCGGGAACAACCAGATGGGTTTCGGCGGGCTAAACTCTGGAACTCATAACACCGGGCTGTTCAACTCTGGCACCGGCAACACTGGATTCTTTAACTCGGGAAACGCTGAGTTTGAAGGCGGCGAAAATACCGGTTTGTTTAATTCTGGTGCTAACAACTATGGCTTGTTCAATTCTGGAAGTTTCAATTCAGGGTTTTTCAACTCTGGTGAAGAAGATTTCGGTTTGTTCAACGCCGGTTATCTAAACTACGGCTTGTTCAATACCGGATTTATTAACTCTGGAGTATTTAATGCCGGATCATTCGACTCGGGGGTTTTCGACTCCGGGTCGCATAACATGGGGATGCTGAATTCCGGGGCGGGTAACATGGGTTTGTTCAACTCGGGTAACCATAACATGGGTCTATACAGCGCTGGTGACACCAATTTGGGTATAGGTAATTCCGGTAATACTAATATGGGATTATTCAACTCAGGCTGGGAAAATGTGGGTGCTTTCAACTCCGGCGGTACAGACGCGTTTACCACCTCTGGTCCGGTTACGGAGGTGTACACAGGAAATATCGGATTGTTCAACTCAGGTACCCTCAACATTGGAATAGGGAACTCGGGGAACATCAACACCGGAATATGGAACTCGGGAAGTGTAAACACCGGTATCGGCAGTGTGGTCAGTCAGCACGGCACGGTTTCTGGCTTCGGGAACACGGGAACCTACGAGTCGGGGTTTGGTAACACCGGAAGCTATAACGTGGGCTTTGGCAACACGGGAAACTTCAGTTCTGGCTTTATGAACAAGAATCTGACCGGATATTTTGACACAGGATTCTTCAATGGGAACAACGACGTGGGCTTCTACAACACAAGTACTGGAGGACAGGATGTAGGTTTCTTAAATTCTGGTGCTGGTAGCGGCGACACCGGCATAGGGAACTTAGGTTCTGGTAGCGGTAACACTGGAATACTGAACTTCGGTTCCGGTGGCAGTAACACTGGAATATTGAACTTCGGTTCCGGTGGCAATAACGCTGGAATATTGAACTTCGGTTCCGGTGGTAATAACGCTGGAATACTAAACTCAGGTTCGGGTGGCGCTAACGTTGGAATACTGAACTTCGGTTCCGGTGGCATTAACACTGGAATACTGAACTTCGGTTCCGGAGGCGGTAACACTGGAATACTGAACTTCGGTTCCGGTGGCAATAACGCTGGAATATTGAACTTCGGTTCCGGTGGTAATAACGCTGGAATACTAAACTCAGGTTCGGGTGGCGCTAACGTTGGAATACTGAACTTCGGTTCCGGTGGCATTAACACTGGAATACTGAACTTCGGTTCCGGAGGCGGTAACACTGGAATATTGAACTTCGGTTCCGGTGGCAATAACGCTGGAATATTGAACTTCGGTTCCGGTGGTAATAACGCTGGAATACTAAACTCAGGTTCGGGTGGCGCTAACGTTGGAATACTGAACTTCGGTTCCGGTGGCATTAACACTGGAATACTGAACTTCGGTTCCGGAGGCGGTAACACTGGAATATTGAACTTCGGTTCCGGTGGCAATAACGCTGGAATATTGAACTTCGGTTCCGGTGGTAATAACGCTGGAATACTAAACTCAGGTTCGGGTGGCGCTAACGTTGGAATACTGAACTTCGGTTCCGGTGGCATTAACACTGGAATACTGAACTTCGGTTCCGGAGGCGGTAACACTGGAATATTGAACTTCGGTTCCGGTGGCAATAACGCTGGAATATTGAACTTCGGTTCCGGTGGTAATAACGCTGGAATACTAAACTCAGGTTCGGGTGGCGCTAACGTTGGAATACTGAACTTCGGTTCCGGTGGCATTAACACTGGAATACTGAACTTCGGTTCCGGAGGCGGTAACACTGGAATATTGAACTTCGGTTCCGGTGGCAATAACGCTGGAATATTGAACTTCGGTTCCGGTGGTAATAACGCTGGAATACTAAACTCAGGTTCGGGTGGCGCTAACGTTGGAATACTGAACTTCGGTTCCGGTGGCATTAACACTGGAATACTGAACTTCGGTTCCGGAGGCGGTAACACTGGAATATTGAACTTCGGTTCCGGTGGCAATAACGCTGGAATATTGAACTTCGGTTCCGGTGGTAATAACGCTGGAATACTAAACTCAGGTTCGGGTGGCGCTAACGTTGGAATACTGAACTTCGGTTCCGGTGGCATTAACACTGGAATACTGAACTTCGGTTCCGGAGGCGGTAACACTGGAATATTGAACTTCGGTTCCGGTGGCAATAACGCTGGAATATTGAACTTCGGTTCCGGTGGTAATAACGCTGGAATACTAAACTCAGGTTCGGGTGGCGCTAACGTTGGAATACTGAACTTCGGTTCCGGTGGCATTAACACTGGAATACTGAACTTCGGTTCCGGAGGCGGTAACACTGGAATATTGAACTTCGGTTCCGGTGGCAATAACGCTGGAATATTGAACTTCGGTTCCGGTGGTAATAACGCTGGAATACTAAACTCAGGTTCGGGTGGCGCTAACGTTGGAATACTGAACTTCGGTTCCGGTGGCATTAACACTGGAATACTGAACTTCGGTTCCGGAGGCGGTAACACTGGAATATTGAACTTCGGTTCCGGTGGCAATAACGCTGGAATATTGAACTTCGGTTCCGGTGGTAATAACGCTGGAATACTAAACTCAGGTTCGGGTGGCGCTAACGTTGGAATACTGAACTTCGGTTCCGGTGGCATTAACACTGGAATACTGAACTTCGGTTCCGGAGGCGGTAACACTGGAATATTGAACTTCGGTTCCGGTGGCAATAACGCTGGAATATTGAACTTCGGTTCCGGTGGTAATAACGCTGGAATACTAAACTCAGGTTCGGGTGGCGCTAACGTTGGAATACTGAACTTCGGTTCCGGTGGCATTAACACTGGAATACTGAACTTCGGTTCCGGAGGCGGTAACACTGGAATATTGAACTTCGGTTCCGGTGGCAATAACGCTGGAATATTGAACTTCGGTTCCGGTGGTAATAACGCTGGAATACTAAACTCAGGTTCGGGTGGCGCTAACGTTGGAATACTGAACTTCGGTTCCGGTGGCAATAACGCTGGAATATTGAACTTCGGTTCCGGTGGTAATAACGCTGGAATACTAAACTCAGGTTCGGGTGGCGCTAACGTTGGAATACTGAACTTCGGTTCCGGTGGCATTAACACTGGAATACTGAACTTCGGTTCCGGAGGCGGTAACACTGGAATATTGAACTTCGGTTCCGGTGGCAATAACGCTGGAATATTGAACTTCGGTTCCGGTGGTAATAACGCTGGAATACTAAACTCAGGTTCGGGTGGCGCTAACGTTGGAATACTGAACTTCGGTTCCGGTGGCATTAACACTGGAATACTGAACTTCGGTTCCGGAGGCGGTAACACTGGAATATTGAACTTCGGTTCCGGTGGCAATAACGCTGGAATATTGAACTTCGGTTCCGGTGGTAATAACGCTGGAATACTAAACTCAGGTTCGGGTGGCGCTAACGTTGGAATACTGAACTTCGGTTCCGGTGGCATTAACACTGGAATACTGAACTTCGGTTCCGGAGGCGGTAACACTGGAATACTGAACTTCGGTTCCGGTGGCAGTAACACTGGAATACTGAACTCTGGTCTTGAAGACTCTGGATTAGGGAACTCTGGAAACTTTGATTCGGGCTTTTTTAACCGCAGTGACAACCAGTCCGGTTTCTTCAAATAAACTGTAGGCGAAGAAATTTCGGCTCTTCGGCCATAGTCGTGGGCCCGTGACCTGGGGTTTTGGGGCGCAACGCCGTGTCCTGCTTACGTTTTGGACTGTTAGAGGGTTCAAGCCGAAGGAGGGTGTACGGCGTTGGGCAATTCCAGGGTATTCGCGACGGTCCTCGGTGGCCAGGACATGGTCGTCGATGACGTGATGATCGAGACGGCGACTTCGCTCTGCAAGGCGGCGGTGACCAGCGAGGTGCTGGTGTTTGCGGTGCGGCCCAAGGCAATCCAGGCCAGCCGGTGCTCGCGGTGCCAGAAACGCTGTCCGGGCTATGACGGCGGGGACGCGATCAGGCGCCGGCGCAGCCTGGATCTGGGGACGACGAAAACCTGTCTGCAGGCCGCAGCGCCGCGGGTGGCCTGCCCCGAGCATGGGGTGGTGGTGGCCCACCTGCCGTGGGCGCGGCCCGGGGCCCGTCACACCTGGGCGTTTGAGGACACAGCCGCGTGGTTGACCGCGCACGCCGCCCTCAGTGTGGTGGCGGTGTTTTTGCGGGTGGCCTGGCGCACCATCGCTGCGATCGTCGCTCGGGTGGTCGCCGATGGCCGCGACACCAACGACCTGCTGGCAGGGTTGACCCGCATCGGCATCGACGAGATCGCCTACCGCAAAGGCCACCGCTACTTGACGTGCGTGATCGACCACACCACAGGCAGGTTGGTGTGGGCAGCCGAAGGCCGCAACCAGGACACCTTGGGCCGGTTTTTCGACCAGTTCGGCGCCCAACGTGCCGCCGCGTTGACTCACGTCAGCTGTAATGGGGCGGAATGGATTCACGCCGTGCTGTTAGTTAGCGGCACAAATGCGCTCTGGCAGGCATCGCAACGGGTTGGTGCAGGTTATTCATTTCAGATAAATGCCTGTTCAGCCCCTGACCGTTCGTTCGGGACGAAGAGGCCGTGGGTTCGAATCCCGCCACCCCGACCCAGCAAGGTCCGTCAGCGGACCCGTGGGCTCAGCGTTTCGCTCCAACTCACCCGGGTGCCCCCGGCCGCAGGGCTGGCGACGTCGCAGCGACCGCCGGTCTCCCCCGCGCGGCGGGCCAGGTCGACCAGGGCGCTGCGGCGCCGGTCGTCGGCCCGGACCGGCCCGTCGTCGCCGACTTCGATGCTGATCTCCTCACCCACGCCGACCGCGACGGTGACATGGCCGGCACCGGAGTGGTGCACGGCATCGCCGAGGGCCTCGGCCAGGAACGCCTCCGCCCGTTCGGCGAGGTCGCCGCTCACCGCGCCCATCGGACCCGACATGCGCACCGAGGTGACGATGTCCCCGCCGTCGGTGAGCCGGGCGATCGCATCCTGGACGCTTTGGGCGAAGTCCCGCCGCGGGGCGGGCGGCCGGCGCAGGTCGAAGATCGTGGTCCGGATGTCGCTGATGACGTCCTGGAGCTCGTTGACGAAGCCGTTCATCCGCGCGGCCAACTCGGGTGAGCGCAGACGGGCGGCGACGCTCTGCAGGCCCAGACCAACGGAGAAGACCCGCTGGATGACGAGGTCGTGCAGGTCCGCCGCGATGCGTTCGCGATCGGTCAGCAAGCTGAGTTCCCGCGCGTACCGGCGTGTGGTGGCCAGCGTCAGGGCGATCGCCGCGTGATCGGCGAAGTCCCGGACCACGTGCAGGTATTCGGGTTCGAACTGCGGCGCAGCGGCGTTGCGCGCCAACACGATCACGCCGGTCGTCTGCTGTTCCGCGCGGAGCGGCAGCACGATCGCCGATCGTTCCCCCATGTCGGCGACCGCCGCGACCGCACAACGCACCGCCGGGGTGATCACGGGTTCGCCGGACCGGAACACCTCGCCGGCCGTCGATCCCATGACCGGGACGCGTTGTCCCAGAGCCTCGTTCGAATATCTGCCGACCGCGACCGATACCACCAGGGTGTCGACGTCGTCGGTGGCCTGCTCGGGGTCGGCGGGAACCAGTACGATCGCCTGCTCGGCATCGGTGAGTTCGGCGGCCCGCTCGCAGATCAGCTGCAGCGGCTGCAGATCCGGATCGGCCTCCGACAGCAGGGCGGTGGTGACCTCCCGGCTCGCGCTGGTCCACCGGGCGGCCGCGCTGATCCGGTCGAACAGCCGCGCGTTGTCGATCGCCACCGATGCCGCCGAGGCCAGCGCCTCCAACGTGATCTCGTCGGCCTCGCTGAAGACGCGCCCGGGCCGGTCGTCGGTGACGTAGAGGCTGCCGAACACCGCGCCGCGGATGATGACCGGCATCCCCAGGAAGGCCCGCATGCGGGGATGGTGCCCGGGGAAGCCCACCGCGGCCGGATGCTCGGTCAGATCGGTCAGGCGCAGTGGCTCGTGGCGCTCGCGCAGCACACCGAGCAGGCCCTTGCCCGCCGGCAGGTGACCGACCAGGCGAACCGTGTCCGGATCCATCCCGGCATGCACAAACGAGGCCAGCAGACCGTCCGGCGCCCACACGCCGACCGCCCCGTAACGGGCACCCGTCATGGTCATCGCGGCGTTGACGATGCGGGACAACGTCGAATCCAGGTCGAGGTCGGACCCGATCTCGATCGCGACCTGCAGCAATTCCCCCATCCGGGCGCGGTCGGCGACCACTTCTTCGAGTTGTTCGTGCATCCGGTTCAAATACTCCGGACGCCCGAGCCCGAAGGCTGCCTTTCCCGTGTCGCCAACCACGGCCTGCACCTTCTCTGTCGGAAAGCCGGCGCGCTGAGCACCAATACCGCTTCCGCCCACACCAGGTGGGGTCTCGGCAGGTGCCCTCAGTGAACTCTCGGCAACCCCGCCAGTCAAGGCGATTCGGCAATAATTTGCACCGACAACCATTGTTCACCAACGGATTTCATTGCGATTACCCGCCCGGGTGTTACAACTAGGTGTAACATGCCGTCATGGCGGCTTCACGACTGCAGTGCGGGGAATGCGGAACGCAATTTTACGCCCGCGCCGACGCACTCTACTGCAGCAACGCCTGTCGGCAGAAGGCCCACCGGACGCGTGCGGTCCAGCGCGCCGTCGAGCAAACCGTTGCCGGGCCGAAACTCGACGACGCGATCAACAGGGCCCGACAAACCTGTCAGCTCGCCCGGACCCTCCGCGAGCGGGCCGAGGCTGCGAGGCAGGCCGCCTCGCAGGGGCGAGCGCATGAAGGGGTCCTGCCCGCGACCTGAAACGGCCCGCGAACGCCGTTGCGCACCAAGGCTTTAAGCGTCTACCCGCACCGCTGGGGCTCGGTCTCGCACAGCGGCGTCACGCCGCGGAACCGATAGCGGTGTGCGGCCACCCAGCGATAGACCGCATTCTGCACGGCGCCCATACCGGGGAGCCGGTAAAGCCACAGTGGCACGGGCGTGCCGAGCGCCGCGGACAGGGCCGCGTTGATGGCCCGGGCGCCCGACGAGACGGCGCCCGAGGAGTCCAGCCACCACGCCGACTCGGGCGGCCGGTCGCCGGGAACGCCCAGGCGGTCGGCCATGCCCGGCGCCTGAAACGGTTCGATGCGGAGCCGGCCGGTCCGGTCGAGCCGGGCCAGCCGCCTGGCCGCCCGGGTGCACATCCCGCACCGCCCGTCGAAAACCAGGGTGCCGTCCATGCCCCGAGTCTACGGCGATCCGGTCAGGCGCAGTCGGCGCAGATCGCCACTCCGGGCCCCGACTTGCGCAACCGGCTGCGGTGCTGCACCAGGAAGCAGCTCGAGCAGGTGAACTCGTCGGCCTGCTGCGGGATCACCGTGATCGACAGCTCTTCGGAGGACAGGTCCGCGCCCGGCAACTCGAAGAAGTGCACGTCGTTGGGATCCTGGTCGACGACGGCGGTCGACGTCTCGGGCAGGGTGGGTGCCAGCTCGCGGAGCGAGCCGATGTCGGAGCTCTCGGTGTCTGTAACGCGACGTGCGTCGTAATCGCTTGCGGTCGCCATGGCCTTTCCTTTCTCGACAGTGGCGGGTTGACGCACTTTCCTGTACTCATCACCCGTGGCTCATGCACTACCCCGTTGGACTACCGGTCACACCCCTGAACTCGAAAAAATCTGCACGTCCGCCGCCGACAGCGCCACCCGGCAGCACGGCGGTGCCCGTGCGACACCCAGGCAGGCCCAGCCACGGCGCCAGCACCGCCACGGCCAGGGCCGAGGCGGCCACCGTGACCTCCCCTACCACCAGCGCGGGCAGGCCGACGGCCAGTCCCAGCACCCACACCACCGCCGCCACCAACCCGGGGCGCCGGTAGTGCTCATGGGTGTCGTCGACAGCGTCGAACGCGCCTCGGTGTTATGCGGTCGGGTCCACGACCGAACGAAGGCCCGTCGCGTCCCTCGCCGCCGGTCAGCTGGTGGGCGGGGGTGGCGGCTCGTCGGACCCGGCCGCGTGCCGGCGCACCTCGGCCGTCCTGACGGCGCGGTGGGTGCGCATCAGCCAGAGCGCCGACACCGCCCCGGACAGGGCGGCCAGGACCAGCGCCACGAGCCCGACGACGGCGCTCCCGGCGGCCAGGGCGTAGATGCCCACCGTGAGCGCGACCACGGCGACCGCCCCGATGATCAGGCCCGGGACATTGGCGCCGTGGTTGACGGTTTCGCCGGCATGGCGGCGGGTGGTGCGTGCGTAATCGATCGGGTCCAACGTCGCTCCTCGGGAGAAGGTTTGCGTACCAGGGTGGTTCGAACAGAATCCGCGCGGCGGTGTCCCCCGCGTCTACCCCTCGGCGCGGAGGGCAAACACCCGTGCCCGCTCGCCGGTGTCAACCCGACGCGGGACGGGTATGCCGGGCGCATGAATAGCCCCGCGGTCCTGTTCGACGTGGACGGCACGCTCGTCGACTCCAACTACCTGCACGTCTACGCCTGGCAACGGGCCTTCGACGCCGAAGGCCTGTCCGTCGCGGCCTGGCACATCCACCGCTGCATCGGCATGGACGGCGCGGAGCTGGTCCGCACGCTTTCACACGACGCGCCCGAGGACGTGCGGGAACGGCTCAGCGACGCGCACAGCCGCTACTACCGCGACGCCAGCGGACTGCTGGCCCCGTTGCGGGGTGCCCGCGCGTTGCTGCACCGCGTCGCCGGGCTCGGGCTGCAGGTGGTGCTGGCCAGTTCGGCACCCGGCGACGAACTGGAGGCGTTGCGCAAGGTCCTCGACTGCGACGACGTCATCGCCGCCACCACGTCGTCGCGCGACGTCGACACCGCCAAACCCGAGCCCGGCATCATGCGGGTCGCCCTGGACCGCGCCGGCGTGGGAGCCGAACAAGCCGTGTTCGTCGGTGACGCCGTCTGGGATGCGCACGCCGCGGCGAGCGCCGGGCTCCCCTGTATCGGGGTGCTCAGTGGCGGCATCTCCCGCGCGGAGTTGCAGGACGCCGGTGCGTCACCCGTCTTCGCCGACGCGCAGGACCTGCTGGACCACCTGGAATCCACCCGCATCGCGGCGCTGGCCGGGGGCGGCTGAGGGTCGCTGCGGATTCCGCGCCACGACCGGCATCATGATGCCGCGCAGGTCGTTGTACTGCTGCGGGTGCGTCCGCACATAGTCATGCAAACTGACCGCGGCCTGCTCGTGCGGCCGCAGGTAGGCGGTGGTCACCCGCGGTGCGGCCGCCGCCGGGGCGCTCACCACGCCGGCGAGCAGACAGCATGCCGCGGCGCCGGCCAGCGGACGGTAGGTGGCGAGACGGCGGATGTTCATGGTCTCCCAGTCCTTCACACGTTCCGGACCCCCCCGCCACGGCGGATAGCCGCACCCGCGGATGTCCAAACGCCGCCGTTTCAGCGGTTGAGCTTGCCGTCCCGCACCGCGGTCAGCGCGTCGTCCAGCGTCGGATACAGCGGGAAGGTCTTGTCCAGACCGGTCAGATGGATCGGCCGCCTGGTCGCCGGACCCCGCGCGACCACGCCGAAGTCGGCGGACTTGCCGAGCTTCTCGTAGGTCGCGGCGAGAATCTTCAACCCCACCGAACCGAGGAACTCCACCGCGGAAAGATCGATGACCAGCGCCGTCGGTCCCTCGGCGACCACTGCGCCGATGGCTTGTTCGAGGGCCGGAGCGGTGACCAAATCGATCTCGCCGCTCACACTGACCACGGAGACCCCATCGTGGTCGGCGACCATCGTGGTAATCGAATCAGGAGCTGACAATGGCGATCCTTCGTCCTGGGCCATGACTAATGGTGCAAGCGTAACCCGCCGCACGAACGGCGAGAAGAAGAAGACGCCCTCACCGCCTGCCCCACAGCAATCCAAGCTAGTCTCGCACAAGGTATGCGGCGCACCGCGGCGTGCGCCCCGGGAGGGCATCAGGGAGGAAAGATGTCGGAATCTCCATCAGATTTCCCCGGCACCGCCACGGCCGCCCTGCCGGTGAGCATCTCCAGCGACGGCCTGCTGCCGCAACTGGTCCAGCACCTGCGCCAGAACCGCACCATCCTGCGCGAGGAATGGGCCCGCAGGATCACCGAAGCGCAACTGCTCACCGCGATGACACCGGACGAGCTGTTCGGCGAGGCCACCGCCGTCTACGACAACTACGTCGAGGTGCTCGAGACGGGCAGCGTCGAGGCGCTGCAGGCCTACGCCCGCGACCTGTCCGAACGCATCATCCCGCGGGGTGTGGAGACCGACGAGGTCATCGGCATCGTCCTGCTGCTGCGCGACGTGCTCGCCCGCTCGCTGTTCAAGAAGTACCAAAGCAACTTCGAGATGCTCAACCGGGTGCTCGACGCCTACGAGCCGGCGGCCAACCGCATCGCCAACACCGTGGCCGTCAGCTTCGTGCAGGAGCGCGAGCGCATCATCCGCCAGCAGCAGGAGGCGATCCGCGAGCTTTCGACGCCGGTGCTGCAGGTGCGCGAACAGCTGCTGATCCTGCCGATCATCGGCGTGCTCGACAGCCAGCGCGCCCGCCAGGTCACCGAGCAACTGCTGCGGGCCATCCGCGCCAACCGCGCGAAGGTCGTGGTCATCGACATCACCGGTGTGCCCACCATCGACTCGACGGTGGCCAACCACCTCGTGCAGACCGTCGACGCGTCCGGCCTGATGGGCGCGAGCGTCATCATCACCGGCCTGTCCTCGGAGATCGCGCTGACCCTGGTGACCATCGGGCTGGACCTGTCGAAGATGAACGCCGTCGGCGACCTGCAGGGCGGCATCGAGGAGGCCGAGCGCCTGCTCGGCTACGAAGTCACCCGCGCCGGGGAGCAGACCGGGTGAGCCCAGCCGGGGTGAGGGGACCATGCCGGTACCGATCCTGAAACAGGGGACGATCCTCATCGCCACGGTGCAGGCGGCATTGTCCGATTCCGACACCGAGCGTCTGCGCCACGACCTCATGGAGCACGTCAGCCGGTACCGCGCGCAGGGCATCATCGTCGACGTCACCGCCATCGACGTGATGGACTCCTTCGCCGCGCGGTCGCTGCAGACCATCGCCCGGATGACGCGGCTGCGCGGCGCCGACACCGTGATCGTCGGCCTGCAGCCGGAGGTGGCCTTCGCGATGGTCCAGCTGGGGCTGGCGTTCGACGACATGACCACCGCCCTGGACCTCGAAGAAGGGCTCTCCGTGCTGCATCGGCAGCTGCGGGCCGGCAAACCGGCGATCGGGCGCGACGGTGGCGGCTGACGCGTGCGACGTCGTCGTCGCCATCGATCAACCCGACGACATCGTGGCCGCCCGCAAAGCCGGACACCAGCTCGCTCTCGACCTCGGGTTTTCCCTGACCGACGTCACGATGATCGCCACGGCGATCTCGGAGATCGCGCGCAACATCACCAGCTACGCGGGTCGCGGCACGGTCCGCGTCACGGTGGCCGACCAGGAGGGCCGCAAGGCCCTGGTGGTGCGCGCCGAGGACCACGGCCCGGGCATCGCCGACGTCGAGCGCGCCATGGAGGACGGGTACTCGACCGGCCGCGGCCTGGGCATGGGCCTGCCCGGCGCCCGGCGCCTGATGGACCGGCTGGCGGTGGAGTCCGTGCCGGGCCACGGCACGGTCGTCGAGATGTGGAAATGGGTTCCCTCCGGTGCGTGAGGACTGGGACGGCGGGGGCCGGCTCGGGCCGATCGAGTGGGCCACCGCGGGCCGCCCGCTGCCCGGGGAGGCCGTCTCCGGTGACCAGCCCGTCGCGATCGACATCGCCGGCGAGGCCGCCTTGTTCGGGGTGATGGACGGGCTCGGCCACGGCCCGGCAGCCGCGACACCCGCGCTGCGCGCCGTCGATGCGCTGCGGCGCGCCCGCTCCGAACGCCTGGAGGTTCTGGTGCAGCTGTGCCACCGCGTGCTGGCCGGCACCAGGGGGGTCGCCATGACCCTGGCCCGGGTGGACTTCACGGCCAACACCCTGACCTGGACCGGGGTCGGCAACGTCACCGCCAACCTGATCGCCAAGTCCGCCCGCGGCATCCACGTCCGGTCGTCGGCGCGCCTGACCGCGGGCGTCGTCGGCTACCGCATTCCGGAGATCCGGCCGGCGCAGGTGGTGCGGCTGCGCGCCGGCGACCTGATCGTCATCGCCAGCGACGGCATCAACCACTACCCCGTGGAGGGAATCGACTTCGCCGCCTCCACCTCCGCCATTGCCGAACATATATTGGTCGAGCACGCCAAGGACACCGACGACGCGATGGTGCTCACCGCTCGTCACCGGGGAGCAACCAGATGAGCAACGCCGACGCCTTTCGCGCCCGCTACGACGTCGCCCTGCGCACCTACCTGGCCGCCCGCGACGAGGACAGCCTGGCCGTGGGGCACGAGCTCGGGCGGATCGCGCTGCAGGACCGGATCAGCACGCTCGACATCGTCGAGCACCACTTCGGTCTGGTCCGCGACTCCGGGCTCACCTCCGCCGTCGACGCTGCGGGCGCGTTGGAGTTCCTGCTGCAAACGCTGGCGCCGCTGGACGTCGCGACCCGGGGCTTCCTCGACGGCAACAGGCGCTATGCCGAGCAACGTGCCCGCGCCGAGGAGATGGCCGACCGCGACAAGTTCCGCACCGCCCTGGTCAACTCGCTGCAGGAGGGGTTCTTCGTCGCGGATCGGGAGGCGACCGTGGTCGAGATGAACCACGCCCTGGTCGAGATCGTCGGGTACCCTGCCGAGGGCCTGCCCTACCGGTGGCCGCACCCCTGGCTGCTCGACAAAGAAACCGCCCTGCAACAACGTTCGGTGGTGCGGGACAGCGGCGGCAGCCACTACGAGACACCGATCCGGCACCGGGACGGCCACCTCGTGTGGGTCCTGGTGACCATCAACGCGGTGCAGCGCTCCGGCACCGGTCTCGATGCGTACGTGGGTACGGTTCGCGACATCACCGCCGAACGCGCCTTCGCGGCCCGCGAGAGCGCGGTGCTGCGGCTGGCCACGGCGGTGGCCGTGGCCAAGAGCGTCTCGGAGCTGCTGTCGATCACACTCGACGAGTGCCGGGCGGCGCTCGACGTGCAACGCGTGCTCGTCGTCGAATGGCCAACCGGGGACGGCGAACCCAACGTCCAGGTGGCGGGCCGGCCGGCCCAGTCCTGGCGCCAGCTCGACCCGTGGCTGCGCCAGACCTTCCAGCAGGCGCGCCACCAGCTGCCGCTGACGGCCAAGCCGATCGAACGGCCGGACCGGCCCGGCAAGTCACAAGGGCTGGTCGCGGTGCTGTCCGGCTCCGGCGACCTGGCCCTGTGGCTCGAACTGAGCTCACCGCGCTGGGTCAGCGCGGACGACCGGCTGCTGGTCACGGTGCTCATCGGCCACCTCAGCCTGGCCATGCAGCATGTCCGCCAATTCGAGACCGCCCGCGAGACGTCCCTGACGCTGCAGCGCGCCATGCTGCCCCCGATCCAGCCGCCGCCCGGATTCGCCGTACGCTACGAACCGGCCGTCCCGCCGCTGGAGATCGGGGGCGACTGGTACGACGTGCTCCCCGTCGGCGAACACCGCATCGGCATCGTGGTCGGCGACTGCGTGGGCCGCGGATTGCCGGCCGCCGCGGTCATGGGTCAGCTGCGCAGCTCGGCGCGCGCACTGCTGATCAACGGCGCCCAGCCGGCCCTGCTGCTCGAGCAGCTCGACCTGGCGGCGTCGCTGATCCCCAACGCTTATTGCACAACGGTTTTCGTGGCCATCGTGGACACCGGGTCAGGGGCCATGGAGTACAGCAACGCCGGCCACATGCCCGCGGTCATCGTGGGTCCCGAACCGGGGGCGACGACCGTGCTCGCCGACGCCTCGTCGGTACCGCTCGCGGTGCTCCGGGACGTGCCCCGCCCGCAGGGCGTGCGGGTGCTGCCGGCCGGCTCGACGCTGATGGTGTTCACCGACGGCCTGGTGGAGCGCAAACACGAGTCGATAGATCTCGGGATCGACCGTGCCGCAAAGGTTTTGGCACAGTCGAGGGCGTTGCCCCTGGACGCCGTCGGGGAGTCGGTGCTTCGCGAACTTGCCCCGGTGCCGGGATTCGACGACGATGTGGCCATGGTGATCTACCGGCACCGGCGGCCACCGTTCCGATTCGAAACCCACGCCGGCGCAGACCAATTGGCCGGCATGCGGCGCAGGCTCGGCGAGTGGCTCGAGGGCGCCGGCGTTCCGGAGTCGCTGAGCGCCGACATCGTGCTGGTCGCCAGCGAAGCGTGCACCAACTGCGTGGAGCACGCCTACCGCGGGCGCGGGGACGGGACGATGCTGGTCGAGGCCGACGCCGTCGACCGGGAAATCCGGCTGCGGGTCGTCGATTCCGGCTCCTGGAAGCAGCCCGCCGCCAACCCCGGGAACAGCGGGCGGGGGCTGCTGCTGATGCGGGCGATCAGCGACTCGATGGAGATCCACCCCACGGCCGACGGGACCACCGTCGAGGCCAACTTCCGCCCGCCGGCGCCCGCCGCGGCACATGGTCACTGATCGCGCTGCAGATGGCGGGCGGTGTTGATCAGGCCCACCATGCTGAAGGCCTGCGGGAAGTTGCCCAACTGGCGCGCGGTGTCGGTGTCGTACTGCTCGCCGAGCAGACCGACGTCGTTGCGTAGGTCGAGCAGGCGCTCGAACAGCGCGCGGGCCTCGTCGCGGCGGCCGATGCCGTGCAGGGCGTCGGCCAGCCAGAAAGTGCATGCCAGGAAGGCACATTCGCCGCCGTGGATGCCGTCGACGTCGCCGTCGGCGCCGGGCCGGTACCGCACGATCAGTCCGTTGTCGCCCAGCTCGCGCTGCACGGCCTCGACGGTGCCCACCACACGCGGATCGTCCCACGGCAGGAAGCCGACCCGCGGTATCAGCAGCAGCGCGGCGTCCAGGCCACGGGAACCGTAGAACTGCGTGAACGTCCCCCGGTCGGCGTCGAAGCCGTGTTCGCAGACGTCGGCGTGGATGCGGTGCCGCAGGGCCCGCCACTCCTCGACCGGACCGTCGAGTCCCTGCTCTTCCACGCTGCGCACCGCGCAGTCCAGACCGGCCCAGGCCATCACCTTGGAATGCACGAAATGCCTACGCGGCCCGCGGACTTCCCACAGGCCCGAGTCCTCGGAGTCCCAATGCCCTTCCAGGAAGTCGAGCAGCTCCCGCTGGACCTCCCACCCGGTCTCCTCCGGGTCCACACCGCTGTCGCGCGCCAGGTACAACCCGCACAGCACCTCGCCCCACACATCCAGCTGGAATTGACCGGCGGCGGCGTTGCCCACGCGCACCGGGGCCGAATTCTCGTAGCCGGACAACCAGTTCAGCTCGTGCTCGGTCAGCCGGCGGGTGCCGTCGACGGCGTACATGATCTGCAGCTTGGCCGGATCACCGGCGACGGCCCGGACCAGCCAGTCCCGCCACGCCTTGGCCTCGTCGACGTAGCCGGTGTCCAGCAGCGCCTGCAACGTGTAGGTGGCGTCGCGCAACCAGCAGTACCGGTAGTCCCAATTACGTTTGCCGCCAAACACTTCGGGCAGTGCCGCGGTGGCCGCGGCCACCACCCCGCCGGTCGGCCGGTAGGTCAGCGCCTTGAGCGTGATGACGGCGCGGCGCACCGCCGCGTCCCAGGGCCCCCGGTAGGTGCAGCGGTCGATCCAGGTTCGCCAGAACATCTCCGTGTCCAGCAGGACCTGCTGCGCCTCCGCCTGTGCGGCGTTGCGATTGTGCGTCGGCATGTGCGTGAGCACGAACGGGATCTTCTCGCCCCGAGCCACCTCGAACTCGGCCACCACGGCCTGGTGATCCCCCTCCAGCCGCACGGAGGTGCACAGGCACAACGTGTCGGGACCCGCGGTCGCGCGCATTCCCTGCTCGGTGAACGTGATCCAGGGCCGGACGCTGCCGTAGTCGAACCGGATCACCAGCCGCATCCGCATCCGTACCTTCCCGGACAAACCCTCGACCACCCGCACCACGTCGGCGGCCTCCCCGCGCGGCGGCATGAAGTCGGTGACCCGCACCGTGCCCTCGTGGGTGTCCCACTCGCTGTCCATGATCAGCGTGTCCTCGCGGTACCCGCGGCGGGTCGCCGCCCCGGTCCCGACCGGGGCGATGCGCCAGTGCCCGGCCGAGTCGTCGTCCAGCAACGCCGCGAAGCAGGCCGTCGAGTCGAAACGCGGAAGACACAACCAGTCGATGCTGCCGTTACGGGCCAGCAACGCCGCGGTGTGCAGGTCCCCCAGCACCGCGTAGTCCTCGAGGGGTACCGACGCCATCAGTGTTGCCCTACGGGCGACTGCGTCCACATCATCCCGATCGTATGCCCGCGGCCGGCCGTTTGCTCCGGCCGGTGACGGGTATCCATCGGCGTGACCCGCGCACCGATCATCGCCGAACCGGCCCTGCCGGCGGCCCACGGACCGTTGTCGACGGCAGTTCGCCTGGCGCTGACCGGACCGCCCTCCTACGACCACCTGGCGCGCATCGGTTCCGGGGCGCGCGATTCCGACCCTTACGGCCTGGACCTGCAGCTGGCGCTGTGCATGTGCTACGAACTGCACTACCGCGGTTTCGCCGGCGTGGACCCCGCCTGGGAGTGGAACCCCGCGCTGCTGGGTTTGCGCGGTGAGCTCGAACGCGTGTTCCTGGCCGGCGTGCGGCGCGACGTCGGGCCGATCGAACCGGGCCGCAGCGCGGCGACCGAAATGGAGGCGCTCACCGTCGAGCCGCCCGGCGGCACCGGCCCCTCATATCACCTGCGCGACAACGGAACCTGGGAGCAGATGCGCGAGTACTTCGTGCACCGTTCGCTGTACCACCTCAAGGAGGGCGACCCGCACGCCTGGGCGATCCCCCGCCTCACCGGCGGCGCCAAGGCCGCGTTCGTCGCGATCGAGTACGACGAGTACGGCGCCGGGCAGGGCCCACGCCTGCATCAGCAACTCTTCGCCGACCTGCTGGCCGCCGCCGGCCTGGACACGGCCTACCTGGGCTACCTGGACGCCGTCCCGGCCGAGGCGCTGGCGGTGGTGAACCTGATGTCGCTGTTCGGGTTGCACCGCGCGTTGCGCGGGGCGGCGGTCGGCCACTTCGCGTCGATCGAGATCTCCTCACCACCGGGCTCGCGGCGGATGGCCGAGGCGCTGCAGCGGATGGGCGCACCGGCGGCCTGCGCGCGGTTCTACCGCGAGCACGTCGAGGCCGACGCGGTCCACGAACACGTGGTGCGGGTCAACGTGATCGGCGATCTCGTGGCGCGCGAACCGCAGCTCGAGCCCGACGTCGTCTTCGGGATGCGGGCCAACGCGCTGCTCGAAGACCGCTTCGCCGGCGCCGTGCTGGCGGCGTGGGAGCAGGGGCGGTCGTCGTTGCGCAGGCCGGTCGACTAGCCCTCGGCGACGCGGCGGCACCGGCGATGGCTGGTGTCGCACAACGGATACTCCTCGCTGCGCCGGCAGGTGCAGACCGCCACCATGAACCGGTCGGACTCCACGACTTCGCCGCCGGGCATCTCGATGCGCACCGGGCCCGAGACCAGCACCGGCCCGCCCGGCACCACCTGTACCCGGGTGGCGCTCACCGCTTGTCCGCCCGGATCACGACGAGTTCCTCCTCGCGGCAGCCGCGCGGGATGCGCCCCGTCCGCTCCAGCCAGGCCGCCCTGGCCATCAGCACCGGGCCGAACGGAATCGGTTCGGAGGCAACGATATCCGCCTGCATACCGGCGGAGCGCAAGATGTCCAGCGACCGGCCGGCGTCGGCGAAGGCGGACTGCACCATCAACATCGTCCCCCCGTCGCACAACAGCTTCGGCGCGGACCGGCACAGCGGATCCAGTATCGACCGGCCGTCGCCGCCCCCGTTCCAAGCCCGGGCCGGGCCGGCGACCGCCGGGATGGCCTCGGGACCGGCGCCGGGCGGCGTCGGCACGTAGGGCGGGTTGGAGACGACCACCTCGAACGGGGCCAGGTCCAGAGCGCGTGTCCAAGAGCCTTCGCGGACGTCGACCACCACCCCGGCGCCGGCGGCGTTGCCGCGCGAACACCGCACGGCGTGCGGGCAGATGTCGAAGGCGGTGACGCCGGCGCAACCCAACTCGGCCGCCGCGATCGCCACGAACCCGCTGCCGGTGCACAGGTCGAGCACCCGGCGCCCGGGAATCAGCGCCGTGCGCTGCATCGCGGCCACCAGCAGGCGCGAGTCCTCCTGCGGCCGGTACACGTTGCCGTTTTCGGGCCCGGTTTCGGGGACGGTCGGGTTCAGCGCGCCGGGCGGCGCGGGGAATGTGATTGTCAACCTGGGCCTTTCGAAAGCCGTTAGAGCATGGCCGCGGCGGTCGCGGCGTGGCCTGTGTAATGCCCGCAAACAGGCGGGCTCAAACGGTGCGGCCTTTCGGGCATGCCCGCACGCGTTCGGCGTCAGTCCGAAGGCGTGCGAGCGAACTCGGCGAGGATCGCCGCGCAGAACGCGGGCAGGTCCTTCGGCGAGCGGCTGGTGATGATGTTGCCGTCGACGACGACCTCCTCGTCCACCACGTCGGCGCCCGCGTTGCGCAGGTCGGTGCGGATGCTCGGGTACGACGTCAGCTTGCGCCCGGGCACGACCCCGGCCTCCACCAACGTCCAGGGGCCGTGACAGATAGCGGCCACCGGCTTCCCGGATGCCACGAAGTCGCGCACGAACGAGACGGCGCCGTCGTCGAGGCGCAGCTTGTCCGGGTTGACCGTCCCGCCGGGCAGCACGAGGCCGTCGAACTCGCCGACGGAGACATCGGCCACCGCCCGGTCGACCGCGAACGTGCCGGCCGGCTCGAGATCGTGGTTGCGCGCCTGGATCTCACCGGCCTTCAACGACACGACCTCGACGCGGGCGCCCGCCCCGGTCAACGCCGAACGCGGCTGCTCGAGTTCGACCTTTTCCACACCGTCGGCGGCCAGGATGGCGATCGTCTTGCCCTGCAACTCCTCTGACATTGCGCGCTCCTTCAATGATTGCGTGTGCTCGAAGATTTCATGCCCGTGCCGTCCGCAACGCCGCGTACACGTCGGCCCCGGCGATCCCGGTGAGCACCGCTGCCGCGACCGCGCCCTGCCGCCGCCGGCCGCGGCCGCGCCGGGCCACGCCCACGAGCAGCAGCCCCATGTCCAGCGCGTCCCCGGCCACCCTGGTCCACACCCGCTCGGCGGGACCGCCCAGCAAGGCGACGCCGTGGCCGCATTCCCGCACGCCGAGCGCACGGATGACCCGGCGGGTGACGGCGGTGTCGTCCACGCCCGCGACCGCGGCGACCTTCCCCGGCGCCACCAACTCGGAGAGCCCCAGAGCGAAACTGGCGCCGCCGAGCGCTTTCACCAAAGTCGCGGTTGTTCCGGAACGTGGACTCACATCGACCCCTTGCATGCTGGAAAGTGTTGTAGCGCAGCCGCTTTTGCTCGGGCTGGCCATCGGTCGTTGATTGGTACCCCCGGATGCAGCGGCCAAACCTGCGGTCAGCCGGAGGCGGCCCGCAGCGCCTCGAGCAGCGGTTCGGCGGCCTCGGCCAGAAACCGGTCCTGGGTCTCGCCGCCGATCTGGACGAGCGCGATGTCGGTGAACCCGGCCTCCCGGTAGGGCCGCACGGCCTCGACGACCGCGTCCAGGTCCGGGCCGCACGGGATGGTCTCGGCGACGTCCTCGGGCCGCACGTACTGCGTCGCGCCGGCGAAACCGGCCGGGGTGGGCAGGTCGGCGTTGACCTTCCAGCCGCCGGCGAACCAGCGGAACTGGTCGTGCGCGCGCTCGACGGCGGCGTCGCGGTCGGGGTCCCAGCTCACCGGGATCTGGCCGACGATGCGCCCACTGCCGGCCATGTTGGCCGCCTGGCGGGCGCCGTGCCACGCGTGGACGAGTCCGCCGTCCGGCTCGGTGGCGATCATGTGGTCGCCGAGCTTGGCGAACTGGTCGACGGCCTTCATGCCCCCCATCGCCACCCCGATGCCGACCGGGACCTCGGGCACGTCCCACAGCCGCGCCGAGTCGACCTCGAAGTAGTCGCCGCGCCAGCTGACCAGCTCGCCGGTGAACAGTTCGCGGATGATCTCGATGGCCTCGCACAGCATCTCCTGCCGGCGCTCGACGGTGGGCCAGCCCTCGCCGACGATGTGTTCGTTGAGGTTCTCCCCACTGCCCAGGCCGAGCGTGAAACGCCCGTCGGACAGGATCTGCACGGTGGCCGCCTTCTGGGCGACGATCGCCGGGTGATACCGCATCGTCGGGCAGGTCACGTAGGAGTACAGGTCGACCCGTTCGGTCGCATGGGCCACCGCGCCCAGCACCGTCCACGCGTGCGGGGCGTGGCCCTGCGACACCAGCCACGGCGAGAAGTGGTCGCTGCACACCTCGAAGTCGAAGCCACGTTCTTCAGCCGAAACAGCATATCGCACAAGGTCTTTCGGTCCACTCTGCTCGGTCATCAGAGTGTAGCCAAAGTTCGTCATACCGCCCTGGTTACCCCGGCCGGTCGGTGGCAAACCGCTCAGCGAACCACGATGGTGCGCTCCCCGCGGGCCACGAGTTCCCCGATGACGGGCGCCCCCGGGATCTCGGCCGCGACCAGCAGACCGCCCGAGGTCTGCGCGTCGGCGAGCAGCAGCGCCTCGTCGGCGGTCACCGCCGACAGGTCCACGTGCGGGGCCACCCACTCGAGATTGCGCCGGGTGCCGCCGCTGACGTGGCCGGCTTTTAGCGCCTCCCGCGCGCCCTCCAGGTAGGGCACCGCGGCCGAGTCGATCACCGCGGTGACACCGCTGGCTCGCGCCAGCTTGTGCAGATGCCCGAGCAGACCGAAACCCGTGATGTCCGTGGCACATTCGGCGCCCGCCGCCAGCGCCGCCGCCGCGGCGGCGGCGTTGAGCGTGGTCATCGCGTCGATGGCCTGCGGGAAGCGTTCGCCGGTGGCCTTGTGCCGGCTGTTCAGGACGCCTACGCCCAGCGGCTTGGTCAGCGACAGCGGCGTCCCCGGCCGGCCGGAGTCGTTGCGCAGCAAACGCTTCGGGTCCCCGATGCCGGTCACCGCGAGCCCGTACTTGGGTTCGGGGTCGTCGACGCTGTGCCCGCCGGCCAGATGGCAGCCCGCCAGCGCGCACACGTCCAACCCGCCGCGCAGCGTCTCGCTCGCCAGCTCGAACGGCAGCACGTCGCGCGGCCAGCCCAGCAGGTTGACCGCCACGACCGGCCGGCCGCCCATCGCGTAGACGTCGGAGAGGGCGTTGGCGGCCGCGATGCGGCCCCAGTCGTAGGCGTCGTCGACGACCGGGGTGAAGAAGTCCGTCGTCGCGATCAGCGCCGTGTCGCCGTCGATGCGCACCACCGCCGCGTCGTCCCCGCTGTCCAGCCCGACCAGCAGTTCGCCGACCGCGTCGCGCGGCGTGGCCGCGCCCAGCCCCCGCACCACCTCCTCGAGTTCGCCGGGCGGGATCTTGCACGCGCAGCCGCCGCCGTGGGCGTACTGAGTCAGCCGGTAGTACATGGCGTCCATAATTGTCCCCATGGTCCAGGGAGGTGTGTCCGGTCTGGTGACCGGCGCGGTCTTCAAAACCGTCGAGCGGCAGGTGCTGTCGTTGGCGGGTTCGATTCCCGTCCGCCTCCGCCACCCTGGGCCCTGACATGAGCGATGGGACCGATCCGCGCCGGCGGGTGCCCCGCACCGACGCGCTGCTCGCCGATCCCCGCCTCGCCGAAGCCGAGCGGGTGCTGGGCCGCGAGCTGGTCAAGTCGGTGATCGCCGCCGCCCAGCAGGCCGCGCGCGACGGCGAGCTCGCCCCGGAGCGGGTCGCCGACCACGCCGTGGCCGCGCTGCCGCGCACCGCGTCGGGCCTGCGGCCCGTCGTCAACGCCACCGGCGTCGTCGTGCACACCAACCTGGGCCGGGCGCCGCTGTCGCCGGCCGCGCTGGACGCCGTCGTCGCCGCCGGCGGGGCCACCGACGTCGAGTTCGACCTGGCGACGGGCCGGCGCGCCCGCCGCGGCCGCTCGGCGCTGGCCGCGCTGGCCCGGGCCGTCCCCACCGCCGGCGGCGTGCACGTGGTCAACAACAACGCCGCCGCGCTGCTGCTGGCCGCGCTCGCGCTGGCCCCCGGCCGCGAGATCGTGATCAGCCGCGGCGAGATGGTCGAGATCGGCGACGGGTTCCGCATCCCGGACCTGCTGGCGTCGGCCGATTCGCGGCTGCGGGAGGTCGGCACCACCAACCGCACCGCCCTGGCCGACTACACCGGCGCGATCGGGCCCGACACCGGCTTCGTGCTCAAGGTGCACCCGTCGAACTTCCACGTCAGCGGGTTCACCTCGGCGGTCGCGGTGCGCGAGCTGGCCGGGCTGGGTGTGCCGCTGGTGGTCGACATCGGCTCCGGGCTGTTGGCGCCGCATCCGGTGCTGCCCGACGAGCCCGACGCGACGTCGGCGTTGCGCGACGGCGCCGACCTGGTCACCGCCAGCGGCGACAAGCTGCTGGGCGGGCCGCAGGCCGGGCTGCTGTTCGGCGACGCCGCGCTGGTCGAGCGGCTGCGCCGGCATCCGGCGGCGCGCGCCCTGCGGGTGGACAAGCTCACCCTCGCCGCGCTGGAGGCCACCCTGGTGGGCCCGCCGCCGCCGGTGGCGCGGGCCCTGACCGCCGACGTCGCGGCGCTGCGCGCGCGGGCGCAGCGGCTGGCCGCGGTCCTGCCGGGCGCCGAGGTGGTCGACTGCGTGGCGGCCGTCGGCGGCGGCGGCGCCCCCGACGTGCGGTTGCCCAGCGCCGGGCTGAGCCTGCCGGAGTCCTACGCCGCGGCGCTGCGCGCCGGCGACCCGCCGGTGGTCGGCCGCGTGGAGGCCGGCCGGTGCCTGCTGGACCTGCGCACCGTGGCCCCCGACGACGACGAGGCGCTGGCGGCGGCGGTGCGGGCGTGTTCGTCGTAGCCACCGCCGGGCACGTCGACCACGGCAAGTCGACGCTGGTGCACCGGCTCACCGGCATGTGGCCGGACCGCCTGGCCGAGGAGCAGCGCCGCGGCCTGACCATCGACCTGGGCTTCGCCTGGGCCGACATCGGCGGGCGGCGGATCGCGTTCGTCGACGTGCCGGGCCACGAGCGGTTCGTCGCCACCATGCTCGCCGGCGTCGGGGCAATGTCACCGGAAAGCCTCGTCGTGTTCGTGGTCGCGGCCACCGAGGGCTGGATGCCGCAGTCCGAGGAACACCTCGCGGCGCTGCACGCCCTGGGCGTCCGCCACGGGTTGCTGGTGATCAGCAAGGCCGACCTGGCCGACCCCGCACCGGCCGTCGAGGCGGCCCGGGAGCGGTTCGCGGCCACCTCGCTGGCCGACCCGCCGGTGGTGCTCGGCACCGACCTGGACCGGGTGCGCGCCGGGCTGGTCGCGCTCACCGACCGGCTGCCCGCACCGGACCGCGGCGCCGACGTGCGCCTGTGGGTGGACCGCACCTTCACCGTCCGGGGCGCGGGCACGGTGGTGACCGGGACGCTCGCGGCCGGCACCGTCCGGGTCGGCGACGAACTCGAAGCCGCCGGGCGGCGCGTCACCGTGCGCGGGCTGCAGTGTCTGGGCGAGGACCGCGCCGAGGCCGGCGCGGTGGCCCGGGTCGCGCTGAACCTGCGCGGCCTGGACCGCCGGCACATCGGCCGCGGCGACACCGTGCGCACCCCCGGGGCGTGGCTGGACACCGCCGAGGTCGACGTCGCGCTGCGGGCGCCGCAGACGCTGCACCGCGAGCTGGTCCTGCACGTCGGGTCCGCGGCGGTGCCGGTGCACGTCCGCCCGCTCGGCGCGGGCGCGGCGCGGCTGCGGCTGCGCCGGCCGCTGCCGTTGCGGGTCTCCGACGTCGGGCTGCTGCGCGACCCCGGGGAGCACCGGATCGCCGCGGGGATCGAGGTGCTCGACGTGCGTCCGCCGGCGCTGCGCCGCCGCGGCGCCGCGCGGGCCCGCGCCGACGAGCTGGCGACCGGTAGCGCCCGCCCGCCCGACTGCGCCCGGGCCGACGAGCTGCGCGCGATGGGCCTGCCCGCGCGTGGCGAGCGGATCGGCGACTGGGTGGTGGACCCGCAGTGGTGGGCGCGACGGCGTGCGGACGCGGTGTCGGCGGTGCGGCGCTGGGCCGCCGAGCACGACGTCGCGGCCGGCATGCCGCTGGACGCGCTACGCCGCCAGCTCGGGCTGCCCGCCGCCGCGCTGGTGTCCCTGCTGCTCGAGGGCAGCGGGCTGACGGTGTCCGACGGCTTGGTCGCACCGCCCGGCGTCGGCCTGCCGGCCCGCGTCGAGGAGGCCGTGCGCACCCTCGAGCAACGGCTGGCCGCCGAACCGTTCCGCGCCCCGGAGGCCGACGACCTGGCCGCCCTGCAGCTGGGTGCCCGCGAGCTGGCCGCGGCGGTGCGCGCCGGGCGGCTGACGCGCATCGCCGACGGGGTGGTGCTGGGTCCCGACGCGCTCGACCGCGCGGCCGCGATCCTGGCGGCGCTGCCGCAGCCGTTCACCGTGAGCGAGGCCCGGCTCGCGCTGGGCACCACGCGGCGGGTCGCGGTGCCTTTGCTGGAGCGCCTCGACGCCCGGCGGCTGACCCGCCGCGGCGGCGACGGCACCCGCGAAGTGGTTTGATCGAAGGATGGATTTCGGCAAGCTGCTGCAGTCGTGGCCGGTCTACCGCCAGCTCACCGGCGCCGACGCGCTGGGCCGCGGCAAGGCCGCACAGTCCGAGCGCTCCGCGGGGCTGCAGCCCCGCACCGCCACCGCCGACAGCGTCGCGCATTCGGTGTGTCCGTACTGCGCGGTCGGCTGCGCGCAGAAGGTGTACGTCACCGACGGCGAGGTCGTCCAGATCGAGGGCGACCCGGACAGCCCGATCTCCCGGGGCCGGTTGTGCCCCAAGGGATCCGCGAGCAAGCAACTGGTCACCGGGTCGCAGCGCGAGACCACGGTGCGCTACCGCGCCCCCTACGCCACGCAGTGGACCGAGCTCGACCTGGACACCGCGATGGACATGGTCGCCGACCGGGTGCTCGACGCCCGCCGCAAGGGCTGGCAGGACTTCGACAAAGACCGCAACACCCTGCGCCGCACGATGGGCATCGCCAGCCTGGGCGGGGCGACGCTGGACAACGAAGAGAACTATCTGATCAAGAAGCTGTTCACCGCGCTGGGCGCGCTGCAGATCGAGAACCAGGCCCGTATTTGACACAGCGCCACGGTTCCCGGTCTGGGAGCCTCCTTCGGTCGCGGCGGCGCGACGGACTATCAGCAGGACCTCGCGAACTCCGACTTCATCGTCATCATGGGCTCGAACATGGCCGAGGCGCATCCGGTCGGCTTCCAGTGGGTGATGGAGGCCAAGGCGCGCGGCGCCGAGGTCGTCCACATCGACCCGCGGTTCACCCGCACCAGCGCGGTCGCCGACCGGCACGTGCCGCTGCGCGCGGGCACCGACATCGCCTTCCTCGGCGGGGTGATCAACTACATCCTGTCCAATGAACTGGACTTCCGGGAGTACGTGACCGCCTACACCAACGCGTCGTTCATCCTCGACGAGGGCTACCGCGACACCGAGGACCTCGACGGCCTGTTCAGCGGCTACGACCACGACACCGCCTCCTACGACCCGGCGAGCTGGCATTACGAGTCCACCGGCCACGGCGGCCGGGGCGGGGCGGGCGACAAGCAGCAGGGGGCGCCCACGCAGCTCGGCTCGGGCGGGCCCCCGATCGAGGGCGGCGCCGGGGACATCCCCAACGACCCGGCGCTGCAGCACCCGCGCTGCGTCTACCAGGTCCTCAAGCGGCACTACGCCCGCTACACCCCGGAGATGGTGGAGCGGGTGTGCGGGGTGCCGGCCGAAACCTTCACCCAGATCGCGCGGGCGTGGACGCAGAACTCGGGCCGGGAGCGCACCGCCGCGCTGGTGTACAGCGTGGGCTGGACCCAGCACTCCACCGGCGCCCAGTACATCCGCGCCGGGTCCATCATCCAGCTGCTGCTGGGCAACATCGGCCGCCCCGGCGGCGGGATCTTCGCGCTGCGCGGGCACGCCAGCATCCAGGGCTCCACCGACGTGCCGACGCTGTTCAACCTGCTGCCCGGCTACCTCACGATGCCGCAGGCCGGCCAGGAGACCCTGGCGGACTACCTCGAGAAGATCACCAGCCGCAACCAGAAGGGCTTCTGGCACAAGGCCGACACCTACATGGTGTCGCTGCTCAAGGAGTACTGGGGCGAGCACGCGACGCCCGACAACGACTTCTGCTTCGACTACCTGCCCCGGATCAACGGCGACCACAGCACCTACCGCACGGTGCTGGACATGATCGACGGCACCGTGTTCGGCTACTTCCTGCTCGGCCAGAACCCGGCCGTCGGGTCCGCCCACGGGCGGCTGCAGCGCCTCGGCATGGCCAACCTCGACTGGCTGGTGGTGCGCGACCTCGTCATGATCGAGAGCGCCACCTTCTGGAAGGACGCGCCGGAGATCGAGACGGGCGAGATCTCGCCGGAGACGTGCCGCACCGAGGTGTTCTTCTTCCCGGCCGCCTCCCACGTCGAGAAGGCCGGCACCTTCACCCAGACCCAGCGCATGCTGCAGTGGCGGGAGAAGGCGGTCGACCCGCCCGGCGACGCCCGCTCGGACCTGTGGTTCTTCTTCAACCTGGGCCGCAGGCTGCGCGAGAAGCTGGCGGGCTCGACCGACGTGCGCGACCGCCCGCTGCTGGACCTGGCGTGGGACTACAGGACCGAGTCGGCGACCGACGGCCCCGAGTCCGAAGAGCCGTCGGGCGAGGACGTGCTGCGCCGCATGAACGGCATCGACCTGACCACGGGCCGAGCGGTGAACGGCTACACCGAGCTCAAGGCCGACGGCAGCACGGCCTGCGGCTGCTGGATCTACAGCGGGGTGTACGCCGACGAGGTCAACCAGGCGGCGCGGCGCAAACCGAAGGAGCAGCAGGGCCCCTACGACAACGAGTGGGGCTGGACCTGGCCGGCGAACCGCCGGGTGCTCTACAACCGGGCCTCTGCCGACCCGGCGGGGCGGCCGTGGAGCGAGCGCAAGAAGCTCGTCTGGTGGGACCCCGACAAGGGTGAGTGGACCGGCCACGACATCCCCGACTTCGAGCTGAACAAGCCGCCGGACCACCGCCCGCCCGAGGGCGCGGTGGGTGTGGAGGCGCTGCGCGGCGACGACGCATTCATCATGCAGGCCGACGGCAAGGCCTGGCTGTTCGCGCCCAACGGGCTGGCGGACGGCCCGCTGCCCACCCACTACGAGCCGCACGAGTCGCCGGTGCGCAACGCGCTCTACGCCCAGCAGGGCAATCCGACGCGAATCGTGTACGGGCGCAGCGACAATCCATCCAACCCGTCGCCGCCGGAGGCGCACGGCGAGGTGTTCCCGTTCGTGTTCACCACGGCCCGGCTCACCGAGCACCACACCGCCGGTGGGATGAGCCGCCAGCTGCCCTATCTCGCGGAGTTACAGCCGGAGCTGTTCGTGGAGGTCTCCCCCGAGCTGGCGCGCATGCGCGGGCTGACGCACATGGACTGGGCGCACGTGGTCACCAGCCGGACGGCGGTGGAGGCCCGGGTGTTCGTGACCGACCGGATGAAGCCCCTGCGCATCGAAGACCGCGTGATCCAACAGGTTTGGATGCCGTATCACTGGGGCTACGCCGGACCGATCGAGGGGGATGTGGTCAACGACCTGCTCGGGGTGGTGCTGGACCCGAACGTGTTCATCCAGGAGAGCAAGGTCGCCACCTGCGACGTCCGGCCCGGGCGGCGGCCGCGCGGGCCCGAGCTGCTGGCTTACATCGCCGACTACCGCCGTCGCGCCGGTATCACCGCCGAAACGGGTACTCGGCTGGACACCACCCGGCCCGACCCGGTGGCCCATCTCGAGCCGGAGGAAACGCCTTGAGCGACAACAGCTTTTACGGAGATTTGCCGGATCCCGCCGGTAACGCCGGATACGCGGGGGACCACCCGCCGCGGGTGGGGTTCTTCACCGACACCTCCGTCTGCATCGGCTGCAAGGCCTGCGAGGTGGCGTGCAAGGAGTGGAACTCCGTGCCTGACGACGGCTTCAACCTGCTGGGGATGTCGTTCGACAACACGGGCATGCTGGGCGCCAGCACCTGGCGCCACGTCGCCTTCATCGAGCAGGATCGCCCGCTGGGCCGGCAGGATCCGGGCATGGCGGGGTCGCCGACCGGCCCGTCGGGCAGCGGCGAGTCGGCCGACATCGCCGCGGCCGCGATCGAGTCCATGCCGCGCGGCGGCGCGGAACTCGGCAACACCCCGGTGGACCTGGAGTTCCCGAAGTTCGCGCGCCCCGGGGACGGCAGCGGCGCCCAGACCCGCACCGACTTCCGCTGGCTGATGAGCTCCGACGTCTGCAAGCACTGCACCCACGCGGGCTGCCTGGACGTGTGCCCGACGGGCGCGCTGTTCCGCACCGAGTTCGGCACCGTCGTGGTGCAGCAGGACATCTGCAACGGCTGCGGCTACTGCGTGTCCGGCTGCCCGTACGGGGTGATCGACCGGCGCGAGGGCGACGGCCGGGCGTGGAAGTGCACGCTGTGCTACGACCGGCTGCGGGACGGCCTGGAACCGGCGTGCGCCAAGGCGTGCCCCACCGACTCCATCCAGTTCGGTGTCCTCGACGAGCTGCGCGAGCGCGCCGCCCGCCGCATCGACCAGTTGCACGGGCTCGGGGTGAGCGAGGCGCGGCTCTACGGTCACGACCCGAACGACGGGGTGGGCGGCGACGGCGCGTTCTTCCTGCTGCTCGACGAGCCCGAGGTGTACGGGCTGCCGCCGGACCCGGTGGTGCCGACCCGCGACGCGCCCGCGATGTGGCGCTACGCCGGGATCGCGGCGTCGGCGCTCGTCGCCGCCGCGGTGTCGTCGTTCCTGGGGCGGGGCCGGCGGTGAAAGAACAGCGCAGCGACGCGGGCGCCGCGGACGTCCACGCCCAGATGTTCAGCCGGGGCCGGGACGGCGGCGGCGGGCGCGAGCAGCTCGCCGTGCCGCGGGCCGAATTCCGGTCGTACTACGGGCGCGCGGTGCTCAAGTCCCCGGTGTGGGAGTGGAAGATCGCGGCCTACCTGTTCGCCGGGGGCCTGTCGGGGGGCTCGGCGCTGCTGGCCGCCGGGGCCGACCTCACCGGCCGGCCCAAGCTGCGCCGCGTGGGGCGGGTCGGGGCGCTGGCCGGCCTGGTCGCCAGCATGTACTTCCTCGTCGCCGATCTGGGCCGCCCCGAGCGGTTCCACCACATGTTGCGGGTGGCCAAGCCGAGTTCGCCGATGAGCGTGGGCACCTGGATCCTGTCCGCCTACGGGCCGGGCGCCGGGCTGGCCGGGGCCGTGGAGCTGATGCCGCCGCCGCTGCGACGGTCCGCTCCCGGCCGGCTGCTGGCCGCCTCGGCTCGCCCGGCGGGGCTGTCGGCGGCCGCTTTCGCGCCCGGGGTCGCGTCCTACACCGCGGTGCTGCTGTCGCAGACCGCCGTCCCGGCCTGGAACGCCGCACACCCGTACCTGCCGTTCGTGTTCACCGGGTCGGCCGCGGCCAGCGGCGGCGGGCTGGGGATGCTGCTGGCGCCGGTCGACGAGGCCGGCCCGGCCCGCCGGCTGGCCGTCCTGGGCGCCGGGCTCGAGGTCGCGGCGTCGCGGCTGCTGGAGCGGCGCATCGGCCTGGCCGCGCAGGCCTACACCACCGGCAAGGCCCACCGGCTGCGCAAGCCGGCCGAGTACCTGACGGTCGCGGGGGCGCTGGGCGCGGTGGCGGGCGGACGCAACCGCGGTGTCGCGGCCCTGTCCGGGCTGGCGCTGCTGGCCGGCAGCGTGCTGCAGCGGTTCGGGGTGTTCGAGGCCGGGGTCGAATCCACCCGCGACCCGAAGTACGTCGTGGTGCCGCAGCGGGAACGGCTCGACGCCGGCCGCCCGGCCCGCGGCGACGACCGGCCGCCGCAGTTCCCGCGGGTCGTCGCGGCGGTGCGGGCCGCGCGCGGCGCCGCGGCGCGCGCGCTCGGCCGCGCTACAGGCGCTCTTTGACCGCCGCGGACAGGCGGCCGCCGTCGGCCTTGCCGGCCGCGATCGCGGTGGCCGCCTTCATCACCAGGCCCATCTGCTTCATGCCCGGACGTTCCCCGATCTCCTCGGCGACCTGGGCGATGGCGGTGTCGGCGACGTCGGCCACCTCGGCCTCGGTCAGCGGTGTGGGCAGGTACTCGTCGATGACGCGGCCCTCGGCGTGCTCGTTGGCGGCCATGTCGCCGCGGCCGTTCTCGGTGTAGATCTCGGCGGCCTCGCCACGCTTGCGGGACTCCCTGGCCAGCACCTTGATGACGTCGTCGTCGGTGAGTTCCTTGGCCTGCTTGCCGGAGACTTCCTCGGTCTGGATCGCGGCCAGCAACATGCGCAGCGTCGCTGTGCGCAACTTGTCCTGCGCCTTCATCGCCTGGGTCAGGTCCGCCCGGATCCGGGCCTTGAGTTCCGCCATGCCTGGAACGGTACGCGCCACGGCCACCCGGGAGATTGCGACACCGAGATTGAGAAATGACCCGGCCGCCGACAGGATGGATGCCATGACGAACGACGGGCGCGGCTCCTTGGGCTACTTCGGCTCCGAAGGCCGCCGGACTTGGTGAACGCGCCCCCGCCCGGCCCGCAGTACGGCTCCCCATACGGCTCGGGCCCCCAGTACGGCTCCCCATACGGCTATGGCCCGCCGCAATACGGCTCCCCATACGGCTCCCCATACAGCTATGGCCCGCCGCAATACGGCTCCCCGTACCGGCCGCCGGCAGCCGTCAAACCCGGGATCATCCCGCTGCGGCCGTTGACCCTGAGCGAGATCTTCAACGGGGCGGTCGGCTACATCCGCGCCAACCCGAGGGCCACGCTCGGGCTGAGCGCGACGGTGGTGGTGGCGATGCAGATCATCACGCTCGTGGCCACGCTCGGGCCCCTGACGGCCTTCGGCAGCGTCTCGACCCAGCCGCCGGGCGAGTTGACCTCCGGGGTCGCCGTCGCCTTCCTGGCGTCGATCGCCGCCGGCCTGCTGATCACGTGGCTGGGCGGCATGCTGCTGTCCGGGATGCTCACCGTCATCGTCGGGCGCGCGGTTTTCGGATCGACGATCACCATCGGCGAGACCTGGGCCAGGATTCGCGGGCGGCTGGTTCCCCTGCTCGGCCTGGCGCTGCTGGAGGCCGCCGCGGTCGCCACCCTCGGGGGCCTGGTGGCGGTCGCCGCGGCCCTGCTGGCGGCGCTCGGCACCGGGGCGGCGGCGATCCTGTTCGGTTTCCCGCTGCTGCTCGGCGTGCTGGCGTTGCTGGTGTACCTGTACACGGTGGTGCTGTTCGCGCCGGTGCTGATCGTGCTGGAGCGGCTGCCCGTCGTCGACGCGATCACCCGATCCTTCGCGCTGGTCCGCAACGGCTTCTGGCGGGTGCTGGGCATCCGGACGCTGACGTTCGTGGTGGCAACCGTCGTCGCGAACGCGATCGCCGCGCCGTTCAGCATCGCGGGCCAGCTGCTGCTGGGCGGGACCGCGTCCACCGCCGTCCTGGTCCTCGGCACCGCGATCGCCTCCGTCGGGTCGGCGATCGGGCAGATCATCACCGCACCGTTCAACGCCGGAGTCGTCGTGCTGCTCTACACCGACCGCCGCATGCGGGCCGAGGCGTTCGACCTGGTGCTGCAGACCGGGGCCGCCGGCGGTCCCTATGCGGTCGCGTGCACCGACAACCTCTGGCTGACCCGGCCCGCGTAAGGGCCGAGCGAGGACCACCACACCGTGCCTTCCATCGACATCGACCGCGATGCCGCCCACCGGGCCGCGCAGGCCGAGCTGGACAAGCCGGTCTATTCCCGGGGTTCGGCGTGGCAGCAACTGTCCGACTGGATCAACGAGCAGCTGTACCGGCTGCTGGAGAAGACCGCGTCGCTGCCGGGTGGATGGTTCACCGCCGCGGTGCTGTTCGTCCTGCTGGCGGTCGCGACGGTGGTCGCCGTCCGGGTCGCGCGGCGCACGCTGCGCACCCGTCGCGGTGGGGTCGCGCTGTTCGCGGCCACGCAGCTCACCGCGGCGCAACACCGCGCCACCGCCGAAACCTATGCCGCCGAAGGCGATTGGGCCGCGGCGATCCGGCACCGGCTGCGCGCGGTCGCCCGCCAGCTCGAGGAGACCGGGGTGCTCGATCCGGCCCCCGGGCGGACCGCCACCGAGCTGGCCCGAGACGCGGGCGCCGCACTTCCCCACCTGGCCGGCGAATTGTTCCAGGCGGCAACGGCTTTCAACGACGTCACCTACGGCGAGCGGCCCGGGACCCAGCCGGAGTACCGGATGATCGCCGACCTCGACGAGCACCTGAGGTCGCGCTCGCCCGCCGCGCCGGCGCCGGCGCCCGCCGGCACCGTCGAGTCATGGGCGCGGGTCCGGTGACGGCGGCCTCCGGCGCCGCGGCGCAGCGCCGGCGCACCTGGGGCTGGGTGGCGCTGTCGCTGCTCGTCGTCGCGGTCGTCGCCGGCGTCGGCGCCTACCTGACCGCGCCGCGGTCCGGGGCGCGGATGGATCCGGCGTCGACCGCGCCCGACGGTGCCCACGCCCTGGTGACACTGCTGCGCGACAACGGCGTCGAGGTCGTCGTGGCGTCCGGCATCGCCGACGTCGAGCGCGCGGCCCGCCCCGCCACGCTGATCCTGGTGGCGCAGAGCCAGTACCTGACCGACCCACTGCTGGACGAACTGGCCCGCGCCCCGGGCGATCTGCTGCTGGTCGAACCGACGGCGCGGACCCGCGAGGCGCTGCTGCCCGGGGTGCGCAAGGCGCCCGCGCCGAAAAGCTTCGACAGCAGCCCGGACTGCACCCTGCGGGAGGCCGAGCGGGCCGGGGCGGTGCGCTTCGGGCCCAGCGACAGCTACCGGGCCGCCGACGGCAGGACCGTGACGAGTTGTTACGGCGGGGTGCTGATCCGGTTCCGGGCCCACGGCCGGGCCGTCACCGTGGTGGGCAGCGCCGAGTTCATGACCAACGGGGGCCTGCTGCGGGCGGGCAACGCCGCGCTGGCGATGAACCTCGCCGGCGACCGGCCCCGCCTCATCTGGTACGCGCCCCAGCACACCGAGGGCGAGAACTCCTCCACCACATCGCTGTTCGGCATGATTCCGCCCAACGCGACGTGGCTGGTCTGGCAGCTGCTGCTGGTGGTGACGCTGGTCGCGTTCTGGAAGGGGCGCCGGCCGGGCCCGCTGGTGGCCGAGGAGTTGCCCGTGGTGGTGCGCGCGTCGGAGACCGTCGAGGGCCGTGCCCGGCTGTACCGGTCGCACCGGGCCCGCGACCGCGCCGCCGCGGCGCTGCGCGCCGCCACGCTGCAGCGGTTGCTGCCCCGGCTCGGCCTGGGCGCGGGCGCCTCGCCCCCGGCGGTGGTGGCGGCGCTCGCGCAACGCAGCGGCGCCGACGCCGGGCTCGTCGCCCACCGGCTCTACGGCCCACCCCCGTTGACCGACGACGACCTGCTACAACTTGCCCGTGCGCTCGACGACATCGAAAGGCAGGCCACCGGATCGTGACACAATCGACTCCCACCGCTGACTCGGCCCGAGAGGCGCTGCTGGCATTGCGCGCGGAACTGGCCAAAGCCGTCGTGGGACAGGAGGGGGTCGTCAGCGGGCTGGTGATCGCGCTGCTGTGCCGCGGCCACGTCCTGCTGGAAGGCGTTCCGGGAGTGGCCAAGACGCTGCTGGTGCGCGCGCTGGCCGCGGCGCTGCGACTCGATTTCAAGCGGATCCAGTTCACCCCCGACCTGATGCCCGGAGATGTCACCGGTTCGCTGGTGTACGACGCGCGCACCGCCGCGTTCGTGTTCCGGCCGGGCCCGGTGTTCACCAACCTGCTGCTGGCCGACGAGATCAACCGCACCCCGCCCAAGACCCAGGCCGCGCTGCTGGAGGCGATGGAGGAACGTCAGGTCAGCGTGGACGGCGAGCCCAAACCGCTGCCCGACCCGTTCATCGTGGCCGCCACCCAGAACCCCGTGGAATACGAGGGCACCTACCAACTGCCCGAGGCGCAGCTGGACCGCTTCCTGCTCAAGCTGAACGTCACACTGCCGCCGCGCGACGCCGAGATCGTCATCCTGCACCGGCACGCGCACGGCTTCGATCCCCGCGACCTGTCCGCGATCACGCCGGTGGCCGGTCCCGACGAACTGGCCGCCGGACGCCGGGCGGTGCAACGGGTGCGGGTCGCCGACGAGGTGCTGGGCTACATCGTCGACATCGTGGGGGCCACCCGCACCTCGCCCGCCCTGCAGCTGGGCGTGTCGCCGCGGGGGGCGACCGCCCTGCTGGCCACCGCGCGGTCCTGGGCGTGGCTGTCCGGCCGCGACTACGTCACCCCCGACGACGTCAAGGCCATGGCCTCCTCGACGCTGCGGCACCGCCTGATGCTGCGGCCCGAAGCCGAGCTGGAAGGGGCCGGCGCCGACGGCGTCCTCGGCGGGATCCTGGCCTCGGTCCCGGTACCCCGCTAGTGGTCCTGACCGGACGCACCGGCCTGGTCGCACTGCTGTGCGCCCTGCCGATCGCGGTGTCCCCTTGGCCGGCAAGGGCTTTCGTGGTCCTGCTGGCGGCGCTGGCCACCGCGGTTGCCGTCGACGTCGCGCTGGCGGCCGGCACCCGCGGGCTGGGGTACACCCGCTCGCCGGACGGTTCGGTGCGGCTCGGCCAGGAGGTGGACGCGGTGCTGACGGTCCGCAACGACGGCCGCCGGCGGTTCCGCGGGCAGGTCCGCGACGCGTGGCCGCCCAGCGCCCGCGCGCAGCCGCGCATCCACGCCGTCACCCTCGGGGCCGGCCAGCAGCTGCGGATCCGGACCCGCCTGCGGCCGGTGCGGCGCGGCGACCAGCGCGCGGCGGCGGTCACGACCCGCTCGATCGGGCCGCTGGGGCTGGCCGGACGGCAGGCCTCGCGGCCGGTGCCCGGCCTGGTCCGGGTGCTCCCGCCGTTTCTGTCCCGCAAGCATCTGCCGTCGCGGCTGGCGAAGCTGCGCGAGATGGACGGGCTGCTGCCCACGCTGATCCGCGGGCAGGGCACCGAATTCGACTCGCTGCGCGAATACGTCGTCGGCGACGACGTGCGCTCCATCGACTGGCGCGCCACCGCGCGCCGCGCCGACGTGGTGGTGCGCACCTGGCGGCCCGAACGCGACCGCCGGGTGGTGCTCGTGCTCGACACAGGGCGCACGGCGGCCGGGCGCGTCGGCGTCGACCCGGCTTCGGCCGATCCCGGAACCGGACCGGCGGGCTGGCCCCGGCTGGACTGGGCGATGGACGCCGCCCTGCTGCTCGCGGCGCTCGCGGCGCGGGCCGGCGACCACGTGGACTTCCTCGCCCACGACCGGGTGAGCCGGGCCGCGGTGTTCGGCGCCTCGCGCACCGAACTGCTCGCCCAGCTGGTCGAGGCGATGGCCCCGCTGCAACCGACACTGGTCGAAACCGATTGGCGCGCAATGGCTTCGGCCCTGGTCCGGCGCGCCCGGCACCAGTCGTTGGTGGTGCTGCTGACCGACCTCAACGCGACCGCCCTCGAGGAGGGGCTGCTGCCGGTGCTGGACACGCTGTCGGCCCGGCACCGCCTGCTCCTCGCGGCGGTCGCCGACCCCCGCGTCGACGAGATGGCCGGCGGGCGCGCCGACGCGGCGGCGGTGTACGACGCCGCGGCCGCCGAGCGCTCCCGCAACGAGCGGCGCGCGATCGCCGCCCGGCTGCGCGGCCGCGGGATGGAGGTCGTCGACGCCGCGCCCGCCGAGCTCGCGCCCGCCCTCGCCGACCGCTACCTGGCGATGAAGGCCACCGGCCGGCTGTAGTCTCACCGCGAGAGTGCGAGTACCGACGGCCTTACCCGAAGAATGTGTTGCCAGTTGCACTCTCGCGGGACTCAGCCCGTCGGGACCACGTCCGGGGCGTCCTCGATGTCGCCGGACTCCCCGGCCTTCGCCGCCCGGCGACCGAAGTAGACCACGTACGACAGGAACGCGGCCTCGGCCAGCACGCCGATGCCGACCCGCACGGCCGTCGGCAACGGCGCCGGCGTCACCAGCGCCTCGATCAGCCCGGACACCAGCAGCACCGCCACCAGACCCACGGCGACCGACACGACGGCGCGGCCCTGCTCGGCCAACACCTGTGCGCGCGGGCGGTCCCCCGGCGAGATCACCGACCAGCCCAGCCGCATGCCCGTCGCGCCCGCCAAAAACACCGCGGTCAGCTCCAGCAGCCCGTGCGGGGCCAGCAGGCCGAGCAGGACACCGCCCTTGCCCGCGTTGAACATCAGTCCGGCGATCAGGCCGACGTTGGCGGCGTTCTTGAACAGCACGATCGGGATCGGCAACCCCAGCAGCACCGACAACGCGATGCACTGCGCGGAAACCCAGGAGTTGTTCACCCACACCTGCAGCGCGAACGCCGCCGCGGGGTGCGCGCTGTAGTACGAGGCGACGTCGTGGTTGACCAATTCGTCGATCTCACTTGGCGTTCCGACCGCCGACTGCACCTCCGGGTTCGCCGACACCCACAACGCGATGACCGCCACCACGGCCAGGAACACCACCGCCGTGCCCAGCCACCACCGCCAGGTGCGATAGGCGACCACCGGGAAGGACACCGTCCAGAACCGGACGAACGTCCTGCTCAGCGGTGCGTGCGCGCCGGTCACCACCGAGCGCGCGCGGGCCACCAGGCTCGACAGCCTGCCGGTCAGCAGCGAGTCCGAGGACACCGAGCGCAGGATCGACAAGTGGGTGGACACCCGCTGATAGAGCTCGACGAGCTCGTCGACCTCCGCGCCGGTCAGCGACCGGCGCCCCTTGACCAGCCGGTCCAGCCGGTCCCAGGTAGCGCGATGGGTCAGCACGAATGCGTCGACGTCCACCCTGGGCAGGGTACCGTTCGGTGTTATGTCGGAGGTGGTGACCGGGGACGCCGTGGTGCTCGACGTGCAGATCGCCCAGTTGCCCGTGCGGGCCGTGGGCGCGCTGATCGACATCGCGGTGATATTCGTCTGCTACGTGCTGGGGCTGCTGCTGTGGGCCGCCACCCTGACCCAGTTCGACAGCGCGCTGACCGCCGCCATCCTGATCGTCTTCACGGTGCTGGTGATCGTCGGGTACCCGCTGATCTTCGAAACCACCACGCGGGGAAGGTCGGTCGGCAAGATCGTGATGGGCCTGCGGGTGGTGTCCGATGACGGCGGCCCGGAACGGTTCCGGCAGGCCCTGTTTCGCGCGCTGGCATCGGTCGTGGAGATCTGGATGCTGGCCGGCAGCCCCGCCGTCATCTGCAGCATCCTCTCGCCGCGGGCCAAACGAATCGGTGACGTCTTCGCCGGCACCGTGGTCGTCAGCGAACGCGGGCCCCGGATGGCGCCGCCGCCCGCGATGCCACCGGCGCTGGCGTGGTGGGCGTCGTCGCTACAGCTGTCGGGCCTGGACGCCGGCCAGGCCGACGTCGCACGCCAATTCCTCTCCCGGGCACCGCAACTCGATCCCGGCCTGCGCCAGCAGATGGCGTACCGGATCGCCGTCGACGTCGTGTCACGCATCGCCCCGCCACCCCCGCCCGGCGCACCGCCGGAACTCGTGCTCGCCGCGGTCCTGGCCGAACGGCACCGTCGCGAACTGGCGCGCCTGCGACCGCCGGGTCCACCGCTGTGGGGTTACGGCCCGCCGGCCGCCCCGTGGCCGCCGTTGGGGCCGCCGCCCGGCGGGTTCGCCCCGCCGCGCTGATCGCCCGGCACTCCCCCTGCCGGCCCGTCCCCTGCGGGACGGGCCAACGTGGTCCCCGCGCGCCCTCGACGTTGCATCGCGTTAGTTCGCGATATATCGTTATATATCGAAGCGGACGACCGTCGCTTCACCCACCAGACGTAAGGACAACACAATGAACCACCCATTCACACCGGGCAACGGCCCGTTCGGCGACCGGCCCGGCCCGGGCCTCGGCTTCGGGCCGGGGCCCGCACTGGGGGCACCGCCCCTCCGGCGCGCCCTGCGCGGCGCCAGGCGGCACGCCCGGCACGAGTTCTTCGAGCACCTGCGCGACCACGCCGGCGACCATGGCGGGCCGATGGGCTTCGGCCCCGGATTCGGGCCGGGCTTCGGCCCGGGCTTCGGGCCCGGGTTCGGCTTCGGGCCGGGCGGGCGCCGCGGCGGCGGAGGCCGTCGCGGCGGGCCCGGCCGCGGACGGCGCGGCGACGTGCGGGCGGCCATCCTGGTGCTGCTGGCCGAGCGGCCGATGCACGGCTACGAGATGATCCAGCAGATCGCCGAGCGCAGCAACGGGATATGGAAGCCCAGCCCCGGGTCGGTGTACCCGACCCTGCAGTTGCTCGACGACGAAGGCCTGATCGCCGCGAGCGAGACCGCGGGCAGCAAGAAGCTTTTCGAGCTGACCGAGGAGGGCCGCGCGGCCGCCGGCAAGATCGAGACCCCGCCGTGGGACGAGATCGCCGAGGGCGCCGACCCGGGCCAGATGAACCTGCGGGCCGCCGTGGGCCAGTTGTTCGGCGCGGTGGCGCAATCCGCGCACACCGCCACCGCCGAACAGCAGCAGCGCATCGTCGAGATCGTCAACACCGCGCGCCGGGAGATCTACGGCATCCTCGGCGAGGACTGACCCCCATCCTTTGACCGCGAGCGTGCGCAGATGTACAGCCGCACCGGCGTGTCGGCGTACCGACGCGCACGCTCGCGGTTAAGGAATATCCACCCAGTCCAGGCTCCGCTGCACCGCCTTGAGCCAGCCCGCGTACGCGGCGGCGCGCCGGTCGTCGTCCCAGGACGGTGTCCAGCGCCTGCCCTCGCGCCAGTTGGCCCGCAGCTCGTCGGGGCCCGTCCAGAAGCCGGCCGACAGGCCGGCCGCGTAGGCGGCGCCCAGCGCGGTGGTCTCGGCGACCACCGGCCGCACCACGTCCACTCCCAGCACGTCGGCCTGGATCTGCATGCACAGATCGTTTGCCGTGATCCCGCCGTCGACCTTGAGCACCTCGAGGGGCACACCGGAGTCGGCCTGCATGGCATCCACCACGTCGCGGCTCTGGTAGCAGATCGCCTCGAGCGTCGCACGGGCCAGGTGTGCGGCGGTGTTGAACCGGGACAGGCCCACGATCGCGCCGCGGGCATCGGAGCGCCAGTACGGGGCGAACAACCCGGAGAACGCCGGCACGAAGTACACCCCGCCGTTGTCGGGGACCTGGCGGGCCAGCAGCTCGCTCTGCGCGGCGGCGCCGATGATACCCAGCTGGTCGCGCAGCCACTGCACGGCCGAACCGGTGACCGCGATCGAACCCTCGAGGGCGTAAACGGGTTCGGCGTCCCCGAACTGGTAACAGACGGTGGTCAGCAGGCCGTGGCCGGAGCGCACGATCGCCTCGCCGGTGTTGAGCAGCAGGAAATTGCCGGTCCCGTAGGTATTCTTCGCCTCGCCCGGCTTCAGGCACACCTGGCCGACCATCGCCGCGTGCTGGTCGCCGAGGACCCCGGTGATCGGCACCTCGCCACCGAGCGGCCCGAACTCCGTCGTGACCCCGTACGGCTGCCGCGGTGACGACGGCGCGATCGCCGGCAGCATCGCCCGCGGCACCGAGAAGAACGACAACAGCTCGTCGTCCCAGTCCAGCGTCTCCAAATCCATCAGCATGGTCCGGCTGGCGTTGGTCACGTCGGTGACGTGCACCCCGCCCCGCGCGCCGCCGGTCAGGTTCCACAACACCCAGCTGTCGGCGGTGCCGAACAGGGCCTCACCCCTCTCGGCGGCCGCGCGCACCCCGTCGACGTTGTCCAGGATCCACTGCAGCTTCCCGCCGGAGAAGTACGTCGCCGGCGGCAGGCCCGCCTTGCGGCGGATCACCTCGCCGCGCCCGTCGCGGTCCAGCGCCGACGCGATGCGGTCGGTGCGCGTATCCTGCCACACGATCGCGTTGTAGTACGGCCGACCGGTGCGCCTGTCCCACACCAGCGTCGTCTCCCGCTGATTCGTGATGCCCAGCGCGGCAATGTCTTTCGGTCCCAGCCGGGCGGCGTTGAGGGCCGTCATCAGCACCGAGGCGGTGCGCTCCCAGATCTCGACCGGGTTGTGTTCCACCCAGCCCGCGCGGGGCAGGATCTGCTCGTGCTCGAGCTGATGGCAGGCCACGTCGGCGCCGTCGTGGTCGAAGATCATGCACCGGGTGCTGGTGGTGCCCTGGTCGATGGCGGCGATGAACTCGGGCAACGGCTCTCCTCCGGCGTGAACTGCGACACTTCCTGGCGTCTCCATGATGGTCCACCCGCTGCTCGGCAGCGCAGCGAACATGCCGGTTGACCCCGCGCCCTTGCGCCCGCGCCGGTAAACCTGTTCCATCGGCGATGTGGGCGAAGAGGTCAAGCGCACCACGTATAACCGCGCACACAGGCGGGAATACCGGCGCAAGGTGCGGCTGTGTCTGGACGTTCTCGAGACGATGCTCGCGCAATCGCACTTCGACTCGGACCGGCCGCTGACCGGCATGGAGATCGAGTGCAACCTCGTCGACGCCGACTACCAGCCGGCCATGGCGAACCGCTACGTGCTCGACGCCATCGCCGACCCCGCCTACCAGTCCGAATTGGGCGCCTACAACGGCTCTCCTGACGCATCCGTGGGTCCGATCTGGTGATGGTTGGACGTTTGTCTGGTCCTTTCCGCGATAGTTGCTTTTGGCGCTGCCTCGCGTAGGGAGGGGTCCATGTGGAGCCCCCGAGCGCAGCGAGGCGGAACGACATGGACGCCGACGAGCGGGTGGCGCAGAATCGGCAACGCTCGGGGAAGGGGGCACCCTCCGAGAGGTGCCCTGGTGGGGGGTGTCAGCCGCGGCCGGGTAGGGCGGGTCGCTGCCCGCCGAGGGCGAGCATGGCCAGGGCGATCAGTGCGGCGGGGTTGTGGAAGCCGAATGCGATGCGGGTCAGGACCCGGATCTTGGTGTTGGTGGATTCGATCAGTCCTTGGGATAGGCCGTGGTCGAGGGCAGCGTCGATGGCTTGACGGTGGCGCACGATGCGGCGGGCCAGCTCGACGAACACCGGGATGCGGCAGCGCCGCGCCCAGGAGGTCCATTTATCGAGGGCGTCTTTGCCTTGTTGGCCTTTGACCGAGAACACATGCCGCAGGCCCTCTTTCAAAAGGTAGGCGCGGTAAAGCCGGGTGTCGGTTTTGGCGATCCAGGCCAACTTGGCGCTCTGGCGTTCGGTGAGGTCTTCGGGGTTTTTCCACAGCGCGTAGCGGGCGGCTTTGAGTCGGCGGGCCTGCTCGTGTCCGGGTCTGGGTGCGGCGTCGTTGGCGGGGCGGCCGCGGCGGCGTTTGGGCTCGCTACGGGCCAGCGTCCGCGCATCGTTCCAGGCCCGGCGCCGCTCGGCATCAAGGGCCTCGGTGGCCCAGGACACGACATGAAACGCATCGGCGCACAGGATCGCGTCCGGGCAGCGTTCGGCGACCACGGCAGCGATCCAGTCCGCGGCATCGGCGGAGACGTGGGTGATCAACGCGGCCCGCTCAGCACCCAAAGCGTCGAAGAAGCGTCGCAGGGTCGCCTTGTCGCGTCCCGGCGCGGCCCAGACCAGATGCCCGCTGTCGTGGTCAACGACCACCGTCAAGTACTTGTGGTGGCGTTTGTAGGAGATCTCGTCGATGCCGATCCGGCGTAGGTTGGCAAACCGATCAACAGTCTTTTCGGTGTCGGCCCACACCCGCGCCACGATCGCCCCGACGGTGCGCCACGCGATGCGCATCAACTCGCAGACCGCCGTTTTCGAGCAAGCCACCGCCAGCCAGGCCACCGTGTCATCGAAGGCCAGCGTGTGTCCGGCGTGATGACGCGACCACGGCACCGCAACCACGGTCGGCCCGTGGGTGGGGCAGTTCACCCGCGGCGCCTCGGCCTCCAACAGCACTTGCACCGTCCCCAAATCCAGGCCCCGCCACCGGCGGAGACCCTCCCCGCGGTCATACCAAGGCGCCTTGCTCCCACAGCGCCCACAACGCTGTGAAACACCGCTGCGTGGGCGCACCCGCGCCACCACCACCTCGGCGCCCTCGTCCTCCTCGCAGAATTCGATGTCCTCGACCACCGTGCGCCTATCGACACCCAGCAGCGCACGCCATAACCTCGCATTGCGCACGTCGTTGCCCGCTTCCTTTGGTTCCTGACCTTTGACAGCCAGAAACCCTAAGCCACAACGACGTGCGCCTACTCAGCGCACAAAACCACCCACGGAAGCGTCAGGGGAGCCCCTACAACATCGAATTCAACGTGCCGCCCCGCGCGCTGGCCGGGCACACCGCCTCCGACCTGGAGGCCGAGGTGCGGGCCAGCCTCAACGAGGCCGAGAACAAGGCGAACTCGGGCGGCGCCCACATCGTGATGATCGGCATCCTGCCCACCCTGATGCCCGAGCACCTGCGGGGCAACTGGATGAGCGAGTCGCGGCGCTATGCGGCGCTCAACGACTCGATCTTCGACGCCCGCGGTGAGGACATCCCGATCAACATCTCCGGGCCGGAGCCGCTGACCTGGAGCGCCGCCTCCATCGCCCCCGAATCCGCTTGCACCAGCATGCAATTGCACCTGCAACTGGCGCCGGAGGAGTTCGCGGCCAACTGGAACGCGGCCCAGATGCTGGCCGGGCCGCAGCTGGCGCTGGCCGCCAACTCGCCCTACTTCTTCGGCCACCGGCTGTGGGCGGAGACCCGCATCGAGGTTTTCGCGCAGTCCACCGACACCCGCCCCGAGGAGCTCAAGACCCAGGGCGTGCGACCGCGGGTGTGGTTCGGCGAACGCTGGATCACCTCGGTGCTGGACCTCTACAGGGAGAACATCCGCTACTTCCCCTCGTTGCTGCCCGAGGTGTCCGAGGAGGATCCCGCCGCCGAGTTGGCGGCCGGGCGCGTCCCGCATCTCTCCGAGTTGCGCCTGCACAACGGGACCGTGTACCGCTGGAACCGGCCGGTGTACGACGTCTCGGAAAGCGACGGGGTCGGTCGCCCGCACCTACGGCTGGAGAACCGGGTGCTGCCGGCCGGCCCGACGGTCATCGACATGCTGGCCAACTCGGCGTTCTACTACGGGCTGCTGCGCAGCCTGTCGGAGGCGCAGCAGCCGCTGTGGAACGCGATGAGTTTCGGCGCGGCACAGGCGAACTTCCTCGAGGCGGCGCGGCGCGGCATGGCCGCGCGGCTGCACTGGCCCGGCGTGGGCGAGGTGACGCCGTCGCGGCTGGTGCTGGACACGCTGTTGCCCCTGGCCCACGAGGGGCTGCGCCGCTGGGGGGTCGACGCCGGGGTGCGCGACCGCTTACTCGGCGTCATCGAGGGCCGCGCCGCGACCGGCCGCAACGGGGCGACCTGGCAGGTGTCGACCGTGCGGGCCCTGCAGGACGGCGGGATGACCAGGCCCGCCGCCCTGGCCGAGATGCTGCGGCGCTACTGCGCACACATGCACGCCAACGAGCCGGTGCACACCTGGGAACGCTAGTACGTTGGAAGCCATGACTTCCGATGACGTGATGGACTGGGACAGCGCCTACCGCGGGGAGGGGGAGTTCGAGGGTCCGCCGCCGTGGAACATCGGTGCGCCCCAACCCGAACTCGCCGCGCTGCTGGCGGCCGGCAGGTTCCGCAGCGACGTGCTCGACGCCGGGTGCGGGTTCGCGGAGTTGTCGCTGGCGCTGGCCACCGAAGGCTACACCGTGGTCGGGATCGACCTGACCCCCACCGCGGTCGCGGCGGCCACCCGGGCCGCCGCCGAACGGGGCCTGAGCACCGCCAGTTTCGTGCGGGCCGACATCACCGACTTCGCCGCCTACCCGCCGGGCTCGGCCGGCCGGTTCAACACGGTCGTGGACTCCACGCTGTTCCATTCGCTGCCGGTCGAGGGCCGCGACGGCTACCTGAGCGCGGTGCACCGCGCCGCCGCGCCGGGGGCCGGCTACTTCGTGCTGGTCTTCGCCAAGGGCGCCTTCCCCGCCGAGATGGAGACCAAGCCCAACGAGGTCGACGAGGACGAGTTGCGCGCCGCGGTGAGCAGATACTGGGAGATCGACGAGATCCGGCCCGCCTACATCCACGCGAACATCCCGCCGGCCGCCGACGCACCGTTCGAGATGCCCGCACACGAGCGCGACGAGCAGGGCCGGATGAAGCTGCCCGCCTACCTGCTCACCGCGCACAAGGCGGGCTGACCTACCCGGTGGCGGCCGTCGCCGCGATCAGCGCCTCGGCGAAGGTTTCCAGGTCCCCGGCCGTGGTGTCCACGTGCGGCGAGATACGCAGCCGCGGCGCCGAGAGCTCCAGCGGCGCCCGCTGCACCCCGACGTAGGTGGTCAGGATCCGCCGCTGGGACAGCAGCCAATCCCGCACCGCCTGCGGGTCGGCGCCGTCGGTCGGGGCCAGGGTGGTGATCGCGCCCGGCTCCTCGGCCTCCTCGACGACGGCCCAGCCGGGCACGTCGGCGAGCGCGGTGCGCCCGGCCGCGCCCAGCTCGGCCAGCCGCGCCCGCACGGCGTCGGGCCCGTACGCCAAATACTCGCCGAGCGCGCACGAAAACCCCACCCGCGCAGCGACATTGGCCTCGCCGAACTCCAGCTGCCGGGCCACGCTCAGCGGGGAGGTCCACTCCGGCGGCTCCAGCCTCGGGCGCAGCCGCTCCATCAGGTCGCGGCGCACCGCCAGGAAACCCACCCCGCGCGGCCCGGCAATCCACTTGCGCGACGTCGCATACGTCACGTCGGCGCCCACCGCGCAGTCGATCTGGCCCAGCGCCTGGGCGGCATCCACCACCAGCGGCAGGTCCAGCTCCGCGCACAGCCGCGCGACCATCGAAACCGGTTGCACCACACCGCTGTGGCTGCCCACCGCGGTCAGGTGGACCAGGTCGGGCCGGTCGGCGTCCAGGACGAAGGCCGCGTCGTCGAGCGCCAGCCGTCCGTCCCTGGTCGGCAGCAGCCGGCGCTCGAACCCGTGGGCGGCCAGCATGGCCACGTTCGGGCCGTATTCGCCGGGCAGGCACGCCACCACGCGCCGGTCGGCGGGCCAGGCGCCCAGCAGCAGGTCCAGCGCGTGCAGCGCGCCGGTGGTGTAGACGACCTCCGCGTCGGGCCTGCCGCTCAGCGCGGCGGCGGCGGCCCGTCCGGCCTCGAGCACCGGCGCGGCGGCCTCCGCGGCCACATAGCCGCCGACCTCGGCCTCGTGGCGGGCGTGCCGGGCGGCGGCGTCGATCACCGCGAGGCTCTGGCGCGAACAGGCCGCGCTGTCCAGGTGCAGCCCGGCCACCGGTGGGCGGGCCGACCGCCACCGGTCGGCCAGCGAGTCGCCGTGGGTCACATCACGGCCAGCGACAGCCCGAAGTCTCCCGCGGCGTCCGTCCACCACCCGGATCGGCGCAGCCCGGCGCGGACCAGTTCGGCGCTGACGCCGTCGGGCCGGAACTTGCACGACACCTCGGTCAGCATCTCCTCGCCGGCGGCGAAGTCGACGGTCAGCTCCAGGGCGCCGACGCGCACCCGCTGGGCGCGATCGGCCCGCAACCACATCTCGATGCGCTCCTCGGACGCGTTCCAGCGGGCGACGTGCGCGAAGGCGTCGACGTCGAAGTCGGCGTCGAGTTCGCGGTTGATCACCGCCAGCACGTTGCGGTTGAACCGCGCCGTCACCCCGGCGGAGTCGTCGTAGGCGCGCACCAGCCGGCCCGTGTCCTTGACCAGGTCGGTACCCAGCAGCAGGCTGTCGCCCGGCCGCATCACCGCGGCCAGGTTGGCCAGGAACTCCCGGCGCGGTCCGGGGGTGAGGTTGCCGATCGTCGACCCCAGGAACACGAACAGGCGCCGGCCGCCGTCGGGGATCTCGGTGAGGTGCTCCTCGAAATCGCCGCACACGGCCCGGATCTCGACGCCCGGGTATTCGCGCTGGATGGCCTCCGCGGCCGTCGAGAGCATGCTGGCGTCGACGTCGAACGGCACGAATTTGCGCAGCGAACCGCGGCCGTGCAGGGCGCTGAGCAGCGTCCGGGTCTTCTCCGAGGTCCCGCTGCCCAGTTCGACCAGGGTGTCCGCCCCGCTGGCCGACGCGATCTCGCCCGCCCGGTCCCGCAGGATCTCCGCCTCCGCGCGCGTGGGGTAGTACTCGGGCAGGCGGGTGATCTGGTCGAACAGCTCGCTGCCCAGCGGATCGTAGAACCACTTGGGCGGCAACGTCTTCGGCGTGCTCTGCAGGCCTTCCGACACGTCGCGGCGCAACGCGCGGTACGCCGAGTCGGCGGCCAGGTGGTTGGACAGCGACAGCGTCATCACGATCCTTTCGGGTTGTCCAGCGCGGTGAATGTCACCCGCTCGGCGGTGACTTCGACGAGGTGGTGGTCCGGCACGTCCTCCCATCCCCCGTCGTCGTCGTAGGGTTCGCTGGCCAGCACCACACCATCGTCGCGGCGCAGGATGGACAACGTCTCGTTCCACGTCGTCGCCAGCAGGCGCGACCCGTCGGCGGCCAGCACGTTGAGCCGGGCGGCGGGGTCGGCGGCGCCGATCCCGGCGACGGTCTCACCCAGGGCGTCGAGCCCGCGCGCGAAGATGGTGGCCGCCAAAAGGGCGCTGTCGCAAGCCGATTCGGCGGGTGCCGGTGGCAGCACGGCGCGGTCGACGACGCCGTTGTGCGACAACAGCCACCGCCCGTCGGTGAACGGCGCGGTCGCGCTGGCCTCGATGGGCATGCCGACGGTCGCCGAGCGGACCGCGGCGACCACGCAGTGGCTGCGCAGCGCCGGCGCGACCGACTCGAACGACACGTCACCCCACAGCGGCGCCGCGCTGCGCCAGCGCCGGGGCGCCGCCGGATCCGACGCGCCGTCGAAGAAGCCGACGCCCCAACCGTCGGCGTTCATCAGGCCGTTCTTCTGCCGGCGCGGGGCGTAGGACTGCACCCGCAGGCCATAGCGCGGCTCGAGCACCAGCGAGGAGACCGTGACGTCGGCGCCCAGCCAGCCGAGGTGGCGGCACATCAGGCGCCGCCCCCCGCGCCCTCGGCGTCCCAGGCCAGCCGGACGCCGGAGAAGATCTGGCGGCGGTAGGGGTGGTCCCAGTTGCGGAAGCTGGGCCGCACGATGCCCGGCTCCACCGCCCACGATCCCCCGCGCAGCACCCGGTAGTCGCCGTCGAAGAACGGACGGGAGTACCGCTCGTAGACCATCGGGACGAAGCCCGGCCATCCCCGCAGCGGCGAGGACGTCCACTCCCAGACATCGCCGAGCAGCTGCTCGACCCCGTACGCCGAGGCGCCGCCCGGGTAGGCGCCGACGGGTGCGGGGCGCAGCGCCGACCCGCCCAGGTTGGCCAGGGCGGCGGAGGGCGCCTGTTCGCCCCACGGGTAGCGCCGGCGCGTCCCGGTCGCCGGGTCCCACGCGCAGGCCTTCTCCCACTCCGCCTCGGTGGGCAGCCGCGCCCCGGCCCACGCCGCGTAGGCCTCGGCCTCGAAGTAGGTGACGTGCTGGACGGGCTCGTCGGCCGGGATGTCCTCCACGTGGCCGAACCGGGTGCGGGTCGCCCCGTCGGCGCTCCAGAACTGCGGGGCGGTCAGCCCCGCGCTGCGGCGATACTGCCAGCCGCGCTCCGACCACCACCGCGGCTGCCGGTAGCCGCCGTCGTCGAGGAACTGCCGCCATTCGCCGTTGGTGACGGGCACGGTGCCGATGCGGAACGCCGGCAGGTCGACCACGTGGGCGGGCCGCTCGTTGTCCAGGGAGAACGGTTCCGCCGCGGCGTCGACCCCCAGCACGAACGGGCCGGCGGGCACCAGCACCGAGGTGCCGGCCAGCCCCGGCCGGCCCGCCGGCAGCACCGCGGTGTCGGGCAGCAGCGGGGCGCCGGTGCGCAGGTTCAGCGCCTGCAGCATCGTCTCGCCGTGCTGGTTCTCGTGGCTGACCACCATGCCGTAGACGAAGCCGTCCTCGTCCTCACCCAGCACGTCGAGGGCGTCCAGCGCCGCCGAGCGCACCGTCCGGCAGTAGGAGCGCGCCTGCGCCGGGGACAGCAGCGGCAGTTCGACGCGGCTGGCGCGGGAATGCACGAAGGCGTCGTAGAGACCCTCGACGGCCGGCGGCAGCATCCCGGGCCGGGCGGCGTCGCCGCCCCGCAGCAGCCACAGCTCCTCCTGCTGCCCGATGTGCGCCAGGTCCCACACCAGCGGGCTCATCAGGGGGTCGTACTGCCGGCACAGCTCGTCGTCGTCGAAGTCGACCAGCCGCAACGTCCGCGCCCGCGCGCGCGCCAGGTCGTCGGCGATCCGCTCCCGAGAACTCACAGGCCCGCTCGCGCCAGCCGGGCCACCGCCGGCGCCGCACCGTGCTCGGTGACCTGGTCGCAGAAGTCGTCGGCGGGGCAGCGGCCCTGCTCCACGGCCCGGGCCAGCCGCTGCATCCCCTCGCTCAGCTCTGCCGGGGCCCGCTCCGCAGCCAGCGCCACGCACCGATTGGCCGCGGTGTAGAGCCGGCGATCCCGCAGCCCGACGCGCGCCGCGGTGTCCCACGCGGTGGCCACCGGTTCGACGGCTTCGGCGGCGACGGCGGCGGCGGCGGGGTCGTCGAGCAGGGCCACCAGGGTGTACACCACGGCAGGCCAGAACGCCTGCGGCAGGCTGTCCAGGTAGCGGATCTCCAGCCATTGGCGCGGACGGACCGGCGGGAACAGGGTGGTCAGGTGGTATTCCAGGTCGGCGGTCGTCGGGCGGCGGTCGCCCAGCAGCACCCGGCCGTCCACCCAGTCGGTGAAGGGCACGTAGTGGGTGACGGCGACGGCCTCGGGGTCGTTCACCAGCATCACCGGCGCGTTCAGCGCGTAGTGCGCCCATTCGGTGCCGGGGTCGTCGCAGCTGGCACCCAGCACCGGCCCGCAGCGCGCCGAGTCCATCTGGCCCCAGACCCGCTGCCGGGTGGACGACCAGCCGGACAGTTCACCGCCCAGCATGGGCGAGTTGCCCGCGATCGCGATCATCGTCGGCCCTAGCGCGTGCGCCAGCCGCACCCGCTGCGCCCACCCGGACTGCGGGCCCGCGTCCAGATTGACCTGGATCGAGGCGGTCGACGTCATCATCGCCGCGCCGACATCCCGGAAGCCGTCGGCGGTGAAGAACTGCTCCATGGCGCGGTAGCGCGCCCCGGGATTGATGCGCTGGGGCGGCCGCAGCGGGTCCGCCCCCAAAAAGACCAGGCCGAGCCCGGCGTCGGCGAAGGCTTTCTGGAGCACCGCCTGGTCGCTGTGCATGGCGTTGATCGCCGGCACGACGCCGTCGGCGGGCGGCCCGGACAGTTCCACGGCCCCGCCGGGTTCGACGGTGACCGCGCTGGCCCCCGGCAGCGCCGGCAAAAAATCCAGCACCTCGAGAATCTCGTCCCAGCCCGGCCTGCGGTGCGGATCGGTCGGGTCGTGGCAGTGCGCCTCCACCTCGAGTCCGACCCGCCCCAGCGATCCGTCGGCCAGGCAGCTGCCGGCGATATAGGAGGCGGCGGCCGAGGCATCGGCCATCTCGGCTTCGACCGGGCAGGTCGTGGCTAGCTGCGAGGCCGCGCCGGTGGTGCCGGCGAACGTCATATCACGATCCCTCCGGGCCCCTGCGGACCGCTCGCTCGGGCAACTATCCCGACGATAACCACGACCATTTCATCTTGCAGACCGTGCCGACATATTCCCGTTTCCGCGCCTTTTCGCCGCACGGCCTACACGGATACCCAGCTTTTCGCATTTATTGACCCAGCGCGTTCTGCATCGCTCCGGCGAGCACGTTGACCGCGGGCCCCGCGTTGCCAGATTGGCAGACCTTGGCCTGCAGCAAAACGTTTTCACGCAGCCTGGTTTGATCGAAACAGCGCCGATCGGTGGCGGCCTCCTGCTTCGTCCAGTCCGCGTCGGTCGCCGTCGCCGGACCCCCGGCGAACGACCAGACCTGGGTGGACCCGTCGTCCAGGTGCAGCGCCGTGGTCTGTCCCGAGCAGCCCGCGGTCCGGTCCACCACCCGGTGGAAGGCCCTGGCCGCGGCGTCGTTCGTGGCGAACACCCCGACCGCCTGCTTGGCGTAGTGGGTCTGGTCGGTGGCCGACGTCTGGGTGGTCGCCCCGTTGAACGATGCCAGGTCGGGGTCGTCGTAGACCTCGGGCAGCCCGATGTCGGCCCAGTTGTTGCAGGCCGGCACGTCCACCCAGAACGCCTGGAACGGCTCGGTGAACACCGACTCCCAGCCCATCGGCGCGCCGACGATGTTGCCGACCGACCCCTTGCCCAGCACCGCGTAGGACACCACGCCCGGCTCGGAGGGCGCGGCGGCCGCGACGGGACGCCCGAGAGCCGGGCCGACGGTCCCGCTGGCCCCGACGGCGCCGATGGCCAGAGCCGCCGCTGCGGCCCGCATGGTCATGCAGCCGATCATGCCAGGCGCCGGAATCAGCCCTCGTTGGCGCGAACCCCCTCCTCGACCTTCTTCCCGAGGTCGGGGTCGACGTTGCGCCAGTACTCGAACACCCGCGAGGGCACCGGCTCTTTGACGCCCTTGGACACGTGACCGATGATGTTGTGCGCCAACCGCTCACGCGCCTCGTCGTCCATCACTTCGCGGACCATGGTGCCGGCCTGGCCCCAGTCGTCGTCCTCGGCGTGCAGGGTGTAGGCGCAGCGCACCATGTCCCCGTCGGCGTGCCAGCGCACCTCGGCGGCGCGCGCCGGGTCGGCCTGCGGCCCGCCGTAGGAGTTCGGCGCGTACACCGGGTCGGAGGCGTTCTTGATCCGCATGGCCCCGTCCTTGGAGTAGCTGTGCACCTCGACCCTGGGCTCGTTGACCGGGATCTGCCGGTAGTTGGTCCCCAACCGCGCGCGGTGCGCGTCGGAGTAGGAGAACCCGCGGGCCTGCAGCATCTTGTCCGGGCTCAGGCCGGTGCCCGGCACGGTGTTGTTCGGCTCGAAGGCGGCCTGCTCGATCTCGGCGTGGTAGTCGGTGACGTTGCGGGTCAGCGTCATCTTGCCGACGTCGATCAGCGGATAGTCGCTGTGCGGCCACACCTTGGTCAGGTCGAACGGGTTGAACCGGTAGTTGCGGGCCTCCTCGTAGGGCATGATCTGCATCTTCAACGTCCAGCTCGGGTGCTCGCCGCGCTCGATCGCGTCGTACAGGTCACGCGTGTGGTAGTCGCCGTCAGCGCCGGCCAGGTGGTCGGCCTCCTCCTGGGTCAGGAATCCGATGCCCTGGTCTGTGATGAAGTGGTACTTCACCCAGAAGATCTCACCGGCGGCGTTGATCCAGCTGTAGGTGTGGCTGCTGTAACCGTTCATGTGCCGCCAGGTCTTCGGGATGCCGCGGTCGCCCATCAACCAGGTCACCTGGTGCGCCGATTCCGGGGAGAGGCTCCAGAAGTCCCACTGCATGTTGTGGTCGCGCACGTTGCGTGCCTGCGTGCGCTTCTGGGAGCGGATGAAGTGCTGGAACTTCAGCGGGTCGCGCATGAAGAAGACCGGCGTGTTGTTGCCGACCATGTCGAAGTTGCCTTCGGTCGTGTAGAACTTCAGCGCGAAGCCGCGCGGGTCCCGCCAGGTGTCCGGGCTGCCGCGCTCGCCGGCGACGGTGGAGAACCGGGCCAGCATCTCGGTCTTGGTGCCCGGCTGGAACACCGCCGCCCGGGTGTACCGGCTGACGTCGTTGGTCACCTCGAAGTGGCCGAACGCGCCGCCGCCCTTGGCGTGGGGCTGGCGTTCCGGGATGCGCTCCCGGTTGAACATCGCCATCTGCTCGATCAGGTAGTGATCCTGCAGCAGGATCGGGCCGTCGGGCCCGATGGTGAGCGACTGGTCGTCGCTGGGTGCGGGGATTCCGGCATCCGTTGTGGTGTAGCGATCCGTCATCTCGCCCTCTTTTCTTCAGCCGTTCGGTGTCGGCCGTCTGCGCGGGCCTTACCGCGCAGACGGTTACCCGCACCGCCCGGTTCCCAATCCGTGCTACGGGCGTGGACCCGGGGGGCTGGGCGCCGGCGTGCTCGACGCCTGACCGGGGCCGCCGCCCGGGCCGGCCTGACCGCCGCCGGGCCCACCCGGGCCGCCCGGCCCCCCGGGCCCGCCGGGAGGCATGGGGACGATCATCCCCGGGCCACCGGGCCCGCCGAACGGCCACGGGCCGGGGCCGCCGGGCCCGAAGCCTCCCGGGCCGGGGCCGGGGCCCCACGGGCCCATTCCCGGACCGGGGCCCGGGCCGGGATCTCCGGGACCTCCGGGACCTCCGGGACCGAACATCATGCCGGGGTGATGGCGGTGGTGGCAGTGGCCGTAGCCGAACACCATCGCCCCCGAGAAGAAGATGACCGACAGGATGAACATGATGCCCGCGACGATCACCACCCACGCCGCGGCCGTGTAGAGCCTCGGCGGCTTGGGCCGCTGCGGCGGCGCCGGCGGTGGCTGCGGTGGTCCGGGAGGAACGGGCGTCGGCTGCGCGGACGGCTCGGGTGTTTCAGTCATGACTTGAATACTGCCCCGGGTGGCAACCGCGTTAACAGACCCAGGGACAAAATTGCTGTGAATTGAGATCCGGTGCCCATCCCGCGCGGGTGCCCGGGCGCGTTCAGTCGGCGCCGGCGGCGGTGGTCACCGATACCCGCGTGCCCCCGCCCGGCGTCGACGTCAGGTTCATCGATCCGCCCATTGCGTCGATGCGGACCATCAGCGACGCCAGCCCGATATGTCCTTCGGCCACACGCCGACGCACGATGGCAGGGTCGAACCCTCTCCCGTCGTCGACGACGCTCAGCGTGATGGTGTCGGCCTCCCGGGTGAGGCCGACCTGCACGGTGCGCGCCCCAGCGTGCTTGTACACGTTGGCGAGCAATTCGCGGGCGGCGCGATACAGCAAGGATTGCGACCGCGGCCGATCGACGTCTTCGAGGTCGGCTTCGACGACGAAGTTCCCGCGCTGCTCGTAGTCGCTGATCAGCTCCCGCAGCGCGGCGGTGAGACCCAATTCGGAGAGCACCTGGGGATGCAGCGCGGTGACGGTGCCGCGCAGGCGGGTCACCGTGTTCTGCACCGCCTGGTAGGCGGCGTCCAGCCCCGGACCGGTATAGCGCTCCCGGACTTCGTCGAGGTCGAGCCGCGCCGCCAGCAGGTCCTGTAGCGGTCCGTCGTGCAGTTCCTCGGCCAGCGCGCGGGAGTGCCGCTCGTCGGCGCGCATCGATTCCGCGACAAGGGTGCGGCGCATGTCCAGCAGAGCCGCCACGCGCGCCGCGGCGCGGGTCAGGAAGTAACACAGCGCGGTCATCGCGGCCGCCAACCACAGCAGCAGTCCGAAATGCGTGTAGACCACGGTCGGCAGCTCGACCGTGTCATCACGCTTGGAATAGACGATCCACACACCGAGGTAACCGAAGGCGGTGCAGATTCCGACGGCGGCGGCCAGCGCCGGGCGGTCCTGGAACGCCACCGAGATCGGCAGCAGGAAGAACACCGGCAGCAACGCCACGGTGGCCCCTCCCGACACCACGCACAGCGCCACCACGGCCAGCACGTCGATGCCTGTCGAGACCCAGCCGGCCCACGACGGCACCGGGCCGCGCAGCACCACCACCGCCCATACCAGTGCGGCGACGCTGTAAGTGCTGAGTATCAGCGCATAGCCCAGCGGCAACCAGTGCTCGACCTCCCACACCGAGACCAGCAAGACGATCAGACCGATCAGCGGCAAGCGCAGGAACGCCGACAGTCGGACGGGTTCGGCGGAGACGAAGTCGACGAATCGAGCCAGCGGGCGGCCGACGCTCCTCGAGCAGTCCGCGCCACAGCGCCGCAGCGACAGCCCCGCCGCGATCACCGGGCGTCGACCTCGCCGCTCGACGTCAGCGCGCGCATGCGCCCACTGGGGAACGGCGGGTGGTCCACGCCCACGACCACACGCACCTTGTCGGTCGCCGGCGCGCCGATCATGGCGGTCAGTGTCGCACAGCGGCGGGCTGCCGTTCCCCCAATCGGGGGACACTCGATTCATCCCGTGCACCCGCCGGTCGGCGGACAGACACCGCTGAGCCGCGCGGGAATAGTGGTCGCCCGGGGTGGGCGAACACGAACCGCACACAGGAGCATCGAAAGTGAGAACAAAACCCGCCTACGTCCGCACCGTCGCCGCAGCCGCAACCAACATCGACTGGGTGTCGCAAGCGCACTGCCTTTCCAGCGATCCCGATGAACTTTTCGTTCGCGGGAAGGCACAGCGCAGCGCGGCCGCCATCTGCCGGCATTGCCCCGTCATCGCCGAGTGCCTCGCCGAGGCGCTCGACAACCAAGTGGAGTTCGGTGTTTGGGGTGGCATGACCGAACGGGAGCGGCGGGCGTTGCTGAAGCAGCATCCCGAGGTGGCGTCCTGGCGCGACCTCTTCGTCACCCGGCGCAAGACCCGCGGCACCGGCCGATCGGCGTGACACCAAGGGCCGACGGCCCGGCACTCCGGTGAGCGCCGGGCCCTCGCTTCGGTCTAGCCCTACGGCGAAGGCGTCACCGACGGGGAGACCGAGGACGGCACCTGTCCTGGGCCGTTACCGGGCCGCATCGTCCCGGGCCCGCCGCCGGGGAGCGCCGCGGGGCCCGCGCCGCCCGGCCCGCCCGGACCGTGCGGGTGCATCATCATCGCGTGGTGCTTGTGGTGGTGGAAGCCGCCATGGTGTCCGGGGAACCCGGCGTGCCGGCCCAGCACGAAGCCGGTGAAGAAGATCACCGCCACGATGAAGACCGTGCCGGCGACGATGGCGACCCACGCCGCGACCTGGAAAACCCGCGGGGTCTTGTGGGGCGCCCCGGTGGCGGGAACGGGCGCCGGGTCCGTCGCGGTCGAAGACCGCACTGTCGTGTTTTCGGGTGTTTCACTCATGAGACAAATGATGCACGCGTAAACACCGGCCGCGGCTATGCGCCACTTATGTAGCGGCTATGAGGCGAATGCGGTCACCCCATGCCGCCGCCGGCGCCGCCGCCGAGGTCGTGCGGCTCCTCGTAGATCTCCGTGGGCTCCGTGGGCGGCGGCGCGGGCTGCCCGGACGTCGGCGGGGCCGCCGTGGTGGTCGCCGCTCCGGCGCCGCCGCCGACGCACAGGGCCGCCAGCGCGACCCACGCGGCGCCGCCGAAGAGCGCAAGCCGCTTTCCAGCTTCAGGCACCATCAAATCCTTCGTTCTCGGCTCGGACGCGATGACATCCCCCGCGCGTCGCGCGCAGGTTGTTGACTTCGTGCCGTCGACCGTAACTCGTGGAAGGGGGTAGCACATCTCGCCCGGCAACGTGGAAACGGCGCCGAAACATTTGCTGGTCGCTAATCCGGTTTGAACGGGTTGAGCTGGTCGTGATCGCGAACCCATCAGGCGCATTCGCACTATCAGTCGGGCGAGCACATCCAATCGTCGGCCACTGGGAGCGGTCGCACCCAGGCTTTGAGAGTGGCCGCGATGTTGGGCACATCAAGCTGACCCTCGGCAACATCCACCACGAGGGCCACAACGGCGCCGTCGTCAACCGACAGCCCATAACCGTTGATTTGGTAGAAAACAGACGTTGCCGCCCACGCCGTGCGCTTGTTTCCGTCGACGAACGGGTGGTTACGCGCCAGCCCGTGCAGAAGCGCTGCAGCTTTCTCGTGGATGGTGGGGTACGCGTCGTCACCAAATGCACTCGCCTGCGGCCGCATCACCGCCGAATCGAGCAACCCAAAGTTTCGGAGCATGTCGGGGCCAACGAACCGCGCGTTGAGCATCTCCACGTTGTCGCAGGTCAGATACAAGGTGAACATCAAAGGTCGGCCAACTTGTCGAACGCAACCTTGTGCTGTTCCAGCGCCTTCTCGAAGGCCGCGCGAACCATGTCGGTTTGCGCATGCGCCTTCATGTATTCGATGACAGCCCGCTTGATCACCTCGTTGCCCGAGGTGTTCGTGAGAAACGCGTAGTTCTTGACCGCTTCGGCCAGCTCGGCCGGCAGGCGCAGTGTGAGGGCGATGGTTCCCTGCGATGCGTGCGCGGCGTTGGTGTCCATGCCACCATGATGGCATGGTGGCACTTTGGTGTCCACCCTCGTAATCTGTGATATTGCCGAAGTCAGCAGCTCGGCCAGGCACGGGCACCGCCGGTTGCGCGTCATCCCCCAGCGCATAGGACAGAGATGGCACGGTGGTTGCACAAGGTCCGCGAGAAGGTCGACATCGAGTACCGGCTCAGCCCTCGCAGTCGGACACCGGCGCCCGGATCCACAACGCGGCCGCTGGCCTCCGATCAGGGCTTGAACGGGTTGACCGCGAACCCGTTTCTGCGCGTTTGGCAAAGCAGACGTAACTTGAAAGAAGTAGTTCGCGCAGGTCACAGGCGTTTGTGTTGCTGGCGGCAAAATGGCTGTTCTGGATCTGCTGCGGACGCACTGCGGACGGAATCTCGGCGAGAGGAGATAGCAATGGCGACCCACTCATGTCCCAAGTGTGGTTTCGAGGAGCCCCGCGACGTCTGGCACGAACGCCACCCGGTCGCTGCGGTCCTCTTGGCACTTCCCGTGCTGTACACCATCGTCGGCGTGATCCTGGCCTACCCGTGGTTCTGCATACCGCTGCTGATCGTCACCGCGGCCGTATGGGTCGACCGGCGTAACCGCAGACGCGCCGCCATCGCTGCCCGAGCCGACTGGGAACACCGCGAACGGATGGCCCGGGCGATCTTCAGCCCACACCCGCTGCTACCGGCGCCGCTCAACCCACCGCCGAAGCCGCGGACGGCCCCGGTATCGGTACGGCACGTCCTGACCGACTGGCCAACCACCCCGATGCTCACCAGGCCGATACGGACCAGACGATGACCGGCCGCACCCTTCAACGGGAACGACTGTTTTCACCGCGAGCGAACACCTACAGAGAGACACTGCCTGCTTATCGGGCTTCCAAGCGGACTGAGCAACATCTTGGAGAGAAGATGAAACGACTACTCGTCGCCGCAGCAATAACCGCCTTCGCAGCCTTCGCAGCCACCCCAGCGCATGCAGATCCGCCACCCCCGTGGCAAGACCCCCACATCCCCGACCGACCCCACGGCAACTGCGCCGGCGGCCAGGGCGGCGCGTTCGGGTTCGGATGGTGCGACGGCGCACCCTACCCAGACGGCACCCACTGGCATCAAATCCTCGGCACCGGCGGCTCTTGGGGTGGCGGGAACTGGGCGCACAAACCCGAATGCGTCAACCCTGACAACAGCCCCGCACCGCCGAGCGGCTGCGGCGGCAACGCCTGAACACGGCCCGATTGGAGACCACGATGAAACGCATACTCGCCGCTGCTGCGCTTCTGCTGTCCGCCTACGGGTTCGGCGCGTTCAACCCAGCGCCGGCCCACGCCGAACCAGGCTGCCAACCCTTCGGAGGTCCCGGCTGCTGCCAGTTCCTCGGTGACAACTACACCGTGTACTACCCGTGCACGCAGTACCAGCCTTGGCTGCCCTACGGGACCGCGAACAACCCGCCGTACGGGTCACCGCTACCGCCCGAAGACTGCACATTCCCCAACGAAGGCAAGATAGGCTGCCCATGATCGACCCCGGGCCTGGTCTGTCCCGGATTTTCTGGGCGTTGCTGATTTTGACGCTGCGGTTAGCTTTCGCCGTCTTCTCTACGCTTCTGGCGAAGTTGACTCGCGTGGGTGACCAGCGAGAGCTTTCTCAAGTACCTCTATGAATGCGAGGGCCTGATCGCGTGAGAACTCGTCTGGGCGCCCCGCGACGTTGATCTCGACGATGACATTGGCATCGTCGCGGAAATGAATCCGCACCGTTGGACGCACTTCTTGGAGCGTTCGGGTGGATGGATCACGGTAGAACTCGGCGCCGCGGAATTCGAGATGAGTAATCGCTTGGACAGGGCGGACCCACCCGCGAACTTCCGGGGGATCATTGTCGTCGGGTCGCCCAGAGCCAGCCAGCAAGCCGATCGAATCGCCGCGAATCCACATCACTGTGTGCTCGTGGTCGCTCTCTTCGAAGACGGATGCACCGGTGACAAAGGCGTCGACCGAATCGAGCGGGCCGCCCATGAACTGCGACAGCGCCTGGATGAAGTCGTTGTACTGGCCGGGCCAAAAGCCAACATTGAGTTGTCCGCACGCCTCCACTGCGCGCTTCAATGCACCGGTTTGCTTGGGATCGAACAACATGGCGTCAACGCTACGGAGGACACGCCAAGCCGTGAGCGGAAATCACCACTCTCAAGCCCAAGGGGCCCAGTGCGTGCGTCTCGATCAACCTAGCGGCGCGCCCTTGCCAAATTCTCGGAAGTTGAGCACCATGCGGTCACTCCCTTCGACCGATTTGAACCCGAACTCGCTGTAGAAGTCGGCGATCTTCTCGTTCATCGGGTCAACGACGAGGACGGCACCCCCGATCAGCATCACAGCCTCCGCTGCATTGAAATAGGCGTCGGCGAGCAAGTCGAGGCCAAGACCCCGGCCTTGATAGGTTTCGTCGAGAGCCAGCTTGCCAATCAAGATCGCTGGTAATTGGTGCTTACGCGGGAATCCGGGTGGTCGAATCAGGCCAAAGAACGATCCGTCTTCTTCACGAATCGTTGTTTGAAGCAGAGTGAAGTACGCGATGACGATGTCTTCATCATCAGCCCAAACATGCGTCGCCGACTTACCGAGCTTCTGATCAGCTAAGGCGTTTTTACACAGCCACCTGTCGAGGTGGTGATGCCCGCACGAGAAGTGCGCCGTGCGGTGCTTTTCGAGTAGCGGAACAGCGCGGTACGACGCTGTCACCGACTGCCGTGGCGACGCTCCGCCGCTCGGACAAGGGCCTCTTTGGCTCGTTGCGAAGGCTCCGGGCGGAGCCGGGTGATGGCAGCGATCTGACCACGCTTCACGTGAGTCACGTCCACTTGACCTCGTTGCGTGGTTTCCCTGCCCATTGCGTCACTCCTCCGCATCAAGCCGACGGGTTACCGCAGTATGCCCCACAATAGGTGCGCTAGTCGGCATTTATCTCACCGTCGCCAGCACCCAGCATAGCCAGGGCGTCTCGGCCGCAAATTCAGCCTTGGATCCAGACGGGCACCCCATATCGGTTGACCAGCAGATCTCCGACCCGCTGATCGCATCCCGCGGCCACGATGTACAGCTCGAGGATTTCGCCCGAAGCGGCGCGCCACTCAACGCCGAGGTCATCGAACTTCGGCAACAGCGGGTCGCTGTACGGCACGGCCCCATTGAGGCACACGCGGCCGGTGACGTAGGCCGGTTGCGCGGCCACGCCCAGGATCGACGCCCACGCTGCTGTCTGGCGCCTAAAGGCGCCCGCCCGCGCCGATACCGCGGCCCAGCTCCGATCAGCGTAGACACCACAAACGCAACGCGCCGCTGGCGGCTGGTGCGCCGCGTCGCGGCGACACACTGCTTGCTCAAATGCCGTCGACCAAGAGCCGGACGCGACTGGGTTGCGCAGCAGATCCTCCCCGGGCCGCACAATCCAAAAGCGCCAACCCTCGACGCTGTGTGTCCGCGCCAGGTGCTCGTCCACCAGGCGATGCAGCGACGGCAGCGCGGCCGAGATGCGGTCGAACGCGACATCGTAATCCGCAGCCACACATGGATTCGGCACTTGCACATAGTGCAGCCGGTCATCGGCGACGCCGTGCGCTTGGAGCTGGCCCACATGCTCACGGCCGAGCGCGACCACCACATCGGCGCCGAGCACCTGGGCGCCGATGGCCGCGGCCCGATGATCCGGCACCGGGTAGTCGCGCTGGACGAGTAGCCGGGCGGCAGGAGCGTCCATACGTGCGCCGACAAGCGGGCACGTTCCGGCGCTGGACACCCGCACCGCGTCCGCCAAGCCGCGCTGCCGCAACTGCTCGGTGAACATGGCCGCGGCCATCGGCGAACGCCCCCGGTTATAGCGGCAGATGAATGCGACGTGCAGCGGCTTAGTCATCGTCATCTTCCGGCGAGTCCGCAGGAATAACCGTGTCATCGACCAACACCGCGAACCATCTCATCGCCTGATCTCGCCGCAACGGCACCTTCGGCAACCCCCAGCCCTTCAATCGGCGCCCCTGCAGCACTGCCGGATGGCCGGCTTCCAAAGCATCCAGCAGCCGCCGCGACGGCCCATGGATGCGCCGATAGCCGGAATCAGCCACATGGGCGTCCCACGACGCCGCATGCTCCCGCTCCCGCGCCAACAGCGCGGAATACAGGCCGGGAACATGCGTGGCACTGTCATACTCGAGCCGCGGCATCACAAACCCCGAGTCCAGCGCGACAGCGCAGCTTTGGACGCCTTCTGCGAACGTCGCGACCGCGGCCCGGACATGTCGGGCTCCGTGCTAACCGACTTCAGTAGCCGCGACACCTGTGCATCGAGGAGCCGCATTTCGGCGCTGAGCCGCAACTGAGCCGACACCTTGTCACTCTCATCGAATAGCCGCTGCAGGTCTTGCCGGCGGTCGATCGTGTCGGCGATCAAATCGAGGACCGCACGCTCGGCGGCCGTCCATTTGAGCGTCGCACCCAACCGCGCGGCATTCGCCTTCAACTCAGCGTCAAGCCCGTCGAGTAGCTGGCGCGCCTCCGCGCAATGCCCGCCAGCGGCCGTAACCGTAACGCGATCAGCGTTACGGTCGTCGCCCCGCCGGCCCCGGTGCGCGCGTTGCTTGCAAGCAGGCGAACAGTACAGCGCGCGGGCACCGCCGGTGAACTCGCTCTCGCAGGTCACGCACTGTTTCGACACCATTAATCCGCACCCCTTTCCATCACGCCGCTACGCGGCACCGCCATCGACGAGAGCTGGCCTTCGGCGCCCGCGAAAAAGGCCCTGCGAAACGATGCGTGCGAGGCAAAATCCACAGAACAGCGCGGCGCAGGGATCGACCGGGTACCCCCCTTCTGGCACCCCCTCTGCGGAGCTACTGATTTCAGCCGCTGGCGCTGCTCTGCGTTGTCGGGTTCGCGTTGTGTGGCGTTGGTGGTCATGCTGTTTGGTCTTCGTGGTTGGGGTTGGGCCGGCGGCGCGGCGTGCAGCGTTGCGTGATGGTTGTCCACGCCCACCATGAACGCTGCACCGGAGATCGGTTGTGCGCGCGCCGCCGGCCCAAGCTGGGTCAGCCGTTGAGCGCGATAACGCGGGTTTCGAGGCTGTGAATCGCGTCGATGACGGCGCGGACTGCGGGATCGCTAAGGACTGGGCCGGTGGTCGATGCGAAGGTCGCTGCGGCGACCACCGCCTGTGTGAGTGGCGTTGCGGCGAGTCCTGCTGCGCCTGTGTCGAATGTGTCGCTCATAGATGGGTTTCCTTTCAGATGACGCGTGTCGGTGACTGGTTGATCGGCGGTTTACGGATGCCGGGAACCGGCGTGTTGGGTTTCGGGTTGGCCCGCGCGTTGCGGTCGGCGCGCAGTTGGTCGAGGTCGGCCAGTGTGGGGATCCACGCCTTGGCACCCGAAGTTACGAGCCAAAGCAACAACTCGATGGGGTCTGTCGGCCAGGGTTCGCGCCTGGGGTTCGGGCTGCCGTCGAGCTTGATCACTTCGACGCCGCCGCGGCCACGCCACTGCGGCCAAATCTCATCGAGATTGGCGATGTAGAGGTCACTCGCGTGGTCTTCGCCGCCGCCGTCTTTGCGGCGTGCGTTCATCGAGTAGTCCGCGGGCGCGGCGGTCATGAGCCGGTCCTGGGCTTCGCGGAGTTCGCGGTAGTCGTTGTGTAGCGCGGGCAGTCGCTTCCACTGCGCGCCGAGGTCTTTGTCGATCGCTTCTGCGGGGGTGGTGGCGCCGTCGAGTTCGTCGGCGATCGCGGCGACTTCGTTGAGGACCGCTGTCAGCTCGGCGTTGAGTTTCGCCAGGGCCGGGTTGACGTTCATGCGGAAGCTGCTGGATGCGGTGCTGCGGGCGTCGCGTTCGAGCTGGATGAGTACACCGCGGCGCTGTTCATGGAGTGCCGCGGCTGACCGATGGGCAACGGTCGCGTCGATCCATTCACTGGTGACTTTGCCGCTGCTCAACGGGTTGAGTTCGGGCGGAACGGTTTCCGGGGGTTTGAGCGCGGTCAGTGCTTGGCGTGCCTGCTCGGCCACGTCGAGGGCTTGGCGGTAGCCGGGCAGTTCGTCGAGGGCAGCCGCGAGGTACTTGTTGTCCGGTTTCACTATTGCGGTCCTTTCGGTCCGAATCTCTTCAAAGCTTCTGCTCGGCCTCCGTCGCCGGGCCGTCGTCGAGTCGAATGGCTGTCCGTGTGGAGGGATTGATCGTTGTGTCCGAATCGCCGCGCGGCTTCGGCGCGGCCGGCGGCACCGGGCGATGTGCCGGGCGGTTGGCCGCCGTGTTGGCCCCAGCTCGAACGCTGCTGGCCGCCGGCCTGGTCGTGCTGCACACCGAAGAGCGCGGTCAGCTTGCCCATTACCTTCTCCTCGTCGACCTCGCCGTCGCCGTTGACGAACTTGGCCGGGTCGACGCCGGACAGCCAAGCGTCCAACTGGCCGCCTGAAAGAACTTGCGAGGCAACTTCCTTCAACTGCTCCGCGCTGCTGGGTGGTCGGACGCGCGCGGTGAACGCGGTCCAGTCTTCGTCGTTCATCCGGCTGGCGTAGTCCTCGAGCTGGGCTTGCTGCCGCTCAGGGTCGTTGTCACTCAATGGTTCTCCTTCCAGTGCTCGACGGCTGTGCGTGGGAAGCGCCAGCGGTCGCCCTGCTGGATGCCGCCGAGTTCATCGCGGTGGCGACGGACCCACCTGTCGTTGCGCCCGATCAGTTGTGCGACTTGCATGCTGCTGAGTGTGTCGGGTTCGGAGATTCCCCAGCAACTTTCGTGTCCGCGCGCGGACGTGTGCTTGCGGATCGCTGCGTCCGTGTCGTCGAAGTGCCAACGCAACCACGGTTCCACGGCCGCGCCGGATAACTGTCGGGCGCGCACGGCTTCGGCGGCGCAGCGGTAGGCGCACTGAAGGCGGTAATCGGCCGTCGTCATCTAGACGCACTTCCGAGTCCGTCAAGCCAGATCGGGCGATTGGGGGCACACGGGACATACGCGAGCGTTGAATCCGCGATCACCCAGTGACTACCTGCGCAGTAAGGGCACGACAGGATTTCGGCGAGCTGGCGCCCGTCGCGCAACCGTCGCGCCTGGGAGACGGTCGCGGTCTTCATTGGGCCAGCCCTTGCCTAAGTAGCCGCCGATAGGTGGGGCAACTGTCGTCGTGGCGGATCTCGATGTGCCACAGACCGAACTGGTCCTGTATCGGATATGTCGTCTCGCTGCGACAGTCCGGGCAGCGGTAGGCCGCGGCAACCGCCCGGACGGTAGCGGGGACGTCCCGGTTGCGACGTCGGCGGTCAGCGCGGTTCACGATTCGCACCCGAACATCGGCGGGACGCTATCCGGTGATGAATCCGGTGAAAGTCGTGAATTCCCAGGTGAGCGGGCTATGCCGTTTCCGTCAACCTTGCACTCTCCTATGTGGTGGGTTGGTTCGCTGAAATCTCTTGCTGCGTAGGGTGTTCCGTCTCCGGTGCTGATGCCGGCTGCTGCGCGCTGGATGCACGGGACGCGGCGCACGCGGCCGTCCGACTTCGTGCACCATTGGCCCGGTGCGGCGCCGCAATGCGTGCAGGTGATCTCCAAGGCGCCGGTGTCGCTGTAGGCCGCCCAGATGGCGCGATGCTTCACGATGCCTCGCCATCGGCAGCGTCGCGCTTGATAAGCCAGACACGATCGTTTCGGGAATTGCCAGCGGCGGGGACCGACTCGATTCGAGGATGCTTAGTCGCGGCCTTGGCTGCCGCTTCCCAGTTGTAGCCGGCGGCCGCGGAGGCCCGCTGGTAGTCGCTCTGGTCGATCTCGGTTGCCGCGTCGGGAAGGCTGCGGAGGTACTGGGTGAAGAACTCGGTGGCGGGCACGTAGGCGCTTTGCCGGTCGCCGGTAATCGACCATGTTGCGCCGCGACTGGTGCGGGCGATCGCAACGACGTCGGGGTGCGCCGACGCGGCCTGAGAGATGTTGCTTCGTGTGTACCCGGCGCCCTCGCCGGCCCGGTTGACAGCAAACGATTCTGCGGTGGTGTGCCCGGCCGCGCGCAGTTCGGCAATGTGATTGTTGAACCACTTCTGGCACGACAGCTTCGGACGGTCCCCGTCGGGCGACCTGCGGGAATCTAAGTCAGTGACGGTAGCGGCTGGTACACCGGTGTACGCAGGTACACCTCTGTTGGCCTGCTGTTTTAGGGGTGTACTTTCGGTACACCGGTGTACTTCTGGCGTGAGACGATAGCGGATTCCTTTGTCGGTTTGGATGGCGACGATTCGACCTTCGTCAGCTAACTCTGATACTGCCGCCGAGAAGTTGTCACGGAGGTCCGCCTTCAGCTTCCGGCGAAGGTCCACTCCCGAAATCTCGCCCGATCGTCCGAGCCAACGGAGGGTAGCGTCTTTGGCACGCATGAGTTTGCGGTCGGAAATGAGTTCTTCTCTTTCGGCGGTCGCAAGTGCGCGCCCACGATTGCTACGCTGGGCGGCTTCGGCGCGCTCGCGCTGCACCCATGCGCGGGTGTGATCAGACATGGACATCACGACTCCGGCCAGCCGCCAATCCTCTCCGTTGATCGCGGCCAGTTCGTCGCGGTTGTCGAGGATCATCAACGCCGCAGCGACCTTGAGCTGTACGAGTAGGCGGTGGCCGTCGAGGGGGTCGACCGTGCCACGGTGCATCGCCAGCTGGTGGGCGTCGATGGCCTCTCGGGCGACGTCGGGCACCGCGAGGTCACCGTCGAAGTCGGGCTGTGTGACCGTCAGCGGAGCGGGTTCGGCGGGGCGTTCGTCGGGCATGTCCGGATCGAGTACAGGCAGCCAGACCTGTCTCTGGGGGGTGCCACCGTCGGCGCCGTCGAGTAGGGCGCCAGCCCGGCCGGGCTGTACGCCGAGGATCATCCCGCAGCGATAAGTGTGTGCGGCTACCCGCGTGCGAGTGTGGGATTGGGCGTTGGTGAAGCCGAGTTGTTCGCCGCTGAACGCTTTGCGTAGTTCACTTTCCAGCGTGGAGCCTGATCGGGAGAAAAGGGCAGCGGCGGTGTCGATCTCGGGTGCGCTGAAGATAGCGGAGACAATCTGTTCACGCTCGGGGATGCCGTACTTGTCCGTGGGTGGTGGCATGAATGTGCGGGCGATGCCTTCGCCAGAGCCGATCGGGAACTCGGGCAGCTCGACGACATCGCCGTGGCGCCAGCGGAAAACGATTGCGTCGCGCGCCGCAGCTTCGCTGGTACCTTTGCCGGCACCGGAGGGGCCGGCGAGGACGACGAACACGTTCAGTGAGCCACGACCGCCCGCCGTAGGCGGCAACGCCACACTGGGCGGGATGATGCCGGCCGCCCGAACTATGGACACGCCGAGCACCGCCCATGGGCAGCGGCGGCGGCTCTGCGCGAACTGATGGATATGTGCCAGGACTGGCCGGGCAGACCAGAACTCGTCGGGTGTCAAGCCGACCTCCTACGTGGGATGTAGACCGTGTTCCGCTGGCGGATCTCGCGCGCGACCGACGACCAGTCCGCGCCCGCGGAGATGGCCTGGGAGGCTTCGGCGAGAGCGGCCTGGGCGGTGTCGATACGCAGGGCGTCGCGACGGCCGCCGTCGAGCACAGCGGCCAGCTTGCGAGAGTCTGAGTCGTCCAGGCGCTGCCAGGCAGGGGAGCCGGCCAACGGCCAGCTCCCCGCCTCGTCCAGCATCGGAACCACGAAAAGGTGAACCGGCCACCAATCCACGGTTCGAGATTCGATACCGCTCACTACCGCTGACCCTCCGGCGCGGCGATGCGGGTGATGCCGTCACTCACGTCGGCGGCCGCAACGAGAAGCGCGGCGAGGGTGCGGGCATCGCCGGAATGGACGTTGACCCGCTGGGTCTGCCACTCGATGCCGTCGTGAACGAGGAACTCGAGCTGGACGCCTTTGCGGTTGCGATCGGCCGCCGCTGCGTAGTCAGTCGTGAAGGTTCCGTGTAGGAACGCGTGGATGGTTGAGACCCAGACTTGTGCCCGGTTCCAGTCTGGTTCGGTCACGGCGGAGTCGACGCCACCGATCTGGCGCTCACAGTAGGGCCACCGCTCATCGTGCGGCTCGTCCCGGCCCACGCACCAGGTGGTGTGCCAGCCATGCCGCTCTACGAGATCGGCAGACGACTCGGGGCAGTCGGGCACATGCCGGCCGATGCCGCGGCAGCAAGCGCGGGTGGTCGAATCGACCAGGTGGCCGGTGCGGTCGGCGGTCTGGTCGTCGTCGATGGGCGGTTGTAACATTGGAGTGCCTTTCTGTGCTGTTGCGATGGATGGGTTGGAGCGGTCCCCGCCCGGTGTTGGCGCACCGGGGACAACGGGGGCCGCTTTGTTGTTGTTGGCGGCCATCAGGCGGCCCCACCCCCGCGTCGGGTAGCCGTCTCCTGCTCGGCAAGCCACCGCTCTATCTCGGACCGGCGATACACCACGCGACCCCGCGGACCGATGGTGAAACTCGCCGGCCCCTGATTTGTGCTGCGCCAGAAGCGCAGCGTGCCCGGATTGAACGGATACTCCGAGCAGACCTGTTTGGTTGTGAGGATGTCGTCTGCGGTCATCGAGAGACACCTTCCTGTTTTCGCATTAGACCTAATTTGGGGAACATGGGATCAGCATGTCGCTGTTGGCATCGCTTGTCAAGCGAAATCGGGTATGTTGCGATTATGGGAATCACGTCCGCCGAAGACAGGTTCAGGGAGCGGTTACGCCGCGAACGTGAATCTCACCACTGGTCACAGGCTGACCTGGCGCGCAAGCTGACCGCTGTAGGGCTCAGTGTCCACCCGACGACCATCGCCAAGATCGAGGCAGGAGACCGGGCGGTGCGGATAGCCGAAGCGGTGGCCATCGCGGAAATCTTCGGGTTCTCGCTGGACGAGGCATTTGGTCGCACAGCCACCGACGACACAGAGTTCTCTTACCGATTCCGCACATTGCAGGAGAAGGCGGTTGAGGGCCTGTCTACCCTAGAGATCTTCCAACGGCGTTTCGGCAATCGCTGGCACGGATTACTAGAGTTCGAATTCACCGACGGGCGCGCGTTGATAGAAGCAAACGGCGGCAAGGCAATTGACCACATCAGATCTGCTCTCATTGCGCTCATGCGAATAGCCGAGATGGACGAACCAGCCCTCAGCGCGGAAGACAAGGAGAAACACCGGAAGCACGGTAAACGGTTTGGAGGCATGGGAGCACTAGGGCGAGGGCTCGCGGCCCTCATCCCGACCGAAGCACAGGAAGCTGACCATGAGTCAGATACGTAACCGCCGTGCCGGCGTCGAGGATCGTTGGACGAAGACGGTCCGGCTTTCTGATGGCACAACTGAGACCGTTCCCAGTGCCGCGGATGGCAAAGGGAAGCGTTGGCGCGCAAGGTATGTCGATGAGGACGGCCGCGAGCACGCGAAGGCGTTCGCTCGGAAGGCGGACGCGCAGTCGTGGCTGGATACAGAGATCACCACGAAGTTCGCCACGGGCACCTATGTGGACCCGAAGCGCGGCAAGGTCACGTTTGCGAGTTTCTACCGGGAGTGGTCGTCGCGGCAAGTGTGGGTGTCGGGAACCGCTCATACGATGGATCTCACTGCGAATTCGGTGACGTTCGGCAGCATCAGCGTGGCCGACATCAGGCCGTCACACATCGAGGTCTGGGTGAAAGCAATGCAGGACAAGGGACTCGAGCCGACGACAATTCGGACCCGATTCGCGAACGTCCGCAGTGTGCTTCGCGCGGCGGTGCGCGACAAATTCATGCCGCGCGACGTGACCGTGGGGATACGGCTGCCCCGGACCCGGAAGGCGTCGGCGGCGATGACCATTCCGGCCGCCCAGGAGGTCGGCGCGGCCATCCGCGCGACCGATGACATCGAGCCCTGGTACGCGGCATTTATCGCGGTCTGTGCGTTCGCCGGACTGCGCCGCGGGGAAGCCTGCGCGCTGAAGCTCTCCGACGTCGATTTCATTCGCAAGGAGATCCGGGTGCACCGTCAGGTCCAATGGACCGCCGACGGGCAGATGGAGATCCGCGGCCCGAAGTACGGCTCCGAGCGCACCGTGTACGTCCCCGAGGCGCTGGTGAAGATCCTGGCCGAGCATGTGCGCCTGTACCGGCCCGGCGACGACCCAGACAGGTGGTTATTCGCCGGGGCTCGGGATGAGCAGCGGCCGGCGCACGCGGCGACGGTGGCGCGGTGGTGGCGCAAGGTCCGCCAGAAGGTCGGCATCGAGTACCGACTGCACGATCTGCGGCACTTCTACGCATCGGGTCTGATCGCGGCCGGGTGCGATGTGGTGACGGTGCAACGGGCGCTCGGGCACCATTCCGCGTCGGTCACCTTGGACACCTATAGCCATCTCTGGCCGAACGCCAACGACCGGACCCGCAACGCGGCCGCCGGCCTCGTCGATCAGGCGCTCGGATCTGCTGCGGACGCACTGCGGACGGGGGACTGAAAAATGGCCTCTGATCAGGACTTGAAGGGGTTGACCGCGAATTGGATCACCCGGTAGGGCGCTCTCTCCCGAGCCCGGGTGTCCCACTGGCTGACGAAGATGCGCAGCTCGTCGAGAGTGGAGCCCGGCGAGAGGTAGCCGCCGTAGGGCTGGGCGAGCCGGTTGTCGAAAGGCGGCGGCAGGGCCTCGGCGGGTTCGGGCCAGTCGTCGTGCCGCACCACCGTCGTCACCGGCGCGTCGCCCAGCGAGGTCGGGTCGTCGGCGACCCGCACCTCCATGTTCTCCGTGCCCGCGTTGAAATACGACAGCACCGTCTTGCCGTCGATCTGCCGGATGGACATCTCGCCGACCTGGTCGGGCCACAGCGGCGTCGGCGGCTTGTTCCAGCCCCCGCCCGGCCCGGACGCCCAGCCCTGCCACCGGGACCGGTCGGTGAACGTCTGCGGGGTGGCCCGGTAGAGCAGCACCGGGTCCCGCCGGGTGAAGCTGTCGGCCACGATGTACACCCACCCGCGGGGCGACTCCGGGGTGGGGATCGGGTCGTAGTAGCCGCTGATCTGCGTCTGCGAGCCGCCCTGGTAGGACGCGGCGCGCCGCGATCCCGGCACCGTGCGCCAGCCGGGGCGCGACGGCTCGGCCGCCACCAGCCGGGAGCTGACCGGCTCCAGGGCCCTGGCCGTCGTCACCATCAGGTAGTTGCGCCGGTTGATCCGCACCACCCCGGCGGGCAGCTGGGAGTCCCCCGCCGGGGTCGCCTCGGCCAGCAGCGGCCGGCCCACCCCCAGGACACCCGTGTAGCGCACCCCGCCGGGGTCGTCGACGGACGCGGTGTCCACGTGCAGCGCGACCGGGGAGTACCAGCCGCCGAACCCGACGCCCTGACCGGCGAAGCTGTCGCCGCAGACCTGCAGCGTCTCGCTGGGGAACTCGACGAACTCGCACAGGTCGGTGGCGCCGATCCCGTAGTCGCCGGTCGGGGTCCCGGTGCCGGCCGTCGGGCCGATCCGCAGCACCTGCCCCGGGGCCAGCGGCGGCAGGATCGGCTCCGGGGCCGGCGCCGGCGGATCCGCGTGGGCGCTCCAAACACATTGGGGCGCAAGGAAACACATTGCCAGCGCGGCGCGCAGCGAGCGGGCGAAGCGCACCGGTCGGACTATAGTTCGGCGGCCAACAGCTCGGCGATCTGGATCGTGTTCAGCGCCGCGCCCTTGCGCAGGTTGTCGCCGGATACGAACAGCGCAAGGCCGCGCCCGTCGGGCACCCCCGGGTCCTGCCTGATCCGGCCGACCAGCGATTCGTCGACCCCGGCGGCGGCCAGCGGGGTCGGCACGTCGACCACCTTGACGCCGGGCGCGCCGTCCAGCAGCTGCCGGGCCCGCTGCGGCGACAGCGGCCGCGCGAACTCGGCGTTGATCGACAGCGAGTGGCCGGTGAACACCGGGACCCGCACGCAGGTGCCGCTGACGGCCAGGTCGGGGATGCCGAGGATCCTGCGGCTCTCGTGGCGCAGCTTCTGGTCCTCGTCGGTCTCCCCCGACCCGTCGTCGACCAGCGATCCCGCCAGCGGTACCACGTTGAACGCGATCGGGGCGACGTAGGTTTGCGGCGCCGGGAAGTCCACCGCCCCGCCGTCGTGCACCAACCGCTCGGCGTCGTCGATGACCGCGCGCGCCTGGCCGGCCAGCTCCTCCACGCCGGCCAGGCCGCTGCCGGAGACCGCCTGGTAGCTCGACACCACCAACCGGGTCAGCCCGGCCTCGTCGTGCAGCACCTTGAGCACCGGCATCGCGGCCATCGTGGTGCAGTTCGGGTTGGCGATGATGCCCTTGGGTCGACGGTGCGCATCCCGCTCGAAGTTCACCTCGGACACCACCAGCGGCACGTCGGGGTCCTTGCGCCACGCCGAGGAGTTGTCGATCACCGTCACCCCGGCCGCGGCGAACCGCGGCGCCTGCACCAGCGACATCGTCTTGCCGGCGGAGAACAGCGCGATGTCCAGGCCGGCCGGGTCGGCGGTCTCGGCGTCCTCGACCTCGATCTCCCGGCCGCGGAATTCCAGCTTGCGGCCCTGTGAGCGGGCCGAGGCGAAGAACCTGACCGTGCTCGCGGGGAACTCGCGCTCGGCGAGCAGCGTGCGCATCACCTGACCCACCTGGCCGGTGGCCCCCACCACACCGATGGACAGACCCATCTAGCGGCCCGTCCCGGCGTACACCGTCGCGGTCTCCTCGCCGCCGAGCCCGAACGCCTCGTGCAGCGCCACCACGGCCTTGTCCAGCTCGGTGTCGCGGCACAGCACCGAGATCCGGATCTCGGAGGTGGAGATCAGCTCGATGTTGACGCCCACCTCGGCCAGGGCCTCACAGAAGGTCGCCGTCACGCCGGGATGGCTGCGCATGCCCGCCCCGATCAGCGACACCTTGCCGATGTGGTCGTCGTAGAGCAGCTGGAGGAACCCGATCTCGTCCTTGAGCGCGTTGAGCTTGGCCACCGCGGTGGGCCCGCTGTCGCGCGAGCAGGTGAAGGTGATGTCGGTCTTGCCGTCCTCGACCTTGGAGACGTTCTGCAGCACCATGTCGATGTTGACGTCGGCGTCGGCGACGGCGCGGAACACCTTGGCCGCGTAACCCGGGATGTCGGGGATGCCGACGACGGTCACCTTGGCCTCGCTGCGGTCGTGCGCGACTCCGGTCAGGATGGGATCTTCCATTGGCTTGTCCTTGATCGATCCGACGACGACGGTGCCCGCACTGTCCGAGTACGAGGAGCGGACGTGCACAGGCAGGTTGTAGCGGCGCGCGTACTCCACGCAGCGCAGCATCAGGACCTTCGCCCCGCACGCCGCCATCTCGAGCATCTCCTCGAACGTCACCGTGTCGAGCTTGCGGGCGTCGTGCACGATCCTGGGGTCCGCGCTGAAGATGCCGTCCACGTCGGTGTAGATCTCGCAGACGTCGGCCTTCAGCGCGGCGGCCAGGGCGACGGCCGTGGTGTCCGACCCGCCGCGGCCCAGCGTGGTGACGTCCCGGGTGTCCTGGCTGACGCCCTGGAACCCGGCGACCAGCACGATGCGGCCCTCGTCGAGCGCGGACTGCACCCGGCTGGGCGTGACGTCGATGATCTTCGCGTTGCCGTGGGTGCTCGTGGTGATGACCCCGGCCTGCGAGCCGGTGAACGAGCGGGCGTGCGCGCCCAGCGATTCGATCGCCATCGCCACCAGCGCGTTGGAGATCCGCTCGCCGGCGGTCAGCAGCATGTCGAGCTCGCGGGGCGGCGGGACGGGGCACACCTGCTGGGCCAGGTCCAGCAGGTCGTCGGTGGTGTCGCCCATCGCCGAGACCACCACGACGACGTCGTTGCCCTGCTTCTTGGTCTCGACGATGCGCTCGGCGACCCGCCGGATCCGGTCGGCGTCGGCCACCGACGATCCGCCGTATTTCTGCACGACGAGTGCCACTGCTTTTTGCCTGCCCTTCCGGCCCAGCGAATTCCCCGCTCGGTTTGAGTCCACAACAGAATACGTGCACGCGCATCCGGAATTTTTCGGCGGTTTTGGCACACGCGATCAGCGCGGTAGAGTTGCGCACGTGCAGCGGGTGCTCCTCCTCGGACGCCGCGACGGGGTCTGATCCAGACCGGCCTCCCGTCGCGGGCGTTCGCGATGCGCCGGTCTAGGTTCCTTCTGACACCCCCGGAGCAGTTACCGTGAATTCCAATTCCGACACCTATACGTCTTCCCGCACCATCGTCACGCCCGCGGGTCCGCCCGCGCCCGGCCAGGCCCCGTGGAATCCCCAGCGCGGCTCGTCGATGCCGGTCCACCGGTATCGGCCGTTCGCCGAGGAAGTCGAGCCGCTGCGCCTGGCCGACCGCACCTGGCCCGACCGCGTCATCGAACGTGCCCCGCTGTGGTGCGCGGTGGACCTGCGCGACGGCAACCAGGCGCTGATCGACCCGATGAGCCCGGCCCGCAAGCGCCGCATGTTCGACCTGCTGGTGGGCATGGGCTACAAGGAGATCGAGGTCGGCTTCCCCTCGGCCAGCCAGACCGACTTCGACTTCGTCCGCGAGATCATCACCGAGGGCGCAATCCCCGACGACGTCACCATCCAGGTGCTCACCCAGTGCCGGCCGGAGCTGATCGAGCGCACCTTCCTCGCCTGCGAGGGGGCGCGGCAGGCGATCGTGCACTTCTACAACTCCACGTCGATCCTGCAGCGGCGCGTGGTGTTCCGCGCCGACCGCGCCGCGGTGCAGGCGATCGCGACCGACGGCGCCCGCAAATGCGTCGAGGAGGCCGCCAACCATCCCGGCACCCGCTGGCGGTTCGAGTATTCGCCGGAGTCCTACACCGGCACCGAGCTGGAGTACGCCAGGGATGTCTGCGACGCCGTCGGCGAGATCATCGCACCCACCCCCGAGAACCCGATCATCTTCAACCTGCCCGCCACCGTGGAGATGGCCACGCCCAACGTCTACGCCGACTCCATCGAGTGGATGAGCCGCAACCTGGCGCGCCGCGACTCCGTCATCCTGAGCCTGCACCCGCACAACGACCGCGGGACCGCCGTCGCCGCGGCGGAACTGGGGTATCAGGCCGGCGCCGACCGGATCGAGGGCTGCCTGTTCGGCAACGGCGAGCGCACCGGCAACGTGTGCCTGGTGACGCTGGGACTCAACCTGTTCTCCCGCGGCGTGGACCCGCAGATCGACTTCTCCAACATCGACGAGGTGCGCCGCACCGTCGAGTACTGCAACCAGCTGCCGGTGCCCGAGCGCCACCCCTACGGCGGCGACCTGGTCTACACCGCGTTCTCCGGCAGCCACCAGGACGCCATCAACAAGGGCCTGGACCAGATGAAGGTCGACGCCGACGAGGCGGACTCCGACGTCGAGGACATGCTCTGGCAGGTCCCGTACCTGCCGATCGACCCCAAGGACGTCGGGCGCACCTACGAGGCGGTGATCCGGGTCAACTCGCAGTCCGGCAAGGGTGGGGTGGCCTACATCATGAAGACCGACCACGGCCTGGCGCTGCCGCGGCGGCTGCAGATCGAGTTCTCCCGCGTGATCCAGAAGATCGCTGAGGGCACAGCCGGGGAGGGCGGCGAGGTCTCGCCCAAGGCGATGTGGGAGGCCTTCTCCGAGGAGTACCTCGCCCCGAAGCGGCCGCTGGAGCGGATCAAGCAGCACGTCAACACCGCCGACGACGACTGCGGGGTCACCAGCATCACCGCGACCGTCAAGGTCGACGGGGTGGAGACCGAGATCAGCGGTACCGGCAACGGTCCCCTGGCCGCGTTCGTCGACGCCCTCGGGAGCGTCGGGTTCGAGGTGGCCGTCCTGGACTACTCCGAGCACGCGATGAGCTCGGGCGGGGACGCGCAGGCCGCGGCGTATGTAGAGGCGTCCGTACACGGCCGCACGGTGTGGGGGGTGGGGATCGCGCCGTCGATCACCACCGCGTCGCTGCGCGCGGTCGTTTCGGCGGTCAACCGCGCCTCGCGGAACTAGAGGCGCCGACGAGTAAGGAGCAATCACCGTGTGGCACACCTCGTGGGGCTTCCTCTGGTCGGCCATCGTCGCGTTCGCGTTCATCGCCTACCTGCTGATCCTGTTCAGCATCATGGCCGACCTGTTCTGGCGGGACCACAACACGACCGGTTGGGTCAAGGCCGTGTGGGTGTTCTTCCTGGTGCTGTTTCCGTACGTGGCGGCGCTGATCTACCTGATCGTCCGCGGCGAGGACATGACCATGCGCGCGCGGGAAGCCGCCGCGCTGGTCAAGCGGGGCAGCCAGGCCTACTTCCGCGACGTCACCGGCCGATCGCCGGCCCAGGAGATCGCCCACGCCAAGGAACTGCTGGACGACGGCACGATCACCCCGGACGAGTTCGACACGCTGAAGGGCAAGGCGCTGGACTAGAGGACCGTCAGAACAGGGCGAGCTGCGGGTCCAGCGCGGACGCGTCGGTGAGCTGCTCCATCCTGGTGCCGCCGACGACGGCACCGACGCAGTCCATGAAGTGCGCATCGGTGACCACGGGCACCCCCAGCTGCCGGGCCAGATAGCCCTTGCCCTGCTCGGGGGCCGCGTCGTTGCAGACGACCAGGGAGGTTTCCCGGTCGACGGTGTCGCTGTAGGCCAGCCCGGCGTGCAGGATCCGCTCGACGAGCTCCTCGTGAGTGCGCCTGACCTCGGCGGCCAGCGCGACCCGCATGCCCTGCACCAACGGCCGGCCCCGCACGAACGGCCCCGGGTTGAGGTAGGGGCACGGCATCCGGGACGCCAGCGCCTTCAGCGGCCGCAGCTCGTCGTGGGTGACGCGGCCGTTGGGCCACCGTCGCCGGGTGACCGGACGCACAGGCAGCCACACGTCGCGTTCGCGGGCCCGCCGCAGCGCCGACGCGAACACGCCGGTCAGCACCACGGCGTCGTCGAAGGCGTCGTGCGGGCGCTGCTGGGTCACTCCCCAGTGCGCCGCCAGCGTCTCGAGCCGCATGTTGCCGATCCCGAGGTCCAGCCGGCGGGCCAGCTCGAGGGTGCACATGACGGTGTCGACGGGGAGCTCGGTTCCGGCGAGCTCGGCCTCAGCGGCCAGGAACGCGTAGTCGAACGCGACGTTATGCGCGACCAGCGTGCGCCCGCGCAGCACCGCGGCCACGTCGCCGGCGATGTCGGCGAACTGCGGCTGATCCTCGAGCATCGCGGCCGTCAGCCCGTGCACGTGGGTGGGGCCCGGGTCCACCCCCGGGTTGAGCAGGCTCACCACCGACTGCTCCACCCGCCCGTCGGCGTCCAGGCCCAGCGCGGCGAGGCTGATGATGCGCGCCTGACCCGGCCGGAACCCCGAGGTCTCGACGTCGACGACCGCCCAACCGCCGTCCGGCTCGCCGGCCGGCCGCCCCCAAGACACCGGGTTCATGAACGACAGGATGGCACGTCGGGCCGACATCGCCCGGCCGTTCACCGCCGTGTCGCGCTCGAAACGATGCGGCCGACCCGCAGCGCCCGGCGCTCCGCGCCGCGCTCGCGATCGCGCTCGACCCGATGCGGCCGACCCGCAGCGCCCGGCGCTCCGCGCCGCGCTCGCGATCGCGCTCGAAACGGTGCGGCCGACCCGCAGCGCCCGGCGCTCCGCGCCGCGCTCGCGATCGCGCTCGACCCGATGCGGCCGACCCGCAGCGCCCGGCGCTCTGCGCCGCGCTCGCGATCGCCCTTAAACTTCCCGGGTGATCACCACCCGCGCCCGCGTGGCCCTCGCCGCGGGAGCGTGCGCGCGCTGGGCGTCGCGGGTGAGCGGGCGCGGCGCGGGAGCGATGATCGGCGGCTTGGTCGCGATGACGCTGGACCGTTCGGTGCTGCGTCAGCTGGGCGCGGGCCGGCGCACGGTCGTCGTCACCGGGACGAACGGCAAGTCGACCACGACCCGGATGACGGCGGCGGCGCTGGGCACCGTCGGGCCCGTGGCGACCAACGCCGAAGGCGCCAACATGGACGCCGGCCTGGTGGCCGCGCTGGCCGCCGACCGCCACGCCGCACTGGCCGCGCTGGAAGTCGACGAGATGCACGTGCCGCACGTCCTGGATGCGGTGGAGGCCGCCGTCGTCGTTCTGCTCAATTTGTCGCGCGACCAGCTGGACCGCGTCGGGGAGATCAACGTCATCGAACGGGCGCTGCGGGCCGGCCTGGCGCGGCACCCCGCGGCGGTGGTCGTCGCCAACTGCGACGACGTGCTGATGACCTCGGCCGCCTACGACAACCCGAACGTCGTGTGGGTGGCCGCCGGCGGTGCGTGGGCGAACGACTCGGTCAGCTGCCCGCGCAGCGGCGAGGTGATCGTCCGCGAGAAGGGCCACTGGTACTCCACCGGGGCCGACTTCAAGCGGCCCAGCCCGCAGTGGTGGTTCGACCCGGAAGATGGGGGGATCCTGTACGGGCCCGACGGCCTGGCCCTGCCGATGCGGTTGGCGCTGCCCGGGGCGGTGAACCGGGGCAACGCCGCCCAGGCCGTGGCGGCCGCCGTCGCGCTGGGCGCCGACCCGGCTTCGGCCGTCGCGGCGGTCTCGGGAGTCGACGAGGTCGCCGGGCGCTACCGGACCGTGCGGGTCGGCCGGCACGAGGCGCGGCTTCTGCTGGCCAAGAACCCGGCCGGCTGGTCCGAGGCGCTGTCGATGGTGGACAAGCACGCGGCCGGCGTCGTCATCGCGGTCAACGGGCTGGTGCCCGACGGGGAGGACCTGTCGTGGCTGTGGGACGTCCGGTTCGAGCACTTCGAGAACACTGCTGTGGTGGCCGCCGGTGAGCGCGGCACCGACCTGGCCGTGCGCCTCGGGTATGCGGGGGTCGAGCACACGCTGGTGCACGACACCATGGCCGCCATCGCGTCGTGTCCGCCCGGGCGGGTGGAGGTCGTCGCCAACTACACCGCGTTCTTGCAGCTGCAGCGGGCATTGGCGCGCCATGGCTGAATCGACCGTGCGTATCGGGCTGGTGCTGCCCGACGTGATGGGCACCTACGGCGACGGCGGCAACGCGGTGGTGCTGCGGCAACGCCTGCGGCTGCGCGGCATCGCCGCCGAGATCGTCGAGATCACGCTGGCCGATCCGGTGCCCGCGTCACTGGACCTGTACACCCTCGGCGGCGCGGAAGACTACGCCCAGCGGCTGGCCACCCGGCATCTGCTGCGCCACCCGGGGCTGCAGCGCGCGGCGGAGCGGGGCGCGCCCGTGCTGGCCATCTGCGCGGCCGTGCAGGTGCTCGGGCAGTGGTACGAGACGTCGGCCGGCGAACGGGTCGACGGGGTGGGGCTGCTGGATGCGACGACGTCGCCGCAGGCGGCGCGCACCATCGGCGAGCTGGTGAGCACGCCGATGCCGGCCGGGCTCACCCAGCCGCTGACGGGGTTCGAGAACCACCGCGGCGGCACCGTGCTGGGTCCCGCGGCGGCACCGCTGGGCGCGGTGACCAGGGGCGCGGGTAACCGGGCCGGGGACGGCTTCGACGGCGCGGTGCAGGGCAGTGTCGTCGCGACCTACATGCACGGGCCGTGCCTGGCCCGCAACCCCGAGCTCGCCGACCTGCTGCTGGGCCGGGTGGCCGGCGAGCTGGCGCCGCTGGAGCTGCCCGAGGTGGAGCTGCTGCGCCGCGAACGGCTGGCGGCCCGCTAGCGCCGCCGGTGCCGCACCGAGATCCACCTTTTGCAGAAAAGCGCGAGAAGGGACCTGCGAAACGTCGATCTCGGCGCGGGAACCAGCCCGCGTCAGACCATCGCCCGGCGACCGGCGAGCGCGCGCCCCAGCGTGAGCTCGTCGGCGAACTCCAGGTCGCCGCCCATCGGCAGTCCGGACGCGATCCGGGTGACGGTCAGGCCGGGGATGTCGCGCAGCATCCGCACCAGGTAGGTTGCCGTCGCCTCCCCCTCGGTGTTGGGGTCGGTCGCGATGATCACCTCGGTGATGTCGACGTCGTCGACGCGCTCACCGATGCGGCTCAGCAGCTCGCGGATCCGCAGCTGCTCGGGGCCCACCCCGGACAGCGGATCCAGCGCGCCGCCCAGGACGTGGTAGCGGCCGCGGAACTCGCGGGTGCGCTCGACGGCCTGGATGTCCTTGGGCTCCTCGACGACGCACACCACGGATGCGTCTCGACGGCTGTCAGAGCAAATTCTGCACCGCTCGTCGTCGGAGACGTTGCCGCACACCGCGCAGAATCGGACGCCGTCGCGCACCCGGGACAGCACCGCGGTCAACCGGTCGATATCGGGCGGTTCCACCGACAACAGGTGGAAGGCGATCCGCTGAGCGCTCTTCGGGCCGATCCCCGGCAGCTTGCCCAGCTCGTCGATCAGATCCTGGACGGGTCCCTCGAACATGTCGGTACGAGGTCTACAGCTCCGGCATCCGGGTCGGCGGAGCCGGCGGCGCGGGCGGAGCGCCCGGAGCACCGGGCGGGGGACCGCCCATGCCGCCGGCCAGCGCCCCGAGCCGTTCCTGCGCCATCGTGGTGACCTGCTGGGACGCGTCGGACATGGCGCCGACGATCAAGTCCTGCAGGGTCTCGATGTCGGAAGGGTCGACGACCTTGGGGTCGAGCTGCACCCCGACCACCTGCCCGCTGCCCTTGACGACGACCTTGACCAGACCGCCGCCGGCCTGACCGTGCACCTCGGCGTTGGCGAGCTGTTGCTGGGCTTCCAAAAGCTTCTGCTGCATCTGCTGCGCCTGGGCGAGCAGGGCGGACATATCGCCTCCGGGACCTCCGGGTTGACCTCCGGGTTGCATGACAATCCCCTCGCATCTCGGTATCGAGTTGGTTTCGCCTACGGGTGTCGGGCGGTTCGAAACCCCCAGCGTAGACCGCCCCCGGTTACCGTGGCGTGGTGGACCTACGAGTGAGCAGGCGTGTCGGGCTCAAGACGGCGGTCGCGGCGCTGGTGGCCGCGTCGGCGGCGATCCTTGCCGGCCCGGCCGCGGCCCCGGTTGCGAACGCGGCCCCATCCAACATCGCCGGCATGATCGTCTTCATCGACCCCGGCCACAACGGCGCCAACGACGCCTCCATCAGCCGCCAGGTGCCGACGGGCCGCGGCGGCACCAAGGACTGCCAGGCCAGCGGCACGTCGACCAACGCCGGCTACCCGGAGCACACGTTCACCTGGGACACCGCGCTGCGGGTGCGCGCCGAGCTGAACGCGCTGGGCGTGCGGACCGCCCTGTCGCGCGGCAACGACAACGCGCTGGGGCCGTGCATCGATGAGCGCGTCAACGTGGCCAATTCATTGCACCCCAATGCGATCCTGAGCATCCACGCCGACGGCGGCCCCCCGTCCGGCCGGGGCTTCCACGTGAACTACTCGGCACCGCCGCTCAACCCGGTGCAGGCCGGGCCGTCGGTCCAGTACGCCCGGATCATGCGCGACCAGTTGCAGGCGTCGGGCATTCCGCCCGCCAACTACATCGGCCAAAACGGACTCTACGGTCGCTCGGACCTGACCGGCCTGAACCTGGCGCAGTACCCCGCGATCCTGGTCGAGTGCGGCAACATGAAAAACCCCGCCGACTCGGCGCTGATGCAGTCCCCCGAGGGCCGGCAGAAATACGCCGACGCGATGGTGCGCGGTGTCGCGGGCTACCTGGCCACCCAGAGCCAGGCCCGTTAGCCCTCCAGCTCCTTCTTCAGGTTGGCCAGCACCTCGCCCTGAATCCTCTTCAGCCCCAAGGGCGCGAAGGTCTTCTCGAAGAATCCCTTGACGCCGCCCGCCCCGGTCCAGGTGGTCTTGACGGTGACGCTGGACCCGGGCCCGGCGGGCGCCACCGTCCAGTTGATCACCATGGACGAGTTCGCGTCCTTCTCGATGACGGTGTGGCCGGCGACGTCGACGCCGACCTGCACGTCGCGCACGCGCGATCTGGTCGCCTGCAGCTTCCACTTGGCGACCGTGCCCGCGCCCTGCCCACCCTGCAGCACCTGGTACTGGCTGTACTGCGGGGAAAGGATTTTCGGGCGCATCTCCTCATAGTCCGCGACCGCGGCAAGGGTGGCCGCGGGCTCGGCATTGACCAAGATCGTGCTGGCTGCGCTTACCTGTCCCAAGGCAACTTCCCCTCATGATCGTTTCCGCATGCTCGTTTCTGCGTGTCGCCGCCCGCGCACGGGTGCACGGGCAGTTGCCGAAGACTAGGGTATATGTGGTGCCAATCCCTGGATCCACACTCTCAGCCCACACCGCCGGCGTCGACCGGTTGATGGCGAGTTATCGATCCATCCCGCCGACCTCCGCCGTCCGGCTCGCCAAACCCACCTCAAACCTGTTCCGCGCCCGCACCAAACACGACGCGCCCGGGCTGGACACCTCCGGGCTGACCGGCGTCCTCGGGGTCGACCCCGAGACCCGCACCGCCGACGTCGCCGGCATGTGCACCTACGAGGACCTGGTGGCGGCGACGTTGCGCTACGGCCTTTCGCCACTGGTCGTCCCGCAATTGAAGACGATCACCCTCGGCGGTGCGGTCAGCGGGCTGGGGATCGAGTCGGCGTCGTTCCGCAACGGGCTGCCCCACGAGTCGGTGCTCGAGATGGACATCCTCACCGGCGGCGGCGAACTGCTCACCGCGTCGCGCACCCGGCATCCTGACCTGTTCCGCGCATTTCCCAATTCCTATGGCACCCTGGGCTATTCGACCCGGCTGCGGATCGAGCTGGAGTCGGTATCGCCCTTTGTGGCGCTGCGGCACATCCGATTCCACTCGCTGACGGAGATGGTGACGGCGGCCGAACGCATCGTCGACACCGGCGGGCACGGCGGCGCTCCCGTCGACTATCTCGACGGCGTGGTGTTCGGCCCGGAAGAGAGCTACCTGAGCATCGGCAGGCGGACGTCGACCCCGGGTCCGGTCAGCGACTACACCGGCAAGGACATCTACTACCGGTCGATCCAGCACGACGCCGCGGGTCCGGACGCCGCCAAGGACGACCGGCTGACGATCCACGACTACTTCTGGCGTTGGGACACCGACTGGTTCTGGTGCTCCCGAGCGTTCGGCGTGCAGGATCCGCGGCTGCGGCGGTGGTGGCCGCGCCGCTACCGGCGCAGCAGCGTCTACTCGAAGCTGGTGGCGGCCGACCGGCGCTTCGGCATCTCGGACCGGCTCGACAAAAGTCACGGCCGCCCGGCGCGGGAGCGGGTGGTGCAGGACGTCGAGGTGCCCATCGAACGCGCCGCCGAGTTCCTGGAATGGTTCCTGCACACCGTGCCCATCGCCCCGATCTGGTTCTGCCCGTTGCGGCTGCGCGATCACGACGGCTGGCCGCTGTATCCGATGCGGGCCGACCACACGTATGTCAACATCGGGTTCTGGTCCTCGGTGCCGGCCGGGGCCGCTGCAGACGAGGCAGGCCCAGCGGACGCAACGAACCGGATGATCGAGGCGAAGGTGAGCGAACTCGACGGGCACAAGTCGCTGTATTCGGACTCCTTCTACACCCGCGAGGAGTTCGACGCCCGCTACGGCGGCGAGGCCTACAAGACGGTCAAGAATACCTACGACCCCGACTCTCGTCTCCTAGACCTCTACGCGAAGGCGGTGCAACGGCGATGACGACAATCCGAGAACCCCACCGCACCACCGCGGGGAAACTCAGCATGGCCGAGATCCTGGCGATCTTCGCCGCGACGGGGCGGCAGCCGCTGAGGTTCACCGCCTACGACGGCAGCACCGCCGGCGACTCCGACGCGGTGCTGGGCCTGGACCTCCGCACACCCCGCGGCGCCACCTACCTGGCCACGGCCCCCGGCGAGCTCGGCCTGGCCCGCGCATACGTGTCGGGCGACCTGCAGCTGTACGGGGTGCACCCCGGCGACCCCTACGAGCTACTCAAGACGATGACCGACCGGGTCCAGTTCAAGCGGCCGTCGGCGCGGGTGATGGCCAACGTCGTGCGCTCGCTCGGCGTCGAGCACTTCCGGCCGATCACGCCACCCCCACAGGAGACGCCGCCCCGGTGGCGCCGGGTCGCCGACGGCCTGATGCACAGCAAGACCCGGGACGCCGAGGCCATCCACCACCACTACGACGTCTCCAACACCTTCTACGAGTGGGTGCTCGGTCCGTCGATGACCTACACCTGCGCGGCGTATCCGCATGCCGACGCGACGCTGGAAGGGGCCCAGGAGAACAAGTACCGGCTGATCTTCGACAAGCTGCGGCTGCGGCCGGGCGACCGGCTGCTCGACGTCGGTTGCGGGTGGGGCGGCATGGTCCGCTACGCGGCGCGCCAGGGCGTGCGCGCCATCGGCGCCACCCTGTCGGCCCAGCAGGCGAAGTGGGCGCAGCAGGCGATCGCGGAGCAGGGGCTCGCCGGGCTGGCCGAGGTGCGCCACGCCGACTACCGCGACGTGGGTGAGGCCGGGTTCGACGCCGTCTCCTCGATCGGGCTGACCGAACACATCGGCGTGCGGAACTACCCCGCCTACTTCGGCTTCCTGCGGTCCAAGCTGCGCACCGGCGGTCTGCTGCTCAACCACTGCATCACCCGCCGCGACAACCGGTCGACCTCGTTCGCGGGGGGATTCACCGACCGCTACGTGTTCCCGGACGGGGAGCTGACCGGTTCCGGACGCATCACCACCGAGATCCAGGACGCCGGGTTCGAGGTGCTGCACACGGAGAACTTCCGGCACCACTACGCGATGACGCTGCGGGACTGGTGCCGCAACCTGGTCGGGCGCTGGGACGACGCGGTCGCCGAGGTCGGCCTGCCGACCGCCAAGGTGTGGGGCCTGTACATGGCGGCCTCGCGGGTGGCCTTCGAGCAGAACAACCTGCAGCTGCATCACGTGCTGGCGACCAAGGTCGGCCCGTCGGGCGACGACGGCCTGCCGCTGCGGCCCTGGTGGCAGCCCTAGCCGCCGTCGATGCGGCGGGCGCCCAACTCGTTCTGCAGCAGTTCGAGGGCGGCCTCTTCGGGATCACGACGCGGCGCCGACGGCTCGCTGCCGGCCTCGGCGAGCATGTGCTCCTCCTCTTCGGCCCGCGGGTCGGGCACCGGGTCGGGCTCGGGCGCTTGCGGCTCGGGGGTCACGGCCGCCGGCGACGCCGCCGTGCCGGTCTCGCAGCGCACCCGCCAGTTCACGCCCAGGGCGTCCTTGAGCGCCTCGGCGATGACGTCGGCGTTGCGCTGCTCGGACAGGCGCTTGGCCAGCGGCGCCGACTCGTGGGTCAGCACCAGCGTGTTGCCCTCCACGGCGCGTACCGTCGCGCCCGCCAGCATCACCTCGGTGGTGCGGCTGCGCTGGCGCACCTTGTCGCGCACGGTAGGCCACATGGTCCGCACCGCGGCCGCGTTGGGCTCACCGGCGACCGGAGCCGCGACGGGAGCCGGTTCGGGCTCGGGCGCCGGGGCCGGTTCGGCCACCTGCTCGCGGCTCCGCTCGGGCTTGGGCTTGGGTTCCGGCTCGGGTGCGGGCCTGGGTTCGGGTCTGGGGGCCCGCGGCGGGGCCGCGACGGCCGGTGCCGGGATCGACATCTCCAGCCGGGTCTCGATGCGCTCGACGCGCTGCAGCAGCGCCGACTCGGCGTCGCTGGCCGACGGCAGCAGCAGCCGGGCGCAGACCACTTCGAGCAGCAGCCGTGGCGCCGTCGCCCCCCGCATCTCCCCCAGCCCGGCCTGCACCACCTCGGCGTAGCGGGTCAGGGTCGCCGCGCCGATGCGGGTGGCCTGCTCGCGCATCCGGTCCAGCACGTCTTCAGGCGCGTCGACGACGCCGCGGCTGACCGCGTCGGGGACGGCCTGCATGACGATCAGGTCGCGGAAGCGCTCCAGCAGGTCGGTGGCGAACCGGCGCGGGTCGTGGCCCGCGTCGATCACCGACTCGACGGCGCCGAACAGCGCGGCGGCGTCGCCGGCGGCTAGGGCGTCGACGGCGTCGTCGATCAGCGCGACGTCGGTGGCGCCCAGCAGCCCGAGCGCCCGCTGGTAGGTGACGTGGGAGTTCTCGGCCCCGGCCACCAGCTGGTCCAGCACCGAGAGGCTGTCGCGCGGCGACCCGCCACCGGCGCGGATCACCAGCGGGTAGACCGCGTCGTCGACGACGACGCCCTCCTGCGCGCAGATCCGCTCGATCAACGTCCGCATGGTCTTCGGCGGCAGCAGCCGGAACGGGTAGTGATGGGTGCGCGACCGGATCGTCGGGAGCACCTTCTCCGGTTCGGTGGTGGCGAAGATGAAGATGAGGTGTTCGGGAGGTTCCTCGACGATCTTGAGCAGCGCGTTGAAACCGGCGGTGGTCACCATGTGCGCCTCGTCGACGATGAACACCCGGTAGCGCGACTGGGCCGGCGCGTAGAACGCGCGGTCCCGCAGCTCGCGGGTGTCGTCCACGCCGCCGTGGCTGGCGGCGTCGAGTTCGACCACGTCGATGCTGCCGGGCGCGTTGGGCGCCAGCGCGGTGCACGAATCGCACACTCCGCACGGGCTGGCCGTCGGGCCCTGCACACAGTTCAGCGACCGCGCCAGGATGCGCGCCGACGACGTCTTCCCGCACCCGCGCGGGCCGGAGAACAGGTACGCGTGGTTGATCCGGCCGGCTTCCAGGGCGATCGACAGCGGCTCGGTGACGTGCTCCTGCCCCACCACCTCGGCGAAGGTTGCCGGCCGGTACTTACGGTAGAGAGCCACGCAGAGCAGGCTACCGACGAACGCCGACGACCGTGGGCCTGGCCGTCGAGTAGTGCGCCCGCCCTCAGTTCACACTGGATGTCGCGGACAGCACGGACTCCGACGCGGCCAGCAGCGCACACGTCGCCAGGCCGTCGACCGCGTCGCGCAGGTCGGGCAGCGACGGGAAGGTGGGAGCGATCCGGATGTTCTTGTCGTCGGGGTCGTTGCGGTACGGGAACGACGCGCCGGCCTCGGTCAGCGCGATGCCCGCGTCCTTGGCCAGCGCGACCGTCCGCTTGGCGGTGCCGGGCAGCACGTCGAGGCTAATGAAGTAGCCGCCCTTGGGGTCGGTCCACGAGGCGATCTTGGAATCGCCGAGCCGCTGCTCGAGGATCTCGAGCGCGAGCGCGAACTTCGGCGCGAGGATCTGCTGGTGGCGCAGCATGTGCAGGCGCACCCCGTCGGCGTCGCCGAAGAAGCGCAGGTGCCGCAGCTGGTTGACCTTGTCCGGGCCGATCGACTTCTTGCCCGCGTACTGCAGGTACCAGGCGATGTTGCCCAGCGATCCGCCCAGGAAGCTGACGCCGGCGCCGGCGAAGGTGATCTTGGAGGTGGACGCGAACACGTACGGGCGGTTGGGGTTGTCGGCCGTGGCGGCCAGACCGAGGACGTCGATCTGGCTGACGAAGTCGTGCGTCAGGGTGTGCACCGCGTAGGCGTTGTCCCAGAACAGCCGGAAGTCGGGCGCCGCCGTGCGCATCTGGACGAGCCGGCGGACCGTCTCCCAGGAGTAGGTGATGCCGGTGGGGTTGGCGAACACCGGCACCGACCACATCCCCTTGATGGCCGGGTCGACGGCCACCAGCTCTTCGATCAGGTCGACGTCCGGGCCGTCCTCGAGCATCGGGACTCCGATCATTTCGACGCCCATCGTCTCGGTGATGGCGAAGTGCCGGTCGTAGCCGGGGACGGGGCAGAGGAACTTGACGGCCGGCTCGTCCTTCCAGGGCCGCTGGGAGTCCACGCCGCCGTACAGCATCGAGAAGGCGACGATGTCGTGCATCAGCTCCAGGCTGGAGTTGTTGCCCGCGATCAGGTTGGGCACCGGGATGCCCAGCAGCTCGGCGAAGACGGCCCGCAGTCCGGGCAGGCCGTGCAGGCCGCCGTAGTTGCGGGTGTCGGTGCCCTCGGGGTCGCGGAATTCGTTCCCGGGCAGGCTCAGCAGCCGGTTGGACAGGTCGAGCTGCTCCGGCGCGGGTTTGCCGCGGGTCAGGTCCAACGACAGCTTCTTGGACTGCAGCTGCGCATACTCCTGCTGGTGGCGTGCGTGCAGTGCGGTCAGCTCGTCAGGGCTGAGGAAGTCGAACGACACCGATGAGCCTTTCGTCGATCTGGTGCGGCGCCCCGAACATGGGGGACCCCGCGCACCCGACAGAGCCCATTGACCCTTGCTGCCTTCCGGCCCTGGGGGAGTTCACAGGATAGACGCCGCGCGGGGTCCTCCGGCGAGTGTAGTACCCGCGTCGGGGCGCCACGCACAAGCCGCAGGTCCCACCGCTGGACTCAGCAGTTACCATGGCCCACGGAGGATTCGCCTAGTGGCCTATGGCGCTCGCCTGGAACGCGGGTTGGGTTAACAGCCCTCGCGGGTTCAAATCCCGCATCCTCCGCCATACGGAGCGCACCTTGAGCAAGGCGCGGACGAACACGACGTGGGTTCTGGTCGCCCCTGGACTGGCGTGAACTCACCAGCCTGAGGAGGCGTATGGGCCGGAAGTGGTTCGTGCTGTGGCACGCGTTGTCCGCGATTGCCGCCGGTGTCCTCTACTTCTACTGCGTGTTGCCCCGCTGGTACGAGCTGATGGGTGAGATGCCGCGGGCGCTGGGGATGGCCGGCCGGATCGCGTCGGGCGCACTGATCGGCCTGGCCGCGCTGCCGGTGGTGTTCGTCCTGTTGCGCAGCCGCAGGCCGGAGCTGGGGACCCCGCAGCTCGCCCTGCGCATCCGGGTGTGGTCGGTGGTGGCCCACGTGCTGGCCGCGGTGCTGATCGTCGGGACCGCGATCAGCGAGATCTGGCTCAGCCTGGACGCCGCCGGGCGGTATCTGTTCGGGATCTACGGCGGCGCCGCCGCGATCGCGGTGCTCGGCATCTTCGCGTTCTACCTGGCGTTCGTGGCCGAGTTGCCCCCGCCACCGCCGAAACCGATCAAGGCACGCAAGCCCAAGAAGCGTCGCCTCCGCCGCGCGAAGGGCGAAGCCGAAGAGGCCGAAGAGGCCGAGGAGTCCGAAGAGACCGAAGAGACCGAAGAGGCCGAGACCACCGACGAAGCCGCAGAGGAGACCGGGGAAGCCGGGGAAACCGAGGAGCTCGAGGCCGCCGAGACCCAGGAAGCCCCGACCGCCGAAGCGGCCGAGGAGCCCGACGACGCCCCGGGCGGGTTGCGCAACCGCCGGCCGACCGGGAAGGGCTCACACCGGATGCGGCGCAGGCGCAGCCGCGGCGGCGTCGCGGTCGACGACGAATAGACGAATAGCGGGCGGGCTCAGTCGCGGCGCCGCAAACGCTCCACGTACTGGGCGAGGCGCTGCTGGGTCTCGGCCGAGCCCCACATCCGGCGCACCTCGTCGTCGATGTCGGCGGACTCGCGAATCCGCGCCATGGTCGGGGCGCGCAGCTGGCCCTTGGTGTGGCGATAGGCGTCCGCCGGGATGCCGCCGAGCTCCGTCGCCTCCGCCACCGCCATCGCCATGAGATCGCCGTCGACCACCCGGTGGGCGAGCCCGGCTGCTATCGTCTCGGCCCCGCTGTAGGTGCGCCCGCCGAGCAGCACCACGTCGGCGTGGTCGCCGCATGCATAACGCACGACCTCGAGCGCGGCGACCGGCAACGGCACCCCGACGTGCACCTCGGTCACCCCGATCTGCGCCTCCGGGGTGATCAGGCGCCGGTCGCACGCGCAGGCCAGCACGCACCCACCCGCGATGGCCGCACCGTTGACCGCGGCCACCGTGGGCCCCGGATAGGTGAAGAGCGCCTCGAACGCCTCCGACAGGGCGGGGACCAGCCGATCGGTGTAGTCGCTGCCCTCCGCCACCGCGCGTTTGAGGTCGACGCCGGCGCTGAAGACCCGGCCGGCACCGGTGACGACGAGCGCACCGGCGTCGTCGGAACGCGCCAGGTCTCTGACCGCCAGGGCCACCTCTTCCAACAGGTCGACGTCGAGGGCGTTGACGCTTCCCGACGACAGGGTCAGCACCCGCACCGATTGCACGGCATGAATCTCGATCACTCGTCCACTCAAGCACGGGGCGGATCGGCGAGCACCACCGGAATGTCGGTGTTCTCGTCGGTGTGATAGCTGGCGCACACGCGGTGGTAGCCGTCGGCGATCTGCAACGCGACACCGGTGACCAGGTCGCCGCGCACCAGCAGGATGGCCGAGAGGGGCTGGCCCTTCTCGATCTTGGCCAGATCCGCCGCGACATGCGGGTTGTCGGCGGGCAGCAGGCGCAGCCGCGCCGCTCGCAGAATGTCCTTGGCCTTCTTGTGGACGACGTTCCCGGCCTTCAGCCGCTCCGTCAACTGCGTGACGGTCTGCGCGTCGGCGAGCAGCGCGAGGTAGTCGGCCGCGGCCGGAAAGTCATGGGCCTCGGGCCTTTCCAGCCATTTCACACCGGGCATCGGATGTCCTCCTTCGTACGGTCGCCGGGTTCACTATCGCCCGGGCGCGGGTGATTCCCTATGCTGAGCGAGTGCCAAACACCTATCGCGTCGTTCAATGGAACACCGGAAACGTCGGCAAGAGCTCGCTGAAGTCGATCGTGACCAATCCCCTGCTGGAACTGGTCGGCTGCTACGCGTGGTCCCCCGAGAAGGTCGGCCGCGACGCCGGCGAGCTGGTCGGCATCGAGCCGCTGGGCGTGGCCGCCACCAACGACGTGGACGAGCTGCTCGCGCTGAAGCCCGACTGCGTCGTCTACAACCCCATGTGGATCGACGTCGACGAGCTGGTGCGCATCCTGTCCGCGGGCGTCAACGTGGTGACGACGGCGTCGTTCATCACCGGCGGCAACCTCGGCGACGGCCGCGACCGCATCCTGCACGCCTGCCGGACGGGCGGCGCGACGATCTTCGGGTCCGGCGTCAGCCCCGGTTTCGCCGAGCTGCTGGCCATCGTGTCGGCGATGGTGTGCAACCGGGTCGACAAGGTCACCGTCAACGAGGCCGCCGACACCACGTTCTACGACTCCCCCGAGACCGAGAAGCCGGTCGGCTTCGGCCAGCCGATCGACAACCCGGACCTGCCGGCGATGGCCGCCAAGGGGACGGCCATCTTCGGGGAGGCGGTCCGGCTGGTGGGCGACGCGCTGGGCGTCGAGCTCGACGAGGTGCGGTGCGTGGCCGAGTTCGCCCAGACCACAGCGGACCTGGAGATGGCGTCCTGGACCATCCCCGCGGGATGCGTTGCGGGGGTCTACATCAGCTGGCAGGGGATCGTCGGCGACACCGCCGTGATCGACCTGAACGTGCGCTGGCGCAAGGGCCAGACCCTCGAGCCGGACTGGAAGATCGACCAGGACGGCTGGGTGATCCAGATCGACGGGCAGCCGACGGTGACCACCAAGGTCGGCTTCCTGCCGCCGCCGTACTTCCAGGCCACGACGATCGAGGAATTCATGGACCTCGGCCACATCATGACCGCGATGCCCGCCATCAACGCGATCCCGGCCGTCGTCGCCGCGGCCCCGGGGATCGCGACCTACACCGATCTCCCGCTGACGCTGCCCCGCGGCAACGTGCCCAAGGCGTCGGTGTAACCGGCGCCCAGCCCGGGCACCTCGAGCGGCCCCCGGTGCCGGGCCGCCTCGACGGCGTTGCGCAGCGGGCCGGCCAGCCCCGCGAACGACCCCATGTCGAACAACAACGGCGTCAGCAGCCGGTTGTGCACGAACCCGAACGCGCTGCCCGTCGCGGGATCGGCCCATCCGAGCGTCCCGCCCAGGCCGACATGCCCGAAACCGTTGAGCAGGCCGGGAATTGGCGACTCGTGGTAGCCGAGGTGAAAAGGCATGGGCACCATCATGTTCGCGTCGGGCCACTTGATCCGGGACCGCCCGGTCAGGCCGCGCGCCAACTCCTCGGAAAGGTATTGCCCGCCGTCGATGCGGCCGTCGTTGGCCAGCGCGGCATACATCTTGGCCAGTCCACGGCCGGTCACCACGCCGTTGGCCGCGGGCACCTCGCCGTCGAGGAAGGGTGTCTCGCCCTTGACCAGCGAGACGACCCCCGGGAAGTACATCGCGCCGAGTGCCCCGGAGAACTTCAGGCCGGCCACCCGCGGCGCGAGGAAGTCGACGACCGGGGTGCGCAGCCTGCCCTGCGGCATCAGGATCTCGGCGACCGTGGTCGGTGCCCCCTGCGGCGGGCGCCCGAGGTGCACCCCGTCGGTGTCGAGGGGTCGGGCCACCTCCTGTCGGATCAGCTCCCGCATGCCCTTGCCCGTCACCGCCCGCGCCAGCCCGGACAGCAACCACCCGTAGGTCAGCGCGTGGTAGGCCTGCACGCCGCGCAGGTGGTCGACGGGCGCGGCGGCCAGGCGCTGCTCCATCAGCAGGTGGTCCATCAGCTCGGTCTTGGTGACGCCGCGCAGATGCGACAACCCGGACCGGTGCCGCAGGACGTCACGAACGGTGATGTCGCCCTTGCCGTTCGCGCCGAACTCGGGCCAGTACGCGGCGACGGGTTCGTCGTAGGACAGCAGTCCGCGGTCGGCCAGCCGGTGGATCACCGTCGAGGCGACACCCTTGGTGGCCGAGAACACCATGGCGCCGGTGTCGGCGCTCCAGCTCCGGGTGCCGGCCCGGTCCGACCACCCCGTCCAGACGTCGACGACGGGCACGCCGTCGATGTAGACGCACAGGGCACCCCCGCCGAACCGGCGGCCGAAGAAGAGCTGGGCGAACAGTTTGACGACGTTTCCGAAATGCGGGTCTGCGGCACCGGATACACCGCGGGGCAGGCCGTCGGCGCTCACCAGCAGCTCCGTTGCGGTCATCGGCGTTCGTCCGGCGGCTCTTCGGGAGCCGGGGGGACCGCGGGCGAGTTCTTCAACCACTTCCGCAGCCGGAGCAGCTGGTTGGCCACCATGCCGAGGGCGAGCAGTGTCACGCCGACGAGGATCGCCACGACGATTGCGGTGCTCACGAATTCCATGGTGACAGGCGCGGTCGGGTTTCAACATCACCCGCGGCGGGGTAAATGGTCCACCATGAGCGCCGAAGACAAAATCAAGAACAAGATCGAGGATCTGGGTGGCCGGGCCAAGGAGGCCGTCGGCAAGGTGACCGGGGACGAGGACACCCGGAACGAGGGCAGGGCGGACCAGGCCAAGTCGAGCCTGAAGGACGCGGGTGAGAAAGTGAAGGATGCCTTCAAGAAATAGTCACCGCACCGCCCGATGAACGTTTTCGACTCAATTCGCAGCGCAATATTTCGCCCGTTGGTGGTGGCCGTCGCGACGGCGGCCGCCCCGCTGTGCTGCCCCGCGCCCCCCGCGGCCGCCGGCCCGTGTCCCGACGTCGAGGTGGTCTTCGCCCGCGGCTCCGGGGAGCCGCCCGGGCTGGGCGGGGTCGGACGGTCGTTCGTCGATGCGCTGCGCCCGCAGATCGGTGCGCGGACGCTGGGTGTCTACGCGGTCAGCTATCCCGCGAGTACCGACTTCTCCAACCCCGACTTCCCGGCCGGATTCATCGAGGGGGTGCGCGACGCGAGCTCCCACGTCGAATCCACGGCGGCCAACTGCCCCAACACCAAGGAGGTGCTGGGCGGGTACTCCCAGGGCGCCGCGGTGGCCGGGTTCGTCACCTCGGCATCCGTGCCGCCCGGCGTCCCGGCCTCCGAGGTGCCCAAGCCGATGCCGCCCCAGGTCGCCAACCACGTCGGGGCGGTCACCATGTTCGGGACGCCCTCGGACCAGTTCATGAAGCAGTACCGGGCGCCGGTGATCGTGATCGGGCCGCTGTACCGACCGAAGACCATCGAACTGTGCGCGCAGGGCGATTCGGTCTGCGGTGACGGCAGCAATCCCGCGGCCCACATGTCCTACACGGTGAACGGCATGGTTCAGCAGGCCGCCCAATTCGCCGCGGGCCACCTGTAGTCCCATGCACGTACTCGTCACGGGCGGAACGGGATTCGTCGGCGGGTGGACGGCCAAGGCCGTAGCCGACGCCGGGCACTCCATCCGGTTCCTGGTCCGCACCCCCGCCAAGCTGCAGACGACCGTCGCCCGGCTGGGCGTCGACGTGTCGGACTTCGCGGTCGGCGACATCACCGACCGGGTGTCGGTGCGCGAGGCGCTGCGCGACTGTGACGCCGTCGTGCACAGCGCCGCCCTGGTGGCCACCGATCCGCGGCGGACCGCGGCGATGCTGGCCACCAACATGCAGGGCGCGCAGAACGTGCTCGGTCAGTCCGTCGAGCTGGGCCTGGATCCGATCGTGCACGTGTCGAGCTTCTCCGCCCTGTTCCACCCCGGCCTGGACACCCTGTCGGCGGACCTGCCGGTGGTCGGCGGGTCCGACGGGTACGGCACCTCCAAGGCGCAGGTCGAGATCTATGCCCGCGGGCTGCAGGACGCCGGCGCGCCGGTGAACATCACCTATCCCGGCATGGTGCTCGGCCCGCCGGTGGGCGACCAGTTCGGCGAGGCCGGCGAGGGCGTCCGGGTCGCGCTGCGCATGCACGCGATCCCGGGCCGGGGTGCGGCGTGGCTGGTCGTCGACGTCCGCGACGTCGCGGCGTTGCACGCGGCGCTGCTCGAGCCCGGGCGCGGGCCGCGCCGCTACATGGCGGGCGGCCACCGGGTCCCGGCCGCCGACCTCGCGGCGATGCTGGGGCAGACGGGCCGCACCCCGATGGTCGCCGTCCCGGTTCCCGACGTCGCGCTGCGCGTCGCCGGCGCGGTCCTGGACCGGGCGGGCCGGCTGCTGCCGTTCGACACGCCGTTCACCGCGGCGGGCATGCAGTACTACACCCAGATGCCGGCGTCGGACGACTCGCCCAGCGAGCGCGACCTCGGCATCGTCTGGCGCGATCCGCGCGACACCCTGACGGACACCATCGCGGCGCTGTGACCGCGCGCTAGGACTTAAGGCTTCCGCAACGGGCCCTAATGCCCTCGTCGGGCATAGCCGCCGGGAGGAACATCGCGATACCGTTTGCGATTCCCGACGGGCGGTAGGAGTCCGCAATGACCAAACCGATTCCAGCCCTAGATCTTTCATGGTTGCTGATCGAGTCGCCCACCGGCACGACCCACGTCGGGGCGATGATGCTGTTCCAGAAGCCGCCCGGTCGCGCGCCGATCGTCCGGGACATCGTCGAGGAGTTGCGGGCATACCCGCCGTCGCCGCCGTTCAACTACGTGCCGGAGATCGTGGGCCGCGGCGGACCCCATTTCCGGGAAGTCGCGGGCTGGGACCAGCGCTACCACATCGGGCATCTGGCGCTGCCCGCCGGCGCCACCTACGACGACCTGCTGCACCTCGTCGCCGACCTGCACGAACCGATGCTCGACCACGACCGGCCGCTTTTTCGCTTCTGGGTGATCGACGGGGTCCCCGGCCGGAAGTTCGCGATATACACCAAGACTCATCACTCGATCATCGACGGGGAATCCGGCCTGCAGCGAATCTATGCGGGGCTGAGCACGTCCGACCGGCCCACCGTGCCCATCCCCGGCTTCGCGCTCGACACACCGGCGCCGCCGCAGCACCCGTCCACGCCACTCGCAGAGCGGATCGCGGCTCCACCACGTGGTGCACTCGGTCGCCGCGGCCAAGAAGGAGTTGGCCGGCATGTCGACCGAGGCGGCGATGACCTACGCGGTCGGACTCGTCGCGCTCGCGGGGCTGGGCGCATCCACGCACCTCGACCGCATCGCGCACCCCGCGTGCAACCTCGTCATCTCCAACGTCGCCGGCGCCAAGGAACCCCGCTACCTCAACGGTGCACGGCTGCTCGGCATCTACCCCGTATCCGCGCTGGCCGCCTCGATCGGGCTCAACGCCACGCTGGCGTCCTACCACGACAGCATGGATTTCGGGTTCGTCGCCAACGCCGCGGCGCTCGGCGACCTCACGCGACTCACCCGGCACACGGCGCAGGCCTACGCGGAGCTGAAGCGGGCCGCAAGCACCGTATCGGTCTCGAAACACTAAGCGGCGGGCTCGATCTCGAGTCCGACGTGGACCTTGTCGATGCCACCGCGCACGAGCGAGTGCGCATAGAACCACCAGGCGTGGTACCAGTACCGCTTGAGCACGGCGTTGTAGACGCGCCGCGTCTCGGACTTGGGCAGCACCCGGGCCACCCCTTCGACGGCATCACTTTTGGGCTTGCCCAGCGATCCGCTCCGGGCGATCGTCACTCGGGGGGTGTTGCGGATGCGCTTGACTTTCCACGACGCGTCGTCAGTGATGACCAGCAGCTTGTTCCCCTCGGGAACCCCCCAGATCGCGGTCGGTTTGGGCCGGCCGTCCTTGGTGAACGTCGTCAACAGCAGGTACTTGGACTTGATGACGTCCTGGAAACTGGTGGTCACGCCGGGACAGTTCCCGATCGCACGCCTTTCTAATCCTCGGGCGCCGCTGTGGCAGTCTTTGTCGATGGCCACCACGCGGGACCTGCTGATCGAGGCCACGAGTCAGATCATGGTCGAGGAGGGTTACGCCGCGGCCACGTCGCGTCGGGTCGCGGCCCGGGCCGGCGTCAGACCCGCCCTGGTGCACTACCACTTCCCCAGCATGGACGAGTTGCTCCTGGCCGTATTCCGCCGCGGCGCCGCCGCTTACCTCGAGCGCCAGCAGCGGGCGCTGGCGGCCGAGCGGCCGCTGCACGCCTTGTGGGACACGCTCACCGAACCCAAGGACACCCGGCTGCTGCTGGAGTTCATGGGACTTGCCAACCACCGCAAGGAGATCCGCACCGAGATCGCCGCCTGGTCGGAGCGGTGGCGCGAGACGCAGACCGCCGCGCTGGACGCCATCGTCCGGGAGCACGGCCTCGACCCGGGGGAGTTCCCGCCGGCGGGCCTCGCGGTCGTCATCGCGGCGGTCGGCCGGACCCTGATCCTCGAGCAGGGCCTGGGCAGCAGCGCCGGCCACCGGGAGGCCGTCGCCCTGGTCAACCGGTTCCTCGACCGCTTCGAGATGCCGCGTTAGGGCAACACGACCCGCAGCCGCTCCCAGCCGCGGACGGTCGAGGTGGACGCGAGTTGGGCTGTGGCGTAGTCGATGTCCCACTCGGGCCAGCGGTTGAGCAGTTCGTCGAGCGCCACGCGGCCCTCCAGGCGGGCCAGGTTCGCGCCGAGGCAGTAGTGCACGCCCTTGCCGAACGTGATGTGGGAGATGTTGTCGCGGCCGATGTCGAACGTGTCGGGAGCGGCGTAGCGGCGCGGGTCGCGGTTGGCGGCGCCGAACAGCAGGAGCACGGCGCTGCCGGCGGGAACCGTGGTGCCGTAACACTCGAAGTCGCGCGCCAGCCAGCGGGCGACGTGCGGCCCGGTGGGCTCGAACCGCAGGGTCTCGTCGACGGCGCGGTTGAGCAGCGACCGGTCCCGGTGGATCCGCCGGCGCTGGTCGGGATGCTCGGCGAGCACCTTGGCCAGCCAGCCGATCAGCCGGCCGGTCGTCTCGTTGCCCGCACCGGCGACGACCTGGGTGTAGTGCAGCACCTCTTTGCGGGTCAGCTTGCGCCGCACGCCGCGCTCGTCGTCGAACTCGACGTTGAGCAGCGTCGTCATCAGGTCGTCGGACGGGTTCCTGGACCGCCATTCGACGTAGTCGGCATAGATCCGGCCGTCGGCGATCGACTCGGCGTCGGCGACCCGCAGCGGTGCACCCGGTTTGGTGCGCAGGTTGGCGTCGTTGGCGTCGCGGACCGAAACCTGTTCGGACTCCGGGATTCCCAGCAGCATGCCGATCACCCGCATCGGCATCATGGACGCGAGTTCGGCGATGATGTCGAAGCCCGGCGACCCCACCAGCGGGTCCAGGCACCGGATGCAGTACCGGCGGATCTGGTCTTCGAGGGCGGCCATCCGGCGCGGGGTGAACACCCGCGACATCAGCCCGCGCAGCCTGGTGTGCTCGGGCGGGTCCTGGAACATCATGACCCCGCCGGGCATCTCGTACTCCGACTGGACCAACTCGAGGATGTCGCTGCGGCGGCTGGAGAAAACCTCCCAGTTGGCCAGCGCCTGCTCGACATCGGAATGCCTTGACAGCGCCCAGAAGTCGTACCGCTTGTTGTGGTAGACCGGCGCTTCCTCGCGCAGCCGCGCGTAGACCGGGTAGGGGTCGGCGATGATGCCGACGTCGTAGGGGTCGTAGTACACGGCCGTGTCGTCGGTGACGGTCGGGCCCGCCATGGCAACCTCGCTTCCGGCTCCTGGGCGATCGCCCAGTCTTGCGCGCCGGCCGCGCCGGCGTCAAGCACCGCCCGGGTGTGAAGAATGATGACCCGGGCGTGAAACATGCGTTAAGGGCCTCGCCAACCGGGCGGCGCGCCGCCATGGTGGGAGCATGGGCTCTCCCACGGCTGTGACCGCCCGCCTGCTGTCCGGCGCCGGGGCGGTGCGCGTCACGCTGGCCTACGCCGTCGCGCTGGCCGGTGTGTCGCTCACACTGACCGCGCTCGGCCGGCACGCGCGCGAGGCCGCCGTGAGCCGCATGAGCACCAACCTGCACAACCTGGCGCACGGCCGGGTCACCACCCTGGTCGGCAGCGCGTTCGTCGACAGCGGCGGCGGCCTCGTGGTGTGGCTGCCGGGATTGGTGTGCCTGCTGGCTCTGGGCGAACTCGCCTGGCGCGGCAGGGGTGTGCTGCTCGCGTTCGTGGTCGGCCATGTCGGTGCCACCCTGATCGTCGCGGCGGGATTGGTCGCCGCGGTCGAGACGCGATGGCTGCCGGGCTCGGTGGCGCACGCCAGCGACGTGGGGATCAGCTACGGCGCCGTGGGCGTTCTCGGCGCGCTGACGGCGGCGATGCCGTCACGCCGGCGGGCGGCCTGGGCCGGTTGGTGGATCGGCGCCGCGGTGGCGGCGGCCCCGGCCGCGGGCTTCACCGGCGTCGGCCACGTCGTCGCGCTGCTGCTGGGCATTGGCCTGTCGGCGCGCCTGCCGGCGATGACCCGCTGGACGGTCCTGCACGTGGTACTGCTGGCCGTGGGTGTGGTCTTCGGCTTCTGCGTGCTGGCGGGGCCGTCGGTGACGGCACCGGTCGCCGCACTGGCGGGGGCGGTGTGCGCCGGCCTGGCCGGAAAGGCCGTTACCCACAGCCGGTGCCGCTTGCGCACCCGGGCCGGCGCCGCACGGTAGTAGGGTTGGGCCAGCTCAAAAGGGGTGGCCATGACAGCGATGCGGCTCCGCTGCATAAGCCTCGCCGCGCTGATCGCCGAAGCGGGCGGTGACCCGTGGGCGATCGATCGCGGCCTGCAGGCCGGCAGCCCGGCGCAGATCTCGCGCCTCGCCGAGGCGTTCCACGCCGCCGGCCGCTGCACCGCCGAGGCCGACGCGGCGTTCACGCAGGCCCGCGGCCGCTTCGACGCGGCCTGGAACCACCGCGACGGCGATCACCCGATCAACGCCTCGGCCGAGGTCGCGCGGGCGGCCGCGGTGCTGGGCGCGCAGTCGCTGCGGCTGCCCGCCATCGGCGTCGACCTGGAGAACGTCGCCGCCGCGCTGGCCGAGGCGCAGCGCGGCGCGGCCGGGCAGATCGCGGCCCTCGAATCCCGGTTGCCACAACTCGACCGCCTCATCGGGCAGGCCGCCGAACTCGAACGCGATCCCGGCCTGACGCCCTCCGCCCGAAGCGATCTCGAGGCCCTGATCACCGCCTGCGAAGACGACGCGATCGACGACACCCGGGCCGCCCTGGGCGCGCTGCGGTCCCTGCGCGACGACTACGCCGGATCCCTGCGCACCGCGCTGGCCACGGTGCGCGGCGACGGCTACGACGCGTCGCCGCTGCAGGCCCTCGACGGCCCCGAGCCGTCGGCCGGCACCACGCCCGAAGACGTGCGCAGGTGGTGGGATTCGCTCGGCACGCAAGACAGGGAGCGCCTGATCGCGGCCCACCCGCCCGGGCTGGGCAACCTCGACGGCATGCCGGCCGAGGTGCGCGACGCGGTGAACCGGGCGGTGCTGCACGACGACCTGAGCAGGGTGGAGGATGCGGGCCGCGCGCGCGGCATCTCACCCCGGCGCCTGCGCGACGCCGTGCTGCACGACCGCGACGACGATCTGCTCGCCCGCCCCGGCGGGTACGGGCTTTCGGCCGCCGACGTCGCCCGCTACCGGAACGCGGTGAAGACCGACCAGGGCGTCGGGCACGACGAGGGGCCCGACCCCGACCATCCGCGGCCCGTCCTGCTCTGGGCCTACGACCCGGCGGCATTCAACGGCAAGGGCAGGGCGGCGATCGCGATCGGCAACCCGGACACGGCCCACAACGTCGCCGTCGTGGTGCCCGGCACCAACAGCAGCGTGCAGAAGGGCTGGCTCTACGACGGGCACAACGACGCCGTCAACCTCTACGACCAGGCGCTGAGAGCCGACCGCACCCGGTCCACCGCCGTGCTCGCGTGGATGGGCTACGACGCTCCGGACCTGGACCCCGCGACGCTGCGGGAGGTCGGCACACCGTGGCTGGCGCGCCAGGGCGGCGGGCTGCTGGCCGCCGACGTCAACGGCCTGGCGGTCACCCATGACGGCCCCGTCCCGGCGCACGTGACCGTCATCGGCCATTCCTACGGTGCGACGACGGTGGCCGACGCGTTCGCCAACAGCGGCATGCACGCCGACGACGCCGTGCTGATCGGTTGTCCCGGAACCGATCTGGCGCACAGCGCCGCGGATTTGCGGCTGCGCGGCGGCCGGCTCTACGTCGGCGCCGCCTCGACCGACGCGATCAGCTGGATCGGGGAATCGGGCAGCGCCGCCCCCAACGCGCTCAACGCCCTGCTCGGCGGCCCGTTCGGGCCGTGGGCCGGCCTGGGCCCCGACCCCGCGCACGACGGCTTCGGGTCGGTGCGTTTCCGGGCCGAGGTCGCCGGCTCCCCCAGCGCCGTGCCGTGGTTCGACGACCATTCGCACTACTACGACGTGGGCGGCGAAGCGCTGCACAACATGACCGAGATCAGCACCGGTCACGGCGATGCCCTGGGCGGCGAAGGGATGCTGGCCGCCGCCCGCGACGAAGAACGGATAGCCACGCCCCGCGAGGTGCGCACGCCCTTCGGAACGATCCCGCTGCCGCACATCGAAATCCGCGCACCTTTCACCGGCGATCCGGAATGGGATCGCGGCTCCGACTCCGTCACCCGCGACCATGAGTTCAGGTAGCCGGTCGCGCCGGTTCGCGGCGCTGACCGCCGTGGCCGTCGTGCTGGGAGGTTGTGCGTCGATGTCTCCGTCCGGGCAGGAGCCCGACTCCCCGCTGTCCGACCGGCAGGCCATCGCCCAGGTTGTCGACGCGGCCAGCCAGATCGCGAAAGTTGCCGGCCTGCAAGACCCTTCGGGCGGTTTCAGCTGGGAGTCCTGCAACGACCAGGGCGAGCCGCCGTACCGCGGCCGCGTCGACATGACGTTCGCCGTGCCGCCCGGCGTCGACCACGACGCCTACTTCGCGCGGATCGCCACGACCATGGTGGCCGACGGCTGGGCGCCCGCCACGGGAACCGCCATCCACCGGGACGGTGTGCTGGCCCGGATCGGCGTGAGCCCCTTCACCGGGGCCGACGGGGCGGTCCAGCTCTTCGGCGAGTGCCGCAACATGTCCGACCACCGCGCCGACAGCAACGGCTTCAGCATCAAAGATCAACTGCGGCAAGGGTGATCCGGTGCCGGCCCGCCGGAACGGCGACCGCCGCACCCGTGACGGTGTCGCCGATCCGCACCTCGGTGCCGGGCGGCAACCGGTCCAGCGTGATCGTGGCCGGGTCGTCGGTGGAGACGGTGATCGTGGCGCAGGGCAGGGCGGCCAGCCCGGCCCGGGCGGTGTCGACGGTCAGGGCGGCGACGCCGTCGAGCCGCAGCGTCAGGCGGGGCCGCGGTTGCGCGCGGCGCCCGAACCGCCAGGAGCGTTGCGCGTACACCCCGGGCGTCGGGTTGAAGTTCATGATGAGCCCGCCGCGGCGGTGGGTGCGGAACGTCTGATCGGGCCGCGCGTAGGACCGCGCCTCCACGACGGCGACGCCGCCGCGGCGCGCCGCGGTCCGCGTGGTGGCCCGCAGTTCCGACAACCACCAGACCCGGTGCGGCCCGACGCCCAGCCCGGGGCGCGACAGCTGCGGGTACCAGGCGAAGCTGATGCGGCCGGGGTCGGCCATCCGGGTCGCCGTGCCCATGTGGGCGACCGCGTCATCGAACTTGCCCTGCAGCGCCAGGGCCACATGGTCTTCGGCCGGGTAGACGGTGAAGCGGTAACGGTAGCCGAGCCGGTCGAGCCGGAACACCTGCTGCAGCACCGACGGGATCGGCACGAACTCGTCCAGCACGCCGTGGGCGATGACGAAGGGCAACCATCGGGCGTTGCGCAGCAGCGGCCACGTTTCACCCTCCCGCGCGCAGTGCGAGTCGGGGTCGGGATCGGCCGCGATGTCCATTCCGGGCAGCAGCCGGATGCCGCACGTCGGGGGCCCGGCGAGCACGACGGCCTGCGCGAACACGCTCGAATAGGTCAGGCCCAGCCGGTAGGCCGCATAGCCGCCCATCGAGAAGCCGGCGATCACGGTGCGGTTCGGGTCGGTGCCGAGTTGCTCGGCGGCGCGCGCCCAGACTTCCCAGAAGTCCAGCTCACCCTCGTCGAGGTACCAACACGCCGGGCCCCGCCCCAGCGGGGTGACCACCACCGAGTCGCGCTTCTCGCAAATCTGTTCCAGCAGTTGCGGATCGACGGCGGCGAACTGGTTCTGGCCCATCGCGATCGAGTGCAGCAGCAGGGTCAGGGGCAGCGTGCGCCCCGGTGCGAAGCTTTTCGGCAGGCACACCGAGTAGGGCTGGACACGGCCGAGGAAGTGCGGCTCGGTGGCCAGGAAGTCCGCTTCGGCCACCCCCTGGCCCAGCTCCAGCGAGGAGACGTACCAGCGCGTCGAGATGCCGGTCACCACCGGCTCCGCGGTTGTCGCGCCGGCCGCGAGTTCGTCCCACGCCACGACGAGGCCGAACCGCGACACGTCGCCGTCGGCGAGCGCGGCGGCCTGCGCCTGATCCATCCAGAAGTTGTGGCGCACGGGTTCCTGGTCGTGCCGGCGGAAGGCGACGTTGTACACGTTGGGTTGACCCGACTGCGCTCCGCGCTCGGCCGGCACGTCGGCGAACCCGTCACCGGTCGGGTCGGCCAGACCGGCCACCAGCCGCACCGTCCAGGTCCCGGCCGGCTCGGCCAGCGCGCGCGGGACCTGGGCGAGGAACGACCGCGCCTCCCGGTCGACGCTGTGCCCGACCGCGGTGCTCGCCCCGGTGGCCAGGTCGATCAGCCAGGCGCCCGCCCCGGACACCAGCAACGCGGAGTCGACGCCCGGGGAGCGCACCCCCGCCCCGGCCGGCCAGTGCCCGTCGCCGCCCGGGGCGGCCCCCGTGTCGAACGCGAACAGCCCGATCGGCACCGACGGGTCCTGCAGGGTGTTCCAGTCGATCCGCCACCAGGTGTGGGTGTCGGTGAGCCCGACGGCGACGCGGAAGATGTCGGCCCCGTTGCCGGCGGCGGGCCCCTCCGGATAGAGGTAGGTGCCCTTGGGCGGCACGATGCGTCCGGGCGGCATGGTGATCCGGGTGCCGCCCGCCCCGTGGTCGTCGTGGAGGAAATCGGTCCAGAACACCGCACCCGCGGCCATCCGTCCGGTGCCGCAGGTGCGCGGGAAGTGCTCGCCGAACGGCCAGCCCTGCGGTGCGGGCAGCGGTGGTTCGGGCCGCCGGGCCGCATCCGGCACACCCTCCGGCATGCCGTCGACCACGACCGGCGCCGCCGTGGTCGCGGGTTCCTCGCCGCCACGCGGCCCCGCGCCGCCGGCCAGACGGCGCGCGGTGCGCAGGGGCAACACCGCGACGTCGAAAACGGAGCCGGGCAGCCGCGTCACCCAGTCGATCGGCAGCCTCATGTCGTTGTGGGGACTACCCGCCACGGCGGCGGCCGATGTTCTCCCGATGTTGAGGAATGAGTGAGAAAACGCCGGCGCCGCCCGGCATCGTGTATCGCGCGCACGCAGCTACCCCGATCTGGTTAGCTGGCCCCGGGGGGACGACACCATCGATCGCCCCGTGAAGGAGCCAGTCATGTTCCCCTCAACACTCATCCGGCGCCGCGCCGTGGTCGGCGCGCTGACCGCCGGCGCGGTTTGCGGCGCGCTGCTCGGTGCCACCGCGGCGACCGCCGCGGCCGATGCGACGCCCCGGCCGCCGAACTGCACGGCCGCCGACGTTGCCGGGGTCGCGGCCGGCGTCGCGGCGGCGCTGTCGGCCTACCTGTTCACCCACCCCGACGTGAACGAGTTCTACACCGGCCTTCAGGACCAGCCGAAAGGCCAGATCCGCGACGACGTGCAGAACTACTTCGGCGCCAACCCGGAGGAGCAGGCCGACCTCGAGAACATCCGGCAGCCGATGGTCGACATCAGGCAGCGCTGCAACTGGACTCCGCTGCTCAGTGCGGAGGGTGCGCAATGACGCCGCGGTATTGGGCCGCGGCGGGGATCGCCGTGTTTGCTCTGACCGCGATCCCCGAGGCGTGGGCCGTCATGCAGCCCTCCGGCGTGGCCCGCGCCGACGTCTGCGCGAGCGTCGGCAGGCGCATTTCGGTGAGCGGGTGCACCAACGTTGCGGACACGATCGGCACCTATGCCCCGCCGCCGGCCGACTACGCGCCGCTGCCCGGGGACTATCCGCCACCACCGCCGCCACCGCCCGGACCGACTGTGTGCGCCAACTTCGGCCGGCGAATCAGTGTGAGCGGGTGCACCTAGGTGGCTGGTGTTTTTCGCGTGGCGTTGACCGGGTAATCGGGTGCGGTCGGCGAGAATGGTTGGGTGAGTTTGGGTTTGACGCCGAAACAGGCGGATTTGTGGCGGTCGACGGTGGATTTCTGCGAGGGCCGGGTGGCGCCGGACTCGATTTACAGCGTGCTGCACCGGGAGTGCTTCAACTTGTTCGGCGATGAAATGTTCGCCGACTTGTTCACCGATGTCGGCCGGCGCAGCGTGCCGCCGATGATTGTGGCGGTGGTGATGGTGTTGCAGCGCATCGAGGGGCTTTCGGATCGGGAGGCGGTGGATCGGTTCGCGTTCGACGCGCGGTGGAAGTATGCCGCGGGCGGGCTGGACTTCGATTATCCGGGGTTTGTGCACACCGTGTTGGTGGACATGCGCGCGAGGCTGGCCCGCTCGGATCGCCCGGACCGGATCTTTGAGGTCACCCTGCAAGCGGCCAAGGCGGCCGGGCTGGTGGGCCGTAAGCGGGTGCTGGACTCGACCCCGCTGTATGACGCGGTGGCCACCATGGACACGGTCACATTGATCCGCTCGGCGATCCGGGGACTGCTGGCGGTCGCCGGCGCGGAGCTGCAACCCGCGCTGCGGGCGCGGCTGTCCCGCGACGACGACTACGTCAGCGCCGGCAAACCGGTGTGTGACTACGACGACGTGGCGGCGCGCGAGGCGCTGGTGGACGCGCTGGCCCGCGACGCGTCTGCGCTGCTGGCCTGCCTGGATGAGCAGGCGCTGAAGCCCGAGGTGGACAAGGCGGCCAAACTGTTGGCCACCGTGGTCGGCCAGGACCTCGACCAAGACGCCGCCGACGGGATATTCCGCATCGCGCGCCGTGTGGCCGCCGATCGGGTGATCTCCACGGTGGACCCGCAGGCACGCCACGGCCACAAGACCTCCGCGCGGGGTTTCGACGGATACAAGGGTCACATCGCGATCGACCCCGACGCCGAGATCATCACCGCCACCGAAGTCACCGCCGGCAACGCCGGCGACGCCCAACCCGCCACCGACCTGCCGGCCGGCGACCTACCCACTCCGGTGACCAGCGACACCAACACCGCCGACGGAGATTGCGTTGATCCTCAGGACGACTCGAGCCTCGGTGCAAGTGCTGGCACGACGACCGCGGCCAGCGCGGTCGGTGATGGTGATGGCGACGGGAGCGCCCCCAGCGTGTGCGGAGCCCAAGACCAGCGATGCCCGGCGGTTTACGGCGACGCCGCCTACGGTGCGGGCAAACTGCTGGCCGTGTTGGAAACCGCGGGCGCGGAAATCTTCACCAAGGTGCAGCCACCGACCGCGCCGGGTGGCCGCTACGCCAAGGACCGCTTCGTCATCGACCTCGACGTCGGCACGGTCACCTGCCCGGGCGCGGTGACCGTGCCGATCCGCCCGGCCAAGGGCGGCGGCGGCAACGCGGTGTTCGGCCCGGCTTGCGCCTGCTGCCCACTGGCCGAGCAGTGCACCAGCTCAACCGCCGGGCGCACCATCGCGATCAGCCGCTACGAGGCCGAACTCACCCGTGCTCGCACCACCCAAGCAGATCCGGGCTGGGTCGCCGACTACAAGGCCACCCGGCCGAAAGTGGAACGCAAGATCGGCCACCTGATGCGCCGCCGCCACGGCGGCCGCCGTGCGCGCGTGCGCGGCACCACCAAGGTCGCCGCCGATTTCTCCCTGCTGGCCGCCGCGATCAACCTCGCACGCCTGGGTGTGCTCGGATTACACCGGGAAGGCGCAAACTGGGCCGCCGCCACGACCTGAGGCCGGTCGGCGATGCCAACCGGCCCACCAGGACCGCCTGTAGACCAGCCAAGCAACGGAATCGCCAATCCCGACAACCGAATTCACCTGAGCTAGGAACCGCTCACGACCACACGAGCATCGCCCAATAGCCCGACCGGTCAACCAGCGCCCCCACAATGGCCGTTCGACACCAGCCACCTAGGTGGCTGGTGTTTTTCGCGTGGCGTTGACCGGGTAATCGGGTGCGGTCGGCGAGAATGGTTGGGTGAGTTTGGGTTTGACGCCGAAACAGGCGGATTTGTGGCGGTCGACGGTGGATTTCTGCGAGGGCCGGGTGGCGCCGGACTCGATTTACAGCGTGCTGCACCGGGAGTGCTTCAACTTGTTCGGCGATGAAATGTTCGCCGACTTGTTCACCGATGTCGGCCGGCGCAGCGTGCCGCCGATGATTGTGGCGGTGGTGATGGTGTTGCAGCGCATCGAGGGGCTTTCGGATCGGGAGGCGGTGGATCGGTTCGCGTTCGACGCGCGGTGGAAGTATGCCGCGGGCGGGCTGGACTTCGATTATCCGGGGTTTGTGCACACCGTGTTGGTGGACATGCGCGCGAGGCTGGCCCGCTCGGATCGCCCGGACCGGATCTTTGAGGTCACCCTGCAAGCGGCCAAGGCGGCCGGGCTGGTGGGCCGTAAGCGGGTGCTGGACTCGACCCCGCTGTATGACGCGGTGGCCACCATGGACACGGTCACATTGATCCGCTCGGCGATCCGGGGACTGCTGGCGGTCGCCGGCGCGGAGCTGCAACCCGCGCTGCGGGCGCGGCTGTCCCGCGACGACGACTACGTCAGCGCCGGCAAACCGGTGTGTGACTACGACGACGTGGCGGCGCGCGAGGCGCTGGTGGACGCGCTGGCCCGCGACGCGTCTGCGCTGCTGGCCTGCCTGGATGAGCAGGCGCTGAAGCCCGAGGTGGACAAGGCGGCCAAACTGTTGGCCACCGTGGTCGGCCAGGACCTCGACCAAGACGCCGCCGACGGGATATTCCGCATCGCGCGCCGTGTGGCCGCCGATCGGGTGATCTCCACGGTGGACCCGCAGGCACGCCACGGCCACAAGACCTCCGCGCGGGGTTTCGACGGATACAAGGGTCACATCGCGATCGACCCCGACGCCGAGATCATCACCGCCACCGAAGTCACCGCCGGCAACGCCGGCGACGCCCAACCCGCCACCGACCTGCTGGCCGGCGACCTACCCACTCCGGTGACCAGCGACACCAACACCGCCGACGGAGATTGCGTTGATCCTCAGGACGACTCGAGCCTCGGTGCAAGTGCTGGCACGACGACCGCGGCCAGCGCGGTCGGTGATGGTGATGGCGACGGGAGCGCCCCCAGCGTGTGCGGAGCCCAAGACCAGCGATGCCCGGCGGTTTACGGCGACGCCGCCTACGGTGCGGGCAAACTGCTGGCCGTGTTGGAAACCGCGGGCGCGGAAATCTTCACCAAGGTGCAGCCACCGACCGCGCCGGGTGGCCGCTACGCCAAGGACCGCTTCGTCATCGACCTCGACGTCGGCACGGTCACCTGCCCGGGCGCGGTGACCGTGCCGATCCGCCCGGCCAAGGGCGGCGGCGGCAACGCGGTGTTCGGCCCGGCTTGCGCCTGCTGCCCACTGGCCGAGCAGTGCACCAGCTCAACCGCCGGGCGCACCATCGCGATCAGCCGCTACGAGGCCGAACTCACCCGTGCTCGCACCACCCAAGCAGATCCGGGCTGGGTCGCCGACTACAAGGCCACCCGGCCGAAAGTGGAACGCAAGATCGGCCACCTGATGCGCCGCCGCCACGGCGGCCGCCGTGCGCGCGTGCGCGGCACCACCAAGGTCGCCGCCGATTTCTCCCTGCTGGCCGCCGCGATCAACCTCGCACGCCTGGGTGTGCTCGGATTACACCGGGAAGGCGCAAACTGGGCCGCCGCCACGACCTGAGGCCGGTCGGCGATGCCAACCGGCCCACCAGGACCGCCTGTAGACCAGCCAAGCAACGGAATCGCCAATCCCGACAACCGAATTCACCTGAGCTAGGAACCGCTCACGACCACACGAGCATCGCCCAATAGCCCGACCGGTCAACCAGCGCCCCCACAATGGCCGTTCGACACCAGCCACCTAGGTGGCTGGTGTTTTTCGCGTGGCGTTGACCGGGTAATCGGGTGCGGTCGGCGAGAATGGTTGGGTGAGTTTGGGTTTGACGCCGAAACAGGCGGATTTGTGGCGGTCGACGGTGGATTTCTGCGAGGGCCGGGTGGCGCCGGACTCGATTTACAGCGTGCTGCACCGGGAGTGCTTCAACTTGTTCGGCGATGAAATGTTCGCCGACTTGTTCACCGATGTCGGCCGGCGCAGCGTGCCGCCGATGATTGTGGCGGTGGTGATGGTGTTGCAGCGCATCGAGGGGCTTTCGGATCGGGAGGCGGTGGATCGGTTCGCGTTCGACGCGCGGTGGAAGTATGCCGCGGGCGGGCTGGACTTCGATTATCCGGGGTTTGTGCACACCGTGTTGGTGGACATGCGCGCGAGGCTGGCCCGCTCGGATCGCCCGGACCGGATCTTTGAGGTCACCCTGCAAGCGGCCAAGGCGGCCGGGCTGGTGGGCCGTAAGCGGGTGCTGGACTCGACCCCGCTGTATGACGCGGTGGCCACCATGGACACGGTCACATTGATCCGCTCGGCGATCCGGGGACTGCTGGCGGTCGCCGGCGCGGAGCTGCAACCCGCGCTGCGGGCGCGGCTGTCCCGCGACGACGACTACGTCAGCGCCGGCAAACCGGTGTGTGACTACGACGACGTGGCGGCGCGCGAGGCGCTGGTGGACGCGCTGGCCCGCGACGCGTCTGCGCTGCTGGCCTGCCTGGATGAGCAGGCGCTGAAGCCCGAGGTGGACAAGGCGGCCAAACTGTTGGCCACCGTGGTCGGCCAGGACCTCGACCAAGACGCCGCCGACGGGATATTCCGCATCGCGCGCCGTGTGGCCGCCGATCGGGTGATCTCCACGGTGGACCCGCAGGCACGCCACGGCCACAAGACCTCCGCGCGGGGTTTCGACGGATACAAGGGTCACATCGCGATCGACCCCGACGCCGAGATCATCACCGCCACCGAAGTCACCGCCGGCAACGCCGGCGACGCCCAACCCGCCACCGACCTGCTGGCCGGCGACCTACCCACTCCGGTGACCAGCGACACCAACACCGCCGACGGAGATTGCGTTGATCCTCAGGACGACTCGAGCCTCGGTGCAAGTGCTGGCACGACGACCGCGGCCAGCGCGGTCGGTGATGGTGATGGCGACGGGAGCGCCCCCAGCGTGTGCGGAGCCCAAGACCAGCGATGCCCGGCGGTTTACGGCGACGCCGCCTACGGTGCGGGCAAACTGCTGGCCGTGTTGGAAACCGCGGGCGCGGAAATCTTCACCAAGGTGCAGCCACCGACCGCGCCGGGTGGCCGCTACGCCAAGGACCGCTTCGTCATCGACCTCGACGTCGGCACGGTCACCTGCCCGGGCGCGGTGACCGTGCCGATCCGCCCGGCCAAGGGCGGCGGCGGCAACGCGGTGTTCGGCCCGGCTTGCGCCTGCTGCCCACTGGCCGAGCAGTGCACCAGCTCAACCGCCGGGCGCACCATCGCGATCAGCCGCTACGAGGCCGAACTCACCCGTGCTCGCACCACCCAAGCAGATCCGGGCTGGGTCGCCGACTACAAGGCCACCCGGCCGAAAGTGGAACGCAAGATCGGCCACCTGATGCGCCGCCGCCACGGCGGCCGCCGTGCGCGCGTGCGCGGCACCACCAAGGTCGCCGCCGATTTCTCCCTGCTGGCCGCCGCGATCAACCTCGCACGCCTGGGTGTGCTCGGATTACACCGGGAAGGCGCAAACTGGGCCGCCGCCACGACCTGAGGCCGGTCGGCGATGCCAACCGGCCCACCAGGACCGCCTGTAGACCAGCCAAGCAACGGAATCGCCAATCCCGACAACCGAATTCACCTGAGCTAGGAACCGCTCACGACCACACGAGCATCGCCCAATAGCCCGACCGGTCAACCAGCGCCCCCACAATGGCCGTTCGACACCAGCCACCTAGGTGGCTGGTGTTTTTCGCGTGGCGTTGACCGGGTAATCGGGTGCGGTCGGCGAGAATGGTTGGGTGAGTTTGGGTTTGACGCCGAAACAGGCGGATTTGTGGCGGTCGACGGTGGATTTCTGCGAGGGCCGGGTGGCGCCGGACTCGATTTACAGCGTGCTGCACCGGGAGTGCTTCAACTTGTTCGGCGATGAAATGTTCGCCGACTTGTTCACCGATGTCGGCCGGCGCAGCGTGCCGCCGATGATTGTGGCGGTGGTGATGGTGTTGCAGCGCATCGAGGGGCTTTCGGATCGGGAGGCGGTGGATCGGTTCGCGTTCGACGCGCGGTGGAAGTATGCCGCGGGCGGGCTGGACTTCGATTATCCGGGGTTTGTGCACACCGTGTTGGTGGACATGCGCGCGAGGCTGGCCCGCTCGGATCGCCCGGACCGGATCTTTGAGGTCACCCTGCAAGCGGCCAAGGCGGCCGGGCTGGTGGGCCGTAAGCGGGTGCTGGACTCGACCCCGCTGTATGACGCGGTGGCCACCATGGACACGGTCACATTGATCCGCTCGGCGATCCGGGGACTGCTGGCGGTCGCCGGCGCGGAGCTGCAACCCGCGCTGCGGGCGCGGCTGTCCCGCGACGACGACTACGTCAGCGCCGGCAAACCGGTGTGTGACTACGACGACGTGGCGGCGCGCGAGGCGCTGGTGGACGCGCTGGCCCGCGACGCGTCTGCGCTGCTGGCCTGCCTGGATGAGCAGGCGCTGAAGCCCGAGGTGGACAAGGCGGCCAAACTGTTGGCCACCGTGGTCGGCCAGGACCTCGACCAAGACGCCGCCGACGGGATATTCCGCATCGCGCGCCGTGTGGCCGCCGATCGGGTGATCTCCACGGTGGACCCGCAGGCACGCCACGGCCACAAGACCTCCGCGCGGGGTTTCGACGGATACAAGGGTCACATCGCGATCGACCCCGACGCCGAGATCATCACCGCCACCGAAGTCACCGCCGGCAACGCCGGCGACGCCCAACCCGCCACCGACCTGCTGGCCGGCGACCTACCCACTCCGGTGACCAGCGACACCAACACCGCCGACGGAGATTGCGTTGATCCTCAGGACGACTCGAGCCTCGGTGCAAGTGCTGGCACGACGACCGCGGCCAGCGCGGTCGGTGATGGTGATGGCGACGGGAGCGCCCCCAGCGTGTGCGGAGCCCAAGACCAGCGATGCCCGGCGGTTTACGGCGACGCCGCCTACGGTGCGGGCAAACTGCTGGCCGTGTTGGAAACCGCGGGCGCGGAAATCTTCACCAAGGTGCAGCCACCGACCGCGCCGGGTGGCCGCTACGCCAAGGACCGCTTCGTCATCGACCTCGACGTCGGCACGGTCACCTGCCCGGGCGCGGTGACCGTGCCGATCCGCCCGGCCAAGGGCGGCGGCGGCAACGCGGTGTTCGGCCCGGCTTGCGCCTGCTGCCCACTGGCCGAGCAGTGCACCAGCTCAACCGCCGGGCGCACCATCGCGATCAGCCGCTACGAGGCCGAACTCACCCGTGCTCGCACCACCCAAGCAGATCCGGGCTGGGTCGCCGACTACAAGGCCACCCGGCCGAAAGTGGAACGCAAGATCGGCCACCTGATGCGCCGCCGCCACGGCGGCCGCCGTGCGCGCGTGCGCGGCACCACCAAGGTCGCCGCCGATTTCTCCCTGCTGGCCGCCGCGATCAACCTCGCACGCCTGGGTGTGCTCGGATTACACCGGGAAGGCGCAAACTGGGCCGCCGCCACGACCTGAGGCCGGTCGGCGATGCCAACCGGCCCACCAGGACCGCCTGTAGACCAGCCAAGCAACGGAATCGCCAATCCCGACAACCGAATTCACCTGAGCTAGGAACCGCTCACGACCACACGAGCATCGCCCAATAGCCCGACCGGTCAACCAGCGCCCCCACAATGGCCGTTCGACACCAGCCACCTAGAGTCGGTCCCCGTCCTGCGGCCTCGGTCAGTTCGCACCTAAACCAGTTGCGGACCGCCCCGAGGTAGAGCAGGGACGGTTCGTGCGCGATCCGACAAACTTGGCGGACTCGCGTGCATCCGCCTCAACGATGGTGCACACAGCCTTACAAGTCTTATTGGGTTTTATCTGAAGTTAAAAAGATGCTATAAAGCTAACAAATGGATCCGCACGTCAACCCGTACACGCCCAATGCAGGCGCAACACCACCTCTGGTCGTCGGTCGGGATGACCAGCTGGAGTCGTTCGATGTCCTGCTATCAAGGCTTGAGCGTGGCCGCACGGAGCAATCGATGATCATCACTGGGCTGCGCGGAGTCGGCAAAACGGTGCTGCTGGGCCAGTTCCGAAAGAAGGCCACGGCCCGGAAGTGGGCCACGATTGATCTAGAGGTCAGCAAGCACGATAACGACGACTTTCGCCGACAGCTCGCACGAGGTTTTCGGTCCGCCCTGTTCGAAATTTCATCGAAGGCACGTTGGGGTGATCGGGCGCGGCGTCTGGCCGCGGTGATCAAATCATTCACGTTCGCCATTGATCCGGATGGCAGGATCACGGCAGGTCTCGATACGGATGCGGCGGAAGGGGTCGCCGATTCCGGAGATCTCGCAACCGATCTCACTGAGCTTCTTGTGGCCGTAGGCGAGGCTGCCGAAGAACACAGGACGGGCGTCGTACTGCTACTCGACGAAATTCAGTTCTTGCGGCGCGACCAGCTTGAAGCGGTGGTCGCCGCGATCCACAAGACCGTTCAGCGGGAACTTCCGATCACAATGGTCGGAGCCGGTTTACCGCAGATCGCTGAACTTGCCGGCGAGGCGAAGTCCTACGCCGAGCGCCTTTTTAAGTTTCCCGACATCGGAGTGCTCTCAGAGGCGGACGCACATGCGGCGCTGCATGAGCCTGCCATGGAGGAGGGTGTCACCTTCGAGCTTGATGCGCTACAGCTTGCGTGTCAGGTGACAGGGCGCTACCCCTATTTTCTTCAAGAACTCGGCTATGCCGTCTGGCCGCTGGCGTCCGACAATCGAATCACGCGCACGGACGTGGAGCGGGCACAGCCTGTTTATGAAGAAAAGCTCGACAGCAGCTTTTTTCGAGTGCGGCTGGATCGCGCGACCGAGCTTGAACAGGCCTATCTAAGGGCGATGGCTGAACTTGGTCCAGAACCGCAGCTTGCCAGCGCCGTCGCCAGGCTCCTCAATCGGAGTTCGGAGCAGTGTGGGCCGACCCGCGCCGGACTGATTGAGAAAGGCCTCCTGTACACGCCAAGTCACGGGTATGCGGCGTTCACGGTCCCGCACTTCGATCAGTTCATGCGGCGTTCTGTACCAGAACTTTCCGTTCCTGCTGTGAGGCAACGGCGCAAGCGACGTTAAGGCTTACGGTGCAAGTCGAAAACCGCCTGCTACCGGGAAGTTCCGGTTATGGGGACCTCCGCCACAACGGTTCGGGCTTGTCGATGAAAATTCCGACCAGCGGATCGGAGCGGCTGATGTCCTCCGCAGGGAGCCACTTCGTGACGCGGCGCAGTCCGCGCCAGCGCGTGCGGATGGTGCCGTTGTCCGGCCGCGGTGCGCAGGCAGTCGAGCCATTAGAGAACAGTGTCCCGGTCGAGGCTGGACACATCGGCTGGCTGCTTGCGATAACGAGCCACTCGCTGAGATAGGTGATGGACTGGCCGTACAGCATGAGGTGCGATCGGCCTGTCCTGGACCCGAAGCGACCGGTTGAAGCTGCCACGCAACGCTTCGATAGCTCGAGCATGTAGTGCGGTTATCGGGCGAGCCTGCGTTTTGCTAGGAGGTGCACAACATCAAGCACGAGTGTTTTTCCTGGTTAGATCGGCATTTCGGGACGGCTGCACCCGTTTCGGCTCGCCCGGCATCTTCGGGTAGTTCGGCGGATACGGCAGGTCGCCCAGGCCGCGCTCGTCGTCGGCCGCGGCCAGCTCGAGTAGCGGGGCGATCGACTGGGCCACGTCGTCCATGCCCGCCCACGGGTCCGCGCGGCTGAGCACCAGGCCGGGCACGGTCGCCATGGTGTAGTCGTCGGGCTCGGCGCGGGCGAGCTCGTCCCAGGTCAGCGGCATCGAGACGGTGGCGATCGGCGTGGGCCGCAGCGCGTAGGCCGCCGCCATGGTGCGGTCGCGGGCGTTCTGGTTGAAGTCGACGAAGATGCGCTCACCGCGCTGCTCCTTCCACCAGGCGGTGGTGACCGCGTCGGGCGCGCGGCGCTCGATTTCGCGGGCCAGCGCGATGCCCGCCCGCCGCACCTCGACGAAATCCCAGTCGGTCGCGATGCGCAGGAACACGTGGATGCCCCGCCCGCCGGACGTCTTCGGGTAGCCGGCCAGCCCGAGCTCGGCCAGCAGGGGCCGCAGCACGTCGACGGCGACCGCGCGGGCCTGCGCGAAACCGACGCCGGGCTGCGGGTCCAGGTCGACGCGCAGTTCGTCGGGGTGGTCGGTGTCGGGGCAGCGCACCTGCCAGGGGTGCAGCGTGATCGTTCCCATCTGCGCCGCCCACACGATCGCGGCGGGATGGGTGACCCGCAGCGTGTCCGCCGTCCGGCCCGAGGGGAACGTCACCCGGCAGGTCTGCAGGTAGTCGGGGTGGTGGGCGGGCACCCGCTTCTGGTAGATCTCCTCGCCGTCGATGCCGTCGGGGAAGCGCTGCAGGTGCGTGGGCCGGTCGCGCAGCGCGTCGAGCATCGGGCCGCCGGCCATGGCGCGGTAGTACTCGACGACCCGGCGTTTGGTGCCCTGGGACCCCAGCTCGGGGAAATACACCTTGTCCGGGCTCGTCAGCCGCACGGCGATGCCGTCGACGTCGAGCTCCTCCGCTGCAGCAGCCATATCCTCAGCCTATGGACCTACCCGTGCTGCCGCCGGTTTCGCCGATGCTGGCCAAGCCGGTGCGAACGATCCCCCCGGAGGCGTCCTACGAGCCCAAGTGGGACGGGTTCAGGTCGATCTGCTTCCGCGACGGCGACCAGGTGGAGCTGGGCAGCCGCAACAAGCGCCCGATGACCCGCTATTTCCCCGAGCTGGTCGCGGCCGTCGCCGCGGAACTGCCGCGGCGCTGCGTGATCGACGGGGAGATCGTCGTCGCCACCGACCACGGCCTGGATTTCGAGGCCCTGCAACAGCGCATCCACCCGGCCGATTCGCGGGTGCGGATGCTGGCCGCCAAGACGCCGGCGTCGTTCATCGCGTTCGACCTGCTCGCCCTCGGCGACGACGACTACACGCGGCGCCCGTTCAGCGAGCGGCGCGCCGCCCTGGCCGGCGCGCTGGGCTCCGGCCCGTCGTTTCACGTCACCCCGGCGACGACGGACATCGACACCGCGCGGCGCTGGTTCGACGAGTTCGAAGGCGCCGGCCTCGACGGCGTCATCGCCAAACCGCTGGCGCTGACCTATCAGCCGGACAAGCGGGTCATGTTCAAGATCAAGCACGAGCGGACCGCCGACTGCGTGGTCGCCGGCTACCGCGTGCACAAGTCCGGCGGTGACGCGATCGGCTCGCTGCTGCTCGGGCTCTACGACGGGGACGGGCGGCTCGCGTCGGTCGGCGTCATCGGCGCCTTCCCGATGGCGAAGCGGCGGCAGCTGTTCGCCGAGCTGCAGCCGCTGGTCACCGGCTTCGACGAGCACCCGTGGAACTGGGCCGCGCACGAGGCCGGCGAACGCACCCCCCGCAAGAACGAGTACTCCCGCTGGAACGCCGGCAAGGACCTCTCGTTCGTCCCGCTGCGGCCCGAGCGGGTGGTCGAGGTCCGCTACGACCACATGGAGGGACGGCGGTTCCGCCACACCGCCCAGTTCAACAGGTGGCGCCCCGACCGCGACCCCCGCTCGTGCACCTACGGGCAACTCGAACAGCCGCTCACCTTCCGACTCGGCGACATCGTGCGCGGCCTCGGCGAAAACCACTAGCTTCTGAAATATCGTCGACGTTCACGCGACCAAAGGGGCCACTCATGAGACGTTCCATTGCCATCACGCTGTCGGGCGTGACCATCGCGGTGGCGGCATGCTCGGGAAAGACCGGCACAGCCAACCAGTCGGCCACCTCGAGCCCACCGATGTTCAGCACCACCCCGACTTCCACGGCGCCTGTCGATCCGGTCGCCCACGTCGGTGCCACCCTCAATCTGACCGGCGACAGAGGGCCGTTGGCCGTCACCCTCACCAAAATCATCAACCCGGCGACGGGGACGTCCGGGCCGCCGACCGACGACAAGGGCAACCCGAGAGGCACCTACGTCGCCGCGATGCTGACCGTCCACAACACCAGCACCTCGGCGCGCAAGGACGACGCGAACAACGACGCGGTGCTCGTCGGGTCGGACAACCAGGACTACTCGACGGCCCTGGGCAGCGTGACCGAATGTACGAACTTCGACGAGGGCGAGTACGAGCTGCGCGCGGGAGAGTCGGTCAACGGGTGCGTCGTGTTCGTCATGCCCCCGGGCGTGAAGCCGGCCAAGTTCAAGTACACACCGTCCTCGGGCTTCGCCAACAGCTTCGGGGAATGGCTCATCCCCTAAGCCCGTCAACCCATCCCCGCGAGCGTGCGCGTTTGTACGCCGGCATCGGCGTGTCGCTGTACAGACACGCACGCTCGCGGCCGAAGGCGAGAAGCCCCTACGGCGGACCGCTGAACGCCATGATCGGGTCCCGCGACTGCGCCGGCAGCGCCGAGGCGAAGTCCTCGACGACGTCGAACCGGCCCCGCTCGGCGATCCGGTCGAGCAGATCGTCCAGGCCTGGTCCAGCAGCCGCAGCAGCAGGCCCCGGGGCTCGGGCCCGCTCAACGGCGCAGGAACTCCACGATGTGACGCGCCAGCTCCTCGCCGGCGTCCTCCTGCAGGAAGTGCCCGGCGCCGCGGATGACGGGGTGCTCGATGCCCTGCGCGCCGCGCATCTCGCGCCGGAACACCTCGCCCATCGGCCCGGTGATGGGGTCGGCGTCGCTGAACGCGACCAGCATGGGCGTCGGGCTCACCGCCAGCTTCGACCACGCCGCCTTGTTGGCGGCCGCCGCGGGGTCGTCCGGCGAGACCGGCACCAGGCCGGGCATGGCGCGCGGCCCGGCGCAGTACTCGTCGCCGGGGAACGGCGCGTCGTAGCCCGCCAGCACCTCCTCGCTCACCTGCTGCGCCGAGGCGCCCTGCACGAACAGGCTGACCTTCAGGTCCGGCATCGTCTGGATCGCCTCGCGGAACTGCCACCACACCTTGGCCATCGGCTGCTCGCCGTTGGGCAGCCCGGTGTTGGCCACGACCAGCCGGGCGAACCGCTCGGGGTGCTCGGCGGCCAGCCGCAGCCCGATCAGCCCGCCCCAGTCCTGGCCGACCAGGGTCACGTCGCCCAGGTCGAGGACGTCGAGGACCAGCGCGCGCATCCACTCCACGTGGCGCGCGTAGGTGTGGTCCTCGATGCGGGTCGGCTTGTCGGAGCGACCGAACCCGACCAGGTCGGGGCAGATGACGCGGTGGCCGGCCTCGACCAGGATCGGGATCATCTTGCGGTACAGGTAGGACCAGGTCGGCTCGCCGTGCAGCATCAGCACCGGGTCGGCGTCCTGCGGACCGTCCTCGACCCAGGCCACCCGCAGGCTGCCCCCTTCGCCGTCGGGCACCTCGCAATAGCTTGGCGCGTAAGGGAAGTCGGGTACATTGTCGAACCGTTCGTCGGGTGTCCGCAGTGTCTGCATGTCACGTTCCTTCCTGAAGCCCCGCCAATGCCCGATGCGCCATCAACCGATCCAGAAACTCACGCTGCCCCGTCAAGAGCTTGGTGCGCGCCTCCGCCACGGTAAACCAGGCGACCCGGTCGACCTCGGGGACGTCCAGCAGCCTGCCCGAGCCCTTCGGCCACTCCAGCTCGAAGCTGTTGCTGCGCGCGCCGGTGACGTCGAGGTCGCCGTGCACGGCGAAGACGCTGACCACCTTGCCGCTGGGTTGCCTGATCCGGCCCAGTTCGGCGCGGGGGCCGGCCGGCACCGGCAGCCCGAGTTCCTCGGCGAACTCGCGCCGGGCCGCCGCCCAGGGGTCCTCCCCCTCGGAGTACTCGCCCTTGGGCACCGACCACACCCCGGCGTCCTTGCGCGCCCAGAACGGGCCGCCGGGGTGGGCTATCAGGACCTCGACGACGCCGTCGCGCACGCGGTACAGGAGCACACCGGCACTGAGCCTGGGCACGACCCCTCAGGCCCCGACCGCGCGTTCCAGGTCTTTGAGCGAGGTTTCCAGGTGCGCGAGCAGCCGCTGCAGGTGCGGCACGCTGCGCCGGCATCCCACCAGGCCGAAGTCCATCGTGTCGGCGTTGTTCACCAGGGTGATGTTGAGCGCCTGCCCGTCCAGCACGATGGACATCGGGTAGTTGCCGTCGAGCCGGGCGCCCCCGTAATACATCGGCTGGGTGGGCCCGGGCACGTTCGAGATGACGATGTTGAACGGCGGCGCCGTCGAGGACACCCAGCCCGGGACCGCGGCCAGGCTCAGCGCCGCCATGTTCGCGGCCGACAGCGCCAGCGCCTGCAGGCGCGGCAGCTGGGAGAACACCTTCTTGTTGTCGCGCATCGACTCGCTGACGGTCTGCAGCCGCCGGGCCGGGTCGTCGGTGTCGGTGGCGAGGTTGCAGAGGATGGCCCCGACGAGGTTGCCGCCGGCGTCGGCCTCGTCCTCGCGGCGCAGGCTCACCGGCACCATCGCCAGCAGCGAGGTGTCCGGCAGCGCGTCGTGCTCGAGCAGGTAGTAGCGCAGCGCGCCCGAGCACATCGCCAGCACGACGTCGTTGACGGTCACCCCGGCGGCCTTCTTGACGGCTTTGATGCGGTCCAGCGACCACGACTGCGCGGCGCACCGGCGGGCGCCGCCGATCTTGACGTTCAGCATCGTGCGCGGCGCGCCGAACGGCAACGTCAGCTGCTGCTCGAGCAGCGCCGCGCGGGCCAGCGTCACCGTCGAGGGGGCAAGGGCGGCAACGGATCCCGCGGTCCGCATCAGCGAACGCACGGGCGACGCGGGGCTCGACCCCCGCTTGGGTTTCGGCAGGGTCCACGGCGCCCGGATCTCGCGGTCGCCGGGGTCGTCGGACAACGCGCGCTGCATCAGCTTCAGCGCCGAGACACCGTCGATCAAAGCATGGTGCATCTTCGTGTAGACCGCGAATCGGCCGTCTTTGAGCCCCTCGATGACGTGCAACTCCCACAGCGGGCGGTGCCGGTCGAGCAGGCTGCTGTGCCACCGCGAGGTCAGCTCGAGCAGCTCACGGACCCGTCCGGGGGACGGCAGCGCCGAGCGGCGCACGTGGTAGTCGAGGTCGAGGTCTTTGTCGTACGCCCAGGCCAGGTTCGCCACACCACCCCAGAACGTCGCCGGACGCTTGAGGAAGGTGGGTTGGACATCCTGCTGGGCGACCAGGCTGTCGTAGAACCCGCGCACGTAGCCGCGACCGGCCCCCTCCGGCGGCTCGTAGAGCTGCAGCCCACCGACATGCATGGGGTGCTCGCGCGATTCGCCCAGCAGGAAGATCGCGTCGGTGGGCGTCATCAGTTCCATCATCCAATTAGACCCCGACCGAAGCCGTTCCGATGCGCGAACTCCGCGACTTCGCGGCGAACCCTCAGATAGGGCACCGCCGCGACGGGATGGCCGGGGCGCACGGCGTAGACGACCTTCATCCGGTCCGGCACGGCGAGGAGCGTCTTCACCTCCTGCTCGACGGCGGGCACGCTGGATGCCGAAAGTGCTTGAAAGCCAAGCCCCGACGAATTCGCCATCAGCCACATGTTCTGCAGGACGCACCCCAGGCTCATCATCCCGAGGACGTCCCCCTCGGAGCCGGGCGCGCGGACTGACGTTCCTCGATCGATGCGGCAGGTCCCGTTCCCCGGTCCGGCGTCGCGGTGGCACCATGTGCTTGTGACGACACTGCTGTCCTGGGATGTGGTGAGCATCGACAAGCCCGACGACGTCAACGTCGTGATCGGCCAGGCGCACTTCATCAAGACGGTCGAGGATCTGCACGAGGCCCTGGCCGGGGTGAGCTCCTCGCTGCGGTTCGGGCTGGCCTTCTGCGAGGCCTCTGGGCCCCGGCTGGTACGGCGCAGCGGCAACGACCCCGAATTGGTCGAACTCGCGGGCCGCGCCGCGCTGGCCGTCGGGGCCGGGCACAGTTTCGTGATCTTCTTGCGGGACGGCTTTCCGGTCAACGTCCTCAACCCGGTGAAGGCGGTGCCGGAGGTGTGCGGAATCTACTGCGCCACAGCCAATGCGGTCGACGTGATCGTCGCGGTCACGCCCCGCGGCCGCGGCATCGCCGGGGTGATCGACGGGCAGACCCCCGTCGGGGTGGAGACAGCCGGTGACGTGGCCGAGCGGCACGCCTTGCTGCGCGCCATCGGTTACAAACTCTGAGCTTTCAGCGCTTGGCGTAGAGCGCGTCGATCTCGGCCGCGAACCGGGCGGCGACGACGTTGCGCTTCACCTTCAGTGTCGGGGTCAGCTCGCCGGTGAGCACGGTGAAGTCGACGGGCAGGATGCGGAACTTCCGGATCGATTCCGCATGGGAGACACTCTGGTTGGCCGCGGCGACCGCCTGGTCGATCTCGCCCACCAGGGCGGGGTCGTCGACCAGGTCGGCCACCGAGGCGGTGGCCGGCTTGCCGTGGTGCTGCTTCCACACCTCGAATCCCTCGGGGTCGACCGCGATGAGTGCGGCCACGTAGGGCCTGTCGTCGCCCACCACCATCGCCTGGCTGACCAGCGGGTGGGCCCGCAACTGATCCTCGAGCACCGCCGGTGCGACGTTCTTGCCGCCCGCGGTCACGATGATCTCCTTCTTGCGGCCGACGATCGACAGGAATCCGTCGTCGTCGACCGAGCCGAGGTCGCCGGTGTGGAACCAGCCGTTGACGATGGCCTCGCCGGTCGCCTTCTCGTTGTGCCAGTAGCCGTCGAACACCACACCACCGCGCACCAGCACCTCGCCGTCGTTGGCGATCGCCATGCTGTTGCCCGGCAACAGCCTTCCCACCGTGCCGACCCGTTCCTCGCCGATCCGGTTCAGGGTGATCGCGGCGCTGGTCTCGGTCAGGCCGTAGCCCTCGTACACCGTCACGCCGACACCGCGGTAGAAGTGGCACAGCCGCTTGCCCAGCGGCGCACCGCCGGACACCGCGGCATGACAGTCACCGCCCAGGGCGGCCCGCAGCCTGCCGTAGACCAGCCGGTCGAACAGCGCGTGCGAGGCCCGCAACAGCGGGCCCGGGCCGCCGGCGTCCCGGGCGGCGCTCCACTCGATGGCCGCGCGGGCGGCGAGTCGGAAGATTCTGCCCCGGCCGCTGTCCTGGGCGTTCAATTCGGCGGCGTTGTAGACCTTTTCGAACACCCGCGGGACCGACACCACGACCGTGGGCTTGAAGACGGCAAGCGTGGCCACCAGGTTCTTGATGTCGCCGGTGTAGCCGATGGTGACCTTGTTGGCGAACGCCGACATCGACAGCGACCGCGCCAGCACGTGGGCCAGCGGCAGGAAGACCAGCAGCCGCTCCCCCTTGTGCAGCAGTGTCGGGAAACACGCCGTGGCGCCCCGAATCTCGCACAGCAGGTTCGAGTGCGTCAGCTGACAGCCCTTCGGACGGCCGGTCGTGCCCGAGGTGTAGATCAGCGTCGCCGCGTCGGCGGCCCGCAGCCCCGCCAACCGCTCGTCGAGTTTTCCGGTGTCCACGGACTTGCCGGACTCGGCCAGTTCGTCGAGCGCCCGCAGGCCGTGGGACTCGAGGTGCAGGATCGTACGCAGGCTCGGCAGCTCGCCGCTGAGTTCCTTGACCAGCTGAGCGTGCGCATCCGTCTCGGCGATCGCCATGACCGCACCGGAGTCCTCCAGCACCCAGCGCACCTGCTCGGGCGAGGAGGTGTCGTAGATCGGGACGGTGACCGCGCCGACCGACAGGATCGCGTAGTCCAGGATCACCCACTCGTAGCGGGTGGCCGACAAAATCGCCACCCGGTCACCGGCGTTCACCCCGGCGGCGATCAGACCGAGCGCGGTTTCGCGGATCTGCCGGGCGGCCTGGGCACAGGTGACATCCGTCCACGCGCCGTCGACGAGGCGCTGGAAGATCACATGGTCGGGATCGTCGCGCTCGTGGGAGTACACGCTGCCGACCACGTTGTCGTTCTCGCCGACGGTGAAGCTCGCCGGGAGGCTGAATTCGCGCATGCACCACGCTAGCCGCCCCGGGTGCCGCCTTCCTAGTGGCCGAAAGTCCCGGCGTCGAGGGTCGATCGGCGCCCGCCTCCGAGGGCGCGCCGCAGCAGCTTGTCGACCGCGACCACACCGCTGATCGCCGCCGCGATGGCGAAGATTCGCAGCCATGCACCGGCGGAGATGGGCGCGGTGGCGAAAACGGCCGTCATGGCGGGCAGATACGTGATGGCCAGCTGACCGATCGCCTGCGCGGTCACACCCACCACGATCCAGCGGTTGGAGAACACGCCGATCCGCCAGGCCGAGCGCGTCAACGAGCGGCAGCTGAACAGATAGAACGTCTCGATGACGACGAACAGGTTCAACGCGGCCGTGCGCGCCTCCGGCAGCGCCGCGCCGTTGGCGAGTTCCCACTCGAACAACCACCAGGCGCTGGCGACGAGCAACGTGGCGACGAGCAGGACCCGCGCGAGCAGCCCGCGGGTCAGCAATGGTTGGCCCGGGTCGCGCGGCGGCCGGGTCATGATGCCGGGCTCCTTGGGCTCGAACGCGAGCATCAGCCCGAGCGCCACAGCGGTGGTCATGTTGATCCACAGGATCTGGGTGGGCAGGATGGGCAGTGCTGCGCCGAAGGCGATGGCGGCCAGGATCACCAGTCCCTCACCGATATTCGTGGGCAGCGTCCACGTGATGAACTTGGTGAGGTTGTCGAAGACTCCCCGGCCCTCCTCGACCGCGGCCTCGATGGTGGCGAAGTCGTCGTCGGTCAGCACGACATCGGCGGCGTCTTTGGCGACCTCGGTCCCGCTTCTGCCCATGGCGACGCCGATGCTGGCCTGCCGCAAGGCCGGGGCGTCGTTGACGCCGTCGCCGGTCATCGCCACCACGTCGCCGTTGCCCTGCAACGCCTGCACCAGCCGGAGCTTCTGCTCGGGCGACACCCGGGCGAACACACTCGCGCCGGCCACCGCCTCCGGGAAGTCGTCGGCGTCCAGCGCGGCCAGACCGGCGCCCGTGAGCACCGTCCCCGGTCCGTGCCTTCCGCCGAGGATGCCGACCTGGGCGGCGATGGCGGCGGCCGTCCCGGCATGGTCGCCGGTGATCATCTTGACCGCGATGCCCGCGGTGTGGCACGCGACGATGGCGGGGACCACCGCCGCCCGCGGCGGATCGAGCATCGCGTGCAATCCGGTGAGGGTCAGCGAACCCGGCAACGCCTCGTCATCGAATTCATCGGGGTCATCGACGGCGCGCACGGCGGTCGCCAGCACCCGCAGACCCCGCCCGCCCAGCCGGTCGGCAGCCGTCAGCACCGCGTCACGGTCCAGCGGCCGCAGCGCGCCGTCGGCCCCCATCTGCGAATCGCACAGCTCGAGCAGCTTTTCCACCGCACCCTTGACCAACATCACGTAATTGCCGTCGTCGCGGTGCAGGGTGGCCATGTACCGGCGCTCCGAACTGAACGGGACGGCCGCTATCCGCGGCAGGCGTGCCGCCAGCTGCGGCGGATCGAGACCGGCCTTGACGGCGACGACAAGCATTGCGCCCTCGGTCGGGTCGCCGACGACATCCCATCGCCCGTCCTCGTGGGTCAGCGCCGCGTCATTGCAACACGCGGCCGCCAGCAGCGACCACCGCAGCGCCGCGTCGGCATCGATCACCACCGGTGCGCCGTCGGCGGTGCGCAGCTCACCGGCGGGCGAATAGCCCGACCCGGTCACCTCGACCGTTGCGTCAGTGGTCCAGACCACCTGCACGGTCATCTGGTTCTCGGTCAGCGTTCCGGTTTTGTCGGTGCAGATAACCGTTGTGCTGCCGAGAGTTTCGACAGCGGGGAGGCGCCGGACGACCGCGCGGCGGCGCGCCATCCGGGCCACACCGATGGCCAGCGTGATGGTGACCGCCGCCGGCAGCCCCTCGGGGATGGCGCCCACCGCGAGAGCGATCGCAGCGGTGAACGTCTCGACGGGATCCTGGCGACGGAGCAGCCCGGCGGCGAAGGTGAGGGCGGCGAGCCCGAGAATGCCTACCGTCAGGATCTTGCTGAACCGGGCGAGTTTCTCGGTCAGCGGGGTGGCGAGTGTCTCCGCGGCTCCCACGAGACGGTGGATCTCCCCGACCTCGGTCTCCGGGCCGGTGGCGACCACGACGCCGGCGGCATGCCCGGCCGTCACCAGTGTGCCCGAGTAGGCCATGTTGCACCGGTCGGCCACCGGGGTCGAATCCGGTAGGACGGTCTCGCTCTTGCTGACCGGGGCCGACTCGCCGGTCAGCGCCGACTCGTCGACGCGCAACCCGGTCTCACGCAGCAGTCGGACGTCGGCGGGAACCTTGTCGCCGGCTTCGAGCAGGACCAGGTCGCCGGGGACCAGGTCGTCGGACGGCACCGTTCGTTCCCGGCCGTCGCGGACCACCTTGGCGTCGGTGTGCACGATCTCGCGCAGGCCCGCGAGGGCGACCTCGGCCTTGGACTCCTGGATGAAGCCCACCGCCGCATTGATCAGCACCACACCGAAAATCACTATCGAATCAGCAAACTCGTGCAACCCCGCGGTGATCGCACCGGCGACCATCAGCACATAGATCAGCGGGTGATGGAACTGCCGCAGCACCCGCAGCAGCAGCCCGGCGCCCGCGGCCGGGGGTAACACGTTCGGGCCGAAACGCTCGAGACGTTCGGCCGCCTCGCCGCCGGACAGCCCGCGATGCGGATCGGTCTCCAGTAGCAGCACGACCTCGTGCACGGCTAAGCCGTGGTGTGCGGTCGTCGCAAACCCGGACGAAGCCCGCGCCGCCGGCATCGCCTCACCTCGCCACTCGACCGACCAGTCGTTCTCCCCCGATTGTTCGCGACGCAGGCGCTGTCGGTCAGGGCCTTAAGTCACCGCCGCCGCGCTCGGCGCCCGCCCCGCAGTCCTTGAACTGCTCGGCGGTGGGCTCCAACAGGCTCATCCGGTCCCCTCTCCCTCAGACGCTCACCCGCGGCCGGGCGGACCGTCGTTGACAGTCACTGCCAGCCGGTCATACTGTGCCAGTTCAGCCTCGGGCCTGTAAGGCCGGTGAAGGCGTGTCCGGGCGTTCGATTCGGGAGGTCGTTAGATGGGTGAGCCGTCCAAGCTGCGCGTGATCCAGTGGGCGACAGGAGGCGTCGGGAAGGCCGCCATCGAGTGCGTGCGCAACCACCCGCAGCTCGAGCTGGCCGGCTGCTGGGTGCACAGCGCGGACAAGAACGGCCGCGACGTCGGCGAGATCCTGGGCACCGGCCCGCTCGGCGTCACCGCCACCACCAGCGTCGAGGAGGTGCTGGCCATCGACGCCGACTGCGTGATGTACAGCCCGCTGATCCCCGCCGACGAAGAGGTCATCGCGATCCTGCGGTCCGGCAAAAACGTTGTCACCCCGGTCGGCTGGGTGTACCCCGACGCGACCAACCCCCGCGTCAAGGCCATCGCCGACGCCGCGCTCGAAGCCGGCGTGACCCTGCACGGGTCCGGCATCCATCCCGGCGGCATCACGGAGCGCTTCCCGCTCATGGTGTCCTCGCTTTCGTCGGCGGTGACCCACGTGCGCGCCGAGGAGTTCTCCGACATCCGCACCTACAACGCCCCCGACGTGGTGCGCCACATCATGGGGTTCGGCGGCACCCCCGAGGAGGCGGTGCAGGGACCGATGGCCGGGCTGCTCGAAGCGGGCTTCAAGATGTCGGTGCGAATGGTCGCCGACCACATGGGCTTTCGGATCGATCCGGACATCAGGACCATCCAGGAGATCGCCGTGGCGACCGCCGACATCGACTACGACCCCTTCCCGATCACCCCGGGGTCCGTCGCCGCGCGCCGGTTCCGCTGGGAGGCACTGGTCGACGGGGAGCCGGTCATCACCGCGGCGGTCAACTGGCTGATGGGGGAGGAGAACCTGGAGCCGAACTGGAATTTCGGCGGCCGTGGCGAACGCTTCGAGGTCGAGATCACCGGCGACCCCACGGTGAGCCTGACGTTCAAGGGGCTGCAGCCGGAGACCATCGCCGAAGGGCTGCAGAAGAATCCGGGGGTGGTGGCCACGGCCAACCACTGCGTCAACGCCATCCCCGACGTGTGCGCCGCCGGGCCCGGCATCAAGACCTACCTGGACCTGCCGCTGCTCGCCGGGCGCCCGGCCCCACACCTGGCGCGGTGACCCGGTGCGACTCGACGACGTGTCGTTCTGTCACCTCGTCGTCGGGGTGACGGACATGGATCGCGCGCTGGCGTTCTACCGCGACCTGCTCGGCATGGAGGTCGTCTTCGAAACCCTCATCTCCGGTGAGCCTTTCGACGCGGTGCTGCACGCCAAGCGCAAGCAGGAGGGCCGCGTGGTCGGCGGGCTGCTGGGCGGTGTGATGGTCGAACTGCTCTCGCTCGGCACCAAGCCGCCCGACCGGACGCACCGGCGCAGCGTCACCGGGGTCCACAACCTGTCGCTGTCGGTCCCCGACCTCGACGACGCCCACCGCCGCATCACCGCCGCCGGCTACGCCCCCGACCAAGATCCATTCGAGATCGGCGGCGTGCGCATGTTTTTCGTCAAAGACCCCGACGGGACGCCGGTCGAACTCATCGAGCTGCCCGGCGGCGCCCGCAGCACCTACGAGATGCACCGCGAGGTGCGGCTGCGGCTGGGGCCCGAGCGATGACCTACTCTCACCCCGATTCGATGCGCGGCCACGTCGCGATCGTCACCGGCGCCGCCCAGGGCGTCGGCAAGGGCGTCGCCGCGGCGCTGCTGGAACGCGGCGCGGCGGTGTTCCTGGTCGACATCCAGGCCGAGCGGCTGGCGGCCACCACCGCCGAGCTCGCCCGGGCCGGGCGGGTCGAGCAGCTGGTCGCCGATCTGCGCGACCCCGACAGCGCGCCGCGGATCGTGGCGGCCGCGGTCGAGGCGTTCGGAACGGTGCACGGCCTGGTCAACAACGCCATCGCCACCAACGAACCGAAGCGGTTCGTGGACATCACCCTCGAGGATTTGGCGCTCGGTCACGACGTGGGCCCGCGGGCGAGTTTTCTGCTCATGCAGGCGGTGCACCCGGTGATGGTCGAGGCGGGCGGCGGGTCGATCGTGAACCTCGGCTCCGGCACGGGCACCGGCGGCGACGTCAAGTGGGGTGGTTACGCCGCCGCCAAGGAGGCTATCCGCGGTATGTCGAAGGTCGCGGCCCTGGAATGGGGGCGCGACAACATCCGGATCAACGTCATCTGCCCGTTCGCCGAGTCCGACGGGGTCAAGCTGTGGAAGGAGTTCGCCCCCGACGACTACGCGAAGGCGGTGCGGCGCGTCCCGATGCGGCGCATCGGCGATGTCCGCACCGACGTCGGCGCGCTGGTCGCCTTCCTGCTCAGCACCGACGCGGCGTTCATCACCGCGCAGACCATCCACGTCGACGGCGGGATCGGCTGCTTCCGGTGACGGAATCGCTGCGCGACCGGCAGCGCGCCCAGATCCGGGCCGACATCAGGCGGGCGGCGTTCCGGTTGTTCGTCGAACGCGGCTACGACGCGGTGACGACCGAGGAAATCGCCACGGCGGCGGGCGTTTCGGTGCGCACGCTGTTCCGGCACGTGTCCGCCAAGGAGGATCTGCTGCTGGCGCCGGTCCGGCACGGCGGCGCCGCGATCGTCAACCTGCTCGAGCAGCGTCCCGCCGCCGAACCACCCGACGTCGCGCTGAGCAACGCGATCATCACCCGCACGCGGTCGTTCGACCGCGACGACTGCGCGGAGTGGCGCGCGGCGCTGCTGGTGGCCCCCGGCCTGCTCGGCAAGGTCAGCATCCACCAGCCGGCCGACAAGGAGCGCGCGATCAGGCTGACCGCCGAGCGGATGGGCGTCGACCCCGACGCCGACATGCGCCCGGGCCTGCTGGTCCACCTCGCCTTCGCGGCCGCCGATTTCGCCTTCCAGCTTTGGGTACGCCACGCGGGCAAGCCGCTGGACCGCTACGTCACCGAGGCGCTCGACGCGGTCAAGGCGCCGCACTGGAGGCGCGCCGGCTAGCGGGCTCGCCGGCGTAACCGGGCCGTCACACGCCGCACGCGGTCGCCGCCGCGACGGCCGAGCTTGAGTATTTTCGTAGGGTGGTGACAGGACCAGCACCGGCACGAGCCCCGGCGGACGTTCCGGCTCAGTACCTGCTGTCGTCCGCCGCGCCCAGCGCGCGCACCCTCATCGACATCGTCTACGCGACGGCCGCGCGTTTCCCGGACGCCCCCGCTATCGACGACGGCACCGTGCAGCTCACCTACGGCGAGCTGATCGGCGACATGGAGGCCAGTGTCGAGTGGCTGGCGGCCAGGGGCATCGGCCGGGGCGACCGGATCGGCATCCGGATGCCCTCGGGCAGCTACGCGCTGTACGTGGCGATCCTGGCGACGCTGGCCACCGGCGCGGCCTACGTGCCGGTCGACGCCGACGACCCCGACGAGCGGGCGGAGCTGGTGTTCGGTGCGGCCGACGTGGTCGCGGTGATCACCGAGGCGGGCCTGCTGCGGGGCCCCGGCTCGTCGCGCGGCTGGCGCGCGACGGCGCCCATGACCCGCGACGACGCGTGGATCATCTTCACCTCCGGATCGACCGGCACCCCGAAGGGCGTGGCCGTCACGCACCGCAGCGCCGCCGCGTTCGTCGACGCCGAGGCGCAGCTGTTCGTGCAGGACGGCCCGATCGGTCCCGGCGACCGGGTGCTGGGCGGGCTGTCGGTGGCCTTCGACGCCTCGTGCGAGGAGATGTGGCTGGCCTGGCGGCACGGCGCCTGCCTGGTGCCCGCGCCGCGCTCGCTGGTGCGCAGCGGGATGGACCTGGGTCCGTGGCTGGTCACCCGCGACGTGACCGTGGTCTCCACGGTGCCCGCGCTGGCCGCGCTGTGGCCCGCCGAGGCGCTGGAGGCGGTGCGGCTGCTCATCTTCGGCGGCGAGGCCTGCCCCGCGGAGCTGGCCGAGCGCCTCGCCGTGGAGGGCCGGGAGGTGTGGAACACCTACGGCCCCACCGAGGCGACGGTGGTCGCCTGCGCGGCCAGGCTGGGCGGTGGCGGCCCGGTCAGCATCGGGCTGCCGTTGCCCGGATGGGACCTGGCCGTCGTCGACGCCGACGGCTGCCCGGTCGGCTACGGCGAGATCGGCGAGCTGGTGATCGGCGGGGTAGGCCTGGCCCGCTACCTCGACGAGGACAAGGACGCCGAGAAGTACGCCCCGCTGCCGACGCTGGGCTGGGGGCGCGCCTACCGCAGCGGTGACCTGGTGCGGCTGGAACCCGACGGGCTGTATTTCTGCGGGCGCGGCGACGACCAGGTCAAGGTCGGGGGCCGCCGCATCGAGCTGGGCGAGGTCGACGCCGCGCTGGTCGGCCTGCCGGGGGTCAGCGGCGCGGCGGCGGCGGTCCGCCACACCGCGACGGGGACGCCGGTGCTGGTCGGCTACCTCGTCAGCGCCGATCCGGCGTTCGACCTGCACGAGGCGCGCCTGCGGCTGGCCGAACGGCTGCCCGCCGCGCTGGTGCCCCGGCTCGTGCGGATCGAGGAGCTGCCCACCCGGACGTCGGGCAAGGTCGACCGCGACGCGCTGCCCTGGCCGCCGCCCGGCGGGGACCCGGACGCGAGCGCCGATCTGGGCGGCACGACGGGCTGGCTGGCCGGACTGTGGCGCGACCTGCTGGGGTCGGCGGTGGACGGCCCGGAGGCCGACTTCTTCGCCCTCGGCGGCGGCTCGCTGGCCGCCGCGCAACTCGTCGCCGCGTTGCGGCGACGGTATCCGCAGGTCACCGTCGCCGACCTGTACGACCATCCCCGGCTGGGCTCCCTCGCCTCGTTCCTCGACGAGCTCGAGCCGCCACCCCCGGTCACCGAGCGCTCGGTCCGCCCGACCCCGCGGCTGACCCAGGCCGCACAGACCGTGCTGTCGGTGCCGTTGGCGACGCTGGCGGCGCTGCCGTGGGTGACGTGGCTCGCGCTGGGCAACGGCGTCGCCCGCGCGCTGCACGTGGTGCCGTGGACCGTCGCGGTCAACTGGTGGCTCGTCGCGGTGGCGTTCGTGTTGTTCGTCTCGCCGGTGGGCCGGATGGGCACCGCGGTGCTGTGCGCGCGGCTGCTGCTGTCGGGGGTGCGGCCCGGCACCTACCGCCGCGGCGGGTCGGTGCACCTGCGGGTGTGGCTGGCCGAACGGGTGGCCGAGGCCTGCGGCGCCCACAACGTGGCGGGAGCGCCGTGGCTGGTGTACTACGCCCGCGCGCTGGGCGCCAACGTCGGCAAAGGGGTGGACCTGCACTCGCTGCCCCCCGTCACCGGGTTGCTGAACCTGGGCCACCGCAGCGCGGTGGAACCCGAGGTGGACCTGTGCGGGCACTGGGTCGACGGCGACGAGTTCCACGTCGGCGCCATCACCGTCGGCGACGACGCGACTGTCGGCGCCCGGACCACGCTGCTGCCCGGCGCGGTCGTCGGTAAGAACGCCGACGTGGCCCCCGGCTCGGGCGTCGTCGACAAGATCAAGAACGGGCAGTACTGGAAGGGCTCACCCGCGGTGAAGTCGGGCCGGGTCAAACATCCGTGGCCCGACGAGCGGCCGCCCCGCCGAACCCGGTGGGTCGCGATGTACGGGCTGACGTCGCTGCTGCTCGCCGCCCTGCCGATGATCGCCGGCGCGAGCGGCGTCGCGGTGATCGCCGCGGCGGTGCGCCACACCCGCCGGCTCTCGGAGGCGGTGCCGCCGGCGCTGCTGTGGACGCCGGTCGCCGCGCTGGCCGCGGTGACGGTGTACGCGCTGCTGACCGTGGTGGCGGTGCGGGCGCTCTCGATCGGGCTGACCGAGGGCTACCACCCGGTGCGCAGCCGGGCCGGCTGGCAGCTGTGGGCGACTGAGCGGCTCATGGACGCCGCGCGCAACTATCTCTTTCCGCTGTATGCCGGCCTGCTGACACCGGCGTGGCTGCGGTTGCTGGGCGCGCAGGTCGGCCGCGGCACCGAGATCTCCACGGTGTTGCCGATCCCGAAGTTCACCGTGATCGAGGACGGGGCGTTCCTGGCCGACGACACCATGGTCGCCTCCTACGAACTCGGCGGCGGCTGGATCCACGCGGCCACGACCACCGTGGGCCGGCGCGCGTTCCTCGGCAACTCCGGCATCACCCAGCCGGGGCGCCGGGTGCCCGACGACGGGCTGGTCGCGGTGCTCTCGGCCGCACCACCCAAGGCCAAACGCGGCTCATCGTGGCTGGGCAGCCCCCCGATGCGGCTGCGGCGGCGCCCCACCGAGGCCGACCCGGCCACCACCTACGACCCGCCGGCCCGGCTCAAGGTCCGGCGCGCGGTGGTGGAGACCTGCCGGCTGCTGCCCGTGGTGGTGACGGTCGGGATCGGGCTGGCGGTGCTCGGAGCGCTGCAGGCACTGGCGCGGATCTTCGGCATCTGGGCGGCCGCGTTGTGCGGCGGGCTGGTGCTGCTGGCGGCGGGCGCCGTCGCGGGGGCCGTCACGGTCGCCGCCAAATGGCTGACCGTGGGGCGGATCCGGGCCAGCGAATACCCGCTGTGGTCGTCGTTCGTCTGGCGCAACGAGGTGTGCGACACCTTCGTCGAGACCGTCGCGGCGCCGTGGTTCGCCCGCGCGGCCGCCGGCACGCCGCTGCTGACCCTGTGGCTGCGGGCGCTGGGCGCCCGCGTCGGGCGGGGCACGTGGTGCGAAACCTATTGGCTGCCCGAGGCGGATCTCGTCACGCTGGGCTACGGCAGCACGGTCAACCGGGGTTGTGTGGTACAGACCCACCTGTTCCACGACCGGATCATGCGCATGGACAGCGTCGTGCTCGAACCCGGCGCCACCCTCGGGCCGCACTGCGTGGCGCTGCCGGCCGCCCGAATCGGGGCCGGGGCGACCGTGGGCCCCGCATCGCTGGTGGTGCGCGGCGACAAGGTGCCGGGATCGACTCGCTGGCAAGGCAATCCGATCAAGCCGTGGGGCGCGGGCCGCAAGAAGGGCCGGGCCAAGAACTCGGCGAAGCGGGGCGCCGCGGCGTGAAGGTTCCGGCTGAGAAGTCCGCGCCGGTCATCGACGACTACCTGCCGAAAAACGGCAATCCCGGCTACCGGGTGTCGCGCTACGAACTCGACCTCGAGTACCGGGTGGCGATCAACCGGCTGTCCGGCACGGCGACGATCACCGCGGTGACGCTCGTCGAGCTGCAGCAGTTCAGCCTGGACCTGTCCGGCGCGCTGTCGGTCGCCAAGGTGGCGGTCAACGGCAAACGGGTGCAGCAGTTCTCCTGCCGCGGCGGCAAGTTGCGCGTCCGGCTGACATCGAAGCTCGCGTCCGGTGCGGCGATGACCGTCGTGGTGCGCTACGGCGGTGCCCCGAAACCCATCCGATCCCTCTGGGGCGACATCGGTTTCGAGGAGCTGACCGACGGGGTGCTGGTCGCCGGTCAACCCAACGGCGCCCCGTCGTGGTTCCCCTGCAACGACCACCCCGGCGACAAGGCCGCCTTCCGCATCCAGGTCAGCACGGAAAGCCGCTACCGCGTCGTCGCCAACGGGAAACTCGTGGCGCGCCGCACCCGGGCCTCGCAGACCGTGTGGACCTACGAGCAACCCGAGCCGACCTCCACCTACCTGGTCACGCTGCAGATCGGCGCCTACGAGCTGGTGCGGCTGGCCCGGGCACCGGTGCCGATCCAGGCGGCGCTGCCCGCGCGGCTGCGGGACGCATTCGAGCATGACTTCGCCCGTCAGCCCGAGATGATGTCGCTGTTCGTCGAACTGTTCGGCCCCTACCCGCTGAGCAGTGGGTACACGGTGGTGGTCACCGATGACGACCTGGACATCCCCCTTGAAGCCCAGGGGATTTCGATATTCGGCGCCAACCACTGCGACGGCACGCGGGGCGCCGAACGCCTCGTCGCCCACGAGCTGGCACACCAGTGGTTCGGCAACTCGGTGACCGCGCGGCGCTGGCGCGACATCTGGCTGCACGAGGGATTCGCCTGCTACGCCGAATGGTTGTGGTCGGAGCGCAGCGGCGGCCCCGGCGCCGACGAACTGGCCCGGCTGCACCACGAGCGGCTGCGCGCGCAGCCACAGGACCTGCTACTGGCCGACCCCGGCGCGCGGCACATGTTCGACGACCGCGTGTACAAGCGTGGGGCGCTGACTCTGCACGCGTTGCGATCCCGGCTCGGTGATGCGAGTTTCTTTGCGCTGCTGCGAGATTGGACGGCACGCCACCGCCACGGCACCGTCGTCACCGACGACTTCACCGGCCTGGCCGCGAGTTACTCCGACGAGTTGCGGCCGCTGTGGCAAGCGTGGCTGTATTCCACGGCGGTGCCGTGACCGGCGGCGCAGCGGCTCAGCCGCCGCCGCCTCCGCCGCCTCCGGCGCCACCGGCACCACCGCCGCCGGCGCCCCCGCCGCCCTGGTCGACGGTCCCGGTGCCGTCGTAGATCAGCGGCGGCGGAACCGGCCGCCCCGGCCCGTTGGCGGGCGGCGGTGGCGGCGGTGGCGGCGCCGGGTTCGGGGCGGGCGCCTGCGGTGCGGCCGGAGCGGGCGGTGCCGCGGTCGCGTCGGGCGCCGGCACACCGACGCCAACCGCCGTGGTCAACGCCGCGGCGCCGCCCAACAGTCCGACTGCCCTACGTATCTCGAAGCTCATCAATTCCCCCAATTCTGTTGAAACCTGCCGTATCAAAGCCGTACCCGGTGCCGTGGTTGCCCAATCACGGCTTGGATACCTGTCAGGTGAACGCGGGCAAAACTTTGTCGGCCAGCAGTTGGACCGATCTCCACGCCTCGTCGGCCGGCATGCCGCCGACGAGCGGGTGCATCACCAGCGGTCCGTAGTCGTCGGAATCCCTGATCTCGGCGATGAGTTCCTGGGGCGTCAGGAACCGGTATCGCCCGGACGCCCTGACCTCCTCGAGGGTCCGCACCCCCGGCAGGTGCATCAGGGAACGCTCCTCGGTGGACCAGCCGCCGTAAGTGACCGCCTCCCAGAGGATGTGCTCGCCGAGCTGCGCCCAGGCCCGCTCCGGATCCTCGTGCAGGAAGATCATTCCGCGATTGACCCGGCCGGGCATGATCACCAGGGGCTTGACGCCGGAGTCCGAACACAGCCGCCGGTAGTGCGCGGCGACGTCGGGCAGGTGGTCGGCCAGGCTCAGCGGCAGGCCGAAGCGCGCCGCGCGCCTCGCCGTGGCGCGCACGCCACCGCCGACGTACAGCGGTGGGTGCGGGCGGCTCCACGTCCCGGTGCAGATGGGCCCACCGGGGTCGGTGCCGGCCCACACCGCCAGCAGCCGGGCGATCAGGGTGTCCATCAGCTCGCCGCGCCGGCCGAAATCGACTCCCAGCGCGTCGTATTCGATCGTGCGGTAACCCAGGCCGACGGTGGTGTGCAGCCGCCCCCGGCTCATGTTGTCCACCAGGGCGATGTCCTCGGCGAGCCGGACCGGGTGCCACAGCGGTCCGAGCGCGCAGTCCACGCTGGCGATCAGCGTCGTCGTGCGCGCCAGGAACATCGCCGCGGCCATGATCGGGTTGCAGCTCCACCCGTGCCCGGTCGCGTGGTGTTCGTCGACACTCACCGAGGTGATGCCGTGCGACTCGGCCCACTGCGCCATCTCCAGCGCGATGCGGACCAGTTCGCCTTGCGTCCGTGGGGTTCCCTGCGGCGAGCCGAAGTTGAAGCGTAACACCGTGAGCAGCATGTCCGGCCTCAGCCCTGCTCCGGCGCTGCCGCGGACCGCAGGAACGCGGCGAAGTCGGGGAACAGCGACCGGTCGACGATCTCGATGCGGGTGCCCGACGAGTCGACGTAGTAGGCGAACAGGGCGAGCCCCGGTGGCGAGACGTCGGCGGTCGCTTCGAACACGAAGCCGTTGTCCTCCAGCGCGCGCGCCGTCGCCGTCAGGTCGTCGGTGAAGTAGCCGAGGTGGTGAATCGCGTTGCCGCGCGGTGCCGTCCACGGGCTGTCGGGTACCTCTTGGATCAACTCCACGTGCGGGCTCTGCAGCGAGTAGACGAACGTCGAGGTGAGTTCGCGGGTGCCTGCGGCGGTGCGGAACGGCAGCGTGTAGCTCATCGGCGCGATCCAGGTGTAGCCGGCCAGCGCGCTCAGGCGCGCCATCGCGTCGTCGAGGTCGGACACGACGATGCCGGTGTGGTAGAAGTCGTCCGGCCGCAGCGCAAACGTCATGATTTCCGGCTCCCCTGACACTTCCGTGGGTGGGTAGCCGCGAGGGAGGGGCGCACGTCGTTGTCGCCTAAGGTTTCTGGCTTGTCGAAGGTCAGGAACCAAGGGAGCGGGCAACGACGTGCGGAATGTGAGGTTATGGCGTGCGCTGCTGGGTGTCGATAAGCGCACGGTGATCGAGGACATCGAGTTCTCCGACGAGGGCGAGGACGCCGAGGTGGTGGTGGCGCGGGTGCGTCCCCGCAGCGGTGTTTCACAGCGTTGTGGGCGCTGTGGAAGCAAGGCGCCCTGGTATGACCGCGGTGAGGGTCCACGCCGATGGCGGGGCCTGGATTTGGGGACGGTGCAGGTGCTGTTGGAGGCCGACGCGCCGCGGGTGAACTGCCCCACACACGGGCCGACCGTGGTTGCGGTGCCGTGGGCGCGTCATCGCGCCGGACACACCTTGGCCTTCGATGACACGGTGGCCTGGCTGGTGGTGGCGTGTTCGAAAACCGCGGTGTGCGAGTTTATGCGGATCGCGTGGCGCACTGTCGGCGCGATCGTGGCGCGGGTCTGGGCCGACACCGAAAAGACCGCTGATCGGTTTGCCAACCTGCGCCGGATCGGCATCGACGAGATTTCCTACAAACGCCATCACAAGTATTTGACCGTGGTCGTTAACCACGACAGCGGGCATCTGATCTGGGCCGCACCGGGACGCGACAAGGCTACCCTGCGAAAGTTTTTCGACGCTGTGGGCGCCGAGCGCTGCGGGTTGATCACCCACGTGTCCGCTGACGCCGCGGACTGGATCGCCGACGTGGTGGCCGAGCGCTGCCCGGGCGCGATCCTTTGCGCCGATGCGTTCCATGTGGTCTCCTGGGCCACCGAGGCACTCGACACCGAGCGCCGGCGGGCCTGGAACGACGCGCGCTCGCTGGCTCGTAGCGAGCCCAAATGGGGCCGCGGCCGGCCCAGCGAAGACACGCCGCCGCGACCGGGACACGAGCGGGCCCGCAAGCTCAAAGGGGCCCGCTACGCGCTGTGGAAAAATCCCGAGGACCTCACCGAACGGCAAAGCCAGAAGCTGGCCTGGATCGCTAAAACCGACACCCGGCTGTACCGTGCCTACCTCCTCAAAGAGGGCCTGCGGCATGTGTTCTCGGTCAAGGGGCAAGAAGGCAAGGACGCCCTCGACAAGTGGATCTCCTGGGCACGCCGCTGCCGCATTCCGGTGTTTGTCGATCTGGCTCGCCGCATCGTCAAACACCGCGACAGCATCGACGCCGCCCTCGACCACGGCCTGTCCCAGGGGCTAATCGAATCCACCAACACCAAGATCCGGGTCCTGACCCGCATCGCGTTCGGATTCCACAACCCCGCCGCACTGATCGCCCTGGCCATGCTCGCCCTCGGGGGCCACCGACCCGCCCTACCCGGCCGCGGCTGACACCCCCATCAGGGCCACCTCTCGGGGATGTCCCAGGGATGTCCCTTCCCCAAGCGTTGCCGATTCTGCACCACCCGCTCGTCGGCGTCCATGTCGTTCCGCCTCGCTGCGCTCGGGGGCTCCACATGGACACCTCCCACGCGGGGCAGCGCCAAGGAGCAACTATCGCGGAAGGGACCACAGAAACGTCCAACCATCACTGCACCGGCCGCTGAAACCGGGCTTGATCGACCCACGGATACGTCAGGAGAGCCGGATTTCCTCGCCAATTGCTCTTTCAGCCAAGCTGTTTCCCAGAAGTTCGTGCTGCCGGCCAACAGCCTCTCGTGGGCCTGCGCAAGCACGTCGCGGGCGCCGGCGTGGCCCGCGGGCACCAGCTCGGCCAGGTGAATGGCGTGCAGCGGGCGGTCGGCGTCCAGGTGGGCCCGCGCGCGCTGCACCAGCGCCTCGGCGCCGGCCAGCTCGACCACGTCGGCGGCGACGGCGTCGAACCCGACCGGGTACAGCTCGGTGGTCGACCGGTGGTGAAACCAGCCCGAGTAGTTCTCCCACACCGCCCGCACGTCCCAGGACACCTTCCCGTAGCCCTGTCCCACTTCGTATTCCGCGGGCAGGGTGATCTCGCGCATCAGGGTCGCGACGTCCTTGCCCGCGTTCATGCCGGCGACGGTCCGGTCGTGGACGTACCGGACGGCGCCCGCCAGCCGGGTCAGCTCGTCCTGGATGCGCTCGGCGCCCGCGATCGGCGCGAAGTGACCGGTCACCAGCAGGTCCGGTTGCAGCTCGCGCACCCGCTCGACCGAGGCGATGACGGTCAGGGCGTCGCGGTAGCGGTCGCCGCGCATCGTCACCAGGTTGGGGATGTGGCCGAACAGCGCGCCGAAGGCATTGCCGCACAAGCAGATACGTTCCTCCGGTAGCCACACCACCAGCGAGTCGGTGGTTTCGCCGCCGGGCACGGAGAGCAGCTCCAGGCGCCGGCCTCCCACCTCCAGGGTGAGGGTGTCCTCGAAGTCGAGGTCGACTACGGGGACGCTCTGGCCGGGCAGCCGCGTGGTGCCGAGGCGCCGCTGAATCGCGCGGATGCCCGACGCCAGCGTGTCTTTGAAGGCGAACGCGCTGCGGTTGGCGCGGTAGGGCATGAGCCGTTCGTTGTCGTCGCGCCAGGTGGTCCAGTTCGCCTGCGCGACAACGGTCGTGTCCGGATCGCGCACGCTGTCCAGGCCGCCGACGTGGTCCACGTGGCCCTGGGTGATGATGACGTAGCGCACCGGGGAGGGGTCGACGGCGTCGAAGTTGGCGCGGTGCACCGGACCCTCGAAGCCCATGCCGGTGTTGACGATCACCCGGCCGTCGCCGGTGGTCAGCAGGTAGGAGTTGGACAGGCCGGGTGAGCACCACAGCCCCGGGGCGATCTGTTCGGCCCGCTCGGCGGCAGCCGGGCGCATGGCCTCCGCGCCGGGCCGGCTCCGGTAGACCGGTTCGAACCTACTCATCGCGCACGTCGAACCGGTCGAAGTAGAAGCCGAACCGCCCGCGCAGTTCGTCGGCCGAGACGGCAAAGTGGCGCCGCAGGTCGTATCGAATGCGGCCGTGTTTGCCGCGCGGGTTGCCGTCGAGGTACCGCTGGAAGTGCCCGCGCACCTGCGGTGTCAGCTCGACCCCGCCGCGCCGGTAGAGCTCCTCGAGCAGCGGCAGTTCGTTGCCGCCCAGCTGGTGGAAGCCGATGTCGATGCTGCGCTCGGCCGGCACCAGGTCGCGGTCGCGCACGCACGCGCTGAGCAGCCGGTGCACCCGGTCGCTCCAATAGTCCAGCAGCCAGCCCGGGTCGATGCTCGTGCGGCGCAGCCGGTCAGAGTAGGCCATCATCGTGATCGCCGACTGGATGACGGCCGCGGGGTCGCGGTGCGTGAACGCCACCGTGGCGTCGGGGAAGGTCGCCATCAGCGGGCCGAGTTGCTCGGCGTGCTGCGGGCTCTTCAGCACCCAGGTGCGCGGTCCGCGCAGGAAGGTCAGCGCCTGCAGCACCTTCTTCAGGAACGCGTAGTGCCGAGTCTGGTCCAGCCGCAGGTAGTAGTCCCGCCAATCGGGTACGCGCGCATGCCATTCCAGCACATAGGCGGCCAGGTCGAGGTCCAGCAACTCGACCTCCTCCTCGATCGCCTCAGGGAACCGGTCGTGCATCGCCGCGACGGCCGGGGCGCTGGCCATCAGCGCCTCGTGTTCGGCCCTGGCCCGGGCATAGCGGGGGTCCACCCCGAAGATGCCGGGGCCCTGGCCGCGCGCGGGGATGGGTTCCTGGCTCTCCCAGTACGGCAGCGCGCGCCGGCGCGGGTCGGCGGCGATGAGGTTGACCAGATGGGTGGTGCCGGACCGCGGCATTCCGACAACGACGAACGGCTTCTCGATGCGGATCGTCTCGATCTCGGGGTAGCGCTGGATCAGCTCGGTCAACGACAACCGGTTGCGCAGCAGGCGAACCACCCGTTGCCGAAGCGAGCCGCGGGCGAGCTGGCGCAGGCCGGCGTCGGCCTCGATCGCGGCGACGTGCGCGGCCAGCCGGTCGGCGAAGCCGTCGGCCTCGTTCAGGTCCTCGGGGCCGCCGGCCTGCTCGCAGGCCTCGGCACGCATCCGCCCGACGTCGAGGTCGACGGGCCTGGCCTCGGTGTACTCGAGGATCTGGCGCTGCACGTCGGTCAGCCGGGGCGCCGTCAGGTCGTCGAAGTCGATGTCGGCGACGTCGGGGCCGACAGAGCCCATGCGACCGCCTCCTCGACGTGGCGTCGAATAGTCGACGTACCATTCGAAATATGACCGAGACGGTAACGGTGCCCGCGAGTCGCCGTCAACCGGCCTCCCCGCCGACCGAGCGGGTGGTGGCGATCATGCGACTGCTCGGCGCGCAGCCCGCGCGCGCGTTCTCGCTCGCCGAGATCACCCGGGAACTGGGCATCAGCCGCGCCACCGGCCACGCCATCCTGGCAACCCTGACCGCCCACCACTGGGTGGTGCGCGACCCGGCGACCGCCGCCTACTGCTGCGGGCCCGGGGTGGCCGCGCTCACCCGGGACGGCGACCGCGTCTACCACGGCATCCTGCGTGAGCTCGCCGAATCCACCGGCGCTCAAGCGTTTCTGGCGCGGCGCGCCGGCAACACCGTCGTCGTCGTGGACAGCGCCGGCGAATCCGCGTCCGGGATGCGCGTGGAGCGCGGAACGCGCATCCCCCTCGTCGCGCCCTTCGGGCGCGACTACCTCGCGTGGAGCGCCGCCGGGGCGCGGCGGGCCTGGCTGGAGGGCCTGGGCACACCGTCGGCGGCCCTGTCGCGGCGAATCATCGCTGTTTTCACCGAGATTCGCCGGCGCGGCTACGCCGTGGAGCGGCTCAGCCGCGAATACCTGCGGGTGTACGCCGCGCTCAGCGCGCTCGGCGGGGACGGCGAGCCCGACGCGATCACCCGGCGACTGGCGCGGGCGTTCGCCGACCTCACGGTGATCGACGTGTTGCCCGCCGAACTCGCCGACGCCCGCACGCACAGCATCGCCACCGTGTCCGCGCCGATCGCCGACGAGGACGGGCTGGTCACGATGTCGGTCAGCGCGGCGCCGTTCGCCGGCCTCTCCGCGGCCGGGGTCGAGCGGTTGGGCGGCCAGGTCCGCGCTGCCGCGGCACGAATCGGGGCGCTGGCGGGCGGGGCTACAGGTTAGCCAGGTCGTCGGGGACGTCGACCATGTGCTCGATCAGCGTCTCGAGTGGCACCACCTCGAGCGTGCGCTCGTGGGTGGAGGCCAGCACCACGGGGGCGGCGCGGCCGTCGTCGTGGGCCCGCAGCCAGTTCAGGGCGGTGACGCACCAGCGGTCGCCGGGCAGCAAGCCCGGAAAGCGGTATTCGGGGATCGGTGTCAGCAGGTCGTTACCGATGGAACGCTGGTGCTCCAGAAATTCGGTGGTCATCACCGCGCAGATCGTGTGCCGGCCCCGATCCTCGGGCCCGGTCGCGCAGCACCCGTCGCGGTAGAAACCGGTGAGCGGGTCGGTGCCGCAGGGTTCGAGCGGGCCGCCCAGCACGTTACGATCAGGCACCCACTCAGTATTGCGCTCCCGGGGACGAACTTCGAACGTAAATTTCGGCGCCGCGCCGTACCCACCGGACGATAGGTTTTGACCTGTGATACTCACCGGAGCTTTCCTGGCCGAGGGCGCCAGGACGGTCAACAACAAACTGGATGTGTCGGGCGGCGTGCTGGCGCGGTTCGCGCTCGGCCCGGACCGCACGGCCCGTTTCGTGCTCGTCGTGCTGACGCGGGCCGATGGCGAGGATGGCGATCGCCGGGTCGAGGTCAAGATCGTCCCGCCGACACTCGACGAACCGCTGCGCATGTCGTTCGAGGCCCCCGAAGCCGCGGTCGGCGAATTCCCGGGATTCGCCTTTTTCGATATCGCGATCGCGCTGCCTTTCGACGGGCGCTGGGTCGTCGAGGTGACCGGCGGTGGCGAAACCATTTCGCTGCCGCTGGCGGTGAGTAGCTGGGAAACCCAGCCGCCCCCCGCTTTCGGCTGACCGGCAGCGCCCGGCGGGACTCTCCCGCCACGCGGCCGGGTCTGCGCCAAAAACCTTGGCAGCCAAGGCTTTCCTACCATAACTCGCGGCCGGTCCCGGTCCGCTCCCCCAAATTCATGGGGCGGCCAGTTCGCGGCCATTCCCGGGAGGGGCGTCGTTTGCGGGCTCCACAGTGGCGGCCCAGGTTATTCCGATCATTCTTTCAGCATTTGTCTGTAGCCGCGGCGGCCGAATGGGCCTAGCTTTCTGCGTAGAGGTTTCGAGAAAGGCCAGGAAGATGGTCGCGATTCCGATTCTGCAACGTTCGCGATTGCACGCCGCGGCCGCCGCATGCGCGCTGGCCGTCGCCGCGCTGGCCAGCGCGCCCGTCGCCGGCGCCGACGACCCCAGCCCGCCACCGAACGGCACCAATCCGCAATGGGACGGCTTGGCCCAGGCCTGTCACGACGGTGTCTGGCAGTCCTGCGACAACCTGGTCGCGCAGACGCGACCGATGGTGTCCTCCGACCAGAAGGCCTTCGACTACAACCTGTACGGCCTGCGCTGCGGCGGGCGGGTGGTCGACTGGCTCTACGGCACCTACGACTGCGGGGCTCCGGCCGTCACCTGCGTGCAGATATACCGGCCCTGCCACTGACGGCCGGCCGGCGGTGCTTGGCGGTGGCGGAGGGATTTGAACCCTCGGACGGTGTTAGCCGTCACACGCTTTCGAGGCGTGCTCCTTAGGCCGCTCGGACACGCCACCGTCGAGCAGCTTACCGAACCGGTGCCGCCTCACCCCAATCGCTGCCGGGCGAAGAACTCCTCCAGCGGCGCCGCGCACTCGTCGGCGAGCACACCGCCGCGCACTTCCGGGCGATGGTTGAGCCGGCGGTCGCGCACGACGTCCCACAGCGACCCGACCGCCCCCGTCTTGGGTTCCCAGGCGCCGAACACCAGTCGCGCGACGCGGGCCAGCACCAGCGCGCCCGCGCACATCGTGCACGGCTCCACGGTGACCGCCAGGGTGGTGCCCTCCAGGCGCCAGCCGTCGCCGAGCACGCCGGCCGCCGCCCGCAGCGCCAGGATCTCCGCGTGGGCGGTCGGATCGCCGAGGGCCTCACGCGCGTTCACCGCGCGGGCGAGCTCGGTGCCGTCGGCGCTCACCACCACCGCGCCGATGGGCACGTCGCGGGGACCGGCGGTCGCGGCGGCCGCCAGCGCGGCGCGGATCAGGTCCTCGTCGCAGCCCGGCTCCGCCGCGCTTGCGGTCACCGACCGAGGCTCATGGCGGCGACCCGCTGCGCCCGACTCCGCCGCGCTTGCGGTCACCGACCGAGGCTCATGGCGGCGACCCGCTGCGCCCGACTCCGCCGCGCTTGCGGTCACCGACCGAGGCGGTCGATCACCGACGACAGCTGGTCGGCGAAGCCCATCTCCCGGGCGATGCGGCCCAGTTGCTCGTCGGCGTACAGGTCGGACTCGTCGAGGATGACGCCCAGCACGGCCTCGGGCAGCCCGATGTCGGCCAGCAACGCCAGGTCGCCCTCCTCGAAGGGCTCGGCGTCCTCGAGGTCGTCGGGATCCAGGTCGGCGTCCAGCTTGTCCAGGACCTCCGCGGCGATGTCGTAGTCCAGCGCGGCCGTGGCGTCCGACAGCAGCAGCCGGGTCCCCGACGGGCCCGGCCGGAGGATGACGAAGAATTCGTCGTCGACGTCGAGGAGCCCGAACACCGCTCCCGCGCTGCGCAGTTCGCGCAGCTCGGTCTCCGCGGCCTTCAGGCTCGTCAGCGCCGTGGCCGACATGGAGTAACACCGCCACTGGCCCTCTTCGCGCACGACGGCGACCCCGAACCCGTCCGGTGTGTCCGCGGACGGGCCCTGGGCCGAGGCCCGTTGTGCTTCCATGGGCGCCTACGCTAGTCGTTGACCTGGCCTCTTGACCAGACGAACCCGGTCGCCCACGGCACCGCCGCCCTGGTCTGTGTCAACCTTGGACTGTGGCGAGCCCTGTTTTGAAAACACCGGTGTGCGTGCTCGGCCTGGGGCTGATCGGCGGCTCGATCATGCGGGCGGCCGCGGCGGCCGGCCGCGAAGTGTTCGGCTACAACCGGTCGGTGGAAGGTGCGCACGCGGCCGTCGCCGACGGCTTCGCCGCCAGCACCGACCTCGCCGAAACGCTGACGCGCGCGGCGGACACCGGCGCGTTGATCGTGCTGGCCGTTCCGATGCCGGCGCTGGCCGCGATGCTGGCCCGCGTCGGCGAATTCGCGCCGGACTGCCCGCTGACCGACGTGACCAGCGCCAAATGCGCGGTGCTCGACGAGGTCGCCGCCGCCGGGCTACTGCGGCGCTTCGTCGGCGGCCACCCGATGACGGGCACCGCGGAATCGGGGTGGGCCGCCGGCTACGCCGGGTTGTTCACCAGGGCGCCGTGGGTGGTCAGCGTCGACGACCACGTCGACCCCGGGGTGTGGTCGACGGTCATGGCCCTGGCGCTGGACTGCGGCGCCCTGGTGGTGCCGGCCCGGTCCGACGAGCACGACGCCGCCGCGGCCGCCATCTCGCACCTGCCGCACCTGCTCGCCGAGGCGCTCGCCGTCACCGCGGGAGAGGTTCCGCTGGCCTTCGCCCTGGCCGCCGGTTCCTTCCGGGACGGCACCCGGGTCGCGGGCACCGCCCCGGACCTGGTGCGGGCCATGTGCGAGGGCAACGCAGGCCGGTTGCTGCCCGCCCTCGACCACACCATCGAGCTGCTCGGCCGCGCGCGCGAGTCGCTGGCGGGCCACGGCTCGGTGGCCGAGCTCGTCGAGGCCGGCCACGCGGCGCGCACGCGCTACGAGAGCTTCCCGCGCCACGACATCGTCGCGGTCGTCGTCGGCGCCGAGAACTGGCGCGAGGAGCTGGCCGCCGCCGGCCGGGCGGGCGGGGTGATCAGATCCGCTCTGCCAACCCGGGATAATCCACGATGAAACCCTCGTCGTCTGCGCTCACGATGGTGTCGGCGACCGGGGAACGCAACTTGATGCCGTCCAGCCTCCCCGTGCTGATGTAGCTGACGCTGGTCGCGGTGACGGACATGTCCGGGACGTTGACGTACACCACCGGCAACGTGGCCGACTCCGCGCGTTCGTGCAGGCCGAGCCGCCGGATCGGCAGCGCGTTGAAGAACGGGCTGAACACCACGTCGACGTCGAGGGCGCCGTCGTAGGCCGCGCGCCGGTCACCCTGGTGGTCGGTGACCAACCACATGTTCTCCTCGTCGCGGGCGATGGCGAGCACGCGTTCCCGCTCCGCCAGCGTGACCGTCATGCCGAGGCGCCTGGTGGCGCCGGTCTCGTCGGTCTGCACGTCGTAGTAGGCGCCGAAGGCCGGGTTGGTGTCGGTGGCCGCGGCCACGATGCGCCCGTTGGCCCGGATCCGCTTGCCGGACACCTGGATTCGTACCGATTCCATGCGGGAAACATCCTGCGCGCGCCAGGTCAGCATCGCCTGCCACACGCGCCGGGTCGAATCTGGGGCGTCTGCGTTCACCCGTCTACCGTAAATCCTGGTCGCCGTCCGCGGCGCGAGAGTCGGTAACTGCGTGCGCCGGTGCCCGGCGCCGACGCCCACACCGCCGCCGCCACCAGGCCGTCGAGCAGCAGCGCCAACGCCGCCACCAGCAGCGCACCCACCAGGGCGAGATGAAACTCACGCTCCTTGATCCCGTCGATCAGGTGCCGGCCCAGCCCGCCGAGGCTGGCGTAGGCGGCCACCGTCGCGGTCGCGACCACCTGCAGGGTCGCGTTGCGCGCACCGCCCAGGATCAGCGGCAGCGCGTCGGGCACCTCGACGCGCTGCCGCTGATCCTGGGACTCGGTCATGCCCATCGCGCGGGCGGCGTCCACCACCGCCGGATCGACGCCCGCGACGCCGGCGTAGGTGCCGGCCGGCAGCGCGGGTACGCGCAGCAGGATCAGGGCGAACAGCGGCGGCCCCAGGCCCAGCCCGCACAGCAACACCCCGAGCAGCAACACACCCAGCGTCGGCAGCGAGCGCAGCCCGTTGACCGCGCCGACCACCAGCACCGTGCCGCGGCCGGTGTGCCCGATGACCAGCCCGAGCGGGACGGCGATCAGCGCCGAGGCGCCCACCGCCACGACGGTGTACTCCAGATGCTCGAGCGTCCGCGCCCCCAGGCCGGCCGGGCCGGTCCAGTTGTCCGCGGTCAGCAGGTAGCAGATCGCCTGCCGCGCGAAGTTCACCGCGCGCCGCCCACCGCCGGGGACAGCGCCGGAGACCGGCGGCGCCCGGGGCGCTCCCAGGGCGTGGCCAGCCGGCCGGCCACCACGATCAGCGCGTCGACGACGAGCGCCAACGCCTGGAGCGCGACGATGCCGGCCACGATCTGAGCGCTCTTGTCTGTCTGATAGCCCTGGGTGAACCAGGCGCCCAGGCCCCCAAACCGATCACCGCACCCACGGCGACCATGGCGATGTTGGTGGCCACCACCACGCGCACCCCGGCGACCAGCACCGGCAGTGACAGCGGCAGCTCCACCGCGAGCATCCGCCGCAGCCCCGGGTAGCCGACGGCGGTGGCGGCGTCGCGCACCGCGGCGGGCACCGCGACCAGCGCCTCGAGCACCGCGCGCGCCAGCAGCGCGGCCGTGTAGGCCGTCAGCGCGACGACCACGTTGGCCTCGTCGAGGATCCGGGCGCCGATGACCATCGGCAGCGCCACGAAGCGCCGGCGACGCGATGGTGAACACGACGACGGCCGCCGCCGTCGTCGGCCGCCGGGCGACGGGCGCACGGCGCACGAGCGCGCCCAGCGGCACCGCGACCGCCGAGCCGAGCAGCACCGGCAGCAACGACAGCCGCAGATGGACCACGGTCAGCGCCCAGGCCATGCCGAGGTGGGTCAGCAAATAGTGCACGTCTCAGCCCCGCCGCCGGGCCGCCACCGCGGCCAGCACGTCCTTGAGGCGGTCGGACTTCTTCTGCGAATTCACCAGCGGCGCAATGTTACCGGCCAGGAAATGTTACCGGCCAGGAAATTGTGCTCGGGGTCCTCCAGCACCACCAGGTGATGCCGCGGGATGCCCGGTGACGTGCTGAAGATGTCGGCGGTGTCCACCTGGTCGTCCGCCAGCGCGCGCACGGTCACCGGACCGCCGTCGTTGATGCGCACGAAGTTTCCCGTGCCGATGTCGAGTCCGTATCTCTGCTTGAGGCCGGGCAGCCCCGACGGCCGCGCCTGGGACACCGAGGGCGCCCCGAAGCGCACCTGTGCCGAGTGCGCCGCGAGGCCGGCGATCGTCTTGAGCTGCCACGCGGCGGCGGTACCCCGGCGGCGGCGGTACCCCCGGTGACGGTCACCGTGTCGGTGTCGGATGCCGGCGACGGCGTCAGGATCGACAGGTCGCCGGGCAGCCGCCGGTGCAGCTCCAGCTCGACGGCGTCGAGCGCGGTCGCCGCCGACTGCGGCGCGTAGTACAGCAAGAGGTTGCCGATGTACTCGGGCACCAGGTCGATGGAATGATCCTTGAGCGCGGGGATGTAGGTCTCGCGGTTGCCGATCCCCATCCGCCGCCCCACGTCGAAATGGTTGGCCTGCAACGCCTGCGCGTCGATCTCGGCGGCGATCTCCGATTCCGGGAAGTCGGCCGATCCCACCACGATGGAGTTGGGGCTGCGCGTCTGCGCGCCCAGCGGGTCGGCGTTGCTGCACGACGTGGCCACCCATGCCGTCGCCAACCACACCGCGGCGCACACGGTCGCGCGATGCGGCCGCGACCCTAGCGTGCCCGGCTTCCGGTGTTCGGTTTCATTCCGTGCCGGATGGGACAAAGATGTCACCATGAGCAGCAACACCCCTGCCTCCCCCGACCAGCCGCCCGCCAAGAAGCCCGCCCCGCCACCCAAGCCCGGCGCCAAACGCGAGGAGCCGGCCATCGCGTTCACCCGCGCCGGCGCGTTGTGGTCGTCGCTGATCGCCGGTTTCCTGATCCTGATCCTGTTGCTGGTCTTCATCACCCAGAACACGGAATCGACGGCGTTCACGTTTTTGGGCTGGCACTGGCACCTGCCGCTGGGGGTGGCCATCCTGCTGGCGGCGGTCGTCGGCGGGCTGATCACCGTCGCCGTCGGCACCGCCCGGATCCTGCAGTTGCGCCGCACGGCGAAGAAACAGCACGCGACGATCGCCCGCCAGGGACGCTAACCGGGCAGCTTGGCGAGCTCGGCCAGCCCGCGCGAGATGAGCGGCGCCACCACCTCGGGCACGTGCTCGGAAGCCTTCCCGTGGGCCTGGTCGGATAACCGCCTGCGGAAGTCGATGCCGGCGGCGATGATGGCCAGCTTGAAGTAGGCCAGCGCCATGTAGAACTCCCAATGCGCCAGCGGCCACCCGGAAGCCAGCGAGTACCGGTCGGCCAGCTCGTCGGCTGTCGGCAGCAGCGGTGAGGTCCAGGCGGCCTGCGCGTTGACGATCAGGTCCAGTGCGGGGTCGCGGTACACGCACATCAGCGCCGCGTCGGACAGCGGGTCCCCCAGCGTCGAGAGCTCCCAGTCCACGACGGCCAGCACCCGGGTCGGGTCCTCGGCATCCAGGATCGTGTTGTCGATGCGGTAGTCGCCGTGCACGATCGAGGTCCGGCTCTGGTCCGGGATCCAGTCGCGCAAGCCGGCGTGCAGCCGCTGCACGTCGGCGTCGCGGTGGTCGTCGGGCAGGCGCACCAGCTCCCACTGCGCTCCCCAGCGGCGCACCTGGCGCTCCAGGTATCCGCTGGGCTTGCCGAAGTCGCCCAGACCGACGGCGTCGGGGTCGACGCGGTGCAGGTCGACCAGCACCCGGATCAACGAGTCCACGCAACCGTCGATCACGGTGTGACTGAGGGACTCGAGTTGGGCGCGCCGGCGCACCACCTGGCCGGCGACGAACTCCACGACCTGGAACGGAGCGCCCAGCACCGACTCGTCCTCGCATAGCGCGATCGCGCGCGCCACCGGCACGGGCGTGTCCCGCAGGGCGGCGACCACCCGGTACTCGCGGGCCATGTCGTGCGCCGACGGGGTGAGCCCGTGCAGCGGCGGGCGCCGCACCAGCCAGTCGGCCTTGTCGTCGTAGACCCGGAACGTCAGGTTGGAACGGCCGCCGGAGATGAACTCCGCCCGCAACTCGCCGTCGCGTTCGATGCCGAGCGAACGCAGATACCGGTCCAGCCCGGCCAGGTCGAGGCCCTCGGGTTGGTCAGCTGAAGTCACCGGAATTGTTTACCACCGCCGGTCACCCGCCGTTGATTTCGGGGCAGCAGGTCCCAGACGTGGTCGGTGGCGTTGACCGTGGCGACCGTCACCTGGCCGGACCGCGAGAACAACAGGCGGGTGACCGAGGCGTAGTCGATGGGAAAGGACAGCAGCCGCGCCGTACCCAGGATCTCGTGCAGCAGCACGTTGATCACCCCGCCGTGGCTGAACACCGCCACCGTGTCCTCGTGGTCGGCCGCCGCGACGACGTCGTCGAGCCCGGCGCGTACCCGCGCGCAAAACGCCTCCTCGTCGACCGCGCTGGGCAGGTGCCCGGAGGCCATGCGCGCCCACTCCTCGGGCCGCTCCGCGCGGATCTGTTCGACGGGGATGTAGAGGGGCAGGTCGCGGTCGTATTCGGCGAACCGGTCGTCGATCTCGATCGGCAGTTCGCGGGCCGCCGCGACCGGTTCGGCGGTCTGGACGGCGCGGCGCTGGGGGCTGCTCACCACGCGGCCGACGCCGAACCTGGCCAGTGCGGTGGGTAGGCGCCCGACCTGCGCCAGCCCTTCTTCCGACAGCTCGGGGTCGGAGCCCTCACCGGGTTCGCTGCGCAGCGGAAGGGCATGCCGGACCAGAAGCACTTGCATGCCATCAAGCCTCGCATGCGGCGCCGGCAACCTTGCCCGGCGCGTGGAGAATGCTATTCTCCGACAGGAGAGTGAGGTGTGCATGGGTGTCGGCGGCGAGACCGGACCGGACGCGGGCGTGCTGGGCCGGTGGCTCGACGACCACGGCGCCCCGGGCGGCGGGGAGCGGCCAGCGCTGGAGCGGCTCAAGGGCGGTTCGCAGAACACCCTGTACCTGATCGACCGCGGCGGGGAGCGCATGGTGCTGCGGATGCCCGGCGCCCGCGCCGACGCCGCCCGCATCGACGGCCTGCTGCGGGAGATCCGCCTGGTGCGGGCGCTGTCGGGCACCGACGTCCCGCATGCGGCCCTGATCGCCGCCGACGACACCGGAACCGTCCTGGGCATGCCCTTCTACGTGATGCGCGCGATCGACGGGTGGAGCCCGATGGACGGCGGCTGGCAGGCGCCGTTCGACGTCGACCTGGCCGCCCGCCGCGGGTTGGCGTTCGAGTTGGTCGAGGGTGCCGCCAAGCTGGGCCGGGTGGACTGGCGCGCCCAGGGCCTCGAGGGCTTCGGCCGCCCCGACGGGTTCCACGAGCGGCAGGTCGACCGCTGGCTGGCCTTCCTCGACGCCTACCGGGTGCGCGATCTTCCCGGCCTGGACGTGGCCGCCGACTGGCTGCGCCGCAACCGCCCGGCGTCGTATGAGGCGGGCATCATGCACGGCGACTACCAGTTCGCCAACGTGATGTTCGCGCACGGGGCGCCGGCCCGGCTGGCCGCGATCGTGGACTGGGAGATGACCACGGTCGGTGACCCACTGCTCGACCTGGCGTGGGCGCTGCTGGGCTACGACGGCGAAAACCCCGGCGGCGACGGGTTTTATCTGGACATGACGGGGATGCCGACCCGCAGCGAGCTGCTCGACCACTACGAGAAGCTCAGCGGGCGCTCCACCGAGAACATCGACTACTACCTGGTGCTGGCCAACTGGAAGCTCGGCATCGTGCTGGAGAAGACGTACGCCGCCGGGGTGCGCACCGGCAAGGTGGATCCCAAGGTGCAGGACGCCTTCGGGGCGATGATCCCCAAGCTGATCGCCACCGCCGCCGAACTGGCCCGCACGAGCAAGGGACGCTGAGATGGGTTATGCCGAAACGTTTTTCGACCTCACCGATCGGGTGGTGCTGATCACCGGCGGCAGCCGGGGCCTGGGCCGGGAGATGGCGTTCGCCGCGGCCCGCTGCGGCGCCGACGTGGTGATCGCCAGCCGCAACATGGACAACTGCGTCGCGACCGCAGCGGAGATCGAATCCGAAACCGGCCGCTCCGCCATGCCGTATCAGGTGCACGTCGGGCGCTGGGACCAGCTCGACGGGCTGGTCGAGACGGCCTACGAACGGTTCGGCAAGGTCGACACCCTGATCAACAACGCCGGCATGTCGCCGCTGTACGACAAGCTGACCGACGTCACCGAGAAGCTGTTCGACGCGGTGGTCAACCTCAACCTCAAGGGGCCGTTCCGGTTGTCGGCGCTGGTCGGCGAGCGCATGGTGGCGGCCGGGCGTGGCTCGGTCATCAACGTCAGCTCCACCGGCTCGCTGCGCCCCAACGGCGGCATCATCCCCTATGCCGCCGCCAAGGCCGGCCTCAACGCGATGACCGAAGGCCTGGCGCAGGCGTTCGGGCCGACCGTCCGCGTGAACACCCTGATGGCCGGCCCGTTTCTCACCGACGTCAGCAAGGCGTGGGATCTGTCCGGCGACAACAACTTCGGCCACCTCGCACTCAAACGGGCCGGCGACCCACCCGAGATCGTCGGCGCCGCGCTGTTCCTGGCCTCCGACGCATCCAGCTTCACCACCGGCTCCATCGTGCGGGCCGACGGCGGAATCCCCTAACCGATAGGAGCCTTCGATGCCTTGGGACTTCTCCACCGAGCCGGAGTTCGAGAAGAAACTCGACTGGATCCGCGAGTTCGTGCGCGAGGAGGTCGAACCCCTCGAGGTGGTGTTCCCCGGTTGCGAGTTCCTGCCACTGAACGACGAACGCCGCCGGATCGTCGACCCGCTCAAGCAGCAGGTCCGCGACAACGGTTTGTGGGCACCGCATCTGGGCCCCGAACTGGGCGGGCAGGGATTCGGGGCGGTCAAGCTCACGCTGATCAACGAGATCCTGGGCCGCAGCCCGTGGGCGCCGATCGTGTTCGGCACGCAGGCGCCCGACACCGGCAACGCCGAGATCATCGCCCGCTTCGGCACCCGGGAGCAGAAGGACCGATACCTGTCCGGGCTACTCTCCGGCGAGATCTTCTCGTGCTTCTCGATGACCGAACCGCAGGGCGGCTCCGACCCCCGCGTGTTCACCACCCGCGCCGTGCCCGACGGGGACGGCTGGGTGATCACCGGGCGGAAGTACTTCTCCTCCAACGCATCTGTCGCCTCGTTCTTCATCGTCGTCGCGATCACCGACCCCGACGTCCCGGTCCACCGCGGGGCCTCGACGTTCCTGATCCCGGCCGGCACCGAGGGGCTGAAGGTCGAGGCCACCCACCACCTCGTCGGTGCGCTGCCCCACGAGGCCGGGCATTCCCTGGTGCACTACGACGGGGTGCGGGTGCCCGCCGACGCGTTGCTCGGGGAGCCCGGTCAGGGCTTCATGATCCTGCAGGCGCGGCTGGCCGGTGGGCGGCTGCACCACGCGATGCGCTCGATCGGCGTGGCCCAGCGCGCCGTCGAGATGATGTCGCGGCGCGCGAAAAGCCGTTTCACCCAAGGTAGTTCGCTGGCCGACAAGCAGCTGGTGCAGGCGTTCGTCGCCGACTCCTACACCGAGCTGATGCCCTTCCGGCTGGCCGTGCTGCACGCCGCCTGGCTCATCGACACCGCCGGCGAGCACGCGGCCCGCCAGGAGATCGCCGCCTGCAAGATCCTGGCGTCGCAGGTGCTGAAATCGATCGGCATGCGCGCGATCCAGGTGCACGGCGCGCTGGGCACCACCGACCAGCTGCCGCTGGTCAACGTCCTGCTCGGCGGCGTGGTGCTCGGGCTGGCGGACGGCCCCACCGAGGCCCACAAGGTCAACCTGGCCAAGATGCTGCTCAAGGGGTACGAGGCCGAAGACGCCGAGTGGCCCAGCGAGATGCTGGATGTCCGCCGCGAGGCCGCCCGCGCCAAATACGGGGACCTCGTTGACCGGTGACCGGGTCACCGCGGCCGTCGAACGCGCGCTCGACGACCGTCAGCGGGAGGCCACCGAGGAGGTCGAACGCATCCTGGCCGCCGCGGTGCGGGTGATGGAACGCGTCGCGCCCGAGCCGCCGCGCGTCAGCGACATCGTCACCGAGGCCGGCTCGTCGAACAAGGCGTTCTACCGGTATTTCGCCGGCAAGGACGACCTCATCCTGGCCGTCATGGAACGGGGCGTGGCGATCGTGGTCTCCTATCTCGAGCACCAGATGGCCAAGGAGTCGCGACCGGCCGACCAGGTCGCCCGCTGGATCGAGGGCACGCTGGCGCAGGTCGCCGATCCGCACCTGATCAGCATGAGCCGCGCGGCCGCCGGGCAGCTGTCGGCGGCCACGAACTGGCGGGCGGCCGACCAGGAGATGATGCGCCCGTTGCGGGACCTGCTCCTGACACCCGTTGCCGCGCTGGGCAGCACCGACGTGGACCGCGACGTCGACGCCGTGTTCGACTGCACGGCCGCCACCATGCGCCGCTACGTCGGGTCGGCCGACCGGCCCGGCCCCGACGACATCGCGCACGTGGTGCGGTTCTGCCTGCACGGGTTGGGGGTCGGTTGATGCGCGCGGTCGTCTGTCGTTCCTACGGCGCACCGGAGGACCTGGTCGTCGACGAGCTGGCCGACCCGGCCCCGGGCCCCGGCCAGGTCGTGGTGCGGGTCCACGCCGCCGCGGTCAACTTCCCCGACGTGCTGCTGATCGCGGGCAGGTATCAGGTCAAGATCCCGGTGCCCTTCGTCCCGGGCAGCGAGCTGGCCGGCGAGGTCGTGGCGGTCGGCGCGGGCGCGCCGTTCCGGCCGGGCCAGCGGGTCTCCGCCACCACGCCCACCGGGGCTTTCGCCGAGCAGGCCCTGCTCGACGCGCCGTCGGTGACGCCCATCCCCGACGGCGCCGACTACGCCTCGGCGGCCGCGTTCGGCGTCACCTACCGCACCGCCTACCACGCCCTGCGCTCGATCGCCGAAGCGCGCCAAGGAGACTGGGTGGTCGTGTTGGGCGCCGCCGGCGGCGTAGGGCTGGCCGCCGTCGACCTGGCCGTGGCCATGGGCGCCCGGGTGCTCGCGGCGGCGTCCAGCCCGGACAAGCTCGCGCTGTGCCTGCAGCGGGGCGCCGCGGCGGTCGTCGACTACGCCACCGAGGACCTGAAGTCGCGCATCCGCGAGCTGACCGGCGACGGCGCCCGGGTGGTCCTCGATCCCGTGGGCGGACCGTACGCGGAGCCGGCGCTGCGCGCCCTGGCCCGCGGCGGGACGTTCGTCACCCTCGGCTACGCCGCGGGGACCATACCGTCGATCCCCTTGAATCTCGTTCTGCTCAAAGGCATCACGGTGCGGGGCATGGAGATCCGCACCTTCATGGCCGACCGGCCCGACGACGCCGCACGTGACATGGCTGAGCTGGCGCAGCTGTTCGCCGCCGGCACGGTCCGGCCCTACATCGGCGCGCGATTCCCGCTGGCCGAAACGGCGGCCGCGTTGCGGCACGTCGCCGACCGCAAGGCGATCGGCAAGGTCGTCATCGACGTCACGGCGTGACGATGTTGAAGGCAGGGTCGGGCTCGTCGAGCACGCCGAGAAACGCCTGCAGCGCCGACTGGTCGCCGGAGATCCGCAGCCCGGGCGAGTCGAAGTCGCCCATCGCGACGGTCAGCAGCCGGAGCTTGCTGCCCACGCTCACGGTCACCGAAGCGGTCACCGGGTCGGCGGCCCCCTTCCGATAGATCAGCACGCCGTTGCGCAGCGTGAGCCGGTAGTTCGCCGCAGGCTCGGCGAACTCGACGTCGAGGTCGAGGTCGAGTCCCCAGGCGCGCGGCCCGTCGACGCGGATGGCCAGGCCGTCGAAGATCTGCTCCGGGGTGAGCTGCGTCAGCAGCGACAGCGACGTCGCGGTGGTGGCGGTGCCGAAGTTGCCGTCGCGCAGTTCGGTTGCGCCGCTGAGGAAGAAGTTGCGCCAGGTCGCGTTCTCCGCGCCGTAGGCGAGCTGCTCGAGGGTGTCGGCGTACAGCTCACGGGCGGGGCCGTGGCCGCTGTCGGTGAACAGCGCGTGATCGAGCAGCGTTGCCGCCCAGCGGAAGTCGCCGGACTCGAACGCCGCCGCGGCCAGCTCGACCACCCGGTCGATGCCGCCCATCGCGGCCACGTAGCGGGGCCCGATCGCCTCCGGGGGATGTGGCCACAGCCGGGCCGGGTTGCCGTCGAACCAGCCCATGTAGCGCTGGTAGACCGCCTTGACGTTGTGGCTGACCGAGCCGTAGTAGCCGTGGGTGTGCCAGGCCCGCTGCAGCGCCGGCGGCATCTGGAACATCTCGGCGATCTCCACCCCGGTGTGGCCGCGGTTCAGCAACCGCAGCGTCTGGTCGTGCAGGTAGGCATACAGGTCTCGCTGCAGCGACAGGAACTCGACGATGCTCTCGCGCCCCCAGGTCGGCCAGTGGTGGGAGGCGAACACCACGTCGGCGCGGTCGGCGAACGTGTCGATCGCCTCGGTGAGGTAGCCCGACCACGCGTGCGGGTCGCGCACCAGCGCGCCGCGCAGAGTCAGCAGGTTGTGCAGGTTGTGGGTGGCGTTCTCGGCCATGCACAGCGCGCGGAAACGCGCGAAATAGAAATGCATCTCGGCCGGCGCCTCGGTGCCGGGCGCCATCTGGAACTCGATCTCCACGCCGTCGAGGGTGTGCTTCTCGCCGGTCCGCCGGATGACGACCGTCGGGACGATGACGGCCACCTCACCGGTGGACGGGGCCTGCCCCAGCCCGCAGCCGACCTGGCCGTGCGGGCCGCGGGGCAGCAGGGTCCCGTACATGTAGGTGGCCCGCCGGGTCATCGCCGGTCCGGCGAACACGTTCTCCTGCACCGCGTGTTCGATGAACCCCTCCGGGGCCAGCACCGCCACCGCGCCGGCGTCCACCTCGGCCTGCGAGGTCACGCCCAGGACGCCGCCGAAGTGGTCGACGTGGCTGTGGGTGTAGATGACGGCGACCACGGGGCGCTCGCCGTCGCGGTGGGCGCGGTACAGTCCCAGCGCCGCGGCGGCCACCTCGGTGGACACCAGCGGATCGATCACGATGATCCCGGTGTCGCCCTCGACGAAGGTGATGTTGGACAGGTCGAGGCCGCGCACCTGATAGATTCCCGGAACCACTTCGTAGAGGCCCTGTTTGGCGGCCAGGGTCGACTGCCGCCACAGGCTGGGGTGCACCGTCGCCGGCGCGGGGCCGCCCAGGAAGGCGTAGGCGTCGTTGTCCCACACGACGCGGCCGTCGGCGGCCTTGACGACGCACGGGGACAGGGCCGCGATGAAGCCGCGGTCGGCATCGCGGAAATCCGTCGTGTCCTCGAACGGCAGATCGTGTGCGCGATGCGCCGACTCGATGACCGTGGTGGGGGGTTTGTGATTCACGGACAATAGCCTGTCACGTGCAGCAGCTAATGAACACGGAAAGAGTTTCCCCCGGCCCTGGTCTTTGCTCCCGCAAACCCGCATACTTCCCGCACGGTCCCGAAATTCGAAGGACCGTCAACATCGGGCAAAGGAGCACGAGTGAAGCGTGGACTGACGGTCGCGGTGACCGGAGCGGCGATTCTGGCGGCGGGAATTTCCGGTTGTTCGAGCAACAAGTCGACCACCAGCGGTTCCGGGTCCAGCTCGGGGACGAGCGCGCCGGCGAGCGCCACCGGATCGGCCGGCACCAAGGTCATCATCGACGGCAAGGACCAAAACGTCAGCGGCACAACGGTGTGCAGCACCACCGGCGGCACCGTCAACATCGCGATCGGCGGCTCGGCGACCGGCATCGCCGCGGTGCTCACCGACGCCAACCCTCCCCAGGTGAAATCCGTCGGGCTGGGCAATGTCAACGGGGTGACGCTCGGTTATACGCCGGGCACCGGCCAGGGCGATGCCTCGGCGACCAAGAAGGGCAACAGCTACACGATCACCGGCACGGCCACGGGCGTGGACATGGCAAACCCCATGCAGCCGGTGAACAAGCCATTCGAAATCGACGTCACCTGCTCCAGCTAATCGCCGAGCGGTAATCGCACCGTGAATTCGGTGCGACCGGGTGCGCTGTCCACCGTGATGGTCCCGTGGTGCGCGCGGACCACCGCGGAGACGATCGCCAGGCCCAGTCCGGTGCTGCCCCCCTTGCGGGAGCGGGAGGAATCACCGCGCGCGAACCGCTCGAACACCTCCGATTGAAGCGCCGCCGGAATTCCCGGTCCGTCGTCGATCACCTGCATCACGGCGTGTCCGGGTTCGGTGCTCAGCCTCGTCGTGACGATCGTGTCCGCGCCGGTGTGGATGCGGGCGTTGGCGAGCAGGTTCGTGACCACCTGGTGCAGCCGCGCCGCGTCGCCGGTGACGATCACCGGTTCCTCGGGCAGGTCAAGCTCCCATTTGTGGTCCGGCCCGGCGACGTGCGCGTCGCTGACCGCGTCGACCGCCAGCCGCGACAGGTCCACCGGCTCGCGCTCCAGCGGACGGCCGGAGTCCAGGCGGGCCAGTAGCAGCAGGTCCTCGACGAGGCGGGTGATCCGCTCGGTTTCCGACGCCACCCGGCTCATCGCGTGGGCCACCGCCTCGCGGTCGTCCCCCATGCGCTGCGTGAGTTCGGTGTAACCGCGGATCGCGGCCAGCGGGGTGCGCAGCTCGTGGCTGGCGTCGGCGACGAACTGGCGGACGCGGGTCTCGCTGGCCTGGCGCGCCGACAGCGCGGCGGCGATGTGGTCGAGCATCCGGTTGAGCGCCGAACCCAGCTGCCCCACCTCGGTGTGCGGGTTGGCGTCGGGTTCGGGGACCCGCACCGGCAGCTCGACCTCACCGCGGTCCAGCGGGGTTTCGACGACCTCGCGCGCGGTCTGGGCGACGCGACGCAGTGGTGCCAGCGCGCGCCGGATGATGACGACACCGGCGGTCGTCGCGGCGACGAGCGCGATCACGGTGACGATGCCGAGGATGACCAGCATGCGGATCATGGTGGCGTCGACGTTGGACATCGACAGGCCGGTGACGATGATGTCGTCGCCGTTGCGGCTCGGGGCGCCGATGACGCGGTAGCGGCCGAGGCCGTCGAGTTCGAGTGTCACCGGTGTGCGGCTGCCCGCGATGTTCGCGAGTTGCGTTTGGGCGGTGGGGGTCACGTCGGCCCGGGTGCCGCTGGAGGTCAGGTAGCCGGCCTCCACCGTCCTGCCATCGCTGACCACCGCGGCGACCATGCCCGCGGGCTGGCCCGGGGCGTCGAGGAACATGGGCCCGGGCCCGGGCCGCCAATAGCGGTGCATCCACTTCCCGCCGGGGTGGTTCCGTTCGGGATACATCAGCGCCGAGCGGTAGGAGGTCCCGGCGAGCTGCCCGTCGAGCTGGGTCACGAGGTGGCGCAGCAGCGACAGCTCGGTCGCGGCGGTGATCCCGATGCACACCACGGCGAGCACCACGACCTGCCCGACCAGCAGCCGCAGCCGCAGCGACCACACCCGCCGCGGGTTGGCCGACGGTCGCGACCCGCTGCTAGCGGGCCGGCTTGAGGACATAGCCCGCCCCGCGCAGCGTGTGGATCATGGGCTCACGACCGTTGTCGATCTTCTTGCGCAGGTAGGAGATGTAGAGCTCCACGATGTTGGAGCGGCCGCCGAAGTCGTAGCTCCACACCCGGTCGAGAATCTGCGCCTTGCTCAGCACGCGCCTGGAGTTGCGCATCATGAAGCGCAGCAGCTCGAACTCGGTGGAGGTCAAGGCGATCGGCTCGCCGGCGCGGGTGACCTCGTGGCTGTCCTCGTCCAGCACCAGGTCACCGACCACCAGTTGGGCGCCACTGTCAAGGGTGGTCACCCCGGTCCGCCGCAGCAGCGCCCGCAGCCGCAGCACCACCTCTTCGATGCTGAACGGTTTGGTGACGTAGTCGTCGCCGCCCGCGGTCAACCCCGCGATGCGGTCTTCCACCGCGTCCTTGGCGGTCAGCAGCAGCACCGGCAGCTGCGGATTCTCCTCGCGCAGTTTGCGCAGCACGTCCAGCCCGCTCATGTCGGGCAGCATCACGTCGAGGACGACCACGTCCGGACGCTGGGCGCGCGCGGCCGCCATGGCCGAGGTCCCGTCTCCGGCGGTGGCGATGCTCCAACCCTCGTATCGCAGTGCCATCGCCACCATCTCGGCGAGGACGGCCTCGTCGTCGACGACCAGCACGTTGATCGGGTTGCCGTCGGCGCGGCACATGACGACCCGCTCTACCGAGGCCCTGGGCTGCGTCACGAGTTCCAGTATGCGCGGCCGCCTGAGCCGCCGCTAAGGCGTTGCTATGCGCGGGCTGTGAAACAAAATCGCGTGACCGCGAAGCGGTCACGCGATCTTGTTCGGTGAATGTCTAGTACCAGTAACGCCGGCCCGCGACGGGGCGGCCCACCGAGCCCATGATCCACAGCACGGCACCGATCACCAGCGCGACGATGCCGAGCGTCCACAACAGAGAAATCTTGAACACGAACCCGAGAATCAGCAGCACCACACCTAAGACGATCATTTCGACTTCCTTCGGTTGAGGGTTAGGACACCGGGGTCGCCGGCATCGAACTGGGTTGCGGTATGCGGCAGTCCTTGACCTTCGGATCGACGCCCGCGTAGTTCAACGGCCCCGCCAGAACCGTCAGCGCGACGTTGCCCGCCGTGACACAGCTGGTCGACCCGCCCGTGAAGTAACCGCGCTGCCACGTCGCGATCACTCCGATGACCAGCCACACCAGGACAACCGCGCCGATGATTCCGCGACCGCGCATGGGGACCTCCACTGTGCTCGAGAGATCGATTTCCGTACGCCCACCAATACCCGTTCGACGTATGTCTAAACCTCGCCGGGACGCCCGGCGAGTTAGCCAGAAGGGCCCCTCAGCCCGCCCGGCGCTGCGCCGACACGAAAAGCGTTGGCGGCATCGAGTCCTCGGCGCCCCGCGGGATGCTGCGCCCGTACCGGGCCATCAGCTCCGGGAAGGTCTGCGCCGAGGTGTCCCAGCCGTGCTCGCGCAGCCAGCGGTCGACGGCGGTGCGCTCCTCGGGGTACCACAGTTCGTCGAAGTCGGTGATCTCGGCGTTGACCAGCCTGGCGGCCGCGGCGCGCATGCGCTGCATGTCCGCACGCTGGCGCCGCACCAGTTCCGGGTCGGTGAACCCCTCGCCGGGCACGTTTGAGGCCAGCCAACTGCCCGGGGCACTGAGCTCGTGGATCCGCTCGAACAGCAGATCCTGGGCTTGGGCCGACAGGTAACGGACCAGCCCCTCGGCCGACCACACGCTCGGCTGCGACGGGTCGAATCCCGCCTCGCGCAGCGCCTTCGGCCAGTCCTGGCGCAGGTCCACCGGCACGTTCACCAACTCCGCCGCCGGGCGGGCGCCGTGGCCGCGCAGGGTGTCGGACTTGAACTCGAGCACCTTGGGCTGGTCCAGTTCGTAGACCACCGTCCCGGCGGGCCACGGCAGCCGCCAGGTGCGCGCGTCGAGGCCGGCCGCCAGGATCACCACCTGCCGGACGCCGGCGTCGGCGGCGGCGAGGAAGAACTGGTCGAAAAACGCTGTCCGCGTGGCCATGAAGTCGATCATCAGCTGGATCCGCGTCCGCACTTCGGGCTCGAGCTCGACGGCCTTGGCCAACAGCTTGGGGTCGGCGTAGATGCTCCACATGCCCTCGCCGGCGGCGTCGACGAACACGCGCGCGAACGGGTCGTTGATGAGCGGGTTGTCGCTTTCGGTCTCCGCGGCGCGGGCCGCGGCGACACCGAGCGCGGTGGCTCCCACGCTTTGGGTGATGTCCCAGGAATCGTTGTCGGTACGCGCCATCGCCAGTTCCCTTCCCAGCCCGCAAGTAAGTTAGTTCTACGCACTATTGTTCCAGCCGCCGCGGGGCCGGGGCGTCCGGCGCCGGTGGCCTACGCTCTTTCCCAGGGGCCCCACAGGTTGGCAGAGGAGCGCCATGACACCCACGCCGCAGGACAGTCCTGTGGACCTCGATGCCGTGGCGCAGTGGATGACGGGGCGCGGGCTGGGCGAGGGCCCCCTCGAGGACGTCTCGCCCGTCACCGGTGGAACGCAGAACGTCATGCTGCGGTTCACTCGCGCCGGCCGGCCCTACGTCCTGCGGCGCGGACCGCGGCACCTGCGCCCGCGCAGCAACACCGTGATCCTGCGGGAGACGAAAGTCCTCGCGGCACTGGCTGGGTCCGACGTCCCGCACCCGCGCCTGATCGCCACGTGCGACGACCCCGGCGTCCTCGGCGACGCGGTCTTCTACCTGATGGACCCGGTCGACGGGTTCAACGCCGGCGAGGGGCTGCCGCCGCTGCATGCCGGTGACGCCGGCGTGCGGCACGGGATGGGACTGTCGATGGCCGAGGCGCTGGCCAGGCTGGGCGCCGTCGACCACGTCGCCGTCGGCCTCGCCGACTTCGGCAAGCCCGACGGCTTCCTGGAACGGCAGGTGCCGCGCTGGCTTTCGGAGCTGGAGTCCTACCAGCAGTACGAGAACTACCCGGGGCCGCAGATCCCGGGGGTCGACCGGGTCTCGGCGTGGCTGGACGGCCACCGGCCGGCGAGCTGGACGCCCGGCATCATGCACGGCGACTACCACGCCGCCAACGTGATGTTCTCCCGCACCGGACCCGACGTCGTCGCCATCGTCGACTGGGAGATGTGCACGATCGGCGACCCGCTGCTGGACCTGGGCTGGCTGCTGGCCACCTGGCGCCAGCCCGACGGGACCAGCGTGTTCAGCCACGCGCTGGGCGGTCACGACGGGCTGGCCGCCACCGGCGAGCTGCTCGCCCGGTACGCCGCCAACACGACTCGCGACCTGTCGCACATCACCTGGTACACCGTGCTGGCCTGCTTCAAGTTGGGCATCGTGATCGAGGGCACCCTGGCCCGGGCGTGTGCGGGCAAAGCCGAGAAGCAGGTCGGCGACCAGCTCCACGCGGCCACGGTCCACCTGTTCGAGCGGGCGCTCGCCCTCATCGACAGCGGGTCCTGATCGACAAAGGGTCCATATCCGGGCGTTGTCCAGCTAACCTTCAACGTGTGGAAGTCGGGGACTCGGTGAGGCGCTCGCTGGACCATTGGGAAAGGCGTGAATGGGATTCGGCGATGAACCACGCCTGCAACGCTCTCGCCGAGACCGCGGCGCGGCGATATCCGCAGCAGGGGCTGGCAGCCAGGTTCAAACGTACGGTACGTGACTCGCTCGACATCTTCGGCGCGATGGCGGCACCCGGCATCGACTTCGACCAGAGCCGCTTTCCCATACCGGTGCGGTCGGACCTGCCGGACGGCCGTCCCGACATCGCCGACGTCTTGTACGGCGCTCACCGATGGAGCCACGGCCACGTGGAAGAGCTGCCCAACGGCTTCGAACTGACCCCGGACGGACCACGGCCGCGGGGAGTGCACATCTGGCGGGAGGGCAAGATCGAGCTCCCGGCGTCGGTGGTGATCGGCCTGCTGGCGATCGCCGTGTTCGCGCCGGAGAACAAGGGCGAGGCCATACCCGACGGCTACCAGCTCAGCTGGTACCAATACGTCTTCATCATCTGCCTCTGGTGGGGCTGGCAAGACCACTTCCGCGAAATCATCGGCACCGCCCGCCCGTCCGCGGCGACCCTGGATTTCGGCGAGGCCTGGGCCACCTGGGCGCCGGTCTGAGTACGAGGACTTGTGACAACCCCGCCGCCCCCGCAGACTGACTGACATGCGCGATCGCGAGACGATCGACTCCGAATTGCGGCTCCTTGCCCTGGGGCGCCGGTCGATTCGCGAACAGGGCGGTCAACCGTCGACCCAGCGGGTCGACGAACTGCTCGACGAACGCCTGGGCCACCTCCCGGCGGCGCCGGGCGGCGTCATCGCACCTGCCGGCCCGGTCGGGCGGCGCCGCAAGAGCGCGCTGCGCCGCTTCGGTCCCCTGGCGGTGTTGCCGCTGTCTCTGCTGGCGGTCGTGGCCGCGGTGGTGGTGATCCTCGCGGGCCGCGAAGCACCGCCGGCGGCGGAGCCGGCCGAGACCACGCCGCGGACGGCGCCACCCGCCCCGGCCATGCCGACGAAGGCTCCCGCCTCGACGTCCGGCATCGCCGACAAGGCGCTCACCGACGCGCTGCAGCAGCAAGGCGTGCCCGTTCCCGGACGCGACTACGTCGCCACCCAGGGGCATGCCGTCTGCGAATTCCTGAAGAACCGAGCCGACTTCGCCGACGCCGTCCGCTTCGTGCAGCGATCGTCGATCTGGGACGCCGACCAGAGCACCGCAGTCACCGCCGGCGCGATCGTCTCCTACTGCCCGCAGTTCCATCCCGCAAGCTTGGGCGAGACGCAACCGGGCCTGGACAAGGCGCTGTCCGACCTGCAGGCCATCGAGGGCAAACTGCAAGGCATTCAAGGCGATCTGCAGGGCATCGAGGGCGATCTGCAAGCCCTGCCGGGCCACCGGTAAGCCAGCGTCACCCGCGAGCGCCGCCGCGGACCGCGTGTCGGTCCACCGCACGGGCGTGGGATTCGTCGCCGTCGGCGATGCCGCGGTGGTCGAGATCGGTGATCGCGTCGGTGTGGCCGTAGAGCACCACCACGTCGCCGCTCGCCAGCCGGCTGCCCGGGACCGGACACGCCACGTCGTCGCCGCCCTTCCGGTTGATCCGCAGCACCAGCAGGCCCTCGTCCGGTAACCCGAGTTCCTCGAGTGTGCGCCCGGTCACCCAGTCGTCCGCGGCGATCGCCAGCTCGCTGACCACGTATCCGCCGCCGAGCTCGGCCAGCACCGTCGAGTCGCGGCCCGCCAGGTCGGTCCAGCGGTGCAGCGCCCGGCCGATCAGCCCGGTCAGCCAGCGGTTCACCCGGGGACTGCGGGACAAAAGCACCAGCACGATCAATCCCGCGGCCAGCTCGATGACCCGCATCCACGAGGCCCCCGTGGCGCCGCCCCGGAAACCGAGGATCAGCGAACTCGCGGCCGCGACGAAGCCGATGTTGCCGACCAGCATCAGCAGCATCACCACCCGGCGGCGCAGCGGATGCGACACCACGACCTCGGACTCGGTGGTGGTGAAGCCGGCACCGGTGAACGCCGACCGGGCCTGGAATCGCGCGGACTCCCCGGACATCCCGGAGGCGGCGAGCACCACGGTGGCGACCCTGGTGACGAGCAGCGAAACGGCCAGCACCGCGAGCAGTGAGGCGATCGCGTACATGTCCGGAGCTTGCCCCGACGAGCAATTCGGTAAACACCTGCCGGAAGAAGCGCGCCCGAAGGGATTCGAACCCCTAACCTTCCGATCCGTAGGCACGGGAAGACAGCGTGAACAGCAAGGATGGAAGCCCGACCACCGAGTAGCCCACAATGCAGGGATACCTGACTGTCGTCGGCGTTGTCGTCAGAACTGTCGTCCGCCGCCAGGCTCGGCGACGGGGCGCCGGCGGTGTTCGAAGGCGGTCAACTGACTTGGACCCCGTTGCCCTTGACGCCGCCGACCCGAGACAGGGATCCGCTTCCCCACGTTGGTTGATCCCTGGCTAGGACCGGCTATGACGCCAGAACTTGAACGCGGCTCAAGTCGGCTGTTTCACGTGCGACTTCGATGTCGTAGTGCTTCTGGAGGTTCAACCAATAGGTGTCCGACTGGCCGAACAGCTTCCCGAGCCGCAACGACGTGTCGGGTGTAATGGCACGCTGACCGTGAACGATCTGATTGATGCGCCGCGGCGGTACATCGATCAGGTCCGCGAGCTTGCGCTGTGAAAGACCAAGTTCGGTGAGGTACTGATCGGCGAGAATCCGGCCAGGGTGAACCGGCGCAATATCCCTCATAGTGATGTCCTTTCCCTAGTGATAGTCGACGATTTGAATGTCCCGCGGGCCGGCGGCGGTCCATACGAAACAGATGCGGTATTGGTCATTGATGCGGATGCTGTACTGGCCTTTGCGATCACCAACCAAGGCTTCGAGATGGTTTCCGGGCGGCATTCTGAGGTCACTGATCCGGTTGGCCGCGTTGAGCATCAGAAGCTTTTGGAGCGCTCGGTCGCTGAGTTCCGGGCTGCACTTCTTGGCTCGGCGTCCGTTGAACAGTTTCTCTGTGTCCTTGTCGGCGAACGCCCGAATCACCATTCAAGTGTACCGCGTAGCGTTACACGGGCAACCGTCGTACATCCCGCAGTACAGGCAGTTGCTCAGGAGTCGGGTGTTCAGCGTCGTCGACGATCAACAGGAGTGGTGTCGTCAAACGTAGGAAATCGCCCCGCCGACGGCCGCGAAAACGGCTTGACCTGCGCGCGCCCGAAGGGATTCGAACCCCTAACCTTCTGGCGTATCCGACCGCCAGGAGACCGTCCGGGTGCATCCGTTAATGTATTGCGGCACAACAGTTTCTGTAGGTACAGCGTCCGTGCTAAACCGCAGCTTCGGCGACATCGTCGACAACAGCACCCAAATCGACCTCGCACTCGAGCTGGGAGCCGCTCAGAGGAGTGGGTTTGCGGACCTACCGCTAACTGCCCTACTGAGCAACGCGGCAAGTGGCATCCTACTAATACCTAGGCGGTTCTTGGCAGGCAGGAGAACGACGACGACTACCTCTAACGATGACAGCGCCGACCAACCGAACACCATGGCCGCGGGTGACGACGGTGACGCGACGACGCTAGTGCCGCCGCCGACCGAGGCCGCGGCCAATCTGGCGTGGTCGTCGGAGGACGAGACCGTGGAAATTCACCGCCAGTCGTGGGGTTTGACCTGGGGTCGCGTTGGTGTGCTGCTGGCCTGTACCAGCGTGGTCGCGCTGGCGGTCGGGTTCGGCGGTTGGGCGTTGATGCGCACGCATGACAAGGCCGCGGCGCCGTACCCGGTTACGAGCACTCCGGCATCGTGGGCTACGCCGCCACCTCCTGACCGGGAGTCGACTACCACGGCGACACCGGCGCCTGAATCGCCCGCCGCGGCAACTGCGCAGCCAAGCATCGAAAGTCTGCCGGGAACCGACAGGCTTGGCTGGATCGCCTACCCCGGTGCACGCTGCGACCCGGGAACTCAACCAGCTGTCATGGCCCGAACCACGCAGTCATTACTGGTCATCTGCGAGATCCAACCCGGCGACTTCTACTACCGCGGCGTCCGCCTCAGCGACGGTGCGAGCATCGAACTCCCAAACGCAGTGCACTCCTCCGAAGGCTTCGACGTCACCAACCCGGCCGACGGCACCCGCTACCGAATCAGGCCGACAAGCCTTACCATCGCACCGCCCGACGCACCAGCGTCTTCGGAGGCGATGCTTCAGTACGCCAGCACGGCGGCGCCCTGATGACGTCCTTGTCGCACAACGCATCCGGCGTCGAAGCAGCGGCCGATCGCCTCCAGCCAGTCAGTCCCTGCGACGGACGCGCCAAAGCCCAGCTAGTGGTGTGTCCTGTAATTAGCTGACTTTTTCGAGGGCGATCCGACCGCGCGCAACCTTGGCGAGGATGGACTCGGCGGTGGCGGTCCACACGTAGGGTTTTGGGTCGCTGTTGTGAGCGTCGATGTATTCCTGGATCGAGGCGACGAGGTCGGGCACGGACTGGAAGACCCCGCGCCGCAACGCTTTGTCGGTCAGTTCCCGGAACCAGCGTTCGATGACCGCGAATCGCTGACGGTCTATCTGCGGTTTCCGCGTGAGCATTGGACACGGGTGCGGCACTCCAATTTCATCGAGCGCACCTTCGGCGAGACGCGGCGCCGCGTCAAGGTGATCGGCTGGCTGCCCGGCGAACACTCCTGCCTGAAACTGGTGTGGGCGGTGCTCGACCGCGCCTCGGCCGGATGGCGCGGGTTCACTATGACCCCGGCCGGGCTACGGCTCCTGCAAGATCTGCGTCGCATGCTGCACGACCCGCTAACCCAACTGCCACAAAAGAATTCGGGAAATCACACCGAAACCGGCGCGGCGCCGACCGAGCTTGTCAGCGCCACCGCATAGAATCATGAACGCAAGCGAGCGAAGCCTACGTCAGGCCACTTTTACACCGCTCCTGGGACGCCACCGACCTCCTCGTTGACCCCGACTTCGAGATACACCTTGCCGTCGTCGCGAAAACTCATTGCGTTACTATCCTTTCGCCGCAGGTGTCCACAGCCGGCCTTTGGCCTAAAGCAGTCAGCGGATGGCGGGCGTGGCCGCTCAGGTCGGAAGACCGTGTCAAAGGCTGACGATCCAACGCAGCGCCGCCGCCCTTCAATGGCGTGCCTTCACCAGACACCAGCCGGCCTTGGCGCGTGGTCTGCGGGTCCATTCCTCGATGGTCATCCGGCCGCTCGCCCATCGTCGCCGTCACGTCAGAGGGTGACCGGACAGTAGAAGCACCCCCGCAACCACCAATGCAATCACCTTGACCGCCTCCAGACCGACGTACGCGTAGTGGCCGCGAGAGCGGGGAGCGTTCAGGCCGGCAAGGACCCTGTCAGAACGTCGGTTCAAGAACGGTCGCACGGCGATTAACTGGGTGCCGAGCATGGCGAAGGCTGTCAGGAATGCCGCGATGACGCCTGCCGGCGGTGGGTTCGCCAGAACCACCGTCGCAAGGACGATGGCAAACGCAACCTCGATGCGGTTAAGTGCGCGGAAGACTAGGCGCCCGATCCCCAGTCCGATCTGCCTCGTCACGTTGGGTGCGCGGAACTTCAGCGGTGCTTCCAGAAACGAGATCGCGAGCACCATGCCCAGCCACACGAAGGTGACGGCGACGGCCACCGCTGATCCGCCGCTCACCGGGTAGTTCCTTCCAGTGTGAGGTGGGCCAGACACAGATCCGGTTCGACGAACGCGTCCAGGCGGTCGACGGCGACCGGCGACTCCCAGCCTTCCAGGGCTCCTTGCATGAGCCCCAGGTGAATCGGGCAGACGACACTGGCCCGGGTTTCGGCGAGTTCGAGAAACGGGCAGTGCCGCAAGCCAATCTGCTGCTCCCCGCCGGATTCGCGGCGCTCGGGGGCGAACCCGAGCTCATCGAGCGCCCCGACCAGGTGGTCGATCGATTCCTTTGCGCCCATCTTCTTGCCGTGTGGCGCCGGCGATTCCAACTGCCGCCCCCAGGCCCGGCCCGCGGCTAGCGCCTTGGCACGTGGATCGCGGCCGGCGGCAAGGCTCGTCGTGAGAATCTCGGCGAGCAGCCGATAATGGCGCGGTCCACCGGGATCCATCCGCGGGATCGCACGAAACATCAGCGGCGGGCGTCCCGGTCGTTTACGGTCCGGCTCGACCTGCTCCACCCGGCCGTCGCTGACCAATGTGTCCAGATGGAAGCGGACGGTGTTGGGATGCACACCCAGCTCGTCGGCGATCGCGGTGATGCTTATCGGGCCGGGCGCCGCCTTCAATACCCGCAGCACGCCACGACGGCGACTGGAGTGTTCCTCGGATGACCCGGCGATAACGCTCACGCTCCGTTTGCATCCTGCTTGGGCAGACTGGCCACCAGTGGCGTGTCGACGCCGAGCGGGCCCATCTTGGCGGCCCCGCCCGGTGACCCCAGCGGCTCGTCGCGACCCGGGAGGGTTTCGAAAAAGAACGCTGCATTGTCCGCCAGGTAGGGCTGCAGGTCCTCCGGGAGGTCATCTTCGTAGTAGATCGCCTGCACCGGGCAGACCGGCTCGCACGCTCCGCAGTCCACGCATTCGTCGGGATGGATGTAGAGCGCCCGGCCGCCCTCGTAGATGCAATCCACCGGGCACTCCTCCACGCAGGCCCGATCCATCACGTCAACACATGGCTTCCCGATCACATACGTCATGACGTAGAGTTTACACAAGGAGATATTGTGAAAACTAGGGAGGGTGCGAGATCCGATGCCCGACAATCAACTCGACGCCCCACAGTCCCAGGATGGAAAATCCCGGGATGAAAGCAGTGGCGCTGGCGGGCACGTCGACTCGCCGGAAACCGCCCTGGTTACCGCCGCGCAGGACGGCGGAAAGTTCCAGCCCAACAAGGACGGCCGCAACGGGGATCACGCTGTGGGCTATCGCGCGGAACTGCTGCGTGCCGAGGACATCGTCGACCCGGAGACCTGGGCCGGCGGGCTCGAAGACAAGCGGGCGATTGCGCCGCGACTGCGGGTCGGTCGTGACAAGTGGTTCAACCTGCTGTGGCTGCTTCCCGTTGGGTTCGCCCTGTTGGTCGCGGCGGTGGCGGTGGGCAAAGGCCTGCACAACATGCCGGCGGTGCAGGCCTTCATCCAGCGGTATCCCGGTACCCATGTGCCTTCCGGGGTCGTCGCGGGCATCCCGGCCTGGGTGGGCTGGACGCATTTTTTCAACCTGTTCTTGATGATGTTCATCATCCGCTCGGGCATGCAGATCCTGTGCGATCATCCGCGGCTGTACTTCAGTCGCAACGCCACGCCCGGCAAGGACGAGTGGCTGCGGGTGGCCAAGCCGGTGCCGGACGACCCGCTGTGGACGGCCAAGGACGATTCGGTTGCGCTGCCCGCTCAGTTGGGGTTGCCGGGGATTCGCCATTCCATCGGGCTGGCGCGCTGGTGGCATCTCGGTGTCGACGTCGTGTGGCTGCTCAACGGCGCGGTCTTCTACGTGCTGTTGTTCTCGACCGGGCAATGGCGTCACATCGTGCCGACCAGCTGGGATGTCTTTCCCAACGCCGCATCAGTTGCGATCCAATACCTGTCGCTGCACTGGCCGACCGACCACACCTGGGTGGCCTACAACGCGCTGCAATTGATGGCTTACTTCACCACCGTCTTCATCGCCGCACCGCTTGCGGTCATCACCGGGCTGGGGATGTCGCCGGCGCTGTCGATGCGTCTCACCGTGATCAGCAAGCGATTGAGCATCCAGACCGCGCGGTCGCTGCATTTCCTGGTGCTGGTGTATTTCCTGTTCTTCATCGTTACCCACGTCACGATGGTCTTCGCCACCGAGGCGCTGCGGAACCTCAACCACATGTTCGCCGCCCGCGACGACAACAGCTGGGTCGGGTTCGCGATCTTCACCGCGGCCATGGTGGTGGTGGCCGTCGGCTGGGTGGCCGCCACGCCGTTCACCTATCGCCACCCCCGGGTGGTGCAGCGGGTCGGCTACGCACTCATCGGGCCGCTGCAGCGGCTGTTCGAGTACACCAACCCGAAGCCGGGCGCGTTCACCGAAAACGACATCTCGCCGTACTTCTGGCACAACGGCACCTACCCGGAGACCGTTGAGTACAAGGAGTTGGAGAAGAACAACTTCGTGGATTGGCGGCTACGGGTCTACGGCCTCGTCGAGCACCCGACCGAGTTCTCGCTGGCCGAGCTGCATGACCTGCCCTACCACGAACAGATCACCCAACATTTCTGCATCCAGGGCTGGTCGGGTGTCGCCAAATGGGGTGGCGTGTCGATGCAGACGATCATGGACATCGTCAAACCGCTGCCCGAGGCCAAATGGGTGGTGTTCTACTCGCTGGGTCCCGGCGCCGACGGCGGGATCTACTATGTCGCGCACCCGATCGAGCAGATGAGCAACCATCTGACCATGCTGGCCTACGACATGAACGGCGAACCGGTGAGCTACGGCCACGGGGCGCCGCTGCGGCTACGCAATGAATTGCAGCACGGCTTCCGGCATGTGAAGTGGCTCAAGGGCATTGAGTTTGTCGCGCACTACTCCGAGCTCGGCAGCGGTTACGGCGGTTACAACGAAGACCACGAATTCTTCGGACGTCACCAAACCATCTAAGGCGTCGAGCAACGGACGCCTTTGGAATGTAGGCAAGGCTTCCCTATCGCACACTGATGCGTTAGTGTTTACACAAGTGTATTTGTAAAAACTATGGGAGATGCGAGAAGATATGGTAGACAACGAACTCGACGTGCGACAGCTGCGCAAACCCGACAAGCATCCGGCGATCTTCGCCACCTACGCCGACCTGCCGGTCGGGGGCTCATTCGTGCTGGTCAACAACCACGACCCCCAGCACCTCCATGAGGAATTCGAGGCCGATCACGTCGGCAGCTACGGCTGGGAGTACCTCGAGAAGGGCCCGACGGTCTGGCGGATCCGGATCAGCAAACTCACCACCACCCCGCTGCCGCGGATTGTGGCGAACACCGCCGATATCGCGGCTGCCGACGCGGAACCGGGTGTACCCGGGGTGGAGTGGAAGCTGCAGGTCCGCGAACGTGACCTGGACTCGAATGTCATCGCGCTGGCACCCAACGGCGGAATCGACACGCACACCGGGGCCGACGTCGACGTCTTGATCCACGTGCTCTCCGGCAGCGGCCAGCTGACCACCGAGCAGGACACCATCGACCTCGCCCCCGGCGCCTTCGTGTGGCTACCGCGTCGGTCACGGCGACAGTTCACCGCCGGTCCGGACGGACTGCGTTACCTGACCGTGCACCAAAAGCGGGAAATCCTGCCCCTGACCCCCACCGTGCGGCAAGTCGACCGATGAGCAACGTCGGCCAAAACAATGAATCCACGCTGCCGTGGTCCGGCCGCGGCGATGAGGCCGTGCAAGGGCATTGGCTGCTGGCGCGGCTGGGCAAGCGGGTATTGCGCCCTGGCGGTATTGGGCTGACCCGCACGCTGCTGTCCGACGCCGGTGTGACCGACACCGACGTGCTCGAGCTGGCCCCAGGTCTCGGCCGCACGGCGACCGAGATCCTTGCTCGGCGTCCCCGGTCATACGTAGGTGTCGAGCAAGACCCCGACGCCGCTCGGTCAGTTCGCAACGTCATTAATGGACGGGGGGAGGTCCGGGTCGCCGACGCGGCTAAGACTGGCCTGCCTGCTGCCAGTAGAGACGTCGTCATCGGTGAGGCGATGCTGACAATGCAAGGCGACCCGGCCAAGCACGCCATCGTGGCAGAGGCGTCGCGGGTGCTGCGGCCGGGCGGGCGCTACGCCGTACACGAGCTCGCGTTGACGCCCGACACCGTCTCCGATGAGCTCAAGACCGACGTCCGGCAGTCGCTTGCCCGAGCGATCAAAGTCAACGCCCGTCCCCTGACGGTTGCCGAGTGGACACGACTGCTGGCGGACCATGGTCTGGTCGTCGACCATGTCGCGACCGCGCCGATGGCGCTGTTACGACCGCGACGCCTGATCGCCGACGAAGGCCTCCTGGGGGCGTTGCGGTTCACCAAAAACCTGTTGATCCACCCTGAGGCCCGCCGCCGAATCGCCCTGATGCGTGGCGCCTTCCGCACGCACCGCGAGCGGTTGACCGCCGTTGCGATCGTCGCTCACAAACCCACCGGCAACGCCGGTGACGGCCAGCAACGTCGAAGCTGACGGGGCGGATCGAGCGGAAGCTCAACAACGGCACCGAGTATTGGAGGACGTGATGACCACCGAAGCGGCCCCGCGAGAATTGGTGGCACGTCGCCCCTTTCCTGCGCGGCTGGGGCCGAAGGGCAGTCTGCTCTACAAGTTGATCACAACGACCGATCACAAGCTGATCGGCATCATGTACATGGTCGCCTGCTTCACGTTCTTCTTCATTGGCGGCCTGCTGGCGTTGCTGATGCGCGCCGAACTCGCCGCACCCGGGCTGCAGTTCCTGTCGACCGAGCAATACAACCAGCTGTTCACCATGCACGGCACGATCATGCTGCTGTTTTATGCCACCCCGATTGTGTTTGGGTTCGCGAACCTGGTGCTGCCGTTGCAGATCGGCGCACCCGACGTGGCGTTCCCCCGGCTCAACGCCCTGTCATTTTGGCTGTTCGTATTCGGCGGGCTGATCGCGATCTCGGGATTCATCACCCCGGGTGGGGCCGCGGACTTCGGTTGGACCGCCTACACGCCGCTGTCCAATGCTGTCCACAGCCCGGGCGTGAGCGGCGACCTGTGGATCCTGGGTTTGGCGGTCGGCGGCCTGGGTACCATCCTGGGCGCGGTCAACATGATCACCACGGTGGTGTGCCTGCGCGCACCGGGGATGACGATGTTCCGCATGCCGATCTTCACCTGGAACATCCTGGTTACCAGCATCATGGTGCTGAGCGCCTTCCCGCTGTTGACCGCGGCGCTGTTCGGGTTGGCCGCCGACCGGCACCTGGGCGCCCACGTCTATGACCCCGCCAACGGCGGGGTGATCCTGTGGCAGCACCTGTTCTGGTTTTTCGGCCACCCCGAGGTCTACATCGTGGCGCTGCCGTTCTTCGGCATCATCACCGAAGTCATCCCCGTGTTCGCTCGCAAACCGATCTTCGGCTACACCACAATGGTCTATGCCACCATCAGTATCGCCGGGCTCTCCACTGCGGTCTGGGCGCACCACATGTTCGCCACCGGCGCGGTGCTGCTGCCGTTCTTCTCGTTCATGAGCTATCTCATCGCGGTGCCTACCGGGATCAAGTTCGTCAATTGGATCGGCACCCTCTGGAAAGGGCAGCTGACCTTTCAAACCCCGATGTTGTTCGCGGTGGGCTTTCTGGTGACGTTCCTGCTGGGCGGGCTCTCCGGGGTGCTGCTGGCCAGCCCACCGATCGACTTCCACGTCACCGACACCTACTTCCTGGTCGCGCATTTCCACTACGTGCTGTTCGGCACGATCGTGTTCGCTACCTTCGCCGGCATCTACTTCTGGTTCCCCAAGATGACCGGCCGGCTGCTCGACGAGCGGCTGGGCAAGCTGCACTTCTGGCTGACCCTGATCGGCTTTCACACCACCTTTTTGGTCCAACACTGGCTGGGCAACATGGGCATGCCCCGCCGCTACGCCGACTACCTGCCCACCGACGGTTTCCAACCGCTGAACATCGTCTCCACTATCGGGGCGCTCATCCTGGGCGTGTCGATGCTGCCGTTCGTGTGGAACGTGTTCACGAGCTGGCGCTACGGCGAACCGGTCACCGTCGATGACCCTTGGGGCTACGGCAACTCGCTGGAATGGGCGACCAGCTGCCCCCCGCCGCGGCACAACTTCACCGAACTGCCCCGCATCCGGTCCGAACGGCCCGCCTTCGAGCTGCACTACCCGCACATGATCGAACGGATGCGCAACGAGCTATACATCGGGCGCGAAGCCGTCGTCGGCGCCGACGAGGAACGCGAAATGACCCCGACCGCATAGCAGCTGGACCGCGAAGCTCCAGCACGGCATCCGCAACAGATCAGGCACGGCGCCTTATGGCTAACGATCCAAAAATCGTGAGCAGAGCGCAGCGAAGCGAAAATGACCTCGACCGGCTCAACACCGACACCCGCGAAACCGAGGCATCCGACAAGCCACTGTGCCGGCCCGCCGATGAGGAGCTCGCCGATCCGGGCACCGATGCGTGGTTGGTTCCCACCGCTGATAGTCAACATCGGCTCGGCCGCCTTCATCATCTACGCAACCATCCGGGCGTTCTGGGGCAGCTCCTATTGGGTCAAGGATTACCAGTAACCGACCCCGTTCCACTCACCGTGCATCGGCGCGTCCTGCGCGCCCGGCGCCAGCCACCTCCGTGTCTGGCTGGGACAGTTCGCGGCGTGGATCCCATTGGGAAAGCTGGTGTTACCGTTCCTGCTGGCCTTCCGGATCACCTGCTACCACCACCACAAGGCCTACTAACGATCGGTGCAGCAGTCCACCCCACCAGCTGCGAAACCCCCGCGCCGCGCGCCCGTTACACTGGAGAAACCCGGCTTCCGCCGATCATCCTTCCTCGAACAACCGGCGACGAACTGGCCCGGCACCCAGGATGGAGAAGTCAGATGAGCTACAACGCGAGCATGCGGGTATGGCGTGGCGACCAGGACGGCGGCGCCTTGCGGGACTTCACCGTCGAAGTCAACCAGGGCGAGGTGGTGCTCGACGTCATCCACCGTCTGCAGCAGACCCAGACACCCGACCTCGCGGTGCGCTGGAATTGTAAAGCGGGCAAGTGCGGATCGTGCTCGGCAGAAATCAACGGTCACCCGAAGTTGATGTGTATGACGCGGATGTCCACGTTCGCCGAGAACGAGGTCGTGACCGTGACGCCGATGCGCACTTTCCCGGTCATCCGCGACCTGGTCACCGACGTCTCGTTCAACTACGAGAAGGCCCGGGAGATAACGCCTTTCGCGCCGCCAAAGGGATTGCAGCCCGGTGAGTACCGGATGGCACAGGTCGACGTACAGCGCTCACAGGAGTTCCGCAAGTGCATCGAATGCTTCCTGTGCCAGAACGTCTGCCACGTGATCCGCGACCACGAGGACAACAAGAACGCCTATGCCGGCCCGCGGTTCTTCATCCGCATCGCCGAACTCGAGATGCACCCACTCGATACCGCTGACCGTCGAGACCTCGCCCAGGACCATGAGGGCCTGGGATTGTGCAACATCACCAAATGCTGCACCGAGGTGTGCCCGGAAAACATCAAGATCACCGACAACGCCATCATCCCGATGAAGGAACGCGTCGCCGGCCGCAGGTACGACCCCGCGGTCTGGCTGGGCAACAAGCTGTTCCGCCGATAGCTCGGGTGCCAGAGCCCGGCTGGGTGCTGCAGCGGATCGAGTCCACCCACAGTTGGGTAACCAGGCGGGCGGCGCGGTCGAGCCGTTGGGCAGTCATCGGCGCCGTCATCATCGCGCTCCCGACGCAGGCCCGCCGGCGACTTGGTCCAGCGGCACGTCGGGGTCGACGAGCTTCGCCCGGTCGACCGGCCGGCCGGAGCGGAGCAGGGCAGCGATCGTGTCGGTGAGGTCCCATACGTTGACGTTCATGCCGGCCAGCACCCGACCGTGATGCAACCAGAAGGCGACGTATTCGCCCTTGGCCACGTCGCCGCGGAAGACCACCTCATCGTAGTTGCCCCTCGCGACGTAGCCGGAGTACTCCATGCCCATCTCGTACTGGTCGGAGAAGAAGTAGGGCACGCGATCATAGGCCGCGTCGCGCCCGAGCATGGTGGCCGCGGCCACCGCTGGCTGGTTGAGCGCGGCCGACCAGTGCTCAAGACGCAGGTGCGTGCGCAGGTGGGGGTAGTAGGCGTTGGCAACGTCCCCGGCGGCGACGACGTCGGGGTCGGAAGTGGCCAGGTGTTCGTCGACGACGACGCCGTTGTCGACGTGCAGTCCGGCCGCCTCGGCCAGCGAGGCGTTGGGTGTGATGCCCACGCCGACCACGACGGCGTCGGCGTCGATCACGCTGCCGTCGGCCAGACGCACCCCGGTGGCGCGGCGGTTCGTCCCGGTGATTTCTTCGACGCCGGCGCCCAAACACAGAGTGACGCCGTGTGCGCGGTGCAGGGCGGCATAGATCTCGGCCACCTCGCGGCCCAGCACCTCGAGCAGCGGCAGCTCACCCATCTCGATCACGGTGACCTCACAGTCGGCGGCCCGAGCGGCGGCGGCGGTTTCCAGCCCGATCCAGCCCGCCCCGATGATCGCCACCCGCCCGGCGGCGGCGAACGCGGCCTTGATCGCTTCGCAGTCGGCGAGGCTCCGCAGGTAGTTCACGCCGTCGAACTCGGCGCCGGGCACGCTCAGGCGCCGCACGGCCGACCCGGTCGCCAACAGCAACTTGTCGTAGCCGATCCGCTCACCGCCGGTGACGCTGAGGCGGTGGGCGGCGAGGTCGAGGCCGGTCACCCGGGTGTCTAATCGCAGCTCGATGTCGTGCTCGGCGTACCAAGCCTTGGGGTGGACGTAGATCTTGTCCTTCTCCGACTTGCCTTGCAGGTAGTCCTTGGACAGCGGGGGCCGGTTGTAGGGCCGTTCGGTTTCCTCGCCGAGCAGCACGACCCGGCCGATGAAACCGTCGGTGCGTAGTGCCTCGGCTGCTTTGGCGCCGGCCAGCCCCGCGCCCACGATCACGAATGTTTGCTGTCCGGTGGTCATATTCGGTCCTGTCGACGCTTGGACAATATGGAGCCCTGATGACTGAACGCAGCAAGCCGCACGACGCGAGCAACGTCGCGGGTGAGCGGCCCAAGATAAGGCGCGGAACAGGATTCGCCGCAGGCGAGTTTCCGGCAATGCGGTTTCAATAACGAACGTGCGACCTGGTGGCGGCGCCCTAGTGTCGGAACAGCTGCTGCTCAGTTATTTTGACGCTACGCCGTTCAGGTAGCAGTGTCACGCGATCCATCCACGCAATGGGACCGGTGTCGCGACGCCAGACATGTTGACAGATCCCTGCCGTTGACGATCGCCCGGTTCGCGCGATCGGACAATCGCTTACACTGAGAGTCATGCAACGGATCTCTCTGGACGCGCTGGCCACTCAGCAGCTCGAACTGGCTGCCGCCCACGGTGGCCGGTGTGCCGCCGACACCGTCGTCGGCGGTCATGAACGGGTACTGCGCCAGACCGTCATCGCCATGATCAAAGGCACCGAGTTGGACGAGCACAACAACCCCGGAGAGGCCACGATGCACGTCCTGTGCGGTCGGGTCCGCTTGACATCCAAAGGCCAGTCCTGGGAGGGCCGGTCCGGTGACCTGTTGAAGGTGCCCGACGCCCGTCACGGCCTGCAGGCGCTGGAAGACTCGGCGATCTTGCTTACCGTGGCCAAGCTACCGTGAGGCCAACCGCTTGCATACCGAGGAAACCGCTGCGTTCGTCGAGCAGGAAGCGGGCCTTGCGTTCGCGGTCGTCGAGGAACACGTCGTGCACCTTGCCGACGTCCATTCCGTCCCTGTCCGTTACCTTCCGCTCGCGCATGTCGTCAGTGGCATTCTCGACCGTCACGCCGGTGCCGGTGAGTGCGCTGAGGGTGACATGGTCCTGAGATGTCATGGGAGCTCCTGGCGAGCGGCGTCCACTCACAGCCGACCTCATCGCGGGCTGGCTGAGGTACCAACATGAATGAACCTACGCCGATCTGCCAACCCACTGTCGGCCTGCCCCAATCGCCTGACGGACGCGTACGTCAACTGCGCTCGGTGGCCGGACCCACACCTCCTCGTTGTGGACGTCGGCTGACCGGGTCGTGCGCAGACACGGTAGCCGATGTCAACACGCACTGGTCAGCGCGACCGATCAAGGGGACAGTTGAAGAAGATCGAGAAGGTGCGACGCACCAACACGAAAGCCGTCGATGCGGCCCACCGACAGGAGGCAGCAAATGGGCACACACAAGGTGCAGGTGCGCCGCGTTTACGACGACCCGGCCCGCGGGGACGGCAACCGCGTGCTGGTGGACCGGATCTGGCCGCGCGGCATGACCAAGGAGAAAGCGAACCTGGACGAGTGGTGCAAGACGATCGCCCCCTCCACCGAGCTGCGCAAGTGGTATCACCACGACCCGGAACGGTTCACGGAGTTCGCCCGCCGCTACCGCGAGGAGCTGACCCAACCCGAACGGGCCGAGGCGCTGGCACATCTACGAACCCTGGCAAAGGACCGAAACCTCACCCTACTCACGGCAAGCAAGGCCGTCGACATCAGCGAGGCCACCGTGCTCGCCCAGATGCTGGGCTGAGCGGCCTCGCCGGCGACGCAGGCAGTCGATGATGCCCGGCTGCTTGGGGTGCACCGGGCACCGCTGCGAGACAAGATCGGTGAGGAAATTGACGCGAGTGCGCGACCTGGACCGTTCGATGAACTTCTACCCCGATGCGTTCGAATGCCCTGTTGCGCTGCACGAACCCAAGGCGGCACTTCTCTTGACGCCGGAGGCTTTCTCGTCGCTTTTGGTACCGCGTACACCAGTTGTGACGTCTCGCATAGGGTTTGGCACAAAGCCAACTTTGGTCGATGCCGCTTGTCGCGGACGGATGTCTGCCATTCGCCGCACGGTTCTCGCGTGTGGCCCGAATCGGTAGGTTGGAGAAGTTCGGTGTCGTTGACAGTTTCCGCGGTTCGCGGACGTTTGCGCATGCCAAACTCCCACGGCCACGTTTCCCGGCCGTCGACAAAACGTGCATCGATCAGCGAGCCAAGGTTTTCGTCCGGTCCCAGTTCAGCGTGCGACCAGCATGTCGAGTTCTGGCGTGTCGGTCCCGGTTAGCCGCCGGTGCATGGCCCAGGCGATTCGGGCGGCTTGGATCTTCGCGTGTTCGGCGACCGGTCCGCGATACATCTCGTCGACGGTGTTGTTCCACATGGTCAGCCAGCGCACGAAGTGCGGGCCGCTCAGCGGAGTCTGGTGGTGGACGTGGCGGTGGGCGTGCAGTGCGCTGCCCCGGTAGAGTCCGGAGCGAAACAGCACGGTTTCCCAGAAGTCGCACATCACCGGAATGTGTGCATCTATACCCCTGATCCGCAACTCGGCGAAGGGCTCGGCGAGCACATCGTCGAGCAGCACGCGGCCGTAAAACCGGCGCAGTAATTTCTCCACATCGGCGCGGGTGGTCAGGTCCGTGCTCGCGTGGTCAGGTGGCGCCTTCAGCTCAGTCATTCGCGATCACCCTGGCAAGGCACAGGTCGGGTTCGACAAACGGCTCCAGCTCGGCCTGCAGCGCCGAACGTGGTGACTTTTTCGCCCAGCCTTCGGTCGCTGTCGCGTTGGTGAGCAGGCCCTGCAGTAATCCCCGGTGCAAGGCGCACCCCACCTCCGGGTGGGCGCGGGCCAGGTCCCGGACCGGACAGGCGTGCAGACGGAGGGTCTGCTGGGTGCCGGCGGTCGACGTCACGGCCGGCGTCAGCTCAGGACCGAACCCCATCCGCGCGAAAACCGACGCGACCATCGCCGCTCGATCCTCGAGGGTCTCACCGGGCGTAGTTCCGTCCGAGACATCAAGTCCTGCATCAACGTCGCTCGCCGACCCGACCCGGATGCGCTCAGCCCAACGCCGCCCGGCAGCCTCGGCGCGTCGACGCCGCTGATCGGCGGTCTCGCCCAGTTCCAAGGCCAATATTTCGGCGAGGCTGCGATAGTCCAGCCGGTCGCGTACGGCCATGTAGCCGGTGCGGGGACGGCCCACGCCGGCGCGTGTCATGCGGGTGCGCTCGATGGCTCCCTGGTTACACAGCGCGTCGAGGTGAAATCGCACCGTGGTCACGTGCAGTCGCAACCGTTCGGCAAGCTCGGTCGCGTCGACGGCTCCGTCGTGTTCACGCACCAAATCCAGGATCCGTTGGCGTTGCCGGTTTCGTGGCCCGCGGTCCACTCGTCGGGCCCTGCGGTCGTTGTGGTCAGCCACTTTAGGTGTCCTCTCGTCCCCTTGTCCTCCGCCTATTTAAAGGATATTATTCATTAATAATAGCATCCCTGAACGAGGCCTAGTCGTCACCCACGGTCGTCATCCACGCCGGGAAAGAACGTGCGGTGGCAAAGGCAGGAGTTGTTCACAGAAGGCCTGGGGAAAGAAAATTGGAGGTTGGTCATGTTGGATACCATGGCGGCAACCAACATCATCGAGGGTGCGGTTGAAACCCAGGTCATCGAGGATGCGGTGCGGTTGGCGTGCCGGGCCCCGTCGCTGTACAACAGTCAACCGTGGCTATGGGTGACCGACGGCGGCCGCCTGGACCTGTTCCTGGATCGCAGCCGTGTCCTGCACACGGATCGATCGACGCGGCAGGCCCACATCAGCTGCGGCGCGGTGCTCGATCACCTTCGGGTGGCGATGGCCGCCGCGGGATGGATGGCCGACATCGACCGATTTCCCACACCGAACAATCCCGGCCACCTTGCCACGGTGGAGTTCACCCGCCTGGGCTGCGTCACTGATGACCAGCGCCGGCGCGCCGACGCGATCCTCAAGCGCCGAACCGACCGGCTTGCTTTCATGGCGCCGTTCACCGCGCCGATAACGTGGGACTCGATTGAGGGCGTGCTGCGCGGCCGAGTGGGCGCCGATGCGGTGCGTCTGGACGTACTGCCCGACGAGATGCGTCCACGCCTTGCCGAGGCGGCCCAGCTCACCGAATCGCTGCGCCTGTATGACTCCGCTTATCATTCCGAACTCGATTGGTGGACAGCACCGTTCGTAGTGTCAGAGGGAATTCCGCATACTGCCCTGGTTTCGGCCGCCGAGAGTGACCGGGTAGGTGTCAATCGAGTCTTCCCACTCACCCACAACGGGGAGAGGCGCACCAACATCGGACAGGATTACGCGAAGATCCTGATGCTGTCCACCGACGCTGACAGCCTCGCCGATGCGTTGGCATGCGGAGAAGCGCTCTCGGCCGTCCTGCTCGAATGCACGATGGCCGGCTTTGCGACCTGCCCGGTGACGCATTTGACGGAGTTGTCGGTCAGCCGCGAGCTCCTTGCGGCGGTAACGGGTCACACCGACCTGCCCCAAGTTTTGATCCGGGTCGGCGTCGCTCCCGCGCTGGGCGAGATACCTCCGGCCACGCCGCGGCGTCCGCTCGCCGACGTGTTGCGGGCTGAAGTGGTAGCCCGGAACGCGTAATGTGGACCTGGCACCCAGCAACCTCATTCGTCGCCGGCGTCGACGGTTCGTGGTCGGCGCCGCCGGTGTTGGAATGTCGGGATGTCTTGTCGCTTGTTGCAACCCCTGTCGCCAATCCGCTTGTCGGACTACGTTGGTGAAGGACTCGCTTACAACCGGTGAGGTGAATGCGATGGCATCGAACAGCTTTGCAACCCAGGATCAGCTCACGGTCGACGACGAGACGTACATCATCCACCGCCTGGCACGGATCGAGGGCGCAGCCCGGTTGCCGTACAGCCTGAAGGTCCTGCTGGAGAACCTGCTCCGCAACGAGGATGGGCGACTGGTCACCGCCGAGCAGGTCGGTGCACTGGCCGCCTGGGATCCAACCGCCGACCATGGCCGGGAGGTGGCTTTTACCCCGGCGCGGGTGCTGATGCAGGACTTCACCGGGGTGCCATGTGTGGTGGATCTGGTCGCGATGCGCGATGCCATCGCCGAACTCGGCGGGGACACCAAGCGCATCAACCCGCTGTGCCCGACCGAGTTGGTGATCGACCACTCGGTGATCGCCGACGTCTTCGGGCGCTCAGATGCGTTCCGTGTCAATGCCGAGTTGGAGTTCGAGCGCAACGCCGAGCGCTACCAATTGCTGCGTTGGGCCCAGCAGGCCTTCGCGGACTTTCACGTGGTTCCCCCGGACACCGGAATCTGCCACCAGGTGAATCTCGAATACCTGTCTCGGGTGGTGTTCGCCCGCGACAGCGCAGAAGGAACGCTGGCATACCCGGACACGCTGGTCGGTACCGACTCGCATACCCCGATGGTCAACGGGTTGGGCGTGCTGGGCTGGGGTGTGGGTGGTATCGAAGCCGAGGCGGCCATGCTCGGCCAGCCGATGAGCATGCTGATTCCGCAGGTGTTGGGTCTGAAGCTGACCGGCGAGCTGCCGCCCGGGACCACCGCAACCGACTTGGTGCTGACCGTGGCCGAGCTGTTGCGTCGTACGGGTGTGGTCGGCAAGTTCGTCGAGTTCTACGGCCCCGGGGTGGCCAACGTACCGCTGGCCAACCGGGCCACCATCGGCAACATGAGCCCGGAGTACGGGGCCACCTGCGCGATTTTTCCGATCGATGACGTCACGCTGGACTACCTGCGGTTGACCGGGCGCCCCGAATCCCGGATCCGGTTGGTGGAGGCCTACGCCAAGGAGCAGGGCCTGTGGCACGACCCGGATCACGAGCCGACGTTCTCGCAGACGATCGAACTGGACCTGGGCACGGTGGAGCCGTCGATCGCCGGGCCCAAGCGGCCGCAAGACCGCATCCCCCTACGCGTCGCTCCCCAGGCCATCGCCGCGCTGCTGTCCGGTCAGACCTACGCCGAGGCGGTGGAAATCGGCCTGGACGAGGCGTCCGCGGAGTCGTTTCCCGCGAGCGATCCGATCGCGGTGAGCCGCGACCGCCCCGGCGACCTCCCGCATGCGCCGCAAACCAACGGTGACGGGTCCGACTGGCCACACAAACCGGTCGAGATCAGCGTGGACGGGCAGCGGGTCAGCGTCGACAACGGGCATGTGGTGATCGCCGCGATCACCTCCTGCACCAACACATCCAACCCGTGGGTGATGGTAGGTGCAGCGCTGCTGGCGAAAAAGGCGGTGGAAAAAGGCCTGACCCGCAAACCGTGGGTCAAGACCACGCTGGCCCCTGGGTCCCGGGTGGTCACCGACTACTACGAGCGAGCCGGCCTGACACCATATTTGGACGAGCTCGGCTTCAACCTGGTGGGCTATGGCTGCACCACCTGCATCGGCAACTCCGGACCACTGATCCCCGAGGTGAGCCAGGCAGTGACCGACAACGACCTGACCGTCTGCTCGGTGTTGTCGGGAAACCGCAACTTCGAGGGGCGCATCCATCCGGAGTGCAAGATGAACTTCCTTGCCTCACCACCCCTGGTAGTCGCCTACGCATTGGCCGGCACTCTGCATGTGGACCTGCTTCGCGACCCGCTGGGCACCGGCAGCGACGGACAACCGGTCCACCTGCGCGACCTCTGGCCATCGACCGCCGAGATCACGCAGGTGATCGACAACTGTATTGAGGCCGGGATGTTCAGCAAGGACTACGCCGACGTCTATACGGGCGACGACCGCTGGCGCTCGCTACCGGTCCCCGACACCGACACGTTCCAGTGGGATCTCGGGTCGACCTATGTGCGCAGGCCGCCGTACTTCGACGGGATCGGCCGCGAACCCGAGCCGGTCACCGACATCACCGGTGCGCGCGTACTCGCCAAGCTTGGTGACTCGGTCACCACTGATCACATCAGCCCGGCCGGATCGATCAAGGCCGACTCGCCCGCTGGCAACTACCTCACCGAGCACGGAATCCAACGCAAGGACTTCAACTCCTACGGCTCGCGGCGCGGCAACCACGAGGTGATGATCCGCGGCACATTCGCCAACATCCGGCTGCGCAACCAACTCGCCCCGGGTACCGAAGGCGGGTGGACACGCGACTTCACCCAACCCGGCGGTCCGATGGAAACGATCTACGACGCATCCGTGAATTATCTGGACGCCGGCACACCGCTGGTGATCATCGCCGGCAAGGAGTACGGCTCCGGCTCGTCGCGCGACTGGGCCGCCAAGGGCACCGCCCTGCTCGGTGTGCATGCCGTGATCGCCGAGTCCTACGAACGGATCCACCGCTCCAACCTGATCGGCATGGGCGTCCTGCCGCTGCAGTTTCCGGACGGGCAGAGCGCGGACTTGCTGGGCCTCACCGGTGAAGAGACCGTCGACATCACCGGTGTCGACGCGCTCAACGACAACATCCCCGGCACCGTCCACGTCAAAGCCGGTGACGTCGAGTTCGACGCCGTGGTACGCATCGACACCCCCGGCGAGGCCGACTACTACCGACACGGCGGCATCATGCCCTACGTCCTGCGCCAAGTGCTCGGCACAGCGTGATCAAACCCGCCCGCCGGACAACATAATTCGATAAGGAGATGCTCATGATGGACGCGATGTACCCGCAAGCGGCCCAGGAGATCTACGACCGTCGCAAGGAACTCGCCCCGCATACCCACGAGGCATTCGAGGCGTTTTCCCGTGCGGCGTTCGCCGAGGGCGCGCTACCGGAGAAGACCAAACAGCTCATCGCCGTCGCGGTCGCGCACACCACCCAATGTCCCTACTGCATCCGGGGCCACACCCGGCTCGCCCGCCGCAAAGGCGCCAGCGCCGAGGAGATCATGGAAGCCGTCTGGGTGGCCGCCGAGATGCGCGCCGGGGGCGCATACGCGCACTCCACCCTCGCCCTCGATGAGCTCGCCAAATAGTCGCATGCCTCCCACCGTCGCCGAACCCGACGCAGTCATCGCCAACATCGAGACGGTTCCACTGCATATCCCGCTCAAGGTGGGCAGCACACCGGGAGCCTCCCTGTGGGGAGACACGCTGTCTGCGGCAGACTCGCTGCTCGTCAAGGTGACAACCCGCGACGGAACGGAAGGTTGGGGGGAGGCCTTCGGTTTTCGCGCCGTAGACTCGGCCAAACTTGCAGTCGACGAACTAATCGCGCCGCTATGCATCGGCCGCGACGCCACGCGAATCGGGCCCCTGATGCTGGAGATTCAAAGGAAGCTGCACGTTTTCGGGCGCGGCGGCGCGTTGATGTACGGACTATCGGCGGTGGACATCGCCTTGTGGGATATCGCCGGTAAGCGCGCCGACGCTCCCGTGTCTCAGCTCCTTGGCGGCGGAGTGACCAGTATGCCGTGTTATGCAAGTCTGGCCTGCTACGCCGATCCCGCGCTGGTCCGCATCGCGGTTCGCCGAGCAATCGATGCCGGCTTTCACGTGCTCAAGCTGCACGAGGCGGATGTGTCAGCAATTCGGGCGGCGCGCGAGGAAGCCGGTCCCGGCGTCGAGTTGATCGTGGACGCCGGCTGTTCCTGGACCGTGTCCCAAGTGGGTCGGCTCGCTCACGAACTCCAGGCAGTTCGGCTGAAATTTCTCGAGGAGCCACTGTGGCCGCCGGAGAATTTTGACGGTCTTGCGGAGCTGCGAAAAAGCACCGGTATCTCAATCTCGTCCGGTGAAAACGCCTCCACCCTGATGGAATTCGAGCGAATGCTCGCTGCGGAGGCGGTGGACTTTGTTCAGCCGAGCCCGGCCAAGATGGGAGGGATCAGTGAGTTGTGCAAGGTTTTTCCTCTCGCGGCAGCCCGCAACGTGCCGGTGATGACGCACTCCTTCTACGACGGTCCAGGGTTGCTCGCGGCACTTCACGCGACCGCTGCGCTGGGTAACGCCGACTCCATGATCGAGTGGCGCTTATTCGATCTGGAGGCGTTCATCTATGGCGATGCCCTCACCCCGAAGGCAGGCCGGATTTCCGTCCCGCAGGAACCGGGGCTGGGAATCGACCCCGACCCCGCTGTTATCAGCGCTTACCGGCGCACACCTACCGCCCCTGACAGCCCCTCACGCCATGATGCGCAGCGGGTGTTCGAGGATGTGCACCAGGGCCTGTAGGAATTCCGCGGCGGTCGCACCGTCGAGCACGCGGTGGTCGACAGTCAGGGTGAGCTTCAATGTGGTGGCCGTGCTGAGTTGGCCGTCGCGGACGACGGCCTCTTGCTGCACTGCGCCGACGGCGAGGACTGCGGCCTCGGGTGGGTTGATGACGGCGGTGAAGTGGTCGATGCCGTACATCCCGAGGTTGCTGATCGTGAATGTGCTGCCGGTCAATTCGTCGGGCGTGAGCCTGCCGGCTCGTGCCCGTTCGATGAGGGTATGGGCCTCGCGCGCAATCTCGGTGAGGCTTTTACGGTCCGCGTCGCGGACAACGGGTACCAGCAGCCCGTTGTCGGTAGCCACGGCGCAGCCGATATTCACCTGGCGGTGCTGGATGAGGTGGTCACCGCCCCACGACGAATTGACGTGGATGTGGCTACGTAGGGCTACGGCACAGGCCCGAATCAGCAGATCGGTGATGCTCATTTTCGTTCCGCCGTCGAACAACTCCGCGTTGAGCTCGGCGCGCAGCTTCTGCATCGCGTCGAGGTCGGCGCTCATGGTGAGGTAAAAGTGCGGTGCCGCGGCGCTTTCAGTGAGCCGCTGTGCCGTGATTCGGCGTATCGACGAAAGGGGTACTTGTTCGTCACCTTCGGCAGTAGCCGGTGCCGGTCTGGCTTTGGGAGTCGCCGGGACCGTAGCGGATGAAGCCGGCGTCGAGGTAGTGACCTGGCTTACGGCGCCTTGGATGTCGGCGCGCACGATACGTCCGCCGGGGCCGGTACCTTGGACACTGGCCAGATCGATTCCGTGTTCGTGTGCCAGCTTGCGCACCAGTGGAGTGGCACGCACCGCCGCGGCGGTCACGGGTGTTTGGGCGGGGCCGGCTTCGGGGGGTGACGCAGGGGATGCGGGTGTGGGTGCAGCACCGGCGGCGACGCCATCGGTTGGGGCGTTGGAGACCACTTGGCCGCCACCAGGTTCGGCGCCGCTGGTCGGATCATCGATGACGGCGATGGGCTGACCGATGGGAACCGTACTGCCTTCGGGAGCGATGATTCGGGTCAGCACCCCGCTGTCGTAGGCTTCGAGCTCCATGGTGGCCTTGTCGGTCTCGATTTCGGCGAGTGTGTCACCACGCCGGACGATGTCACCTTCGCGCTTGAGCCATTGCCCGACAACACCTTCGGTCATGGTGTCCGACAACCGCGGCATCAGCACGTCTGGCATCAACGGTCCTCTCCGTAAGCGAACCGGCTGGCGTCGAGAACCTCACGGATGACCTTGGTCAGGTCGGCGGCGTCGGGAAGGGCCGCCAGCTCGAGCGGCTTCGCGTATGGCAGCGGCACTTCGGCGGCGGCGATCCGGCGGATCGGGGCATCGAGATAGTCAAATGCGCCTTCGGCGATTGTCGCCGCGATCTCAGCGCCGACCCCGTAGCTGAGCCAGTCGTCTTCGAGGATGACGGCCCTGCTGGTCTTGCGTACCGAGGCGCAGATCGTCTCGCGGTCCAGCGGCCGCAAACTCCGTAGGTCGACCACCTCGATCGACACGCCGTCGGCCTCGAACTGGCGGGCGACGTCCAAAGCGATCACCGTCGAGCGCGAGTAGGCGACGACCGTCAGGTCGGTTCCCGGCTTGGCAATCGAAGCTATCCCGATCTGAGCGATCTGCTCGCCGTCGGGAACCTCGCCCCGGGTGTTGTACAGCGCCAGATTCTCTAAAAACAGCACCGGGTCGTCGTCGCGGACGGCGGCGGTCAGCAACGCCTTGGCATCTGCCGGGGTGGCGGGGGTGACGACTTTCATCCCGGGTACGTGCGCATACCACACCTCCAGGTTCTGCGAGTGTGTCGCCGCCAGCTGCTGTCCGCCACCCCCCGGGGTGCGGATCACCAGTGGCACCGACACCTGGCCCGCGAACATCGCGTGCATCTTGGCGGCGTGATTGACGATCTGGTCGATAGCCAAGAGGCTGAAGTTGATCGTCATGATCTCCACGATCGGTCGCATGCCCAGCATCGCTGCGCCGATCGCGGCACCGACGAATCCTCCCTCGCAGATCGGTGTGTCAACCACCCGGGTGGGCCCGAATTCGGTCAACAGGCCGGCGGTGATCTTGTAGGAGCCTTCGAAGACACCGATCTCCTCGCCGATGAGAAATACGGACTCGTCGCGCAGCAGTTCGGCGCGCAGCGTGTCGTGCAGGGCTTGCCGATAGGTCAGCACGGTCATGGGTGCCCCAGCGAGAGCGCGATCACCGGATCGCCGGGCAGTTGGTGTGGCGCATTGGCGACCGCCGTGGCATAGACGTAGCCGAACAACTGATCGGCACCGGGGTCGGGGCTGGCATCGGCGAAATCCACAGCGGCATCGACCTGCGCCTCGGCCTGTTCCTCGACGTCCTGCGCCGCCCTGTCGTCGAGGATCCCGGCATCGACCAAGCGCCGACGAAACGCTGGAACGGGATCGAGCGCGCGCAGTCGCGCAACCTCGTCGCGGGAACGGTACTTGTCTGGGTCCACCACCGAGTGGCCGCGCAGCCGCTGGCACATTGCCTCGATCAGGCCCGGCTCGCGCTGGATTCGGGCACGCGACAGCGCAGCCCGGGCCGCATCACGCACCGCGAGCACGTCGTCACCGTCAACCCGTTCCCCCGTAATCCGGTAGGAACAGCCCCGCTTGTACAGGTCGGGTTCTGCCGCCGCTTTTTCCACCGGCGTCCCCATGCCCAAGCCGTTGTTGACGATCACGTACACGATCGGCAGCTGCCACAGCCCGGCCAGGTTGAGCGACTCGTGAAACGCACCGATGTTGGTGGCCCCATCGCCGAGCACACACATCACGGCCTCCGCGCCGGGACCGGGGCTTCCGCGGTAGGTGAGCGCCAGCGCCGCACCGGTGGCCGGCGGGATCTGGCCGCCGACGATGCCGTATCCGCCTAGTAGGCGCAGCTTGCTGTCGAACAGGTGCATCGAGCCGCCGCGGCCCCCGGACACACCAGCGGCCTTGCCGAACAGCTCCGCCATGACACGGCCGGGCTCGATCCCGCGGGCAAGGGCATAGCCGTGATCGCGATAGGTCGCAAACAGGTAGTCGCGGGACTCGAGCGCCGCCATCAGGCCGACCACGGTGGCTTCCTCGCCCACATTGAGGTGGCAGTACCCACCGACTTTCGCCCGCTGGTACATCTCCGCTGCCCGCGACTCGAATGCCCGGATCAGCGCCATCTGCCGGTAGTAGCCGCGCAGTGTCTCCGCGGGTTCCTCGGCCGGCAATCCGCCGAGTGCAGCGGATTCGGGTCTGGGGCTTGGCGTGGGCGGGATTGTCATTGCCCTCCTGCTTCGGTGATATCACACAAACGGGGTTGTCCGGCCAGACACCCGTTCAGGCACCAGGGGGTTGCTCCTGCAGCACGAACTGCTCGCTCGTTGCCTGACACTTCGGACACCTGCCGGGGGGATGCTCACCGCGCACCGGCTCACCGCATACCTGGCATACCCATTCGGTGGCCATCACGGCCACCAGGTCATGGCGGCTCACGATTCCGACCAGTCGCCCCTCCTGCACCACCGGAACCCTACGGATACGACGGTCGACCAGCAGGTGTCGGATATCGTCGGCCGCGCTGTCCACGGTCACGCTGATCACCGCCGTCGTCATCAGGTCACGTGCTAGTGCACCGGTTTTGGAGAGCAGGTCATGTTCGCTGACAAGTCCCAACAGCGTGCCTGCCTGATTAACCACGGGTGCTGCGCTGATCCGGTGCCGCGTCAAGATGCCGGCTACCTGTTGGGTTGAAGCGTCAGCGAGGACGGTGATCACCGGCGAGGACATGATGTCACCGGCTGTGAGATGGGCCAGTGACACTGCGGCGGTGTCCTGCGGATACACCTTCGCAGGGTACGCCTGTCGGGTTTCAGATATCAGGCATCTGCTCGAAACATTGGTGATCTGGACCATCATTACCGCTCGCTCACGCAACCGCAGTGCGCCAGTTCATGAGTCGAAAAGGCGCTTTCTTCCGCTGAGCTCGGTGGAGAAAGTCGCAAAAGTGCCCGCAAGCAACAGGCCGCTTGCTTCGATTGCATGCCCACTCCTGACGATCGCTCTAGTCAATGCGCATGGTGACGGTCTAGAGTTTACACAAGCAGCACTTGTACAAACATTGCGCGTTCCAGAAAGGGGCCGAGGAGCATGAGCATTGCGGAACGGACCACGCAGACCACGTGGGAGGGCCCGCTGGCGTCTGGCGAAGGCAAGCTGTCGGAGGGCAGCAGCGGAGCGCTGGATGGCCTGTCGCTGACCTGGGCCTCGCGGACTGAGCAGCCTCGCGGCAAGACCAGTCCGGAAGAGCTTGCGGCGGCGGCGCATTCGTCGTGTTTCGCGATGGCGTTGGCGTTGAAGCTGGGTGAGAACCACACGCCGCCACAGCGCCTCGATGTCACAGCCACCGTGATCCTGGATGAGGTCGACGGAATCCCCACGATCACAACGTCCCGGCTGAAGGTCAGCGCGCAGGTGGCCGGGCTGGACGCCGAAGCCTTCGCGGCCGTGGTAGGCCAGGCCGCTGCCCTGTGTCCGGTATCGCGATTGTTCGCCGGCGCCACGATCAGCGTCGACGCCGAGCTCGACGAGACCGAATCTGTCCGTTCTGCGGGCTGACGCCCAGGCGCACATGATGCCCGACTTGCCGCTATCTGTTGAGCTGGCGCGAGAGCACCGCGAAATCGATAATAGGATACAGACTTTCATCGAGAAACTCGTCTGTGGCAGCGTGCGACACGAGCTACTGACCGAGACTCTGGCAGCGCTGCGCCGGCACATCTACCTCGAGGAGGTCTTCCTTTTCCCGCCGCTCCGAGAGGCCGGTATTGTGATGCCGATCTTCGTGATGATGCGCGAGCACGGTCAGTTGTGGCGCACCATGGACGCCCTGACGGATTTGCTCGCTGATTCAAACGACACCGGGCGGCTCACGGATACGTGTACGCAGCTGCTGGACCAACTTCACCAACACAACTCGAAGGAAGAGCCGATTATCTATCCGAGCGCCGACACCGCGCTGCCGCTGCAGACGAGCGCCGAACTAACGCGGTTTATCGAGACCGGTCGCGCCCCCGATGGATGGGTGTGCCAGCAGGCGGGTGCCTGAGGCTCTCACCTGCCGAAGTTCCGAAGGAGGACTCTCATGCGCGTCGTGGTAAACCTGGATCGCTGTGAGGGCAATGCTTTCTGTGTCAATATCGCGCCAGAGGTGTTCGAGCTCAGCTACGACGAGTACGCCGTGGTCATTACTGACCCCGTCCCTGTCGAGCAGGAGACGCTCGTCGAGCAGGCCATCGCCGCGTGCCCTCGCGCGGCCTTATCCCGCGAAGACTAGATTCAGAGGCGAGCGCGTCATCGTCGCGGCGAATTACATCGGTATCAAAGAGATGTCGAGTTGGTCTTGGGTTACACTGGCATGCCCGCAAGCTGGTGTCAGAGCCTGGTCCAGTTAAAGCTGTCATCACCACTGTGCACCGGCCGCAATGCGCTTCGGTGCGGTGGCGAGACGAGACAAAGACCACGCCCATGAGCTCGGCTTAATTGGTGTCGGCTAAGGGCTTTTGACGACGGTCAGCAGAACAACGGAGTCTTCGACAGCATGTAGGCCATGCCGGCTCGACGGGATCACCAGGTGATCGCCCGGGGCTCCGTCCCAGTTGGTCTCCGGCGACGTGAGCCGGACCCGGCCCTGCAGCACCTGCAAGGTGGCCTCTCCGGGGCTGTCATGGTCGGAGAGCGCTGTTCCGGCGGTCAAGGCAACCATGGTTTGCCGCAGGCTGTGTTGGTGACCGCCGTACACCGTGTGTGCGCTGCGGCCGCTGGCGGCCCGGTGCGCGGCCGCCAACTGCTCGCGCGCCAGAGCGGTAAGCGAGATCTTGTCCATCGGGTTGACTCCTTCCTGGTCACAAAGCATATGCCGCAGTGCGGTCTTGGCTTCATTACTGCGGTCGTGGCCCTAGGTGGCTGGTGTCGAACGGCCATTGTGGGGGCGCTGGTTGACCGGTCGGGCTATTGGGCGATGCTCGTGTGGTCGTGAGCGGTTCCTAGCTCAGGTGAATTCGGTTGTCGGGATTGGCGATTCCGTTGCTTGGCTGGTCTACAGGCGGTCCTGGTGGGCCGGTTGGCATCGCCGACCGGCCTCAGGTCGTGGCGGCGGCCCAGTTTGCGCCTTCCCGGTGTAATCCGAGCACACCCAGGCGTGCGAGGTTGATCGCGGCGGCCAGCAGGGAGAAATCGGCGGCGACCTTGGTGGTGCCGCGCACGCGCGCACGGCGGCCGCCGTGGCGGCGGCGCATCAGGTGGCCGATCTTGCGTTCCACTTTCGGCCGGGTGGCCTTGTAGTCGGCGACCCAGCCCGGATCTGCTTGGGTGGTGCGAGCACGGGTGAGTTCGGCCTCGTAGCGGCTGATCGCGATGGTGCGCCCGGCGGTTGAGCTGGTGCACTGCTCGGCCAGTGGGCAGCAGGCGCAAGCCGGGCCGAACACCGCGTTGCCGCCGCCGCCCTTGGCCGGGCGGATCGGCACGGTCACCGCGCCCGGGCAGGTGACCGTGCCGACGTCGAGGTCGATGACGAAGCGGTCCTTGGCGTAGCGGCCACCCGGCGCGGTCGGTGGCTGCACCTTGGTGAAGATTTCCGCGCCCGCGGTTTCCAACACGGCCAGCGGTTTGCCCGCACCGTAGGCGGCGTCGCCGTAAACCGCCGGGCATCGCTGGTCTTGGGCTCCGCACACGCTGGGGGCGCTCCCGTCGCCATCACCATCACCGACCGCGCTGGCCGCGGTCGTCGTGCCAGCACTTGCACCGAGGCTCGAGTCGTCCTGAGGATCAACGCAATCTCCGTCGGCGGTGTTGGTGTCGCTGGTCACCGGAGTGGGTAGGTCGCCGGCCGGCAGGTCGGTGGCGGGTTGGGCGTCGCCGGCGTTGCCGGCGGTGACTTCGGTGGCGGTGATGATCTCGGCGTCGGGGTCGATCGCGATGTGACCCTTGTATCCGTCGAAACCCCGCGCGGAGGTCTTGTGGCCGTGGCGTGCCTGCGGGTCCACCGTGGAGATCACCCGATCGGCGGCCACACGGCGCGCGATGCGGAATATCCCGTCGGCGGCGTCTTGGTCGAGGTCCTGGCCGACCACGGTGGCCAACAGTTTGGCCGCCTTGTCCACCTCGGGCTTCAGCGCCTGCTCATCCAGGCAGGCCAGCAGCGCAGACGCGTCGCGGGCCAGCGCGTCCACCAGCGCCTCGCGCGCCGCCACGTCGTCGTAGTCACACACCGGTTTGCCGGCGCTGGCGTAGTCGTCGTCGCGGGACAGCCGCGCCCGCAGCGCGGGTTGCAGCTCCGCGCCGGCGACCGCCAGCAGTCCCCGGATCGCCGAGCGGATCAATGTGACCGTGTCCATGGTGGCCACCGCGTCATACAGCGGGGTCGAGTCCAGCACCCGCTTACGGCCCACCAGCCCGGCCGCCTTGGCCGCTTGCAGGGTGACCTCAAAGATCCGGTCCGGGCGATCCGAGCGGGCCAGCCTCGCGCGCATGTCCACCAACACGGTGTGCACAAACCCCGGATAATCGAAGTCCAGCCCGCCCGCGGCATACTTCCACCGCGCGTCGAACGCGAACCGATCCACCGCCTCCCGATCCGAAAGCCCCTCGATGCGCTGCAACACCATCACCACCGCCACAATCATCGGCGGCACGCTGCGCCGGCCGACATCGGTGAACAAGTCGGCGAACATTTCATCGCCGAACAAGTTGAAGCACTCCCGGTGCAGCACGCTGTAAATCGAGTCCGGCGCCACCCGGCCCTCGCAGAAATCCACCGTCGACCGCCACAAATCCGCCTGTTTCGGCGTCAAACCCAAACTCACCCAACCATTCTCGCCGACCGCACCCGATTACCCGGTCAACGCCACGCGAAAAACACCAGCCACCTAGACGTTGCCGACGAGTGACATTCCTCGGCGGCCGCGTAAGGTCTTGCGTTTCTTGCTGATCGCCACCAGGCGTGCCACCGCGACTTCGATTCCGCGGGCCAATGCGTCGATATCGGCCACGGTATCATAGTCGGCGAGGATGCCGAAGAACAGGTCCTCGGCGTAGCTGAGCATTGCCACCCCGGTTCGCAGTTGCATCGCGATCGGCGGGATCGGGAAGACGCTGAGCACCCGTTGCCCCATGAGTTGCAGCGGTTGACGAGGACCGGGGACATTGGTTGCCAGCGTCGTGACGCCGCGCTGCGGCAGTCGGATCAATAAGGCGACCGCCCATGCGGTCAGGGGGAAGGGAATGCGATTGGCGATTGACACGAAGGCGTGACCCGCCTGGTGTTGCCCGTGCGACTTCGTGCGATCCAATCGGGAATGGACGATCCGCAGCCGTTGCACCGGGTTCTGCTCGTCGACCGGCAGGTACGGCAGCATCAACGAGACGCGGTTGTCGGTTTTATCGATCGCCTCGGCGGAGCGCATCGATACCGGCACCAGGGTGCGAAGCGCATCGGGCAAGGGTTCTTCGCCCCGTTGGACGAGGATGTTGCGGTAGCTCTCCGTGATCGCGGCCAGTGCGACATCGTTGATAGTGACGTCGAATGTCTGGCACACGTGCGCGATGTCGGCCAGGGGTACTCGCGCGACGCTATAGCGGCGCAAATTGGCGATCGGCCCGTTCAGCGACGTCGTGGTGGGGCGGAGGAGACCGGCAGCGATCTCGGCAACACCCAACGCTGTGCGGACAGCGGTGGCAGTGATGGCAGCCGACGCATTCCACAGGCCGCCCAGCACGCTAAAGGGATTCACGCCCGGTATGGCCTGCGGAAGGCCTTGTATCCCAGGCTCTTTGGCGGTATGGATGTAGCTTGCGAAGCTTTGGCCGATGCCGTCGTCGCATAGGCCGGCAAGCACGTGGGTGGCGGCGATTCCATCAGCCATGCAGTGGTGGATCTTGGTGAGCATTGCCCACCTGTTGTCGCTGAGGCCTTCGATGATCCAGATTTCCCACAGCGGTCGATCCCGGTCAAGGCGCCGGGAAATCACGTCGGCAGCCAGGTGGAACAACTCTCGGTCGTCTCCGGGCCGCGGTAGTGCGATATGCCGTACATGACGGGTGAGATCAAAGTCCGGATCGGCCACCCATTCGGGTGCACCAAAGTCGAACGGGCGCGTTCGCAGACGCTGTCCGAACCGGGGGCATGCACGGATTCGCTGCGCCAGTGTCGCCATCAGCGCATCACGGTCCGGGATCGGCCCCTCGATGACCGCCAAGCCACCGATTGCCAAACTGACATGCCTGTCGGCGTCTTCTGCTTTGAGGAAACCCGCGTCAAGGGTTGTCAATTGGTCCACCACCACCACCTCCCGCCGTTATAGGCAACTTGGGCCAACACCATTCGCCGTGGGGCACCGGTTTCGATAGCAGGACCAAAAGTCGCCAAGCCTGGGCCGGTCATGCGGTCACATGCGGCGCGCCAGCACAACCGCCGGCAGGATCGCGCCCCGCCGTGCCGGCGCACCAACTCGGGGACACGTCGCCGGTGCCGCCGGCTGGCGCCCGGTGGTCTGGGTTCACCTGATCTCGTGAACGTCGTCGTCATCACCCGAGTCCCTCTCGCCAATTGCCTATCGACTATTTAACGGATATTATTCCTTCAAACAGTGCTGAGCACAAGAGGCCGGGCTTCACGCAGCGAGTGCGGGTAGCGGCTGAAGTCCTGGGGCACAAGAGAAAACCGGAGGTGGTCGCGTTGGACACCATGGGGACGGCCACAGGCCATCGCGAATGCAGTAGAGATGGCGGGCCGTCGTGGTCTGGTATCGGCGATGTGGTCGCGCGACGTGCTGGTGCGAAAGCAGCCAACGACCCCGTCGCCATGAACACCCCGCTTTTCCCGGATACGCAGGTGATCCGCGCGGTACTGGCGCTGGCTACCCGGGCACCTTCCATCGACAACACGCAGCCGTGGCGGTGGCGAGTGGATCGCACAAGCCTGCATTTGTACTCCGATTCGGGCATGCAGCTACCCAAGACCGACCCCGATGGCCGGGACTTGATTTTGAGTTGCGGTGCAACGCTTAACCATTGCATCATTGCCTTGGCGGCCATGGGTTGGCATGTCGGCGTGCATCGCTTACCTGATCCGGCCGACCCTAGCCACCTCGCGACTATCGAGGTGTACCCACACGCCCCCGATCGCGTCGACCTCGCCCTGGCGGCGGCAATCACGCAACGCCGAACCGATCGGCGAATCTACAGTTCTCGCCCGGTAGCGGCCGGTGATATCGCCTCGATGGCTGCCCAAGCCGCTCGGATGGAGGTCATGCTGCGCCAGGTCGACGCCATGGAACAACTGCGTGAGATCGTCAAGCAAGCTGCGCGTGCTCACGCGACCGACGGCGATTACCTCGTCGAGCTCACCAGGTGGAGTGGGCGATACGGATCACGGGCCGGTGTGCCAGCCCGCAACGTCCCAGAGCATGACTGCAGCGCACCAGTGCCTGGACGCATCTTTGCGGGGGCGGGCCTGCCGCAGCCGCCGGGGGCCTCGCCCGCCGATGACAAAGCTGTCATCTTGGTGCTGGGCACCGAGACTGACGACCGTCTGGCTCAACTTCGCGCCGGCGAGGCGGCCAGCGCACTACTGCTGACCGCGACGGCGATGGGACTGGCCACGTGCCCGATCACCGAACCCCTGGAAATCCCGATAACCCGCGACGCTATCCGCTCCGACATATTGGCCGCCGAAGGATATCCGCAGATGCTGCTGCGGCTGGGCTGGGCACCAGACAACGCGGATCCCCTGCCGCCAACGCCGCGGCGTGAGCTCGCCAGTGTCGTGGAGTGGTCGCACGAAACCGAGCAACTAGGGTGCATCAGCTGAAGACCCGGGTCCAGGTCGTGGCGGCCTCCTCGGGGTCGGCGACCGGCGGTTGCGCTCCGGTCAACGGCGGATGCTGCGGCGGTACGGTCGGCACTGAATTCGTAGCTACGCTTCTTCGCGGGCAACGCGACGATACCCCCGATCGGCCGCCGGACCGGGTAACCCGGTCACAGGGCGCGTACGAGCGCGGCCCGCCCCTTCGTGCGCAACCTGTGTACAGCCGAGCCTCGGTATTGCTCCATTTTCGCGGCCATCTTGTCACCCAGCTCCTCGAGCTCTGCGTCACTGATGTGCACTTCGGGAGGAGCGGGAATCAGGTCGCGTTCTTCTTCGTCGGCATGCGCCTCGAGGACAGTCTTGAAGGAATTCCACTCGGCCTCATATCCAGGCGCAGTCTGCGGAGTTTTGATCAGCACGGAAAGCTGGTCGACGACCTGGCGATGCTCCGCATGGGCAATCGCGATGAGCTTAATGGCCTGTTTGAGGGCCGGGTAGTACACGTCGTCCTCGACGCGAAAATGAATATCGAGCTCGATCAGCAAATCGTCGAAAAGGGCATGCCGTTCTGCGGAGTTCACCGGCGCCGCAGTGATCTTGCGGCCCAGTCCCTTGAGTAGAGCTCGCCGGCAGCACGGATTCGCGGTGGGTCTGGGGAGCCAGCACACGGTAGTCGAGGACGTGGAGATCGAGACCGAGACCACGCACGGGTAGACCCCGACGACCGATGAAGGCGTATTTGCAACGGTGCTGGCGCACCAGCCGTTCACGGGCCTCGGCACCCGCGGTCATTTTGCACGGTCAGCAAGATCGGCTGGTCAGCCCTGACGCCGGACGCGCGACAGCCGACGCCATTCTCGGCGCGGAACCGGTCCACCTGCCAAGAATGGGTCACGACCTACCAAACCCACTGTGGCCCAGGATCATCGAACAGACTAAGAATTTCGCCCGATCGCGCTCGAGCGGTCAGCCCATCCTGATGGTTCATCTGAGTGCGCTTAGGGGCCGTCGTTTATCGCACTGGCGATGTCCCGCAATACTTCTGGTTTTCTCAGAAACGGGGTGATGATGTCGACCGGCAGCGGGAAGACCACTGTCGAGTTCTGATCCGCTCCTAACTCCAGCAGCGTTTGCAGGTAACGCAATTGAAGTGACGCCGGGTTTTTCGACAGGGTCTCGGCGGCTGCCCGCAGTTCCTCGGACGCTTGTAGTTCCCCGCGGGCGTTGATGACTTTGGCGCGGCGTTCCCGTTCGGCTTCGGCTTCGCGGGCCATCGCGCGCTGCATCGACTCGGGAATCTCGACGTCTTTGATCTCGACCACGCGCACCTGGATGCCCCATGGCTCGGTTTGCTTTTCGATGATCGTGCGCAGGTCGCTGTTGAGGTCTTCGCGATGCGCGAGCAAGGTGTCCAGGTCAGCGCGTCCCAGCAGTGAACGCAGCGTCGTCTGAGCGATCTGCGAGGTCGCGATCGCATAGTTCTCCACAGCCAGAATCGCTTTGAGCGGGTCCATCACCTGGAACATGACGACCGCGTTGACCCGGGCCGGCACGTTGTCGCGGGTGATCACCTCCTGCGGTGGGATAGTCAGCGTCACCAGCCGCTGGTCCACCCGAATCATTCTGTCCACCAGCGGAATCAGGAAGCGCGGCCCGGGATGGTACAGCGGGCGCACGTGACCCATCCGGAACACCACGCCGCGTTCGTACTCGCGCAACACGGCCAGCGACAGCGGCGTAAGCACGGCCAGGATCACGATCGCGGCGACGAGCAGACCGATCACTAGTCCGGTCACGAAGTCTTGTCCTCCTTGCCTTCCCAGCCGCCCCAGCGGGTGGAATATCGGTCGATCGCGGCGGCCACCTGATCCTCAATTGCCGTGCGGTGCGGCAGGTGTTCGGGCGCGTTGGACGGGGTGTTCCACAGGTGGCGGGCCAGCGGCAGTCCCAGCAGCACGACGACCAGCACGGTGCCCACCAAGACCAGCACCTCACTGACCGAATGGCTGACGATCAATGTCGCCAGCGGTAGCACCACTCCGAACGTAGCCACACAGCACGCGATCCCCCGGTGGAATCGTCCCGCATCCGAATGCGGCCATGGGTCGATCTCGCGGCTGATCTCACGGCCGTAATCCGATGTCGTGCAATCCGATTTGGCCGGGCAACTGTTGCATACTATTGGCTGCGCCCGGTACCGCATGACCCGGTGGCGCGGATCGAACGAGGTCGGCCACAGCCACTGGTCTTGCGGGCATACCCAGGCGTCGTGGTCAGGCCGGTAGGCGAATTGACCCGTACGCCAACGCGCAGCACGCACCGAGGCCCGCCGCGCCATCGCGTCAAAACTCCACCCGATGGCCACCAGGGCCAGTGAATACCCGGCAATCAGCCATACCGAGGTAGCCGGCTGAACCATTGATCAATCCTTCACAGGCACGTTGGCGCTGGTCTGCGACTCGGTGTAGAGCGGGTGATCGGGCATTTCCTGAATCGTCGGACCGGAGCGGAAGTTGCGCAGCGCGGTCCACGCTATCCAGATAAACGGCAGCACCCCGCCGACGATGAAGATCAGATCACCGGGCATCCGCAGCCACTCGATCACCGCGTTGCCGGGCTTGGTGATGTAGCCCAGCGACCGCGCCTCGAAGTAGCCGTCGCTGACCGAGTGGTACAGCTGCAACACGCCCAGCGGCAGCAGGGTGACGAATACCATCCAGGCTAGGCCGATGTTCATGCACCAGAACGAGAGTCGGGCCCATTTCTCCGGCCATTTGTCGGCCGGGATCACGTAGCGGAACGCGAACATGGCCAGGCCGACGGCCAGCATGCCGTAGACGCCCATCATCGCCGCGTGCGCGTGGTTGGCCGTCAGCGCGGTGCCGATCTCGTAGTAGGACACGATCGGCAGGTTGATCAGGAAGCCGAAGATACCCGCACCCAGGAAGTTCCAGAAGCCGACGGCAACGAGGAACATCACTGGCCAGCGATGCGGGAAAGGCTTGGCGTCGCCGGATTGTTGATGCGCGCCCAGCTGCAAGAAAGCCCAAGCCTCCACCGTCAGGAAGGTCAAAGGGATGACCTCGGCCGCGGAGAAGAACGCCCCCAGCGCCATGTGTTCGACCGGGGTGCCCGAGAAGTACAGGTGGTGCATGGTGCCGATGACGCCGCCGGCGGAGTACAGGATGACGTCGAGGAAGATGACACCGAGAGCGATCCTTTCCCGCACCACGCCCAGCAGCACGAACATGTAGGCCACCATGACGGTGGTGAACAGTTCGAGGAAGTCCTCGACCCACAGGTGCACCACCCAGAATCGCCAGAATTCGGCGACGGTGTAATGGGTGCCGCTGCTGGCCAGCAGCCCGACGGTGTAGAAGGCCGGGATCGCCAGTCCGGAGAAGAAGAGCAGCCAAGGCATGTTCATCTTCGACTCGCTCTTGAGCCTGGCGCGCATGCCGCGCCAGATGATCGCGATCCATAGGAACATGCCGATGATCAGCAAGATCTGCCACAGTCGCGGCAGGTCCAGGTACTCCCACTGCTGGGAGAACAATCCGCCGTGCGGTATCACCCCGTAGATCGACAGCGCTTCGCAGATCAGCGACCCGAACACCACCACCGCGACCGCGCCCAGCAACACATAGGCCAGCAAGCCCTGGCGGCGCGGTTCCCGGCGGGCGATGAAGGGCACCAGGAAGATTCCGCCGGCCAGGAAAGCCGCCGCCGTCCAGAACAGCGACAGCTGAACATGCCAGGTCCGAGCCAGGTTGTAGGGCAGCACCCGGGCCAGGTCCAGGCCGAAAAACGTCGACAAGTCAGCCCGGTAGTGCTCAGTGGCCGCGCCCAGCAGCGTCTGCGCCAGGAACAGCACCGAGACGATCGCGAAGAACCAGATGGTGGCGCGCTGTGCCGGCGTCAGGCCCACCTCACCGGGCTGACGGAACGACAGCGTGGACGCCTCGGCGCTGTGCCAACCCACCTTTTGGCTCCAGCGACCGTAGACGGCGAACATGATCCCGATGCCGCCGAGCAACGCGATCAGCGACAGCGCTGACCACACGATCACCGGGGCGGTGGGACCGTTGTCCACGCGGGACTCGGCCGGCCAGTTATTGGTGTAGCTGTACTTGTGGCCCGGGCGTTCGGCCGCCGCCGCCCACGCCGTCCATGCGAAAAACGCCGTCAGATCGCGGATCTGCGCCTTGTCGGTCATCATCTGCGGCAATAGCCCATACTTGGTGGAGTTCTCGCCGAAGTAGGCTGCGTAATGGCTCTGAATGCGATCGAATGCCGCGGCCTGCCGATCGCTGAACACCAGAGTCTTGGTGGCGGGGTTGTAGCGGTTGGTCCGGAATTCGGTGACCACCCGATCCCGCGGATCGGCCACACCCTGCGTGCGGAATTGGTCAGCAACGTCGTCGGTGGCCATCCGCAGATACTCGGCGGTGTAATCGGGACCCAGATAGGCGCCGTGGCCCAGCACCGACCCGTACTCCATCAGCCCGCGGGCCTGGTAGAGCTCCTGACCCCGCGTGATGTCATCGCCGGTGAACAGGAGCTGCCCCGATTCGCTGACGACCTTCTCGGGCATCGGCATCGACGCCGAGTAGGTGCGGTAGGCCAAGATGCCCATCACCAAAAAACCGAAGATCATTACCAAGGCGACGCCCTGAATCCAGCCCCTCCCAACCAAAGGCTGCGACGATGACTGATCGGTCGCTGATGACTGTGCCGGCTGTGCTGCCATGGCGATGACCTCTTTCGCGAGGGGTGATGTATCGGCAGGTATGCGGAACGCGACGACGCCACACTACTCGGCATCGCATCTAATGAGAACCACCGGTGACTAATCGGACGCCGATACTGCTGCGCAGCATCGACTTCCGCCGGCGCTGAAATCGCTTTCACTTCAGGTTTTTTCCGACTGCCACGCGAAGTTCAGCGCGGTCAGGCCGTGGTGAAAAAGCGTTCGGCAAAAATCTGTTCGCGAACCACACCGGCGTCCGTCAGCGCCGCGTAAGCTGCCTCGATCATGGGCGGGGGTCCGCACACATAGACATCCGGTCTCTCGTCGAGCATTTGCACCTCGGCCGCGGCGAGATCGACAGGATTGCCGGTGGCGCCTGGCCACCGGGTATCTGGGCGCCAGACCACGGTGTCGGCCCGAAAACCCGGCATCGTGTCGGCGAGTTCCCGTAGTTCATCTTGGGCAAAAACTTCGGTTTCGTAGGTGAGACCGAAGAACAGACGTGTCGGCTGGGGATCCCCCCACTCGGCCATTCGTCGCAACATTGACAGCAACGGCGACAATCCGGTGCCGCCGGCGAGAAACCAACGTGGCCGAAGGCCGTTCTCGGCCAGCGCGAATGACCCCTGCGGGCCAGAGACGGTGAGCACATCGCCGACGGCTGCCCTCTTTGTGAGGTACGTCGACATCAGACCACCAGGCAGCAGCCGGATGTAGAACTCCAGCTCACCGTCCCAGTTGGCGACGTTGGCCGGCGAGTAGGCGCGTCGGGCGTCGGTGCCCGGGACGGTGATTCGCACGAACTGTCCCGAGTCAAAGTTCAGCGACGATGGACCGTCGGGCCCGGCCAGTAGCGCGACTTTCACGCGTATCACGGCGTCGGCGACTCGATCCAAGCCGGTGATTTTGGCCTGATGCCGTGTCGGGGTCGCAGTGACGACCTGGTCGCGGTCATAGGGCAGATCAATCCGGCAGTCACCGCGGGGAAAGCTGCGGCACAACAGGATCCCGTTCTCGCTCTCGGGTACTTCGAGGACATCCGGGTCGTGTTTGCCCATGTCCACCTGCCCGGCGGCGAGCACGGCCGAACATGCCCCGCACCCGCCGGTCCGGCAAGTTGACTTCAACACCAGTCCCGCCGCCTCGGCGGCGGTGAGCACCGTGGTCTGCGAATCACAGGCGATTGTCGACTCTTCGCCGTCGGTGGTGACCAGAACGACGTCGTAGCAAGACAGTTCCCTGTCAGCGGTGATCTCGACGGCCTCAGTCATCATGCACCTAACATCGCGTCGGCCAGATCCTGGGCAGGGTCGCCGATGGGTTTGAGCGCGAACTGCTCGACCAGGATGTCGACCACGGCGGGGGTGAGAAACGCCGGCAGCGTCGGCCCCAGCCGGATGTTGCGGATTCCCATCGACAGCAGGGTTAGCAGCACTGCGGCGGCCTTCTGTTCGAACCAGGAGACGAACAGGCTCAACGGCAGGTCGTTGACCCCGCAGTCGAAGGCGTTCGCCAGTGCCAGCGCGATCTGCACAGCCGAGTAGCTGTCGTTGCACTGGCCGAGATCGAGCAACCGGGGGATGCCGGCGATGTCACCGAACTCGTGGTTGTTGAAGCGATACTTGTTGCAGCCCAGGGTCAGCAGCACTGTGTCGTCGGGTGCATGATCGGCGATGTCGGCATAGTAGCTGCGTCCGGGGGCGGCGCCGTCGCATCCTCCGATCAGCAGGAAGCGTTTGATCGCACCGTCTTTGACGGCCGCGATCACGGTCTCGGCGACCGACAGGACCGCGTCGTGCCCGAACCCGGTGGTGATTGACTCCGACGGCACCTCGGTGGTGAATCCGGGCAAGGACTGTGCGGCCTTGATAGCAACGGAGAGGTCGGCGGTGTCGAGGTGACGAACACCTGGCCAGCCCACCGGCCCGGTGGTAAAGATCCGGTTGCGATAGGCCGGCTGCGGCTCGATCAGACAGTTGGAGGTCATCACGATCGGGCCGGGAAAAGCGGTGAAGTCACGCTGTTGGTCCTGCCAGGCACCGCCATAGTTGCCGGCGAGGTGACCGTAGGCGTGCAGCCTGGGATAGCCGTGCGCGGGCAGCATCTCGCCATGGGTGTAGACGTTGATCCCGGCGCCCTCGGTGGCCTCCAGGATCTTCTGCAGGTCGTGCAGATCATGACCCGACACCAGGATGGCCTTGCCGACGACAGGGGTGATCCGCACCGGCGTCGGGACCGGGCTGCCGAAGCTGCCGGTATTGGCCGCATCCAGCATCTCCATCACCTGCAGGTTCACCGAACCCAGTTCAAGCGCGTGGGTAAGCAGGGCGTCGGGATCGGTGGGTGCGCCGGCCAGAAACGCCAGCGCGGATTCGATACCCCCGTCTGTCGCCTCGGTGCGATACCCCAGGGCGTGGGCATGATGCGCATAGGCACAGACCCCCTTGAGGCCATACAGATTGAGATTCCGCAGGCCGACCACATCTGGGCCGAGGACGGCCAGATCGGCGTCCACGCCGACGTCGGCAGCCTGGGCAACCACCGCGGAAATCGTCGTCGCCGGCACGAACTCGGCCGGACCGGAAAGGGTTTCCGGCTCAACGCCAATAGCTCGGGCTGCATTCTCGTAGGCCATCTTCGCCTGGTCGCGCATGTCGACCGCCGCGCAGATCAATCCCATGAACCGCGTGGGATTGAAGTTGACGTTAGTCAGTGTGGTGAACAGGTCGAAACTGGCGTGCGCGGCAAATCGCGGGTCAGCCGCTCCGAGCAGGCGGGCTCTGTGCGCGTACTGTCCGATACCGAGATTGACGTGAACCAGCACGTCTTGCAGGGCCGCGGTGGTGGCATCCTTGCCGCAATTTCCCCTCGTGCTCGCACAACCGAAAGCCAGCAGATCGGGGCGGCCAGGTGAATCGGTGCGGTCGGTTTGTTCGCACTGGTAGCAGAACATTGGGTTTCCTCCGGCGCCGGTGGGCGATTGACGAGCTCACGCTACGAACCGTCGGGAACAGTGGGTTTGACGTAGATCAATTCGGCCCTGTGGCGGTGGTCACAGAATCGAGACGTTTCGGGCATAGGTGTCCAAAGCGGCAACGTCAGGAATCCGTACGACTGCGCCGTCCGCGCGGATCAGCCCCCTGTCCGAGAGGGCACGCATGGCGCGCGAGAAGGTCTCGGGCGTCATACCCAGCCGTGACGCGAGAACCTGCTTGAGGGCGGGCAGCTCAATGCTGGTCGACCGTGCGCCGAGGCTGGTCTCGGCTGCCGGAGCACCAGCTGCCCCGCCCAGGTCGTAGGATCCGACCCCGACCGCGCCGAGGATGTAGGCGACGATCCGCTGGGTGGCGGATTGAAGAGACAACATGGCGATGTCTTGAATCGTGCTTTGCAGGCGGCGCGCCATCGATGCAAGCATGATGCGCGCCATCGCTGGGTTCTCGTCGAGCACCCGGTCAACGGTCGCAGCTGGGACGAACACCAGATGCGAATCGGTCAGCGCGGTGGCATCCACCGGATAGGGTTCATGTAAGAACATGACCGCGTGGCCGAAAGCGCTTCCCGGGCGAAGGATTTCCACTACCTTCACCATGCCTTCGGAATTTGACACCGAAAGCTGCATGAGGCCCTCGCGAACCATGTAGAAACCTGTCGATGGTGTTCCTTTACGGAACAGCACCTGACCCGAGGGCAGGAAGATCGCGCGGCTCTGCGCGGCCAGGAAGTCCACGTGTGCGGCGTCCAGCCCGTCGAACATGGGCGCAGACGCAATAGCTTGCCGCAAATCGTTACTCATCGAACCTGGCCTCGGCTTCCACTGTTAGACATTATTGCCTCAGCATGAGCCTTGCCGGTCACCCGGGTGATTTCGACTCCGAGGATTGTCACCGCTCCCGTCGGCGGCGACGAAGGTGCCGGTGTGGCACCATCATTGCTGACCTCCATCGCCAACTCGAGCACTACACTTCCGGCCGTGATCATCCGAGAGCTCGTGAATGGCTCTTGTGACGTTGTCGTGGGTTCGCTGACCTGGGAATTTGGGCGCAACGCCGTGTCCTGCTTACGTTTTGGACTGTCTAGGGTTCAATCCGCGAGAAGGAGCTACGGCGTTGCGCATGTCCAGGGTATTGGCGAGCGGTCTGGGTGACCAAAACATGGTGATCGAGGACGTGACGATCGAGACCGAGACCACGGGTCGGAAGCAGCCGAAGACCTCCGAAGTTCTGGTGTTCTCGGTGCGGCCCAAGGCGTCGCAGGCGGGCCGGTGCTCGCGGTGCCGGAAGCGGTGCCCGGGCTATGACGCGGGGGGCCGGGACGGGAACGGGATCAGGCGCTGGCGGACCCTGGATGTGGGGACCACAAAGGCGTATCTGCAGGCCGCGGCCCCGCGGGTGGCATGCGGCGAGCATGGGGTGGTGGTTGCGCATGTGCCGTGGGCGCGGCCGGGCGCCAAACACACCTGGGCGTTCGAGGACACCTGCGCGTGGCTGGCCGCGCACACCGCATTGAGTGTGCTCACGGTGCTGCTGCAGATCGCCTGGCGCACCGTGGCGGCGATCGTGACCAGGGTGGTGGCCGATGGCCGCGACACCAACGACCTGCTCGCCGGACTGTCGCGGATCGGCATCGACGAGATCGCCTACCGCAAGGGACATCGCTACTTGACGTGCGTGGTTGACCACACGACAGGCCGGCTGGTGTGGGCCGGCGAGGGCCGCAACCAGGACACGCTGGGCCGGTTCTTCGATCAGCTCGGCGCCGAGCGGGCCAAGCTGCTCACCCACGTCAGCTGCGACGGGGCGGAATGGATCCACGCCCTGGTGCGTGCCCGCGCGCCGCAGGCGCTGATTTGCCTGGATGGGTTTCATGTCGTGGCCTGGGCCATGAAGGCACTGGACAAGGTGCGGGTACGCACCATGACCCGCGCCGGGATCACCGATCGGCACGCCATGTGGGCGACCCGCAAGAACCCGGCTGACCTGTCCTGCGAGCAGCGCACCAGCCTCGCTAAGATCGCCGACACCAACCGCACCCTCTACCGGGCGTATCTGCTCAAAGAGCAACTACGCGAGGTGTTTCGGGTCAAGGGCACCCACGGGCGGCAGCTGCTGGCCGGCTGGCTGTCGTGGGCGTCGCACTCACGCATCCCCGAGTTCGCCGCGCTGGCCCGCAGCATCCGCCGCTACCGCGACCTCATCTGGAACACGCTCGATCACGGCCTGTCCAACGCCCGATCCGAAGCCACTAACACCCACCTGCGGGCATTAACCAAACGCGCCTACGGATTCCACAGCCCAGACGCACTCATCGCCATGGCCATGCTCACCCGAGGCGGCCTCTGCCCAGCACTACCCGGACGGAAATGACCCACTACAACGTCAGTAGATCCTCGTGAATAGAGGTTCTATAGCGAGCTATCGGTGACCCGGTGGGCTGCCGACAGATTCGCTGCGGGAAGGCTACTCACAATTGCGTTTTGGCGCAGAGGATGCGGATGCCAGTGACAATCTCGGTTTTGATCGCGATCATGGTTTCCACGGTCATGTTCACCCACGGGTGCAGTAGTTGTTCGTGACGGGCGATTTGTTCGGGGTCAGTGCTCGTGGTTGCCCACCCGGTGACCACGACGCTCCAGCCCACCCGCCACTGGGGTGGAGGTCGTCAGCTTCATAGCCCCCCCACCACACCGGCACCGGTGCTGAATCGCACCGCGCACGATGATCTGACCCTCGCCGACTAGGTGGTTGACCGGGCGGATTGTGGGCACGTCCTGCCCGTCCCATCCCCGCTGGTCGAGTTGAACGCGGCGAAAAGGGGCAGCTGTCCGAAAGGCCGAAAGTCGGCGTCGACTACGCCGACCTCGATTACGTGGTGTGCAACGAAGCCGGGCAGCCGTACCACCCAGACACGCTGTCCAAGATGTGGGCCAACACCGTCACCGCGGCCGGTGTGCCCCGAATCCGGCTGCACGACGCACGGCATACCTGCGGTACCACGATGCAAGTGCAGGGGCGTGCCGGCCGCAGTAATCGCGGCCTGGCTCGGCCACGCCGACGTGGCATTCACGATGCGAACGTATGTGCACTCACAGCCAAACGCGCTGGCCGACGGCGCGCGGAGTTTGGCACGAGTTGTGACAATCCGTGACAATGTTGCCGGTGCTTGAGCACCAAACCAGCCCATATCCGCTGTTAGAAAGCGCGCCCGAAGGGATTCGAACCCCCAACCTTCTGATCCGTAGTCAGATGCTCTATCCGTTGAGCTACGGGCGCTTGTGTTCAGTTGTGTGTGCTCCTGGCGGAGGCGAGAGGATTTGAACCTCCGGTCCCCTTTGAGGGGGACAACTCATTAGCAGTGAGCCCCATTCGGCCGCTCTGGCACGCCTCCATCGGACTTTCTGAGGGTACCCGACCCCTTTCCGGTCTCGCGGAACCGCCGGAGGCATAGCGTACACAGCCCCGGCATATGCTGTCGAAGTGACCGCCCGTCTGCGCCCCGAGTTGGCCGGGCTGCCGGTCTATATTCCGGGCAAGACGGTGCCGGGTTCGATCAAACTTGCCAGCAACGAGACGGTGTTCGGCCCGCTGCCCAGCGTGCGCGCGGCCATCGAGAACGCCACCGACGACGTCAACCGCTACCCCGACAGCGCCTGTGTGGCGCTCAAGGCCGCACTGGCCGAGCACGTGGGCCCGGGCTTCGGTCCGCAGCACGTCGCGGTCGGCTGCGGGTCGGTCAGCCTGTGCCAGCAGCTGGTTCAGATCAGTGCTTCGGCCGGCGACGAGGTGGTGATGGGCTGGCACAGCTTCGAGCTATACCCCCCGCTGGTCCAGGTCGCCGGCGCGGTCTCGGTCAAGGTGCCGCTGACCGAGCAGACCTTCGACCTCGACGCGATGCTGGCCGCAATCACCGACCGCACCCGGCTGATCTTCGTCTGCAACCCCAACAACCCGACCTCCACGGTCGTCGACCCCGGCGCGCTGGCCCGCTTCGTCGCCGCCGTGCCCTCCCACATCCTGGTCGCCATCGACGAGGCCTACGTCGAGTACATCCGCGACGGCATGGCACCCGACAGCCTGGCGCTGGTCCGTGCCCACTCCAACGTCGTTGTGCTGCGCACCTTTTCGAAAGCCTACGGGCTGGCCGGCCTGCGCGTCGGCTACGCAATCGGTCCCGCCGAGCTGATCACCGCGCTCGAGCAGGTCTACGTGCCGTTCTCGGTGACCAGCGTCTCCCAGGCCGCCGCGATCGCCTGCCTGCAGGCCGCCGACGAGCTGCTGGCCCGCACCGATGCGGTCGTCGCCGAGCGCACGCGCGTGGCCGCCGCGCTACGGGACGCCGGATACACCCTGCCGGTGTCGCAGGCCAACTTCGTCTGGCTGCCGCTGGGCCCGCGCAGCGCGGACTTCGTCGGGCGGGCCGCCGCCGCGCGCCTGGTGGTCCGCCCGTTTGCGCCCGAGGGTGTCCGGGTCACCATCGGGGCGCCGGAGGAGAACGACGCGCTGCTCGACTTCGCCCGCGACTGGATCACCCACCCCGAGGAGAGCCGATGACCCCGGCCCGCACGAAGTTCACCGAGCTCAAGGAACGCGGCGGCGCGATTCCCGACGCCGAACTCGACGAGTTCTGGGCGAGCCTGCGGCCCGCGACCGTCGAGCAGATGATCGGCGAGTGGAAGGGCGGCGAGTTCGTCACCGGACACAAGATGAACGGCCAGCTGGAAAAGGCCGGCTGGTTCGGCAAGACGTTCAAGTCCGCCCGCGACGTTCAGCCGCTGGTCTGCCTGGACGCCGACGGAAACAAGTTCTCCAACAAGGAGATGGGCAAGGGCGAGGCCAGCCTGTGGCTCGAGGAGTTCCGCGGCGAGGTCACCGCCACGATGGTCTACGACGGCCAGCCCGTGCACGACCACTTCAAGACCGTCGACGACGACGCGGTGATGGGCATCATGAACGGCAAGGGCGTGCTGGATGACGGCCGCTATTACTACTTCTACCTCGAACGGGTGTAGGGCTACCCGCACCTCACTTGACCCGGGCCGGATTGCGACCGGTGAACGCGACCAGCCGTTGCAGCGCGCCGGCTCCCTCGGGCGCCTCGACCGGGTCGTCGAACCCGGCCATGGCACGCAGCTCCGGCTTGATGATCCGGTGCCCCAGCTCCAGCACGTATTCGGCCAGCGGTTCGCGGGCATCGACGTCGCGGCCCACGGCCTTGGCGTAATCCCAGGCGTGCACCAGGAATTCGAGCGACCACGCGGCGCAGGCATCCCGGGCCGCCATCTTGCCCTTGCCGAACGCCACGCTGCCGTCCAGCCCGCGCCGGCGCCAGGCGTCCAGCGCCGGCCGGGCCGCGCCCACGATCTGGCGCTCCACCGAGTCGGAGTCGTCGCACGGCGGGATGTCGGCGTCCACCATGCCCCCGAGCGCCCTGATGGAGTTCAGCAGATGTCCGGTCAGCTGGCGCACGTCGTAGTCGGAACACGGCGTCTTGCGGGACAGGTCGTCGCTGGCGAAGGGGTGCACGACGTGCTGCAGCACCGTCAGGCAGGCCTCGGCGCTTTCCAGCTCGTCGGTCGGCGGGGAGTCTGGTCCGGGTCGCAAATCGCGTGGCATGTGCGTCACGCTACGGTCTCGGCATGGCCCACGAAGCAAGAGCGTACGAATCGGTCACCGTCGACACCCAGGACCACGTCGCGCGGGTGACGCTGATCGGGCCCGGCAAGGGCAACGCGATGGGGCCCGCGTTCTGGTCGGAGATGCCCGAGCTGTTCGCCGCCCTGGACGCCGACCACGACGTGCGGGCCATCGTCATCACCGGGTCCGGAAAGAACTTCAGCTACGGCCTGGACGTGCCCGCGATGGGCGGCACGTTCACCCCGCTGCTGGCCGGCGACGCGCTGGCCCGCCCGCGCGCGGAGTTCCACGCCGAGATCAGGCGCATGCAGAACGCGATCAGCGCCGTCGCCGACTGCCGCACCCCCACCATCGCCGCGGTGCACGGCTGGTGCATCGGCGGCGGCGTCGACCTGATCTCCGCCGTCGACATCCGCTACGCCAGCGCCGACGCCAAGTTCTCGGTGCGGGAGGTCAAGCTGGCGATCGTCGCCGACGTCGGCAGCCTGGCCCGCCTGCCGATGATCCTGAACGACGGGCACCTGCGCGAGCTCGCGCTCACCGGCAAGGACATCGACGCCGCCCGCGCCGAGAGGATCGGCCTGGTCAACGACGTGTTCGACGACGCCGAGGCCACCCTGGCCGCCGCGCACGCCACCGCGGCCGAGATCGCCGCCAACCCGCCCCTGGCCGTGCACGGGATCAAGGACGTCCTCGACCAGCAACGCGTCGCGGCCGTCTCGGAGAGCCTGCGCTACGTCGCCGCCTGGAACGCCGCGTTCCTGCCGTCGAAGGACCTGACCGAGGGCATCTCGGCGACGTTCGAGAAGCGCCCGCCGAATTTCAAGGGCGAGTGAGGCACGTACCCTCGCTGGGGTGACGCCCCAGACCCCCGACGGCAAGATCCGCGTCCCGGCCGACCTGGACTCGGTGACCGCGATCGGCGACGAGGACCATTCCGGCATCGACCGCGCCGCCGTCGAACGCATCTGGCAGGCCGCGCGGCACTGGTATGCGGGCGGCATGCACCCGGCGATCCAGGTGTGCCTGCGCCACGACGGGCGGGTGGTGCTCAACCGGGCGATCGGCCACGGGTGGGGCAACGCCCCGACCGACGCGCCGGACGCCGAACGGGTTCCGGTCGGCACGGACACGCCGTTCTGCGTGTACTCGGCGGCCAAGGGCGTCGCGGCGACCGTGGTCCACAGGCTCGTCGAGCGCGGCGCCTTCTCCCTGGACGACCGGGTCTGCGAGTACCTGCCCACATTCACCAGCCACGGCAAGGATCGCATCACCATCCGGCACGTGATGACGCACAGCGCCGGCCTGCCCTTCCCCACCGGGCCGCGGCCGGACGTCAAGCGCGCGGACGACCACGACTACGCCCTCGAGAAGCTGAGCGAGTTGCGCCCGCTCTACCGGCCGGGCCTGGTGCACATGTACCACGCGCTGACCTGGGGACCGCTGATCCGCGAGATCGTCTGGCGGGCCACCGGCAAGGAGATCCGCGAGATCCTGGCCACCGAGATCCTCGACCCGCTGGGCTTCCGGTGGACGAACTTCGGTGTGGCCAAGGAGGACGTCGGGCTGGTCGCGCCGAGCCACGCGACCGGCCGGCCGCTGCCGCCGGTCCTGGCGAAGATCTTCCGTAAGGCGATCGGCGGAACCGTGCACGAGATCATCCCCTACACCAACACCCCGATGTTCCTGACGACCATCGTGCCGTCGTCGAACACGATATCGACCGCCGACGAGCTGTCCCGGTTCGCCGAGATCCTGCGCCGCGGCGGCGAACTCGACGGGGTGCGGGTGCTGAGCGAGGCGACCCTGCGCGGCGCGGTGCGGCAGTGCCGGCGGCTGCGGCCGGACGTGGCGACGGGGCTGATGCCGGCCCGCTGGGGCACCGGGTACATGCTCGGGACGGACCGCTTCGGGCCGTTCGGGCGCAACGCGCCGGCCGCGTTCGGCAACCTCGGCCTGGCCAACATCGCGATGTGGACCGACCCGCAGCGCAGCCTGGCCGCCGGTGTCATCAGCAGCGGCAAGCCGGGGCGCGATCCCGAGCTGCGCCGCTACACCGCGCTGATGGACACGATCGCCGCGGAGATCCCGGCCGCCTGACAGCGCCGAGGAGGCAGCAGCGCGCGGTTCCCAGACAAGCAGGGCCAACCAGGTCGAGGACGGCGAATGGCACTTCTTCGACGACAGCGAGGGCGACCGCAGCTACTAGGGTTTTGCGCCCCGAAGCGCCGGGCAACCAACAAGGCATGCAATCTGAACGCTTCCGCAAGCTATTGGACGCACCGGGCCCGTTCGCGTCGGTCTACTTCGACGACTCCCACGACACCCCGGATGCGGAGACGCAGCTCGACCTGAGGTGGCGCGCGGTGCGCGAGCAGCTCGAGGAGCGCGGCGCCGACGAGTCCGTCATCGCCGAGATGGAACGCGCGGTGATGGAGCTGCGCCCGCCGATCGGGCGCAGCGGGCGGGCCATGGTGGCCGGCGCGGCGGGCGTCCTGGTCAACGAGCACCTGCAACGGCCGACCGCCGAGACCGTCGTCCGGGTGTCCGAGCTGCCCTACGTCGTGCCCGTCGTCGAACTGGGCTTCGAGCACCCGGACTATCTGCTGGCCGTGGTCGATCACGCCGGCGCGGACATCACCACGCACCTCGCCGGCGCGCTGCACACCGAGGCCGTCGACGGGGGCGGTCATCCCGTGCACAAGGCCGCCGGCGCCGAAACCCCCGGCTACAAGGACCCCCAGCTGCGCACCGACGAGGCCGCCCGCAAGAACATGCGTGCGGTCGCCGACCGGATCGCCGAGCTCGTCGACGGCAACGGCCTCGAGGTCGTCTTCCTGGTCGGTGAGATGCGCTCCCGCTCCGACCTGCTCGCGACGCTGCCGGAACGGCTGCGGGACAAGGCGATCCAGCTTCACGTCGGCGCCCGCCACAGCGGCCACGACGACGACGAGGTGCGCGACGCCATCGAGACCGAGTTCGCCAAGCGGCGGCTGAACGTGCTCGAGGACGCCGCCGAGCGGTTCACCGCCGAGATCGGGCGGCGGTCCGGGCTGGCCGCCGAGGGGTTGGGCCCGGTCTGCTCGGCCCTGCGGCAGGGCGCGGTCGAGACGCTGGTGATCGGCGACGTCGGCGACGCGACCGTGGTCGCCGACGATCCCATGACGACCGTCGCACCGAACGAGAACGTCCTGTCCGAGCAGGGCGCCGCTCCCGCCAAGACCTTTCGCGCCGACGAGGCGCTGCCGATGTTCGCGGTGTCCATCGGGGCGTCGTTGGTGCGCACCGACGAGCGCCTCGCCCCGGCCGACGGTGTCGGCGCGGTGCTGCGCTATGCGCCGACGCTGCACGAGACCGCCCACCAAACCGGCGGTGGCGGAGGGATTTGAACCCCCGGACGGTGTTAGCCGTCTCTCGCTTTCAAGGCGAGTGCATTAGGCCGCTCTGCCACGCCACCGCTGACCAGGGTAACGGGACTAGGTGGCTGGTGTCGAACGGCCATTGTGGGGGCGCTGGTTGACCGGTCGGGCTATTGGGCGATGCTCGTGTGGTCGTGAGCGGTTCCTAGCTCAGGTGAATTCGGTTGTCGGGATTGGCGATTCCGTTGCTTGGCTGGTCTACAGGCGGTCCTGGTGGGCCGGTTGGCATCGCCGACCGGCCTCAGGTCGTGGCGGCGGCCCAGTTTGCGCCTTCCCGGTGTAATCCGAGCACACCCAGGCGTGCGAGGTTGATCGCGGCGGCCAGCAGGGAGAAATCGGCGGCGACCTTGGTGGTGCCGCGCACGCGCGCACGGCGGCCGCCGTGGCGGCGGCGCATCAGGTGGCCGATCTTGCGTTCCACTTTCGGCCGGGTGGCCTTGTAGTCGGCGACCCAGCCCGGATCTGCTTGGGTGGTGCGAGCACGGGTGAGTTCGGCCTCGTAGCGGCTGATCGCGATGGTGCGCCCGGCGGTTGAGCTGGTGCACTGCTCGGCCAGTGGGCAGCAGGCGCAAGCCGGGCCGAACACCGCGTTGCCGCCGCCGCCCTTGGCCGGGCGGATCGGCACGGTCACCGCGCCCGGGCAGGTGACCGTGCCGACGTCGAGGTCGATGACGAAGCGGTCCTTGGCGTAGCGGCCACCCGGCGCGGTCGGTGGCTGCACCTTGGTGAAGATTTCCGCGCCCGCGGTTTCCAACACGGCCAGCAGTTTGCCCGCACCGTAGGCGGCGTCGCCGTAAACCGCCGGGCATCGCTGGTCTTGGGCTCCGCACACGCTGGGGGCGCTCCCGTCGCCATCACCATCACCGACCGCGCTGGCCGCGGTCGTCGTGCCAGCACTTGCACCGAGGCTCGAGTCGTCCTGAGGATCAACGCAATCTCCGTCGGCGGTGTTGGTGTCGCTGGTCACCGGAGTGGGTAGGTCGCCGGCCAGCAGGTCGGTGGCGGGTTGGGCGTCGCCGGCGTTGCCGGCGGTGACTTCGGTGGCGGTGATGATCTCGGCGTCGGGGTCGATCGCGATGTGACCCTTGTATCCGTCGAAACCCCGCGCGGAGGTCTTGTGGCCGTGGCGTGCCTGCGGGTCCACCGTGGAGATCACCCGATCGGCGGCCACACGGCGCGCGATGCGGAATATCCCGTCGGCGGCGTCTTGGTCGAGGTCCTGGCCGACCACGGTGGCCAACAGTTTGGCCGCCTTGTCCACCTCGGGCTTCAGCGCCTGCTCATCCAGGCAGGCCAGCAGCGCAGACGCGTCGCGGGCCAGCGCGTCCACCAGCGCCTCGCGCGCCGCCACGTCGTCGTAGTCACACACCGGTTTGCCGGCGCTGACGTAGTCGTCGTCGCGGGACAGCCGCGCCCGCAGCGCGGGTTGCAGCTCCGCGCCGGCGACCGCCAGCAGTCCCCGGATCGCCGAGCGGATCAATGTGACCGTGTCCATGGTGGCCACCGCGTCATACAGCGGGGTCGAGTCCAGCACCCGCTTACGGCCCACCAGCCCGGCCGCCTTGGCCGCTTGCAGGGTGACCTCAAAGATCCGGTCCGGGCGATCCGAGCGGGCCAGCCTCGCGCGCATGTCCACCAACACGGTGTGCACAAACCCCGGATAATCGAAGTCCAGCCCGCCCGCGGCATACTTCCACCGCGCGTCGAACGCGAACCGATCCACCGCCTCCCGATCCGAAAGCCCCTCGATGCGCTGCAACACCATCACCACCGCCACAATCATCGGCGGCACGCTGCGCCGGCCGACATCGGTGAACAAGTCGGCGAACATTTCATCGCCGAACAAGTTGAAGCACTCCCGGTGCAGCACGCTGTAAATCGAGTCCGGCGCCACCCGGCCCTCGCAGAAATCCACCGTCGACCGCCACAAATCCGCCTGTTTCGGCGTCAAACCCAAACTCACCCAACCATTCTCGCCGACCGCACCCGATTACCCGGTCAACGCCACGCGAAAAACACCAGCCACCTAGTAGCGTGGCCGGCATGCGCGCCATCGTCGCCGAATCCCCCGACCGGCTGTCCTGGCAGGAGGTTGCCGACGTCTCCGCCGGCAGCGGCGAGGTGCTGATCGAGGTCCGCGCCGCGGGCGTCAACCGCGCCGACGTGCTGCAGGCCGCCGGGAAGTACCCGCCCCCGCCGGGAGCCAGCGAGACCATCGGCATGGAGGTCTCGGGCGTCGTCGCCCAGATCGGCTCCAGGGTCTCCGAATGGTCTGTGGGGCAAGAGGTTTGCGCGCTGCTGGCCGGCGGCGGATACGCCGAGCACGTCGTCGCCCCGGCCGGGCAGGTGCTGCCGGTCCCGGACGGGGTCGACCTCGTCGACGCCGCCGGGTTGCCCGAGGTGGCGTGCACGGTGTGGTCGAACCTGGTGATGACCGCGCACCTCGGCGAAGGGCAGCTGCTGCTGGTCCACGGCGGGTCCAGCGGCATCGGGAGCCACGCCACCCAGGTCGCGCGGGCGCTGGGCGCCCGGGTGGCCGTCACCGCCGGATCGGCCGACAAGCTCGAGTTCTGCCGCGAGCTGGGCGCCGAGATCCTGATCAACTACCGCGAGGAGGACTTCGTCGCCCGGCTGCGCGACGAGACCGGCGGCGCGGACGTGATCCTCGACATCATGGGTGCGGCCTACCTGGACCGCAACCTCGACGCGCTGGCCACCGACGGGCAGCTGGTGGTCATCGGCATGCAGGGCGGGGTCAAGGGCGAGCTCAACCTCGGCAAGCTGCTGGCCAAGCGGTTGCGGGTCATCGGCACCACGCTGCGGGCCCGGCCGGTGAGCGGGCCCAACAGCAAAACCGAGATCGTGCGGGCGGTGACGGACTCGGTGTGGCCGATGATCGCCGACGGCCGGGTGCGGCCGGTGATCGGCGCGCGGCTGCCCATCGAACGGGCCGGCGACGCGCACCGCCAGATGGTGAACGGCAAGGTGACCGGCAAGATCCTGCTGACGGTCTAACCCAGGGACGCCAGCGCACGCACCAACTGGTCGACCTCGGCCGTCGTCGAGTAGTGCGCCAGCCCGACCGTGACGGCGCCGCCGATGTCGTTGACGCCCAGCACGTCGAGCGCGCGCGAGGTCTCGTCGATCACGGCCAGGATGCCATTGTCGGTGAGCCGCTGCATCACCCGCTCGGCGGGCACGTCCTGCACGGCGAAGCTGACCACCGGTATCCGCGACTCCGGCTGGCCGATCAGCATCACCAGCGGCAGCGACCGCAGCGACACCATCAGGTAGTCGAAGACCCGGTTCAGGTAGGCGCCGGCGGACTGCATGGACAGCGGCAGGCGTTCGCGGCGGGTGCCGCGCGCGGACTCGTCGAGGGCGGCCAGGTACTCGATGCTGGCGACCACCCCGGCCAGCAGACCGAACTGGTGGGCGCCGACCTCGAGTCGGGCCGGTCCGGTGGCCCGCGGGTCCGTGGAGATCGAGGCGAACGAGTTGATCATCGCCGGATCGCGGAACACCATCGCCCCCACCGGCGGGCCGCCCCAGGCCGCGGCGTTCACCGCCACCACGTCGACGTCGGTCTCCTTGACGTCGAGCAGCCGGTAGGGCGCGGCGGCGGAATGGTCGACCACCACCAGCCCGCCGACGTCGTGCACCAGTTTGGTCATCGCCCGCAGATCGGTGACCGTGCCCAGGGTCGTCGACGCCGAGGTGACCGCGACGAGCCGGGTGGACTTGCCCACCAGGCTCTCCCACTGCCACGTCGGCAGCTCACCGGTCTCGATGTCGACCTCGGCCCACTTCACCTTGGCGCCGTAGCGGTGCGCCGCGCGCAGCCACGGGGCGATGTTGGCCTCGTCGTCGAGGCGGCTGACGACCACCTCGTAGCCCAGGCCGGCGCGCGAGGACGACGCTTCGGCCAGCGCGGACAACAAGATTGCGCGATCGGCGCCCAGCACGACGCCGGCCGGGTCGGCGTTGAACAGGTCGGCAACCGCCGCGCGCGCCGCGTCCAGAATGGCCGCGCTGCGCTGCGCCGACGGGTGTGCGCCCGCCATGCTGGGACTGGACCTGCGGAAAGCCGTCGACACCGTGGTCGCGACCGAATCGGGGATCAGCATTCCGGTCGGAGCGTCGAAGTGCACCCACCCGTCACCCAGCGAAGGATGCAATCCGCGCACCCGGGCAACGTCGTAAGCCATGCCAGCCACCTTAGAGCTTTCGCCATTCCGCGAAATTGTGACGGTAGCGGGTGCCCAGACATTCCGGCCAGACAGTGGCATCCCGAGCCGGGGCACCCGGGTAGCCATACTAGTCCGGTGGGTTTCTGGTTCGGAACGCTGATCGCACTGTTCCTGCTGATCGCACCGGGCACCATCGTCGCACGCATCAGTCAGCTGAGCTGGCCGGTCGCCATCGCGGTCGGGCCGCCGCTGACCTACGGCATGGTCGCGCTGGCGATCATCCCGCTCGGTGCGGTCGGCGTCCCGTGGAACGGCTGGACCGCGCTGGCCACGCTGGTGCTGGCGGGCGCGGTGATGACGGGGCTGCAGCTGCTGCTCGCCCGGTACCGGGACACCGCGGCGGAAGCCCGAGGGATCGGCCGCGGGCCGGCGCTGGCCGTGGCCGCCGGCGTGCTGCTGGGTGCGCTGCTGATCATGTGGGCGGCCTGGCGCGGCATCGGCGCGCATTGGCAGACCATCCCGAGCACCTGGGACTCGGTGTGGCACGCCAACACCGTGCGGTTCATCCTCGACACCGGCCAGGCCTCCTCCACCCACATGGGCGAGCTGCGCAACGTCGAGACGCACGCCCTGCTGTACTACCCCTCGGTCTTCCACGCGCTCACCGCGGTGTTCTGTCAGCTCACCGGGGCGGCGCCGACCACCGGCTACACGCTGAACTCGGTCGCGGCGGCGGTCTGGCTGTTCCCGGTCAGCGCGGCCGTTCTCACCTGGCGCCTGCTGCGCGCACGCACGACGGTGTGGCGCACCGCGGGGGCGTCGGCGGCCGCGGCGCTGCTGTCGGCGTCGTTCACCGCGGTGCCCTACGTCGAGTTCGACGTCGCCGCGATGCCCAACCTCGCGGCCTACGGTGTCGCGGTGCCGACCATGGTGCTGATCACGTCGACGCTGCGCCACCGCGACCGCATTCCGGCGGCGATCCTGGCACTGGTCGGCACGTTCTCGGTGCACATCACCGGCGGGATCGTCGTCGGGTTGTTCCTGTTGGCCTGGTGGCTGCTCGACGCGCTGTGGCATCCGGTGCGCGGGCGGCTCGCCGACTTTTTGACCCTGGCCGGCGTCGCGGTGGCGGCGGCCCTGCTCATGCTGCCGCAGTTCGTCAGCGTGAAGCAGCAGGAAGACATCATCGCCGGGCACTCCTTCCTCACCTACCTGAGCAAGAGGCGCGGCCTGTTCGACGCCCTCTTCCAGCACTCGCGGCACCTCAACGACTTCCCCGTGCAGTACGGGCTGAGCGCGCTGCTGGTGGTCGGCGGGCTCATCCTGCTGGTAAGGCGGATCTGGTGGCCGCTGGCGGCGTGGCTGCTGCTGGTCGTGGTCAACGTCGACGCGGGGACCCCGCTGGGCGGTCCGATCGGCGCGGTCGCCGGCGCGGTCGGCGAGTTCTTCTACAAGGACCCGCGCCGGGTGGCGGCCGCCACGACGCTGCTGCTGCCGCCCATCGCCGGTGTCGCGCTGTTGGCGATCGTCGGGGCGATCGTGTGGGCGGCCAGGCGCCTGAGCACGCGGTTCACGCCGCTGCCGGAGCGCGCCTGGGCCGCGGCGACCGCGGTCCTGGTGGCGGTGGCCGGGGTGCTGAGCGCCTGGCACTACTTCCCGCGTCACGCGTTCCTGTTCGGCGACAAGTACGACTCGGTGATGATCGACCAGCGCGACCTGATGGCGATGGCCTACCTCGCCAAACTGCCCGGCGCCCGCGACACCCTGATCGCCAACGCGAACACCGACGGCACCGCATGGATGTACGCCGTCGCCGACCTGCACCCGTTGTGGACCCACTACGACTACCCGCAACAGGCGGGCCCGGGCTACAACCGCTTCGTCATCTGGGCATACGCCCGTAACGGGGTCTCCGATCCGCGGGTGGTCGAAGCAGTCAAGGCGCTCAATATCCGCTACATCCTGATCAGCAAGCCGACGGTGCGGGGTTTCGCCGTGCCCGACGGGCTAGTGTCATTGGAGAAATCGCAGTCGTGGGACCTGATCTACGACAATGGCGGGGCCAAAATCTATGAATGGCGCGGGAAGTCCGCGGCGCCACACGCGTAGCTCGGAGAAGGATGGTGACCCATTGAGCACGGGCAACGAGGATGACGGCATCGAGGTCATCGGCGGCGTCGACCCGCGGATCATGGCGGTCGAGGACGACGACTCCGACGAACGCTCGTTGACCGACCTGGTGGAGCAGCCCGCCAAGGTGATGCGCATCGGCACGATGATCAAGCAACTTCTCGAGGAGGTGCGCGTGGCGCCCCTCGATGACGCGAGCCGCAACCGGCTGCGCGAGATCCACGCCACCAGCATCCGCGAACTCGAGGACGGCCTGGCCCCGGAACTGCGCGAGGAACTCGACCGCCTCACGCTGCCGTTCAGCGAGGACGCCACCCCGTCGGACGCCGAGCTGCGCATCGCCCAGGCGCAGCTGGTCGGCTGGCTGGAGGGGCTCTTCCACGGCATCCAGACCGCGCTGTTCGCCCAGCAGATGGCCGCCCGCGCACAGCTGGAGCAGATGCGCCAGGGCGCGCTGCCCCCGGGCATGGGCAAGACCGGCCACTCCGGGCACGGCCAATACCTCTAAGAGGTCGCAAAGCAGGTGACGGTGCCCGGTTCCGGTCCTCACATCGAGACGCACAACGCGTGGGTGGAGTTTCCCATCTTCGACGCCAAGTCGCGCTCCCTGAAGAAGGCCTTCCTCGGCAAGGCGGGCGGCACGATCGGACGCAACAACTCCAACGTCGTCGTCGTCGAAGCGCTGCGCGACATCACCATGTCACTCGAACTGGGCGACAGGGTCGGCCTCGTCGGCCACAACGGGGCCGGCAAGTCGACGCTGCTGCGCCTGCTGTCGGGCATCTACGAGCCCACCCGCGGCTGGGCGAGGGTCACCGGCCGGGTGGCGCCGGTCTTCGACCTCGGGGTCGGCATGGACCCGGAGATCTCCGGCTACGAGAACATCATCATCCGCGGCCTGTTCCTCGGCCAGACCCGCAGGCAGATGCTGGCCAAGGTCGACGAGATCGCCGAGTTCACCGAGCTCGGCGACTACCTGTCGATGCCGCTGCGCACCTACTCCACCGGGATGCGGGTGCGGCTGGCGATGGGCGTGGTCACCAGCATCGACCCCGAGATCCTGCTGCTCGACGAGGGCATCGGCGCGGTGGACGCCGACTTCCTGAAGAAGGCCCAGTCCCGGTTGCAGAGCCTGGTGGAGCGGTCCGGGATCCTGGTGTTCGCCAGCCATTCCAACGAATTCCTGGCCCGGCTGTGCAAGACCGCGATGTGGATCGACCACGGCGTCATCCGCCAGTCCGGCGGCATCGAGGACGTGGTGCGCGCCTACGAGGGCGAGGACGCGGCCCGGCACGTGCGCGAGGTGCTGGCCGAGACCCGGTCCGTGGGATGAGCGAATCCGGCACCGAATCCGTCATCGCCGTCGTCGTCACCCACCGGCGTCCCGATGAGCTCGTCAAGTCGCTCGGCGCGCTGAGCACCCAGACCCGGCTGCCCGATCACCTGGTCGTGGTGGACAACGACGGTTCGTCGGACGACGGCCGCGTGCGTGAACTGGTCGCGGGGCAGCCCGTCCCGACCACCTACCTGCCGTCGCGCCGGAACCTCGGGGGTGCGGGCGGTTTCGCGCTGGGGATGCTGCACGCCCTGGCGCAGGGCGCCGACTGGGTGTGGCTGGCCGACGACGACGGGCGCCCCCAGGACAGCCGGGTGCTGGCGACGCTGCTGGCGTGCGCCGAGAAGCACGGGCTGGCCGAAGTGTCGCCGATGGTGTGCAACGCCGACGACCCGGCGCGGCTGGCCTTTCCGCTGCGGCGGGGCCTGGTGTGGCGCCGGCTGACCAGCGAACTTCGCACCGAGACCGGCGACGACCTGCTGCGCGGCATCGCGTCGCTGTTCAACGGGGCGCTGTTCCGGGCGTCGACGCTGGAGTCGGTCGGGGTGCCCGACCTGCGGCTGTTCATCCGCGGCGACGAGGTGGAGATGCACCGGCGGCTGGTGCGTTCCGGGCTGCCGTTCGGCACCTGCCTGGACGCCGTCTACCTGCACCCCTGCGGGACCTCCGAGTTCCGGCCGATCCTGCGCGGCCGGATGCACACCCAGTACCCCGACGACCCCGGCAAGCGCTTCTACACCTACCGCAACCGCGGCTACCTGCTGTCGCAGCCGGGGTTGCGCAAGCTGCTGGTGCAGGAGTGGGTCCGATTCGGCTGGTTCTTCCTGGTGACCCGCCGCGACCCCCGAGGGTTTCGGCAATGGCTTCGGCTGCGCCGCATGGGGCGCCGCGAGCGGTTCGGCACCCCAGGAGGCCTGGCATGACACGCGCCGACGACGATGCAGAGCGAAGCGATGAGGAGGAGCGGCGCCGATGACGTTGCTGGATGCGGCGACACAGTCACGCACGTTCGCCCGGGCCCGCGGTGACCTGACCGCCGGTTTCCGGCGTCACGAGCTGTGGCTGCACCTGGGCTGGCAGGACATCAAGCAGCGCTACCGCCGCTCGGTGCTGGGCCCGTTCTGGATCACGATCGCGACCGGGACCACCGCCGTGGCGATGGGCGGGCTGTACTCGAAGCTGTTCCACCTCGAGCTGTCGGTGCACCTGCCCTACGTGACGCTGGGCCTGATCATCTGGAACCTGATCAACGCCGCCATCCTGGAGGGCGCCGACGTGTTCGTCGCCAACGAGGGACTGATCAAGCAGTTGCCGACGCCGCTGTCCGTGCACGTCTACCGGCTGGTGTGGCGGCAGATGATCCTGTTCGCGCACAACATCGTCATCTATCTGGTCGTGGCGATCATCTATCCCAAGCCGTGGTCGTGGGCCGACCTGTCGGTGCTTCCGGCGCTGGCGCTGATCGTGCTCAACTGCATCTGGGTGTCGCTGTGTTTCGGCATCCTGGCGACCCGCTACCGCGACATCGGCCCGCTACTGTTCTCGGTCGTGCAGTTGCTGTTCTTCATGACCCCGATCATCTGGAACGACGACACCCTGCGCCAGCAGGGCGCCGGGCGCTGGGCCGGCATCGTCGAACTCAATCCGCTGCTGCACTACCTCGACATCGTCCGCGCCCCGCTGCTGGGCGCCCATCAGGAGCTGCGGCACTGGGCGGTGGTGCTGGCCCTGACCGTCGTCGGCTGGGTGCTGGCGGTCTTCGCGATGCGGCAATACCGCGCCCGCGTGCCATATTGGGTCTGAGCCCGGGGCGAGAGATTGCCGAAATGAACGGAGTCATCGGATGAATCGCGACGACACTTCGAAACCGGCGGCCACTGGCCCGTTGTCCGATCACGAGCGGGCAGACCTGGTCTTGATGCGGGAGGAGGAACGGCTGGCGCGTGATCTGTACCGGCGGTTCCACCAGGCTTGGGATGTGCCGATCTTTGCCAACATTGCCGCCAGCGAGCAGCGTCACTACGACGCGATCGGGCGACTGCTCAAGCGCTACGACGTCCCCGACCCGTCGGCCGGGAAGCCGCCCGGCGTCTACGCCGACACGGAACTCCAAGATGCCTACGACGGGTGGCTCGCCCGGGGACTGTCCTCGGCCCAAGGGGCCTACGAGGTCGGTGTCGAACTCGAAACCGGTGACATCGCCGATCTGTCCCTGGCCTTGGAGGCCTTGGAGGCCTTGGAAAGCAGCGACGAGGCAGCCATCCATCGGGTCTACGAGAACTTGCGTACCGCTTCTGACAACCATCTGCGGGCGTTCGAAGCGGCGATATCGGGGCGGCCTCTGGGCGACCCACGTTGGCGTAGGCGCGGCGGTGCACAGGGCGGGGATGGTTGCGGCGGCGGTCGAGGTGGTCATGGCCCTCGTGGTGGCCGCGGACGACGCGACAGTTGAGTCGGTCGGCACTGCCCTTCGGCGTCACCGGGCGCGAAAGCGGCCTCGACGCCAGACTCGTCCGATGTCGCTCGCTTTGGCGCGACGCGTTCGTCAGCCTTTGATCAGCCCGTATTCGACGAGTAGTTCGCCGATTTCGTTGTCGGTCATCTTGTTGACGAGACGTTGACGCAGGATTTCCGGGACGGGGATGTCGATCTCCTTGCCGTCGCGCAGGTGCACGGCGGCGGCCAACAACTTGCGGATGTCGTAGGTCGAGTCGAAAACCTCCGGCACACCGCGGTCCACACCGAGCAGCCGATAGGCGGCCTCCATGCCGGTGCGCACCGAGTATTCGGTGGTGAAGATGCAGTCGCGGGTGGTTTCGGCGAACTGGCCGATGAACGCGAAGTTCACGGCCCCCTCGGGAACCACATCTGGCCGGTCACCGGAGGCGCGTGGCATGAAGAATGCGGTGACATAGGGCATCATCACCGGAACCGTCTTGGCGCCGTCGGCCGCCAGTTCGGGAATCTCGTCCTCGGGGACGCCCAGGTGATAGAGCCATTCCCGGGTGATCTCCTCACCGGTGCAGTCCTGCATCGGCTTGTCGACGTAGTCACCCGGGACGTCGACGAACAGTGCATACAGCCATACCACGATCTGCTCGGGTGGCTGCTGCTTGAAGTGGGGCTGACGGTTGACCGTCCAGCTCAGCAGCCATTTCGAGTCTCGCGCGGTCACGATGCCGCCGGTGACGACCTTGCCGCTGAACGGATTCCGCTTGCAGATCTTCTGAATGTATTGCGGGATGCGCCGATCCAGTGTGGTGACGGTGGCCGATTCCCACTTGGTTTCCGGGATGTGGGCACCGAACACGTCGGGGTGGCCGAAGCAGGGATCTTTGGCCGCGATGCGCCGCCACAGCTCCCAGGCCGGCGCCGGTCCGGTGTTGAGCGTTGCGGGGGTGTGATGGTCGCCGTTGTCGGAGTTTTCGGTCAGCGAGCCGATGGTGGTCAGCACCAGATCGTCGGGCCCGAGGTCGACACCGCCGGACACGCCGTCGCGTATCCAGTGAATTCTGTTGGCCTGCTTACGCTCTTCGCTGATGTCGAATTCGATGTCGGTGACCTCGGTGTCGAAGTGAAACGTCACCCCCTGCTCCAGCAGCCACCGGTAAAGCGGGAGCACCAGCGATTCGTACTGGTTGTATTTGGTGAATTTCAGTGTCGACAGGTCGGGCAGTCCGCCGATGTGGTGGATGAACCGGTGCAGATAGAGCTTCATCTCCAGCGCGCTGTGCCACTCCTCGAACGCGAACATCGTGCGCCAGTAGAGCCAGAAATTGCTGTCGAGGAAGTCACGACCGAACACCTCGTTGATGCGTTTGTTCTCCATCTCTGCGCGTGACGCGAGGAAGACTTTGACGATGTCCTTCTGCGCCTTGGCGTTCAACGCGAACAAACCGTCGGTGTGCGCATCCTGACCGCGGTTGACGGTGGCGCGGCACAGGCTGTAGTTGGGGTCGTCCTTGTTGAGCCAGTAGAACTCGTCGAGCACGCTCGCGCCCTCGATCTCGATGGACGGTATGGACCGAAACAGGTCCCACAGGCATTCGAAGTGATCCTCCATCTCGCGGCCCCCGCGAATGACGAAGCCCCGCTTGGGTTCTTTGATGCCGTCGAGCGCCCCGCCGGGCAGTGCGAGCCGTTCCAGGATGGTGATCCTGGCACCGGGCAGCCCGCCGTCGCGGATCATGAACGCCGCCGCCGACATCGACGCCAGGCCGGCACCGACCAGCCAGGCGGTCTTGTTCTCGACGCCCTCGGGTTTGCGGGGGCGGGCAAAGGCCTCATAGTTACCGCTGCTGTAGTACACGACGTTTCCCCTCCGGCCGATCACTTATAGGTGTAGAAGCCCTCGCCCGTGGCGAGACCGAGCTTGCCCTTGTCGATGTAGTTCTCTTTGAGCCAGGCCGCGATCTTCTGGGATTCGGCGTCCCCGTGGACCATGATGTTGTACGGGGTGGTGAGGCCGATGATGTCGAGAATCTGCAAAGGGCCCAGCGGCGCACCGGTGGCGATGCGCCAGGTGCGGTCGATGTCCGACGGATCGGCGTAGCCGCCGAAGACGAGTTCGGCCGCGGCGTTCAGAAACGGCACCAGCAGCGAGTTGAGAACGTAACCCGCTTTCTCCTTGTGCAATGCGATGGGCACCATCCCGATGGCTTCGGCGAAGTCGACCACCGCCGCAAAGATTTTAGGGTCGGTATCGGCGGTACCCATGATTTCGGCGGTGTTGAACTGCCAGACCCGGTTGGCGAAGTGCAAGGCCAGGAATCGGTCGGGCCGGCCGGTGGCATCTTTGAGATCACTGGGCAGCAGCGTCGAGGAGTTGGTGGCAAAGATCGTCTTCGGTGGCGCCAGCGCGGCGAGCTTCCGATAGATCTCCCGTTTCAGTGCGAGGACTTCGGGAACTGCCTCGATGACCAGGTCGGCATGTTTTACGGCTTCGTTCAGATCTGAGGTCAGGGTGATCCGATTCAGCGCCGCGGCCGCCGCTCCGTCCTTGGCGTCGGGAACCTCCTTGCCATAGGTTTCCACCAGGTGGTCATACCGTTTTTTGGCAACCTGCAGTGCGTCGTCGTCGATGTCGTAGGAGACGACGCTGAGCCCCTTGAACGCCGACTGGAAGGCGATCTGGGAGCCCAAAACGCCGGCGCCCAGGACTGTGACGTGGTGGATACCGCTATTCATGAGTCGCTCCGTTCGTCCGTCACGCTACTTCCCGACATCGCCTCGGCCATTACGCTCGACAGCGAGCCAAACATCTCGGGTGCGGGGGTTTCTAGTGTCCAAAGGCCCCAGTCGATAGCGACGCCGATCACAACGGCTGTTATCGCGGCAAATGTTCGGGCCCAATGGGACCCGTGGAATCGGCCGGCTGGTTCAACGCCGCCCCTTCTTCGCGCCGTGCCACCGCGGGTTGGCCCACCACGACAAGGCGATCGTGATCGCGACCACCAGCAGCACCGGGATCACGGCGGGGATCAGCACGTCGGAGAGCGTCAACAGCCCCTCGTTGCGCCCGCCGGTCAGGACCGCACCCAGGGCGGTCATGACGGCGAAGCCAGTGAGCACGACGCCCAAGAGCACCCGAGCGCTGACTCTCGTCGCCTCACGTCGCCGCACCGGTTGGGTACCCGCGCCGGCCAGGGCCGTGAGCCAGCTCGCGTCGCGATAGACCAGCCGGGCCGTCGCCACCATCGCGGTCACGGTCGCCGCGGTGAACAGCCACCCGCTCAACGCCAGTTGGATCCCCCCGCTGAGCATGTGGCCGCTGGTGCATCCGCCGGCCATCCTGGCACCGAAGAGCACCAGAAACGACCCGCCGAAGCAGCCGATGGCGCGCCTGGCCGGGCTTGGACCGAACCGGTTACGCCAGGAGGGCGGCACGACCGGACGGAATGCGGTGAAGCGCCGGCTGATGAACAGGGCGCAGATGAACCCGCCGAAAAAGACGCCGACATCGGTGAACGGCTCCCATCCGATGTTGCTGAACACCGCTGCGCTGTAGGCGAAATGGGGCAAAAACAGGTGCCCGACAAGCCACGAATATGTCGTGGACTGCCCGAAGATCTGATGCAGGAAGATCGCCAGGACGGTTACGACGGCGATGGCGAACCCGACGGTGCCGATGGTTCGCGCGTAGAAGTTGGCGCTGGGGACCTCGCGCGACGTCAGGCGCTGATACCAGTTCGGGGTGGGTGAGCCCGTCGCGTCGACCGCTCCTTCGGCAAGGTACTGCGCGGTGTCGCGCATGAGCACCCGGTCGTGCTCGTCGAGCGGGCAGCGGGCCAGGTGCCGAAAACAGCTGTGCGTGCCACCCCGATACCGGGGCAGGAAGTACAGCAGCGTCGAGGCCACTCCTGCGTAGCCGAGGGCCACGACGAACGTCGGCAGCGGACGGATGTGCGCGATGTTGCCGGTGACCACCAGATCCCCGAAGTTGGCCGCGCTGACCAGCCAGCGCCCGGCAGGTGTCTCATAGAGCGCTGTCCACGCCGCCGCGCCCAACAAGCCGCCCGGGATCGCGTACAGCACGTCGCGGCGGCCTTCGCCGAGGGCGATCCACTCGCTGCCGGGGAAATAGCCGCTGATGGCCACGCCCACACCGAAGAGCAATCCCCCCAAGGTCACTCCGTAGACATAGAGCGGCTTGGGGGAGAAATGCATCGCAAACCCCAGCGCGTAGAGGCCGTAGAGCATGAGCGCGCCGACCGCTGTGACGAACGCAAAACAACCGATGAGCAGCCGGTCGACGAGCCTGGCCGCCCGGATGACGGTCTCGGGATTGCCGATTCCCCACAGGGCCGCGGGAATACCGAACGCAGCGCCGATGAGCAACCCCACCCAAAGCGGAGCGGTCACGTCCACCATGTCGATCCATTGTGCGCCACGTCGGGAACGCAGACGACGCCGGCGTACCGAACCGGGCGGAGCCAGCGGTCGCGAAGGCCAGTCGAGAACGGCTAACGTGGTGGGATGAAACGCCGTCGGGATCCGACCCAGCGTGGAATGCGCGGGATGCCCAGGCCGCAAGGGGGGGCGATCCTGACCGGTTTCGTGGGAGTCAATCTGCTACTCGACACGGCCGTGGGGTGGTGCCCGACGAGCCTGCCGCTGCATCGCCTGGGCGTTCCGACGGCGGCCGAACACCCATCCGGCGCATAGTTCGGAGCCACTGGTGGGCGCCGCCGTCGCGATGACGCTGAGTGCCACCCGCGTCGCCGCATCGGTGCCGTTGGGTTTTGTGATCGGGTTGTCGCTGGGTGCGCTGGGCGGCGGCGGATCGATCCTGGCGGTACCGGCACTGGTCTACGGCGCGGGCGAGACCCCGCACGCGGCGACAACGACGTCGCTCATCGTGGTTGGGGTATCCGCCCTGGTGGGAACGGTGCGCCAGCTGAGAGCCGGGCGGGTGCGACTCGTCTGGGGCCTGACATTCGGGCTCGTCGGCATCGGCGGATCGTTTCTGGGCTCGGCGAGCAGTCGGGCGATACCCGATAACGTGCTGCTCCTGGCCTTCTCGGGCTTGATCGTGGTGGTCGCGTGGCGCTTGCGTGGCCGCTCGGGGGAGACGCCGCGCCGTGCCGAGCAGCACACTGCGGCCGCGATCACTTCCGGGCCGGAACTCCCAGCTCCGGCGAAAACGCCTGACCATGCTCGAACCGCGATGGGCACCGCCGTACGGGTGGTGATCGCCGGAACCGTGGTGGGATTCCTCACCGGGTTTTTCGGTGTGGGCGGCGGTTTCGTCGTCGTGCCCGCTCTGGTCCTGACGCTGGGCTACGAGATGCCGGTCGCGGTCGGCACCTCCCTGCTGGTGATCGCCATCAGCTCGGCCGAAGGGCTGCTGTTTCGACTCTCCGACAGCGACATCGATTGGGCGGTGGCGATTCCGTTCACCGCGGCGGCGATCGTCGGCGTGCTCCTCGGGGACAGGGTCGCCGCCAAAGTGCCGGCGGCGCGGCTCACGACGTGGTTCGTCTGGCTGATGCTCGCGGTCGCCCTCTACACGGCAGCCGAATCGGTGCTGGCGTCGGTGACACGGACGGCGCACTCGCTCGCCGAGACCAGTTGCAGCGGCACCTGACCGGCCCCGTGCTCCGGGGCCATGCGACACGAGTTGTTGCAGTGCGCTCTGCGTGTTCGCGGTTGCCGGGGGCGCCGAGGGGTGGGCGAGCGCGGCGGACTGGCCTGCGAGCCCGGCCGGGTTGGTGGTATGCGGAGGGGGTGTAAACGGCGCCGATATCGACGCGGCCGACGACGCCTGCGCACAGTCATACATGGCGGTGGCGTCTTGGGCCAACATTTCGGCGTATCGACACCGCCGACGGACCCGCCCACGACCTGGCGGCCAGCCGCGACACCACGGAATCACTTTATGCTGCAGTGGAATACAGCTCGGCTGCGGCCAAATCGTGGCTCAACGACGGCTACTGAACGGATACCGATGCATATAATCGCCGTCCGCACTGCGCCCCGTCCACCCAGCTGCCAAACCTCCCCCGGCAAAGCGCCTCGAAGTCTCCACTTCACACTGGGCGACTAGCTCGCGAGGGATTGAAATTCCGGGCTGTCGCTTGCCACGCCGGAAACCTTACGCGACAACGGCGTGCGCCCCTCACATCACAACCCACCCACGGGGTTGTCACAAGAGCCCCTTTTCTTGTCGCCGGTGTGAATGTGTACCGCATGGGTACCCGGTTTCCTCGACAGTTGGTCCAGCAGACTCTCAAGTTGAGCCTTGTCGGTGTGCCAGTGCTGAACCGACTCGGGCTTCTGGGAGAGTTCGGCAAGGACGCGTTCGAATTTGCTGGGTTTCGTACCGCCCTTGTCGCGGGCCGTCTCCGATCGGTGCACAGTTGTCACGTTGACCGCGGGCGGCATTGCCTTGCCGAGTGCGCCACCGACCGCGCTTGCCAGGATCATCTCGCCAGTCAGGTCTTCGATGGCCTTTGCCGCGACCGCAGGGGCTGCACCGGCGCCGGTACCCTGCAATCCGGAGGCAACCAGCTTGACGGTGGGGGTGGCTGCCGCCCAGCTTGGCGGTACTGACAACCCACCCGTCAGCCCAGCGCTGCCCAGCTGCGCTGAGACCACCGGGGCGGCTGCCGTCAGGCCCGCGTTCGGCGCCGTCATCGATGCAGCCAATTGCGGCCCCGATGCCGTAGACAGCCCAACCGAGGATATCGCGCCTTGCATCCACAAAATGTCGAGGTTCATGCCGAACATGGTGTTGACCACGCCGGAAGCTCCCACTAGAACAGCTCTCCCGCCCGTATCCAGGAAATCCGCGGCGATCGACAACGGCGACGACGAACTCAACAGATCGAGCAGCGGCGTAATCACCGACGAGATCGGCAGCGTCGAGGTCGCGGCGTTGCTCAGCATTGATGGTGTCGTGGACATCAGTTCGGCCAGCTGTGAGAGTATCGGCTGCACCCCGCCCGCTGACGCGCCGATCTCCTGCGCGGCCGACACGGCTGGAGCCGCGGCGCCGCCCGGATTTGTCGTGGGGGGCGCGGCCGTGAACGGCGCCAACCGGGTGGCAACCGCGGACGACGCCGCATAGTCGTACATCGCGGCGGTGTCCTGAGCCCACATCTGCCCGTACTGCGCCTCGGCAGCCGTGATCGCCTGCGTGTTTTGGCCGAAGACGTTCGTCGCGATCAATGCCGCCAACTCGCTGCGGTTAGCTGCGATGACCGCCGGGGGCACCGTCGCAGCGAAGGCTGTCTGGTAGGCGTGGACGGCCATGCTGGCCTGGACGGCGGCTTGCTCGGCTCGCGCAGCGGTGTCACGCAGCCACGCTGTATACGGACTGGCCGCGGCCGCCATCCGCACCGCCGAAGGGCCGCGCCATTGCGCTGACAGTGTCGACAGTGTGGACGCGTAAGAATTCGCCGCAGAGCGCAACTCGGCGGCGAGAGTACCCCAGGCCGCCGCGGCCCGAGACATTGATCCGGACCCGGCGCCGGCGTAGATACGGCCGGAATTGACTTCCGGCGGCAACATCCCGTAATCCATCTCTACCCCTTCGGTCTACGGATTCTGCACGGTGCGGTCAAGGGTTATTCGTCGTCTTCGGTTATCAGGATGATGTTTATGGTCGCATCGTCTGCCGCCGCAGCATCTGCGGTGCGCACGTTGCCGGCTGTGGCGGTGCCGGCGCCGGTTCCGACGATCGCCCGTCCGGCCAGGCCGGAGAGCGCCATGCCGCCGAACAGGTTTCCTTCTTCGACGGCGGTGACCGCTGCCACGGCCGCAGCCGGTTCCGACACCGGCACAAACACGGCAGCCGGCTTGATTTCCGGGGCCGCCAGTACCCAACCGTGCGGCACCGACATGTTACTGATCAAAGCCGCGCGTCCCATGCTGGCTGACACTTGCGCCGGTGCCGCCGAGCTGGCCAGCACACCTCCGGAACCAAACACGCCCGGCGGGAGGCCGAGCACGACTTTGTCGAACTTGCTGGCCACGTTCGCAAAGTTGACCCCGGTTTGGGTTACCGAGTAGAGCAACAGGCTTACAAGCTCGCCTTCTGGAAGCCCGGACAACAAATTGAACGGCGATAGCGACCCGACGGTCACATTTGCTAGCACGTCAACGAGCGAAGACGGTGTGGCCGCCGCCGGCGAGGCGCCCACCGGGGCCGCCATCGTGTGCAGTAACTGGGGAACCGAGGACAGCAGAGCCGGCAATGTCTGTGCCGGTGTCTGGGCGGCGCGGGTTACTGCTGCGGCCTGCGCAACCAGCCCGCTGGAGTTGGTGGCCTGCGGCGGCTCGACGAACGGAGTCACCGCGGATGCCGCCGAGGCAGAACTGGCGTAACCGTACATGGCCGCGGCGTCTTGCTCCCACATCTCGGCGTAATCGAGTTCGGTAGCCGCGATTGCTGGGGTGTTCTGCCCGAAAATATTGGTTGCCACCAGGGATGCCAATAAGCTGCGGTTGGCCGCGACGGCCGGCGGCGGAACGGTGGCGGCAAATGCAGCCTCGTAGGCGGCCACCGCGGCGCGGGCTTGGACTGCGGTTTGGCGCGCGCGGACGGCGCTGGTGTCGAGCCATGTCGTATACGACTGGGCCGCCGCGGCCATCGCCGCGAACGACGGGCCATGCCATCTGCTCGCCAGCCCAGAAGTTGTCGACGAGTAGGCGGCCGCCATGATCTCCAAATCTGTGGCCACACCGTCCCACGCGGCAGCGGCGGCCAACATTGGAGCTGACCCGGGACCCGTACACAAAAGACCCGAATTGACTTCTGGCGGCAATATCCCAAAATCCATTCGAAATCCCTAAGTAAGTCGCTAGTCGGCTGGGGGCTGGCGCTGGTGGTAGCCATGCGCCGGTGGTGACGAGTTGGCGGAGGGCGTCGAGTTTGTTGATGCCCCATTTGTCGGTGGTGTCGAGGCAGGAGTGCACGATGGCGAAGTCGGCGAGTCCTTGCATGGTGCGCCAGCTGCCGCCCGAGGTGCGTTGCCGGATTCTGACTGGGCGCAGGGTGCGTTCGGCTTCGTTGTTGGTGAACGGCACCGACAGATCGGTGGCGAAGCGCGAGATCATGTCCTCGTAGCGGCCGAACCGGATGATCAGGGTGGGGTCTTGGCGGCGAGTTCGGTTTCCTGTCCGCGGTTTTCGTCGTTGCCGTGGGCGAATGCGCCCAGGTACCGGTTGCGGATGCCCGCGAGTACGGCCGGGTGAGGACCTCGGCTGCGGCGGCTCGGGCGCCGGTGGCGGCTATTCGGTGCACGCGAGGTGCACATAGGTGGGCGTGCCGGCGGCGCGGCCGGGTGGTTCGCCTGCCTGTGGCGCCAGCGCGTCCGCGAGCGGTTTTCGCATGTGGGCAAGGACGTTTCGCTCCAACCTGCGTGCCGCGCGGCCACGGACCCCGGCCAGAAACCCGGTCGAGACGTCGATCGCGGTCAACGCTTCCAACAGCTCTCGGGTGCGGCCCATCGGCAGGTAGTGCGCGCACGTCAACAGCGCCGCCCGGGCGCAGAACTCAGGTCCGATCCGCACCGGCGAGACCCATGCCACGAGGGTCTCGGCATGGGCGGCCGGTACCGCCTCATCGTCCCACCCGCGGTGCTGACCATCCCGCAGGCTCGGCAAAGCTTCGAGAGTCGCTGGTACTCGGTGATCTGCAGGGGCGGCGGCTCCAGCACATCGTCGCGTGCGACATCAACGATCGCCCGGGAACGCTCGACCACCTCCAACGCGACACCGAGTTTGAACTCGGCGCAAAACTCGCGACGTTCCATACTTGCTACTCCAATTCGGTTCAGCCTCGACAATAAATCAAGGCGGTGTCTGAAAGGTCACCATCCTGCCCCCGGACCGGCATACATCCGGCTCGGATTGATCCCCGGCGGCAGTGCCCCGAAATCCACGCGGGACAGGAACTCAGGCTGCATGGTCACCATCGACGCCAAATCCTCTCAAGCATGCGGTGCTTCACCACGCTATCTTCGATGCACGCCGGCGCATCAGGGCCCAAAGCCCCCTCTGGACCTGAGCCCGTGCATGGTGAGGAACCGTTGACCCGCCCGTGAAACGTTGATGACGGCCCGACCCGGCGGAGCAACGCTGCCGCTGAGACCGCGCCCACGAAAATGTCATCCGGAGATCCCAAGAGGGCCCAAAGTCCCTACCGCGTGGTGCGAAGCACCTGCGACAGTGTATTCGTTCCCGCGGAAGAAGTGCACGGGATCCAGCTGCTGATCGTCAAGGACGCGGCGCGCAAATTCAGTTCGACCACAAGATGATTAGGGACCGACGATGGATAACACGGGTGTGCTCGATGGCGTCGACATGAAGGCGTTGACAGCGATGGTCGAGGCGGTGAGGACTGATCGTAACCTGGCCAAGGTGACCTTCCGGGCCAACTCCCAGTGGCGGGGCGGCTGCCTGGTGACCTCTCAGGTTTCAGCGATGACCCAGGGTGGCGACACCGACACCGGCCGGGCCGAGAAGAAGTTCACGATGACAAGCGATCACCCTGTCTCACTGCTCGGCAACGATACGGCGCCCACACCGGCCGAGTACCTGCTGCAGGGCCTCGCGGGTTGCTTGGCATGCAACATAGTGGGCACCGCCGCGGCTCGGGGAATCGAACTGGAAAGCTACACCTGCGAGGTGGAAACCGATTTCGATGTGGCGTCGCTATTTTTGGGCATTACCGAAGGGATCACCGCCGAACAAGGGTCCGGCGCCCAGGAGTTTCGCGCCAAGTTGAAAATCGTCGCACCGAAAGCGAGCCGGGAAGAAATCGAAGCTGTGGTCAAGGCCGGACAGGAACGGTCTCCTGTCACCAACACCCTCGCCAGGGCGGCCAAGATGGTCGTGACGCTGGAGTGAACACTACCGATAGTCGCCGATAGCTCCTAGCGGCGACGAGGACCGCTGGGAGCTCTCGGCTTATTGGTGTCGTGTATCACGCGGCGAGGTTCCGGTGGATTTGGCCGAATGCGGCGAACTGGGTTCGCCGATCTATGGAGGCGGCGCCGAAGTATCGACTCGTCCGGCGGCAAGCTGGCCGGTTCTGATGTTTTGAGGTATGCCGCGGATACCCATATCTGCGGCCGGGTCCGCATTGAAAGTCGGTCGGACATCGAAGGGAGCGATCGCGATGACGCAGGCCAAACCACGGGTCCTGGTGCTGGGGAGCAGCTTTGCAGGGCTGACCACAGCCCGGTTCATCCGCGAGCACGCCGGTGACGCCGTCGAGCTTGTCGTGCTGGATCGGAATCCCTATATGACTTTCGTGCCGAACATCCAGTTAGAGGTGTTCGCCGATCACGATCCCCTCGAATCCCTGCTGCTGGACACCCCGAAGATCCACGGTCATGACGGCAACACCTTCTTGAACGCCGAGGTGATCGCGATCGACCCCGACGCCAAAAGCGTGCACATCGTTCCCAGCGACCGTCTGGGGGCAGCCACCGAGGCGCTCGGCTACGACTATCTGGTGATCGCGCTCGGGAACCGGCTGGCCTATGACCAGATCGAAGGCTTCGGGGAGCACGGCGACACGGTCTCCAGCGGCTACTACGGTAACAAGCTGCGTCGGCGTCTCGCTTCCTACAAGGGCGGGCCGATCGCCATCGGCTCGGCCCGGTTCCACCAGGGTCTGCAGGGCAAACCGGACTGGATGCCGGTCGGGGTCGCCGCGTGCGAAGGCCCGCCTTTGGAGCTCGGGCTGGCGATGGCGCACTGGCTCGGCGAACACCATCTGGGCGACGCGCATCGCATCACGCTTTTCACCCCCGCGTCGATGATCGCCGAGGATGCCGGTGAACAGATCGTCACCGCGTTCTTGGAGATGGCGGCCAAACAGGGGTTCGGCTATCTGAACAAAACCGAAGACGTCGTGCGTCTTACCGCCGACGGGATCGAGTTCCAAAACGGTGCGAGCCTGGAAGCCGAGATCAAGATCGTCTTACCCGACTGGGTGCCCCACCCGTTCTTGAAGGACCTGTCGGTCACCGACGAGCGGGGTTTCGTGCTCACCGACCGGCGGATGCGCAATCCCGAGCATCCCGAGTTGTTCGCCGTCGGCGACGCGGCGGCACTTACGGTGCCCAAGCTGGGCGGCCTGGGACACCAGCAGGCGCAGATCGTGGCCCGCCAGATCGCCATCGACGTCGGCGCACTCGCCCCCGCCGACGCCGGACCCGAATACGAGCCCGAGATTCTCTGTTTCGGCGACATCGGCGCGCAACGAGGTTTCTACATCTACTCCAACACCTGGTTCGGCGGGCACACTTCCGTGTTCAAAATGGGTCACGCTCCCTATGCAATGAAGCTGGCGTTCAAAGAGATGTACTTCCGCACCGGAGGGAAGCCGCCGTCGTTCGGGGTGCCGGCCACCCACCTGCTGATGGACCACTTCCCCGGCGAGTAACACACGACGCCCCAACCGGGGCAGGCAGGATTGTCGAATGGATGACATCGATGCGCTCACCATCGGCGCAGGCGGCGGCGGCTACCCCGCGGCGTTCCGGCTTGCGGCGGCGGGGCGCAGCGTCGTGATGGTCGACCCCAAGGGAGTAATGAGCGGAAATTGCCTGGCCGAGGGCTGCGTGCCGTCCAAAGCCGTGCGCGAAATCGCCCACCACCTCCAGCAGCAGCGGCGCTTTCACAAAAGTGGGCTGCACGGGGAAGTCGACGTCGACTACTCCGAGGTGGTCGCCCACAAGGACCAGGTGCAAACCCGCCGCTACGCACAGCACGACGCGGAGTTGCGGGCGGCACCCAATGTCACCCTGGTCACCGGAACCGCGCGCATCGAGGATCCCCACACGGTGGCGGTGGAGACCCCCGAAGGGCTTCGCCGCTTCACGGCGCGCAACATCGTCATCGCCAGCGGCTCGGATATTTCGGCGCCGCCGATCCCCGGGCTCGAGCACTGCCTCAACAGCCGAGACCTCTATGCACTCCACCCGTCCCTGTCGAGGCTGCCGGCTTCCATGCTGGTCATCGGCGGCGGCTACGTGGGCTTGGAGACGGCATCGTTTTTCGCGGCCTTCGGCGCCCGGGTCACCGTGTTCGAACGCGAAGCCCAACTGCTGCCCGGGATGGACCCCGACATGGTGGCACTGCTGGCTCCGCTGCTGGACCCGAACATCGAAGTCATTCTGGGGGCCGAGGTGCGGCGGGTCGAACAAACCCACGACGGTGTGCGGGTGGTCTTCTTCGACGGAGCCGCCGAGCAGCACAGGTCCGCCGAGGTCGGATTTCAGGCACTGGGTCGTCACCCGGTGATCCCCGCCGGCCTGCGCGAGGCCGGTGTTGCGATCGGCGCCCACGGCGTAGCAGTCGATCCGGCCCTGCAAACCAACCTGCGCCACGTCTACGCCTGCGGCGACGTCAACGGCAGAACTCCGCTGTTCCATGCCGCTGTGCGTCAATCCGTGGCCGCCGCAGCCAACATCCTGGCAGGTGACCGGCACGCCGATGCGGTGGACTTTCTGTCCACTCCCACCACGGTCTTCACGCTTCCCGCCGCCGCCTACGTCGGCCTCACCCGCGCATCCGCGGCGGCCAAAGGAATCTGCGTCGAAGAGGGCTCCTACTCCTTCGCCGAGGACAGCCGGGCCCAGATCTTCGGTGAGACCGGCGGAGAGATTCGGCTGTTCTTCGCGACGGGCTCTTTGCGGCTGGTGGGCGGTTGGGTCGTCGGAATCGATGCGGGCAACCTCATCGGCCAGATCGGGCTTGCAGTCTCGAGTGGACTGACCGCCCGAGACCTTGCCACCTTCGCCGACCAACACCCGATGAGCGCCGAAGGGATCTCCCGAGCCGCCCGAAACCTCTTTTGACGCAACACGACCCGGTAAAAGCTCAGGAAGCCTGACGCACGACCGGCAGCAGTATCGGTTGCCCGTCGATCCGCGGGAAGACCGGTTCTCGGGGCCCGCGGGAGCCAGTTTTCATGGCGGCGTCGGCGAGAGCAGCTCATAGTCGACGGCGAGCAACCGATATGTCGGTTCGGCGCGCCGGTCGCAGGTGACGAGCGGGAGGTTGTGCTTGCGGGCAGCTGCACCCACGAGACCGTCGTACAGCGCGCCGCCTGCCAAGCCCGCCAACGCCAACTCCCGCACCAGGTCCCTTGAATCCGTTGCGGACAGGAAGCGAGACTCGGGAAAATTCTTCTGCTCCAAGCGAAGTGCGGCAGCCGGACTGAGCCGGTGCGGTGGTGGCAGTCGGGTGAGTACCGACAGCAGCTCGACCGCGGCATGTCCCGACATCCCACGGCGGCATGCGAGGAGCCGAGTTCTGGCGGCGAGGTGCAACGGGTTCTCACGCTGCGCCAAGGCAAGTGCCGCACTGGTGTCGAGAAGCACGTGTTCAGCGCTGGTCGGCAAGCCGCAACTCCCTGACCGCGTCGGCGTCAAGTTCTGGGCCGCCACTGGGTAGCAGCAGAAGTCCATCCTGTTCGACGAGATTGTCGGCTGCCACGCTTTCGATGCGGACAGCGGCCCCGTCCAGAGAAATCTCTACCTCGCCCGCGGTAATGCCCGACTGCTCGCGGAGCGACTTGGGAATCACCAAACGTCCAGCCTTATCGATGGTAGTACGCATGCCAAGATATTACCATCACTTTGGTATCGATATCCGGCTGGAGAACCGGGACGAAGCACCTCCGGTTGGCAGCCCCTGGCGGTCCTTTCCCGTCCAACTGCCCGCTGCAGTAGCCGATTCCGCAGCGCAGCAGCCACTTCTCGCGGCGTAGGCCACTTGGCATCGGCTTGCCAAGTCAGCCATAGTGGCCGAGGCGAACAGGCTCCGTGCCGATCAGTCCCAGTCCGCTGGCATACCGAAAGTGTCGGCGAGCCCTCGGCGCCCGAGGTCGGTGAGCACCACCGCGCGACGCCGGTGGACCCGGCGGATCCAGTCCAGGTCGAACATGCGCTGGGTGAGCGCGGCCCCCAGTGGGCCGGCGAGGTGGTGGCGCTGTTCGGACCAGTCCACGCAGTAGCGGATCATCGGCGTCTTGCGGGTCAGCGCGTCCAGGTCTATCCCGAAGGCGGCCAGCGATTCTCGTCCGGTCGGGGTCAGCCGATAGGCCAGGTCGGCGCCGCGCGCCGACAGCCGATCGGTGTCGGCTTCATCGGGGTTGTAGCGCCCGTCGCCGCCGGTGAGCAGGCCCTGCTCGAGCAGCGCGGTCATGACGGCCACGCCCAGCCGCCCGGCGAGGTGGTTGTAGCAGGTGCGTGCCCGGCGCAGGGCGTGCGCACGCGTGCCCTGGCGCAACGAGCGGATCGGCTCGGGCGGAGAGATCCGGGCAAGGGCCTCCAGCGCGTCGGCCACTGCGGGGCCGGACAGGCGGAAGTAGCGGGCACGCCCCTGACGCTCGACGCTGAGCAGTCTGGCGTCCACGAGTCGGGCGAGGTGCTCGCTGGCGGTGGAGGCGGCTACTCCGGCCTCGGCGGCCAGCACGCCGGCCGGCAGTGCGCGCCCGTCGAGCAAGGTCATCAACACGCGCGCCCGGGCACGCTCGCCGATCAGCGCGGCAATGCTGGCGATATCGGCGTCACCGTGCCCGGCGAAAGCGACAGCGGGATCGGTGAACACACCACCCACGATAGGACGCGGATATTTCGGTCCGGGCCGAAGTAAGCCGGCATCACGATGGGTCTCATGGGCGCAAAGATCGACACCGACCGGTTTCCGGAGTGGCAACCCTTCCTGGACGCGGTTGCGCAGCACCGGCCCGACGCCGGCACGTGGTGCGAAGCCTGGACGGTGCGCGACCTCGTCATCCATATCGCCGCAGGCGCCGAAGAACTCGCCCGGGTGCTGGGCAAGCACCTCGAAGGCGAAAGGGCTGACACGCGTGGCTTTGATGAACGTGAGGGCCCGCTGCGTGCCTTGAACGACGCGGATCTGTGGGAGGCGCTGCACAGGGCGATGGCCGCCTTCAACGAAGTGGCAGCAGCCGCCGCCGACGTCCCCACCGATACTGACGTTGCCTGGGCCGGCCGCACGATGAAGGTGCCGTGGTTCGCCGAACACGTCCGAGAGGAACTCGTCCTGCACGGCTGGGACATCACCGGCGACGACGCGGCGGCACAGGCGCGACTGGCCCAACCGTGGATGACGACCCACAGTGTGGTCGCGGTGGGCCGGCCGCTGCTGGCCAAAGGAGCCCAGCAGCTTGGGCTTGCGCCCGGCGAGCGATTCGAGGCCCGGCTGCGTGTCCGTTGGTCACAAGACGTCGTGATCACGGCTGACAATGGTTCGACGTCGGTCGCCTTGGCGGAGCCGGACGGACCGACGACACTGGAAACCGACGAGGCCGCACGGGTCCTGCTGTTGTGGGGACGACGGCCAGCTGACCCGTCGCGGATTCACAGTCGAGTTGGACCCGACATTCTCGGGCGTGTTCGCCGACTGCTCAGTGGCTATTGAAGCGACCGGGGTTTGCCGGCCCTCCAGGTTGGCAATATCATGACTTCTTGATCACCCCAACGGTTTTGATGATTCAACCGGCTCAATTGCATACCGTTACTGGTAGCGGTAGGTTGACCAGGGTGGGCCAACAAAGCCAACCCCGCACCGAAATCGGGGAGATGGCTGTCGACTCCCCCCAAGTCGGGCGATGGGTGAAGGTTCTCGACCAGACTCGCTGCATCGGCTGCCACGCGTGCAGCACCGCATGTAAAAGCGAGAACGAGGTCCCGCTGGGGGTGAACCGGACCTACGTCAAGTCGGTGGATGTCGGCAAATTCCCGGAGGCGCGCCGCGCGTTTCAGGTGACGCGATGCAATCAGTGCACCGACGCCCCCTGCGTGACCGCCTGCCCCACCCGGGCCATGTACAAGAGGTCCGACGGGATCGTCGACTTCGACAAGAGCATCTGCATCGGCTGCAAGGCGTGCATGGCCGCATGCCCCTATGACGCCATCTTCATCAACCCGGAAGACCACTCCGCGGAGAAGTGCAACATGTGCGCCCACCGCCTCGACATCGGCTTGGAGCCCGCCTGCGTGACGGTGTGCCCCACCGAGGCGATCCTCGTCGGCGACCTGGAGGATTCCTCGTCCAAAGTCGCCGAACTCATCAACCGTCGGCCTGCTGTGGTGCGACGACCTGAGAAGGAAACCGGGCCGGGGGTGTTCTATCTCGGTGCCCACCAGGCCACCCTGGACCCGCTGGCGGCGCGCCGGCCGGACGGGGGGTTGTACGCGTGGGCGACCCAGGGTCCCGCCGATCCGCAACTGGCGACGTCAGGTCACCCGGTTGGTGCGGTCTCCTCGGCGGCAGCACTGGTGTCCTACGACGTCCCCCACCGCGCTCCCTGGGGGTGGCGGGTGAGTCTCTACACGTGGACGAAAAGCCTTGCCGCCGGCCTCCTGATGGTGGCGGTCGGCCTGACGCTGATCGGCGAGAACGACTGGGACGATCCGTTGACACGGTGGATCGCGCCCCTCGGATCGCTGGCGTTTCTGGCGATCACCGGCGTCTTGTTGACCTGGGATCTGAAGCATCCGTTTCGCTTCTACCTGATCTTCACCCGACCGCAATGGCGCAGCTGGCTGGTGCGCGGGGCGTTCATGCTCAGCGGCTACGGCGGGATCCTCGGCGTGTATCTGGCGGCCGTCATCTTCGATGTGGGGTGGTTGCAACGGGCCAGCGGAATCCTCGCAGTGCCCTCGGCGCTGGTCACCGCGTACTACACCGCTTTTCTGTTCGCCCAGGCCAAGGCTCGCGATCTGTGGCAGAGCGCTTTGCTTCCCGTGCATCTGGTGTTGCAGGCGATATTAGCCGGCGCGGCCGGCCTGCTGCCGTTTCTGCTGGCCGCCGGCTACGCCCCGCACCGTGCCCTGGTCGCCACCGAAGTCATCATGGCGGCCGCCGCCGCGCAAATTCTCTTGGTGTGGGCCGAGGTGGCGATGCCGCACGTCACCGCCCACGCGCACCTGGCGATCCACGAGATGGTCCGGGGCCGGTTCGCACCGTTCTTCTGGGTCGGTATCGGCGGTGTCGCGGTGGCGGTGGCCGCGCCGTGGATCGGTTGGGTCGCCGTGCCGTTCGTGCTGATCGGACTGCTTGCCCACGAGCACGCCTACATCCAGGCCGGGCAGGCGGTTCCGCTGGCCTGAGGAAGGAAACGGATAGCGATGCGCAAACGCGCGGCACCGGAGATCGACCAGCTCGCCAGGCGGGTGTCGGCGGCACGGCGCGCCGTCGAGCAGCGCGGCGAGACCTTCTATCAAGGCCCCAGCGCGGCCCACCTGGCGTCGTTTCCACCCAAAGAACGCTGGGACAACTGGGTAGAGCTGGACTCGCGATCGTGGCCGCGGCGTGTCGAACACAGCTACCTGCTGGTTCCGACGACGTGTTTCAACTGTGAATCGGCCTGCGGGCTGCTGGCCTATGTCGACCGGGACTCACTGCAGGTCCGCAAGTTCGAAGGCAATCCCGAACATCCCGGGTCGCGGGGACGGAACTGCGCGAAGGGCCCGGCGACCATCAACCAGGTCACCGACCCCGACCGGATCCTCTATCCGCTCAAACGCATTGGTCCGCGCGGGGGCGGGCAGTGGCAGCGCGTCAGCTGGGACGAGGCCCTCGATGCGCTCGCGCAACGCCTGCGCGCGGCGATCACCGAGCACCGGCAGAACGAGATCATGGTGCATCTCGGCCGTCCCGGCGAGGACGGCTACACCGAGCGGGTGCTGGCCAGCTGGGGAGTGGACGGCCACAATTCGCACACCAACGTCTGCTCGAGCGGGGGCCGCACCGGCTACCAGTTCTGGATGGGCATCGATCGACCCAGCCCCGACCACGCCAACGCCAAGGTCATCTACCTGATCAGCTCGCATTTGGAGACCGGGCACTACTTCAACCCACACGCGCAGCGGATCACCGAGGCCAGGGCGAACGGGGCCAAGGTGATCGTGCTCGACACCCGGTTGTCCAACACCGCAACCCACGCCGATTACTGGCTTTCACCGCAGCCCGGCAGCGAGGCCGCGATCAACCTGGCCATTGCCCGCCACCTCATCACCACCGGCCGCTATGACAGGGAATTCGTCCGCCGGTGGTGGAACTGGGCGGAGTACCTGCACGCCTGTGCGCCCGAGCTGCCGCCTACCTTCGCCTCCTTCGAAGCCGAACTTCGGCGCTTGTACGACACGTACACTTTCGACTTCGTCGCAGCGGAATCCGGAATTGCCGCACACACGCTGCGGGCGGTGGCCGAAACGGTGGCGCAGGCCGGCACCCGGTTCGCGGCACACTGCTGGCGATCTGCGGCCGCCTCCAATCTCGGCGGATGGCAGGTGTCGCGGACGGTGTTCTTGCTGTCGGCGCTGCTCGGCGCGGTGGGTACCGAGGGCGGAACCTTTCCCAACGCCTGGAACAAGTTCGTGCCCAAGCCCATTCACACACCACCGGATCCGGCGGTGTGGCAGGACCTGAGCTGGCCGCTGGAGTATCCGCTGGCCCAGAACGAAATGTCTTTCCTGCTGCCGCATTTGATCAAAGACGGCCGGGGCCGCCTCGACGTGTACTTCAACCGGGTGTACAACCCGGTGTGGAACAATCCTGACGGCTTGTCGTGGATGGAGGTGCTCACCGACGAGCAGGCCGTCGGCTGCTACGTCGCATTGACCCCGACGTGGAGCGAATCGGCGTATCTGGCCGACTGGGTGCTGCCGATGGGACACGCCTCCGAGCGGCACGACACCCACTCCTACGAGCAGTACGACGGGCAGTGGATCGGGTTCCGGCAGCCGGTGCTGCGTGCCGCGCGGCAGCGGCTGGGCGAATCGATCACCGACACCCGCCACGTCAACCCGGGCGAGGTGTGGGAGGAGAACGAGTTTTGGATCGAGCTGTCCTGGCGGATCGACCCGGACGGCAGCCTGGGCATCCGCCAATACCACGAATCGCGGGCCCGGCCCGGCGAGAAGCTCACCGTCGACGAGTATTACGGCTGGATGTTCGACAATTCCGTGCCGGGACTGCCCGAACGGGCCGCACACGAGGGCGTGACCGCGCTGGAATTCATGCGCCGTTATGGGGCGTTCGAGATCGCGCGAGGCATCGGTGCAATCCATGAAAGCGAGGTTCGCGCCGAGGAGTTGCTCGACACGCATATCAGCCCCGCCGGACGGGTGTACACCGCCGCACCCGAACACGACGCCGTCAATACGGTTCCGATCGCCTCGCCGGATCCCGACGAGCAGGGACGGCGGGCCGTCGGTGTTCTCGTTGACGGGCGGATTCTGCGGGGATTTCCGACCCCGTCGGGTCTGCTCGAGTTCTATTCGTCGACGCTGGCGGCATGGGGTTGGCCCGAGCACGCGCTGCCCGGCTACATCACCAGCCACGTTCACCCCGATCAGCTGGCCGATGATCAGGTGGTGCTGCTCTCGACGTTTCGCGTACCCACGCAGGTGCACACCCGAACCGCCAACTCCAAGTGGCTCGACGAATTGGCCCACACGAACCCGGTATGGATTCACCCCACTGACGCAGCGCGGTTCGGTGTGGCAAAGACCGGCGACCTGGTGCGGGTCGAGACCGCGATCGGGCATTTCGTCGCCAAAGCCTGGATCACCGAAGGCATCCGGCCGGGCGTGGTCGCCTGCAGCCATCACATGGGACGCTGGCGCACCGCGGGCGAGCCGAACGGGGCGCGCGCCATGATGGCCACCGTCGACCTGGACCGAGACGGGTCCGCCTGGTCGATGCGTAGGCTGCGGCCCGTCGAACCCTACACAAGCAGCGACCCTGATACGCAACGCATCTGGTGGGGCGACACCGGTGTGCACCAAAACCTCACGTTCCCGGTTCAGCCGGACCCGATCTCGGGAATGCACTGCTGGCACCAGGCGGTGCGGGTGACACCGGCGGGCCGCGATGATCGGGCCGGCGACATCTGCGTGGACACCGCCAAAGCCCGCATGGTGTACCGCCGGTGGCTGGCGATGACGCGCGGTGCGCCGACCGTCACACCAGACGGAACGCGCCGCCCGCATTGGCTGATGCGTCCCCTCAAACCGTCGGGTGACGCCTATCAGATCCCAAACCGATGACCACGTCAGATGTTCTGCTGCAGGCCAACACCGACCGCGGCGAATTGCTGCGTGCGCTCGGCGCGATCGCCTACTCGCCGCCGCCGGCGACCGATCGGGTGACCGACGCGCTGGGTCTTGCGCGCATCACCGCCGCCGAACACACCGAGGCCTTCATCCTTGCGGCGCCGCCGCACGCGGCCATCCACCTCGGGTTCGAAGGCAAGCTGGGCGGGCACGGGCTGGACCGGATCGAGGGATTCTGGCGTGCGGCCGGCGCGGATCCGCCCGCCGACGCCGACCATCTCGGAGTGCTGTTGATGTGTTACGCCGGACTGCGGGACACCGGTGCCGACCATGATCGACGTGTCGCCGATGCACTGCTCTTCGAACACATCTGGTCGTGGGCGCCTGGTTATCTCTGCGCCGCAGCAGATCTGGGCTGCGACGCGATCACGGCATGGGCGGACCTCACCCTGGCGGTGCTGACCGAAGAGCAGCCGCGGGTGCGCGCCTCAGAGGCGCTGCCGCTGGCGCTGCGCACGGCCCCGGACGCTTTGGACGTGGATTGCGAATTCGACGAATTGCTCGATGCCGTGGTCAGTCCGATCAGATGCGGAATGGTGCTCACCCACCGAGCGCTGTCGTCCGGGGCAGCAGCTATCGGCGTGGGATACCGTCGCGGGGAGCGCCGGTTTGCCCTGAAAGGGATGCTCGCCCAAGACACGCGGGCCACACTGCAGTGGCTGTGTGCGCAGGCGAAAACGTGGGTGAAGCGACGCGGCGAACGAAACGACCCGACTTCGCAGTGGTGGGCCGCCCGCACCACGCACACTGTTACGGTGTTGGCAATGCTCGCGGAGTCGGCGCCATGACCGACCGGCAGGCGATCGCTGCGCAGGTGCGCTCAGTCGTGGGTGATGTTGTCGACCCGGAACTTCGTTGTCGGCTGGGCGAATTGGGCATGGTGCGCCACATCGAGGTCCGCGGCCGAGGCCGGGTACGCATCGACATCGCGTTGACCACGCCGAACTGCCCAATGTACGAACAGATTCGGCGCGACGTCGCCGCCGCCGCCGCCGGGGTAGCCGGGGTGAAGCGCTGCGAGGTGCGACTGTCGACGATGTCGCCCGACGAACGCGACCACGCCGCTCGCTACGCGATCGACGGCCGCCGCACCTCGGATCCGTGCGAGATCTACGCGATCGCCAGCGGAAAAGGCGGTGTGGGCAAGTCCAGCATCGCCGCGAATCTCGCGGTGGCGCTGGCTCGGCGGGGCCGTCGCGTCGGACTCATCGACGCCGACGTGTGGGGATACTCGGTGCCTCAGCTCTTCGGGGTGCGCCGCGCACCCGTGGCGATGAACGGTCGGATGCTTCCGGTTCACGCGCACGGCGTCGCCTTGATGTCACTGGGTTTCTTCGTCAGCCCCGACGAGCCGATCGTGTGGCGCGGCCCGATGCTGCACAAGGCGCTCACCCAGTTCGTCACCGACACCTTCTGGGGAGACCTCGACGTGCTGATCCTGGATCTGCCGCCGGGAACGGGCGACGTGACTCTCTCGGTGCTCGAGTTGCTCCCCGACGCCGCGCTGGTCGCGGTCACCACCCCCCAGCCCGCGGCGCGTTCGGTGGCCGGCAGAGTGGGCGCGCTGGCACAGCAGGTGGGCATGCCGGTCGCGGGGGTGATCGAGAACATGAGCGAACTGGTGTGCCCACACTGCGCGCAGCCCAGCACCCTGTTCGGCGCCGGTGGCGGTGAGCAGCTGGCAGCCGAAATCGGTTGCGAGGTGGTCGGAAAGATACCTGTGGACGTCGCGCTTCGCGAATCCGGCGACCGCGGCGTCCCCGTGGTGGTCGCGTGTCCCGAGAGCGCCTCGGCGCTCGCGCTCTGCACGGCTGCGGCCCGGCTGCGACCTGCCCGGCGACCATTGGTGGGCCGATCGCTTGATCTGACTCCACGAGCGTGAGAACACGTGCCGGACGAAGCGCCGGCCATCTGGCTAGGTGGCGCTCGGAACCCGGATTGCGGATTCGACCTCGTCGGCGGTGATCTTTTTGGTGCAAAAGAACCAGTCTTGACATTCGACGCCGTCGACGTGACCGTCCATCCGTTCCTTGGCGGTGCCGCAGGTGCCCGCGGTGGGGACGATCACGGAGTCACCCGGGCGCCAGTCCGCCGGCGTCGCGACGTCGAAGTGGTCGGCCGTCTGCAGGGCCTGCACGACGCGCAGCAACTCGTCGAAGTTGCGGCCGAGGCTCAATGGGTAGTAGATGATGGCCCGGATCACGCCTTTGGGGTCGATCACGAAGACCGCGCGCACCGCCTTGGTGGAGTCTTCGCCGGGCATGATCATCCCGTATTTCTGCGCGACCGCCATCGACACGTCCTCGATCAGTGGGAAGGTGACCTCCACCTCGTGCATGTCGCGGAAGGTGATCTTGTCCTTGATCGTGCGCAACCAGGCGATGTGGCTGGCGAGTCCGTCGACGGACAACCCGACCAACTCGGTGTTGTAGGCGGCGAATTGCTGTTGCATCGAGGCGAAGGTCATGAATTCGCTGGTGCACACCGGGGTGAAGTCGGCCGGGTGGGAGAACAGGATCACCCATTTACCGGCATAGTCGGCAGGGAAGTTGATTTCCCCCTGGGTGGTGGCGGCGCTGAACGCGGGAGCCGGGTCACCGATACGGGGCATGCTCGTCAAGTGCTGGTCGGTATCTGGGGCACTGGTCATGGTGATCCTTTCAGGCCTGCGTCAGTAGTATCCGCAACACATACCCGACTGGGTATATTCCGCGGTGTTCGTTCCGCGGTGATCCGGAGCATCTTCGCTATGCGCGTGGACTCGCCACCACGCCGGATTCGGTGACCACCTCGCGGTGGCGGCCGACGTGGGATTCGGCGCGCATGCGCGCCACCATCTCCGGGTGGTGCAGTTCGAACGCCGGACGTTCGGATCGGATCCTGGGCAACTCGTAGAAGTTGTGCCGCGGCGGCGGGCAGCTGGTGGCCCACTCCAGCGAATTGCCGTAACCCCACGGGTCGTCGACGGTGACGGGCTCGCCGTAACGCCAGGATTTGAACACATTCCAGATGAAGGGCAGCATCGACACGCCCAGAATGAACGCTCCGACCGTCGAGACGACGTTGAGCGCGGTGAAGCCGTCGGTGGGCAGGTAGTCGGCATAGCGGCGCGGCATGCCCATGTTGCCCAGCCAGTGCTGCACCAAAAACGTCGTGTTGAAACCGATCAGCGTCAGCCAGAAGTGCAACTTGCCCAGCCGCTCGTCGAGCAGCCGGCCCGTCATCTTCGGGAACCAGAAGTACACCCCGGCAAAAGTAGAGAACACGATGGTGCCGAACAGCGTGTAATGGAAGTGCGCGACCACGAAATAGGTGTCGGTGACGTGGAAATCCAGCGGCGGGCTGGCCAACAGCACGCCGGACAATCCGCCCAGCAGAAACGTCACCAAAAATCCGACCGAGAACAGCATCGGGGTTTCAAAAGTCAGCTGCCCCTTCCACATCGTGCCCGTCCAGTTGAAGAACTTGATCCCGGTGGGGATCGCGATCAGATACGAGGTGATCGCGAAAAACGGCAACAGCACCGCGCCGGTGGCGAACATGTGGTGCGCCCACACCGTCATCGACAATCCGCCGATGGCCAGGGTGGCATACACCAGGGTGGTGTAGCCGAAGACGGGTTTGCGGCTGAATACGGGGATGATCTCGGTGACGATGCCGAAAAATGGCAGCGCCACGATGTAGACCTCGGGGTGTCCGAAGAACCAGAACAGGTGCTGCCACAAGAGAACTCCGCCGTTGGCCGGGTCGAAGACGTGCGCCCCCAGGTGCCGGTCGGCCGCCAGCCCGAACAGGGCAGCGGTCAGGATCGGGAACGCCAGCAACACCAGAATCGACGTCACCAGAATGTTCCAGGTGAAGATCGGCATCCGAAACATCGTCATCCCCGGTGCGCGCATACACACCACGGTGGTGATCATGTTGACCGCGCCCAGGATGGTGCCCAAGCCGGCGACGATCAGGCCGGTGATCCACAGATCACCGCCCGCGCCGGGCGAGTGGATGGCGTCTGCCAGCGGGGTGTAGGCGGTCCAGCCGAAATCGGCGGCACCGCCGGGGGTGATGAAGCCCGCTAGCGCGACCAGCCCGCCGAACAGAAACAGCCAGTAGGAAAAGGCGTTCAGCCGGGGAAACGCGACATCGGGGGCCCCGATCTGCAGCGGCAGAACCAGATTGGCGAAGCCGAACACGATCGGGGTGGCATACAACAGCAGCATGATGGTGCCGTGCATGGTGAACAGCTGGTTGTACTGCTCGTTGGACAAGAACTGCAGTCCCGGCGAAGCCAGCTCGGTGCGCATGAACAGAGCCATCAGCCCGCCCACGAAAAACATCGCGTAGCAGGTCACCACGTACATGATCCCGATCATCTTGTGGTCGGTCGTCGTGACCAGGCGGTAAATCAGATTTCCCTTGGGGCCCAACCGAGCCGGGAACGGCCGCCGCGCTCGCAGCGAAGAAGAAGGAACAGGGGGCGTCTCAACGGTCATAGCCGCTCCTCCCGGTCGGGCCGGACTTGGACGGGCAGCTCCTCATGCGGGGCAACTACTTTCTCGACGGTACTCCGAATTCGGTCCCCGGCAAAGGGCCGCGCCGGGGCGTGACTATGCCCCCAGGGGTATGAGAGAATGACGGACAAAGTGTTGTCCGCGAGGGGGCCGCCGTCAGCGCCGTCCCCTGGCAAGGAGGTGCAGCCGATGCCGCCATGGCGGTTGCGCGACTTTCACGACGATGACCTCGATCAGGCGATCTTGGTGTGGGACCAGAGCCGCCACCCGGGCGACCCGCCGCCGGCCTTTCCGATCTCCGAGGTGGTCGCGGCAGCCAGATCGGGACGGCCCGCGGTGGTCGCCGTCGTCGGCGACGAGCTGGCCGGTATTGCGGTCGCCGAATTCCATGGCGAACGAGCGTGGATCTCGCTCCTCGGCCTCAACAACCGGTGGCGCAATCGCGGCGTCGGCAGCGCACTTCTGGGTGAGCTCGAGATGCGGTTACGCACGCTCGGCGCGCGGCGTGTTGGTGCGTTACTACCGGCGGAGGCGACCGGCGCGGCGGCACTGCGCAACTCCGGCTACCGGGAACGGACCGACCTGTCGTTTTTCGAAAAGGTCGACACCGTCGGCTCCTCGGACGCGGGTCTGCTGGCCGAACTCGGCGCCCAGACGATGCCCCGCGGCCTGTGGAACGCGATGGGCGGGATGGAATCGGAGAAGGAGGTCGTGGAGCGGCGGATCGTGCTGCCGCTGACCGAGCCGAACATCGCCGAGAAATATGGCGTCTCGCCGCCGAAGGCGGTCATCTTGTTCGGGCCCCCGGGGACCGGGAAGACCAGCTTCGCCAAGGCCGTTGCCGGTCGGCTCGGCTGGCCGTTCGTCGAACTGCTCCCGTCGCGCCTTGCCGCACCAGATGTTGCCCTGGCGAGCGCGCTGCGCGAGGCCTTCGTGACACTGATGGAACTGGAGTCCGTGGTGGTGTTCATCGATGAGGTCGAGGAAATCGCCGGATCACGTTCGGGCGAGCGCTGCGACCCGGCACACGGCGTCACCAACGAACTGCTCAAATTGATCCCGGCGTTTCGCCAGCGCGACGACCGGCTGTTGATCTGCGCGACGAACTCGGTGCGATCCCTGGATTCGGCTTTTCTGCGACCCGGGCGATTCGACTACCTCATCCCGATCGGACCCCCGGACGCGACGGCGCGAGCCGCGATCTGGGCCAGATATCTCGGACCGGCCGCCGATTCGGTCGATATCGATCAACTGGTGGTGGCCAGCGAGATGTTCACTCCGGCCGATATCGAGTTCGCTGCCCGCAAGGGCGCGCAATCCGGCTTCGAGCGCGAGATCGAATTCAACCGTGGCGAGCCGTCGCGCACCGAGGACTACCTCGCGGCAATCGCCGAGACCCGGCCCTCGCTGACCGAGGCCGTGCTCGCCGAGTTCACTGAAGACATCCACCAGCGGACCCGGCTCTGAAAACCGCTGAGGTCCGTCGACAGGTATCTCGTTGCCTCAACCCTCGAGCCGATCGAGCGGCACGCCGCAACTCACCCCGACGCCTTCCATCGCCTCTTCGAGCGGCACGTCGAGGGCACTGGCCACCGTGGTCGTGTAGCGCATCAACGCAACCGAGGCCACGATCTCCACGATCTCGGCATCGGTCCATCCGAATGCTCTCAAGTTGTCGGTCATCTCGTCGGTCACGCCGGCCGGACGACGAGCGACCATCCGGGCGAAGTCCACCGCGGCGTTCTCCTTGTCGGTCAGACGCGGAGACGGTGTGCCCTCGATGAGATCCACGCACTCCTGGCGGCTCCACTTCTTGCCCATCAGGGCGATCATGTGGGCCGCGGTGCAGTACTCACACTCGACCTCATAGGCGGTCACCGCGAAGAACACGCGCTTGAGTTCTTCGCGGATGCTCCCCTCCATTGCCGTGTTCAGGCTCAGGGTCCACAACGCATCCGTGGTCTCGGGCAGGTAGTTCAATCCCCGCTGCAGGCCAGGCACCATTTTGTAATACGCCTTCACCCGCTCGAAGACCTCGCGGGTCCGTCCGGCCGCTTGGTCGGGGTCGATGAGTTTGATTCGAGCCATCACTGCCGTCCTAGGTTCGTCGGTTGGTGTTGATCCTGTTTCACAGCTCGCGGTCCGGTCTCCACCGGTCGGGTGGGATCGGCGCCCCATTCCATCCACGAGGCGTCGTAGAGGGCGGCGTTCTCGTGTCCCATGACGTGGAGCGCGAAGAGGGCGAAGGCTCCGAACACGCCACCGCCGCAGTAGGTGATGACGCGGCGAGAAGGCTCCAGCCCGACCGGCTCCCACAGCCGGGCCAGCTCGGTGGCGGAGCGCAAGCAATGGGTGGCCGGGTCCACGTGGGACGGAGCCGGCACGTTGTGGGCGGTCGGGATATGACCGGCCCGGTGGGTCGGGTACAGGCAGGCGGCACCGGTGAAGAAGATTTCGGGCAGCGCGTCGACGATGCAGACGTCGTCACAACCGATGGCTTGAGCCACTTGGTCGGCGTCGACCCGGAGCTCGGGCCGGACCCGGGCGGTGAACGTCGTCGGCGAAGGGTCGGGAACCCCGCTGTCGAGCGGGAATCCCTTCGCCTGCCAGCAGGTGAAACCGCCGTCGAGCAGCATGACGGCGTCGTGGCCGTAGTAGCGCAGAGCCCACCACAGCCGCGCAGCCCAGGTTCCTCCTTGGCCGTCGTAGACCACCACCGTGGTCTCGTCGCCGATCCCGAGGCGACCCATCAGTTCCCCGAACGGCTCCGGCGGTACCACCACGGACGGGTCATCGGGATCCGAGAGGTCGCTCATCACGTCGACGAACACCGCGCCCGGAATGTGGGCCTCACGATAGGCGTCCCGCTCGCCGGCACCGACAAGCGTGCCCTCGGCAGCAGCCCGGATGGCGAACCGGGCATCCACCACCCGGACCGACGGATCGTCGAGATGCTCGGCGAGCCACTCGGGCGTGGCCAGGGCTTCAGGATTCCGGTAAGCCACGGTATCGGCCATCCCCATTGGTCCCGCCGGCGCGTGGGGACCGAAACCCGAGATCAGGAACCTTGGACACACTGGTCTCCAGTCGATAGACGCACCGCAAGCTCCTGGGAGCTTGCAACGCAATTCGAGAATTGTCAATATCTTGATATGCCGATTTCGCGAGAGACCCCGATTGCCAGGGCCATGGGTCCTAGAGCGGCGAGGGCCGAGCGAACAGACCCCTGTCCGCCGCTGGACCAAGCCATGTCCCGCGACGAGGCCGAACGGATTGCCAAGCTGTTCAAGGCGCTGGCCGATCCGACGAGAGTCCAACTCCTCGGATTGCTCAGAGGCAAACCGGGCGGGGAATGCGGTTACGACATGACCGGTCCTCTGGGCATCTCCCAGCCCAGCGTGAGTTACCACGTGAAGGTCCTGCACGAGGCCGGCCTGGTCACCCGTGAGCGTCGCGGAAGCTGGGTCTTCTACCGCATCTGTGAAGAACGACTGGCCGAGGCCCGCCGGGTGGTGGGGCCAACCTCGCCGGGCGCCACCACCTGAGGTGCCCGACATCCTCGCGCCCATCGCCGGCCGACCTCATCAGCGGTCATCCATTTCCCGCCGGTCCCCCGGGCTAAGCCGGTCGGCAGCGAAGGCGCGAATCGCCTGGCGGCCGGCCCTCGGTGGTGTAACACTTGGACGCCACCCCAGCGAACCGGGCGGAAGGACGGCGGACGTGAGCGAGAAAGCCCCGTCAGCGGCGGATGCGGCGCGCGAGAGTCTCGCGGCGGAGTTGGACCGGCTGCGGCAGCGCCGCGACCGCCTGGAGCTGGAGGTCAGGAACGACCGCGGCATGATCGGCGACCACGGCGACGCGGCCGAGGCCGTTCAGCGCGCCGAGGAGCTGGTCGTCCTCACCGACCGGATCAACGAACTGGACCGGCGGCTGCGCGGGGGTCCGCTGCCCGCCGAGGACGGCGCCGCCACGCTGCCCGGGGGCACCGAAGTCACGCTGCGGTTCGACGACGGCGAGGTCGTCACCATGCAGGTGATCTCCATCGTCGAGGAGACGCCCGCGGGCCGCGAGGCCGAGACGCTGACCGCGCACAGCCCGCTGGGGCGGGCCCTTGCCGGCCGTCAGGCCGGCGACACCGTGACCTACGCGACGCCCCAGGGCGAGAACCGGGTCGAGTTGCTCGACGTGAAGCTGCCCGGCTGACGCGCCGGGGGCGCCGGCGCGCCCCGTTAGACTCCTCCCGGTGATCCCCCCGGAGTCCAGTGCGGCGCCGCCGCGGCCGCACCTGAACCTGATGACGCAGGTGGGGCGTTTCGTCATCGCCGGCGGACTGGCCGGGATCGTCGACTTCGGTCTTTACCTGGTGCTCTACCAAGCGGTGCACCTACAGGTCGACCTGTCCAAGGCGACCAGCTTCGTCGTCGGCACCATCACCGCCTACCTGATCAACCGCCGGTGGACGTTCCAGGCGGCACCGAGCACCGCCCGGTTCGTCGCGGTCATGGTTCTCTACGCGGTCACCTTCTCCGTGCAGGTGGGGCTCAACCACCTGTGCCTCGCGCTGTGGCACTACCGGGCCTGGGCGATACCCGCCGCCTTCGTGGTCGCACAGGGCACCGCGACCGTCATCAACTTCGTCGTGCAGCGGGCCGTCATCTTCCGCATCCGCTGAACCGCCACGTGCAGGCGGTACCCTCTTTGACGATGTTGAGCAGTCACGTTCCGACCACCACCACGCGGCTGACGGGCTTCGGCCACACGGCACCGTCGGTGGCCGAAGTGCTCTCGACGCGCGATCCCGAGGTGATCGCCAAGGCCGTGGCCCGGGTGGCCGGCTCGGGAGGACGCGGCGTGATCGCCCGCGGGCTGGGCCGCTCCTACGGCGACAACGCGCAAAACGGCGGCGGCCTGGTGATCGACATGACGCCGCTGAACACCATCCACTCGATCAGCGCCGACACCCGGCTGGTCGACGTCGACGCCGGCGTCAGCCTGGACCAGTTGATGAAGGCGGCGCTGCCGTTCGGGCTGTGGGTTCCGGTGCTGCCGGGAACCCGCCAGGTCACCGTCGGCGGCGCGATCGCCTGCGACATCCACGGCAAGAACCACCACAGCGCGGGCAGCTTCGGCAACCACGTGCGGTCGATGGACATGCTGACCGCCGACGGCGCCATCCGCCACCTGACCCCATCCGGCGAGGAGTCCGAACTGTTCTGGGCCACCGTCGGTGGCAACGGGCTGACCGGGATCGTGCTGCGGGCCACGATCGAGATGACGCCCACGGAGACGGCCTATTTCATCGCCGACGGTGACGTGACCGCCAGCCTGGACGAGACCATCGCCTTCCACAGCGACGGCAGCGAGGCCAACTACACCTACTCCTCCGCGTGGTTCGACGCGATAAGCCCGCCCCCGAAGCTGGGCCGGGCGGCGATATCGCGGGGCTCGCTCGCCAAGCTCGACCAGCTGCCTGAGAAGCTCCAGCGCAATCCGTTGAAATTTGATGCGCCGCAGCTATTTACGTTTCCCGATGTGTTCCCGAACGGGCTGGCCAACAAGTACACCTTCGGGCCGATCGGTGAGCTGTGGTACCGCAAGTCAGGCACGTATCGCGGCAAGGTCCAGAACCTGACGCAGTTCTACCACCCGCTGGACATGTTCGGTGAATGGAACCGGGCCTATGGCCCCGCCGGCTTCGGCCAGTACCAGTTCGTCGTGCCCACCACCGCGGTCGAGGAGTTCAAGGGCATCATCCGCGACATCCAAAAGTCCGGGCACTACTCGTTTCTCAATGTGTTCAAGCTGTTCGGCCCGGGCAACAAGGCCCCGCTCAGCTTTCCCATCCCAGGCTGGAACGTCTGCGTCGACTTCCCGATCAAGCCCGGGCTCAACGAGTTCCTCAACGAACTCGACCGCCGCGTCCTGGAATTCGGCGGTCGCGTTTACACGGCGAAGGACTCACGGGTCAGCGCCGACACCTTCCACGCCATGTATTCGCGCATCGACGAGTGGATCGCCGTGCGCCGCAAGGCCGACCCCGACCGGGTGTTCGCCTCCGACATGGCCCGACGCTTGGAGTTGCTCTAGATGGTGCTGGACGCCGTGGGAAATCCGCAGACCATCCTGCTGCTCGGGGGCACCTCCGAGATCGGGTTGGCCATCTGCGAGCGCTACCTGCAGAACGCACACGCGCGAATCGTGCTGGCGGACCTGCCGGGCCATCCCCGCAAGGACGAGGCCATCGCCGCGCTGACGGCGGCGGGCGCCAAGTCGGTCGAGTGGGTCGACTTCGACGCGACCGCGAGCGACACCCATCCCGCGGTGATCGAGGCGGCCTTTGGGGGCGGGGACCCAAGAGATATAGACGTGGCGATCGTGGCCTTCGGGGTGCTCGGGGACGCCGAGGAGCTGTGGCAGGACCAGCGCAAGGCCGTGCAGGCCGCCGAGATCAACTACACCGCAGCGGTTTCGGTGGGGGTGCTGCTGGGCGAGAAGATGCGCGCCCAGGGCTTCGGCCAGATCATCGCGATGAGCACGGTGGCCGGGGAGCGGGTGCGGCGGTCCAACTTCGTCTACGGCTCCACCAAGGCCGGCCTGGACGGCTTCTACCTCGGGCTCGGAGAGGCGCTGCGGGAGTACGGGGTTCGCGTGCTGGTGATCCGGCCGGGCCAGGTACGCACCCGGATGAGCGCGCACATCAAGGAGGCCCCGCTCACCGTCGACAAGGAGTACGTCGCGAACCTCGCGGTGACCGCGGCGGCAAAAGGTAAGGAATTGGTTTGGGCGCCAGCAGCATTCCGCTATGTGATGATGGTGTTGCGACACATCCCGCGGAGCGTCTTCCGCAGGCTGCCAATCTGACCGCGCGCAACGCGCTCGCCGGCCTCGGCCAGATCGCCGCGGCCGCGCTGGTCGCCGTCGCCGTCGCCGTGGTGTCGCTGGTCGCGATCTCCCGCGTGCAGTGGCCGGCCTACCCGTCGTCGAACCAGCTGCACGCGCTGACCACCGTCGGGCAGGTCGGCTGCCTGGCCGGGCTCGTCGGCGCCGGCTGGGTGTGGCGGCGCGGCCACCGCCTGCTCGCCCGGCTGGGTGGGCTGGCGTTCGTCTCCGCGTTCACCGTCGTGACCCTCGGCATGCCGCTGGGGGCGACCAAGCTGTACCTGTTCGGCGTCTCCGTCGACCAGCAGTTCCGCACCGAATACCTGACCCGGCTCGCCGACAGCCCCGCCCTGCACGACATGACCTACCTCGGCCTGCCGCCGTTCTACCCGCCGGGCTGGTTCTGGATCGGCGGCCGCGCCGCGGCGCTGACCGGGACGCCGGCCTGGGAGGTGTTCAAGCCGTGGGCGATCACCTCGATCGCCGTCGCGGTCGCGGTCGCGCTGGTGTTGTGGTGGCGGCTGGTCCGCTTCGAGTACGCGCTGGTGCTCACCGCGGCCACCGCGGCCGCGACGCTGGCCTACGGTGCGCCGGAGCCCTACTCGGCGATGATCACGGTGCTGCTGCCGCCGGTGCTGGTGCTGACGTGGTCGGGCCTGCGCGCCGGCGCGCGCGGCGGCTGGGCCGCGGTGATCGGCGCCGGGATCTTCCTGGGCTGGGCGGCCACCTGGTACACGCTGCTGTTCGGCTTCAGCGCGTTCACGGTGGGGCTGATGGCCGCGCTGCTGGCCGCCTCGCGCTGGCGACACGGCGGTGTGCAGGCCGCGGTCGGCCCGCTGCGCAGGCTGGCCGTCATCGCGGTGATCGCCGCGGCGATCGGCGCCACAACGTGGCTGCCGTTCGCGTTGCGCGCACTGCACAGCCCGGTCAGCAACACCGGCAGCGCCATGCACTACCTGCCCGCCGACGGGGCCGAGCTGACCTTCCCGATGCTGCAGTTCTCGCTACTGGGCGCCGTCTGCATGCTGGGCACGCTGTGGCTGGTGCTGCGGGCCCGCACGTCGGTAAGGGCCGGCGCCCTGGCCATCGGCGTGCTGGCGGTCTACCTGTGGTCGCTGCTGTCGATGCTGACCACGCTGGCGCGCACCACGCTGCTGTCGTTCCGTCTGCAGCCCACCCTGACGGTGCTGCTGGTCGCGGCCGGGGCGTTCGGCTTCCTGGAGGCCACCCGGGCGCTGGCCGACAGGAGCCGCGCCGCCCTGCCGGTGGCCGGGGCCGTCGGGCTGGCCGCCGCGATCGCGTTCAGCCAGGACATCCCCGAGGTGCTGCGCCCCGACCTGACCATCGCCTACACCGACACCGACGGGCACGGCCAGCGCGGCGACCGGCGGCCGGCCGGCTCGGAGAAGTTCTACGCGAAAGTCGATGCCACCATCCGGCAGGTGACCGGGCTGCCGCCGGACCGGGTCGTGGTGATGACCGCCGACTACAGCTTCCTGTCCTACTACCCGTATTGGGGCTTCCAGGGGCTGACCTCGCACTACGCCAACCCACTGGCACAGTTCGACCTGCGGGCGGCGCAGATCGAGAAATGGTCGAAGCTCAAGACGCCCGACGAGCTGATCCACGCCCTGGACACCTGCCCCTGGCCGCCGCCGACGGTGTTCCTGATGCGCCGCGGCGCGGGCAGCAACTACACCCTGCGGCTGGCCGAGGACGTCTACCCCAACCAGCCCAACGTGCGCCGCTACGTCGTCGATTTGCGGGCCGCCCTGTTCGCCGACCCCCGCTTCGCCGTGGCAACCGTCGGCCCGTTCGTCCTGGCCATCCGCAAGCCCGGGGGCGGCGGCTGATGGTCACCGAAACCCCAGCTAGGGCCGAAGAACTACCATCTAGCTCCGTGAGCGACACGGGAACCAACCACCGCATCGCTCGGCTCGTGGCGACCATCGCCGGTTTACTCGGAACCCTGCTGGCCGTGGGCACGCCGCTTATGCCGGTCAAACAGACCACCGCCCAGCTGAACTGGCCGCAAAGCGGCACCTTCGCCAGCGTCGAGGCGCCGCTGATCGGCTACGTCGCCACCGAACTCAACGTCAGCGTGCCATGCCAGGCCGCCGCCGGGCTGGCCGGGCCCGAGAACGCCGGCAAGACGGTGCTGCTCTCCACGGTGCCCAAGCAGGCCCCCAAGGCCGTCGATCGCGGCCTGCTCATCCAGCGCGCCAACGACTACCTGGTGCTGGTGGTGCGCAACGTCCCGGTGGTGACGGCCCCGCTGAGCCAGGTGCTCAGCCCGGCCTGCCGGCGGCTCACCTTCACGGCGCGCGCCGAGAAGGTCACCGGCGAATTCGTCGGGCTGCGGCAGGGACCCAACGCCGAGCATCCCGGCGCACCACTGCGCGGGGAGCGCAGCGGCTACGATTTCCGGCCCCAGATCGTCGGCGTGTTCACCGACCTGAGCGGACCGGCACCGCCGGGGCTGAGCCTCTCAGCGACCGTGGACACCCGCTACAGCAGCAGCCCCACGCCGCTGAAACTGGCCGCGATGATCCTCGGGCTGCTCTGCACGGCCGCCGCCCTGGTCGCGCTGCACGTCCTCGACACCGCCTTCGAAACCGCTGGGGCCACCCGGCACCGCCGCTTCCTGCCCGCCCGGTGGTGGTCGATCGGCGGCCTGGACGCCGTGGTGATCGCGGTGCTGGTGTGGTGGCATTTCGTCGGCGCCAACACCTCCGACGACGGCTACATCCTGACCATGGCCCGGGTGTCCGAGCACGCCGGCTACATGGCCAACTACTACCGCTGGTTCGGCACGCCCGAGGCCCCGTTCGGCTGGTACTACGACCTGCTGGCGCTGTGGGCGCACGTCACCACCACCAGCATCTGGATGCGGCTGCCGACCCTGGCCATGGCGCTGACGTCCTGGTGGCTGATCAGCCGCGAGGTCATCCCCCGCCTGGGCCACGCCGTCAAGCGGAGCCGGGCGGCGGCGTGGACGGCGGCGGGCATGTTCCTGGCGGTGTGGCTGCCGCTCGACAACGGGCTGCGGCCCGAGCCGATCATCGCCCTGGGCATCCTGCTGACGTGGTGCTCGGTGGAACGCGCGGTGGCCACCAGCCGGCTGCTGCCCGTGGCGGGCGCCTGCATCATCGGGGCGCTGACGCTGTTCTCCGGGCCGACGGGCATCGCCTCCATCGGGGCGCTGCTGGTCGCGATCGGACCGCTGCGCACCATCCTGCACCGCAGATCCAGGCGGTTCGGGCTGCTGCCGCTGCTGGCGCCCCTGGCCGCCGCGGCCACCGTGACGGTGATCCTGATCTTCCGCGACCAGACCCTGGCCGGGGAAATGCAGGCCACCGCGCTCAAGCGTGCCGTCGGCCCCAGCCTGACCTGGTTCGACGAACACCTGCGCTACGAGCGGCTGTTCATGGCCAGCCCCGACGGCTCGATCGCCCGCCGCTTCGCGGTGCTGGCGCTGGTCCTCGCGCTCGGCATCTCCGTGGCGATGTCGCTGCGCAAGGGCAGGATTCCGGGCACGGCCGCCGGGCCGAGCCGCCGCATCATCGGCATCACGATCATCTCGTTCGTCGCGATGATGTTCACGCCCACCAAGTGGACCCACCACTTCGGGGTGTTCGCCGGCCTGGCCGGATCGCTGGGGGCGCTGGCCGCGGTCGCGGTGACGGCCGGGGCCATGCGCTCGCGGCGCAACCGTACTGTGTTCGCGGCCGTGGTGCTGTTCGTGATGGCACAGTGCTTCGCCAGCGTGAACGGCTGGTGGTACGTGTCCAATTTCGGTGTCCCCTGGTCGAATGCGTTCCCCAAGTGGCACTACGGGGCGTCGACGGTGTTCCTCGGGCTGACGCTGCTGGTGCTGCTGCTGGCCGCGTGGTTCCACTTCGTCGCCACCGACAACGCGCCGCCCCGAACCCGGTACGGGGCGCGGCTGGCCGGAATCGTCCAGTCGCCCTTGGCGATCGCCGCGTGGGTGCTGGTGGTCTTCGAGGTGATGTCGCTGACCCTGGCGATGATCGGCCAGTACCCCGCGTGGTCGGTCGGCCGGTCCAACCTGCAGGCCCTGACGGGCAATACCTGCGGCCTGGCCGAGGACGTGCTGGTGGAGCAGGACCCCAACGCCGGCATGCTGGCGCCGGTGACGGGACCGGCGGCACAGGCCCTGGGCGCCGGCTTGTCGGAAGCCTTCACCCCCAACGGCATTCCCGCCGACGTGCGAGCCGACCCGGTGATGGAGCGGCCGGGCGACCGCAGCTTCGTCACCGACGACAACCCGGTCACCGGCACCGGGGCCGGCACCGAGGGCGGCACCCGGGCGGCCCCCGGGCTCAACAACTCCCGCGCGCAGCTGCCCTACAACCTGGACCCGGCGCGCACCCCGGTGCTGGGCAGCTGGCGCCCCGGCATCCAGGTGCCGGCCCGGCTGCGGTCGGGCTGGTACCGCCTGCCGCCCCGCGACCAGGCGGGCCCGCTGCTGGTGGTCAGCGCGGCGGGCCGCTTCGACCCGCGCGAGGTGCAGATCCAGTGGGCCACCGACGGCGAAGCGGCGGGCGGGCACCCCGGCGGGTCGTTCCAGCTCGCCGACGTCGGGGCGTCACCGGCGTGGCGCAACCTGCGGCTGGCCCTGTCGGCGATCCCGGCGTCGGCCACCCGGGTCCGGCTGGTCGCCGACGACGAGGACCTGGCGCCGCAGCACTGGATCGCCCTCACCCCGCCGCGGATCCCCCGGCTGCGCACGCTGCAGGACGTCGTGGGCTCCAAGGACCCGGTGTTCCTGGACTGGCTGGTCGGGCTGGCGTTCCCGTGCCAGCGGCCGTTCGGCCACCGGAACGGCGTCGACGAGACACCGAAGTGGCGCATCCTGCCGGACCGCTTCGGCGCCGAGGCCAACTCGCCGGTGATGGACAACAACGGCGGCGGCCCGCTGGGCGTCACCGAACTGCTGCTGAAGGCGACGACGGTGGCCAGCTACCTCAAGGACGACTGGTCGCGGGACTGGGGCTCGCTGCAACGGCTGACGCCCTACTACCCCGACGCCGGGCCGGCCCGGCTCCAGCTGGGCACGGTCACCCGCGGCGGCCTGTGGAACCCGGCGCCGCTGCGGCACTGAGTCGCAGCAGGCGGCCCGACCCGGGGACTACGGCAGCGCGGGCAGCGCCCCCGCGGCGATCAGCTCGCGGAGGATGGCGGCCAGCCGCTGAACCTCACGGTCGGCCCGGGGGGATTACCGGCCCACCCCGGCGCCAAACCGGGAATTGTTACCCCATTCACACCGATTTCGGCGTGCCGCTCCGCGGCATACCCGCTGGGCGCTATCGCCGCGTCCATACCCTGCGTCCTCAGCGGCGTCGCTTACCATCGACCCTCGTGTCCCCCGACGGCGAGCAGCAATCCCGGCGCGTCCCGAGGCTGGTGGCCCTCGCCGCGGGCATCGTGGGCGTGCTGATCTGCGTCAGCGTCCCGCTGCTTCCGGTGCGGCAGACCACCGCAACCATCCTGTGGCCGCAGGGCACCACCGACGGGCACGTCGCCCAGGTCACCGCGCCGCTGGTGTCCGGGGCGCCGCGCGCGCTCGACATCTCCATCCCCTGCCCGGCGATCGCCACCCTGCCCGCCGACGGCGGGCTGGTCGTCTCGACCCTGCCCGCCAACGGAGTCGACGCCGGAAAGAACGGGCTGTTCGTGCGCGCCAACAAGGACGTGGTCGTCGCCGCGTTCCGCGACTCGGTGGCCGCGGTCGCGCAGCGCTCGGCGGTCGCGACGGACACCTGCAGGGCGTTGCACATCTGGGCCGACGCCGGGTCCGTCGGCGCGGACTTCGTCGGCATACCCGGCGCCGCCGGCGTGCTTCCGTCGGAGAAGAAGCCGCAGGTCGGCGGGATCTTCACCGACCTGAAGGTGCCGGCCCAGCCCGGGCTGTCGGCGCGGGTGGACATCGACACCCGGTTCATCACGGCGCCCACGCCCCTGAAGACGGCCGCGATGGCCGTCGGCGCGCTGGCCGTGCTGGCCGCCATCGGCGCGCTGGCCGCGCTGGACCGGCGCAGCCGCGGCCGGCTCCGTCGGGGCGCGCGCCGGCACGCCGGTGCTGCGGTCTGGCTGGCCGACGCCGGGGTCATCGCGACGCTGGCGCTGTGGCACGTCATCGGCGCCACCTCCTCGGACGACGGCTACAACCTGACCATCGCCCGCATCGCGCCCAAGGCCGGCTACGTGGACAACTACTACCGCTTCTTCGGGACGACCGACGCGCCGTTCGACTGGTATCTGTCCGTGCTGTCCGGGATGGCGTCGGTGAGCACCGCCGGCGTGTGGATGCGGCTGCCGGCCACGCTGGCCGGGATCGCGTGCTGGCTGATCATCGGGCACTGGGCGCTGCGGCGGCTGGGACCCGGCCGCGGCGGCCTGGCGGCCAACCGGCTCGCGGTGTTCACCGCCGGCGCGGTGTTCTTGGCCGCCTGGTTGCCGTTCAACAACGGGCTGCGGCCCGAGCCGCTGATCGCCCTCGGCGCGGTGGCCACCTGGATGCTGGCGGAACGCGCGATCGCGCTGGGCCGCCTGGCGCCGGCCGCGGTCGCGGTCATCGTCGCGATGCTCACCGCGACGCTGGCCCCGCAGGGCCTGGTCGCCGTCGCCGCGCTGCTGACCGGGGCCCGGGCAATCGCCGGGGTGATCCGGCGGCGCCGCGCCACCGACGGGTTGCCGGCGCCGCTGGCGGTGCTGGCGGCCGCGCTGTCGCTGATCACCGTGGTGGTGTTCCGCAGCCAGACCCTGGCCACGGTCGCCGAGTCGGCGCGCATCAAATACCAGGTCGGCCCCACGATCGCCTGGTACCAGGATTTTCTGCGCTACTACTTCCTGACGGTGGAGAGCAACGCCGAGGGCTCGATGTCGCGGCGCTTCGCCGTGCTGGTGCTGCTGCTGTGCATGTTCGTGGTGCTGGTGGTGCTGCTGCGGCGCGGCCGGGTGCCGGGGGTGGCCAGCGGCCCGGCGTGGCGGTTGATCGGCACCACCGCGGTCGGGCTGTTGTTGCTGACGTTCACCCCGACGAAGTGGGCCGTGCAGTTCGGCGCGTTCGCCGGGCTGGCCGGCCTCCTCGGGGCCGTGACCGCGTTCGCCTTCGCCCGCATCGGGCTGCACAGCCGGCGCAACCTGACGCTGTACGTGACCGCGCTGCTGTTCGTGCTGGCGTGGGCGACCTCGGGCGTCAACGGCTGGTTCGACGTCAACAACTACGGGGTGCCCTGGTACGACATCCCGCCGGTCGTGGCCAGCCACCCGGTGACGTCGATGTTCCTGACGCTGTCGATCCTGACCGGCCTGCTGGCCGCCTGGTACCACTTCCGGATGGACTACGCCGGGCACACCGAGGTCAAGGCCAACCGGCGCAACCGGGTGCTGGCCTCGACGCCGCTGCTGGTGGTCGCGTCGATCATGGTCGTCGGCGAGGTCGCCTCCCTGGCCAAGGCCGCGGTGTTCCGCTACCCGCAGTACACCACCGGCAAGGCCAACCTGGCGGCGATCGCGTCCGGGCTCACCAGCTGCGCGATGGCCGACGACGTGCTGGCCGAACCCGACCCGAACGCCGGGCTGCTGCAGCCGGTCCCCGGACAGCAGTTCGGGCCCGACGGCCCGCTCGGCGGGCTCAACCCGGTCGGCTTCAAACCCGACGGGGTGGGCGAGGACCTGCGGTCCTACCCGGTGGTGACCAAGCCCGGCGTGGTGAACTCCGACGCATCCCCCAACAAACCCAACGCCACCATGAGCGACTCCGCTGGCACGGCCGGCGGCAAGGGCCCGGTCGGCGTCAACGGATCGCATGCGGCGCTGCCGTTCGGCCTCGACCCGGCCCGCACCCCGGTGATGGGCAGCTACGGCGAGAATTCGCTGGCCGCCACGGCGACCTCGGCCTGGTACCGGTTGCCGCGCGACCTGAAAAGGGGGGACCCGGGCCGCCCGCTGGTCGTCATCTCGGCCGCCGGCGCCATCTGGTCCTACAAGGAGGACGGCACCTTCACCTACGGGCAGCTGCTCAAGCTGCAATGGGGGGTCACCCGCCCGGACGGCACCACCCAACCGCTGAACGAGGTGCAACCGATCGACATCGGGCCGGAGCCGGCGTGGCGCAACCTGCGGTTCCCGCTGGCCTGGGCGCCGCCGGAGGCCGACGTGGCGCGCATCGTCGCCTACGACCCGAACCTGAGCTCCGAGCAGTGGTTCGCGTTCACCCCGCCGCGGGTCCCGGTGCTGCAGACCCTGCAGCACCTGCTCGGATCGCAGACCCCGGTGCTGATGGACGTCGCGACCGCGGCGAACTTCCCCTGCCAGCGGCCGTTCACCGAACACCTCGGCGTCGCCGAGCTTCCGGACTACCGCATCATGCCCGAGCACAAGCAGACGGCGGCGTCGTCGAACGGGTGGCAGGCCGGTGAGGCCGGCGGTCCGTTCCTGTTCACCCAGGCGATGATGTATACCTCGACCGTCTCGACCTACCTGCGCGGCGACTGGCACCGCGACTGGGGCTCCGTCGAGCAGTACCACCGTTTGGTGCCGGCCGACAAAGCGCCGAACGCCGCCGTCGTGCAGGGCGTGACCACCGTGCCCGGCTGGAGCCGGAAAGGACCGATTCGAGCCCTCCCATGAGCGTCATCAACTCCGAACGCCGCGGGGCCACCGCGAACCCCGTCAGCCGCCAGGACGTGCGGGCGACGCGCTGGGTCGCGACGATCGCGGGGCTGATCGGTTTCGTCCTGTCGGTCGCCACGCCGCTGCTGCCCGTCGTGCAGACCACCGCCATGCTGAACTGGCCGCAAAACGGCCAATTGAACAGCGTGACGGCGCCGCTGATCTCGCTGACCCCGGTCGACGTGACGGCCAGCGTGCCGTGCTCGGTGGTGGGCGCTCTGCCTCCCGACGGCGGCGTCGTCCTGAGCACGGCACCCAAGAAGGGCAAGGACGCCGCGCTCAACGCGCTGTTCGTCGTCGCGGGCAAACAGCGCGTCGACGTCACCGACCGCAACGTGGTGATCGCCGGCGCGCCGCGCGATCAGGTGGCCTCCCCGAAGTGTCAGCGCATCGAGATCACCTCCACCCTGGCCGGCACCTTCGCCACCTTCGTCGGGTTGACCGATCCGGCGGGCCGGCCCGTGCGCGGCGGCTTCCCCGATCCCAACCTGCGCCCGCAGATCGTCGGGGTGTTCAGCGACCTGAGCGGCCCCGCCCCGCCGGGGCTGCGGCTCTCGGCGACCATCGACACCCGGTTCTCGACGACCCCGACGACGCTGAAGCTGGCGGCGATGGTGCTGGCGGTCGTGGCGACCGTCGTCGCGCTGATCGCGCTGTGGCGCCTGGACCAGCTGGACGGCCGGCGCATGCACCGGCTGATCCCCACCCGCTGGCGCAAGTTCACCCTGGTCGACGCCACGGTGATCTTCGGGTTCCTGCTCTGGCACGTGATCGGCGCCAACTCCTCCGACGACGGCTACATCCTGGGCATGGCCAGGGTCGCCGACCACGCCGGCTACATGTCCAACTACTTCCGCTGGTTCGGCAGCCCGGAGGATCCGTTCGGCTGGTACTACAACCTGCTGGCCCTGATGACCCACGTCAGCGACGGCAGCCTGTGGATGCGGCTGCCCGACCTGGTCGCCGGGCTCGTGTGCTGGCTGCTGCTCTCGCGTGAGGTGCTGCCCCGGCTGGGCCCCGCGGTCACGGGCAGCACGGCCGCCAACTGGGCGGCCGGCCTGGTCCTGCTGACCGCGTGGATGCCGTTCAACAACGGTCTTCGCCCCGAGCCGATCATCGCGCTGGGTTCGCTGATCACCTATGTGCTGATCGAGCGGTCGATGTGCGCCTCGCGGGTGACGCCGGCGGCGCTGGCCGTCGTCACCGCCGCCTTCACCCTCGGTGTGCAGCCCACCGGCCTGATCGCGGTGGCCGCCCTGGTCGCCGGTGGCCGCCCGATCGTGCGGATCATGGTCAAACGGCATCGCCTGGTCGGCACCTGGCCGCTGGTGGCCCCGCTGCTGGCCGCCGGCTTCGTCATCCTCACCGTGGTGTTCGCCGACCAGACGCTGTCGACGGTGCTGGAGGCCACCCGGATTCGCACCGACATCGGGCCCAGCCAGGCCTGGTACACCGAGAACCTGCGCTACTACTACCTGTTCCTGCCCACCGTCGACGGCTCGCTGTCGCGCCGGTTCGGCTTTTTCATCTCCGCGCTGTGCCTGTTCACCGCGGTGTTCATCATGTTGCGGCGCAAGCGCGTTCCCGGCGTGGCCCGCGGGCCGGCGTGGCGCCTGATGGGAGTCATCTTCGGCACCATGTTCTTCCTGATGTTCACCCCCACCAAGTGGGTGCACCACTTCGGGCTGTTCGCGGCGGTGGGCGCGGCGATGGCCGCGCTGACCACGGTGCTGGTGTCGCACCAGGTGCTGCGCTGGTCACGCAACCGCATGGCGTTCACCGCGGCGGTGCTGTTCGTGCTGGCGCTGTGTTTCGCCACCACCAACGGCTGGTGGTACGTCTCGAGCTACGGCGTCCCGTTCAACAACATCATGCCCAGGCTCGGCGGAATCAGCGTCAGCGCAATGATTTTCGCAGTGTTCGCGATCGCGGCCCTGTGGGCGGTGTGGCTGCACTTCGCGCCGCGCGACCGCGGCGAGGGCCGGCTGGCGCGGGCGGCGACGGCAGCACCGGTGCCGATCGCGGCCGGGTTCATGGCGCTGGTGTTCGTCGCGTCGATGGTGGCCGGGATCGTGCGCCAGTACCCCACCTACTCCAACGGCTGGGACAACCTGCGCGAGTTCTCCGGGGGCTGCGCGCTGGCCGACGACGTGCTCGTCGAGCCGGACAGCAACGCCGGTTTCATGACGCCGATGCCGGGCGATTACGGCCCGCTGGGACCGCTGGGCGGCGTCGACCCGACGGGGTTCACCCCCAACGGCGTCCCGGAACGCACCCTGGCCGAGGCGGTCCGGGAGACGGCGGTTCCGCAGCCGGGCACCGACTACGACTGGTACGGGCCCACCAAGCTGAAGTCGCCGGGGATCAACGGGTCCATGCTGCCGCTGCCCTACGGCCTGGACCCCGACCGGGTTCCGCTGGCGGGCAGCTACACCACGGGAGCGCAACAGCAGAGCAGGCTGACCTCGGCGTGGTATCGGCTGCCCAGGCCGGACGACGGGCATCCCCTGCTGGTGGTGACCGCCGCGGGCAGGATCACCGGCAACAGCATCCTGCACGGCTACACCGCCGGGCAGACCGTCGTGCTCGAGTACGCCAGGCCGGGCCCCGGCGGTGAGCCGGTCGCGGCCGGCCGGCTGACGCCCTACGACCTCTACGGCGAACAGCCCAAGGTGTGGCGCAACCTGCGCTTCGCCCGGTCTCAGATACCAGCCGACGCGGTCGCGGTTCGGCTGGTGGCCGAGGACCTCTCCCTCACGCCGGAGGACTGGATAGCGGTGACCCCGCCGCGGGTGCCCGAACTGCGCTCGGTGCAGGAGTACGTCGGCTCCTCGCAGCCGGTGCTGATGGACTGGGCGGTCGGGCTGGCGTTCCCGTGCCAGCACCCGATGCTGCACGTCAACGGCGTGACCGAGATCCCGAAGTTCCGCATCACGCCGGACTACAACGCCAAGAAGCAGGACACCGACACCTGGGAGGACGGCGTCAACGGCGGGCTGCTGGGGATCACCGACCTGCTGCTGCGCGCCCACGTGATGTCGACGTATCTGTCCCACGACTGGGGCCGCGACTGGGGGTCGCTGCGCAAGTTCGACACCATCGCCGAGGCGAGCCCCGCCCAGCTGGACCTGGGCACCGCCACCCGCAGCGGGTGGTGGTCGCCGGGACCGATCCGCATCAAGCCCTGAGGTTTGGGCTTCGCCGCGGCGGGGAAAGCCCGGTGTGACCGGCGTCACTCTGCATGGATCGAGGTGGCCCGATGCGCACCTGGTTGGGAACCCGTACCGCCGCACTTCTCGGGGCGGCACGCTGTCCGGCGACGACGTGGTGCGTCGCCACCGCCGGCGCCGACGGCGCCACCACGGTGGTCATGGACTGGAAGCTCCGCCGCTGCGACTTCAGCTTCGTGAGCACCCCGCCCATCGTCGCGCGTCCCGGCCTGGGCACCGCGACCGCGCTCGTGCGCACCGCCGGGTCGAAGGCGATCGCCGAAGTGCACCTGGCGGACCCGCCGGATCCCGGCACCCACTTCGACGTCGGCCTCATCCAGGTTCCCCGGCCGGCCGCGGGCGGCTGCGGTCCCGGGGATCCGGGCACCGCGTTCGCCGGCCTGGACACCGACGCGGGCGGCGACGGCACGCTCACCGTGCAGGACACGATCCGGCCGGGAACCACCGGCGTCTGGGTGATCATCGAGCGCGGAAACCCGCACTCGCAGCACCCGGCCGAGTTCTACACGTCGGAGTTCGTGGCCCCGGTGTGAAACCGCCCGGTGCCGAACCGCTGCCGCGCCCGCTCCTCGGCCCGCTGCTGCTCGGCCGCGGTGACCACCAGGGCATCCGAGCCGGGGAACACGGTGGACAGGTGGCCGTTGGCCAGCCAGCGCACCACGTAGGGCGGGGCGCCGGCCGTCCCGTGCACTTCGGTGATCAGGCCGCGCTGGTCCGCTGATTCCGTGGTCGTGCCCTTGATCACGAGCCAGTCGCCTACGTTCGCCTTCATCGTCGACTCCTCGATCGGTGGTTGCTGGGCCCGATCATCCGCTCCGGCGGCGGGCCGAGGCAGGGCCATAGGTCCGCACGAACGGGACTTCGGTCCCTAGCCGGGCACGTGCCGGGGTGGTCCGATTCAGGTGTAGGACCCGCATCACACGGAGGGCACGACTATGGACGCTTCACCGGAATCGCAGGCCAGGACGCGAATGTTCGCGCGCGTGCTGGGTCTTTTCCTCGTCATCGTCGACGTCACGGCCGTGGCGCGCGCCTCCGACATGCAGTCGCTGCTGGCGCAGTTCGAGGCGAACTCGCTGTGGACCTGGGTGACCGGTGCTTTCATTCTGCTGTTCGGCCTGGTCGTCGTCGCCGCTCATCAGAGCTGGCACGGCGCGGCGGCGATCATCGTGTCGCTGCTGGGCTGGCTGATCACCCTGCGGGGAGTGTTCCTGCTGGCCTTTCCCACGGCCTTCGTCTCCCTGGCGAACAGCATGATCGGCGCGCAGGGATTGTGGGTGTCGCTCTGCGTAGCCTTCGCCTTCGTCGGGCTGTACCTGAGCTACGTCGGCTGGGGGCCGGGGGCGCGCCGGCCGGCGTCGCCGGCGGCCCAAGCGGCCCCGGACCTCCGACGGGCCGCGTGATCCGCAACCGGGCCCCCGTGCAGGACGCGAGCAAGCGGGACCACGCGCCCGACGACAACACGGCCCACCTGGCCTCGCTCGCGGACATCCACGACGAGCTCGCCTGGTCGGCAGACGACGCCGAAGTCGAGGCGTTGCCGCGCGGCTCGGGCGTGCTGGTGGTCAAGCGCGGCCCCAACGCCGGAGCGCAGTTCCGGCTGGAGGCGCCGGTCGCGACCATCGGCCGCCACCCCGCCAGCGACATCTACCTCGACGACATCACCGTGAGTCGCCGGCACGCCGAAATACGCAGGGACGACGGCGCCGCCCAGTTCCGCGTCGTCGACCTCGGCAGCCTCAACAACACCTACCTCAACCGGGAACAGGTCGACTCGGCGGTGCTGTCCGACGGCGACGAGCTCCAGGTCGGCAACTTCCGGCTGATCTTCCTGGCCGGATGAGGAGGGCTGAGATGAGCGCACCCGATGTCGCCGCCGGTGACGAGGACCGGGTCCTGGCTCAGATCCTGAGCCGCACCGGGATCCTGCGGCGCGTCGAGCCCGGCGCGGCGGCGGAGCTGACCAGGCAGCTTCACACCGTCGAATTCCGTTCGCGCGAAACGATATTCAATCAGGGCGACCCGGGTGACCGGGTGTACGTCATCGTCTCGGGCACCGTGAAGATCAGCCTGGCCGGCTCGGGCGGCCGCGCTCACCTGCGGGCGATCCTGGGCCCGACCGACGCGTTCGGCGAACTCGCGGTGTTCGACCCCGGCCCGCGCAGCTGCACGGCCACGGCGATCACCGACGTGCGCGCGGTGTGGCTGGACCGTGCCACCTTGCGCGCGTGGATCACCCGCTGGCCGATGATCGCCGAGCAGCTGCTCCAAGCCCTGACGCAGCGGCTCAAGCTCACCGAGGACCAGCAGGTCGAGCTGGTGTCCAGCGACGTGGCGAGCCGCGTGGCGCATCAGTTGCTGGTGCTGGCCCGGCGTTTCGGCACCCCCGAGGGCGACGGGCTCCGCCTCGCGCACGAACTCAGCCAGGACGAGCTCGCCCAGCTCGTCGGGGCCGACCGCGTGTCGGTCAACAAGGCGCTGCGCACGTTCACCACCCGCGGCTGGATCCGCCCGGACGGCAAGAGCGTGCTGATCCTCGACCCCGGCGCGCTGGCCCGCCGCGTCGCGGGAAGAGGAACGGGCGCCTATCGCAGGCGACCGCTCCGCGCTTCGGCCTGAGCGCTGTAATACGGTCGCGTCATGAGCGACGACGCGAGCGACTATGCCCCCGAGTCGGTGGATCGGCTGCCCTTCTCCACCCCTGAGAAATCGGAGCGCTACCGGACGGAGAACTACCGCGGCGCCGTCGGCCTCAACTGGTACCGCACCGATCCCACGCTGCAGGCCACCATGGCCTACTACCTGCGGCCCGACGAGTTGGCCGTCGTGGAGCCGCACCTGAGCGGCATCGGTGAGCTGATGGGCGGCCCGGTGGCGCGGTGGGCCGAGCAGACCGACCGCAACCCGCCGCGACTGGAGCGCTACGACCGCTGGGGACACGACGTCAGCCGGGTCGTCATGCCCGAGTCGTTCACCCACTCCAAGCGCGCCGTGCTGGACGCCCAGCAGGCGCTACGCTCCGACGCCAAGGCCGCGAAGGTCAGTTCGGGGCTACCGCTGTTCGCGTCGAACTACCTGCTCAACCAGGCCGACATCGGGATGGGCTGCGCGCTGGGCACCGGCGGCGGCATGGTGCAGTCGCTGGTGGCGGCCTACGCCCCCGCCGACGTGCGCGAGCACGTGCTGGCCAAGTTCGCCTCCGGCGAGTGGGCGGGCGAGACGGCACAGCTGCTCACCGAACGCACCGGCGGCTCCGACCTGGGGGCCCTGGAGACGACCGCGACCCGCGACGGTGACTCCTGGCTGCTGAACGGCTTCAAGTGGTTCGCGTCCAACTGCGCCGGCGAGGCGTTCGTCGTGCTGGCCAAGCCGGAGGGCGCCCCCGACTCGAGCCGCGGCGTCGCGAACTTCCTGGTGCTGCGCACCCGCCGCGACGGCTCGCGCAACGGGGTGCGGGTGCGCCGCCTGAAGGACAAGTTGGGCACCCGCTCGGTGGCCTCCGGCGAGGTCGAGTTCGTCGACGCCGAGGCGTTTCTGCTCTCCGGGGACCCCGGCGACGCGTCGAGCCCGTCCGACGGCAAGGGGCTGGGCCGCATGATGGAGCTCACCAACGCCGCGCGGCTGGGCATCGCCCTGTTCGGGCTGGCCAACGCGCGCCGCGCCCTGGTCGAGTCGCTGTGCTACGCGCGGCAGCGCCGGGCGTTCGGCGGGGCGCTGATCGACAAGCCGCTGATGCGGCGCAAGCTCGCCGAGATGATCGTCGACGTCGAGGCCGCGCTGGCGCTGGTGTTCGACGGCACGGGGGCCGCCAACCACCGCCGGCGCCCCGGGCCGCGGCAGCGCATCGCGGTGCCGGTCACCAAGCTCAAGGTCTGCCGGCTGGGGATCACCGCGGCCTCGGACGCCATCGAGATCCACGGCGGCAACGGCTACATCGAGACCTGGCCCGTGGCAAGGCTTTTGCGTGACGGGCAGGTCAACACGATCTGGGAGGGACCCGACAACATCCTGTGCCTGGACGTGCGCCGCGGCATCGAGCAGACCAGCGCGCACGAGACGCTGCTGGCGCGGCTGCGCGACGCCGTCTCGGTGTCCGACGACGACGACACGACCCGGCTGGTCGCCGGGCGCATCGAGGACCTCGACGCGGCCGTCACTGCCTGGGCCAAGCTGGACCGCGACACCGCCGAAGCGCGGCTGTTCCCGCTGGCCCAGTTCATGGGCGACGTGTACGCCGCCGCGCTGCTCACCGAGCAGGCCGCCTGGGAGCGGGAGACCCGCGGCGACGACCGCAAGGCGCTCGTCGCCCGGCTGTACGCGCAGCGCTACCTCGCCGACCGCGGGCCGCTGCGCGGGATCGACGACGAGTCCGAGGAGGCGCTGGAGCGCTTCGACGAGCTCGTCGCCGGCGCCTTCACCGGCGAGCAGACATAGAATCGCACTGATTCGGGGTGAAATACGCGATTCTGTGTCTGCTCGCGAGAGGAACTAGACCGGGATCAGGCCGTGCTTGCGCGCGGTGCGCCACCACATCTGCTTGTCCCGCAGCAGGTGCATCGACTTGCGGATCAGCAGGCGCGTGTCGTGGGGGTCGACCACCGCGTCGATGAAGCCGCGCTCGGCGGCGATCCACGGGATCGCCATATTCAGGTTGTAGCCCTCGATGAAGTCCTTCTTGATCTGCTGCGCCTCGGGCGTCGTCGGGTCCGGGAACCGCTTCATCAGCAACTGCGCGGCGCCGTCGGCCCCGATCACCGCGATGCGCGCGGTCGGCCACGCGAAGTTGAAGTCGGCGGTCAGCTGCCGCGACCCCATCACCGCGTACGCGCCGCCGTAGGACTTGCGGATCGTGATCGTCACCTTGGGCACGTCGGCCTCGACCACCGCGTACAGGAACCGCCCGCCGCGCTTGATGATGCCGTTCTTCTCCTGCTCCACCCCGGGCAGGAAGCCGGGGGTGTCCACGACGAACACCAGCGGGATGTCGAAGGCATCGCAGAACCGGACGAACCGCGCCGCCTTGTCGGAGGCCTCGTTGTCGATCGCCCCGGACATGTGCATCGGCTGGTTGGCGACGACACCGACGGTGCGGCCGTCGACCCGCGCGTAGCCCGTGATCATGGCCTGCCCGGCCTGCGCGGCGACGTCGAGGAAATCGCCGTCGTCGAAGATCCGCAGCAGGATCTCGTGCATGTCGTAGGCCGTGTTGTCCGAGTCCGGCACGATCGAGTCGAGCTCGAGGTCGCTCGCGGTGATCTCCGGCTCCAGGCCGGGGTTCACCACCGGCGCCTTGTCGTAGGCGTTGGACGGCAGGAAGGACAGGAAGTCGCGCACGTACTGGAACGCCGCGGCCTCCGACTCCACCACCTGGTGGATGTTGCCGTAACGGGCCTGGTAGTCCGCGCCGCCCAGTTCGTCGAGCGTGACGTCCTCGCCCGTCACGTCCTTGATGACGTCGGGGCCGGTGACGAACATGTAGCCCTGGTCGCGCACCGCCACCACCAGGTCGGTCTGGATCGGCGAATACACCGCTCCTCCGGCGCATTTGCCCAGGATGATCGAGATCTGCGGCACCAGCCCGGACAGCAGCTCGTGGCGGCGGCCCAGCTCGGCGTACCAGGCCAGCGAGGTGGCCGTGTCCTGGATGCGGGCGCCCGCGGAGTCGTTGATGCCGACGATCGGGCACCCGGCCATCGCGCACCACTCCATCAGCCGGGCGACCTTGCGGCCGAACATCTCCCCGACCGAGCCCTGGAACACCGTCTGGTCGTGGGAGAACACCCCCACCGGCCGGCCGTCGATCATGGCGTGGCCGGTGACCACGCCGTCCCCGTACAGCGCGTTGGGGTCGTTGGGGGTGCGGGCCAGCGCGCCGATCTCCAGGAAGGTGCCGGGATCGACCAGCGCGTGGATGCGTGCGCGGGCACTGGGAATGCCCTTCTTGTCGCGCTTGGCCGCGGCCTTCTCACCGCCGGGCTCCTTGGCCTGCTCCAGACGGGCGTGCAACTCGGCCAGCTTCTCGGCCGTGCTGTGCTGAACGGGAGCCGGAGCCATCTCCGTCACTACTTGCCCACCTCACTCGTCTGGCGCTCGATGCTCTGCAAGGCCTCGCTCATGTGCGCGCCCACCTTGGCGATGTAGGGCTCGTCGATGGCCTGGATGTGCTCGCCGCCGATCCGCACCACCTCGAGGTCGGACACGTACTCGCCCCAGCCGCCGTCCGGCTTGCGGGTGGCGTAGCGCGGTTCGAACTCGATGACGTCGTCATGGTAGCGATCCGCCATGTAGAGGGTGACGCGGCCGTCATAGGGTTCGATCTGGACGGTCTCGAGCGCCCGGTTGTCCAGATAGGACGTGCGCTGGTGTTCGATGATCCCGCCGGGGACCTGCACGCCGCTCTGCTGGACGATCTCCAGCACGAACTTGACCTGGCCCTCGTCGTCGAGCTCCTCGAGCTGTTCGTACGGGATCGCGGGGATCTCGACGTTGAAGGTGCGCTCGGCGAACCGCGCGTACCGGTCCCAGCGCTTGCGGGTCTCCTCCCGGGTCTGCGGGATCTCCTCGCCGGCCCGCACGGTGTCGATCATGCCGACGAACGCCACGTTCGCGCCCATCCGCTTGAGCCCGATCGCGCAGGCGTAGGCCAGCGCGCCACCCAGCGACCAGCCGGCCAGGACGAACGGCTTGTCGCCGTTGAGTTCCAGCAGCTTGGGAACGTACTGGGCGGCCCGCTCCTGCACGGTGCCCTCGACCCGCTCACAGCCGTACATCGGGGTGTCCGCCGGCAGCCGGTTGAGCAGCGGCTCGTAGACCACGGTCGAGCCGCCGGCCGGGTGGAACACGAACACCGGCACCTGCGAATCGTTCTGCGGCGCCCTGATCGTGCGGATGAACCCGTCGAGCTCGCCGGCCTCGAGGTGGCCGCGCACCTTCTCGGCCAGCGCCTCGATGGTCTCGGCCGCCAGCACGTCCTCGGCGCTGATCGGGCCGTCGGCGCGCTCCGAGAGCCGTTGCGCCATCTTGGCGGCGGCGTCGCCGTCCAGCTTGGGCAGCGGGTTGAAGATGCCGCCCGGGGACTTGCCCGTCACGATCGCCCAGGTGGCGAACGTGACCCGCTCGGCGGCGTCGCGCGGCGGCACGTCGGAGTTGAGCGCCTTGGCCACCGCCTGCTGGCTGAGCGCCTCGGCAGCCCCCTTCAGGTCCGGCTGCGCGGCCCCGTTGGTCCCGGAATCCGAGGAACCCGCGGGCCCCGACGGGTCGGTCGGCGGCGGCGGGACGGCCACGCCGGACTGCGCCCGCGTCTCGGGCTCGGCCTGCGGGTCGGGCGCGGGCGCCGCGACCGTGGCGGGCGTCGCCCCGCTGAGCAGCTGCGCCTGCTCCCTGGCGATCTCCTCGGGGGTCTGCGTCTTCTGGTGCTCGGCCAGCTCCGAGACCTCGTCGCGGTGCTCGACCGCGTACTGGATGAGCTGCTCGATGTTGTACAGGTTGGCGTCGCGCACGGCCGTCAGCTGGATCGGCGGCAGGTCGAAGTCGTACTCGACGCGGTTCTTGATGCGCACCGCCATCAGCGAATCCAGGCCCAGCTCGACCAGCGGCACCTCCCACGGCAGGTCCTCGGGTTCGTAACCCATTGCGACGCCGACGATCATGCCCAGCCGCTCCCCGACGGTCTCACCGGAGTCCGGCGACCATCTGACCGTGTCGGACGGCAGGTAGCGGTTGGTCAGGCTGTCCTGCACGGTCTCGGCCGCCGCCGCGGCGACCGGCGCTTTCGCTTCGACGGCGGGGGCCGCAGAAATTCCGGCCGTGATGCCCACGCCCGCGCCGACCGCGGCCGGCAGCACCGACTGGGCGCCGCCCCGCGTCACCAGGGCGTCGTAGACCAGCGTGAAGGACTCGTCGATGCGGGCGTGCACCTGGACCGACGCGCCGCCGGGGTGCCGGGTCAGCGTCGTCACCAGCACAGAGCCCTGCCCGGGCACCGCACGCTGCTCGGCCGCCGTCAGCTGGGCGTCTGAAAGCACCTCGCCGGCGGCGGCTTTCACCAACGCCTCCAGATCCGTCGCCTCCAGGCCCGTGAAGATCCGGGGCGTGTACTCCCACACGTGGCGGCCGTCCGGCAGCGCGACGTGGGCGCCCGGCATGATCACCGAGCTGCTGCCCGCGGAGAAGGACACCTCCAGCCAGTGGTCCTTGCGCTTGAACCGGGTCGGCGGGATGTTCGCGTAGTCCTGCGGGTCGAAGCGCGCGGCGGAACGCCGCGAGAACAGCGTCCAGATGTCCAGGTCGTGGCCGTAGACGTAGAGCTGGGCCATCGCCGAGATCATCGACTCGACGTCGTCCTGCTTTTTGGCCAGCGTTGCGATCAGCTGGGCGTCGGGCAGACCCGCGGCGGCCGTGGTCAGGCCGATCTGCATCAGCGCCACCGGGTTGGGCGCCAGCTCCAGGAAGGTGGTGTAGCCGCTGTCGACGGCGTTGCGGACGCCGTGGGTGAAGTAGACCGAATGCCGCATGCCCTTGACCCAGTACGCGACGTCGTGGACCGGCTCGCCGCCGGGCTTGATGAAGCTGCCCTCGTGCACCGTCGAGAAGATCCCGGTGGTGGGGCTCCGGGGGGTGATGCCCTGCAGTTCCGCGGAGAACTCACCGAGCAGCGGATCCATCTGCGAGGTGTGGCCGGCGCCCTTGGTCTGCAGCTTGCGGGCGAAGCGGCCCTCCGACTCGGCCCGGGCGACGATCGCGTCGATCTGCTCGGGCGGACCGCCGATCACGGTCTGGCTGGGCGCGGCGTAGACGCACACCTCGAGGCCGGGGAAGTCGGAGAGCAGAGTCTTGAGTTCGTCGGCGGAGTACTCGACGAGCGCCATGAACCGGATGTACTCGCCGAACAGCATCGCCTCGCCCTCGCCCATCAGATGAGAGCGCGAGCAGATCACCCGGGTGGCGTCGGCCAGCGAGAGCCCACCGGAAAAGTAGGCCGACGCGGGCTCGCCCAGCGACTGGCCGATCACCGCGGCGGGTTTCGCGCCGTGGTGCTTGAGCAGCTCGCCCAGCGCGATCTGGATCGCGAAGATGACGACGTTGGAAGTCTCGATGCCGTATTCGTGGGAGTCGTCGAGGATCAGCTCGAGCACCGAGTAGCCCCGCTCGTCCTGGATCAGCGCGTCGACCTTCTCGATCCACTCGGCGAAGACCTCGTTGCGCAGGTACAGGTTCTTGCCCATCTTGCGGTGCTGCGCGCCGAAACCGGCCATCGCCCACACCGGGCCGCTGGTCACCGGCCCGTCGACGCTGAATACGCCCGGGCGCTGCTTGCCCTCGGCGACCGCGCGCAGGCCCTTGACGGCCTCGTCGTGGTCGTGGGCCAGCACCACCGCGCGCGAGCGGCCGTGGTTGCGCCGCGACAGCGACCGGCCGATCGACTCCAGCGACGACGCCTGCCCCTCCGGGCTTTCCATCCAGTCCGCCAGTTCGGCGGCCGCCGCCTTCTTGCGCGAGGTCAGGAACGCCGACACCACCAGCGGGATCAGCGGTGTGGTGGGCTCCGCGGCCTCCTGCGCGGCGAGCTCCTCCAGCGCGGCCTCCTTGAGCCGCAGCGCCTCCTCGGTGAGGCCCGGCAGTTCGGGCTCCTCCTCCTCGGTCGCCGCCGTGTCGGGGATGATCTCGCCGAACTCGTCGAACCGCAGCGAGTGGCTCTCCATGGCGGGCGCCTCGGCCTCGGCCCCCGCCTCGGCCGGCGGGGCGGGTTCGGGTTCCCGCTCCACCACGTCACGGGGCAGGACCTCGCGGACCACCACGTGGGCGTTGGCCCCGCCGAAGCCGAAGCTCGAGACGCCGGCCAGCGCATACCCGCCGTACCGCGGCCAGTCGGTGGGCTGGTCGACCACCTTCAGGTGCGTCGCGTCCCAGTCGATGTACGGGCTGGGGCCGGCGAAGTTGATGGACGGCGGCAGCTTGTCGTGCTGCAGCGCCAGCACCACCTTGGCCATGCTGGCCGCACCGGCCGCCGACTCCAGGTGGCCGATGTTGGACTTGACCGCGCCGAGCAGCGCCGGGCGGTCGGCGGGACGGCCCCTGCCGACGACGCGGCCCAGGGCCTCGGCCTCGATCGGATCGCCGAGCACCGTTCCGGTGCCGTGCGCCTCGATGTAGTCGACGTTGCGCGGGTCGATGCCGGCGTCCTTGTAGGCCCGGCGCAGCACGTCGGCCTGCGCGTCCTGGTTGGGGGCGATCAGGCCGTTGGACCGGCCGTCGTGGTTGACCGCGCTGCCGGCGATGACGGCCAGGATCTGGTCCCCGTCGCGGCGGGCGTCGTCGACGCGCTTGAGCACCAGCATGCCGGCGCCCTCGGAGCGGATGTAGCCGTTGGCGTCCGAGGAGAACGACTTGATCCGGCCGTCCGGCGAGAGAACCGCGCCGATCTCGTCGAAGCCGAGCGTCACCGCGGGCGTGATCAGCGCGTTGACCCCGCCGGCCACCGCCGCGTCGCACTCGCCGTTGCGCAGCGCCTGCACGGCCTGGTGAACCGCCACCAGCGAACTCGAGCAGGCGGTGTCGAGGGCCACCGACGGCCCGCGGAAGTCGTAGAAGTAGGACACCCGGTTGGCGATGATCGAGGTGGCGGTGCCGGTGATCGCGTACGGGTGCGCGCTGGTGGGGTCGGAGACCGCCATCATGGCGTAGTCGTTGTTGGAGACACCGACGTACACGCCGACGGGCTTGCCGCGCAGGCTCGACGCCGGGATGCGGGCGTACTCCAGCGCCTCCCACGTCAGCTCCAGCGCCATCCGCTGCTGCGGGTCGATGTTGTCGGCCTCGGTCTTGGCCACCGCGAAGAACTCCGAGTCGAAGCCCTTGATGTCCTTCAGGTAGCCGCCGCGAGTCTGGGCGTTGGCCACCCGTTCGGCCAGCCGCGGCTCGGCGAGGAACTCCTCCCACCGCCCCTCGGGCAGGTCGGTGATGGCGTCGCGGCCCTCCATCAGCGCCTGCCACGTGGCGTCGGGGGTGTCCATGTCGCCCGGGAAGCGGGTGGACAGACCCACGACCGCGATGTCGACGCGCTCGGCGGGGCCCGTGCGCGTCCAGTCCGCGTCGCCGTCGGCGGACGTGTCCGCCTCGGGCTCGCCCTCGATGATGCGGGCGGCCAGCGACTCGATCGTCGGGTGCTGGAAGGCCACCGCGACCGACAGCGTGACACCGGTCATGTCCTCGATGTCGGCGGCCATCGCCACGGCATCGCGCGACGACAGCCCCAGCTCCACCATCGGCACCGACTCGTCGATCGCGTCGGGCGACTGTCCGGTGCACCTGGCCACGTAGTTGCGCAGCCATTCCCGCATCTCCGGGACCGTTGTCATCTCGGTCTTCTGGGCGGGCAGGTTGTCCAAAGCGTCAGGTTCTGTGTCAGTCATGGTCTGGTGTTCAGCTTGTTTCGGTGGCGAAGGCGGTGGGAGAACCGACACCGCTGCGCAGGCTGCCGTCGAGGTAGGCGGTCCGGCAGGCACGTCGGCCGATCTTGCCGCTGGAGGTGCGCGGGATCAGGCCCGCCTGGACCAGCAGCAGGTCGCGGACGGTCACGCCGTGCCGGACGGCGATCGCCGCCCGGATGTCGTCGGCGATGGGCTGGTAGTCGAGCTTGTGCGCGCCCGCGGCGCGCTCGGCGACGATGACCAGCTGCTCGGAGGTGTCCTCCGGGTCGTAGCTCAGGCCGGTGTGCGGGTTGTCGAACACCTCCTGGGGCAACTGGTTGGCCGGCACCGAGAACGCGGCGACGTACCCGGTGCGCAGCGCCTTGTTGGCCTCCTGGGCCGAGTACTCCAGGTCCTGCGGGTAGTGGTTGCGGCCGTCGATGATGACCAGGTCCTTGATCCGGCCGGTGATGTAGAGGTTGCCCTTGTAGTAGGTGCCGTAGTCGCCGGTGCGGACCCACATGCCGTCGTCGGCGGCGCCCTCCGCGTGCGACGGGCTGGTGCGCGACTTGAGGATGTTCTTGAAGGTCTCGGTGGTCTCCTCGTCCTTGCCCCAGTAGCCGACGCCCATGTTGTTGCCGTGCAGCCAGATCTCCCCGATGTGCCCGTCGGGCAGTTCGGTGGCCGAGTCGGCGTCGACGATGACGGCCCATTCGTCGACGCCGATCACGCCCGCGGACACCTGCGCGACGGCGTTGGGCGCGTCGGCGGCGACCTCGACGAAGCGGTGCTTGTTCAGCTCGTCCCGGTCGACGTGGATGACCAGCGGCGCCTCGTTCATCGGCGTGGTGGAGACGAACAGCGTCGCCTCGGCCAGGCCGTAGGACGGCTTGATCGCCGTCTCGCGCAGGCCGTAGGGCTGGAACGCCTCGTAGAACCGGCGCATCGATGCCGGTGACACCGGCTCGCTGCCGTTGAGGATCCCGCGGACGTTTCTCAGGTCCAGCGGCGGCTCGCCGTCCTTGGGCGCACCGCGGAGCGCGGCGTGCTCGAACGCGAAGTTCGGCGCCACCGAGATGACCGAACCGTTGTCGTTCTCGTCCTGGCGCGCCATGGCCCGGATCCAGCGCCCGGGCCGGCGCACGAACGCGGCCGGCGTCATGAACGTCATGTTGTGGCCGAACACCGGCGACAACAACACCGTGATCAGGCCCATGTCGTGGAAGAACGGCAGCCAGCTGACGCCGCGGTCGCCCTCCTCGCCGCCCATGGAGAGGGCGTCGAGCACCTGCACCACGTTCGTGGGCAGGTTCAGGTGGGTGATCTGCACCCCCGTGGGCGTGCGGGTGGAGCCCGACGTGTACTGCAGGTAGGCGATGTCGTCGGCCCCGCCCGTCGGCTGCTCCCAGGTGGCGCCGACCTCGTCGGGCACCGCGTCGACGGCGATGACGCGCGGCCGGTCCTTGGCCGGGCGGTTGCGGAAGAATTTTCGGACACCCTCGGCGGAGTCGCTGGTGGTCAGGACCGTCGAGGGCGTGCAGTCGTCGAGCACGGCGTGCAGCCGCCCGACGTGACCCGGCTCGCTGGGGTCGAACAGCGGCACCGCGATCCGGCCGGCGTACAGCACGCCGAAGAACGAGATCAGATAGTCCAGGTTCTGCGGGCACAGGATCGCGACGCGGTCGCCGGGCTGGGTGACCTGCTGCAGCCGGGAACCCACGGCGCGGTTGCGCTTGGAAAAGTCGGACCAGGAGATGTCGCGGGCGATGCCCTCACGCTCGGTGGAGAAGTCGAGGAACCGATAGGCCAGTTTGTCCCCGCGAACCTTCGCCCACCGTTCGACGTGACGGGCCAGATTGAGGTTCTCGGGAAATCTGATCTTCCCGTTCACGATGAACGGGTTGTGGTACGCCATACCGCTCTCCTGTCAAACACTGCTCGTCGACATTTACCTGTGGTCTGCGCGCGGGCCGTCCCGGCCGGCCCACGGTGACGCGGGCTCCGGTGCACATCGGCTCCGACCCGAGCGGGTCAGCACAACGCTGCTACTACTTATGCTCTTGACGCTCTAACTGCTCTTAATTTTCTCTTAATGTTAAGGGCCCGAGCCCGGCACACCAAATCACAAGGTACCGCTGTCGGGGGCCGGCTCCGTTCTACCTGAGGCTGTGTCCCCTCACCCGTGTTTGGGATGCGGCGCGTTCTGGATCAGGCCCCTCGCCCAGTTCAGCGTCCACCCGGTCGCCGGCTCCCCGTCCAGGCTCCAGAACTGCGGGGTGGCGTACAGCGCGTGCACCGGTCCCGCGGCGCCGCCGGCCAGCGTGTTCAGCGTGTTGGGCAGGTTGGCGAGGCTGAAGGCCTCGTCCGGGGCGGCGCAGATGAGGTCGCCCGGGGCGCAGATCTCGTTGGTCCTGTCGTTGAGCGCCCCGAAGCCGCCCGGCCGCGCACCGGTCATGGTCAGACCGAGCCCGGACAGCACCGGCACCTCGTGCAGGGTGACCTCGGCGCCCTCCCCCGGCGGGTTGGGCCCGACGTCGTTGCCCACCCCCGGCTGGCGGCGCCCGTCGGCGATCAGCGTCACGCCCAGCACCAGGTCGTCGTCGACCGGACCGCGGCCGTTGCCGATGTCGCTGGCGATGTCGCCGCCGATCACCGCGCCCTGCGAGAAGCCGATCAGCACATAGCTGGTCAACGGGCACTTGGCCTTCATGTCGGTCATCGCCTTGACCGTCGCGCGGGTGCCCTCGGCCCGGCTGGCGTTGTACGACATCTGCGTGTCGCCGCTGAGCGGGTTGTTGAACTGCGCGGTGTAGGGGACGGTGTAGATCTCCAGCCGCGAGGTCGGGAACTCCTGGCGCAACGGCCCGGTCACCTTGAGCAGCAATGCGTCCGGGAACTGCGTGGGGTTGAGCGGGTCGTCGTCCGGCGACGACTCCCACGTGCCGGGAATGGCGATCAGGTCCACGTCGGGGCAGGAGGCGTCCTGGCTGGCCGGGCGGGGCTTGTGGGGGTGCGTCGTCGTCGAGGCCGGCGGCAGCACCCCGGGCGGCACGGCGGTCGGCGGCGGCTGCGAGCTGCGCAGCAGGACCACCACCGCCACCAGCACCAGCAACACCACGCCCGCCACCGACAGGGCGGCGGCCCAGGCGAGCATCCGGTGGCGCTTGCGCCGCGCGTTGGTTGCCATGTTCTCCTGCCAGCAGAGTCGGAAGGCGGCAGCGACGCGGTCTCACCCCCCCGCTGCACCTTCTACACGGTACCGGCTCGCCGTCTCAACGAATGGCGCCGACGATGTCGCCCGACATCGCCCCGAGCTGTCCCGACCACGAGCCCCAGCCGTTGTCGCCGCCGCCGGGGAAGTCGAAGTGCCCGTTGTGCCCGCCGTTGCTGCGGTACATCTGGTAGAACTCCCGGGAGCCGCCCATCGCCGCCCCCGCTTGGCCGATCATGGCCGCGGGGTCGCTGGCCCCGTCGTTGGTCGGGCTGTACACCCACACCCGGGTGTTGTTCTGCGCCAGCAGCGCCGAATGCACCGTCGGGTCGTGCCACTTCCACCGGCCCAGCTGCGGGGCACCCCACATCCCGTTGCCGTCCACGCCGCCGAACTGCTGCAGGCCCGCCAGGATCGCGCCGTTGTAGTTGGTGCTCGACGGGTACACGAAGCCCGACAGCGAGCCGGCGAAGCCGAACCGGTCGGGGTGGAAGGCGGCCAGCGCCAGCGCGCCGTAGCCGCCCTGCGCGGCGCCCACGGCGGCGTGACCGCCGGGCGCCAGGCCCCGGTTGGCGGCCAGCCAGTCCGGCAGCTCGCTGGACAGGAAGGTGTCCCACTGCTTGCTGCCGTCCTGCTCCCAGTCGGTGTACATGCTGTAGGCGCCGCCGGCAGGCGCGACCACCGAGATGCCCTTGCCCGCCAGCGTGTTCATCGCGTTGCCCGCGGTGACCCAGTTGCTGACGTCCGGCCCGGCGTCGAAGGCATCGAGCAGGTAGACCGCGTGCGGGCCGCCTTTGAGGAAGGCCACCGGGATGTCGCGGCCCATCGCCGCCGACGGAACCATCAGGCTCTCGTAGCCGGCGGCGCCGGCTTCACCGGGCGAGCCGCCCACCGCCACCACACCGCTCAGCCCCACAGCCAGCGCGGCGATGCACACCACCCGCAGCAGACCCCGTACGACCCTCATGGCCACCCTCCATCGTCTCGTCGCTGTCTGCACATTAGTCAGGTCGCGGCCCGACCGGAACCGAGGGTGGTGAAACAGGTCACACCGCCGGAAACGATCGGTGGCGGGGACCCCGCAGGGTCCCCGCCACCGATGGCGTTGCTGTGTGTCAGTGACCGGCGCCGGTGTTGCCGGCGCTGTTGGCGGTGCCCGGGGTGGTGGCGGCCGGGCCGGCGCCGGGCGTCGCGCCCAGCGTCGACTGCAGGTCAGGCTTCATGGCCTGCAGCTGCGCGCCCCAGTACGGCCAGTCGTGCGTGCCGTTGTCGTCGAAGTTGAACACCGCGTTGTGCCCGCCGGCGGCGTTGTAGGCGTCCTGGAACTTCAGGTTGCTGGTGCGCACGAAGCCCTCCAGGAACTTCGCGGGCAGGTTGTCGCCACCGAGGTCCGACGGCTTGCCGTTACCGCAGTACACCCAGATGCGGGTGTTGTTGGCGACCAGCTTACCGACCTGCAGCGTCGGGTCGTTGCGCGCCCAGGCGGGGTCCTCCTTGGGGCCCCACATGTCCGCCGCCTTGTAGCCGCCGGCGTCGCCCATGGCCAGGCCGATCAGCGACGGGCCCATGCCCTGCGACGGGTCCAGCAGCGCCGACAGCGAGCCGGAGTAGACGAATTGCTGCGGGTGGTAGGCGGCCAGGATCAGCGCCGACGAACCGGCCATCGACAGACCCACCGCGGCGCTGCCCGTGGGCTTGACGCTGCGGTTGGCGTTCAGCCACTGCGGGAGCTCGCTGGTCAGGAAGGTCTCCCACTTGTAGGTGGTGCAGCCGGCCTTGCCGCAGGCGGGCTTGTACCAGTCGGAGTAGAAGCTGGACTGACCACCGACGGGCATGACCGTCGAGATGCCCGACTGGTAGTACCACTCGAACGCCTGGGTGTTGATGTCCCAGCCGTTGTAGTCGTCCTGCGCACGCATGCCGTCGAGCAGGTACAGCGCCGGCGAACCGTTTCCGCCGCTCTGGAACTGGACCTTGATGTCGCGACCCATGCCCGCGGACGGGACCTCGAGGTACTCCACCGGCAGCCCCGGGCGCGAGAATGCCCCGGCGGTCGCCGAGCTCCCCACGGCTCCGACCACACTCGAGAGCAGCGCCGCGCCAACGGCCCCCACCACGAGCCGACGTGGCATCCCAGCCACGGCGCCGCGCAACCTGTCGACAAGCGTCATACTTGCTTCCTCATCCTTTCGGTGCGTCCGAATCCGGGCGCATCGTCTCTCACGTCCTCTGGCACGCGAATTACGTAGCACTGCATACGCAGGGCGCAGCAGTGCCCGTGTAGTCAACCACACCCGCGGCCCCCGGCTCACATCGAGAGCGGCGCGCAAACCCCCGCCCGGGCACGGTTTTCGGCGGATTCGCGGGGCGGCGGCGGCCGCCGGAAATCCCGTTACCGCATGTGCCGGGGCGCTGTCGCGTGCAGGTGAGGGCACAGATGTGGTGTTGCTGGTGGCCGGGCGGGAAACACGTGGTCCGCGGCCGTCGTGACCAGTTCGAGATTCGTCACAAAATCGGCCCGCCGGGGGCGTCCGGGAGCTCACTCGCGCGGCGGTGGCGGTGTCTCCTCGGGCACCGGGAGCCCGCAGCGGGCGAGCTCGTAGCGCGGCACCCGATCGATCTGGTAGCGGGTGAACTCGAAGGAGTGCACAAAGTTGGAGACGAAGCGGTGCAGCGTCATCGGGGCGCGTATCGACCCCAGCACCGACTGGGTCTCGGGGCAGCGCAGGGCCGCCTCGGCCTCGGCCACCCACTGCTGGTCCAGGTAGCCCGGGATCCCGGGATAGACCTTCACCCAGGGGCCGTCGGCGATCACCCAGTCCGGGAAGAGGTTCTTGTCGTGGCCGATGCGACCGTGCTGCAGCCGCTGCGTGTGCTGGGCCAGCGGATTTGCCAGACCGATCTGGTCGAGCACCCTGACGTCGAGCCCGACGTTCATGCCGACCATGCCGAGGTTGGTGAAGAACACGGCGTGCTGCGGTCTCTGCGGGGCCGCGCCATCGGCGGGCCCTCCCGGAGCCGGCCGGACCATCGGCACGATGTCCCACTGGATGTAATTGCCGGACGGCAGCAGCAACGCCCCGTCCGGGGTGTTGTCGAGCGCGGAGAGCACCGCGGCCATCCGCGGGTAGTCCAGGTAGTCGGCGGCGGTCGTCGGGTGGGCGTGGCCGGTGGCCTGCGCGTAGAAGCGGCGCTCGTCGACGATGCCGGAAAAGGTGACCCGGGTGGCGTCGTCGCCCATCCCGGGCGAGTTCGCCGCCCACAGCGACCAGCCGGCCACCCCCAGCCAGAGCGCACCGGCCGCACCGGCCACCCAGTAGCCCGTCTCGCGGGAGTAGTCCTGTCCGTCGGGGAGCGGCAGCGGGACCACCGAGACCGGGGCGAGCAGGCAGGCCAGCGGCGCCAGCAGCACCCGCCCGTGCATGAAGTCACCGCCCTGCCGGATCCAGTACAGCGCCTGCAAAGCGCCGCTGACCAGCACGAAGGCGACCACCGCGGGCGGGCTCTGCACCGCGCGCGCCAGCCGCCCGTAGCGGGGCGCCAGCATCGGGCGCAAAAACGACGGCCGGCGCCGGGCCGCCGCGAGCAGGATGCCCAGCGGCACCAGCAGGACCACCGGCACCCACACCGCATACGGCGCGTCGAAGTTGGCCAGGTAGGTCATGCCCTGGGACCACTTGTCGCCGGCCGCGTCCTTGGCCAGCGCGGTCCCGGGCACCAGCAGGCCGTAGTAGCCCATCCGGAAGATCTGGTAGGCGACCGGCAGCAGTCCCCCCGCCGCCACGATCAGGCCGCGCCGGGCCCACGTCCGGGCCGCGATCAGCATCATGAACAGCGCCAGCAGGCCCATCAACGCCAGCTCGGGCCGGACCAGGACGCTGAATCCGGCGACGAAGGCCAGCACACCGAGGAAGAACGGGCTGTCCGGGCGGTTGCGCACCGGCTGGCCCCAGCGGACCATCATCCACCACAGCAGCCCGAGGTAGGCCAGCGTCAGCCCGCTCTCCAAGCCCGAGGTGGCGAAGTCGCGCGCCGGGGGCAACGCGATGTAGACGAGCGCCCCGGCGGGCAGCATGACGGCCTTGCGGCCCCGCAGGCCGGGCGCGTACAACCGGCCGGTGCCCAGCATCAGCAGGGCCACGCCCAGCACCGAAAGCCCGAGCGCGAACGCCAGCGCCACGTACTCCATGCGCAGCGGGCCGCCGACCCAGCTGCCCAGATACAGCAGATACGTCCACGCCGTGGAGGTGTTCGCCTCCACCCGCTCGCCGGCGTTGAACACCGGCCCGTTGCCGGCCAGCAGGTTGCGCACGGTGCGCAGCACGATCAGCCCGTCGTCGGCGATCCAGCGCCGCTGCCAGGCCCCCCACGCGAACAGGGCGCAGACCACCGCCACGCTGGTCCACAGGCTGGTGCGCACCGCGGTGTCGTAGGGGAACGCGGTGCGGAAGAAGCGCCGAACGGGTGGGCGTCGGCGCGTCACCGGGACGGCGCCGGGATGAGGGTCAGCCGAAGGCAACCGCGGCTCCGACGGTCGCGATCCAGGCCAGCGCCAGCAGCTGCAGCACCCGGTCGCGCAGCGCGATGTCCTCGGGCTCGCCGGCCAGCCCGCCGTCGACGTCCACGGCGTAGCGCAGGATCGCGATGGTGAACGGCACCATCGACACCGCGAACCACGACCCGGAGTGGTGGTCGCGCTCGAAGGCCCACAGCCCGTAGCAGACCACCACCGCGGTGGCCGACATGGTCCACACGAAGCGCAGATACGTGCTGGTGTAGCTCTCCAGCGCTTTGCGGATCCGGGCCCCGGTGCGCTCGGCGACCTGCAGCTCGGCGTAGCGCTTGCCGGCCACCATGAACAGCGACCCGAACGCCATCATCAGCAGAAACCATTGCGAGAGCGGGATTTCGGCGGCCACACCGCCGGCGATGGCCCGGATCAAAAATCCCGACGACACGATGCAGATGTCGATCACCGCTTGGTGTTTGAGGCCGTAGCAGTAGCCCAGTTGCATGGCCAGGTACACGGCCATCACCAGCGCCAGGTTCGGCGTCGCCAGCCAGGAGAGCGCCAGGGACGCCACCCCCAGGACGACGGCCAGGGCGTAGGCCAGCCACTCGGGCACCACGCCGGCCGCGATCGGCCGGAACCGCTTGGTGGGGTGCTCGCGGTCGGCCTCGACGTCGCGCACGTCGTTGATCAGGTAGATCGACGAGGCCGCCAGGCAGAACACCACGAACGCCACCGACGCCTTGGTGAGCACCTCGGTGTAGTGGTTGTAGTGCAGCGGGCCGCCCAGCGCGGCCAGCGGCGCGGCCAGCACCAGCACGTTCTTGACCCACTGTCGCGGACGCATCGCCCTGACCACCCCGGTGATCAGGCTGCCCGGAGGTTCGACCACCACGTCCTCACTCATTCGGCACACCTCCATCGATCCAGAGTGCAAGCCGGGCCACCGCGGCGCCGAGCGCCACGCCGAAAACCACGTCGCTGGGATAGTGCACGCCGAGCAGTATCCGCGACAGCGCCATCGGCGGCACCAGGACCGCGGGGCACAGCCCGGGAGGCAGCCCGCCGGCCCGGCCCAGCAGGATCGCCGCCGCCGTCGTGGAGGTGGCGTGCGCCGACGGGAAGCTCAGCCGGCTGGGGGTGCCGACGTTGACCGCGACGGCCGGGTGATGCGGCCGTGCCCGCCGCACCAGTCGTTTGACCAGCACCGCGGCCGCGTGCGCCGCGAACGTCCCCGCGCCGGCGAGAAGCCACTCCCGGCGGCGTCCCGGCACCAGGACCGCCCCGGCCGACGCCACCGCCAGCCAGCCGATGCTGTGCTCGCCGAAGTGGGACAGCGCGCGGGCCGCGGGCAGCGCCCCGGGCCGCCCGGCCAGCGCCGCCTGCGCGGCCACGATGACGGCCGCCTCGCCGCGCGGCCGGGTTTCAGTCATGCCCGGGGTTGCCGGGGGCGGGCAGCAGCACCGTCTCCCACTTCTGCTTGCTGGACAGCACCGGCAGGGCGTCGCGGTACGCGCGGCGCATCTCGTCGAACCGCTTCGTCAGCTGCCGCTGCCGGCGCAGCGAGGCCAACAGCAGCGCGAACATCTTGCGCCGGTCGCGCTGCCGGTAGACCACGCCGCAGCCGTCGGCCGTCGTCACGGTGACGCCGTCCACCGTGCACAGCCGGAACCAGCGCGCGTCCTGGGTGGGCACGTTGAACTCCGGGCGCCGGTGGTGCACGGGGTCGGCGGCGGTCAGGTTGTGGGCGATGCCGCGCAGGAGCCGGTAGCCGATGGACAGCGGGTTCACCGGCGGCTTCATCGCCGGGCTCCGGTGCAGCGGCGGCGGCAGTTCGCTGGCCGCCGGCAGGACGACCGCGTCGGGGTACTGCTTGCGGATGCGGTGCACCTCCGGCAGCGCCGACTCCAGGATCGAGAAGATGTGCTCGGGGCCGGCCAGGAAGTCGTCGATCGCCCTGTTCTGGATCGCCACCGTCGAATATTCAAGGCAGGCAAGGTGTTTCAGTGTGGCCTTGAGATGGCTGCGGACCAGCCCGGTGACGTCACCGTCCCAGTGCATCGCCGCGACCACCAGCCGGTTGCGCAGGTGGAAGTAGGCCTGCCAGTCGATCGCGTCGTCCTTGTCGCTCCAGGCCATGTGCCAGATCGCCGCCCCGGGCAGCGTGACGGTGGGGTAGCCGTGTTCGGCGGCGCGCAGGCCGTAGTCGGCGTCGTCCCACTTGATGAACAGCGGCAGCGGCTGGCCCAGCTCCTCGGCGACCTGCCGCGGGATCATGCACGTCCACCAGCCGTTGTAGTCCACGTCGATGCGGCGGTGCAGCAGCTTGCTCTTGTCGTCGTTGTCGTTGAGCGGGTATTCGGCGAAGTCGTGGTCGTATTCGGCGTGCGGCGCCGAGGTCCACATGAAGTTCGACCGGTTCACGACCTCGCCCATGATGTGCAGGTGCGAGGGCTCCTGCAGGTTGAGCATCTGGCCGCCGATCAGCATCGGGGTCTTGGCGAAGCGGTGCATCGCCAGCACCCGCAGGATCGAGTCCGGCTCGATGCGGATGTCGTCGTCCATGAACAGGATCTGTTGGCAGTCGGTGTTTTTCAGCGCCTCGTACATGACCCGGCTGTAGCCGCCGGAACCGCCGAGGTTGGGCTGGTCGTGGATCGAGAGCCGATCGCCCAGCCGGGCGGCCGCCGCCGGGAAGTCGGGGTGGTCGCGCACCTTGTGCACGCCCTGGTCGGGCACGATCACCGCGCCGATCACCTCGTCGACCAACGGGTCGGCGGTGAGGTCGGCCAGCGCGTTGGCGCAGTCGGCGGGCCGGTTGAACGTCGGGATCCCGACCGCGATGTTGGCCGTGCCGGGGGCGGGCTCGGCCGCGTACCAGCCGCCGGAGCGCAGGGTGACCGCGGTGTCGGTGGTGATGTCGAACCAGATCCAGCCGCCGTCCTCGAACGGCTTGAGCGCCACGCCGATCTCGACGACCTGCGCCTGGTCGGGGTCCTCGTCGGAGGCGACGGCGAACTGGCGGCCCTCGATGAAGATCCGCGCGCCGGTGGCCTTGGTGCGGTAGACGTCGACGCGGCCCGCGCCGGTCACCTCGACCCGCAGGACGACCGATGTCAGCGTCGTCCAGCGCCGCCAGTAACTGGCCGGGAACCCGTTGAAGTAGGTGGCGAACGACACCTCGGACTCCGCGCCGATCTGCAGCGAGGTGCGGGTGGTGGCGTGCGCGCGGCGGGCGTTGGAGGTCGACTCCTCGAGGTAGAGCTTGCGCACGTCGAGGGGCTCGCCGGGGCGCGGCAGGATGATTCGGGCCAGCAGGCTCACGGCGGTCATTCGCCCGTCTCTCCGTTCAGCGGGGCGCCGTCGCGCAGGTGCGGCGCGAGGACGTTGTCGTACATGTTCAGCGCGCTGGCGATGGCCATGTGCATGTCCAGATATTGGTAGGTGCCGAGGCGCCCACCGAAAAGCACCTTCGCCGAGGCGGTTTCGGCCTTGGCCCGCGCCCGGTAGGCGGCAAGCAGGTTGCGGTCGGCCTCGGTGTTGATCGGATAGTACGGCTCGTCGCCGTCGTCGGCGAACCGGGAGTACTCCCGCATGATCACCGTTTTGTCGGTGGGGTAGTCGCGCTCGGGGTGGAAGTGGCGGAACTCGTGGATGCGGGTGTAGGGCACCTCGACGTCGTTGTAGTTCATCACCGGCGTGCCCTGGAAGTCACCGGTGGACAGCACCTCGAGCTCGAAATCCAGGGTGCGCCAGCCCAGTCGGCCTTCGGCGTAGTCGAAGTAGCGGTCCAGCGGGCCGGTGTAGACCACCGGCGCGCCGGGGCTATCGGCGCGCAGCAGGTCGCGCACGTCGAACCAGTCGGTGTCCAGCCGGACCTCGATGCGGTCGTCGGCGGCCATGTTCTGCAGCCAGGCGGTGTAGCCGTCGACCGGCAGGCCCTCGTAGGTGTCGTTGAAGTAGCGGTTGTCGAAGGTGTAGCGCACCGGCAGGCGGGTGATGTTGGCCGCCGGCAGTTCCTTCGGATCGGTCTGCCACTGCTTGGCGGTGTAGCCCTTGACGAAGGCCTCGTAGAGCGGGCGGCCGATCAGCGAGATGGCCTTCTCCTCGAGGTTCTGCGCGTCGGCGGTCGCGATCTCGGCGGCCTGCTCGGCGATCAGCCGGCGCGCCTCGTCGGGGCTGAAGTATCTGCCGAAGAACTGCGACACCAGGCCCAGTCCCATCGGGAACTGGTAGGCCTGCCCGTCGTGCATCGCGAACACGCGGTGCTGGTAGCCGGTGAACTCGGTGAACTGGCGCACGTAGTCCCAGACCCTCTTATTGGAGGTGTGGAACAGGTGGGCGCCGTACTTGTGGATCTCGATCCCCGTCTGCGGCTCGGCCTCCGAGTACGCGTTGCCGCCGATGTGCGGGCGCCGTTCGACGACGAGCACGCGCTTGCCGAGTTGGGTAGCCACGCGCTCGGCGACGGTCAGGCCGAAGAACCCGGATCCCGCGACGAGGAGGTCGAAACGAGCGGTCATCGGTTGCATAGGGTATCCGACCGCGCGGGTCCAACCCATTTGACGAGCCAGGGCCGTTCGGGTTGACCTAAGTCGCGATTGGCTCACGATTCAATATCACCACTCTGGTCACACCATTCTCACTCGTACCATCGATTCTGTGTGGGTCATGCCGGACCGAGAAATCCAAGGGCAGGACGCGCCGAACAACACATAGCTAGATTGAGGAGACTTCCGTGCCGAACCGACGCCGACGCAAGCTTTCGACAGCCATGAGCGCGGTCGCCGCCCTGGCAGTGGCGAGTCCTTGCGCATACTTCCTGGTCTTCGAGGCGACATCGGGCACCAAGCCGCCCGAGCACCACGAATTCAAGCAGGCCGCAATGATTTCCGACCTGCCCAACGAGTTGATGGGCGCGCTGTCGCAGGGGCTTTCCCAGTTCGGGATCAACATGCCTCCGGTGCCCGCGCTGACCGGGGGCGCCGGGGCCACGCCCGGCCTGGGGACTCCGGGCCTGACGAGCCCCGGCCTGGGAACGCCGGGCCTGGGAACGCCGGGCCTGGCGACCCCCGGCCTGACCAGCCCCGGCCTGGCGACCCCGGGCCTGACCAGCCCCGGCCTGACGCCCGCGGCGCCCGGGCTCGCGCCCGCCGCGGCGTTGCCGACGACCCCGGGGCTGCCCGGCGGGGGCCTGCCCGGCGGCGGGCTGACCACCCCCGGGCTGACCAGTCCCGTAGCCGGGCTCACCAGTCCCGCGGCCGGGCTCACCCCGGGCCTGAGCCCCGTCGGCGGTGCCGGCGAGGTGCCGATCAGCACGCCGGTCGGCCTGGACCCCGGCGTCGACGGGACCTACCCGATCCTCGGTGACCCCTCCACGCTGGGCGGCATGCCGGCCGGCGCCGGCAGCGGCGGCAGCGGCGGGCTGGTCAACGACGTGATGCAGGCCGCCAACCAGCTGGGCGCCAGCCAGGCCATCGACCTGATCAAGGGCATGGTTATGCCGGCGATCATGCAGCAGGTCCAGCAGAGCGGCGGTGCCCTGCCGGGCGCGGCCGGCGCCCTGCCCGGTGCCGCCGGTGCCCTGCCCGGCGCGGCCGGCGCCCTGCCCGGTGCCGCCGGTGCCCTGCCCGGCGTGGCCGGTGCCCTGCCGGGCGCGGCGGGTGCCGCCGGTGCCCTGCCGGGCGCGGCCGCCGGTGCCCTGCCCGCCGCGGCCGCGGCCGTCCCGGCGGCGCCTCCCGTCTAGGAGCCCGGAAAGTCCTGTCACCCGACGGCACCGCAGAGTTGTGTGGCTCTGCGGTGCCGTCGAACGTCCGGGCTTTCTGCGCCCGCACACCGTGTCGTCACATTAATAACAATAGGAACACACGTAACATCGGCCCCGTGTCGTCCCGCCGCGCGCCCACGATGTTGCTCAGCGCTTTCGCGGCGACCGTCGTCATCGTCGCGTCGGTGGCCGACGTGGTCCGCGCGCAGCACGCCGCGGCCCCGCCGCCGGCCCGCGAGACCCGGCTCGCCGAGCAGCCGCTGATCGGCCTCGGCGGCGGGGTCACGGTGCGCGAACTCACGCAGGACACCCCGTTCTCGCTGGTCGCGCTGACCGGCGACCTGGCGGGCAGCTCGACGCGCGTGCGCGCCAAGCGGCCCGACGGATCGTGGGGCCCGTGGTACCAGGCCGACTACCAGACCTCGGCTCCCGACCACCCGCCGGCGGACGGCGACGGTGCCACCGAGGGTCCCCGCAGCACCGATCCCGTGTTCGTCGGCACCACCACGACGGTGCAGATCGCGGTCACCCGCCCGATCGACGCGGCGGTGACCCGGGCGCCGGCGGCACCGAGCGTGCCCCCGGACCGCGGCCTGGGCTACAAACCGGCGTCCACGGAGCACAGCTTCGGGCAGAACATCTCCGCGGTCCTGATCTCCCCGCCGCAGGCGCCGGCGGAGAACCAGTGGGCGCCGCCGTCGGGGGTCCTGATGCCGGGCCAGGCGCCGCCGATCATCAGCCGGGCCGAGTGGGGCGCCGACGAGTCCCTGCGCTGCGGCGCCCCCCAGTACGACAACGGGGTTCGGGCCGCGGTCCTGCACCACACGGCCGGCAGCAACGACTACTCCCCGCTCGAGTCGGCCGGCATCGTCAAAGCCATCTACACCTACCACGCCAAGACGCTGGGCTGGTGCGACATCGCCTACAACGCGCTGGTCGACAAATACGGCCAGGTGTTCGAGGGCAGCGCCGGGGGCCTGACCAAGCCGGTCGAGGCCTTCCACACCGGTGGGTTCAACCGCAACACCTGGGGTGTGGCGATGATCGGCAACTTCGACGACGTGCCCCCGACGCCGATCCAGCTCCGCACCGTCGGCCGGCTGCTGGGCTGGCGCCTGGGCATGGACGGCGTGGACCCCAAGAGCACGGTCGCGCTCGAGTCGGCGGGCAGTCACTACACCACGTTCCCGGCGGGTGCGGTCGCCGACCTGCCCACCATCTTCACCCATCGCGACGTCGGCAACACCGACTGCCCGGGCAACGCCGCCTACGCGCTGATGGACGAGATCCGCGACATCGCATCGCATTTCTACGACCCGCCGGAGGAGCTGATCAAGGCGCTGGAGGGCGGCGCGATCTATGAGCACTGGCTCGAGATCGGCGGGATGAAGAGCGTGCTGGGGCCGCCGACGTCGCCGGAGGCCGACGGCGAGGGCGGCGCCCGCTTCGCCACGTTCGCCCGGGGCGCGATGTACTGGTCACCGGTGACCGGCCCCCAGCCCGTCACCGGCGCGATCTACGACGCCTGGGCCTCGCTGAGCTACGAGCGGGGGCCGCTGGGGCTGCCGACGAGCGCCGAAATCCAGGAGCCCCTGCGGATCACGCAGAACTTCGCGCACGGAACCCTGAACTTCGAGCGGCTCACCGGAAACGTCTCCGAGGTCGTCGACGGCATCACCACGCCGCTGTCGAGCCCGTCCTCGACCCAGTCCCCGAGCGGGCCGGAGGTGCCGCCCGAACACTTCTCGCTGCCGGCCCACCCGCCCGTCTAGCCGTCAGAGCCACCAGCGTTCCAGCACCCGACCCACGCCGTCGTCGCTGTTGGGTGCGGTGATCTCGTCGGCGGCGGCAAGCACCTCGGGATGGGCGTTGCCCATCGCCACGCCATGACCGGCCCACCGCAACAGGGGCAGGTCGTTGGGCATGTCGCCGAACGCCAGCACCTCGCCGCTGACGATCTCCGACGCCCTGGCGAGCTCCTCGACGCCGGTGGCCTTGCTGATTCCCAGCGGCATGATCTCCACCAGGCCGTTGTCGGTGGAGTAGGTGATGTCGCCCTCGATGCCGACGTGCCTGGCCAGGGCGGCGGCCATGTCGGCGCTGCGGGCACCGGCGCGGCGGATCAGCAACTTGATCGCCGGGGCGCTGAGCAGGTCCTCGATCGACACCTCGGTGTTGTCCGGATTCAGCCACGCGTGCTCGTACCCCGGCGAGCTGATGAACTGCGGGGTGGCCGTGTCGTGGGCGCGTTCCCCGATCCGCTCGACGGCCAGCCCGGCGCCGGGGAGCACCCGGGTGGCGAGCTCGGCCAGCTCGGCGAGGGTGTCGACGCCGAGCGTGCGCGCCGACACCACCCGGTCGCTGCCCGGGTCGTAGATGACGGAACCGTTGGCGCACACCGCCATCGGCGCGAATCCCAGCTCGTCGACGACCGGGCGTATCCAGCGCGGCGGGCGGCCGGTCGCCAGCACGAACTGCGCGCCGCCGGCGACCGCGGCCCGCACCGCGTCGCGGGTGCGGGGCCTGATGGTCTCGTCGTCGTCGAACAGGGTGCCGTCGACGTCACAGGCGATGAGCGCCGGCAGTGTCATTGTTGGGTCACCGGGACGATCCGCCCGCCGTCAGTGGATGCCGTCTTGCGCGCGCCCCGGTGGCGTCACGCCGTCGTGCCCGTACCTCTGCGCCCGAGCCAGCAGCTCGGCCGCCCGCATGGCCCGGGAGTCGTCCTGGGTGGGCGCGCCCCCGCCCAGCCGGCGCGGCACCCAGAATTCGCCCGCCGGGTGCGGGTACTCCTCCTGAACCCGGTACAGCAGCGCGTTCATCGCCTGCCGCAACGCCGCGTTGAGCTGCTCGGCGTCCCCGTGCGGCGGCAGCGGCGCGCCGGCCGCCACGGTGACCGGGACCCTGTTGCGGATCAACTTCTTGCGATGATCCTTGGGCCAGATCCGGTGGGCCCCCCAGACGATCAGCGGGACGATCGGCACCCGGGCCTCCAGCGCCATCCGGGCCGCGCCGGTCTTGAAGGCCCGCAGCTCGTAGCTGCGGCTGATGGTGGCCTCGGGGTGCACGCCGACCAGTTCGCCCTCGCGCAGGCACCGGACGGCCGCCGCGTAGGCGTCGTGCCCGTCGCGGCGGTCCACCGGAATGAGCCGGGCGTGCCGGATGACGTAGTCGACCGCCTTCACGTCGGCCATCTCGGCCTTGATCAGGAAGCGCAGGCGCCGCCTGCGACGGTGGGCGGCCAGCGACGCGGGCAGCCAGTCCAGGTAGCTGGTGTGGTTGAGGGCGACCAGCGCCCCGCCCCGCGCCGGGATGTGCTCCAGCCCCTGATAGGTGATCTTCGTCCCGTTCATCGCCACGACGGGCGGGACGATCGTCTCCGCGAAACGAAAAAACGGTTCGGCCATCTGTTTCTCCCCCTGTTATCGCCTCTGACCGGGCGAACGACCCTCGGCCCGGGCGGCCGCCTCGGCGGCCTCGATCCGGGCCGCCTCGGCCGGGGTCGGCGCGCCGCCGCCCAGCCGGTGCGGCACCCAGTGCGCCCCGGGCTCGTGCGGGTAGCGCTCCTGGGCCTGATGCAGCAGCTTAGTCATCGCCGCGCGCAGCGCCGCACCCGTCTCGGCGACGTCGGCGTCCGCCCGCAGCGGTGCACCGACCCGCACGTCGACGGGCACGTGGTTGCGGCCCAGCTGGCGCGGCCGGTCCTTGGTCCAGATCCGCTGCGCCCCCCAGACGATGACCGGCACGATCGGCACCTTGGCCTCCCCGGCCATGCGGGCCGCGCCGGTCTTGAACTCCTTGAGCTCGAAGCTACGGCTGATGGTGGCCTCCGGATACACCCCGACCAGCTCGCCCTCGCGGAGCCGCTGCACGGCGACCGCGTAGGCGCCCGCCCCCGCGTGCCGGTCCACCGGGATGGTCCGGGTGCGCTTGATCAGGAAGTTCACCACCTTCACGTCCTGCATCTCGGCTTTGATCATGAACCTCAGCCGGCGGCCGCGCCGGTGCACGGCCAGCGCGGCGGGCAGGAAGTCGACGTAGCTGGTGTGGTTGACGGACACCACGGCCCCGCCCCGATCCGGGATGTTCTCCTCGCCGCTGTAGGTGATGCGGGTGCCGGTGGCCAGGACCATCAGCTGGGCCAGGATCTCCAGGCTGCGGAACGTCGGCTCCGCCATCAGTCCGGACCAGCCGCGTCCCCGGCGCGGCGCGGCGCCCTCGCCGCCGCCTCCTCGGCGTCCATCCGGGCCGCCTCGGCCAGCGACGGGGCGCTGCCACCCAGCCGGCGCGGCACCCAGAACTCACCGGCCGGGTGGGGTCCGTACTCCTCCTGCGCCCGCTCCAGCAGGTGCTGCATGCGCGAGTGCAACAGGCCGTTCAGCTCCGCCAAGCCCAGCGTCGGCTCGATCGGTTCGCCGACGAGCACCGTGATCGGCACCTTGGGGCGCCACAGCTTCTTGGGATGGCCCTTGGTCCAGATCCGCTGCGCACCCCAGACGATGTGGGGGACGATCGGCACCCCGGCCTCGACCGCCATCCGCGCGGCCCCCGTCTTGAACTCCTTGATCTCGAAGCTGCGGCTGATGGTGGCCTCGGGATAGACGCCGACCAGCTCGCCGTCCTTGAGGTTCCGCACGGCGGCCTCGTAGGAGGCGGCGCCCTGCTGCCGATCCACCGGGATGTGCCGCAGGCTGCGCATGATCGGCCCGGTGATCGAGTGGTCGAAGACCTCTTGCTTGGCCATGAAACGCACTTTGCGGCCCAGCCCCTGCCGGTAGGCGGGCAGGCCCGCGAACGTGAAGTCGAGGTAGCTGGTGTGGTTGATCGCCACGACGGCGCCGCCGCTGGCGGGCAGGTTCTCGATACCCGTGACGGTGATGGTCAGTCCCTGGAGCCGCCACACCAGGCGGGCAAGCTGGATGACAGTCCCGTATGCCGGTTCCACAGCGTTCCAGCCTAGTGCGCCCGGCTGTGTGCCGCCCGAAGCGCCAGGAAGAGCCCCGCGATTGTGGCGGGCCGAAGATGCCGCCGCGCGCTAAGCTCGGGGGCTGACGAGCCGTACCCTCAACCACCGCCGAAGGGGATTTGTGCAGGTCACCAGCGTCGGCCACGCCGGGTTTCTGATCCGGACCCAAGCGGGCAGCATCCTGTGCGACCCGTGGGTCAACCCCGCCTACTTCGCCTCGTGGTTCCCGTTCCCGGACAACAGCACGCTGGACTGGGACGCGCTCGGCGACTGCGACTACCTGTACGTCTCGCACCTGCACAAGGACCACTTCGACGCCCGGAACCTGCGGGAGCACGTCAACAAGGACGCGGTGGTGCTGTTGCCGGACTTCCCGGTCCCCGACCTGCGCAACGAGTTGGAGAAGCTGGGCTTTCACCGGTTCTTCGAGACCGCCGACTCCGTCAAGCACCGGGTCGGCGGCCCCAAGGGCGACCTCGACGTCATGGTCATCGCCCTGCGGGCTCCCGCCGACGGCCCGATCGGCGACTCGGCGCTGGTGGTTTCCGACGGCACCACAACGGTTTTCAACATGAACGACGCGCGTCCGATCGACTTGGACGTGCTGGCAAGCGAATTCGGCCACGTCGACGTGCACATGCTGCAGTACTCCGGGGCGATCTGGTACCCGATGGTCTACGACATGCCGGCGCGGGCCAAGGAGTCGTTCGCCGTCCAGAAGCGGCAGCGGGGGATGGACCGGGCGCGCCAGTACATCGCCCAGGTCGGTGCGACGTGGGTGGTGCCGTCGGCGGGGCCGCCCTGCTTCCTCGACCCCGAGTTGCGCCACCTCAACGACGACGGCCGCGACCCGGCCAACATCTTCCCCGACCAGATGGTGTTCCTGGAGCAGATGCGCATCAACGGGCACGACCGCGGCCTGCTGATGATCCCCGGTTCGACCGCCGACTTCTCCGGCGCGACGCTCGAATCGCTGCGCCATCCGCTGCCCGACGACCAACTCGAGGCGATCTTCACCACCGGCAAGGCGGACTACATCGCCGACTACGCCGAACGGATGGCGCCCGTCATCGCCGCGGAGCGGGCGGGCTGGGCGCCCGCCGTCGGCGAGCCCCTGCTGGAGCCGCTGCGGGCACTGTTCGAGCCGATCATGCTGGCCAGCGACGAGATCTGCGACGGCATCGGCTATCCCGTCGAGTTGGCGATAGGCTCCGAGACGGTGATCCTGGACTTCCCCAAACGAACTGTGCGCGAAAGGATCCCCCACGAACGGGTGCGCTACGGCTTCACGCTGGCGCCCGAATTGGTGCGCACCGTGCTGCGCGACCGGGAGCCGGACTGGGTCAACACCATCTTCTTGTCGACCCGCTTCACGGCCTGGCGGATCGGTGGCTACAACGAATACCTGTACACGTTCTTCAAGTGCCTGACCGACGAACGGATCGCCTACGCCGACGGATGGTTCGCCGAGACGCACGACGACTCCGCGTCGGTCACGATGGAGGGCTGGCAGGTGCAGCGCCGTTGCCCACACCTCAAGGCCGACCTCTCCAAATTCGGTGTGGTGGAAGGTAACACGTTGACCTGCAACCTGCACGGATGGCAATGGCGGTTGGAGGACGGCCACTGCCTGACCGCCCGGGGACATCAGCTGCGGAGCTCCCGGGCGTGACCCGGCCCCACGGCCAGTCCTACGACGACGGCCTGGTCCAGCTGGACCGGGCGGCGATCACCCTGCGCCGCTACCACTTTCCGTCCGGCACGTCCAAGGTCATCGCACTGGACAGCGTCCGCGGGTACAAGACCGAACGCCTGGGCCTGTTCGCCCAGCGGTTCCGCATCTGGGGCAGCTCCGACTTCCGCCGCTGGCTACCCCTGGACATCCGCCGCCCGTTCAAGTCGCTGCTGGTCACGCTCGACGTGCCCGGGACCTGGCCCAGCCCGGCGTGCACGCCGGAGCGCCCGGCCGAGTTCCTCGCGCTGCTCGACGAGTTGATCAGCCGGCGCGGTTAGCGGCCGGGCGCGAACCCGCCAGGCTCCGGCCGTGCCCGCCGTCGACGACGCGCGCGTACACCGATTTTATCGCCGCGAGGTAGCGGTCGACGGATTCGGCGGCGACCGGATTGCCCGGGAACAACACCGTCACCGTCGTCTCCTGCTGAAAGCGGTTGACCCACATCGAGACCTGATGGGAGACCCGGCCCTCGTCGTAGATCCGGAAGTTCAGGTCCGAATTGGCGACGGACGACAGCGGGGCGATGCTGGCATCCAGGAACGACATCACGAAATTGCCGGGCCGGGGCCTGCTCAGGCCCATCGCGGGCGGCGCCAGCTCCACCACGCGGTCGAACGGCACGGTCGCCAACTCCAGGCCCGCGTCGAAGCAGGCCTGTGCCGCACGGGCGGCGTCGGCGAACAGCGCCGCGTCCGCGGGGACGGTGACCGGTACCAGCCCGGTGAACCAGCCCGTCGTCACCAATTCCACTGCGGTCCTGCGAGTGTCGGTCGTGGTCACCACAGAGAACGGCTGGGCGCCGGTGAGCTCGCGCTGCGTCAGCGCGGCGCAGGCGAAAACCCCGCCGCTGAAGCGGGCGCCCGCCGCGACGCAGGCCGCCTCGAACCGCTCCGACTGCCGTTCGTCCATCAGCGTTTCCGTGACCAGCTTGCCCGCGTAGGGCACCGACAGGTCCCCCAGCGGCAACGGGTAGTGCGGGAGGGTCCCGCCGTTGTCGGCGGCGAACCGCAGCCACCCGCGGACCCGGGGGGACTCCGCGGTCAGCGCGGACGCGTCCCGGTGCTGGCGCAGACAGTAGTCGGTGTACCGGCCGGCCTCGGGCAGCGTGACGGGCGGGTCGCCGCCCACCAACGCGCCGTACATCGCATGGATCTCGGTGAACAGGACGCCGATGATCATCGGGTCGACGCACAGGTGGCCGATGCTCGTATAGAAGGTGAAGTGGTTGGCGCCCTGCACGATTCCGAACACGAAGCAGTCCCACTGCAACGGGTCCGGCGCACTGATGTGGTGCCGCAGATCCGCCGGCGTCATCTCCGGATGCTCGACCGGGACGAATTCGATGTCGGCGGGATCGGCGATGGTGTGCCGCACGATGCGTCCGGAATCCTGGCATTCGAACCAGCTGTGGTAGGTATCGTGGCGGCGCAGGTGGGCGTTGACCGCGAAATTCATCGCCCGCACGTCGCACCGGCCGGCCACGTCCCAGGTGAAGATCATCAGGCGCGACATGTCGAGGCCCCGGGCCACGTGGTCGCGGTAGCGGCGCAGATGCTGGGCCTGCTGGAAGCTCGGGGGCACCGCGCTCACCGGGGCCTGCCGGGCGCTGTCCCTCGCCGCCGGTGACGCGTGCCAGCACACGACCGGGCCCGGCCCGGGCGTCCAGTCCTGGAGTGTCGTTATGCCGAACACTTCGCCCCCCTTCCGCCGCCGCCCCCGGGCGCCCGAGGTTGTGACCTTACCCGGGGGACCCCGGCCGTCCCACCGCGAGTTTTCCGCCCGGGAGCCGGACCTTTGCAGTACGGTTCTGCACCATGTGGTCCACCGTGCTCTTGCTGGGGCTCTCGGTGGTCCTCGAACCGATACGCATCGGCTTGGTGGTCCTCATGCTGCACCGGCGGCGCCCGATGCTGCAACTGCTCGTATTCCTTTGCGGCGGTTTGACAATGGGCGTCGGCGTGGGCCTGGTCCTGCTCTTCCTCCTCGGCGCCACCCCGCTGGCCGGGCACCTCACCGTCGCCGGGGTGCAGATCTCGACCGGGTTGACCGCACTGCTCGTCGCCGTGGTGCTGACCACCGGCGTCTCGGCCAGGGTCGGGCGCCGGGTCCCGGCCGACGCGCCGCCGGGCCGCTCCGGGCGCCTGTCCGCGAATGCGCGACGGCTGCTGCAGGGCGATTCGCTCTGTGTCGCCGCGGTCGCCGGGCTGGGGGCCGCGTTGCCGTCCGCCAACTACCTGGGGGCGATGGCGGCAATCCTCGCCGCCGGTGTCGCGCCGGCGGCGCAGGCCGGGGCCCTGCTCACGTTCAACGCCGCGGCGTTCGCGATGGCCGAGATCCCGCTGGTGAGTTACGTGGTGGCGCCACAGGCGACGCGCGCCGCCACGGCGGCGCTGCGGGACTGGCTGCGGACCCGCACGCAGCGGGGTACCGGTTTCATGGTGGGGGCGGGCGGTTGCCTCATGCTCACACTGGGATTGAGCAGGCTCTGAGATCGATGAATTCGCATGGGGGGCGCCCGTGAACAGACTGCTGGCCGGGGCGGTGGCGGTGGGACTGACGGCGTGGGCGGCACCGCTCGGGGACGGTGTCGCATCCGCCGACACCGCCTTGATCGTGCCCGGCACCGCGCCGTCCCCGTACCAGCCGCTGCGGTCGCTGTACCACTTCGATCCCGCGACCCAGCCCGAGATCGGCGCCAAGTACTACGGCCCCGACGCCACGCGGCGCGTCATCCCCTATCCGGGTAGCTTCTGGCCGGTGACCGGCCTGCAGTCGCCGACCGTCGGCAGTTCCGTGGCCACCGGGGCCGCCAACCTCGACGCGGCCATCCGTGGCACCGGGGGCCCCATCTCGGTGGCCGGGCTCTCGCAGGGCGCCCTGGCCCTCGACCGCGAACAGGCCCGGCTCGCCGACGACCTGACGGCACCGCCGCCGGATCAGCTGAGGTTCATCAAGGCCGGCGACCCCGACAACCTGCTGTCCCGGGCGTTCAGGCCGGGAACCCACGTCCCCGTCATCGACTACACCGTTCCGGCCCCGGTGGAAAGCCAGTACGACACGGTCAACGTCGTCGGCCAGTACGACATCTTCTCCGACCCGCCCCACCACGTGGGCAACCTGCTCGCCGATCTCAACGCGATCACCGCGGGCGGCTACTACGGCCACAGCGCCACCGCGTTCTCCGACCCCGCCCGGGTGGCGCCGTGGGACATCACCACCACGACCAACAGCCGGGGCGCCACCACGACGACCTACTTCATCCGCGGCGGGCAGCTTCCCCTGGTGCGGGCGCTCGTGGACATGGCCGGCCTGCCCCCCGAAGCGGCCGGAACACTCGACGCGGTGCTGCGCCCCATGATCGACCGGGCCTACGCCCCGGGGCCGGCGCCCTCGGTGAACCCGGGCCGGCTGCTGGACGCGCTCGGCCACGCCCCCGCCGTAGCGCCCTCGGTCAGCATCCCGGTCTCGGGCACCACCACCGGCATCGGCGCCGCCACCGCCGTGACGAATGCCCTGAGGGGCGCCCACGCGCTCAAGGGCGCCCGGGGCGTGTTGGGCAAGATCAGGGCCCTGCTACCCGGGCGTAAGTGATCTCGGGCGGTGCGGCGATCCGGTAAATGCCAAGGGCTTGACCGAGTTTGGTGAAAATGCGCATTCTGACGACAAAGGCTTCCCGCCTTCCGTAGGCTCTGTTCGCGGTCGCCGGGGATGGCCGGGCAGCCAACATTTGGGACCGGGTGAGCGGGGCCCGGTGGGGGAAGGATCGGCGTGATGAACTATTCGGTGTTGCCACCCGAGGTCAACTCGTTGCGGATGTTCACGGGCGCGGGGCCGGGCCCGATGCTGGCCGCGGCGGCGGCCTGGGATGGGCTGAGCGCCGAACTCGGTTCGGCCGCATCGTCTTTCGGCTCGGTGATCTCGTCGCTGACCGGCCAGGCGTGGCAGGGCCCGGCGGCGGCGGCGATGACCGCCGCGGCCGCACCGCTGGCCGGCTGGTTGAACACCGCCGGGGTGCACGTCGCGCACGCGGCGCAACAGATGCGGGCCACGGCGGCGGCCTTCGAGGCCGCGCAGACGGCCACGGTGCATCCGGTGCTGGTGGGCGTGAACAGGGAGCAGTTGGTCTCGCTGGTGTCGTCGAACCTGTTCGGGCAGAACGCCCCGGCGATCGCGGCCACCGAGGCCGAATACGAGCAGATGTGGGCCCAGGATGTGAGCGCCATGTTCGGCTATCACGCCGGGGCCTCGGCGGCCGCCTCCCCGCTGACGCCGATCATCCAGGAGTTGCAGAGCCTGGCCAGCAACATCGGCTACGGGAACGCCGGCATCGCGAACCTGGGCGGCGGCAACACCGGCAGCGGGAACGGGGGCGGCGGAAACACCGGCAACCTCAACCTCGGCAACGGCAACACCGGCAACTACAACATGGGCAGCGGCAACATCGGGAACACCAACCTCGGCAGCGGCAACATCGGCACCCTCAACTACGGCAAGGGCAACGTCGGCAGCTACAACATCGGCGGCGGAGACGTCGGCAGCCTCAACGTGGGTAACGGGAACCTCGGCTCCGGGAACTTCGGCAACGCCAACCTCGGCAACTCCAACATGGGCGAGGGCAACATCGGCAACACCAACGTCGGGTTCGGCAACATCGGCACCCTCAACGTGGGCATGGGCAATCAGGGCAACACCAACATCGGCTACGGGAACAACGGCGACGACAACTTCGGCTCCGCGATCGTCGGGAACAACGACGTCGGCCTGGGCATCACGGGCAGCCACGACTTCGGCCTCGGCCTCACCGGCAACAACGAGGTCGGCATGGGCAGCCTGTACTTCAACACCAGCACCGGCACGGTCCACCTCGGCGATCCGTTCAACTCCGGCACCGGGGACATCGGCCTGTTCAACTCCGGCAACAACGACGTCGGCTTCTTCAACTCCGGCAACAACGACGTCGGCTTCCTGAACTCCGGGAACACCGACCACGGCTTCTGGAACTCGGGCACCGGGAGCCTCGGCTTCGGCAACGGGGGCAGCTTCGACACGGGCTTCGGCAACTCCGGCAGCTACGACCAGGGCTACTCCAACTCCGGGCTCGCCGATGTCGGCTCGGCCAACTCGGGCATCCAGGACGTCGGCCTGTGGAACGGTGGCAACCACAACGTGGGCCTGGACAACGGCGGCAACTACAACGTCGGCCCGTTCAACGGCGGCAACCACAACATCGGCGTCGAGAGCTCCGGCACCGGGAACATCGGCGCCGGCGACTCGGGCAACATGAACACCGGCTTCGGGAACTCGGGCAGCACCAACACCGGCTTCTACGACTCGGGCAGCACCAACACCGGGGTCTGGGACTCGGGCAGCGCCAACACCGGGCTGGGGTTGGTGACCAGCAGCGGGAACGCGAGCTCCGGCTACGGCAACACCGGCACCGGGACCTCCGGCTGGGGGAACACCGGCGACGGCACCTCCGGCTGGTACAACATGGGCAGCGGGGACAGCGGCTACGGGAACGTCGGCGGCGGCCAGATCGGCTTCCAGAACACCGGTTCGGGCAACACCGGCTTCGTCAACTCCGGCACCGGCAACGTGGGCTACAACAACACGGGCACGTCCCAGGTCGGCCTGAACTTCTTCTGATCTCTACAGCCGCAGGCCGTGGTCCATCCGGAAGCCGATCAGGTCCTCGGCGTCGTCGGCCGGCACGCGCAACTCCTCGGGCAGCAGCGGTTTGCGCCGGCGGGGGCGGTCACGCCGTAGCGGCAGGCGGATCGACGGCCGCCACCAGTTCGCCTCACCCACCAGCACCGCGATGGCCGGCACCGTGACGGTGCGGACCAGGAAGGTGTCCAGCAGCAGCCCGGTGCCCAGGACGAAGGCGTCCTGCACGACGCTGCTGAGGCTGGCGAACACCAGGCCGTACATCGAGGCGGCCATGATCAGCCCCGCCGCGGTGATCACGCCGCCCGTCGAGCCCACGGTGCGGATCACCCCGGAACGCAGGCCCGCAGCCGACTCCTCCCGCAGCCGGGAGATGAGCAGCATGTTGTAGTCGGCGTCCACGGCGACGAGCACGACGAAGGTCAATCCGGGCACGCTCCAATGCAACTGCTGGCCGAGCAGGAATTGGAACACGATGACGCCCACGCCCAGCGCCGCCAGGTAGGACACGATGACCGAACCGATCAGGTACAGCGGCGCGACGACCGCTCGCAGCAGCAGGACCAGGACGAGCAGCACGATGCAGACGGTCATGACGACGATCAGCCCGACGTCGTGATCGGAGTAGTCGTGGGTGTCTTTGAGCACGGCGGGCAGGCCCACCACCGAGGCGGTGGCGTCGGCCAGCGTGGTGTTCGGCAGGGCGCCCCGGGCGGCGGCGGCGATCGCGCGGACCTGGTCCATGGCGGGGCCGCTGAACGGGTCGAGGCTGGTCTGGATCAGGTAGCGCACCGCGTGCCCGTCGGGCGCGACGAACGCCGAGGCGAGCTTTTTGAGCTCGTCGACGTTCAAGCCGCCCAACAGGTCTCGCACCCCGGGCGGCAGCGCGGCGGGCCGCTCCCCCGCCCCGAGGGCGTAGGCCAGCACCTGCCGGGGGATGTAGAACCCCGCCATCGCCGGCGTGGTCGCGTCGTCCCGCATGCCCAGCAGAAAGTCCGACGCCTCGCCCAGGCCCAGGCCCATCTTCTTGACCTGGTCGACCAGCGACTGCACCCCGTCGGCGAGTTGGCGGCTCCCGTCGGCCAGCGACTCGGCCCCCTGCTGCAGGAAGGCGACCTTGCCCCGCACCCCGCCGGGCTCACCCATCCCCAGCGCGCCCAGCGCGCCGACGACGGTGCTCAGCGCCCGGCGCAGCCCGGACACCGTGGCCGCGACGGTCTGCAGGGTGTGCGTCGCGCGCAGCTGGCGCGCCAACTCGGCCAGCTTGCCGAGGGTTCCGTCGTCGCGTGCGGTGACCATGCGCCGCAACTGTGCCCGCGCCTTGACGCAGCCCGGCTCGTCGTCGCACATCTGGCTGCCGTCGAGCGCCCCCAGCACCGGCGCCGCCCAGTCCGAGTTGCCGGCCACGAAATCGGCGTCGGTGCCGATGCTTTCGCCGAGCGCGCGCATGCCGGCGACCAGTTTCGCCGCTCCGTCGAGTTCGCCGAGTGTCCGGTTGCCGCCGAAGAGGTCCCCCAGGTAGGACAGCGCGTCGAGGAGACCGCCCGCCGTGGCGACGGCGCGGTCGACCTGGTCGCGCACGTCGCCCAGCTTGGCCGCCATCAGGTTGGCCCCGTCGGTGAGCTTGTCGAGATCTCCGGTGTGCCCGGTGATCTGCTCGGCGCCCTCCTGCAACTTGCCGCCGACCTCGCCGGCCTGCCAGGAGGTCCTGGCCTGCTCCAGCGGCCGGCCCATCGGTCGCGTGATGCCCCGGACGGCCACGACACCGGGCACCTGGCTGACCCGCCGTGCCGTCTCCTCCAGGTCGGCAAGGCTTCGGGGCGTGCGCAAGTCGTGCGGCGACGCGATGACGAGATACTCGGGCACGATCAGGTTGGGCGGGAAGTGCCGGTCCAGAGCGGCGTATCCCCGCGCGCTGCCAACCGACGGGGGCAGGCTCCTGCGTTCGTCGAAGTTGTAGTGGGCCATGCCCGCGCAGCCGGCCAGCACGACCAGCACCAGGGCGCTCGCCAGCAGATACGCCCTCGGGCGCCGCACGATGTGGATCCCGGATCGGCGCCACAGCCGGCGCGTCAGGTCCCGGCGCGGCGTGATCCAGCCGCGGCGCCCGGTGAGTACCAGCATGGCCGGCAGCAGGGTCACCGCGGCCAGGAACACCACGGCGATCGACACGCCCAGCACCGGGCCGACGGTTCGCAGGATCCCCAGCCGGGTGAAGATCATCGCCAGGAAGGTGACCGCGACGGTGGCCGCGGAGGCGGCGATCACCTTGCCGATCGAGGCCAGCGCCCGCACCACCGCCTCGTCGGAGTCCACGCCCTGCCGCAGATAGTCGTGATAGCGGCTGATGAGGAACACCGCGTAGTCGGTTCCCGCGCCGACCATCATGCCGCTCATGAAGATGACGGTCTGGTTGGCGATGCCCAGGCCCATCGTCCCGACGCCGGCCACCACGCGTTGCGCGACCAGCACGGACAGCCCGATCGTCAGCAGCGGCAGCACCATGGTCACCGGGTTGCGGTAGATGACCAGCAGGATGACGAACAGCAGCAGCGGGATCGCGAGCTCGATCCGGGTCCTGTCCCGCTGCCCGGTGAGGTTGAGGTCGCCGACGGTGGCCGCGGGCCCGGTCAGCTCGGCCGTCAGCGTGGTGCCCGCGACGGTGCGCTTGACGATGTCGGCGACCCGCGCGTAGGCCTGTTTCGACTGCCGCGAGCTCAACTCGCCCGGAAGCCCCACCGGCAGGATCCAGGCCCGGTGGTCCTTGCTGGTCATGACGTCGCGCAGGGGTGGCGTGGCCAGGAAGTCCTGCAGCATCACCACATCCCGGGTGTCCCGGCGCAGCGTGCCGACCAGGGTGCGGTAGACGGCCTCGTCGGCTGGGCCGAGCCCGTTGGGGTCGACCAGCACCACCACCGCCAGGCTCTGTAGCCCGGCCTCCTCGAACGCCGCGGTCATGCGCTGGTTCGCGACGGCCGACGGGGCGTCGGACGGCAGGATGTCCACCGGATGGGTCAGGGAGACCTCCTCCAGAGGCGGCATCGTCAGCGACAGGACGCCCGCGAGCACGGCCCAGCAGACGATCACCAGCCACGGCCGTCGCACGATCACGCGACCCAGCCGCGGGAACACGCCCGCGGCACCGGATCGGCTGCGCGCGTTCATCGTGTCGGAACTCCCGGCGTCAGCACGCCCGCTGCCGCCGCATCGCGAGCGAATCGCCTTGCGCCGCTGCCCCTTCGCCGTCGGCGACGCGGACGCACACCGCTCTCACCGCCGCCAGATAGCGGGACACGGATTCGCGGGCGACCGGATTGTCGGGGAACAACACGCTCGCCGCGGTCTCGTCGAACCGGCCCACCATCGTGTTCAGCGGGTAGGTGACACGGCCGTCGCTGTGCGCGCCGACATCGAGGCCCTCGAACATCTTGGTCAGCATCGAGAGCGGGCTCACCTGGGCGTCGAAGAAGTTCACCAGGGCGAACAGCGGCTGGGGCCGGATCAGCGACGGCGCCAGCTCCACGACGCGCTCGAACGGCACCCGCGCGAGGTCGGCACCCGCATCGAAGGACGCCTGCGCGGCGCGGGCCGCGGCGCCGAACGACGCCGCGGCGGGAACGGCGATGGGGATCAGCCCGGTGTACCAGCCCTGCGTCATGAAGTCCGCCTCGGTGCTGCGGGTGTCTCGGGGGGTCAGCCCGAAATAGGTTTCGCTGCCGGTCAATTCGTGCAAAGCCAGCGCGATGCAGGCGAACATGCCCCCGACGAAGCGGGCACCGGCGGCGGTGCACGCGGCGTCGAACCGCGCGGTCTGCTCCGCGTCCATCAGGGTCACGCTGAGCAGGTCGCCGCCGCACGGCACCGACCGGTCCCCCAGCGGCAGCGGGAACGCCGGAAAAGTCCCGTCGTTGGCCTCGGCGAAATCGACCCACGCGGCCACCTCCGGCGAATCCGGCGTCAACGCCGAGGTGTACGCGCGCTGCCGGACGCAGAAATCCGCGTAGCTGCCGGCCGGGGGCAGCCCGACGGGTGGGCCGCCGCCGACGAGCGCGTCGTACATCGTCTGGAACTCCATGAGCCCCACCCCGACGAACTGCCCGTCGGCGTGCAGATGGTCGATGCTGGCATAGAACGTGAATCCGTCGGCACGCTGAATGATCCCGAAGCTGAAGCAATCCCAGTGCAGCGGACCGGGTGTGGCCACGATGTGGTCGCGCAGCTGCGGGCTCGTCCTGACGCCGTGCCGGGTGGGGACGAACTCGATGTCGGCGGCATCCGCGATGGTGTGCCGCACGATGTGGTCGGCGTCGGCGTATTCGAACCAGCTGCGGTAGGTGTCGTGCCGGCGCAGGTGGGAGTTGATGACGTACGACATCGCGCGCAGGTCGCACCGACCGGCGACGTCGACCGAGGCGATCAGCAGCCTCGAGTGATCCAGCCCCCGGGCGGCCTGCTCGCAGAAGCTGCGCAGGTGCCGGGCCTGGATGTAGCTGGGCGGCACGGCACTCACCGGCGCGTCGAGCGCCTTGGCGCGCGCGGCCGACGAGGGGTGCCAGGAAACCAGCGAGCCGGGGGCCGGGTCCCAGTCACCCACCGCCGACACGTCGAGTGGCCCTATTCGCACTGCTGCCTCCTGTCTCTCAGCGCCCGCCCAGCTGGTCGCACAGGTGGTCCGCCAGACCGCGCGCGGTGGTGCTGATGTCCGTGGGCGCCAGCCGGATTCCCGTCTCGGCCTCGAGGCTGGTGCGCAGTTCGAGGGCGCCCAGCGAGTCCAGCCCGTACTCGGGCAGCGGGCGGTCGGGGTCGACCGCGCGGCGCAGCACCAGGCCGGCCTGCTCGTAGACCAGTCGCCGGATCCGGGCGGGCCACTCCTGCGGCGGCAGCTCGTCCAGTTCGGCACGCAATCCCCTGGTGCCACCGTCCGCGTCCCCCGCGACCGGGACGGCGCCGCGGGTGTCGGGCAGGCGGCGGCGCGTCCAGGCCGCCGGCGGCGCGTCCAGCAGGCGACCGTGCGGGTAGGACACCGAGAAGTCCACCGCCGCGCCCGCCCCGTACAGCCGGGCAAGCACGCCCCGCAGCCCGTGCGGCAGCCGTTGCCCGCGCCGCATGCTCGCCACCGCGGCCACCGGCATCCCGGCGCTGCCGGCCGTCTGCTCGACGGCGCGGGTCAGCAGCGGGTGCGGGGACAGCTCGGCGAAGACGCGGTGCCCGTCGTCCAGCGCGGCGCGCACCGCCGCGGAGAACCGCACGGTGTGGCGCAGGTTGTCCACCCAGTAGCCGGCATCGCACGCCGGTCGTTCGCGCGGGTCGAACAGGGTCGCCGAGTAGTACGGCACCCGCGGGGGCATCGGGCGCAGGTCCGCCAGCGCCCCGGACAGCTCGCCGAGGACGGGCTCGACGTGCGGAGAGTGCGCCGCGGCGCCGGCGGCCACTTCGCGCGCCGTCACCCCCCGCGGCTGCCACGCGGCGAGCAGCGCGGCGACCGACTCCGGGGACCCGGCGATCAGCGCGGACAGCGGCGAGTCCACCGCCGCGACGACCACGTCGTCGACGCCGAGGGTGGTCAGCTCCGAACGCACGCGCAGCGCGGGCAACTCCACCGACGCCGTCGCCACCGGAGCGGCGACCGTGGCCGTCGAGCGGGCGCTGCGGCAGACCAGCCGCACCCCGTCGGACAGCGACAGCGCACCCGCCACCGCGGCCGCCGCGGCCTCGCCGAGCGAATAGCCGATCACAGCGCCCGGCACGACACCGTGCGACCTCAGCGCGGCGGCCAGCGCCACCTGCATGGCGAACAAGGTCGGCTGCACACGCTCGATTCCGGCCACCGGCTCGGGCGCGGTCATCGCCCCGGTCACCGAGAACCCCGACTCCGCGGCGATCAGCGGCTCCAGCGTCGCCACGGTCGCGGCGAACACCGGTTCGTTGCTCAGCAGGTCGGCGCCCATCCCCGCCCACTGCGAGCCCGCGCCGGAGAACACCCAGACCGGGCCGCGGTCGTCGCGACCCACCGCGCACCGGTGCGCGGCGTCGCCGGCGGCCACCGCGCGCAGGCCGGCGATCAGCTCCCCGGTGCCGCCGGCGATGACCGCCGCCCGCACGGACCGGTGCGTGCGGCGGCGCGCCAGCGTGTAGGCCAGGTCCGACGGCACCAGTGAGTGCGCGCGCTCGTGCACCCAGCCGGCGAGCCGGTGCGCGGTTTCCCGCAGCGCCTCGGGCGAGGACGCCGACACCGGGAACACGGCCGGGTCGGCGGAACCGGAGGCCGTATCCCCCTGGGGCGGGGCCTGTTCGACGATGACGTGCACGCTGGTTCCCGACGACGCGTACGACGACACCGCCGCGCGCCGGGGTGTTCGGCCGTGCCCGGGCCACGGTGTGGCGGCCTGCGGGATCACCCCGCGCCCGACGGCCAGGACCGCCTTCATCAGCCCTAACAGCGCGGTGCCGGGCGCCTCGACGCCCGCGCCGTGCGTCTCGACCATCCCGACGGTGTCCGCGTCCACACCCGCGACGGCCGGCACCGGCAGCCGGCCCGGGACCGGCGCGGGCGGTCCCTGTTCGGCGGCCGTGCCGCGGATGACGCCCAGCACCCGGTCACCGTCGGCCAGCGCGTCGGGCAACCGCCTGAGCACCAGCGCGGCCGACCCCGCACCCGGCGCGAACCCCTCCGCGGCCAGCGCAACGTCGCTCTCGGCCTCGTGCAGACTGCGGCAGGCCAGGTGGACGGCGGCCAGGCCGGAGGAGCAGCCGGTGTCCACCGTCATCGCCGGACCGCACGATCCCAGGGCGCGGGCAATCCGCCCGGATACCGTGCCGGAACCGTTGCCCGGCAACCCGTGTGGCACGTGCGTCGGGCCCGGGAACACCCTGACCGCCGAGCCGGCCAGCGCCTCGGCGGTCAGGCCGGCGTGCTCCATCGCCTCCCAGGACAGCTCGAGCAGCAGCCGCTGCCCGGGGTCCATCGCGGCGGCCTCGCTCTCGCTGATCCCGAAGAAGTCGCAATCGAAGACGCCCGGGTCCCAGCGCGGCCGGGCCGGGGCGGTGATCGGGTCGTCGCCGCGCAGCAACGCCGTCCACAGCAGCTCGGGAGAGTCGATGCCCCCCGGCAGCCGGCACGCCATGCCGACGACGGCGACCGGAGTCACACGTGGCTGGCCCACGTCCGTCAACCCCCTCCGTTGCCAGCGTGTTTGCGGTTGTAGCCGGTTCCGGCCCGGCCCGGCGCCTGCGGCGCCGCCGCCCCCGCATCGAGGCCGAGGGCCTGCGCCAAGTTGAGCGACAGCGTAGCCGCCGCTCGGCCGATGCAGTCCGAAATCGTGAGTTCGCCTAAAAATCGCCCGGCGGTAGGGTGGCGCCTCGTGATCGAGCGTTCCGTTTCGGCGATGCTGCGCGAGTGCGCCGATCTGCAGCCCGACGACACGGCGTTCACGTACGTCGACTACGACCGGGACCCGGCCGGGAGCAGCGAAACCCTCACGTGGTCGCAGACTTATCGGCGGGTGCTCGCCGTCGCACGGGAACTCGCGCTCTGTGCGTCAGCGGGTGAGCGGGCCGTGATTCTGGCGCCGCAGGGACTCGATTACATCGTCGCTTTCCTGGGCGCGTTGGAGGCCGGGATCATCGCGGTTCCGCTTTCGGCTCCCGTCGGCGGCGCCGCCGACGAACGCATTGACGCGGTGCTGGCCGATGCCGCGCCCACCACAATTCTCACGACGTCCGCCGTCGCCGACGATGCCGTTCGGCGGATTACCGCGGGGCCGGATGCGGATGCCCCGTCGATCATCGAAGTCGATTCGCTGAGCGGGGTCTCCTCGATGAAATCGGGTTGCGGGCGCCCGGATTTCGCCGGCACCGCCTACCTGCAGTACACGTCGGGTTCGACCCGCCGGCCGGCAGGGGTGATGATTTCCCAGGAGAACTTGCTGGCGAATTTCGCGCAGCTGATGTCCGGCTATTTCGCCGACAACGGGGGCGCCGCACCGTTGGACCTCACCCTGGTGTCGTGGCTGCCGTTTTTTCACGACATGGGTTTGGTGCTCGGAATTTGCGCGCCGATATTGGGCGGGTTTCCCGCCGTGCTCACAAGCCCGGCTTCCTTTCTGCAGCGGCCTGCCCGGTGGCTGCAATTGCTGGCGACCAATTCCCAGTCGTTTTCGGCGGCACCCAATTTCGCATTCGAGCTGGCCGCGCGCAAGACGTCGGACGACGACCTGGCCGGCGTCGACCTCGGCGGCGTGCACACCATCCTCAGCGGTAGCGAACGCGTACAACCGGCGACACTGAGGCGCTTCGCCGAGCGCTTCGCCCGCTGCAACCTGCGCGACTCGGTCGTCCGGCCCTCCTACGGGCTCGCCGAAGCCACGGTGTACGTGGCGACCGGCGACCCCGGCCGAGCGGCCACGGTGGTCCATGTCGACTCCGGGCAGCTTGCCGCGGGGCGCGCCCTGCGGTGCCCGGCCGACTCGGGCACCGCGCTGGTGAGCTACCCGCTGCGGGCGGCGCCGCTGGTGCGGATCGTCGACGCCGAGACCCGCACCGAGTGCCCGGAGGGCGCCGTGGGCGAGATCTGGGTGCTCGGCGACAACGTCGCCGCCGGGTATTGGCGGCGGCCGGACGAGACCGGGCGGACCTTCGGCGGCAGGATCGTCGCGCCGTCGCCCGGCACCCCGGAATCGCCCTGGCTGCGCACCGGCGACTCCGGCGTCGTCTCCGCGGGCGAACTGTTCGTGCTCGGCCGCATCAAGGACCTGTTGATCGTCTACGGGCGCAACCACTCCCCCGACGACATCGAGGCGACGATCCAGGAGGTCACCCGGGGCCGCTGCGCGGCGATCGCGGTCCCGGGCGAGCACACCGAGAAACTGGTCGCCGTCGTCGAGCTCGGGGTGCGCGGCGACGCGGACGCGGGCCGGCTCGAAGCGATCACCCGGGAGGTGACCGCGGCGGTCTCGACGTCACACGGCGTGGGCGTCTCCGACGTCGTGCCGGTCTCCCCCGGCTCCATCCCGATCACCACCAGCGGCAAGGTCCGGCGGGCGGAGTGCGTCCGCCTCTACCGAAGCGGCCTGTTCACCCGCCTGGGCGCCTAGCCGCGCCGGTCGTCGAGCGCCGCGCGGCCGGCGTTGTAGCCGGGGATGAAGGTGATCCCCGGCCCGCCATGACAACCCGCACTGCCCAGGTACAACCCATCGATCGGAAGCGGCTGCCCGACAAACCCTTTGGGGCCCGGGCGGTTGGGGCCGATCTGGTCGGGGTTCAGCAGGCCGTGGCAGTAGTCGCCGCCCGGCGCCCCGAACATCACGCCCATGTGCCGGGGCGTGAACGTGGTGTGCCGGATGATGCTGCGTTCGAAGTTCGGTGCGAGCCGGGTGATCTTGTCGATCACGCGCTGACCCATCTCGATCTTGGCCTGGCCATAGGATGCCGCATCGGCACCGCCCTCGATGGGGAACCACAGCGCGAACGCCGAGGCGGCGTGCTTGCCCGCCGGCGCCAGGTCGGGGTCGTTCTGCGACGGGATCTGCAACACCACGGTCGGGTCGGCCGGGACGATGCCGCGCCGGCAGTCCTCCCACTGGTGCTGCACCTCCTCGGGCGTGCAGAACAGCCCGATCGACGCCTGCATGGCCGGCTCGTTGAGCGCCTCGTAGGGCGGGGCGAACGCCGGCGCCTCGTCCAGCGCGAAGTGCATCTGCAGATAACTGCCGCGGTGGTCGGTGCGCGCGTAGCGGGCGCGGATGTCGGCGGGCACGGCGGCCGCGTCGATCAACTCGTTGACCGTGACGTCGGGCGCGATGCCGGACACCACGATCGGGGCGGCGATGGTGTCGCCGCCCTCGGTGCGCACACCGGTCACCCGGCCGCCGGAGACCAGGATCTCGCTCACCTTGGTGCGCAGCCGGACCTCGCCGCCGAGGCTCTCGAGCAGCTCGCAGAGGTGCGCGGTGAGCGTGCCGATGCCGCCGCGCAGCTTCTTCATCTGCATGGTGTCCCCGTCGGGAACGCCCAGGCCGAACGCCAGCGCCGCGGCGCTGCCGGGCGTGGCCGGCCCGCGGTAAAGGGTGTTGACGGCCAGCACCGTCATCGAGCCGCGCAGCGCGGCGTGCTTCTCGCGGTCCGGCAGGTAGCGGTCCAGCACGTCGGTCACCGACCCGAACAGCATGTCGTCGATCGCCGAGCGCTCGAATTCGCCTGTGGCGCAAGCGTACATCTCGTCGTAGGTCTTGGGCGCGGTGCCGGCCTCGAAGCGGCCCAGCGCCCGCGTCGGCGCCTGGCTCCACGCCATCAGCCCCGCCATGCCGTTGACCGCGTCGGCCCCGTGCACCTCGTTGAGGTGGGTGAACAGCTTGATCGGGTCGCTGTACTGGACCAGCGGGTCGTCGCCGATCCCGCGCAGCGCGACCGACATCACGTCCAGGTCGATCGTCGGCAGCGTGTCCAGGCCGAGTTCCTCCACCACCACCGACGAGGTCGGGAACTGCACCGACCCGGCGATCTCGAACTCGTAGCCGTCGAAAAGCTCCACGGTGGAAGCCATCCCACCGGCGTAGAGCTTGGCATCCAGGCACACGGTCCGCAGACCCGCCTTCTGCAGCAGCACCGCCGCGGTCAGCCCGTTGTGCCCGGCACCGATGACGATCGCGTCAACGTCAGTTCCAGCCTCAGTCATGTCCAGCCCTCCAGGAAGGGAGGCTGGCACGAGGCCGAAGTTTTGTCAATTATGACGAAAGTTGGGTCAGGTGGCCCCGGCGCCGGTGATGCCGGCGCGCAACGACTCCAGCGCGGCGTGGCACACCCGCGCCAGCTCGCCGAGCGAGCGGTCGTCGCCGAGCATCCAGACTTCCATCGCCCCGAACACCGCGGCCGCGATGCAACGCGCGGTCACCGCGATGCGCAGCCGGGCGTCCGGCGACGGGCCGCGCGGGCCCGCCGCACAGCTACGGCGCTGCAGCTGCGCCTGCACGGCGTCGGCGAAGTCCGCCTGGACCTCCCGGATGTGCCGGACGATCCGGCCCGGGTCGAGCTCGCCCTCGCGCAGCGAGGCGATTTTGGTGACGGCGTCCACGTCGTAGGGGAACGAGAAGATGGCCGCCTGCACGGAGTCGATGATCGCCTCGTCGGCCGGCCGGGCGTCCAGCGCGGCGCGAAACCAGTGCAGCCCGGCGTCGTAGTCGGCGAACAGCAAATCGTGCTTGGACTTGAAATGGCGATAGAAGGTCCGCAGCGACACCCCCGCGTCGGCGGCGATCTGCTCGGCCGAGGTGTCCTCGACGCCCTGGGCCAGGAACCGCACCGTCGCGGCCTGGCGCAGCGCCTCCCGGGTGCGCTCGCTGCGCGCGGTCTGCGCGGTCCTGGCCATGGCAGTAACCTACCCCACCGCAGTTATGTCATTATTGACAAAACTGACGGGTGAGGCGAGACTGCGCCGATGGTCTCGCTTCTCGTGCACGCGGTTCTCGGGCTCTCCGTCATCGGCTGGATCGTCGCGTCGAACTCGACGGTTTTCGCCCGCCCCGCCGGCGGCCCGATGTTCTCACCGCTGGAGTTCGTCTATTACGCCGTCGGCATCGCCTCGGTCGTGTTGGGCTGGTGGTTCAACATCCACTTCGTGCAGCAATACGCACAGGGGTCGACGAACCCGCTGTGGGGGCCCGGCAGCTGGTCGGACTACATCCGGCTGATGTTCACCAACCCCGCGGCCAGTTCGGCCGGCCAGGACTACACGATCGCCAACGTGGTTCTGCTGCCGCTGTTCACGATCGTCGACGGCTATCGCCGCAAGCTGCGCCATCCGTGGCTGTACTTCGTGTCCAGCCTGTTCACCAGCTTCGCCTTCGCGTTCGCCTTCTACTTCGCCACCCTCGAGCGCCAGCACCGGCACGCGCAGTCGGCCACCGCGCCGACGACCGTGGACGCCTAACCCTCAGGGCCCTTCAGGCGCTGACCCCGTCGCCGCGGTACGCGTCAGGGGCACGTGGCGGCCGACCTGATTGCCGCCGCGGCGTTTGGCCGCGTACATCGCGGCGTCGGCCGCCGAGATCAGCTCGGCGAGTAAGTCCTCGGCGTTCCGGTCCGTGAACCGCCCGTGCACGCCTGCGGTGCCGACGCTGGCGGTGACGCCGAAGGGCAGCGCGGCGATCGCGTCGCAGAGCCGTTGCGCCCGCACCGGCACCTCGTCCGGGCGCCACGCGTCGGCCACCAGGAACTCCTCGCCGCCCACGCGCCCGATGACCGCGGTACCGTCGGCGCCGGCGCGCAACGCCTGCGCCACCGACACCAGCGCTTCGTCGCCGGTGCTGTGCCCGTAGCTGTCGTTGAGCAGTTTGAAGCGGTCCAGGTCGATCACGGTGACGACGAGGTGCCCGCACTCGCACCGTTGCTGCTCCAGCCGCGCCTTGGCGCGCCGGCGGAACGCGCGCCGGTTGAGCAGGCCGGTGAGCTGGTCGCGCTCGGCGCGCACCGCGTCGGTGCGCAGCACGTGCACCACGGCCTGGACGCCGAACGGCACCGCCACGTTCAGGATCAGCACCACGGCGTATCCGCACCCCCCGGCGGGCACGCCGTATCGGGCGGCGATGCGGGCGGCCTCGACGGCGCCGACCACCGCGGCGATCGCGAAGTTGTAGGCCATCAGCGGCGCCGTGTGAAACAGCGCGACGTAGCAGGCGATGGCCGCGAACATCGTGCATGCGAGCAGCGCCGCGACGGGATGGCTCTGGGCCAGCGCGACCAGCGCGACGGCGGTGTTGGCCAGCACGGCCAGCCGCACCGCCCGGTCCCGCGACGGCCAGCTCAGCGCCCACACCGCCGCGACCGTCGCGGCGGCGCCGCAGGCGAGCAGCGCGCAGCCGACCGGCACGGTCCCCCGCGGCCCGGTGGGGGTCCACACCGTCGTGAGGGCGATGAGGGCCAGCCCGGCGGCGATCAGCGAGACGGTGGCGCGGATGAGCCCGGCCATCCCGCGGGCCCGGAGGTGGGCGGTCAGCTGTTCGTAGTGATCGGTCTGGCGCCACCACAGACCGACCCAGCCCATCGTGCTCATCCGCTCAGGCCCGCGGCTCTAGCACCTCGACGCCGACGAACGGGACGAGAGCTTGGGGGACCCGCACGCTGCCGTCGGGCTGCTGGTGGTTCTCCAGGATCGCCACCAGCCATCGCGTGGTGCCCAGCGTGCCGTTCAGGGTGGCCGCGGTCTGCGGCTTGCCCTGGTCGTCGCGGTAGCGGGTCGACAGCCGGCGCGCCTGGAAGGTGGTGCAGTTCGACGTCGACGTCAGCTCGCGGTAGGTCCCCTGGGTGGGCACCCACGCCTCGCAGTCGAATTTGCGGGCGGCCGACGAGCCGAGGTCGCCCGCGGCGACGTCGATCACCCGGTAGGGCACCTCAATCTGCGCCAGCATCTGGCGCTGCCAGCCCAGCAGCCGCTGGTGCTCGGCCTCGGCGTCGTCGGGCACGCAGTAGACGAACCCCTCCACCTTGTCGAACTGGTGCACCCGGATGATGCCGCGGGTGTCCTTGCCGTAGCTGCCGGCCTCCCGCCGGAAGCACGACGACCAGCCCGCGTATCGCAGCGGACCGCCGGACAGGTCCACGATCTCGTCGGAGTGGTAGCCGGCCAGCGGCACCTCCGAGGTGCCCACCAGGTACAGGTCGTCGGCCTCCACCCGGTACACCTCGTCGGCGTGAGCGCCGAGGAACCCGGTGCCGGCCATCACCTCGGGGCGCACCAGCACCGGCGGGATCATCGGGACGAAGCCGTTCTCGACGCCCAGCCGCAGCGCCAGCTGCAGCAGACCCAGCTGCAGCAGCGCGCCGCGGCCGGTCAGGAAGTAGAACCGGGAGCCCGACACCTTGGCGCCGCGCTGCATGTCGATCAGGCCGAGCGACTCCCCGAGCTCCAGATGGTCCTTCGGGTCCTCGATCGCCGCCGGCTCGCCGACGACGTCGAGGACGGCGAAGTCCGCCTCCCCGCCGGCCGGGACCCCCTCGACGATCACGTTCGGGATCGCCAGGTGCGCGGCGGTGAACGCCGCCTCGGCCTCGGCCTGATCGGATTCGGCGGTCTTGACCTGCTCGGCGAGCTCCTTGGCGCGCCGCAACCGGGCCGGGCGCTCCTCGGGCGAGGCGGCGCCCACGCTCTTGCTGGCGGCCTTCTGCTCGGCGCGCAGCGAGTCGGCCGCCGAGATCGCCGCCCGGCGCGCGGCGTCGGCCGCCAGCAGGGCGTCCACCAGCGCCGGGTCCTCCCCGCGGCTGATTTGGGAACGGCGTACGGCGTCGGGGTCTTCCCGGAGCAGCTTCAGGTCGATCACGGCCCTGAGACTACTTTCGGCGCCGCGGCCCGATGTCGGAGCGTCCCCACCCGGTTCGATCCCACGAAACCACATCCGCCACATCGGTCACGCGGCTGTGCGGCTGCTGTCAGAATGGAGCAGATGTCGGAAGCGCCCGTGCCCGAAGCCCCGGAATCCAGCGATTCGCCTGGACCGGGCTGGCCGCGCACGCTGCGCGCCGTGCGGGCGCGGGCCACGCGGCGCGGCCTGCTGCTCACCGCGCTCGGTGGCCTGATGATCGCCGGGCTGGTCACCGCTATCCCGGTGGGCGGCACCGGGCCGGGACGGCTGGCCGGTTACATCGACGCCGACCCGGTCCCCAGCACGGGCACCAAGAGCGACGCCGCCTTCAACCGCGCCGGGGCCGGCGACTGCCTGATGTGGCCGGACCTCAGCCCGGAGTCGGCGACCATCGTCAACTGCGCCGACGACCACAAGTTCGAGGTTGCCGAGTCCGTCGACATGCGGACTTTCCCCGGCTCCGAATACGGTTCGAAGGCCGAACCGCCGTCGCCGGCGCGCATCCAGCAGATCACGCAGGAGCAATGCGAGCCCGCCGTCCGCAACTACCTCGGAACCAAGTTCGACCCCAACAGCAGGTTCACGGTGAGCCTGCTGTGGCCGGGCGACCGGGCCTGGCGGCAGTCCGGGGACCGCCGGATGCTGTGCGGGCTGCAGTTGGCCGGCGCGAACAACCAGCAGCAGGTCTTCAAGGGCAAGGTCGCCGACATCGACCAGTCCAAGGCGTGGCCGGCCGGCACCTGCCTGGGCATCGACCCGGCGACCAACCAGCCGATCGACGTCCCGGTCGACTGCGCCGCCCCGCACGCGATGGAGATCACCGGCACGGTGAACCTGGCCGAGAAGTTCCCCGGGCCCCTGCCTGCGGAGCCCGACCAGGACGGCTTCATCAAGGACGCGTGCACCAAGATGACCGACGCCTACCTGACGCCCGTCAAGCTGCGCACCACCACGCTGACGCTGATCTATCCGACCGTCGCCCTGCCCAGCTGGTCGGCCGGCAGCCGGGAGGTCGCGTGCAGCATCGGCGCGACGCTGGGCACCGGCGGCTGGGCCACGCTGGTCAACAGCGCCAAGGGCGAACTGCTCATCAACGGTCAGCCGCCGGTGCCGCCGCCGGACATCCCCGAGGAGCGGCTCACGCTGCCGCCGATCCCCGTGCAGGCGCCGGCCGCCCAGCCCAGCGCACCGGCGAACCCGGTGCCGCCGAACAACCAGCACCTTCCGCACCAGCAGCCGGCCGCGCCGCCCCCGCAGGATGCCCCACCCCCGCCGGACGGCGGGGCGCCGCCGGCCGAGGCCGCGCCGGGGGGCTAGGCGCGTGCCGGTGCGGATGGATCCGCAACGCTTCGACGAACTGGTCTCCGAAGCGCTCGACCTGATCCCGCCCGAGCTGGCCGCCGCGATGGACAACGTCGTGATCCTGGTCGAAGACCGCCACCCCGACGACCCCGGACTCCTCGGCCTCTACGAGGGTGTGGCGCTGACCGAGCGGGACTCCGACTACGCGGGCGCGCTGCCGGACGCCATCACGATCTACCGCGAGCCGCTGCTGGACGCGTGCGCGTGCGATGACGACGTCGTCGAGGAGGTGGCGATCACGGTCATCCACGAGATCGCCCACCACTTCGGCATCGACGACGACCGGCTGGAGGAACTGGGCTGGGCCTGAGAGGCCCGCGGCGGGCCGCCCGGGCGCGGCACCGAGCCTTTGTCGGCGGCCAGTGCTATGAACGGCGTATGAGCCACGAATGCCGCGACTGCCGGGCGGGCTTGGACCACTGTCACGGCACCATCATTCGTCACGCGCTGCAGCGGTCGGAATGCACCGAGCCGGACTGCTTCGCCCCCGAGCTGTTGCCGCACACCTTCGTCCTCGACTGCGACGCCGTCGGCTGCGGATGCACCGAGTCGGTCGTGCTGGCCGTCTGAGTCAGCCCATCGGGTCGGTGCTCGAGCGCACCGCGTCGGCGACGGGGCTGGCCTCGGCTTCGGGGTAGAACGGGGGCGTCAGGCTCGCCCACCGCACGCAACTCCACCGGCCGTCGGTGATCGGGGACAAGACCACCGACTCGGCGTTGCCGAGGTGGTTGTCCAGGGCGAAGTTACCGTCCACCCCGGCCAGCACCGCCGAAACCAGGCGGATCGCCGCGCCGTGACTGACGACGACGATGTCGCCGCTCCACTGGTGGTCGTCGAGGTAGCGCAGGCGCAGCTCGGTGAGCACCGGCACATAGCGGTCCAGCACGTCGTTGGCGCTCTCGCCGCCGGGCAACGCGACGTCGAGTTCGCCGCGATGCCATCGCTCGTAGACGGCGTTGAACTCCGCCACGGCTCCGTCGTCGCCGCGGCCCTCCAGCTCGCCCGCCTGCACCTCGTGGATGCCGGCGAGCTCGGTCGCGGACACGTCGAGCGTGGCACCGATCACCGCGGCGGTCTGCGACGCCCGCACCGCCACGGAATGCGCGAGCAGCGCCGGGCGCCCCGATTCCTGGGCGAACGTATGGGCCTGGTCGCGCCCCAGCGGCGTCAGCTCCGCCCCGGGCGGCCGCGTGTCGAGCCTGCGTTCGACGTTGCTGTAGGACTGGCCGTGCCGCAGCAGCACCAGGCGCCCGCTCACGACGGCCTCCCGTCCCGCAGGCCCGTCAGCCAGCGCGAGGCCTCCTCGGCGGGCGGTGGCAACACCCCGGCGGCCGCACCCGTCGACCAAGAACCCAGATATCGCACGTCGGCACAACGACGGTGCAGCGCTTTGAGTGCCTCGGCGACGGCGTCGTCGTCGAGATGGCCGACGCAGTCGACGAAGAACAGGTAGGTGCCCAGTTCGGTACGGGTGGGCCGGGACTCGATGCGGGTGAGGTCGATGCCGCGGATGCCGAACTCGGCCAGCGCGGCCAGCAACGCGCCGGGTGCGTTGTCGATGCGCAGCACCACCGACGTGCGGTCCGCGCCGGTTCGGGCCGGCGGGCGCCCGGGCGGCCCGGTCAGCACGAAGCGGGTGCGGGCGTTGGGTTCGTCGACGATGCCGGCGGCCAGCACGCCCAGGCCCCAGCGGGCGGCGGCCAGGGGCGAGGTGACCGCGGCGTCCACCAGGCCGTCGGCGACCTGCCGCGCCGCGTCGGCGTTGGAGTAGGCCGGGCGCAGCTCGGCGCCCGGCAGGTGGGCGTCCAGCCAGCGGCGCACCTGGGCCGCGGCCACGGGAAAGGCCGCCAGCGTGCGCACGTCCGGGGCGCCCGGGCCGGTTTCGCGGTCCGCCCCGACGACGATGCTGAACGCCACGTCCAGGGTCGTCTCCGCGAAGACCTGCAGCGGCGAACCGATCGCCAGGCTGTCCAGCGTGGACATCACCGATCCGTCGATCGAGTTCTCGATCGGCACGCAGGCGAAGTCGGCGGCGCCGTCGCGGACGGCGTCGAGCGCCGCGGGCGTGCTGGCCATCGGCAACCGCCGCATCCCGTCGAGCGGCTGGGCGGGAACCAGGCCGGCCGCCGTCATCTCCAGCAGCGCGGCCTCGGTAAAGGTGCCTTCGGGGCCGAGGTATGCGATGCGGACCACACCCAAACCCTAACGGCAGCCCGTCCGCCGGCCTTGCGGCCTCCCACACCGTAAGTTAACTTAGGCTTGCCTAAGGAGGTTTGATGTCACCGTTGCCCGCCGCCGCGCCGACGACCGCCGAACGGATCCGCAGCGCGTGCGCCCGGGCCGGTGGCGCGCTGCTCGCCCTGGAGAGCGGCAGAGCGTGCGAGGCTCCCGTCGACACGCCCGTGCACCACCTGCTGCCCGACGGGTCGTTCGCCGTCGCGGTTGCGGCCGGCCGCGCCGCCTGTGGCTCCCAGGCCGTGCTGGAGCTGGCCGACCACGCGCCGCTGCCGCTGCGGGAGCCGGTCCGGTCGCTGGTCTGGGTGCGCGGCCGGATGCGGGAGGTACCGCCGTGCGCCGTCACCGGCCTGCTCGACCTGATCGCCTCCGAGGACCCGAATCCCGCGCTGCTGCAGGTGCGCACCCCGAGGTCCCGGTGCTCCGGGGACGGCGGCCGCTACGCCCTGCTGCGGCTCGAGATCGCCTCGGTGGTGGTCGCCGACGTCACCGGCGCCGAGGCGGTCGACGTGGCGGACCTGCTGGCCGCCCGGCCCGACCCGTTCTGCGCGATCGAGTCGACGCTGCTGTGGCACCTCGCCACCGCCCACGGCGACGTCGTGGCGCGGCTGGTGTCGCGGTTGCCGGCACCGCTGCGCCGCGGCCCGGTCCGTCCTCTGGGGCTCGACCGCTACGGCGTGCGGTTCCGCGTCGAAGCCGACGACGGTGACCGCGACGTCCGGCTGCCCTTCCACCAGCCGGTGCACGACATGCCCGGGCTGAGCCGGGCGATCCGCGTGCTGATGGGTTGCCCATTCGTCAACGGGTTGCGCGCGCGCCGCTAAATTGTCGGAGGTGCACGGCGAGAGACCACCGGACCGTCCGGGATCACGCCCGGAGCCGTCCCAGGTCATCCGCCGTGAACCGGCCCCGCCGCCCGTCGCGCCGACGAAACCGCCGGCGCCGCCGCCGCGCGCCGGCGGTTTCGTCGGCGCGCGGCGCGATACCGGCCGGGCGCCGGCCCCGCAGGGTCCCCCGCCCCGGCCTGCGGCGCCGCCCCGGCGCGGCAAGCGCCGCTGGGTGCGCGCGGCCGCGACGAGCCTGCTGGCGGCCTTGCTGATGACCGGTGCCGGCCTCGTCGGCGCAGCCGTATGGCTGGACACCGCGCTGCACCGCGCCCCGGCGCTGGCCGACTATCCCGATCGGCCCGGCCCGGGCCGCGGCACCAACTGGCTGCTCGTCGGCTCGGACAGCCGCCAGGGGCTCACCCCGGCGCAACAGCGGGAGCTGGCCACCGGCGGCGACATCGGCGGCGCCCGTACCGACACCATCCTGCTGGTCCACCTACCGCAGTTGTGGCGCCGGGCGGCCCCCACCGTGGTGTCGCTGCCCCGCGACTCCTATGTGCCGATCCCGGGCCACGGCAGGGACAAGCTCAACGCCGCGTTCACGATCGGCGGCGCACCCCTGCTGACCCGCACGGTGGAGCAGGCCACCGGGCTGCGCCTGGACCACTACGCCGAGGTCGGCTTCGGGGGTTTCGCCGCCCTGGTCGACGCGCTCGGCGGGGTGCGGGTGTGCCCGGACGCCCCGATGGACGACCCGCTGGCGGGCATCGACCTGCCGGCCGGCTGCCAGACCCTCGGCGGCCGCGACGCGCTCGGCTACGTCCGGTCCCGTGACACACCGCGGGCGGACCTGGACCGGATGACCAACCAACGGCAGTTCGTGTCGGCACTGGTGCACCGCGCCGCCGATCCCGGCGTGTGGCTGAACCCGTGGCGCTGGTATGCGGTGCCGCACGCGGTCGTCGGCGCCCTGACCGTCGGGCGCGACGACCACGTGTGGGACCTGGCGCGGCTCGGCTGGGCGCTGCACGGAACGACCACCACGTTGACCGTCCCGATCGGCGAGTTCGCCAGCACCGACGCGGGCTCGGTGGTGATCTGGAACCACGATGCGGCCGCCGAACTGTTCGACGCGCTCGCCGCCGACGATCAGCCGGGCACGGCGCCCTCCGCCGGGGGGCCGCCTTCGTCCAGCCCGCCGCCCCGCGCGTTCTGCAGCCAGGCCTTGGTGCGGCCCGGGTGGTGCGTCGCGAGCCAGGCCACCCCGATGTCCCGGCAGAAGTCGATGTCCTCGTACTCGTCGACGTTCCAGCAGTACACCGCCCTGCCCTGCGCGACGGCGCGGTCCACGAGTTTCGGATAGTCCTTCAAGGTCGACAGTGCGGGCCCGACGGCGGTGGCCCCGACGGCCGTGACCGCGCTGCTGGTCAGGTAGCGGGCGGTCTTGCCGAGCAGCACCGTGGGCAGCAGCGGCGCCGCGCGCCGTATCCGCCACACCGCGGCCGCGGAAAACGACATCACCACGGCGCGCGACCGGTCGGCGGACGCCGGCGCGGCGATACCGAACCGGTGCAGCAGCGCCAGCAGCTTGCTCTCCACCAACGAGCCGTACCGGACCGGGTGCTTGGTCTCGATGAAAAGCTTCACCGGGCGGTGCCAGTCGAGTACGAGCGAGACGAGCGAATCCAGCGTCAGCAGGCTGGTGTCGCCGTGCGTACCGTCCGCACGCCAGCTGTCGTGCCACGCGCCGTACTCGTGCTCGCGCAACTCGGCCAGCGTCATCGTGCTCACCAGGCCGGCCCCCGTGGAGGTGCGGTCCAGCCGCCGGTCGTGCACGCACACCAGGTGCCCGTCGCGGGTGAGCCGCACGTCGCATTCCACGCCGTCGGCGCCCTCCTTGAGCGCGAGGTCGTAGGCGGCAAGCGTGTGTTCGGGCCGACCGGCCGACGCGCCGCGGTGGGCCACCACAAAGGGATGCCCGGCGAGCACCTCGTCGGCCCACGTCATAGCACTATGCTGCCGGTTCCCGCCCCGGCAACTCAACAGGGCCGGCGGGCGCGTGCGCCTGGGGCCGGTCCGGCTGGTCCGGGGTGACCACCACCCAGCGATGCGCGGGGCGTTGCACCGGTTTGCGCTCGAATCCCTCGAAGACCCGGCCGAGCGCGGCCACCGTGACGGCCGCGAGCAGGTACGTCAGCACCATCATGACGGTGTTGTTGGCGATGCCCTGGGCGTCGGTGGCGAAGCTGGTGACGATCGCGAAGATCCACGCCACGTAGCCGACTACCCAGGCGATCCACCACTGCACGATCGGCCGGCGCAGCCGGGCGTAGTGGTCTTCCAGGACGGCCAGCTCGATGACGTACACGGGCGCCCACACCACGTTGGCCAGGGGCACCAGGCAGCCGGCCCACAAACCCCGGGCGGAGCGCGGTTCCGGCAGCCCGTGGTGCGACAACACGGCGGCACGCCGCGCGATCAGCCACCGGACCGCCGTCACCGCGCACACGGTCACCGCCGCGATCGCCGCCACGCTGGCCAGCACCCCCAGCCACTGCCCGGCCAGGGCCACCACCGAGTTGAGCAGCGTGTTCCGGTTGATCACCAACAGCACATAGCGCACGACGTAGACCAGGGCCGCGAGGCTGAGCACCAGCACGCTGACGAACACCGTGGTGCGCACCACGGCGGCCGGCGGTCCCGCCTTCGCCGGCGGCGGGATCGTCGCGGCAGCCTGGTCGACCCGGTCCGCCAGACCCCAGCGCGGCATGACGGCGTAGCGCGGAGTGGGCCCCCGGGACCGCCGTCCGCGCCGCGGCGGCGGGGCGGCGCCGGGGCGCACCGCGATCCACCGGAAGCCCGGCGGCAGCTGCGGCCGGGTGCGCCGCCAGGCTGCGGCACCGGACGCCGTGCGCGGCGGGGGACCGGCGCCCGGGCCCCAGCGGGGGTCGGGCGGCGGCGGTTGCGGCGCACCCGGCCCGGGCCCCGAGTGCGGCGCCAGCAGCGGGCCGCGGCAGCGAGGACACCATTCGCGCCGTCGCTCGCGCACGTTCCACCGAGTGCCGCACTGGGAGCACACCTGGATCACCGGACCAGCCTAAGGCGTGTCGGGAAAGGCCGGCCGCATGCCGCCGGCACGGGCCTCGTCCCGACCCACCCGGGGGCCGCTCGCTATCCACAGTTTCCACAGGTTTATCCACACCATGCTTCGGGGTATGGAACCCATCGATACTGGTGTCGTGCCCGAGGTGGGCCGTGGCTGTGGATAACCGCCGGCCCGCCTCGTCATGTCATCCTCATGCCACGGACAGGCCGGATCCGCCGCCGGGCGATGCCCGTTCGCCCTCCCGCCGCCGCCGAGAGTTGCCGGCGCCCCGCCCCGCCGCATTTTTCAGGACGGTTGCCAAGGGTTATGATCACGGTCACGAAAATATCCGTGTGACTCATCTCACTTCGGCGAGGTGTCGTGCAGGTGGAGGGCGACTAATGGCCACGCATTCGTTCGGTCCTGGTTCGCAGGGCCCCTCGAGCTCGTATTCCGGCTCGCCCGCGTGGAACCACAGCCACAGCGTCGCCGCCTTGCGTGCGGGCCTGATCGCGCTGCTCTTGCTGGCAGTTCTGGCGGTCATCGTGTTGTCCTGATTTCTCGTCTTGAAACGCCGCCGAACGGGTATGTCCGTCAATTGCCCATAGCGGTGATTCTTGCGGCGCGCGCGGTCATGGAGCAGGGTTGACCATGCCAGGCCGGCGCGTGGCGGACACGTGCGAATGAGCGTCAAGGCGATCAACTAACGATCACTAAGAAAGGAATGCTGTGGCCGAATACACCCTGCCCGATCTGGACTGGGACTACGCAGCGCTGGAACCGCACATCTCGGGCCAGATCAACGAGCTGCACCACACCAAGCACCACGCCACGTACGTCAAGGGCGCGAACACCGCTGTGGAAAAGCTCGAGGAAGCACGCGCCAAGGAAGATTTCGCCGCGATCCTGCTGCACGAGAAGAACCTGGCGTTCAACCTGGGCGGTCACGTCAACCACACGTTGTGGTGGAAGAACCTGTCGCCGAATGGCGGCGACAAGCCGACGGGCGAGCTCGCCGCGGCCATCGACGAGGCGTTCGGGTCGTTCGACACGTTCCGCGCCCAGTTCAACGCCGCGGCCACCACGGTGCAGGGCTCGGGCTGGGCGGCCCTCGGCTGGGACACCCTGGGCAACAGGCTGCTGATCTTCCAGGTCTACGACCACCAGTCCAACTTCCCGCTGGGCATCGTTCCGCTGCTGCTGCTCGACATGTGGGAGCACGCGTTCTACCTGCAGTACAAGAACGTCAAGGGCGACTTCGCCAAGGCTTTCTGGAACATCGTCAACTGGGAGGACGTCCAGTCGCGCTACACCGCCGCGACGACGAAGACCAAGGGCCTCATTTCGGGCTGACTCGCCATTCCCAGGCTGGGGCGCCGCGCGGTTGCGCGGCGCCCCGAGCTTTTTCGGGAATGTCGAGATCCCGGCCGCCGGTTGCCGTGTCGAGTTGCAACGCGCCGAAACCGCAGGCATGCTGAATTATTCGAGCTACCAGCGTGGTTATTTCGAAACGGACGCGCACGGAGGTCGAGATGGAAGCGGGATCGGGTGGACCGATAGGGATTTCTCCCTTCCATGCTCGCGGTGCCCTGAAAGGGTTTGTGATCTCCGGGCGTTGGCCCGATTCGACTAAGGAATGGGCTCAGCTCCTGATGGTCGCGGTGCGCGTCGCGTCGCTGCCCGGATTGCTCTCCACCACAACGGTGTTCGGTGCCCGCGAGGAGTTGCCCGACGAACCCGAGCCGGGCACGGTGGGCCTGGTCCTGGCCGAGGGCACCGTCTTCGGTGAATCGGCCATCCAGCCAGGCTATTTCGCCGACCATCAGCCCCCCGCGCTGCTGATGTTACATCCCCCCTCCGAAACCACCCCGTCGCTGCCGGAATGCACAGGTGCGGCGTCGGGATGCGTCCTGTTGCCGGGCCTGCCGTACCTGGGGCTCGAACACCGGGCGGCGTGGGTGGAAGCCGAAGCCGACGGGACGATCACGTCGATGGTCAGCCGCGTCGGCGTCGACCCGATCAGCCATCCCGACACCGCGATCCTCGCGATGCTGCTGGCGGCTTAGGGACGGTCGCACACTTCGGCAACCGCCGTCGCGGGGCCACCGGCTCGTTCGGCTGGTGGACAGCGGCAGCCAAGGTACCGGGCCCGAGATCCGGCGAGCGCCACCGCGCCCACGCCGCCGGTATGACTGCCGGCAAACACTGAGGATCACGCGCTTCGCACGGCGGCGCCCGACGGAAGTTTCGCCCCCGGACCCGCCACCCGCTCCGGAGACGGGCACCGGGCGGCACCCGCCCCGCCGGACCATCCTGCTCGGCAGCCGTAACCAAAGTGACACCAGGGGTTTTTGAGTGTCTTCGCAAACCGTCCCAAGGGGAGGCTGCTCCATCCGACAGCAAAGCGTTACCTTCGTTGCTCACCGCGCGCGATCGGTTGCGGTGATTTCGTCCGTCACCATCGTTCAGGCCAATTTGCGAAACGCTCGGCGGTCCTGGACCACGCCGGTCTGCGACCCCAATTCTGCGGATAACCTGTGAACTTAGCAGAATTGGTGGACAGGCGCGAGGAGAGATTGGAGGCTCGACGGGTGTAGGGCGAGCGGTCGCCGAGGCAGGCATCAGCGAATCGCCGCACGTTTGCAACTGAATGCGAATGTCAGCCCCGGCTGCCATGATCAGCAAATACACCTAAGAAACAGTCCACTTCTACAGCCCCGTGGAGGTCATATCGATGAGCACGACGTTTGCTGCCCGGTTGAACCGCCTGTTCGACACGGTCTATCCCCCCGGCCGCGGACCCCACACCTCCGCGGAGGTGATCGCCGCCTTGAAGTCCGAGGGCGTCACGATGTCGGCCCCCTACCTGTCCCAGCTACGTTCGGGAAACCGCACCAACCCCTCGGCGGCGACGATGGCCGCGCTGGCCAACTTCTTCCGCATCAAGCCGGCGTACTTCACCGACGACGAGTACTACGAGAAACTCAACAGGGAACTGACGTGGATGGCCGCGGTGCGCCACGACGGGGTGCGCAACATCGCGCTGGCCGCCCTCGAGCTCTCCCCGGAGTCCAAGCAGGAACTCTTGGCGCGGGCGGACGAGCTGCGCAACGCGGAGCGGATGGGCACCGCGGAACGTCTGGGCGCCTAGCCACGCCAACGCCTGCGCAGCCCCACCTGGCGGGCTGCCGCAGGTCCATTCCCATTAGTGTTGGCTCATGGGCCTGTTCCGCAAACGAAAGAGTCGCGCGACGCGTCGCGCCGAAGCCCGGGCGATCACCGCCCGCGCCAAGATGGAGGCCAGGCTCGCCGCCAAGAACGAGGCCCGCCGCATGAAAGACGATCGGAAGGCCTCCGAAAAGGCCGCGGCCAAGGCGCTCAGGGCACAGATCAAGGCGCAGCGCGACAGCGACCGGACGGCGCTGAAGGTCGCCGAGACGGAGCTCAAGGCGGCACGCGAGGGCAAGCTGCTGTCGCCGACGCGGATTCGGCGCGCGCTGACGGTGTCCCGGCTGCTCGCGCCGGTCCTCACGCCGGTCCTCTATCGGGCGGCCATGGCCGCCCGGGCGGTGATCGACCAGCGTCGCGCGGACCAGCTCGGCATCCCGCTGGCGCAGACCGGCCAGTTCTCCGGACACGGAGCCCAGCTGTCGGCCCGGGTTGCCGGATCCGAGAAGTCGCTGCGCCTGGTGCAGGAGAAGAAGCCGAAGGATGCCGAGACAAAGCAGTTCGTCGCCGCGATGACCGAGCGGCTCACCGATCTGTCGGCGGCCGTCCTCGCCGCCGAGAACATGCCCGCCGCGCGGCGCCGGGCGGCCCACGCCGCGATCTCCTCGCAACTGGACGGGATCGAGGCCGACGTGATGGCCCGCCTCGGACTGGCCGCGGTCTGAGATGTCCCTGCCCCACGGGCGTGCGGCCCGCGTCATCGGCGCCGCCGCCTGGTTGAGCCTGTTGCTGGCCACGCTGGCCACGCTGCAAGCCCCGATCGCGCTGGCGCACGCGACCCGGATCGCCGCGGATCCCGCGGACGGCGCCGACCTCACGGCCGGGCCCGACCGGGTGAGCGCCACCTTCGACGAGCGGCTGCAGCCCACGTTCGCGGCGATGACGGTGGTCGGTCCCGACGGCAACGTGTGGTCCACCGGGGACCCGGCGGTGCAGGGTGCGGTCGTCGGCGTCGCCCTGCGCCCGCTCGGGCCGGCCGGGACGTACACGGTCAACTACCGGGTGACGTCGGCGGACGGCCACGTGGTGTCGGGATCCTGGTCGTTTCGGCTGACGGTGCCGGGAACCGGCACACCGGGGCCGGCCGCGGCCCCCCACCGGGGCGGCGGCAACCCGCCGTTGTGGCCGTTCGTGGCGGTGACCGTGGCCCTCGTGGCCGCGGGCGGCATCTGGGCGGTTCGCCGCAGGCCGTGAGCGGCGCCGGTGTGGCCGAGACGCCGCCGCGCCTCCTGGCATGATGGGGCGGAGAGTAATTTTCGTGCGCGACGAGCATGGCGCAAAGGAGCGGCCGCATGGCAGACCCGCAAGAGCAACCCGATCACCAATCCGACGGCGCGCCGACGCCGCCGGAGAAGGCTCCTCCTGCCAAGGCGGCCAAGAAGATCGCGAAAGCTCCAGCCAAGAAAACCCCCGCCAAGAAGGCCCCGGCCGCGAACGCACCGGCCAAGAAGGCCCCCGCCAAGAAGGCCCCGGCCAAGAAGGCGCCCGCCAAGAGCCCGCAGCCCCCGGAAAAGCCGAGGGAGCCGGTCGAGCAACCCCTTGCTGCGGTGCAGCGGGCCGAAACCAACGGTGACCTCGCCGCTGCCGCCAAAGATGCTGCCGCACAAGCGAAGTCCACGGTGGAATCCGCACCCAACCCGGTGTCGCGCGACATTCCGGCGCCGGCCCCGGGACAGTCCCCGGCCCCCCTGATCGTCGCCGTCGCCCTCAGCCTGCTGGCCATTCTGCTGATCCGCCAGCTACGCCGCCGCTGAGGTGACCGTGGAATTCCGGCCCACCGCCGACCTCGTCGACAGCATCGGGTCCGACGTACGCAGCTGCGATCTTCAGTTCCGCCAATTCGGCGGACGCCCGCACTTCGCCGGGACGATCAGCACCGTGCGGTGCTTCCAGGACAACGCGCTGCTCAAATCCGTGCTGTCCCAACCGGGCGCGGGCGGTGTGCTGGTCGTCGACGGCGCCGGTTCGCTGCACACCGCGCTGGTCGGCGACGTCATCGCCGAGCTGGCCCGCTCCAACGGCTGGGCCGGCCTGGTGATCAACGGCGCCGTCCGTGACGCCGCCGCGCTGCGTGGGATCGACATCGGCATCAAGGCGCTGGGGACCAACCCCCGCAAGAGCACCAAGACCGGGGCGGGCGAGTGCGACGTCGAGGTCAGCCTCGGCGGGGTGACGTTCGCGCCCGGGCAGATCGCCTACAGCGACGACGACGGCATCGTCGTCGTCGCTGAGAGCGATGCCTAAACCGCTACGGGCGCGGGCTTTTTGGTGAACCGCAAGCCCTCGTCGTCGATTTTGCCGCGCCGGATCAGCAAGATGTCGCGCAGGTAGTTCTGGTTGAGCCGCCACGGCTTGCGCGAGCCCTGCTTGGGCAGCTCGTCAAGCGAGCGCAGCACATACCCGGGAGTGAACTCCATGAACGGGCGCTCCTCGACGTCGGACCCCGGGTGCTCGACCACCACGGTGTCAAACCCGTTGTCGTCCATGTAGTTGAGCACCCGGCAGGCGAACTCGGACACCAGGTCGGCCTTCAGCGTCCACGACGCGTTGGTGTAGCCGACGGTGTAGACCATGTTCGGCAGCCCGGAGAGCATCATGCCCTTGTAGGCCATCGTCTTGGTCAGGTCCACCGGCTCCCCGTCGACGGTGACGGTGGCGCCGCCGAACAGCTGCAGGTTCAAACCGGTTGCGGTGATGATGATGTCGGCGGGCAGCTCCTGGCCGGAGTTGAGCCGGATGCCGGTGGGGGTGAACCGGTCGATGGTGTCGGTGACCACCTCGGCCCGGCCCTTTCGGATGGCGCGGAACAGGTCGCCGCTGGGCACCAGGCACAACCGCTGGTCCCACGGGTTGTACTGCGGGCCGAAGTGCTTCTCCACGTCGTAGCCCTCGGGCAGCTGGCGTTCGACGAAGCCGAGCAGGGTCTTGCGCATGCGTTGCGGCCACTTCTGGCAGGCGCCGTAGAGCGCCGCCTGGCGCAGCACGTTCTTCCAGCGGATGACGGTGTAGGCCAGGTTGTCCGGCAGCAGGCGGTTGAGCCGCTCTGCCATCTTGTCGCGCTTGGGCTGCGAGACGATGTAGGTCGGTGAGCGCTGCAGCATCGTGACGTGTCCGGCGCCCGACTCCGCCAGCGCCGGAATCAGGGTCACCGCCGTGGCGCCGCTGCCGATCACGACGACGTTCTTGCCGGCGTAGTCGAGGTCCTCCGGCCAGTGCTGCGGGTGAATGATCGGGCCGGTGAAGTCTTGCGCGCCGCGGAACTCCGGGGCATAGCCCTGCTCGTAGTTGTAGTAGCCGCTGCACAGGAACAGGAAGGTGCAGGTGATCGTGCTCGGCGTGCCGTTGTCGTCGACCTGCAGCGTCCAGCGGTTCTCCGCGTGGGACCAGTCGGCGCTGAGCACCTTGTGGTTGAGCCGGATGTGCTTGTCGATGCCGTACATGGCCGCGGTGCCCTTGACGTAGTCGAGGATCGGCTTGCCGTCGGCGATGGCCTGCCGCTCGGTCCACGGGCGGAACCGGAAGCCCAGCGTATGCATGTCGGAGTCGGAACGAATGCCCGGGTAGCGGAACAGGTCCCAGGTGCCGCCCATGGCTTCGCGCTTCTCCAGGATGGCGTAGCTCTTGGCGGGGCAGCGATCCTGCAGGTGCCAGGCCGCGCTCACGCCCGAGATGCCGGCGCCCACGATGACGACGTCAAGATGCTCAGTCATTGGTAGTCGGGGGCGCGGTGCTCGTTGAGCCCGTTTCCCCTTCCCCCTTTCAATCCGTGCGTGCGGTTTTCCCGCACACGGCTTACCGATGATCTTCTAGACATGGTTACGCAGCTTTCGGGTAACGGATGGTGCCACGAAGCCGGTGCAGGCCGTGCCCGTTAAACCACTCTTCGGTCCACTGCTCAGCTTGTCCAGCACGCAGATTGCGGCCCCGCTTTCTAACCATCAAGCGAAACAACCGCCAACACACGTACCGGTCGATCTGGCGGAACTTAACGGCGGCATTGCCGGTACGAAAGTAGTTGCCCCAGCCGCGCAGAATCAGCGTCAACTCCGCGATCACGTCACGGATATCGAGACCGACCCGGTTGCGGCCGGTGCGGTCGCGCACCTTGGCCCGTAACCGGGCCATAGCCGTTTGACTGGGCCAGCGGTGCAAGTAGTAGCGGATGACCCGCTTCTGCTCCCACAACCGTCCCGACATGCGGGCGCGGAAATGACAGCCCAGAAAGTCCAGGCCCTCACGCCCTGCCCGCAGATCGACCACCTTCGTCTTCTCCGGATGCAGCCGCAACCCCAACGACGCCAGGATCTCTCCCACCGCCGCCAAAGCATGCTCGGCCTGTTCCGCCGTGCGGCACAACACCACACCGTCATCGGCGTAACGCACCAACTCACCCACCCCACGGGCAGCGAGTTCGGTGTCGAGCACATGCAGAAAGATATTGGCCAACAGCGGCGAGATCACCCCGCCCTGCGGGGTGCCCGCGACCGTCCGCTGGGTCACCCCCTCGACCATCACTCCTGCTTGCAGCCACAACCGCAGCAGTTTGAGCACCCGCCGATCCGAGACCCGCCTACCCACCTGCGTGAGCAGCCGGTCGTGGTCAATCTCGCCGAAGAAATTAGCGATATCGAACTCGACCACAAACACCTGGCCCTCGATGAACCCGGTCCGCAAGCGTTCCTTGGCCATCACCGCCGACCGCCTCGGCCGAAACCCGAACGAGCACGACAAAAAGTCCGCCTCGAAAATCGGTTCCAACACGATCTTGGCCGCCGCCTGGACCACCCGATCTCGCACCGTGGGAATCCCCAACGGCCGCTTACCACCTCGTGGTTTCGGAATCTCCACACGCCTGGCTGGCGCGGGAAGATACACACCCTCGCGAAGGTCACGACGCAACTCGCGCAACATGCGGTCCACGCCGTAGTCCTCCACCGCAGCCACGGTGATCCGATCCACCCCGGCCGCACCTTTGTTCTTACGCACCCGCTCCCACGCCTCCCACAGGACGTCACCCCTGTAGACACGGTCATACAGAGCGTGGAAACGCCGACCCTCAGACTGCTTGGCCGCAGCCCATAGCACCCGTTGCAGTTGTTGCACTTTCACCGGCGAGGCCACCAACGGCTCGTCGTCGGCTACAGCAAGCGATGGCTTGCCGGGGTAATTGGACCGAGTCACCTCGGTCATGCCCTGATGCTTACCCGCTTCGCGCGCGTGATCAAAGCAGGGGCCCTTCCCTCCCGGCGTGTCTCTCACGCCGATCAGCGGTACTACGACCCCCTCGGACTCCCGCTGCCCTCCAAAGGATTTCACCATCGGCTTATACCCTTGGTCTTTGCCTGACGCAGGCCAGGCAGACGGGTCTCTCCCCTTCCGAACCAGACTGTGTGCACGTGCCGCTCCCCATACCCCGGAAGGACCCGCCGAGCTAACCCCGGACCGGGGCTCGACGGACATAGGCCTTCGCCGTGACATGAGCGGCTCGGCTCCTCCGTTGTACATTTGACGAGGCTGCAGGACTCGCGCCTAGCGGCACTACGGCCCGCGCACTTGCTCCCTCCAAAGAGGCTCTCGACACCCCGCTTAGCCCGCCGCCTCTCAACGACGAACCGGGGCCTGCTACCCGGCGCTCCGGTGCCTACCGGGACGGGACTTACACCCGCAAGCCTGATCCAGCTTCTAGGACGCACCATGCGGCCACGCTATCAACACGGTGTCGAGTGCGTCAACGGACTGTCGAAAAACTCGACGCCGTGTAAAGTCGCTGCCGTGACCCCCACAGGCCAGACGCGCGCCCTGCGTGGCCGCCGCGCAATGCGCCCCTCCGGGGACGACCGGGAGCAGGCGATCCTGGCGACCGCCGAGCGACTCCTCGAGGAGCGTCCGTTCGCCGACATCTCGGTCGACGACCTGGCCAGGGGGGCCGGCCTGTCGCGGCCCACGTTCTACTTCTATTTCAAGTCCAAGGAAGCGGTGGTGCTGTCGCTGCTCGAGCCGGTGATCGCGCGCGCCGACGCCGAATTCGACGGCGCGGTACAGCGGCTACCCCAGGACCCGAAGCGGGTGTGGCGCAACGGTATCGACGCGTTCTTCACCGCGTTCAGCTCGCGCCGTGCGCTGGCCCGGGCCGCCACCGAGGCCCTGGCGACCAGCTCGGAGCTGCGGGCGGTGTGGTTGGGCTTCATGCGGAAATGGATCGACCAGACGGCGGCCATGATCACCGCCGAGCGGGCCCGCGGCGCCGCGCCGGAGACGATCCCGGCCACCGACCTGGCGACGTCGCTGAACCAGATGAACGAGCGCACCATGATGGCCGCGCTGTCGGCCGAGGTGCCGGCGGTCGACGAGGCCCGGGTCGTCGACACCCTGGCCCACATCTGGGTCAGCAGCATCTACGGCGAACCCGGATAGTTGTCGCCGCCGCGTGCGAACATATGTTCGTGCGGTGTGAGGCTTCCGTCCTGCACGCGGACCTGGACTCGTTCTACGCGTCGGTCGAACAACGCGACGACCCGGCGCTGCGCGGTCGCCCGGTGATCGTCGGCGGCGGCGTGGTGCTCGCGGCCAGCTACGAGGCCAGGGCCCACGGCGTGCGCACCGCGATGGGGGCGGCGCAGGCGCGCCGCCTGTGCCCGCACGCCGCGGTGGTGCCGCCCCGGATGAGCGCCTACACCCGCGCCAGCGAGGCCGTGTTCGAGGTGTTCCGGGACTGCACTCCGCTCGTCGAGCCGGTCTCGGTGGACGAGGCGTTTCTCGACGTCGCCGGTTTGCGCCGGGTTTCGGGGACGCCGGTCGACATCGCCGCGCGGTTGCGCGCCGACGTGCGCGCCCGCGTCGGGCTGCCCATCACGGTCGGCGTCGCCCGCACCAAGTTCCTCGCCAAGGTCGCCAGCCGGGAGGCCAAACCCGACGGCCTGCTGCTGGTGCCCCCCGAGAAGGAGCTGGCCTTCCTGCACCCGCTGCCGGTGTCCCGGTTGTGGGGCGTGGGGCCCAGGACCGCCGACCGGCTGCGCACCCACGGCATCGACACCGTCGCCGACGTCGCCGAGCTCGGCGAGTCCGCGCTGGCCTCCCTGGTGGGCCCCGCGATGGGCCGCCGGCTGTACGCGCTGTCGCACAACGCCGACGAGCGCCGGGTGGCCACCGGTGTGCGCCGCCGGTCCGTGGGTGCGCAGCGGGCGCTGGGCCGCGCCGGCACCGCCATGTCGCCCGCCGACCTGGACGCGGTGGTGGTCAACCTGGTCGACCGGATCACCGCCCGGATGCGCGCGGCCGGCCGCACCGGTCGCACCGTGGTGCTGCGGCTGCGCTTCGACGACTTCGGGCGCGCCACCCGGTCGCACACGCTGCCCTGGGCGACCTCGTCGACACAACCCGTCCTGGCCGCGGCACGGCAACTGGTCGCCGCCGCGGCGCCCCTGATCGGCGAGCGGGGGTTGACCCTGATCGGCTTCGCGGTGTCGGGCATCGACCGCGGCGGCGCGCAGCAGCTGATGCTGCCGTTCGCCGGGGACCGGCGCCCCGTCGACGAGGCGATCGACGCGGTGCGCGGCCGCTACGGCAGATCCGCGCTCACCCCCGCGGTGTTGCTCGGCCGCCAGACCGGCGTGGAGATGCCGCACCTACCCGACTGAGGCCGTCCACTCCAGCAATTCGTCCGCGGACCAGGTGTTGACGATCCGGTCGACGGGCACGCCGGCGTCCAGCGCGCGCTGGGCGCCGTAGCCCAGGAAGTCCAGCTGACCGGGGGCGTGCGCGTCGGTGTCGATGCTGAAGACGCACCCGATCTCGAGCGCCAGGTTCAGCAGCCGGGTCGGGGGGTCGCGCCGCTCGGGCCGGGAGTTGATCTCCACCGCGGTGCCGTGCTCGCGGCAGGCGGTGAACACCGCCTCGGCGTCGAACTTCGACTCGGGCCGGATGCCGCGGTTGCCGGAGACCAGCCGGCCGGTGCAGTGGCCCAGCACGTCGGCGTGGGGGTTGGAGACGGCGCGGATCATGCGCCGGGTCATGGCCGCGGCGTCCATCGACAGCTTGGAGTGCACGCTGGCCACGACCACGTCGAGGCGCTCCAGCAGCTCGGGTTCCTGGTCCAGGGCGCCGTCCTCGAGGATGTCGACCTCGATGCCGGTGAGGATGCGCATCGGCGCGAACTTCTCGCGCAGCCCGTCGATCACGTCGAGCTGCTCGCGCAACCGGTCCGGGGACAGGCCGTGGGCGATCGTCAGGCGCGGCGAGTGGTCGGTCAGCGCGCAGTACTCGTGGCCCAGCGCCGCCGCGGTGGCCATCATCTCCTCGATCGGCGCCGACCCGTCCGACCAGTTCGAATGCAGGTGCAGATCACCGCGCAGGGCCGTCCTGATCTCTCCGCCCCCGAGATCGGTTGCCGCGGAACGCAGGTCGGCCAGGGCGTCGGGTTCGCGACCCGACCACGCCTGCACGATGACCTTCGCGGTCTTGGGCCCGATGCCCGGCAGCGACTGCCAGCTGTCGGCCCGGCCGTGCCGCTCCCGGGCGGCGTCGTCCAGGCCCTCGACGACGTCGGCCGCGTTGCGGTACGCCATGACGCGCCGGGAGTCTTCCCGCGCCCGGTCCTTGTAGTAGGCGATCTGTCGGAGCGCGACTACCGGATCCATGCCTCCAGTGTGCCCGCCCCGCGGCGACTGCGAGCGCGGCGAAGCCGGGCGAAGCAGGTCACCGCCAAAACCCTGCCGCAGGCTCACCACAGCTGCCCGGCGACGAATCCCGCGAGCAGCACCGCGAACCCGCCGATCTCGCCGGCGATCAGCAGGGCCATCCCCAGCGCGAGGGTCCGGCCGGAGTTCTCGAACTGGTTCACGGTGTCACGCCGCGCGCCGTGGCCGACGTAGCTGAGGATGGCCGCGACGAAGAAGAACACGACGACGCCCGCCGCGGTCAGGTTCACCCACGCCGGCCAGGCGCTGAGTTCGACGAACACCGCGACCAGCAGCGTCGCGAACGAGTAGAGCAACGCCGCCCGGTGCGCGATGTCGACGTAGGGGTGCGCGCGGCGCTCGCCGGACGCCATGATCTGCCGGTACTTCCAGACCCCGAGAACCAGTGCCAGCAGGAAGATCAAACCCGCCGCCAGCAGCGTGACCCTGGTGTCGATCCCCAGCGCGTTGCCCACCGCTCGAGTTTAGTTGCGCGTCATAAAGATCGACTACCGTCGGGAGCATGCGATTCGCGTTCAAGACTTCCCCCCAAAACACCACCTGGGCGGACATGCTGGCCGTCTGGCGGGCGGCCGACGACATCGACGTCTACGAATCGGGGTGGACCTTCGACCACTTCTACCCGATCTTCTCCGACAGCACCGGCCCCTGCCTGGAGGGCTGGACGACGCTGACGGCGCTGGCCCAGGCCACCAGCCGGCTGCGACTGGGCACGCTGGTCACCGGCGCCCACTACCGCCACCCCGCGGTGCTGGCCAACATGGCCGCCGCGCTCGACATCATCTCCGGCGGCCGGCTCGAACTGGGGATCGGCGCCGGCTGGAACGAGGAGGAGTCGGGCGCCTACGGCATCGAACTGGGCGGCATCCGGGAACGCTTCGACCGCTTCGAGGAGGCGTGCCAGGTGCTGATCAGCCTGCTCAGCCAGGACACCACCGACTTCGACGGCAAGTACTACCGGCTCAAGGGCGCCCGCAACGAACCCAAGGGGCCGCAGCGCCCGCACCCGCCGATCTGCATCGGCGGCAGCGGCGAGAAGCGCACCCTGCCGATCACCGCGCGCTACGCCCAGCACTGGAACTTCGCGGGTGGCTCACCGGAGGACTTCGCCCGCAAGCGCGACGTGCTGGCCGCACGCTGCGCGGACATCGGGCGCGACCCGAAGGAGATCACGCTGTCGGCGCACCTCGGGCTGGACCGGGAACGCAACTACCGCAAGGTCCTCGACGACGCCGCCGCGCTGGCCGCCGAAGGCCTCGATCTGGGCATCGTCTACATCGCCCCGCCGCACGATCCCGCCGTGCTGGAACCGATGGCCGAGGCCATCCGGGATTCGGGCCTGTGGGACGGGGCGGAATAGCGGTCCGGCGTCATCGAGCAAACTCTCCGGCGAACCGGCGAGTGCGTGGTGAGGGGCGGTTACACGCCGAACAGCAACATCTCCTCGGCGGTGACCAAACGTTCGTTCTTGGCGGGAAATTCGCGGCTCTTTACGGGGTGGCGAAACCATGACCAGGCGATTCGCCCCACCCGTGACCGGGGTACCGGGTTGACATGCACAGTGATCACTCCTGCGGTCGGTCCAGTCAGCGCGACCCCACCGTGGCCCGTGGTGTGATGGAGCCCACTGCGAATCATTAGACACCCGTCGTCTGGCAAACGGGGCCAGACTCGCCGATTCTGTTATGCGTGTTCCTGACGTTACTACTGCGACTACTGAAGCGGCGCCGTCGTCGGCTTGACGGGCGCCGGCAGCGCCGTCGACCCCATCAGGTAGCGGTCCACGCCCGCGGCCGCGGCCCTGCCCTCGGCGATCGCCCAGACGATCAGCGACTGGCCCCGGCCCATGTCGCCGGCGACGAAGACACCGGGCACCGACGTCTCGAAATCGGCGCCGCGCGCGACGTTGCCGCGCTCGGTGAGCTTGACCCCGAGGTCGGTGAGCAGGCCCGGCTTCTCGGGCCCGACGAATCCCATCGCCAGCAGCACCAGGTCCGCCTCCAGCTCGAAGTCGGAGCCCTCGACCTTGACGAACTTGCCGTCCTGCATGGTGACCTCGTGCGCCTTGAGCCCGGTCACGCGGCCGTCCTTGCCGACGAACTCCTCGGTGTTCACCGAGAACACCCGCTCGCCGCCCTCTTCGTGCGCCGAGGACACCCGGTACATCAGCGGGTAGGTCGGCCACGGCGTGGATTGCGCGCGGGTGTCCGGCGGGCGCGGCATGATCTCGAACTGGTGCACCGCGATCGCGCCCTGCCGGTGCACGGTCCCCAGGCAGTCCGCCCCGGTGTCACCGCCACCGATGATGATGACCTTTTTGCCCTTGGCGGTGATCGGCGGCTGACCGTCCGGCCCGGCCTCCCCGTCGCCGAGCTCGCCGAGCGCCTGCTTGTTACCCCAGGGCAGGAACTCCATCGCCTGGTGGACACCGTCCAGCTCGCGGCCGGGCACCGGCAGGTCGCGCCAGTCGGTGGCTCCGCCGGCCAGGACCACCGCGTCGAAGTCGGCGCGCAGCGCCTCGACGGTGAGGTCGACCCCGACGTTGACGCCGGGCCGGAATTCGGTTCCCTCGGCGCGCATCTGGTCCAGCCGCCGGTCCAGGACGCGCTTTTCCATCTTGAACTCCGGGATGCCGTAGCGCAGCAGACCGCCGATGCGGTCCGCACGCTCGAACACGGTGACGGAATGACCGGCGCGGGTGAGCTGCTGCGCCGCGGCCAGGCCCGCCGGGCCCGAGCCCACCACCGCGACCGTCTTCCCGGTCCGCGTGTGCGGGGGCAGCGGCGTCACGAAGCCTTCCTCGAAGGCCCTGTCGATGATCTCGAGCTCGATCTGCTTGATCGTCACCGGATCCTGGTTGATGCCGAGCACGCAGGCCGGCTCGCACGGCGCCGGGCAGAGCCGGCCGGTGAAATCGGGGAAGTTGTTGGTGGCGTGCAACCGCTCGATGGCGTCGCGCCACCGGCCGGTGCGGACCAGGTCGTTCCATTCCGGGATCAAGTTGCCCAGCGGACATCCGTTGTGGCAGAAGGGAATACCGCAGTCCATGCAGCGGGTCGCCTGCTCGCGCAAGGTCTCGGAGTCGAAGTCCTCGTAGACCTCGTTCCAGTCGCGCAACCGCAGCGGGACAGGCCGGCGCTGCGGCAGTTCCCGATGCGTGAACTTCAGGAAGCCGGTCGGGTCAGCCATGCGCGGCCGCCATGATCGCCTTGTCGACATCCAGGCCGTCGCGCTCGGCTTCGGCGATGGCCTGCAGCACCCGCTTGTAGTCCCGCGGCATCACCTTTGCGAAATGCCGCCGCTGCCCGGACCAGTCGGCCAGGATCCGCTGCCCGACCGCGGAATCGGTGTTGTCGACGTGTGCCTGGATCATGCCGTGCAGCCATTCCTCGTCGTCGGACTCGAGGCTCTCGAGTTCCACCATCTCGGTGTTGAGATGTTCCGGCAGTTCACCGTCCGGATCGTAGACGTAGGCCGCCCCGCCGGACATGCCGGCGGCGAAGTTCCGGCCCGTGCGGCCGAGGATGACGACCTTGCCCCCGGTCATGTATTCGCACCCGTGGTCGCCGACGCCCTCCACCACGGTGTGCGCGCCGGAGTTGCGGACCGCGAACCGTTCGCCGACCACGCCGCGCAAGTAAGCCTCCCCACTGGTGGCACCGAACAAGATGACGTTGCCCCCGATGATGTTGTCCTCGGCCACGTAGTCCTGCGGGGCGTTGTCCGACGGGCGCACCACGAGCCGGCCACCCGACAGGCCCTTGCCGACGTAGTCGTTGGCGTCGCCGTAGACGCGCAACGTGATCCCCCGCGGCACGAATGCGCCGAAGCTGTTCCCCGCCGAGCCCTCGAACGTGATGTCGATGGTGCCGTCCGGCAGACCTTGCCCACCATAGGCTTTCGTCAACTCGTGGCCGAGCATCGTGCCCACCGTGCGGTTGACGTTGCTGATCGTGGTGGAGAACCGCACCGGCTTACCGGAATCCAGCGCCTCGCGGCTCATCACGATCAACTGCTGATCCAGCGCCTTGTCCAGGCCGTGGTCCTGACTCGAGCTGCAGTACAGGTCCTGGTTCATGAAGGCCGACTCCGGCTCGTGCAGCACCGGCGCCAGGTCCAGCCGGTGCGCCTTCCAGTGCGCACGGGCCAGCGTGGTGTCCAGCGACCCGACCTGCCCGACGACCTCGTTGAAGCTGCGGAAACCGAGCTGCGCCATGTATTCCCGGACTTCCTCGGCGAGGAACATGAAGAAGTTCTCCACGAACTCGGGCTTGCCGTTGAAACGCTCGCGCAGCAGCGGGTTCTGGGTCGCCACGCCGACCGGGCAGGTGTCCAGGTGGCACACCCGCATCATGATGCAGCCGGACACCACCAACGGCGCGGTGGCGAAACCGAATTCTTCGGCGCCGAGCAGCGCCGCGATCATCACGTCGCGGCCCGTCTTCAGCTGACCGTCGACCTGGACGACGATCCGGTCGCGTAACCCGTTGAGCAGCAACGTCTGCTGCGTCTCGGCCAGGCCAAGCTCCCACGGCGCCCCGGCGTGCTTCATCGACGTCAGCGGGGTCGCGCCGGTCCCGCCGTCGTGCCCCGAGATCAGCACCACGTCGGCGTGCGCCTTGGACACGCCCGCGGCCACCGTGCCCACGCCGTTCTCGGACACCAGTTTCACGTGCACCCGCGCCGAGGGGTTGGCGTTCTTCAGGTCGTGGATGAGCTGCGCCAGGTCCTCGATGGAGTAGATGTCGTGGTGCGGCGGCGGCGAGATCAGGCCGACACCGGGCGTCGAATGCCGCACCTCGGCGACCCACGGGTACACCTTGTGTCCCGGAAGCTGGCCGCCCTCACCGGGTTTGGCGCCCTGCGCCATCTTGATCTGGATGTCGGTGCAGTTCGTCAGGTAGTGCGACGTGACCCCGAACCGCCCGGACGCGACCTGCTTGATCGCGCTGCGGCGCCAGTCGCCGTTGGGGTCGCGGTCGAACCGGCCGACGTCCTCGCCGCCCTCACCGCTGTTGGATCGCCCACCCAGCCGATTCATCGCGATGGCCAGCGTCTCGTGGGCCTCGGCGGAGATCGATCCGTAGCTCATCGCGCCCGTCGAGAAGCGCTTGACGATCTCGCTGGCCGGCTCGACCTCGTCGAGCGGCACCGGCGGGCGCACGTCGGAGCGGAACTTCAGCAGCCCGCGCAGGGAGGCCATCCGCTCGCTCTGGTCGTCGACCAGGCGGGTGTACTCCTTGAAGATCTTGTACTGGCCGGTGCGGGTCGAGTGCTGCAGCTTGAAGACCGTCTCGGGGTTGAACAGGTGGTATTCGCCCTCGCGGCGCCACTGGTAGTCCCCGCCCACCTCGAGTTCGCGGTGCGCGCGCTCGTCGGGCCGGTCCAGGTAGGCCAGGCGGTGCCGGGCGGCGACGTCGGCGGCGATGTCCTCCATGGTGATCCCGCCGGTCGCGCAGGCCAGGCCGGTGAAGTACTCGTCGAGCACGTCCTCGGAGATCCCCACCGCCTGGAAGAGCTGCGCGCCCGTGTAGGAGGCCAGCGTCGAGATGCCCATCTTGGACATCACTTTGAGCACGCCCTTGCCGGCGGCCTTGACGTAGTTGTTGAGCGCCCTGTCGCGGTCGAAACCGTCGAAAACTCCCCTGTCGAGCATGTCCTCGATCGACTCGAACGCGAGATAGGGGTTGATCGCCGCCGCGCCGCAGCCGACCAGCAGCGCCATGTGGTGCACCTCGCGGGCGTCGCCGGTCTCCACGACCAGGCCCGCCTGGGTGCGCGTCCGGTCGCGCACCAGGTGGTGGTGCACGCCCGCCACCGCGAGCAACGACGGGATCGGCGCCATCGTCTCGTCGGATTCGCGGTCGGACAGGATGAGGACCCGGGCGCCGTCGGCGATGGCGGCCGACGCCTGCGCCCGCACCTCGTCCAGCGCGGCGGCCAGGCCCGCTCCACCCTCGGCCACCGGGTACAGACAGCGAATCACCGCCGAACGCATCCCGTGCGGATAACCGTTGACCTCGTCGTCCGGGTCGAGGTTGACCAGCTTGGCCAGCTCGTGGTTGCGCAGGATCGGCTGCGGCAGCCTGATCTGGTGACAGGATGCCGCTTCGGGCGTGAGCAGGTCGCGCTCCCCGCCGGTGGTGACCCGAAGGCTGGTCACCACCTCCTCGCGGATGGCGTCCAGCGGCGGGTTGGTCACCTGGGCGAACATCTGCTGGAAGTAGTCGTACAGAATCCGCGGACGCTGCGACAGCACCGCGACCGGGGTGTCGGTGCCCATCGACCCGATCGGCTCGGCGCCGCTGCGCACCATCGGCGCCACCAGCAGGTTGAGCTCTTCGTAGGTGTAGCCGAACGCCAACTGGCGCTTGACGAGTCGCTCGTGCGGCATCCGCACGTAGTCGCCCTGCGGCAGGTCCTCCAGCGGGACGAGACCCTTGTCGAGCCACTCCTGGTAGGGGTGCTCGGCGGCCAGCTCCGCCTTGATCTCCTCGTCGGCCACGATGCGACCCTGCGCGGTGTCCACCAGGAACATCCGGCCCGGCTGCAGGCGCATCCGGCGCACCACCTTGGCAGGGTCCAGGTCGAGCACGCCGGCCTCCGACGCCATGACCACCAGACCGTCCTCGGTCACCCAGATGCGCGACGGCCGCAGGCCGTTGCGGTCGAGCACCGCGCCGACGATGGTGCCGTCGGTGAACGTCATCGACGCCGGGCCGTCCCACGGCTCCATCAACGAGGCGTGGTAGGCGTAGAACGCCCGCCGCGCGGGGTCCATCGACTCGTGCCGTTCCCAGGCCTCGGGAATCATCATCAGCACCGAGTGGGCCAGGCTGCGCCCACCCAGGTGCAGCAGCTCGAGCACCTCGTCGAAGCGGGCGGTGTCGGACGCACCCGGCGTGCAGATCGGGAACAGCTTCTCGACGTCGGCTTCCGACCCGAAGATGTCGGTCTTGATCAGCGCCTCGCGGGCCCGCATCCAGTTCTCGTTGCCGGTGACGGTGTTGATCTCGCCGTTGTGGGCGATGCGGCGGAACGGGTGCGCCAGCGGCCACGACGGAAAGGTGTTGGTGGAGAACCGGGAATGCACGATGCCCAGCGCGCTGGTCAGCCGGTCGTCCTGCAGGTCCAGATAGAACGCCTTGAGCTGCGGCGTGGTCAGCATGCCCTTGTAGACGAACGTCTGACCGGAAAGGCTTGGGAAGTAGACGGTTTCGCGACCCGGACCGTCCTGGCCCGGGCCCTTGGTGCCGAGTTCGTGCTCGGCACGCTTGCGCACCACGTAGGCGCGTCGCTCCAGCGTCATGCCGGAGGCACCCGCCATGAACACCTGGCGGAAGGTGGGCATCGCGTCGCGCGACAGCGCGCCCAGCGACGAGTCGTCGGTGGGCACGTTGCGCCAGCCCAGCACCGTCAGCCCCTCGGCCTCGGCGATCTTCTCCACCGCGGCGCACGCGGCCGCGGCGTCCTTGGAGGACTGCGGCAAGAACGCGATACCGGTGGCATAGCTGCCCGGGGCCGGCAACTCGAAGTCCACGACCTCACGCAGGAAGGCGTCGGGAACCTGGATCAGGATGCCCGCGCCGTCACCGCTGCGCGGCTCGGCGCCCTGGGCGCCGCGGTGTTCGAGGTTGAGCAGCGCGGTGATGGCCTTGTCCACGATGTCGCGGCTACGCCGGCCGTGCATGTCGACGACCATGGCTACCCCGCACGAATCGTGCTCGAACGCGGGGTTATACAACCCGACGCGCTTGGGCGTCATATGCACCTGACCCTTCACCTGAACGTTCTGCGCGGCCGCCGATCCTTCGGGCCGCTCCGCTGAGGCCGCACCCGGAGGTTGCGGGCTCACACCCCTTCGGTCTTGTCGATAGGCTGTCTCCCAGGCGGAGATGATCCTGTTAGAGATGTATCCGTGCAGCGCTGAACGGTGGCCTGGAACCGGTCTCGACAAGTCGTAAAACGATATGACAAAACCCGCCTGACATGCCAACTTCGTTCAAGTCTAACCCGGCGTCCGGCGCCAGCGTAAATTCGGCGGCGTGCCTCACCTACTTTGAGCGCGTGGCCGGTGGTGATGCCTCAGCTATTTTGAGCGCGTAGCGCGGAAGGCTTGCCCGGTATGGAGGGCAAGATCGACATGGCCGCAAGACGGCAGGTAACCAACAAACTGCGAGGTCAGTACGGCAAGGCGTGCAAGGCGGACAAGACCAAGATCCTGGATCGGGTGGTGGCCACCACCGGGATGGGCCGTTCGACGGCCCGGCGGATGCTGACCGGCCCGAGACTGGTGGATCCGGCCGAGCAGGTCGACAGGCGATCGTTGCGGGCGCGGGGCTTCAGCGACGACGCCAGGGCGCTGCTGGAGCACGTGTGGGCGTTGATGGGCATGCCGTGCGGCAAGTACCTGGTGGTCATGCGTGATCTGTGGCTGCCGTTGCTGGAGAAGGCCGGTGATCTGGACAAGCCGTTCGCCACCGAGGCGGCCATGGCCGGGGTGAAGGCGATGAGCGCGGCCACCGTGGACCGCTACCTCAAACCCGCCCGGGATGCGATGCGCATTAAGGGCATCTCGACAACGAAACCCTCACCGCTGCTGCGGAATTCGATCGCCATCCGCACCTGCGCCGATGAGGCGCCCAAGGTCCCGGGGGTGATCGAGGCCGACACCGTGGCGCACTGCGGCCCGACGCTGATCGGCGAGTTCGCCCGCACCCTGACGATGACCGACGTGGTCATCGGCTGGACCGAGAACGCTTCGATCCGCAACAACGCCTCCAAGTGGATCACCGCTGGCATCGAGGAGTTACAGCGGCGGTTCCCGTTCCCGATGGTGATCTTCGATTCGGACTCGGGGTCTGAGTTCATCAACCACGAGGTCGCTAACTGGCTGCAGGCCCGCGACATCGAACAGACCCGCTCGCGGCCCTACCAGAAAAACGACCAGGCCCATGTGGAATCCAAGAACAACCATGTGGTGCGCAAACACGCCTTCTACTGGCGCTATGACACCCCCGAGGAGCTGGAGCTGCTCAACGAGCTGTGGCCGGTGGTGTCGCTACGGTGCAACTTTTTCACCCCGACCAAAAAGCCCGTCGGCTACACCACCACAACCAACGGTCGCCGCAAGCGCGTCTACGACAAGCCGGCCACCCCGTGGCAGCGCCTACAGGAATCGGGTGTCCTTGATGCGCAACAGCTTTCAAACGTGGCCACCCGAATTGAGGGCATCAACCCCGCCGATCTGACCCGCCAGATCACCACCATCCAGATGCAGCTGCTGGACCTGGCCAAAGCCAAGACCGAGGCCCTCGCCGCCGCCCGCCACATCGACCTGCAAGCATTACAACCGTCAATCAACCGATTGGCCAAGGCGAAGTAATGCAAGCCCCCCACGCGCTCACTATGCGTGAGGCACCAGCCACCGCTTCGCGCTCACTTTTACGTGAGGCACCTCGTTCGGCGAAACGGCTGCTGGAAGGCGTCGCCGCGCGGTGCACGACCGGGGCGGGCCGGCGCGGGTTTGCCGGCACCGGCGCCGCACCGACCGGCGACACCCGGGGCCGCCGCTCGGGCGCGGCGGCCGAGTTTGCACGCCACCGGCGCAAGCCCGGCGGCGGCAGGTGGCCGATACTGGATCGATACTGGTCCGCACCGGCATCCGAGGAGCCCATGAACCAGCGCGACGAATTCCTGCGGGACCGTCTGCAGCCCAAGGCGCCCGGTGATCGCCCCTCGAGTCGGCAGGCGGCTCCGCCCCCTTATGCCCCGCCCGCGCGGCGACGCGCCCCCACGCCCCCCGCCGCCCGGGCGCCCGGGCGCCCGGCGCCTCCCTCACCGCCGCCCGCGCGCGACACAGTCCCGCCGCCGGAGGCTCCGGCCCCTCCCGCCGACGCGCCCGAGCCCGCGCCGCCCGCGGCGCTCCCCGACCGTGGTTGGCGGCGGATGGTCCGGCTGGTCACCTTCGACCGGGTCAGGCCGGGCCCCTCGGCCGCGCAACTCCAGGAGGCCCGGTTCGAGGCGGCGATCCGCGCACCCCTGCGCGGCATCTACAAGGTCGGCGTCCTGGGCAAGGGCGGCGTGGGCAAGACGTCGGTGGCCGCCAGCGTCGGATCGTTGCTGGCCGAATACCGCCAGGACCACGTCGTGGCGATCGACGCCGACACCGCCTTCGGCCGGCTGAGCAGCAGGATCGATCCGAGGACGAGCGGCTCGTTCTGGGAACTCACCGCCGACACCAACCTGCGGTCCTTCGACGACGTGGTCGCCCGCCTCGGCCACAACCCGGTCGGGCTGCACGTCCTGCGCGGCGAACCGGCGTCCGGCCCGCGCCGGGTGCTCGACCCCGCCATCTACCGGGAGGCCGCGCTGCGCCTGGACCGCCATTTCGCGATCTCGGTCATCGACTGCGGTTCGACGATGGACGCGCCGCTCACCCAGGAAGTGCTGCGGGATCTCGACGCGCTGATCGTGGTTTCCTCGCCGTGGGCCGACGGCGCCTCCGCCGCCGCCCGGACCATGGAGTGGCTGTCCGACCAGGGCCTGACCCGGCTGCTGCAGAACAGCGTCGTGGCGCTCAACGACTCCGACGGTCACGCCGACAAACGCACCCGGGCGGCGCTGGCCCGCGAGTTCGTCGAGCACGGCCGTCCCGTCGTGGAAGTTCCCTTCGACCCGCATCTGCGGCCCGGCGGCGTCATCGACGTGCGGGGCGAAATGGCCCCGGCGACCCGGCGCAGGTTCCTGCAGATCACCGCGACGATCACGGAATACTTCGCGGCGCGTCCCGACCGTGCGCGCAACCGGGTGCCCACCGACGGCGACGGCTGACCGTCAGGAGGACCGTCGAGCGGCAGGCGATCGGGCGCGGCCCGTGCTGCGGGCCATGCCCGGCCGCTGACCCCTCAAGCAGCGGCCCGGGCGGGCACGTCAAGGCCGATCTCACCGGTTGACGCGCGGGATACCCGTTTTGTTCGGCCAATGAACGCAATTGCTGCAACGCAAATGTCCGGGGCCGGCCCGATTCGGGGATCACGACCCCCGCCCACAGCCCTTCCGCACCCGGGGACTCTCCACGGCGTCGCGGGCGCACCCCCACCGGCGCGGGCAGGCCCGGCACAGGGCTTTGGCCTCGCCGTCCGGCGTCGTGGTCCAACGGTCGGGATCCAGCCTGTCGGGCAGTCGATTACGGCACCGTCGCAGATCGAGGTCTGACCCGCATTGCTATGCGTTCTGACCGGCTCCGGCCGCCGCATCCCGGGCGAGCCGCCCCATCTCGGCCCCGACCGACTGCCGGAGCGCGTCCTCCGGGTAGTCCTGCAGCCCGGTCGCCGAGCGCAGAAACGGCTCGAACAGCTGCCAGCCGAACAGCAGGGCGAGGGAGTGAGCGGCGGCCAGCCGCGCCTCCTCGTCGCTGTGGTGCCGGGCCCGGACTTCCTCGACGAGCTTGGCCGCGCCGGGGAAGCTGGTCTGCAGCCGCCCCACCGGATACCCGTCCAGTAGCGCCCGGGCGATCACTCGCAGCTGCCGGCTGCCGGCCGCCTCGATCTCGGCCGCCGGGGCGCCGGCGTCCATGAGCTTTGCCAGGTGGGCGGCCAGGTGATCGAGCACGGCCGAGACCAGCCGCTCCTTGCTGCCGAAATGCCGGAAAACCAGGCCGTGGTTCACCCGCGCCCGAGCGGCGATATCGCGGATCGACGCCGCCGCGGGCCCGCGGTCGGCGAACAGCTGCCCCGCGCTGTCCAGGATCGCCGCAATCACCTCGTCGCGGCCCGTCGGCACGAACTCGTCAGGACCCGCGGAACCCGCATCGGGTGTAGTCATGCGTCTACACTACCTACCGCCCCGGGTGCGGCGCCCGCTCAGGAGGCGTCGGTCAAGGCGGCGTCGAGCACACCGGCAAGATGCCACCAGTACAGCCAGTCGGCGACCGCCGCGCGCTGGATGGCGGGATCGACCGCGGTGTGGGCCTGCCGGGCCAGCACCTCCTGAGCGTGGGTCGCATAGGTGTGGAACGCCCGCAGATGTGCACCCTGGCGGCCGGTGGCGCTGCTGGACATGGGCTTCATCACCTCGAACCAGAGCATCGGACGCTGATCGGCCGGCGCATTGCTCGCCGCCGCGACGCCGACGAATCCGTCGGTCAGCGCGGGCCGCCCGGCGATGAGGGAGGCGATCAGCGTGCCGTGGGCGTCGCAGTCGGTCAGCCCGTCGCCGTCGGTGACGACGAAGTCGCCGCCCGGTTCGGCCGGCACCCGCGGCGAGACGTCCACCCCGGTGTCGATCAGGGCCACCGTCACGCCGGCCCCGGTTGCGAACTTGTGTGCCTGCCCGACGCCCATGAACGTGTTGGCCCACGGCGGGTCGTGGAAGTTGGTGCCCGGCAACGTCAGCGGCGCCTTGCACATGCGCTTCTGCTCGACGGGCTGGTCGGGCCCCGTCTCGTCGGGGGGCAACGCGGCCGGGTCGATCGAGGGCGGGGCCACCGCCAGCGCGGGGGGCGCGGCGAGGAACGCGAGCGCGACCGTGATCAGACGGATACGGCGCACCCCGCACCCTCCGTTCACTCGCTATTCACTTGGCCGCACGGCGAATTGGCCGGCTACCAGGAATCTTTCCGCATCGCGGGCGCGCGCGCAGCACCAATTTTTCGGCGCGGCGGCCCGGGGCCGCCGGACCGCCACGGGATCCCTACCAGATGATGGCGGCCATGTCGCGGTTGTCGGAGCACACGCTGCGCACCGCTGCCTCGATGTCGGGGGCGGTGATGATCTGCAGGTCCTGCACCGTCACCGGACGGCCCGCGCGTTTCTGGGCGACGACCCGGGTGTCGCGGAAACCCTCGGCGCGTTCGATGACGTTGCGGGCGAACCGGCCGTTCTGCATGGCGTCGATGCCGTGGCGCCCGCCGGGAGTGGTGTAGTTGCGGATCGTGGTCGCCGCATCCAGGAACGTCTCCCGCGCGGCGTCGTCGAGCAGGCTGGCGCGCGGCTCGGCGTAGCGGCGCCCGATCTCGACGATCTCGGACGGGGAGTAGGACTCGAACCGCAGCTTGCGGTTGAAACGGCCGGCCAGCCCCGGGTTCACGGTCAGGAACGCGTCCACCTGGTCCTCGTAGCCGGCCCCGATGAAACAGAAGTCGAACCGGTGGGCCTCCAGGGCGACCAGCAGTTGGTTGATGGCCTCCATGCCGATCATGTCCGGCGTCCCGTCGTGGTGGCGTTCGACCAGCGAGTAGAATTCATCCATGAAAATGATTCTGCCCAAAGACTTTTCGATCAGGGCGTTGGTCTTGGGCCCGGACTCGCCGATGTAGTGCCCGCAGAAGTCCGACCGGCGGACCTCGCGGATCTCGGGGTGCCGCACGATCCCCATCCCGGCGTAGATCTTGCCCAGCGCCTCGGCGGTGGTCGTCTTGCCCGTGCCGGGCGGGCCGACCAGCAGCATGTGATTGGTCTGCCCCTCGACCGGCAGGCCATGCTCGAGGCGCATCATGCGCACCTCGAGCTGGTCCTCCAAGGCGGTCACCGCCGCCTTGACCGCCGCCAGGCCCACCTGCTTGGCCAGCAGCGCACGGCCTTCGGCCAGCAACTCGGCCCGGCGCCCCGCCGCGTCGTCGTCGTCGAGTTGCTCGCGGCTCTTGGCGGTCGCGGCGTCCCACTTGTCGGTGCGGCTGGCGATGGTCTGCTCGTCGGTCACGACCAGGTGCAGATTCGGGTCGGCCAACGCTTCCTTGGCCACCTCGGTCAGCACCCCGTTGATGGTGGCCTTCGACAGCCAGACCTGGGCCTTGTCCTCCTCGCGCAGCTGGCGGTGCACCATCCCCCGCACGTACGCCAGGTCGGCGACGAGCAGTGGGATGTCGGCCGGGCCGATGGACGCCGTCAGCACGTCGGCATCGAAGCGTGACGAGGACGAGTTGTGTCCGACGACCTCGACACGGTCCAGCCAGTCCAGCGCCACCCGGCCCTGCCCGAGATGGGCGGCGGCGTGGGCGGCCAGCGCGCAGATCGACGCGGTCACCGCCGACATGACGATCGCCTGCGGCGGCAGCTCCTCGGCGGCCGTCGACAACACTTCGGGCCAGCGCTGTGTGGCGTACCTGAGGAATGCCCGCGCCAGCTGGTGCCATTGATAGTTGGCCCACGAATCCAGCAGGTCGCGGTTGGCCAAGAGCCGGTCGGCCTCGGCGTACTCCCCCGCGATGGTCAGCGCCGACGACAGCGCCAGCCCCACCTGGGACGCGTCGGTGACGGTGATCCCGATGTAGGGGCCCAGCTGGATCTCGGCGGCGAGGGTCTGGCCGATCCGGGTGGTCTCGCGGTGCAGCCACTCACTGGTGGCGTTGAGTTGTTTGAGCGAGGCCAGCGTGTGGTCGCCGCAGGCGATGCGTCCCAGCCACGCATCGGCCATCGACGGGTCGGCGTCGGTGGCGGCGACGAATTCCGGCAGGGCCGCCGCCGGCCCCTGTTGCCTCCGGAGCGCCATCGCCCGGTCGAAAAGCCTACGGGCGGTGTGCAAGTCGGATGCGCTCATCGAATCGTGCCTCGAACTCGTGTTGTCGACGTCTCTAGGTGGAGACCGACATGGTGACCGGTTCCAGGCTCACATAGCGGTTCTCCGCGCGGAACATGTCCATCTCGACCAGCCAATTCTGCCCTGCCGCACTGAGGTTCACCGTCGCGGGGCCGACCTGTTCGATGATCACCTCGAAGCCGTGCCTGTCGGCCTCCGGCAGCGCGGTACCCGCCGGGGCGACGGTGATCACGGTCGCCGGCCGTGGCGTCGGTGAGATCGCGGCGCCTCCGGTGTCGGAGTCGGCGCCGCGTGTCCTGCGCCGCGGGGCGTACTCGACGACACTGACGGTGGTGCGCGGCGTGGGCCGGGGCGTGCTGACCACACTCACCTCGGGCATTCTCACGCTGGCCCAGCGGGCCGCGTCGCGGGTGTGCACACACACCCGTTCCCCGGCACCGGCGGTGCGGATCACGATCCGCTTGGCGATCGGGTCGTCGGCGGCCACGAGGACGCGCGACAGTTCCCCCGCATCGGTGACCGGGATCATCAGGCGGTCGCCGTTGCCCAGCTTGCCGACCAGGACACCCGACGGGCCGATCTCGGTGACGAGCTCGGCGGGCAGCGGGCTGCGCCGCAGCCCGCGCAGGTGCGGTCGCGGCCCGCACATGTTCGCCGCCGCCGCGGCGGCCTGCTCGCCGTTGAGACGGCGCAACGTCACGCTGGGCGGGGTGGGGGCCGCCGTCGCGGTGAGCACGCTGATCGTCGCGGTACACGTCGCGTCCGGATACACGGTGACGTTCTGGATGATCTCGTCGGCGCGCAACGTCCAGGCCTGGGCGAGGTCCCGCGACGTGATCGCCGCGGCAGGATAGGCGTAGGTGGTCATCCAACCGGCTTCGCCGCGGATGGCCTTCCAGCGCTGGGTGGGGCCGGCCACCGCGTCCGCGCCGAGCTGGCGGTCAAGTTCGAGCAGATCGGTCGCGGTGGCCACCTTCGCCCGCAGCCCCTGGCAGCGCAGCAGGCCCGCGATGCGCTGGGCAACCGAAACAGCAGCGGCGCCAACCGTTGTGCGCCAGCGCAGGGCCTGGGTGTTGTCGATGACCGGCAGCCGCATGATCAGCCAGGTTTCGCGCCGGCCCGCATACGGCGGGGTGCCGATCTCCGAGTCGTACACCCGCGGGAAATCGCCCGTGCTGCCGTGCCGCGAACCGAACGTGACGACGCTGAGCGACTCGAGTTGCAGGCCGAGCGCCTGCTGCAGCATCGGCACCAGTTCGGCGATGTCGACGACGTTCTCGGTTTCGACGCTCACCGAGCCGGTGATGCGCGTGGCCCGGTGGGCGCGGCCGAGCAGTTGCACGGCGACCACCGCGATTCCGTCGTGCACCCGAATACCGCCCCCGGACCGGTTGTTGGCGACGGTGATCGGCGCCGCCCAGCTGATCGGCCGGCGGCCGCGCAGCCACAACACCGCCCAACTCCACGCCGGCTGACCCAACCACCGCACGAACACCAGCGCGACGCCCACCGCCACGGCGATCGCCGCGCCGAGGTAACCGCCCAAAGCCCAACCCGCCAGCGCGAGCAGGAACACCACACCCACGCCGGCGACCCGCTCGTTGCTGCCCGGGTCGAACCCGGTCAGGACGGGCCTCATCGCGCCCTCCGCAGCCGCGCCGCGACCGCCGCCGCCAGCACCCCCACCGCCACCGCGCCGACGAAACCGATCGCGATGTTGCGGGCCCGGTGATCCGGTGGCGGTGCCGGCGGCGCGGGCCTGATCACCCGGCTCTGCGCACCCGGCGGCAACCGGTCACCGGCGGGGATGTCGAAGGTCAACGCGGCAACCGGGTCCACCAGCCCGTAGCCGACCTTGTTGTCCACCCCGGCGGGCGGGTTGTGCGCCGACTGCACGAGCCTGTTGATCACCTGGTGCGCGCTCAGGTCGGGGAACTTGGCCCGCACCAGCGCGGCGGTCCCGCTGACGTAGGCCGCCGAGAAGCTGGTGCCCCAGAACGGCATGTTCTTCTCGCCCGGCCTGGCCGGCGGGTAGGCGTTGACCGGTCCGCCACCCTGCGGCGAAAGACCCATGATGTGGGTGCCGGGGCCCGCCACGCCGACCCAGGGACCCGACATGCTCTTGTCCAGGGCGGCACCGCCGCCGTCGACGGCGCCCACCGACAACACGTAGTCGGAGAACCAGGACGGCGAGGAGATGACCTTGACCTGATGCCAGTCGCGTGGATCGGACGGGTCCAGCGGGTCGTACATCGGATTGTTCGCGCACCCGGCCTCCCCGACGTTGCCGGCCGCGGCCACGATCACCGCGTCCTTGACCGTCGCCGCGTACCACAGCGCCGCGCCCAGTGCCCGTTGGTCGGCGGGGGCCGCCGCCGGCAGGCACGAGGTCACCGAGATGTTGATGACCTTCGCACCCATGTCCGCGGCGTGAACGACGGCCCGCGCCAACGTGTTCAGCGTTCCGGCTTTGACCCGTTCGTCGGAGTTGGGGTCGGCCGGCGGCGGGTTGACGGGCTCGAACGCCCGCGACGACTGGCGGATCGAGATGACGACGGCGTGCGGGGCCACGCCGACCACCCCGTCGGGCGCTCCCGGCGGGGGCGGCGGCACCGCAGGTTCGTCGTCGGTCTGCGGATCCGGCGGGCCGTTGGAGGGCCCCATGGCACCCGGCTCCTCCGGCGGCGGTGGCGGGGGCGGCGGCGGAACGACCTGGGTGATCGTCACGGGCGGCGGCGGTGGCGGTGGCGCCACCGGGGGCGGGACCTCGACCGGCGGCGGCGCCCCTCCGGTCGCCGGCGGCGGCCCGGCCGGCGCCGGAAACGCCGGTGCCGCCGGCATCGGGCGCGGCATCGGCAAAATCCCTTGGGGCGCAGCGCCGATGATGGAACCGACGATCGTGCCGTGCGCGTCGCAGTCCGAGAGCCCGTCCTCCCCCATGATGTAGTCGCCCCCGGGGACGACCGGCAGCCGAGGATTGGGGGTGATGCCGGTGTCGACCACCGCGACGGCGACACCGTTGCCGGTGCTGTACTGCCATGCCTTCGCGATGTTGAGCAGGTTGAATCCCGGCGCCATCTGCGCCACGTCGGGATTTCGCACGGTGATCGGCGACGAACAACTGTTGGCGCGGCGCATCGGCTGGTCGGGGCGGGGCGGGCCGTCGGGGGGAACCAGCGCCGGATCGACGGCGGGAGGCATAATCGCTTGTGCAGCTGGGACGTTCGAGGAAAGCGCGGCGAGCAGGACGACGCCGGTCACCGCGGCGGCCCGCAGGCACTCCCGCCTCGGTGACCTCAGTGCCGAAGCCACGTGAACAGCCCCCCCAGGGCCGCCGCCGCCGGCAACAAGACGATGAGCGCCAGCACCTCGACCCATTCCACGGTCAGCCTGATGATCGGGCGGAACCTCATCGCCGGCACCAGAAGCGCCGCCGCCAGACCCGAGGCGGCGAAGGCCCCCACCGCCACCGCGGGCCACAACAGCCCGAGCTCGACGTTCCGCACGGCCAACGCGTACTTGACGACGCCGGCGCAGACCGCGGCGCACGCGCCGCACACCAGCGCGATGGCCTGGTACTTGGCCGCGAAGCCGCGGCCCTGGGTGATGAAGATCCCCGCCACCAGGCCGGCCACCAGCACCGCCAGCCACGCCCACGGGCGCCCCGGCGTCAGCACGCCCCACACCGCCGCGGGCAGCACGATCGAAACCCCCACGCACACACCGACTTGCACCGCGTTGACCAGCCGCGCCGAGGCGGCGATCGCGGCACCGCGCGCGGTGATGTCGGTCAGTTCGTTGTCCTCGTCCTCGGTCTCGTCCTCGCTGACCGGGGACACGGTGTCGACGGGCATCCCCTCGCGGCGGGCGAACAAGTCGCGTCCGGTGATCGATCCGAAGTGGGGCGGTCGGACCCGCGCCACCCACAGCGCGATCAGCGGGGCCATTCTGACCAGAATGAGCAGGCCGACCAGCACGCAGATCGCGAGCACCTGAACCGAAGCCGACCGGAACATCCGGACGGCGGCCACGGCGGCCAGGATTCCACAGACCGTGACGACCGCGGTGACCACGGCGGTCTGCCAGCGCTTCTGGGTCAGCACCCCGATGGCGACGGCCCCCAGCAGCGTGATGACGAGCCCGATCAGGCCGTGGGCCGAGCCGAGCGCGCCGGGCGGGGCACAGGCTCCGGCGACCGCCAGCAGCACCACGGTCAGCCAGCCGAATCCGCTGAACAGGTCGCGCCGCTCCCGCCACCCCCGCCACACCACCGTCGTCGCGATCAGCAGCAGCACACCGAATCCGCCGGCCACCGCTGCCGGGGCCACGCTGTCGGTGAAGCTGCGCGCACGCAGGGTCAGGCCCACCACCACGGCGACCGCCATCGCGATGAGCGCGATCGCGGTGTGCGCGGCGGTCAGCGGTGTCACCGGCGCGAACATCCGGTCACCGCCGTCCCGGCCGAGCCACCTGCCCATGGCCGCCAGCCCCGTCGACAGCGATTCGTACTGCGGCTCGAACGAATCCCCGGCGACCCTGGGCACCAGCACCAGGGTGTCGCCGTCCTGGACCCCCAACTCGTCCAAACTCTTGTTGATGTCGAGCCGCACACCGTTGATCTTGTGCAGCTCATAACTGCCGGGCGGAAGCGCGACGCCGTCGAATCCTTTGCGTTTCAAGTCGGCGTCGAACAGCTCCACCATTCCCTCGAAGAAGCCCTCGACCGGAATTGCGGCGGGAAAGACTTGGGAACAAAGGTGTTTGTCGTAGGAAATGTTGACCGCACAACGCGCCGGGAAGGCGACCTTATGCGGCGCAGTCACTGGGGCGCCCGCTCGGCGTCGGGAACGTATTTGTCAGCGAGTCCGGCGGTGATTTCGAAAAGCCGCAGCCGCGATTTCTTCTTCAACTCGTGGACCGTGTCGATGATCCCGCCTTTGGCCAGGTGCGGGTCAAATGGCATCACTTCCACGATTGCGCCCACCTTGGTGAACCGCTCTGTCAGGTAGGACAGCGCTTCCTTGTCGGTGATGGCGTCGGTGTGGTTGATGATGACCGTGCTGCGCGAGACCAGTTCGTGGTAACCCTGGGACCTGAGGTAGTCCACGGCGCGCAGCACCGGACGCGACCGGTCCGCGGTGATGCCCGAGACGAACACCAGGGTGTCGGTGTTCTCCAGCACCGGTTTCATCACCTCGTGCTCGAGGTCGGGCGCGGTGTCGACGATCATGACCGTGTGTGTTCGCCGCAGCCGCGTCAGCACGCCGGAGAACATCGCCGGCACCAGCGGTCTGGGCTGGTCCGATGTGCGATTCCCGGCGAGCACGTCCAGGCCCACCGCGTTTTGCCCCAGGTGTTCCCGGATGTCCGCGTAGCCCTGCACGTCGGTGTCGTTGATGATCGCGGTGTAGTCGCCGGGCGGTGACTCGTCGATGCGGTCGGCCAGGGTGCCGAAACCCGGGTCGGCGTCGATCGCAATCACGTTCTGGGGCCGGCATTCCCGGAACACCCCGCCGATGCACGCCGCCATCGTCGTGACCCCGACGCCGCCCTTGCCGGACACGACGGTGATGACGTACTGGCGCCGGATATGCCGCCGGATCCGATTCTGCAAATCGCGGTAGTGGCGTTCGCCCGGCGATTCGCCGGGATTTATTTTGTGGAAAGTTGCGGTGTAGACGAATTTCCGCCAACCCGAACCCGGGGGAATCTTGCGTGGTGCAGCGAGATCGGTAATGCGCATCGTGTCGGAAACCGAATCACGGAAGTGGCGCCCCGCCGACGGATCCCCCCGTCCGAGCGCACCTTCGTCCGAGATATTCGGCTCATTCCAGGGCGTCGTCACGATCGCGATGCTAACACGTTCTGCGACACCGTGTTTGCGCGATCACAAAACGCTCAAACAGTTAGCAGGAACCCGGGCTTTGCCCCATTCGGTGGCATTTTGTTTCGGCACGGTTGTGGCCATCTGCATCACACGACGCGCCGATACGAATACCACTCCTCGCCGGCGGGAAGGCGGCGGATGAGCCGCTGCACCGCACCGCTGATGTCGGACCGCGATCCGGGCGAGACCACCTGGTACCGACGGAGTCCCGACGTCACGTTCTCGACGCACACGCGGCCCGCGGGGGTGTCGATGAGCGTCACCGCGGTATCGCCGACGTGGGTGCGCGCGTACCGCTCCGGCCCGACGCCGGCCTGTAGCGCCACGATGGACGCGTGCGCGGACTGCGCGGGGTCGGCGGCCATGGTGACGATCTGCAGTTGGTCGACGTCGAGGCGCTGGCTGACCAGGAACGATCGCAGGCCGGCGGCGTCGCGCACCGACTTGAGCAGCTGCTCGGTATCCAGGGTCACCGGCCGAAGCGGCGCCGCCTCGGCGACGCCGCACAATCGCTCGACCTGTCCCACCACCAGGTCGGCGGCGCCGCTCTCGTCGCCGGCGGTGCCGGCAGGGTACAGGCGCACCAGTTCGCCGTGGCGTTCCAGGACCACCCACCAGGTCGCGAATCGGCAGATGGACGCACGTGTCGGCTCGCGACCCGGGACGCCGATGTGCACCAGCAGCGCCAGGTCCCGGCGCAGCAGCACGGTCAGCCATTCGCGGATCATGGAGTCGACGTTGCCGTGCTCGTCGAGCGCGCCGGCGGCCGTCAGGTCGGCGGCCACGGGGTGACGCAACGCGCGCTCGGGGGTGTCCAGCCGCGGCAATAGGGGCCGCAGACCCAGCTCGGGGCAGGTCTGCTCCACGCCCGCCACCGCCTGGAGTACCCACAAACCGTCGAGTGTCGTTGTCAGCATGGGTTTTTCACCTCCACCGTTGAGCCGACGGCGAAGGTGGGGCACACGCGCGCGGGCGCGCCCGCCCCACCTTCGCGTGGGTCCTCGGTGGTGTGTGGCCTCAGAACAGGCCGGCGATGGACTGGTCGGTGCTGATCGCACCGTCCAGCACGTGGGAGGTCGTCTGCCCGTGCTGGCGCACCGTGTCGATGAGCCCCTGCAGCCCCGACAGCATCTGCGCCTGGGCCTCGAAAAATCCCGCGGCACCGTGGCCGGCGAAGAATTCCTGCAGCGCATTGGTCCGGTTCGCGGTGTCGTCGTAAATGGCCTGCAACTGACCGGCGCGGGCACCGACGTCGGAGGCGAAGTCGGCGACAGCTCCCGGGTTGTAAGTGATCGGATTGGTCATGATGAACTCCTTTTTCGAAGAATCGGTTAGTGCGATACGGGTCAGGATCCGGCCTGGCCGAACAGGGCGGTGAATGCGTGGGAGGAGTCCGCTTCGTGCGCTTCCATCAGGGCCGCGGCCTGCGTCAGTCCCTCGGCCAGGCGCGTCCCGCCGGTCAGGACCTTGTTGAGGTCACCCGCGACCTCGGTGGCGGTCACATGGGACGCGGTCACGGCGTCGCCGGACCAGGTCGCCGGGTTCATGACGTTTTCCTGGTTTGCGACATAGCCCTGGGCGATCCCGATGGCATGCTCCATGTTCGCCTGAATGGCGTTTGACGTATCGCGAAGCATTTGTGGCGTTACTTTGATTGTCACGGAATTCTCCTTCTCCGGTTGGCCGCCCCCCATATGGCCTGGGGCATGAAGCGCAGTGTATGGCGGCTATTTCGACCTGTCGATTCACCCTTTCGCCGGGCCGGCTTCACACTCGATCGTCGACAACTCGCACCGTCGCGGGTTGTTCGGATTTGTCGCGGGACCCACGCTGGCCCCCCGCTGCATGGCCGACCGGCATCCCGCCCATGGGGGTGCCGCCGACCGTCGTGGTTTGCGGGCGCAGGGTCTCCGCGCCCAGTGCCCCGCTGGGCCGCAGCCCCACCGGCCGACCGCTGGTGCCGCTCTCGAACGCGCTGACGGGACGGGTGAAACTGGTCGCGGACATGCCCGCGCCGGTCAACGACGCGCTACCGCCCGCGCCGGCCGACGCACCGGCCTCGGCTGCCGAAAGCCCTCCGGTCGCCGAAACCGCCGACGCCGCCGGCCCGGCACCGCTCATGCCCATCGCGCCCGGGTTGGCGAACATGCCCATCATCGACTGCAGCGGCTGCAGCGCGCTCATCGGAGCCTGCATCATCTGCATGGGGGCCTGCAACGCCTGCGGGACCGCGCCCATCATCTGCTGCAGCGGCTCCATGAACGTGCCGGCCTGACTCCCGAAGTCCTTTCCCGCCGAGCCGGATTGGCCGGCGCCGTTGGTGCCCGTCGATACGCCCTGCAGCGCGGCGCGCATGCCGTCGCCCGCTGCGGTGTCCGCCGCCGCCTGGCCGACCGCCGATGCCGCCTGCGCCGGGGCCGCCGGTGAGGCGCCCATGGCCGCGATCGGCGGTGGGATCGCCAGGCTTTCGGCCAGCGCCGCGAGAATCCCGCCGTAGGACGCGCCGACCGAGGAGTTGACGGGCCACATCACGCCGAAGTACTCGACGTCCAGCGAGATGATGCGCGGCGTCAGCGCCCCGAGCACGATGGGGTTGATGCCGTTGTCCACTCCCCATTCGTCCCGATTGGCAATGCATTCGGGAGCCGGGCGCATCGCGGCGTTGGCGGTCTCGTACGCGGTGATGGCGGCCGAGACCACCGCCGGCTTCACGTCGACCCAGCCGGCGAGCCCGTGCAGCGACGCGTTGAGCATGGTGACGGTCGCCGCCGAGGCCACCGACCCGACACCCGTCCAGCTCGCCGAGGTCGCGGCGGTGTTGATCGCCGACGCGATACCCGAGGCGTGGTGCGTCGCCGCCAAGGCGGTCCAGGCGGTCTGGTTGGCCAGATGTGTGCCCACCCCGGTCCCGGCCTTGAGGAGCATGTCGTTTTCCTCGGGTGTGCGCGCGGCCCACCCCGGATCAGGCATGCGTACTACCCCCTGTTACGAGCCAAGGGTCAACGCGCGCGCCGCCTCGGTCGCGACCGCGACCCCCGACGCCATGTTCTGCGCGCCGGAGAACAGGCCGCGCTGAGCCGCGTGCTCGGAAACCACACCCAGGTAGCCCGCGCCGCATGAGTTGAGCGCGGCCGAGAACATCGCCGAGTCGGGGTCTGCGCCCATCGGCGTCGTACCGATCAGGGCGGGCGCGGCCGCGGACGCCGCCGCCTCGGTTTCCGCGCTGATCGCCGATTCGGCACCGGCCGAGGCCAGCACGGCCTCGGGCTGGACAAAAAACGTCATCATTCCCTCCGAATGGTCGTTACACGCTCCCCTGCTGGGCAGTGTAGTGCGGCTCGACCGATCTTGTATTCACGAGTTACAGAGACCGACTCGGCCGCTACCAATTCGTCGAGCAAACGGCGTCATAATTGTCGCCAGCGTCAACGCGGATCTCCCCGGCTGCGACGGAATCGCCAGGCTATCACGCCTCACGCCCGCCGGCACCCGGAATCGTATATTTGCCCCTCAACGAGCGCCGGGTGTCTCGAACAACGTGCAATTGCTTTGCTGACCAGCGGATTTGAATTGCCGATAGACCTTGAATCCGATTTGGCCGTCGCCAATTCGCGCGAGGAATCGTTCGAGGCCATCGAGAAGGTCGTCGTACTGCTCCTCGAGCACGGCGAGCCGCAAACCGTGCGATTCCGTTGTACTCGTGTGCAATATCCGCAAAGTGAGCGCCGAGAGCCGGTCGACGATCATGGCGGGGGTCTCGGTGTGCAGCGGTGCGTTGTTGTCCGGGTCGAGCCGCTCGAGCAGCGTCGCGTCGATGTTCTCGATGGCGCCGTTGCGGCGGGCGTTGAGGTCGTCGATCGCGCGCTTTGTGCGAGCCACCTCACGGTCGCCGACACCGGGGCGACGAACGGCATCTTCGTGATGCCACAGCTGAAAGTTCGTCGCGTGCAGATGTAGCGCCTTCGCCGCGATCCCGCCGTGTGTGCAGGAGGTCGCGGGCGGTGTGCGATGCCACTCCACCGCGGCCGTCGCCGACGGTGCGGCCCGCGACGGTGCACTGTCGCTCAACCGACCACCCTTCACCCGAGCATTCGATTCGGACGCTAACTAACGATGCCATGCCTCGTCGCCGGCGAGGCGACCAGAATCGCCTCAGTCGTAACCGAAGCGCCGCGCCAGGGCCTCAACCTGCGCCCAGGCCGCGTCGTCGGCGTCCACCCTGTCCCGCCCCGGGATCACCTGGCGCAAGGCACAGAGGTTGCCCTCCTTCCACGGCAGCAGGGCACCACCCCGGCAGAACTGGCTGTCGCTGGCAGCGTCAGGATCGAGTCGCCGATCTTGGCGCCGAAAAACACTGCGGGACTGCGGGCCTCGAGCAAACCGCTCAGCGCGGCATCCGGGCTCACTGGGGCGCGACGGCCGTCGACGGCATCCCCACCAGGACGCCCTCGACGTCCCCGTCGGCGCTGAGCAGCAGCCCCCGTCCGGGTGGCAGCGCCTGGGCGCGGACGACGCGGTTGATCCTGTTCTGCGGGTCGTTGTCCATGTAGAGCTGCGACACCTTGGCCGAGTTCTGGAACCGCATCCACGGATCCATCTGCAGCGTCGCCCAGTTCGAGCTGTTTCGAGTTGTGAACACGTGCAACCCGATCTGGCGGGCCCGTTCGATCAGCTTCCACAGCGCCGCCCCCACCGGCGGCTTGGGCGGGTAGCTCTGATCCGGCCGCAGATCCTGGACGTCGTCGATGAGCACGAAGTGCCGTGGGCCTTCCCACGGCTTGAGGGCACGTAACTCCTCCTGGCTCAACCCTTTCGGCGGTAGCCGGGGCAACAACACCTGCTGGGCGAGCTCGGTGATCACCTCGTCGATCTCGTCCTGGTCGTAGGCGTACGCGCGCACATACCCCGGGCCGTTCAGGTCCCGCAGGCCGTGCGGGGCCGTCTTGGGGTCGATGAGCGTCAGTTGGGCCTCGTCGGGGCTGAACCGGCTCATGATGGCCTCACCGATGGCCACCAACGACAACGTCTTTCCGCAGCCCTGCCTGCCCAGGATCATCAGACCGGGGCTTTCCCGCAGCCTCAGCGGGACCGGACCCAACTCGTGGCGCTCGCCGATGGCGAAGGCGATCGACAGGTCGTCACCGCTCGCATGGGCGGCCTCGTAGTCGAGGATCGCCCTGAGCTCCACCCGCTGCGGCAGCCGCTGCAGCGTCGCATGCTTGGTCACTCCGGCGACCTCGGCGATGCGGCCGCCGACCTCGGTGATGCCGACCAGCGCGCCGGTGGCCGGGTCGGCGAGCGCCGGCACACCGACGCGCAGCTCGTGCAAGCTGTCCGTCAAACCGAAACCGGGCCGGTTCAGCGTGCGCCGCGCTGCTTCCCGAGACTCGATCGACGAGTGCCCCATCTGGCTCTCGCTGGGGTCCGCCAACCGCAACTGGATTCGGGCCGTGGCGTTTTGCAGCAGGCTCTGGCGCTGCCCGTGAATCCAGCCGCCGGCGCTGCAGATCACGTGCACACCGTACTCGGGGCCGCGGCTGCTCAGCGAGATGATGCGGTCCCCCAACAGGGTGTCCTTCGAGTACAGGTCGTCGTAGTCGTCGAGGACCACGAACACGTCGCCGAAAGGATCGGTGGGGTCGGTGCCGCCCAGGCCGTCGCTGCCAGGACCGAACCGGCGCTCGCGGAAGCCGTCGAGGTCGATCTTGAGGTGGCGGAACGAGTTCTCGCGCGCGTCGATGAGCGCGTCCATGCTGCTCAGGATGCGTTCGATGCCCTCGTTGTCCTTCGGCGACACGATGTCGGTGACGTGCGGCAGCGACGCCACCTGCGCCATGGTGGCCCCGCCGATGCAGAAGAACGTCACCCGTGCCGGGCTGTACATCGTTGCGGCCGAACACATCAGCGTCATCAAGGTAGTGGTCTTGCCGCGCTGCTTGGCCCCGACCACGACGATGTTGCTGCGCAGCGCGTCGACCGCGTACACGACCTGTCGGGACTCCTCGGGGATGTCCATCACGCCCACCGGGAACATCAGCCCGGCGTTGCGGCCGTGATCGACGTGCCAGGGCTTGCCCCGGTACCCCGCCACCAGCACGTCGACGGGCGCGGGGTCCTCCAGCGGCTCCAGCCATGGCCGGCGCGGCGCACGGTGCGGCACGCCCCGCAGCGACTCGCGCAGCACGTCCACGATCTTCTTGCGCTTGAAACCATCCTCGTAGTAGAGGAATTCGTCGGGTTCGGAATCCACGGCCGCGGCGGCCTCCAATGCCGCGGCGTCGCCCGCGTCCAACGGCTGGTACTGCCAGTTGTACAGCCGGGGCTTGGTCAGTGTCATATCGACGGTCGTGGCCACCTGCGCCGTCTTGGGCACCACGAACGGCGCCGAGAGGTAGAAGCAGCGGAACGGTTCCAGATCGCGCGGTCCCACCTTCAGCAGGGCGAAACCGTTCTCCTTCGACGGCAGGTGGTAGGCGGCGTCCGAGCCGATCACCTCGCGGCTGTCGTCGCCGGACTCGGCGCGCAGTGCGATGCGGAACGCGATGTTGGACTTGACCTTTTGCAGCGACGACAGGTCGAGCCGCTGACCGCCGAGCATGAAGAAGACGTTGGCGCCGCGGCCTTCCTGGCCGATGTGGATGATCAGGTTGATCCATTTTTCGTGGTTGGCGAACAGCTCCAGGTACTCGTCGACGATCACCAGCAAGACCGGCACCGGGGGCAGGTCGCGCCCGGCGAGCCGGATCTCTTCGTAGTCGTTGGCGTCGCGCGCACCCACCGACGTGAAAAGCTCATAGCGCTGCTTGATCTCACCGTCGATGACCCGGCGCATCCGTTCGGCCAGGTGCCGCTCGTCCTTGCCCAAGTTCGACAGCGCGGCCACCACATGCGGGATGCCCAGGATGTCTTGTGCCGCCGACTCGAACTTCATGTCGACGAAGATGACGTTGAACGCCTCCGGCGAGTGCGTCAGCGCGATCCCGTAGACCAGCGAAAGAAAGAACTCCGACTTGCCCGAGCCGCTGGTCCCGATCACCACGGAGTGAAAACCGAAGCCGCCGAAGTCTTTCGCGCGGAAGATGATGTTCTGCAGCTCGCCGTTGGGTTTGGCGCCCACGGGGATCTCACACCACCGCTCGTCGCCGCGCCCGCGCCGCTCGGCCCACAACCGGTCGACGTCCAGCTCCCGGGGGTCGCCGATGCTCAGCGCCCGCAGCAACTCCGCGGCGCCGCTGGTGGAGTCGGCGGTGTCGCTGCGGCTGGTCGGCGACCAACGTGCCATCGCGCGCGCATAGCGGTACGCCCGGTGAAGCGACAACTGGTCGGCATGCGCGAAGAACTTGCCCCGCAGCCGCAGTAGCGGCGCCGGGCGCTCGTCGTCATCGTCGGGATCAAACCCGTTCTTGGCGGCCTTCCCCTGGCCGTTCACCGAAACCTTTGACGCGCCGGGCCGTTCGCTCATCTCGAAGACCTGGTCGTCGGCGAAGCCCACGCCGGTGCCCACCCGGGATGCGATACGCAGCACGGAGATGCCGGTCTTGCCGACCTGCCCGACCACGCTCTCCCACGCGTCGGGGCTGCCGGTGTTGTCGTCGACGATCACCAGGTGCGGGCCCAAGTCTGCCGCGTCGGTGCCCTGTCCGGTTTCCAGTGCCGAGCCCATCGCGGTCGGGCTCGCCGCCACCGGCGGCGTCCAGGCGCCCCGCTTCCCCTTCATGTGCAGCTCGGTCCCCAGCGCCGCGTCCAGTTCCTCCGGCGTGGCGAAAACCAGGCGTCGCCAACCACATGCGTCGAACAGCTCGTCGTGCAGGTTGTGCGGCAGCCACACCATCCACGACCACACCTCCGGATTGCGGGTCACCACCATCAGTTTCACGTCGTGGGGGTTGTGGAACACCGCCAGCGAACACAACACCGAGCGCATCAGCGACCGCAGCCGGTCCAGATCCTCGCCCACGAAGCTGAAGCCCGGCGCCGACCGCAGGTTCACCACCTTGGCGATGTCTCGAATCTTGCGCTGCTCCAGAATGAAATCGCGCAGCGCCTGCCCGGTGACGGGTTCGAGCTCCTCGTCGGAGGAGATGTCGGGCCAGGTCACCGACAGCACCGAGTCCGGGGCATGCTGCACCCCGGTGCCCAGCCGCACCTCCAGGAAGTCGGCATCCCCGCGGCCACGCTCCCACATCCGTGGGCCGCCGATGATCGCCCCGAGTCCCTGCGGGTCGGAGTGCAGAGCGTGCTGCCATTCGCGCTGCGCGCACACCGCGTTCTGGATCTCTTCCCGGTTGCCGTCGAGGTCGCGCAGGTAGCGGCGGCGTCCGCGTTCCATTTCGCCCCAGGTGATCTTGCGCGCCCGCCCGAACCGCCCGGAGAAGGCCAGCATGCTGAAGGCGCCGATGCCCATCAGCGGAAAGAAGCCGGTGGTCAAGCTGCGCACACCCGAGACGTAGAGCATGACCACCGTGCCGATCAGCGCCACGATCAGCGCCGGCACGCCGATCATCACCCAGATGTTGCGCGGTTCGCGTTCCGGGAGCGCGATCGGCGCGCTGGGCGCCACCCGAACCGGTTTTGGTGGCTCGATCTTCACCCGGTTGATGGCAAACGCCCTCTTCGACATCGCTAGCCTCCGGCTCTCGCTGTTGTCGTCACCACGGCCACCTTTCCGAGCGCGGGCACGGTGTCCCGAGCGACCAGCGCCGCCTGCTGCGACAGGGCAGGTCCCGCAGCGAAAGTCCGCAACAGCGGCCACGGCGCCTGGACGGCAGCGGCCGGGTCGAGGCCCAGCGCACGCAGCGTCGTGTCGTCGGCAGCGATCCCGAACCGCACCCCGTTGGGGGAAACCCAGAACAGCGATTCGCGGGAGTCGGAGGTGATCACCTCGCTGGTCGACGTCACGAAGTTCGCCGCCCCGGGTAACACGAGCACCTGGTCGGCCACCACCGACGCCGGGCCGCGGTCATCACGGACCAGGTGCACGATCCGGTCGTCCATCGAGGCCGGGACGGGAAGTCCCCGCCCGTTGTAGACGCCCACCCGGGCCTGCGGGTCCGTCGAAGCCTTCTCCCAGCCCACGCACGTGGTCGGATTCGCTGCGGTGTCAACGAAATTCAGCAGCCCGCTCGGGTAATAGTCCACCGGTAGGGTGTTGACCTCGGGGGTGTTGACGAGCACGTCGGGAGTCACCACTCGCGGCGCCGTCGACCCGTAGGAGTTCGCACTGCGCAGCAGATCGGCCACGAAGCTGTTGATCTTCTGCACCCCGTCGGGCAGCAGCACGTAGAACTGGCGGCCCCCGCCCGCGGTTTGGGCCTGCAGCACCGCACCGACCTGGGACCCCGGCACCCATTTCGACGGCGTGCCCGCGTCGGGAACCTGCGGCACGCTCAGCGGCTCGGTCGCCGGCAGCGCGTCGAACAGCGCCCGGGAGATCTCGACCGGTGACGTGACGCCGGGATCGAGCCCCAGGCTCAGGGTGACCGCCCGGTTGGTGGTATCGATCCGTGAGCGCTTGTCGCCCCAGATCACATAGGTGTTGCTCTGGAAGGTGACCAGCAGTCCGGCGTCGCGGCGCAGCGGCGTCGCGCGGCCACCACCGTTGAGCCGGCCCGCGATCGAGGTCACCACCGGTTTGTCCCCACTGCGCGGCCGGCCGGCCGTGTCGCACACGGCCCACGCCGAAATGGCGCCGCGGTTCACCGGCATGGCCGCCGGCGCTCCCGGGATGCCGATCAGCGGTCCCGACGGATATTTCGCGATCTCGGCGGGTTTGACCCACGTCGGCTGCGCCGCCGATCCCGTCGCCAGGCGCGCCGATGTCAGATTCAGTGCCGGATAGAGCCGGCCGTCGATGCGGGCGTAGACCGCCCCAGAGTCACGGTCACCGATGATCGCCGAATCCCCCACCACGCCGGTCGGTTTGAGCACGTTCAGCAGCACCATCCAGCCCCCGGCGATGGCCACCAACACCATCGACAGCACCAGCGCGGCGGTCTGCTTGCGGTCGTCGTGCTTCATCCGCACCGAGAAGCGGGTCGTGGCGGCCCGCAGCCGGCGGTTGTAGAAGAGGTGTCCGGAATTCTGGTCGCGGTTGGACAAACTCAGCGGCATCAGTACCCCCTGGGCGATCGGCGAGGATCGGCCTGCTGGATCCGATCGGCCAGATTCGACGCGTCGGCGGCGACCCCGTAGCGGCCCCGCGCATAGTTGATGAACGCGCAGGCCTGCGCAACCAGGTCGTGGATGTTGGTCGATGTTCCGGGTTCGTGATAAGCCGCGAATGTCGGTGCGATGAACTGCCACGCCCCGCGGCTCGGAGTGCCGTTGGCCGCGTTGGCATCCCAGCTGTTGACCGCGCCGGCGTCATAACCGGATTCGCGCCGCGCGACCAGATCCATGCCGCGCCGCCAGCGGGCCCGCGCGATGGGATGGTGAATGCCCTTGATGTCCAAGGCTTTACCGATGGCTGCCTGCACGGCGGTGTGGCCGCTGGGGTGATGGTGTCGGTGCTGGTGCAGGTAGCGCAACCGGCGCAGCCGATGCGCCAGTAGCCGTGACCGCTGCCGCGACCGAGTGATGTGCCGGTGCTGTGCCCGTAGGCGAGCCGCCATCCGGGTGATCGCCTCGCGCCGGCCCACCGGGGTGTCGGCGCCCGAGGCCGCGTCGGCCCTGGCGGCGTCCAGGATCATTCGGGTCGCCGCTCTGGTGTGCGCGTAATCGGCCCGCGCCGCCGCCACCACCCGTTTCAGCGCCCCGTCATCGTCCGCGATGCGGCGCAGCGCTTGCGTTGACCTGTTCGATCGGTGCGCCGCTGCCGGGATTTTGGGCGCCGCCGATATCGCATCGGCGTGGGCTTGAATTCGCGCGGGCACGTCACCGACATCGCCGCCGGTGACCTGTCCGGCGAAAAGGGAATGGCCGCGGGATAAGGCCGTCACGGCTTCTGTGATAAACGGCTCGGTCAACGACGTGCCCGCTCATGCCGTGTTGTCGTCGCGCCCCCGCGCACCCTATCCATAATGGACAACTCCCACATTTTCCCGCCCGCGCCGTCAACTAACAGCATGCATGAGAAGGCGGCGCTGTTGTCTACAACGGGCAATCCCAGCCCAGCCGATCCGGTCTGGTTTCCGTGGCGAGACTACTGCCGTTTGGGGCGGCTGACCACTCACCGTCAGTGCTATCGATTGCGCTCGTCAGGGCGCTAAATCGACTATTCTTTCGCCTCATCTTCGCTCGGCATGATCACGATCCGGCGATTGGGCCTGTTGGTCACCACGGTCGGTTTCCCATCAGCGGGCTTGGCGACGGGCGCGCTGGGCGGCGGTACCGTCAGGCGGCCCTTGACCGGCTGGCCGTTGGGCACCCCGGGGGCCGAGACCCGCTTTTCAGCCGGCTTGTCTTTTGCGCCCTCGCCGCCGGCACCCGCCGCACCCGGCATCATCGGCATGCCGGTCATCCCCGTGGGACCCCTGACCGGGGTGGCACCGTCGCTCGCCGGAATCGCGACCGGCTTCGCCGGCGCCCCCGCGGGGGTCGTCGGCGGCGACGAACCCGGCACGGGCGGGGGACCCAGCGAAGCAGCCGGGGTGGTGCCGCCGAGACCGCCGATTCCGCCGCCACCACCACCGGCACCCAGCTCCGAGCCGGGACCGACGCTGTCCACCAGCGTCGGATCCCCGGCGGCCAGCGCCTCGGCGCCGTGAGAGGCCTGTTGGACCGCGCTCATCAGCGGCTGCATCGCGCTTTGGCCGGCCTGCATGGCCTGCTGCGGAAGCTGCGTCAGCGGGCCCATGATGCCGCCGAGGGCGCCGGTGAGCGCGCCGGTGACGCTCGAAACCATCTGCTGGACCATTTGCATGCCCTGTTGACCGCCCGCCTGCGCACCGACAGCTTGCATCTGCTGCGCCGAATTCGCTTCATTGGCAGGGAATTTCGCCAGCGCATCCGCCGCGTGCGCCCGGCGGTCGGCGTCCGCTTCGGTGCTGGACGCCACGTCACCGGGCACGCCGGCGTTGCTTGCGGCGACCAGAGCACCGGATGCCGCATCGGCGGGTGAGGTTCCGGTCGGAGGCGCCGGGGTCGGTGCGATCGGGGGCGGCAGCGGTACCCCGTACAGGGCCTGCGACAAGGTGTCCGGCGTGACCTTGATCGTGGTGCCGGGCGGAAGGTTGGGGCCTGGGGTGGGGGGCAGAAGCGGCGGGATCGGGCCTCCCGGCGCTCCGGGTGCGGGGACCGGCGCGGAACTGTCTCCGGTCATGTCTTCACCTCATCCCTGCCGTTCAGAGCCTCGGGCCCGCCTCGCGCATAGTCGGCCGTCTACGCCATTTTGGCACAGCACGCGTCTCACGGTATTCACGTCGACCGAGGCAGGTGGCCTACGAGACGCCGCGGCGGGTAACTGCGTTGAACCAGGCCAGGTGGTAGTTCGCCAGGTATTCGTGGTCGTCGATGAGCGCCTCGATTGCGGCCAGCAGCATCCAGTCCGCCGCGGCGGCTGGGTCGTGACGGGGGTATGCGCTGACCACCGTGCGCCGAATATCGGCTAGGCATGCGCGCAAGAGTTTGGCTTCGTTGTCCAGCACACCCGTCTTTCGCACCGCCGGGGTCGCGACTGCTTGAGCTATCCGCGGCAGGCCGTCGCGGCGCCGCACGGCGTCCACGAGGCTGGGCCCGAGTTCGTCGACCTTGGGTGCGGCGGAGCGGGCCGCCCGGTCACCGCTGAGCACCGGTGCGTCCGGGCCGGGTTCAGCGACGTAGGCGTCGGGCCCATGTGCGGCCGCGGTCACTACGGCTCCCAACAGATCGACGACGCTGGCATCGCCGCGCCGCGCCGCCGGTTCGAGCAGCGTCACGTGGGCGGGCAGGCGGACGTGCGGCGGAATCCACCCGCCGGCCAGATCGGTGACCAGCAGGCTGGCCGTGCCGTCATCGCGCAGCCCCGCCGCCCATGACAGACGCGATTCCTGGCGCGCCACCGCGTCGACAATGCGCTGTAGGCGTTGTTGTTCGGCGGCCCGGCTCGACGCCGCGCCGGTAGTCGCCCCAGTCGCGGCCGAGGCCGCCGATGCACCGGCCAGCGCGGAGGAGCTCGTGCCAGCCTGGCCCGCTGCCGTTTGGGAGGCGGCCCGTTCCACCGGAGGAACCATTGGCCCGCCCGCCGACGGGGACGACGGTGCGGAAGGCGCGACCGCGGCCCCCGACACCGGTGCGGTCGGGGCCGAAGCCACGGCGGGAGGCGCAACCACCGGCGGCCGCAGATCCGACCCGTAAGCGGGCAGCGGGCCTGCGGGGGCGACGGGGCCGCCGGCTACCGGCGCCGCGGGCGCCGACCACGAGCCGCCCGTCATCACCGCGGGCGCTACCGGCACACCGCCGCCGGTCGTCGGTGCCATCGGAGGTGAAGTGGTTGGGGCGTCTACGGGAGTGCTTGCGGGCGTGAACGATTCACCACCGGCCATCGGGATGGATGGCGCGACGGGCGGCGCCAGCGGTGGCGAGGCCTGCGGCGAGGGCGCCGTTCCTGTTCCCATCGCCTGCACCGCGCCCGAGGACAACGATTGCGCGCTGGCTCCCGCTGGTTGACCTGTCGCCATTCCGGACATGAACGACTGGCTTAAAGAGTTGGGCGACAAGCCTTGGCCTAGGGATGCTGGGGATACGCCCATCCCCGGTAGCGGCGGACCAGTTAGCGAACCGCTGGGTACGTGTACACCCCCAGACGGAACAGCCGTAACCTGTCCGCTTGCGCCGACACCACCAAACCCAGAGCCGTTCCCTTGGCTACCTAAGCTCGGCCCGCCGAGAGTAGGCCCGTTACCGGCATGCGGGCTGCTTGCCCTTCCGCCCGAGTCGGATCCTTGAGCGGTGCCACCCAACGCACTACTCGTTTCGAGCTGTCCGCTGCGAGCGTTAGGACCGTTTCCTTGGCTTCCAAGCGCTGCTCCGCCATTATTATTCTCAACCGCCTGGCTGGAATTCGGGGCCGTCGGCATGGCGGTCCTTAACTCGTGGTGGTTACCGTATTGCTGCGCTGATGCCGCAATGCCTTCGGCGTTGAGTACCTTCTGAGTTGCGTCCGCGATTGATGCAACCGCGACACCTGATTTATGCGCCGCGAATCCGTTAGCTTCAGTAACAAGGGCCGATATTTCCGCCGCTTTCACAGGCTCGGGCTGCTTCGAATTTTCGACCTCAGCAATTCGTCGATTATATTCATCGGCAACCCCACGCAGGCCTTCTCGAAGGCCATCGACAGCATCAGCGCCCTTGGAAAAGGCGTCGGCTTTTGCTTTATATTTTTCGGCTAAGTCAAGATGGCTTTTTTCGCCCCGTTGGAAACGGGATACCAGATCATCTATGGTCTGTCCCTGGTTCCTTGACGCCAGCTGGGACCACTGCATATGCAGTTCCTGTGCATAATGCTCTTGCTCCTGCTGCTGCATCCGCCAATGCTCAGCGGCGGTGTGCAACGCTGACGACGGCTGCGGGTACCATGTGCCGATAAGCAGCGCTGTGTATTTTCCCGAAGGCAAGTCCCCCGTCATGAGCCCTCCTCGCAAGCCGCCGGTTTCGAGACAACTCAGAGCACCGGTTAACGTTGCGGTTTCTATGTTGAACCATCCCAAGATGAGAAGCAAATCACGCAACGCGTGTGTGCAGGCAGATCAACTTATGGCCGTGTGGTCCGACGAATTCACGCGCACGCTTCACGAAGTGCCGATGTCGCTGACTCCACATCACCTCCATCGGCTTTTTCTTCTGCAAACGCGGTAATTACGTAGTTCAAGTAGGCATCAGCCAATTTTCTAGCCAATGTGGTTAGAGTTGTCGGCGTTGCTGGTTCTATCGAGGTAGTCAGTGCGAGCGCACCACCAACCAGAGCCGCACGCGCATTCGCGGCGGCTGCTACCGGTTCCGCCCCGTCTGGCGCAGACGTCGCTACCTTGACCGCCTTGCTTACACTCTGGAACGTCGAACACAACCGCTTATTGGCCGCCGCTACGTCCGCCGCACTGAAGCTCGAGGGCATCGAGGAGGTTGTCGGGGGGATGCTGCGCCCTGTTGCCCCCGGACTCGGCTGAGTCAGAGAAATGATGCCGACGGCAAGCGCAGCCAACGAAATCAGCGCAATAGCGGCGATGACGCTTATTAGACCGTTCCCTAAAGTACGCCGGGGGCGCCCTGGTGTCCCATCTTGTCCAGCGGCGGGAGTTTGAGGATTCGTCACGACACCAGGCTAATCGCAGCTTTGCGTCGTTATCATCCGAATCTCTGCGTTAGCAACGATCGCTTGTTGCAGCGCGAGGCGGCATCTCAGCTTGAATCTCCTGTCGCACGTAGCCGATCAACTCGACCCGCCAACGGCTCGATTTGGACCCAGCCCTTCATCCCCCAACCAATTGGTCCTTCACGCTGAACCCGCTGTCACGGCGGTGGTCATTCATATTGCGGCACTGGCCCAGAAGCTTTACGGACCCATCGGCGTCGGGGTAGGGACTGATGCCGATCGTGGCCATCACGTCGTCTTGGTGGATCACCGTGCCGGTCGCGTGCTGCCCATGGGGCGGACCCGCAGACCAGCCGTTGGACTCCATCGTGTTGGCGATCCGCTGGAAGTACGCACTGTGGTCGGAGCCCTGCGGCACGACGAACGTCATGTCGAGCCGGCCTCGATAAGGCTTCTCCCCCTGGTCATTACACGACTCCCAGCGAAAGCTGCCCGAAACATCCTGCAACCGAGACACATCGGCGATCTGCTTGGCCGCAGCGACCACCTGGGCGACGGATTGGCCGTCCGACAGCGGCTGCTCGGGCTTATCGGCCTGGTGTCGGGACGGGAACCGCACCGAACACCCCCCGAGCATCAAGGCGCTTGCGATCAGCACCGCGACCCCGACCGCGAGCCGCGCGGGCCATCGCCGAAGACGCTTACCCAACACCGTGGTCACTTAGCACAGCAATCACCCTAGCGGCCCGGTTATTCCATTCCGGGTAGCCGTTCGCCGAATCGGCGCAGCAGTGCGATGGCCCGGAAACCTAGCTAGCTCACGGACTTGTCCCGCACCGCGCGCAGCTGCTCGGCGCCGCGTTCGTCCATCCCGGTGAACTCCGCGGCGGCGTAGGCCGCCTTGGAGCCCACCGCGGAAAGCGCCTCGTAGTGGACCTGCAGGCTCCTCAACTGCTCGGCGTGGGCCGCGCTGAGGGCCTCGTGAAAGGTCTCGGCGGCGGCGAAGTCGCCGAACATGCCCGCGGCGAGCGGCCCCCGGGCAAGGTGATCGGCCCCGTCGCGGGCGTGCCCTCCGGCGCGGTGGGACTCGTTGGCTCCCAGCCGCAGCAATCCCGGGTCGACGAACATCGTGGCCCCCTTTCCGCGCCGTGCCGACCAGGCTAACCACGACGCCAGCGCCGATCAATTCACCGAAGCGGTCCTCACAACGGGCTGGCGCCGTCGGCCAGGCCGTCGCCGTCGCTGTCGGTCAGCCGCACGTTCCACTTGCCGTCGCCGTCGGTGTCGACGTAACCGGTCACCCCGTTCTCCCCCGGGCACAACACCCGGTCGGCCACGCCGTCGCCGTCGGTGTCGAGCAGCCGGTCGTCGGCGCCGCCATGCCCGTCGAAGTCCACCAGGGGGCCGCCGGTGTGCTCCACGCCGTCCAGCCCGTACCAGCGCAGCTGCCCGCTTCGGTCCACGGCGACCGACCACATGCCCGTCCCGTCGTCGGTGAACGACGCCTCGCGCGTGCCGTCGTTGTCGACATCGAGCCATGCGTGGTCGGCCACCCCGTCACCGTCGAGGTCGGCCAGGGCGTCGTCGCGCAGCCCGTCGCCGTCGAGATCCACGCCTACCGCGTCGAAGTGGCCGTCGCCGTCCAGATCCACGTCAGGCGTGCCGTGCAGCATCGACGCTGTGCCGTCGTCTCCACCGATGCAGTAGTCCACGACTACTCCGACGCCGGCCCGCCGCTAGGGGTTCCCGCGGGACTGCCACCACGACAGCAGCTCGGCGGTGGCCTCCTCGGTGCTCAGCGGCCCGCGCTCGAGCCGCAGCTCCTTGAGAAAGCGCCACGCCTCGCCCACCTGCGGGCCGGCCGGGATGCCGAGCAGCTCCATGATCTGGTTGCCGTCGAGGTCGGGGCGCACCCGCGCCAGATCCTCCTGCGCGGCCAACTCGGCGATCCGCGCTTCCAGCCGGTCATAGCTGGCCTGCAGCCGCGCCGCCCGGCGCTTGTTGCGGGTGGTGCAGTCCGCGCGCACCAGCTTGTGCAGGCGCGGCAGCAGCGGACCGGCGTCGGTGACGTAGCGGCGCACCGCCGAATCGGTCCACGTGCCGTCGCCATACCCGTGGAAACGCAGATGCAGATACACCAGGTGCGCGACGTCCTCGACCATCTGTTTGGAAAACTTCAACGCCCGCAAGCGCTTTCGCACCATCTTCGCCCCGACCACCTCGTGGTGGTGAAAGCTGACGCCGCCGTTGGGTTCGTGGCGCCGCGTCGCCGGCTTGCCGATGTCGTGCAGCAGCGCCGCCCAGCGCAGCACCAGATCCGGGCCCTCATCCTCCAGTGCGATCGCCTGGCGCAGCACCGTCAGCGAATGCTGGTAGACGTCCTTGTGCTGGTGGTGCTCGTCGATGGCCATCTGCATGCCGCCGACCTCGGGCAGCACCACCTCACCCATCCCGGTCTGCACCAGCAGGTCGATGCCGGCCACCGGGTCGGCGCCGAGTAGCAGCTTGTCCAGTTCGGTCGCGACCCGTTCGGCGCTGACCCGGCCCAGCTGCGGGGCCATCTCGGCGATCGCCTCGGCTACCCGCGGGGCCAGGGTGAATCCCAGCTGCGACACGAAACGCGCGGCCCGCAGCATCCGCAGCGGGTCGTCGCCGAAAGACACCGACGGGGCCGCCGGGGTATCGAGCGCCTGCTCGCGCAGGGCCGCCAAACCGCCGAGCGGGTCGAGGAATTCGCCCGGCCCGCCGGGCGTCACCCGCACCGCCATCGCGTTGACGGTGAAGTCGCGGCGCACCAGGTCGTCCTCGAGGCGATCCCCGTAGCGCACCTCGGGGTGACGCGACACCTGGTCGTAGCTGTCGGCGCGGAAGGTGGTGATCTCCAGGCGGTGTTCGCCCTTGCCGACGCCTACGGTGCCGAACTCGATGCCGGTATCCCACACCGCGTCAGCCCATCCGCGCATGATCTGCTGCACCTGCTCGGGGCGGGCGTCGGTGGTGAAGTCCAGGTCGGGACTCAGCCTGCCCAGCAGCGCGTCGCGGACGGACCCGCCGACCAGGTACAGCTCGCGGCCCGCGGCGTCGAACGCCGTGCCCAGCTCGCGCAGCATGGGGGCGTGCCGATTGAGGGCCACCGCCGCGGCGGTCAACAGGTCGGTATCGGTTTCAGGCACGTTCGATCAGCCTAGTGGGAATCGCTCCGCGAGTCTTTGACGGGTGATCGGGGTCCGCGCGCCAAGTGAGACCGGTCACGCCCGCGACGCAGACAGCGCCGGCCCGGCCGGCATCCCGCTCGGCCCCCCGGCCGTGACCGCTCGGGCATTCCCGCCGCGCGCAGGGCCGCCACCACGGCAAAACCGTTGAGCGCCAATAAAATCGCCACAGGCCACACGGCCTCGGTGTCCTGGGCGATCGCGCCCAGCACCACCCCCGGCCAGCGATGCCGCCGGCGAGACCGCGGCCATGCTGAACCCCACCAGCACCGGGCGGTCGTACTCCTCGGCGAACATCCCGATCCACTCGATGGCGGCCGCGTAGATCGCCTGGTCGGCGGCCGCGGCGAGCAGGAGGATCAGCCCGTGCACCCACACCTGCGACCACACGCCGGCCGCGTGGACCAGCATGCACACCGCGGCGGCGGTCACGGCCATGAGAGAGGCGCCGACGAGCATCCCCCGCATGCCGGCGATCCGATGCACTGCCCGCCACAGATACGAGCCGATCAGCAGCCCCACGCTGGCCGACGCCACCACGGCGGGCAGCGCACCGCGCGCGTCGACGCTTTCGACGGGAATGTGCAGCGCGTAGAACGTCGCGCCCAGGGTGATGGGCACGAACAGCAACTGCGCGACGGCGTAGCGGCGAAACCACGGCTCGGACCTGATGGCGCCCAGGCCGCGGCGCACGGTGCCCGCCAGGCGCGGGACGTCCCAGCCGCCGAGCCGGCGCAGGATGTCGGTGCGGAAATGGTTGCTGGTGCCGCCGAGTGGAAACGCCGCCCCCATGGCCGCCAGGCCCGGCACCGTCAACCGGTAGCGCAGCGCGTACGCCAGCTCGTTGCAGGCGGTGAAGGCATTGGTCGCCCCGTTGGCCTCAGCAGCGTCGCCTGCACGCACGCCGGGTCGTCGCCGTGGGCGGCGAAAGTCTCGGCGGCCCGGCGCAGCTGGTCGGGTTCGGGGCGGTCCTCGGCGTCGAAGATCACCAGCAATTCCCCGCGCGCCAACAACAGTCCCGCATCGCACGAGCGCGGCTTGGTCTGCGGTGAACCCGGCGGCAGCTGCACGGTCCGCATGTGCGGTGGCGGGTCGACGGCCTCGATGGCCCGCTGGGTGGCGGTGTCGCGTCGCTCCACCAGCAGCAGCACCTCGAGCCGGTCGGCGGGGTAGTCCAACTCGGCCAAGGCAGCGCACCAGGACCCCGATCACCTCCTGCTCCTCGTAGGCCGGCACCAGCACGGTGTAGCTGGGCAGTTGCTCGCCGGACAACCGCGATCGCCGCGTCCGCCGGCGCGACGCCGCCGCCCTTCTGCCACGGCGGAAACCCGTGCCGGGCGGCCAGATCGGGCTCGCGATCGGCGAAGCCGTTTGCTATCTCGTGGGCGACATCAGCCGCCGACTCGAGAAACACCCGGTCCTGAACGGCGGTCGGACGGGAGGGCAGTTCGGTCAGAGAGGCGGAGTCGGCACGGGCTGATGCGGATGCGTCGAGAGTGGCGGGGGGCTGCACCACGTATGGAAGGCTGATGAGGGCGCAGGTTCGACACTATCCGGCGAGAACCCTCGGCCGACGGTGCGCGCGTCCCACGACCCGGGCGGTCGCCCGCGCGGGAATCCGGCGCCGGCGAGGCGTGACGACAACCGGCGAGTATGTCAAGGATGCCGGCCCGTGCCAGCTACTATCGCTTGGGTGTCGGACGGCGAACAAGCCAAACCGCGTCGGCGCCGGGGTCGGCGCCGACGTCGTGGTGCCGCGGCATCGTCGGAGAACCAGGCCGACGGCCAACCGGACGAGGACGCGGCCGCCTCGAAACCGCGCCGTTCCCGCTCGGCCCGCCGCGGGGCGGAGCGGTTGCGCACGGTCCACGAGACCTCGGCCGGGGGGCTGGTCGTCGACGGTCTCGACGGGCCACGCGACTCTCAGGTGGCGGCGCTGATCGGGCGCGTCGATCGGCGCGGACGAATGCTGTGGTCGCTGCCCAAGGGACACATCGAAATGGGCGAAACCGCCGAACAGACGGCCATGCGTGAGGTCGCCGAGGAGACCGGGGTCCGGGGCAGCGTGCTGGCCGCGCTCGGGCGCATCGACTACTGGTTCGTCACCGACGGCCGCCGGGTGCACAAGACGGTGCACCACTATTTGATGCGCTTCTCCGGCGGCGAACTGTCCGACGAGGACCTCGAAGTCGCCGAGGTGGCCTGGGTGCCGGTCGAGGAGCTGCCGTCGCGCCTCGCCTACGCCGACGAACGGCGACTGGCGCAGGTGGCCGACGAGCTGATCGACAAGCTGCAGAACGACGGCCCGTCCTCGCTGCCGCCGCTGCCGCCCAGCTCGCCGCGCCGGCGGCCGCAGACCCATTCACGGGCCCGCCACGTCGACAAGCCCGCCACGGGCCGGAAGAACGGCCACGGGCCGGGCCCGTGACCGCGCCGCGACTCTGCTGGGCCGGCTCGATGCGCCTTGCCGTGGTGGTCGCCATCGTCGCCGGCTTCACCGTGCTCACCGGCGCCGCGCCGCCCCGCGCGGCGGCCGGCGAACCCGGGGCCACACCGTTCGTGCGGGTCCGCATCGACCAGGTCACCCCGGACGTGGTCACCACGACCAGCCCGCCCGTGATCACCGTCAGCGGCATGGTCACCAACATCGGGGACCGCCCGGTACGCGATGTGATGGTCCGGCTCGAGCACGCCGCGGCGGTCACCGCCTCTGCGGGCCTGCGCACCGCGCTGGACGGCGGCACCGAGCAGTACCAGCCGGTGTCGGAGTTCCTGACCGTGGCCCCGGAGTTGCAGCGCGGGCAGGGGGCGGGCTTCACGTTGTCGGCGCCCCTGCGCTCGCTGACCAAGTCGTCGTTCGGCATCGACGCACCCGGGATCTACCCGGTGCTGGTCAACGTCAACGGGACGCCGGACTACGGCGCGCCCGCTCGCCTGGACAACGCGCGGTTCCTGCTGCCGGTGGTCGGGGTGCCGCCCGACCGCGCCGACGACCTGGACTCCACCGTCGCCCCCGACACGTCCAAACCCGTGTGGATCACCATGCTGTGGCCGCTGGCCGACCGGCCCCGGCTGGCCCCCGGGTTCCCCGGCGGCAGCATCCCGGTCCGGCTGGTCGACGACGACCTGGCCACCTCGTTGGCCACCGGCGGCCGGCTGGACGTCCTGCTGTCCGCGGCCGAGGTCGCCACCAGCCACGACGTCGACCCCGACGGCGCCGTCGGGCGGGCGTTGTGCCTGGCCGTCGACCCGGACCTGCTGGTCACCGTCAACGCGATGACGGTCGGCTACGTGGTGTCCGACTCGCCCGACGGTCCCGCGCAACGGCCGGGCACCCCGACGCATCCGGGCACCGGCCAGGCGGCGGCGATCGCCTGGCTGAACCGGCTGCGCGCGCTGGCCCACCGGCTCTGCGTCGCGCCGCTGCCCTACGCCCAGGCCGACCTGGACGCGCTGCAACGCGTCAACGACCCCGGGCTGAGCGCGATCGCCACCACCGGCGTCGGGGGCATCGTCGACCGCATCCTGGACGTGACCGCCACCCGCGGCGCCACGCTGCTGCCCGACGGGCCGCTGACCGGCGGCGCGGTGAACCTGCTCAGCGCCGTCGAGAGCGGCGTCAACGGCAACACCGTCGCCATCGCCGCCGCCGACCTGGCCGCGCACGACGCGCAGGACGCGCCGGGAAATCCGCTTCCCGACGCCGCCGACACGGCGCCCCGGCGGGTGTCGCCGCAAGTGGTGGTCGCACCGTTCGACCCGGCGGTCGGGGCCGCGCTGGCCGGGGCGGGAACCAATCCCGCCGTCCCCACCTATGTGGACTCGTCGCTGGCGGTGCGGCTCGCACACGACTCGGCGACCGCGCGCCGTCAGGACGCCCTGGGTTCGATCTTCTGGCACGCGCTGCAGCACGACGCCGCGCCGCGCACCCAGCTGCTCGTCCCGCCGCCGTCGTGGAACCTGCAGGCCGACGACGCGCAGGTGATCCTGACCGCCCTGGCCACCACCATCCGCTCCGGTCTCGGGGTGCCGCGGCCGCTGCCGGCGGTGATCGCCGACGCCACGGCACACACCGAGCCGCCGGAACAGCTGGGCCCGCATCCCGCCGCGCGCGGCCGGTTCACCAAGGACGTCACCGGCGCCATCGCCGGGCAGGTCAGCCGCCTGTGGGGGCTGACCGCCGCGCTGAGCACCGACGAACGCACCGGGCTGACCGGCATCGGCTACACCGCGCCGCTGCGGGAGGACATGCTGCGCGCGCTGAGCCAGTCCGAACCCCCGGACACCCGCAACGGGTTGGCCGAGCAGCGCCTCGGCATCGTCGGCACCACGATCAACGACCTGTTCGGCGCCGTGACGATCGTCAACCCCGGTGGCTCCTACACCCTGGCCACCGAGCACAGCCCGCTGCCGCTGGCCCTGCACAACGGCCTGGCCGTTCCGATCCGGGTGCGCCTGCAGGTCGACGCTCCCCCCGGCATGACCGTCACCGACGTCGGGCAGATCGAACTGCCGCCCGGCTACCTGCCGCTGCACGTGCCCATCGAGGTCAACTTCACCAAGCGCGTCGCCGTCGACGTGACCCTGCGCACCCCCGACGGAATGCGCCTGGGTGACCCGGTGCGGTTGTCGGTGCACTCCAACGCCTACGGCCAGGTGCTGTTCACGATCACGCTGAGCGCCGCGGCCGTGCTGGTGCTGCTGGCCGGGCGCCGGCTGTGGCACCGTTTCCGCGGCCAGCCCGACCCGGCCGACCTGGACCGGCCGGATCCGCCGCACCCGCGACCGGCCGAGTTGCACGACGAGATCGCCCCCCGGGTCGACCAAGAGCACCGCGTATGAGATCCGCCTCGCGGCGGGCCTACCCACAGCCGCAACCGAACCGGCGGCACCGGCCCGCACATCCCGCACCACCGGCGGCGCCGGGGGCTCCCCGGCGGCCCGAACTGTCGGACTCCGCGGTGGTGTCGCGGTCGTGGGCGATCGCCTTCGCCACCCTGGTCAGCCGATTGACCGGCTTCGCCCGGATCGTGTTGCTGGCCGCCATCCTGGGGGCGGCGCTGTCGAGTGCGTTCTCGGTGGCCAATCAGCTGCCGAACCTCGTCGCCGCCCTGGTCCTCGAGGCGACGTTCACCGCGATCTTCGTGCCGGTGCTCGCCCGCGCCGAGCAGTCCGACCCCGACAGCGGCGCGGCGTTCGTGCGCCGCCTGGTCACCGTGACGACCGCGCTGCTGGTGGTGGCGACGGCGTTGTCGGTGGCGGCCGCGCCGCTGCTGGTGCGGCTGATGCTGGGCCGCATCCCGCAGGTCAACGAGCCGCTGACCACCGCCTTCGCCTACCTGCTGCTGCCGCAGGTGCTCGCCTACGGGCTCACGTCGGTGTTCATGGCGATCCTGAACACCCGCAACGTGTTCGGGCCGACGGCCTGGGCGCCCGTCGTCAACAACGTCGTCGCGCTCGTGACCCTGGCGGTCTACGTCGCGGTCCCCGGCGAGCTGTCGGTCGACCCCGTGCGGATGGGCAACACCAAGCTGCTGGTGCTGGGCATCGGTACGACGCTGGGCGTGTTCGCCCAGGTCGTGGTGCTGCTGGTGGCGCTGCGGCGCGAGCGCGTCAGCCTGCGGCCGCTGTGGGGGATCGACGAACGGCTCAAGCGCTTCGGCACGATGGCCGCCGCCATGGTGCTCTACGTGCTGATCAGCCAGCTCGGCCTCGTCGTCGGCAACGAGATCGCCAGCACCGCGGCGGCTTCCGGGCCCGCGATCTACAACTACACCTGGCTCGTCCTGATGCTGCCCTACGGCATGATCGGGGTGACGGTGCTGACCGTGGTGATGCCGCGGCTGAGCCGCAACGCCGCCGCCGACGACGTCAAAGCCGTGCTCGGCGACCTGTCGCTGGCGACCCGGCTCACCCTGGTCACGCTGATCCCGATCGTGGCGTTCATGACCGTCGGCGGCCCGGCCATCGGCAGCGCCCTGTTCGCCTACGGCCGGTTCGGCCAGGTCGACGCCGGCTATCTGGGCGCCGCCATCGCGCTGTCGGCCTTCACGCTGGTCCCCTACGGCCTGGTGCTGCTGCAGCTGCGCGTGTTCTACGCGCGCGAGCAGCCGTGGACCCCGATCGTGGTCATCGTCGTCATCACGGCCGTGAAGATCGCCGGCTCGCTGCTGGTGCCGCACCTGACCGGCGACCCCAAGCTGGTGGCCGGCCTGCTGGGCCTGGCCAACGGCATCGGTTTCCTGGCCGGGGCGATCGCGGGCTACGTGCTGCTGCGCCTGGCGCTGCTGCCCCGCGGCGGCCATCTGGTCGACGTGTCCACGGTGCGGACCATCCTGGTGACGACGGCCGCGTCGCTGCTGGCCGGGCTGCTCGCCCACGTCGCCGACCGCCTGCTGGGCCTGGGCCGGCTCACCGCGCACGGTGGGGGCGCCGGTTCACTGCTGCGCCTGTTGATCCTGGCGACGATCATGCTGCCGATCACGGCGACGTTCATGCTGCGCGCTCGGGTCCCCGAGGCGCAGGCGGCACTGGAGGCGGTCCGGCACCGCGTCGGGCGCCGGACCGCACACCCGGCGGGCACCGTGCCGGCCAGCAAAGAGGCCGGGCGGGAGGCATCGTCCGGGGCGGGCCCCGTCACGTACCCTGAGCAGAGGTATTCGTCCCCGCCGCGGGCGAATGCGGTCAACGAGCCGCGCAGGCCGCCGGAGCGGGAAGGCCCAGGCCGGATAACAGGCCGGACAGCGGGCCGGATAGCGAAAGGACCGGAGGTGACCGACCGCCCTATGGAAGGCGCCGCACCGGGCGCTGTGTCAGGCAGCGAGCTGCCGCGGCCGGCCGCAGACGACTTCCAGCCCGACATCCCCCCAGAGCGCGACGCGGACGTGTCGGCACCGCGCCGGCGCGACCCGGCCAACGGCGACCAGCCGGCCGAGTCGCGCCGGGGGCCGATGCCGGTGGACGCGCCCCGCGAGCGTGGCGGGGAGTCCCCGGCGTCCGAGGACGTGCACCTGGTTCCCGGCGCCCGGATCGCCGGTGGGCGCTACCGCCTGCTGGTGTCCCACGGCGGCGCACCCCCGCTGCAGTTCTGGCAGGCCCTGGACACCGCGCTGGACCGGCAGGTTGCGCTGACCTTCGTCGATCCGGACGGCACCCTGCCCGACGACATGGTGCAGGAGATCTTGTCCCGCACGCTGCGGCTGAGCCGGATCGACAAGCCCGGCGTCGCCCGGGTGCTCGACGTGGTGCACAGCGGTTCCGGCGGCCTGGTGGTCTCGGAATGGATTCGCGGTGGCTCACTGCGGGAGGTCGCCGACACCGCGCCCTCGCCCGTCGGCGCCGTCCGGGCGATGCAGTCGCTGGCCGCCGCCGCCGAGGCGGCGCACCGCGCCGGTGTCGCCCTGTCGATCGACCACCCGAGCCGGGTGCGCGTCAGCATCGACGGCGACGTCGTGCTGGCCTATCCGGCGACCATGCCCGACGCCGGCCCGCAGGACGACATCCGCGGCATCGGCGCCGCGCTGTACGCCCTGCTGGTCAACCGCTGGCCGCTGCCGGAGTCCGGCGTGCGCAGCGGGCTCGCCCCGGCCGAACGGGATTCCAACGGCGCGCCCGTCGAGCCGACCGTCATCGACCGCGCCATCCCGTTCCAGATCTCGGCGGTCGCCGTGCGGGCGGTTCAGGACGACGGCGGGATACGCAGCGCCTCGACGCTGCTGAACCTGCTGCAACAAGCGACCGCGGTGGCCGACCGCACCGAGGTGCTCGGTCCGATCGACGACAGCCCGGCGTCGACGCACCGCCCGCCCGCCGGTGACCCCGCCGCCTTCGCGCGCCGGCGCCGCAACCTGCTGATCGGCATCGGCGCGGGCCTGGCGATCCTCGTGGTCGCCCTGCTGGTGCTCGCGTCAGTGGTCAGCAAGATCTTCGGCAATGTCGGCGGCGGTCTGAACAAGGACGAACTCGGGCTGAACGGGCCCACGTCGTCGACGTCGGCGTCGGCGGTCAGCACCGCCCCCGCCGGCAGCGTGGTCAAGCCCACCAAGGCCACCGTCTTCTCCCCCGACGGGGAAGCCGACAACCCGGGCCAGGCCGGGCTGGCCATCGACGGCGACCCCTCCACCTCGTGGGAAACCGACACCTACACCGACGCCGCCCCGTTCCCCTCCTTCAAGAACGGGGTCGGGTTGATGCTGCAGCTGCCGCGCCCCACGGTGGTCGGAGCCGTCTCCATCGACATTTCCAGCACCGGGACGCAGGTCGAGCTTCGCTCGTCGGCCACGCCGGACCCGGCGAAGCTGGACGACACCAAGCTGCTGATGCCCGCCGCGGCGCTCAAGCCCGGTCACAACGTCATCGCGGTCAAGTCCGCCGCACCGACGTCGAATCTGCTGGTGTGGATCTCGACGCTGGGCAGCACCGACGGCAAGAGCCGCGCGGCGATCTCGGAGATCAAGGTTCAGGCCGCATCCTGACCGTGCCGTGCACAGCCCGCGCATCCGGGTGAAGTGCCGCCGGGTGGGCGATTGGATACTGTCCGGGCCGTGGGGTGCGGGGGTCAAGACCAGCAGGAACGCACCGATGCCGAGCTGCTGGCAGCGCACGTCGCCGGCGACCGTCACGCCTTCGGGGAGCTGTTCCTGCGTCATCGGCGCCAATTGCACCGGCTGGCACGGCTCACCACCCGCAACCCCGAGGACGCCGAGGACGCGCTGCAGGACGCGATGCTCTCGGCGCACCGGGCGGCGAGCGCCTTCCGTCACGACGCCGCCGTCGGAAGCTGGTTGCACCGCATCGTCGTCAACGCCTGCCTGGACCGGCTGCGCCGCGCCAAATCGCGCCCCCCGACCGCCCCGCTCGAAGACGTGCACCCGGTCGCGGACCGGACCGCCCAGGTCGATACGGCGATCGTGGTGCAGCGGGCCCTGATGCGGCTTCCGGTCGAGCAGCGGGCGGCGGTGGTTGCCGTCGACATGCAGGGCTACTCGATCGCCGACACCGCCCGGCTGCTGGGCGTCGCCGAGGGCACGGTCAAGAGCCGGTGCGCCCGCGCGCGGGTCCGCCTCGCCGAGCTGCTCGGATACCTCGGCGCGGGTGCCCACGCGATCCCCGACCAGGCCTGAAACGTGGCCGTCGGGCCGTCCATGACGGACACTGGGGCGGATGGACGAAACGGACAGCGATCCGGCGCGCCGCGGCGACGCTGGAGCCGACCCGCCGTTGCCGGTCGAGGTGCTCGCCGATCTGCAGGCAGGCCTGCTGAGCGACGAGGAAGCGGCGCGGCTGCGCCGGCGGATCCGCGCCGATCCCTCCGCCCAGGGGGTGCTGCAGGCGCTCAACCGGGTGCGCCGCGACGTCGCCGCCGTGGGCGCGGATCCGGCGTCGGCGCCCGAACCCCCATCCGAGGTCACCGCGCGGGTCTCCGCCGCGCTGCGCTCGGCCGGCCCGACGTCGGGCCGCTCCCCCGGCCCCGCGCATTCCGCCCGCCCGCGCATCCGGCCCGCGCGCGTCGTGGCGGCCGCCGCCGGCCTCTGCGCGGCTCTGGCGGGGATCGGGCTGGGTACGGCGGCGCTGATCCACGCGCCGACACCCATGCCGAGCGCCGAGGTCACCGCCGAGCACATCACGGTGTCGACGCCCCCCATGGCGATCCCCCTGTCCCGGCCGGAGATTCTGGGCCTGCTCCACCGAGACCCCGACTACGGCCCGCTCGGAGATCCACAACGGCGGGCCTCCTGCCTCGCCGGCCTCGGGTATCCGGCGTCCACACAGGTGCTCGGCGCGCGAACCGTCGACATCAACGCCCGCCCCGGCGTACTGCTGGTGCTGCCCGGCGACGCGCCCGGAATCCTCGCCGTCTTCGCCGTCGCCCCGAACTGCAGCGCCGCCGACACCGGGCTGTTGGCCGACACCCGCGTCCCGCGCGCCTAGTGTTGTGCCATGTGCTGTGCGACACGCCCGGGAACAGGGCTGCCCGCCGGGGTGTTGAGACGAATCCATAGAGCATCCGTTCTCCGAGAGGTTCGTATGAGCGCCGACACAGTTCACGACGTGATCGTCATTGGTTCGGGTCCCGCGGGTTATACCGCGGCGCTTTACACCGCGCGGGCGGAGTTGGCGCCGCTGGTGTTCGAGGGGACGTCGTTTGGTGGGGCGTTGATGACGACCACCGAGGTGGAGAATTTTCCGGGGTTTCGTGAGGGGATCATGGGCCCGGCGTTGATGGATGAGATGCGCGAGCAGACGTTGCGGTTCGGGGCCGATCTGCGCATGGAGGACGTCGAGGCGGTGTGGTTGCAGGGTCCGGTCAAGACGGTGACTGCCGAGGGGGTCACGCATCGGGCGCGGGCGGTGATCTTGGCGATGGGGGCTGCGGCGCGATATCTGGGGGTGCCCGGGGAGCAGGAGTTGCTGGGCCGGGGTGTGAGTGCGTGTGCGACCTGTGACGGGTTCTTTTTCAAGGAGCAGGACATCGCGGTGGTCGGGGGTGGGGACTCGGCGATGGAGGAGGCGACGTTTTTGACCAAGTTCGCCCGCAGTGTGACGTTGGTGCATCGGCGGGAGGAGTTTCGGGCGTCGCGGATCATGTTGGATCGGGCGCGGGCCAACGACAAGATCCGGTTTTTGACCAACCACACCGTGGAGGCGGTCGAGGGCGTGGACACGATGACGGGTTTGCGGGTGCGTGATGTGGTCAGCGGGGTCGAGTCGACGTTGCCGGTGACGGGGATGTTCGTGGCGATCGGGCATGATCCGCGCTCGGAGTTGGTGCGCGACGTGCTTGAGGTCGACCCGGAGGGGTATGTGCTGGTGCAGGGGCGTTCCACGGCGACTTCGATCGAGGGGGTGTTCGCCTGTGGGGATCTGGTGGACCGCACCTACCGGCAGGCCATCACCGCGGCCGGCAGCGGCTGCGCGGCGGCCATCGACGCCGAACGCTGGCTCGCCGAGCAGAAAGAGCCGTCCACGGCCGCGGCTGACAACTCAACAGGAGCCGAAAAAGCCGGCAGCACCGACACATTGATTGGAGTGGCACGATGACCGACACCGAAAAAGCAGGCGGCACAAAGGAAGTCTCCGATGCGTCGTTCGCCACGGAGGTGCTTTCCAGCGACAAGCCTGTGCTGGTTGACTTTTGGGCGACCTGGTGCGGCCCGTGCAAGATGGTGGCCCCGGTGCTCGAGCAGATCGCTTCCGAGCAGGGCGAGCAGCTGACCGTCGCCAAGCTCGACGTCGACGCCAACCCGCAGACCGCCTCCCAGTTCCAGGTGGTGTCGATCCCCACCATGATCCTGTTCAAGGACGGCGAACCGGTGAAGCGGATCGTCGGTGCGAAAGGCAAGGCCGCGTTGCTGCGTGAACTTTCCGACGCGGTTCCCGGCCTCGGCTGACCGGATCTTCCCGCCGCTCCGCGCCTCGCGCTTCGCCTGGGGTTTTCCGGAAATTGAGAAGTATCTGCGACAATAACCGTTAGCTGTCACCCGAAATCGAGCCTGTCACCTTGCCACGAAGGGCCCTTTGGTATGTCGAGTCCGCGCCGCGAAGACGGCGACGCGCTGCGCCGTGGTGACCGCAGCGCCGTCGTGACCGAGATCCGGGCGACGCTGGCTTCGCTGGGCTTGCTCGAGGATTCCGAGGACGAGCCGACGACGGGCCGGCACGTGCCCCTCGAGCTGTTCGACGCCGAGCTCGACCACGCCGTGCGTGCATTCCAGCAGCATCGCGGACTGCTGGTCGACGGCATCGTCGGCGAAGCCACCTACCGCGCCTTGAAGGAAGCCTCCTACCGGCTCGGCGCACGCACCCTCTATCACCAATTCGGGGCCCCTCTCTACGGTGACGACGTCGCCACGCTGCAGGCCCGGCTGCAAGACCTCGGCTTCTACACCGGCCTGGTGGACGGCCACTTCGGGTTGCAGACCCACAACGCGCTGATGTCGTATCAGCGGGAGTACGGCCTTGCCTCCGACGGCATTTGCGGACCGGAAACGTTGCGCTCCTTGTACTTTCTGAGTTCACGGGTCACGGGGGGTTCGCTGCACGCGATCCGCGAGGAGGAAACGGTCCGCCGCTCGGGCCCCAAGCTGTCGGGCAAGCGGATCATCATCGACCCGGGCCGCGGGGATGGCGACCACGGGCTGATCTCACAGGGCCCGTCCGGCCCCATCAGCGAAGCAGATGTGCTGTGGGACTTGGCAAGCCGACTCGAAGGCCGGATGACCGCGATCGGCATGGAGACCTTCCTGTCGCGTCCGACGAACCGCAGCCCGTCGGACGCCGAACGCGCCGCGACCGCCAACAACGTCGGTGCGGACCTGATGATCAGCCTGCGCTGCGAAAGCCAGCCCAACCCGGCCGCCAACGGTGTGGCCTCGTTCCACTTCGGGAACTCACACGGGTCGGTGTCCACCATCGGACGTAATCTCGCCGACTTCATCCAACGAGAAGTGGTGGCCCGCACGGGTTTACGCGATTGCCGCACCCATGGCAGGACATGGGACCTGTTGCGGCTGACCAGGATGCCGACCGTGCAGGTCGACGTCGGTTACATCACCAACCCGCGCGACCGCGCCATGCTGGTGTCGACCCAGACCCGCGACGCCATCGCCGAAGGTATCCTCGCCGCGGTCAAGCGGCTCTATCTGCTCGGCAAGAACGACCGGCCCACCGGCACATTCACCTTCGCGGAGCTGCTGGCCCACGAGTTGGCCGTGGAGCGCGCGAGCCGGCTCGGTGGCTCCTGACCGCTTGCGCCGCCGCGCACCGAATTGGTGATCGTCGCGCCCGCCCCGACCGGCTGCTGGAGCTGAGCGCTCGCCAGCAGGCGTTCCAGCGCCGCCTCGACCTCGGCTTTCCACCCGAGGTCCTTGTCCAGTTCGAGCCGCAGCCGCGGGAAGTACCGATGCGGAGCGACAACCACGAAGCCCGCGTCTTTCAAGAAGTCCGCGTCGATGACGCAGTGCTCGACCGAGCAGTCCCCGAGGGCTTCCAGCACCGGGCGCACGTCCGCGTCGACCATTCGCGGATCCTGTAACTCCGCGGCCGCCTGCGTCCGGCCGAACGCCTCCAGCGCCCGGACACCACGCCGGACCAACTCGTCGATCACCCCGGCGATGAGCCCGCGCGGCAGGTCGTCGGCCGCCTGTCCCGGCTCGACGCCCATCGAGGTCAACAACACCGCGTCGGCCGACACCGGTGCGGTGGGAAACCGCTGCGCGCGCGGCACCGCCCGCGGCGGGGCATAGAGGACATACCCGATGCATGGCGGCTCGGCGTCGCTGTGCTCGGCCGCGATCGGCGTCGCGATCTGACCGCAGGAGCCCCACTCCAGCATCACCATCGACAGCCAGGCTTCCTTCTCGAATTCCGGGTCGGCGAGATGCACTTGGTCACCGAGCGTCCCGGGATCGACCTCCCAGAAGACGCAGCGGCGCGCATGCTTGGGAAGCTGCTCGAAACCCTCGAGCCGCAGTGGCGTGATTCGAGCAGACACAAGCCTCCTGGCTTCCGTGCGTTACTGCAGTCATCTGCGGTCGCATGCACCGGCAACCCCTCCAGAATAGGAGAGTCGGTCGCCATCGGGCCAGTATTGCGGCCACCGCCCGAGTGGCATTGGCAACACCACCGCCTGCCACCCGGACCGGGCGCAGCCCAGTCCGAAATCGGTTGGTGCTCAAGATGTTCGGTAGGCACTCGGCCCCCGGATGCGGTCGCCCCGCCTCCGGGCGCCCCTCGGCGTCACAGTGACGTAATTACACCGTGTGCCCGGTCATGCCTCGGCGGTGGTCATCGTGTCGACGATGCGCTGCAGATCCTCCACCGAACCGAACTCCACGACGATTTTGCCCTTGCGTTTGCCGAGGCTGACCGTGACCCGGGTGTCGAAGGCGTTCGACAGCCGCTCGGCGACGTCCTGCAGCCCCGGCATCTGGATCGGCTTCCGGCGCTGCGGTGCCGGCGTGGGAGTGGCGCCCCGGTTGGCCAGGGTGACGGCCTCCTCGGTCGCCCGGACCGACAACCCCTCGGCGACGATGCGTCCGGCCAGTTCCTCCTGCGCCTCGGCCCCGGCTTCCAGCGACAGCAACGCCCGGGCATGTCCGGCCGACAGCACCCCGGCCGCGACTCGGCGCTGCACCGCGATCGGCAGTTTGAGCAACCGGATCATGTTGGTGATCAGGGGGCGGGAGCGTCCGATCCGCGATGCCAGTTCGTCGTGGGTGACGTCGAACTCGTCGAGCAGTTGCTGGTAGGCGGCCGCCTCTTCCAACGGATTCAACTGCACCCGATGAATGTTTTCCAGTAGGGCGTCGCGCAGCAGGTTGTCGTCGCCGGTCTCCCGCACGATGGCCGGGAGGGTGGCCAGTCCCGCCTCCTGCGCCGCGCGCCACCGGCGCTCCCCCATCACGATCTGGTAGCGCGCTCCGCTCTGCGCCTCGGTCACCGCGCGCACCACGATCGGCTGGAGCAGGCCGAACTCCCGGATCGAGTGCACCAGTTCGGCCAGCGCCTCGTCGTCGAACACCTGCCGCGGTTGGCGCGGGTTCGGCTCGATGTCGGCCGGTGAGATCTCGCGGTATACCGCGCCCATCGGGGCTGCGCCCTGGGCCGTACCCCCGATCAGGACGTCGGCGGCGGCATCGCCCATCCGCGGTCCGAGGGTCGCGCGCCCGGTGTCGCCGTCCGCGGGACCGGTCGGGATCAGGGAGGCCAGGCCTCGGCCGAGTCCGCCCTTTTTACGTACTGGCTGCGTCATGGTCGTCCCTTCACGGATGGTGCCTTCACGAATGATGGGTGTCGCGCTGCGCCAGTTCGCGGCTGGCATCGAGATAGCTCATCGCCCCTCGGGAACCCGGGTCGTAATCGATGATCGTCATGCTGTACCCGGGCGCCTCGGAGACCTTCACACTGCGCGGGATCACCGTGCGCAACACCTTGGCACCGAAGTAGCGGCGCACCTCGGCGGCCACCTGGTCGGCCAGCTTGGTCCGTCCGTCGTACATGGTCAGCACCACGGTGGTGACGTCGAGCGCGGGATTGAGGTGGGCCTTCACCATTTCGATGTTGCGCATGAGCTGTGACACGCCCTCCAAAGCGTAGTACTCGCACTGGATCGGGATCATCACCTCCGGCGCGGCGACGAGCGCGTTGATCGTCAACAACCCGAGCGACGGCGGGCAGTCGATGAAGACGTAGTCGAAGTCGAAGTCGTCGAGCGCGCCGAGCGCGGTCCGCAGCCGGTTCTCGCGCGCCACCATGCTGACCAACTCGATCTCGGCGCCCGCCAGGTCGATCGTGGCCGGAACACAAAAAAGCCGCTCGCTGTGGGGGCTCTGTTGCAGGGCCTCCCCCAGGGTGACGTCGCCGAGCAGGACCTCGTACGACGACGGCGTGCCCGACTGCCGATCGGCGATACCCAGGGCCGTGCTGGCATTGCCCTGCGGGTCGAGGTCGATCACGAGCGTCTTGAGCCCCTGCACCGCGAGCGCGGCCGCGAGGTTCACCGCGGTCGTGGTCTTGCCCACCCCGCCCTTCTGGTTGGCGACGGTGAAGAGCCGGCGGCCGTCGGGGCGGCGCAGCGGTTCGTAGCTCGTGTGCAGCACCCGCATGGCGCGCTCCGCCGCCGCGCCGATCGGGGTGTCGAAGTCGTCGGATGTTTCACGTGAAACCATCGCACTGCCCGCCGTTTCCTCTGCAGGAGTCACCGCCTCCTGAACCGACTCCTGCGGGGCGACCGAACCGGCGCCCCGCGACTCCGCCGCAGCCACCGCCTGGCGCGCCGCACCACCCGCCACCCGATCCCGCGGAGAACTCATCGCGTGCTCCCGCTGTCCATCCGCGCCGGCCGCGTGCGCGGCCGCGCCCCGCGTCGCGCCACCACCACGGTTGCGGGCTGACGCAAGAAGTCCGCGCCACATGTGACCACCTTGGCATCGAGCGCCCCGGACGCCTCCATCACACGCCGGTGCTGTCGAGCTTCCTCGGGCGCGCGCTCCCCCTTGATCGCGATCATTCGTCCACCCGGCCGTAGCAACGGCATGCTCCACTTCGTCAGCTTGTCCAACGGCGCCACGGCGCGTGACACCGCCGCATCCCGCTCACCACACCGCTCGCGCACCCACGCCTCCTCCGCGCGACCGCGCACCACCTCGACGGCCAACCCTAGTTCGGCGACCGCCTCGGCGAGAAATTCGCTGCGGCGAAGCAGCGGCTCGAGTAGCACGACGTCCAGATCGGGACGCGCGATGAACAACGGTATCCCCGGCAACCCCGCCCCGCTCCCGATGTCCACCACCCGCGCGCCAGGATCCAGTAATTCGCCTACGACAGCACAGTTGATGAGGTGGCGCTCCCAGAGCCGATCGACTTCGCGCGGGCCCAGGAGCCCGCGCTCGACACCAGCGGTCGCCAAGATGTCGGCGTAGCGCCGGGCCAGCTCGAGACGCGGTCCGAATACGCGGGCAGCCGCCCCGGCGTCCGCCTCGGAATCCTCCCGTTTCACGGGAAACATCCTCGGCTCGGTTTCACGTGAAACATCCCTCTGCTCGCCGCGCCCCGTCCACCCCCGCGAACTACACCGCTGTAACTCAGTCGCGCAGTACCACCACGCGCCGCGACGGCTCCACACCCTCGCTCTCGCTGTGCACACCCTGCACGGCAGCGACGGCGTCGTGGACGATCTTGCGCTCGAACGGGGTCATCGGGGACAGCTCTTCGCGTTCCCCGCTGTCGCGCACCCGCCGCGCCACCTTGTCGCCCAACGCGGCCAATTCCTCCCGCCGCCGCCGTCGCCAGCTCGCGATGTCGAGCATCAACCGGCTCCGTACCCCGGTCTTCTGGTGCACCGCCAGGCGGGTGAGCTCCTGCAGCGCGTCGAGCACCTCGCCGCCGCGCCCCACCAACTTCGTCAGGTCGTCGCTGCCGTCGATGCTCACCACCGCGCGGTCGCCCTCGACGTCCAGGTCGATGTCGCCGTCGAAGTCCAACAGGTCCAACAGCTCTTCCAGGTAGTCGCCGGCGATCTCACCCTCGGCGACCAACCGCTCCTCTACTTCGTCGGCTCCATCGGCACCGCCCTCCGGCGCCGCCGCGTCCCCGGCGACCTCCTCGGTCGACCCTTGCACGTCTGCACCGCGTTCCGTGGTTTCGGCGTCTGTCATGTGTTTCCCTCTTCCTCGTTCATGGGTGCCGGGCTCGTCCGGGGCGGCCCTCCGAGGCGGTCCCTCATAGCCGTGGCACCCTCGTCAACGTTTGCGCCTCTTTGGCCGTGCTCCGGGCCGGGGCGTTCGATTGGTCGGGCCGTCAATCCCCCCGGCCCCGCTCGGCTTCCCTGTCGCGTCGTCGCCGGGTTTCGAGTCGGCTTCGCGTCGGCCGTCCTCGTCGCCGCCCGTCACCGTTGCCGAATCCGCACCGTCCTCGCCGAGCGCCGCCGAACCGTTGGCGCTCGCCGCCTTGGGGTTGCGCTTCGGTTTGGCACCCGGGGCCGGCGCGTTAGCCGCCCGCCGCTGGATGACTTCCTGCTTCTTGGCCTCTTCTTCTTTTTCGATCATCCCGAACACGATGTGCTGCTGACCGAAGGTCCAGATGTTGTTGGAGAACCAGTACAGGATGATCGCGAGTGGCAGGAAGGGCCCGCCGACGACCACGCCCAGCGGGAACACATACAGCGCCAGTTTGTTCATCATCGCGGTCTGCGGGTTGGCCGCCGCCTCGGCACTCTGCCTCGCGATCGACGCCCGGCTGTTGAAGAACGTGGCGACGCCGGCGAGGATCATCACCGGCGCACCGACCAGAATCACCGCCGGGCGGCTGAAATCGATGAAGGCGTCCAACCCCGACCGCTGCGTCATGGTGGCACCGATCGGCGCACCGAACAGGTTCGCGTCCAGGAAGTGGCCGACGTCCGCGGCGTTGAACATGTAGTTGCCGGTCATCCGGTTCTGCATCACCGACAGGTGCGGTTGGCCGAATCCGCCCGTGGTGCGGTTGAACGACCGCAGCACGTGATACAGGCCGAGGAACACCGGGATCTGCGCCAGCATCGGCAAGCACCCCAGGATCGGGTTGAACCCGTGCTCGCGTTGCAGCTTTTGCATCTCGAGCGCCATCCGCTGGCGGTCCTTGCCGTACTTCTTCTGCAGCGCCTTGATCTGTGGTTGCAGCTCCTGCATCTGGCGGGTGGTGCGGATCTGGCGCACGAAGGGCTTGTAGAGCAGCGCACGCAACGTGAACACCAGGAACATCACGGACAGGGCCCACGCGAAGAAGTTCGACGGTCCCAGTGCGGCCGCGAACAACTTGTACCAGACCCACATGATCCACGACACCGGGTAGTAGACGAAGTCGAGACTGAAGAAATCAAACAAAACTGTCACTCTCCCGTTGCATCACCGCGACATCCGAGACGGCGTCGGCCGCGGTTCGGTGCTCGCATCGCTCCGGTATCGGATCCCAACCTCCCCGATGCCATGGTCCACATTTGGCGAGCCTGGCCACCGCCAGCCAACTCCCCCGAATCAACCCGTACTCGGTGAGGGCGTCGACCGCGTACTGGCTGCACGTCGGTACGAACCGGCACGTCGCCGGGCGCAGCGGGGACACCATATGCCGGTACAGCTGGATCAGGAAGACCAGTGCGCGCACGGCTACATTGCCTGCACCGCCAGCGGTCCCGCGCGAACGCGCCCACAGGCTCACCGGTCTGTGCCCGCCCGTCGCGCCGCGCGCCGCAACCCCCGGCGCAGCTGCTGCTCCAACCGCGCCGAGGACACCTGCCGACTGCTTGGCAGCGCGCGGATCACCAGCCGGTCCGACGGATCGAGGTCCTGCAGCACCGTGCGCGCGACGTGCCGTAGCCGGCGCGCAACCCGATGCCGTTCGACGGCCGAACCCACCGACTTGGCCACGATCAATCCCACCTGCGGCCCGGCGCCATTCCGCTCGGCTGACCGCCGCACGTGCACGACCACGTCGGGCTGTGCGGTGCGCGTTCCGTGCTTCACCGTCGCACCGAACTCCGATGACCGCCTCATACGGTTGCGTGCGGGAAGCACCGCCAGAAAACCTGTCCCTGAAGATCAGGCAGAGAGCGCGCGGCGCCCCTTACGGCGCCGGTTGGCCACGATCCCGCGTCCTGCGCGGGTACGCATCCGCAACCGGAAGCCGTGCACGCGGGCGCGGCGGCGGTTATTCGGCTGAAAGGTCCGCTTGCCCTTGGCCACGGCGTTCTCCTCGTTGTATCTCGGTCCAAGTGACCCGGGCCGTCCGCCCGTGGAAGCGTCGTCACGACCACGGTCGGCGGTGGGTCTTGCTACTGGCCGGCGCGGTCCCCATCGCAACTTGGGTCGCAGCCGTATCGCCGACTTCCGGGCGACTGTTTGAGGGTACTGACGAGCCCTCCCCGGGTCAAACCTGGCCTGCGCCAACCCCCGCGGGTGAATCGGCGGTTGCGCGTCGCCCAACCTTTCCCGAGGCGACGTCCGTACAGCGCGAATGGACCGCCCGAGCCTAAACCAGGCACCTGGAATGCAACAGAACGGTTGGCAGCCGCACAGAAAACTGTTAGCTTCTTGCAATGCCGTGCCAGACTCGGACGGCGGCCGACAACGAAGCGAGGATGGCGGATCGACTGGCTGCCCAGGCGGCCTCCAGGTTGTCTCCAGCACGAACATTGTGAGCCGTCGCCGGTAGGCTGCGGCCCGCACTACGATCATCCTGTACACAACTGTGCATAACTATGTGGATAGTTGCTTCGTCGCCAGTGCCCCTCGACCCGGGATACGCGAGGACCAGGGAGATACGTCG